>MKWR01000013.1:131730-293566 GCA_001899855.1 Lysobacterales bacterium 63-13
CTCGCCCGATGCCTGGGGGGGTATCCGTCGAGCTGCTGCTGCGGGACAAATTAGGCCCAAGCGATTTCGCCAATTGCGCTGATCGAAGAAAAAATAAAGCCGCAAACCCGTGAGGGTCTGCGGCTTTTTCGATTACTTCAAATCACGCTTTCCTGCGGGCCTTCGGTGTCGGCCTCAATCTGATGACGAACCCAATCGTACGGTTACGCCGCTTGTGACAACTCGATGGTGGCCGCTGCATCACGAAAGCACTGAGCCATCAGCTCGCCGAGCGCCTTGAAAGGCGCGGTGACGATCGACTGGCCAAGCAGTTCGTGGGCAGTAGTTGCGCAGAGTCCTGCAATCAGCGTTTCCGGAACCAACTTGCATCTGGCATGTTCCGCCGGGGTCGGGACTCTCAGGAGGTCCCCTTGAGTCGGGTGCTGGATCTTGGGATCAGTGCTTCTATTCTTCGAAATTCCCTTGGTAATTGTGGGAATCTTGCTTTCTATACCCGTCATGATCTGCATTCTAAACCCTTTCCCTGCCGCCATGTCGCGCTCCTGCTTTGCCTTGAGTCCAGGCATGGTCGACCAACGCGGATCGTCTTCTGTGATCGGATCGAGAATGTCATTGATGCACCCGGCTGCCGTCATGGGTGGTACCAATGAATCAAGCGTGAGCGAAAGCCCTTTGGAGACACCGAGGAGCACAAACCGCTTCCGGTCTTCCAGCGCGCCCCACTCACTTCCACGAACCTCTGTCTCACTGACGGTGTAGCCGAGGTCGCGCAATTGATTTCTCAGGATCCACGCAGAGCCGGTACTTGCATAGTTCGGCACATTCTCCACCAGGACAATCGATGGATTGGTTTGCTCGACGATGCTGAGGAAGGCGTGGATGAGATGCCCCACTTCCGGGTGTGCTTCCGCGGCGCTCAGATGCCGCTTTGCGCGTCCCGAGCTGGAGGCCCCTGAACACGGGATTCCGCATTCGAGTACGTCAACTTGTGGAAGACGTTGCATCGCCCAGCGATCCATTGCGAGGTCTTGCATGGGTGCCGACAGGGAGATGGTGGAATCGCTCCACGCCTCATTTGCGCGGGATGCGTGCTCCAGCAAGTCATCACGGATGTCGTTGGCAAATGCCAATTCGACCGGAACGCCTGCCTTCACGAACCCCGCATGGATGGCGTGGCTGAGAACGCCGCCGCCGTGTGAGAGTGATCCCACCCGAATCGGTTGTCCCGCAGCGACCCGCGACTTGACGCGCGCCTCGCGCTCCTGACATTTCAGCTCAGTGGCCAGCGGCAGGATGTGGATCTCGTTTTCCCGGAGGATCACGCGAACCACCTCGATGCCGGCGAACGCCTTGCTGATGTCGTGGCTATTGAGATCGATGATCGGAAGCTCATGTTCGCCACGGCGTCGAATGGACACGATCCGCGTGCCGTCGTCACAGACCTTCAAGGTCAGACGACCTTTTTCGGTGGCAACGGAGTAGTGCGTGCCCGGAACGAAACCCGAACGCGCTACGCGGTTGCCTTCGAACCAAATTCGAGGAGTACCTCTGTTCTCCCCAATTCTTGTAACGATGTAGGCTTTCATTGCATCTCCTTCGAGGGACGAATCCCCGGAAGGGGACAAGCCCCGTGTGGGTTGTGGTTGAGTGAATCGGTGTGCGTAGCGCGACTATTCGTCGGCGTGATCTCTGCGTACGAACCCGGCTGTTGAAAGAAGTTGGGCTTCCTCCAAGTCGATTGCTTTCGCAATGCCGGCATCTTCTGTTGCCTGAATGGCAAATTCGTCATAGGACTGGCGTGCTTCGTTTGCCAGTTCGTATGGCGTGGTCTCAGCCGTGTCTTCGAGAGAGGCCGGTTTGTGAAACCATCCGTTCCGCTCCGCAATATGGAGGGCAGCGCCTTCAAGACTTCGTGCCAGCACAGGTTCGACATCCGAGCCGTCGCTGGTGGTGAAGTAGTACGTCTGAAGGTTGCCTTGCCAATCGAAATTGTTGGTCAATGAGACGTCTACCGCGGTTGCAACGTCTTCGATTTGCTCAGCGGTCAACCCCGCAGCGTTCAACGCGAGTGCATAGGACTCGTGAATGAATGCGGTGAGGCGATCCTCAAGGGTCGAGATTTCGTCTTTGTCTGACATGGATCAATTTCTCCTGGGCATGAATGAGTCCATTTCAATTCCATGGCTGCGCGCCAACGGGCGAACCAGTTCCGCGAGTTCGCTGTAATCGGAAGGAAGCACCGATGGCAGAAGGCTGCGCGGGATTTTCCATGCAGTGTCCAGCAGTTCAACATGAACTTTTCGAGCGCCGATCCGAATGGCCCGGACGCCGGTGAGCTGGCCCTGCAGGATGGTGGGGACGATGAGCGTGGCGAGACGCTGCGCTCCGTTCTCTTTGGACATGATTGTTCTCCTGGTGTACCGATGGAGAACGAGCGCCGGAGGCGGATCGTTTCCGCCAGCGGCTAGAGTGATGATGCTGAAATGGATTCCAGAAGCGCTCTGGATGACGATCGACGCAAAGTGCGTCCAATACGGCAGCAACAGCTCGGGGCTGTGCACGGAAATGCACACGCACGAAATGTCGCGCAACGACACGAACATTGAGACGGTACGCCGCAGAGCGCGGCAAGAGGGGAGGCACGGCCGCTATGGCGGCATGAATCTGGCCGGTAATCGCTCCGGGGGGCGGTCGTTCTGAGATCGACGCTTGAATGCTATCCCGCCTGGACGCGGCATTCAAGGGATTTGGTCCTGTTCGCTTTCCCGGCTGGGACGGCCGAATTGCCGGGCGGCGTAGGACATTTCTTACACGACGACGCGAAGATACGCCACTGACATTTGCGTTCGCCCAAGCGATTCTGAGCAGGTCCCGATGCCCAGGGTAAGACTGCTGGCAGGATGCCTCGGAATGTCGGTTGGGAACCAAAATCCCGGCATCGGGACAAACTCTATCGATATCCCCCGTCATTCCACTGCACGTAGTGCGTCGGTGGTCGACGGCGACATCTACAGCATTTCCGGCGGCATGAACTGTAGCAGGATCGACAATGCATTCGCGCTGCGATGCGGGAACGCGCCTGAAAGGCACGCCGCTGTCTAAATGTCGCATTGTTGCAGGAATCTTGGAAGCGCCGTATTCTTGGGTTGCGGCTGTGGGAGCCGTTGACGCCGGAGCGGGCGACCGCAAGTGCAGAACTCCGAACGGAGAACCACGCAGAGTGCGGGTAACGTGAAACCTTTGAACTCAATCGGTTCATTTGGTAACACGCACGACTAAGGGAATCCGGATCCTTGGTTGCGGTTGTGTTGCCAGATGTGCCACGAATTCAAGGGTTGCCATTATGTCCGTTCCTACTCCGCCCCTCGGGCGATTTCTCCCACGTTCGGTTGATGACTTTTCTCTGCGGGCCAAGCACGCTGCCTGGCTCCTCGAGACACCACTGCAAATTACGCAAGAGTGGCTCGCTCGCGTCTTCGGATTTAGCGGCTCGCATGAGCTCAAGCAAGTTCTCAAGAATCGGGCGGCCGAGCCGGCCAAGTATCCTGCGGGACCGACAGACGAAGACTGCGATCGTCAACGATTTGATGCCATTGTGAGCACATCAAAGGATGGTGATTCCAGCGTCGGCTTTATGAGCATGCATAGGTCGAACGCATTGCTCGCGGCAGCCGTCAGTCTGAAAGGCGTGAACTCCGCCAGCGAGTTGTCGGCGCGATACGCGAAGATTATTGACATCGGATTGTTTAGTGAGGTCGCAATACATCGGTCCCTCTTCCGATTGGCGAAAGCTAGGTGTGATGTCTTGGATGGCAACGGCAGGGTTTCATCCGATGCGCTACCTAGCGATTATGCTTTTCTGGACACAGATTCAACGGGTGCCGCGATCCTCTCATTCACCGCTGCGGGTCGGGCCGTGTTCGATGCTTTGGAAGATGTCGACCAAAGCGATCTGACTGAGAACCCGGAGCACGCGGGGATCCTGCGCCTACTTGAGCGATATCCAGCGAATCCCTGGGTGAAGGCGCACTATGTAGCTACCCACATGCAGCCATACTGGCAGGGTCAATGGGCGTATAACGTCACGAGTGATCGTGATGGTTATTGCCCTGATGATGCTGACTCGGGATACAAAGATTATGCCGGTTTGTTCGCATTGAAGTTGTTGCCTCATGCGAAATCGGCAATTTCAATTTTCAACGACCTTTATGGCGAGCGGTCTCGAGATCTGGCGGACCACAGGCTTGAAGGGGCAGGCGATACTCATGGTGCTGATACGTTCGCTTATCCAGCTCTCTTGTATAACGGGGGCATGATTGCGTTGAACGCCGGGAACGTTTCGCTCGCGAAGCGATGGTTAAGGCACAACTGGGAGGTGGTAGAGAACGACAATTTTGGGAGCCGTTACCCACTATCAGCGCTTTGTATTGCTACAGGTAAAGGTTCGGCATCTCGATATTTCAAACACAAATGCAATCCAGATCATCAAGACTCATGGCTCGATCTGGTTTTGATCGCCGAACACCTCCGAGACAGGAAATTGAGCGAGGCGAGAAATGCCCTGATTCGATTCCTGTCCGCCAGCCCTCATGCTTTACGAGCAATTGACTCCTCGTTTCATGAGACTGATGACTGCCGACCAATGCACAATCTCCAGCATATTGTGCATTTCCAAGAGTTTTTCTATCGCACATCGGCTTTCTGGAATCGCCATCCTGAACATTTGACTCAATTGCGAGAATGGACTTCACATCCGGATTTGCGTAGCTCATATCGATCCATGCATGTGGCGAAGTGCGCCGGATTTGGACTACTCCTGAAGCCTGCTGAAGTCCGTCCAAGGATTGAACAGGCTATATCGAGATCCAGAAGCCAGTTCGAGGCGACTGCTATTGCCACGATTCGAGTGTGAACGTGCAACCATGATAGGTAGGGCATCCGCGGGATCGGCCATGCAGACGATTCGGTGCAAAGTGATTGTGCGAGCCGGGCCAGGTTCGCCGTGATCAATTGGTGTCCTTTCCCGGCTTGATTGCCATTTCAAGGCAAATGACGATGAGGTCCACTGGAGCATTGAGGGGGAGCACGGAGCTGGCGACCCCTCTGATGAAGTCCCCATGAAGTGTGGCCGTGCCAGCCATTGCCGACGATGCCCGCCAGCGAGGTCGACCAACGGTGGAAACGCATGGTCTGCGGTAGGGAGCACGACCACGATCAACATCGAGCGTGAAGTCCTGCGCCTTCTCGCAACAACACCTGGCCCCGGATAGGCGTACCTGGAGGAGCCTCGGGAACTGACGGGCCGGGAGAGGCTCCGCCGCGCCCACATCCGAATATGCCGGAACGGACCCGCGCGGAGGGTGGCGGGCGAAACTTCGAGACTATTCTAGCAACTTGGCCGCAGGGTTGACCTCGGCCGCGCCGGCCTGAAAGTATCCGACGACACTGGCTACCGCGCGATGCTCGGTCATGGCCATCACGGCGGCCAGCGCAACGCCTTGTCGGCCGGCCTCAGTCACGAAACCCGATCGAAGGCTGTGACCGCCAAAGTCGCCCTCCAACCCGGCGAGTCGGGCATGCCGCTGCACGATGGTGCCAACAGCAGCGGGTGACAGTGCAGGGCCCACGCGGGTCTTCCAGAGGCGACGAAATATCGCGCCTTCGGTGATTGCGGCCCGATCCAGCCAGGCGGCCAAGGCATGAGCGCTGCGGCCAAGAATGGGCTTGTCGGGCGTTGACGTCGATGTTGGCCCGGCCTGCTGAGTCTTGCTGTGCTCAAGTCGGTAAATGAATGCATCGGGTCCGGTGCGTCGCAGATCGCGCATTTGCGCCGCGGCAATCTCACTACGCCGGCGCCCACCGCTGGCAAACCCAAAGTGCAGCACGGCACGGTCACGCAGGCCTTCGAGGGAATCGTCGCAGGTGGCCAGCATCGCCTCGAGCTCGATTTTGGTGATTGCGGTCTTCTTGGAGGGGCGCTCACCGCGTTTGACGGCCGCACGGCGGGCTTTGTTCAGAACCGTTCGCACGGCAGGTTGCTCGCAGGGGTTGGCCAGACGCTTGAGCTTGTGGGCCTTCGACAGCACGGCGACACGGTGAATCACGCTGGCCAGCTTCCATGGACCGGGTTTGGCTTTGAGTCCCGCAGCGACCAGGGCCGCGTCGATGTTGGGCGGAAGCTCGCAGACCATCCCGGACTTGCTCCGCCGAACAATGTGATCGACCAAGAACTGGATGACGACCGCTTCGTCGACCGGGAGCGCGAGCTCCACGCCGTAGCGGGCGCGGTGCCAGCCGGCCCAGTAGCGCAGGGCGCTGGCGTAGCTGCGCGTTGTATTTGCGGCTGCGGCCTCATCAAGGGGTTCAGCCGAGATACGTGTAAAAATGCCCCATAGCCTCGAATATTCCTAAAATAATCATTGGCTTATAGAGGAATTCCCGCTAGGCAGCGAGCGCCAGATCCACTTCATAGGGATCCGGGACGGCTTCCACATCGATCAGATAGTCGCCGAAGCGCTTCACGTGGCTGGTGATGTACGGACTGAGCGCGGCCACATCCTCCGGGGTGATCTTCCAGCCTGCTCGGATCAGCGATTTGATGATTCGGCTTTGCTCGACGACATTGTGGAAGATGACCGCATTGGCCACCAGGTCGTTGTACTTGACCGCCTTTTCCTGTTCGACCGGGTCGTTGTCGGCAATCACCCCTTCCCCGCCGAAGAAGAAATACTTCGCGAAGCCGTTGTAGGCCTCCACCTTGTTGGTTGAGGCGGTGATTTGCTCGCGCAACTCCCGGTCGGAAATGTACTGCAGCAGGAACAACGTGCGCACTGCGGCACCGAGAGCCCGGAAGGCCTGGTACAGCCGATTCTTGCGACTGTAATTGCCCAGTTTGCGCAGCAGCGTTGACGCCGCGATCTTGCCGGACTTGATCGACAGCGCAACCTGCATCAGATCCTTCCAGTGGGTTTCGATCAGGTCCCAGTCCACGTCTTCTCGGAACAGTGCATCGATGTGTTCGTAGCGGCTGTCCTCCTCCGGACGGAAGAATCGGTAGTCGCGCCAGTTGCGAATGCGGGGCATCAACTGGATACCCAGCAAGTGCGACAGACCGAACACCGGCAGCGACTGACCCTGAGTATCGGCGTGGACGGTGTCGGGCTGAATGTCGGAGGTGTTCTTTAGTAGCCCGTCGATGATGTACACCGCTTCCCAGACGCCGCATGAGATGAAATGGCTGAAGAGCGCCACGTAGGTGTCCGAGACGTGATGATAGGCAATGCCACCGTAGCCGCCGTAACGGATGTGGTAAGACGCCAGCAGGTTTTGGTCGTACAAATCGTACTTGGTCCCGTCGGCCGCGGCGCGCTTTCCATCGCCCCAGAATTTGGGGAGTTGCAAACCGGCATAGCTGTTGATGATGTCGCGGCACGCCGCCGCCAGCTTGTTCGCATCCACATGGCGACGATTGACGAACGACAGCATGTGCGCCGACGCGGCGCCACGCAGGTGCCGTGCGGCTTGGGCCGGGCCGAGGTTGCAGCCATAGGTGAACGCCGTCAGCACGTAACGTTCGGTGGGCTGATCGATCTTGGTGTCGGATCCGGACAGCGGTCCGAAATGTCGCGGCCAGCGAGTCCAGTGGGCCACGTCGCACAGGATCTCGATGACGCTGCGCTCGCGCAGGCGGTTGAGGATCGCGGTCTCCAAGGCGCGGGCGCCGCTGCTCATATCCTTGGCCTTGTGGCGCTTGAGCACCGGCAGCCCGTCGTCGCCGATGATCACTTGGCCGTTTTCCAGGTAGCCCTGATCCGTCAGGTCCGCGACTTGCATCAGTTTCGACTGCAAGGCATTGACGAATCCCACCGCAGAAGTCGGCAAGCCCACCTGGCGACAGTAGTCATCCAGCAGCGGTTCGCATTGCTCCCAGGGCAGCAGCTGCTCGCGGTAGTCGGCGTAGGTTTCGGAGCCGCGCACGGCCACATCACCGGATTTCAGCTCATTGGCCAGCGAGGAAAACACACACACCTCGAACAGGCGGCGATGGATGCGCTCTTCGCCTTGTTCGGTGCGGCGGATGATGGTTTTTCGCCACAGCTGGGTCGTGAAGGCCAAATCGACCGGCTCGTCGAGCCAGTCGCCGCGGGCACGCTCCTGCGACAGGATCAACTCGATCGCGTCGATCAACGAACGGTCTTCGGTGGTGGATTCCAGATCCAGCATGCGCACCATGCGCAGGATGGTGGCCCGATGGCTCTTGTAGAACGGCCACAGCAGAGGCAGATGGTTGTCACCGCTGTGCGCGGCGATGGCGTCGCAATCGGCCTGCAACGTCTGGACGCCACCCCGAGTCACCACCAGGCGGCGGATTTCCCGCCCTGCCTCGGTGTCGCCCGGGTGGCGGTCGAGCACCTGGATCACGTCCGACATCGTGGCCACGAGGGCTTCGGTCTTCTCGCGATAGCGCGCACGCAACCGCTCCAGTTCCTCTTTGCCACGGTTGTGGATGTTGCCCATGCGCTTGATGAACATCTCGGCCAGGTCATCGCGAGTCTGCACTCGGGCACGATGGATCAGGCACAGCAGCAGGGCGTGCCGCTTGGCCGGCCGGAAGTCTCGCAGTTCGGCAGCATCCAGTGCCCGGGCTTCGGCGGCGAAGTGCTTGCGCTTGAGCTCGGGCACTTCTGCCAAATGCTGCTCGTCACCCACCAGTTCGCCCAACTGCCCGATGTGGTCGATCAGCTCCTGGAAGTGCTGCAGCGAGGATCGTTTTGGCAATCGCTTGATCGCCTGCAAGGGACTCTTGATGCGGGCGTCGGTGACCACGAGTAGATCATCGAGCCGTTGCTTCTCGTCGTCCGTCAACCGCATATCAATGAGCGCGAAGTAACGGCTATTGACCAAGGTACGAATGCGGCGTGCCAAGCGATCCAGAGCGGAGAATGCAGGCAGCTCGATGCGGTCACGGACGAGCTGTTCGATCGCCACATTGATCAGGTCGGCCGGATTGTCCATGACGGCCGCCGCTTCGTGGATCGCCCGAGCCGCCACATCGAGACCGCCGTCGGCGTAACCCCGCACCTGCAGATAGTCCCGAATGCGCTGGAAATAGCGGTAGCGCTTGTTCGGGGCGATCCCGGCGGGCTTGACCTGGATCCGGAACCGCAGCGAATTGCGGATGTGCCGGACGACGGCCGCAGGGACTTCGTCCAGGTCAGGGAAGTAGCCTAGCCGCTGGAAGGATTTCAGCAGCAGGGCCAGCGTCAGGCGGTGGCCCGGTTGTCGGGCGTTGTCGGTGATGAAGGCCTGCTCAGCGTCGGTTGGCGTGTAGGCGGCGACCAGTTCCCGGACGACGGGGTTGCGCTTGAATTGCGGGTACGCGGTCCGTTCGATCGACGCCATCGAAGCCTCATTTGGTCATGGAGCGGGCAATGCCTGCGGCAACAAGCTCGCCTCGATGCGCTGGCGTGCAAACGGGTCGCTGCCATCGAGATAACGCATCGCCGAGTGCACATCACGCCAGCCGACGTACTCCATCAATGCCTTCACGTCCCAGCCGTTCGCATTGGCCCAGCTGGCGAAGCCGCGACGCAGGGAGTGGCTGCTGTAGTCCGCCGCGCGGGGAAGACCGGCTGCCGTGAGCAAGCGGCGTAGCAGGGGAATCAGACTATTGGGGTGCAGTGGTGAGTCGCTGACGCGGCCCCAGCGGTCAATACCGCGGAACAACGGTCCCTCGGTCAGCTCGGCCGCAGCTGTCCAATCGGCGGACGCGGTGACCGGACACAACCGCGACAATGCCGGCACCTTGTACGTAGTGCCTAGCGCTTGACGGTCGCCCTTGCTGCGCGGCAGGAAACAGGTCATGCCTTCGCCCGGAACCACGCGCAAATGCTCGACCTGTACGCGGATCAGTTCGTCACCGCGAAAGCCGCGCCAGAAGCCGAGCAGGACCATGGCGCGATCACGGCAATGACGAAGTTCGACCGCGCGATCGCCGCGCTCCCGGGCGACCGTGATCGCGGAACCGAGCCAGTCGTCCACCTGCGCCAGCCGGGTCAGCTGCAGCGGCTCGGCCTGCTTTTCGACCGAGGGATGCACGGTCTGGATGCCCTTGAGCACTTTGCGTACCAGCGGGGCCCGAGTCGGATCGACGAACCCGTGTTCGCGGTGCCAGTGCGCGAGCGCGGCGAGACGTTGCTTGAGCGTGTTGGTGGCAAACTCCCCGGCTTGGTCAGCCAGGTAGCGGGCCACGCTGTCCGGCGTGGCCGGCAGATGGCCACCCCATTCGACCTCGAAGTGCCGCAGCGCCGAGGCATAGCTGCGCTGCGTGTTCTCGCGTGTTGCCGCCTCCAGATAACGGTCCAGTATCGCCATGTGGCTTAGCGTATCTCAGCAGTGGCATGGGCAATTTTGTGGCGTGGGAGCGCTAGCGAAATAACGGCAGCCACGCCGACAAACGTAGCCGAGATGGCCAGACACGCGCCGATGCCGGCCACCTGAAACACCCAGCCGGACAGCACGGTGCCGAGCAACCGGCCGAGGGCGTTGGCCATGTAGTAGAACCCAACATCCAACGAGACGCCGTCTTCGGTCGCGTAGCTGACGATCAGGTAGCTGTGTAGCGACGAGTTGATTGCAAACAGCACACCAAACACCATCAACCCCACCACCAGCACCGTTTGAGCGTCATGTCCTCTGGCCAGTAAGACGGCCATCGCTGCAGGCACGGCGGTGAGCACTACCGCCCAGAGGAAGGCGGCTCGACCGTCCGGGGTTCTGCTGCTGCGCCGGCCGGTGAAATACGGCGCCACCGACTGCACGATGCCATAGCCGATGATCCAGGCGGCCAGGAACCCGCCGACTTGCCAGAAATCCCAGCCCAGCGAGGTCGCCAAGAACACCGGCAACGCTACTACGAACCAGACATCGCGTGCGCCGAACAGGAACAGCCGTGCCGCCGACAGCAGGTTGATGGCGCGGCTTTTGGAGAAGATGTCGCGAAACTTCGGCTTGGCCTTGGCCTTGCCCAGATCGCGCTTGAGCAGGGCCAGACTCAGCAGCCACACCAACAGCAGCGCCCCAGCCATGATCGCTACGGCCGGCGCGAACCCGACCGCGGTCAGCATCGCACCGCCCAGGAAGAAGCCGAGGCCCTTGAGCGCGTTCTTCGAGCCGGTCAGTGCCGCCACCCAACGGAACAGCGTGCCTTGCTGGTCGCCCGGCACCAGCAGCTTGATGCTGCTCTTGGCGCTCATCTTGTTCAGATCCTTGGCGATGCCCGACAGTGCCTGCGCCGACATCACCAACGGCACCGTCAGCCAAGCGGCCGGCACCAACAACATCGACAGCGCGGCCACCTGCATCCCCAGGCCGATATTCATCGTGCGGTTGAGCCCGATTCGAGCGCCTAGCCAGCCGCCGACCAGATTGGTGATGACCCCGAAGATCTCGTAGAACAGAAACAGCAGCGCTACCTGCAATGGGCTGTAGCCCAACTCGTGGAAATGCAGCACCACGAGCATGCGCAACGCGCCGTCGGTCAGGGTAAATGCCCAGTAGTTGCCGGTAATCAGCAAATACTGGCGAACATCAGGCGACAGGCGTGTCAGCATCGGTCAACCTGCTTTACCTACCAACTGAACCAGCTCGGCCGTGCGGTTCACGTAGCCCCACTCGTTGTCGTACCAGGCGTAGATCTTCACCTGGGTGCCATTGATGACCATTGTCGACAGCGCATCAACGATGCTCGACCGCGGATCGGTCTGATAGTCGATCGACACCAGCGGTCGGGTTTCGTAACCCAGAATGCCCTGAAGTTCGTCCTCAGCCGCGGCCCGCAGCAGGTCATTGACCTCCTCGACGGTGGTCGGGCGTTCGACCTCGAACACGCAGTCGGTCAGCGAGGCATTGGTCAGCGGCACACGCACGGCATGGCCGTTCAACCGCCCCTTGAGCTCGGGGAAGATTTCGGCGATCGCGGTGGCCGAGCCGGTCGAAGTCGGGATCAGGCTACTGCCGCACGCGCGTGCGCGGCGCAGATCCTTGTGCGGCGCATCCACGATCACCTGGGTGTTGGTCAGGCTGTGAATGGTGGTCAGACTGCCATGACGGATGCCGATCTTTTCGTGAATGACCTTGACCACCGGCGCGAAGCAATTGGTCGTGCACGAAGCGGCCGAGACGATGCGGTGCTGCGCCGGATCGAAGCGCTGATGGTTCACGCCCATCACGATATCGAGTGCGCCGGCGGACTTGATCGGGGCGGTTACCACCACGCGCTTCACGCCCTGATCCAGGTACGGCTGCAGCACATCCGGTTTACGAAACTTGCCCGAAGACTCGATCACCACATCGCATTCTGACCAGTCGGTTGCTGCAATGTCCTTGTTGCGGGTCACCGGAATGCAGTGGCCATCGACTACGAGAGCTTCGCCGTCAGCGATAGCTTCGTGCTCCCAGCGGCCATGTATGGAGTCGAAGTTCAAAAGGTGCGCGAGCGTGGCAGCATCGCCGGCAGGATCGTTGATCTGGACGAAGGCGAGATCGGGGTTGCCCCAGGCGGAACGCAGGGTCAGGCGCCCCATGCGGCCGAAGCCGTTGATGCCAACACGAATGGTCATGGAATAGTTCTGATTAGGAGGAAGGAAAAGATTGCAAAAGCCAAGTCAGGCCGACTTGCCGATCTCACGGACTTGGGTTTCAAGGACGAGGCGATCAATCGCCTCCAATTTCAGGGCCAAAAGCAACGAGATCCGGTGTTGGAGCAGGCGGAGTGCGTTAGCAAAGGCCTTATGGACATGCTCGGGCGAGCCCGTGACGGCTACGGGATCTTCGACGCCCCAGTGCGCGGTGATGGGATGTCCGGGCCAGACCGGACAGGATTCGCCGGCCGCTTTGTCGCAGACCGTGATGACCAGATCCATTTCCGGCGCGCCGGGCATGGCGAACTCATCCCACGGCTTGCTGCGCAGTGCGTCCGTTGGCAACCCGGCTTCCTGTAGGACCTGCAAGGCCAGTGGATGCACGTTGCCGCGGGGCTGACTGCCGGCGCTGTAGGCCTGAAAGCGATCCTTGCCGAGTTGGTTGGCCAAGGCTTCGGCCATGATGCTGCGGGCCGAATTGCCGGTGCATAGAAACAGGAGGTTGTAGCGACGAGTCATAGGCATTTTCCAGAGTGATATGGAATCAGGCGCGGGCTTCGTACCAACCCTTGGAAGAGTTGACGATGCGCACGACGGACAGCATGACGGGAACCTCGACCAGCACGCCGACCACCGTGGCCAGCGCGGCGCCGGAGTGGACGCCGAACACGCTCACGGCGGTGGCCACGGCCAACTCGAAGAAGTTGCTGGCACCGATCAGCGCCGACGGACCGGCCACGCAATGGGCCACGCCCAACTTGCGGTTGAGCCAATAGGACACGCCGGCGTTGAAATAGACCTGGATCAGGATCGGCACCGCCAGCATCGCGATGATCAGAGGTTGATCGACGATCTGTCGGCCCTGGAAGCCGAACAGCAGCACGAGCGTGACCAACAAGGCGCTCAGCGAGACTGGCCCGAGGCGTTTGAGCAGCGCCTGCAGGGCGGCTTCGCCGCTGCGGCGCAGAATCCAGCGTCGCAGCAGTGCCGCGAACAACACCGGCACGACGATATACAGGCCCACCGACAACAACAGCGTGGACCAGGGCACGGTAATCGACGAGATCCCGAGCAGCAGAGCGATGATCGGCGCAAACGCGACCACCATGATCAGATCGTTGAGTGCGACCTGACTCAAGGTAAACTGCGGTTCGCCGTCGCACAGGTGGCTCCAGACGAACACCATGGCGGTACACGGCGCGGCCGCGAGCAGGATCAGGCCGGCTACGTACGAGTCGAGTTGCTCTGCCGGCAGATACGGGGCGAACACATGGCGGATGAAGAGCCAGCCCAGCAGCGCCATCGAGAAGGGCTTGACCGCCCAGTTAACGAAGACGGTGACACCGATGCCTTTCCAGTGCTGTTTTACTTGGCCCATGGCGGCGAAGTCGATCTTCAGCAGCATCGGGATGATCATCAGCCAGATCAGCACCGCGACCGGCAGATTGACCTTGGCCACCTCCATCGCGCCCAGCGCCGCGAAGCTGCTCGGGAACAGGTAGCCCAAGCCGGTGCCTACGGCGATACACAGCGCCACCCACAATGTGAGGTAACGCTCGAAGCCGCCCATGCGCTGGGACAACGAGGCAGGACGACTGGCCGCGACCTCGTTCATGCGCGGGCCCTCTTTGTCGCCTTCTCTGCCACTTTCTTGGTTGCGGGCAGACACGCAGCATCGGGCTGACCGCCGCAGCAATTGCGCGTGAGGAAGGTAATCAACTCGTTCATCGTCTCGAAGTCGGCGCGATAGCAGATGAAGCGGCCACGCTGTTCGCCCTGGATCAGACCCGCGGCGCTCAGCTCTTTCAGGTGAAACGACAGCGTGGCGCCGGGCAGCGACAGCGCGTCGGCAATATCGCCGGCCATCCGGCCTTCGGGGCCCGCCTCGACGAGAAGGCGGAACACCGAAAGCCGGGTGGCCTGACCGAGCGCCGCCAGGGCAAGGGTTGCATCTTTTATTTCCATTTCTCTAGAATATTAGAACTCACGAAGCGTAGCAAGCCCCCATGACAACTGAACGACTGCTCCATGTAGCGCCCGAGGCGCTGGATACTCCCGGCCTGGACAAACTGGGCCTAGCCGGTGCCGGCCATCCACCGCGCATCCTGATTCTCTACGGCTCGCTGCGCCCGCAGTCCTACAGCCGCAAACTGGCGCTGGAAGCCGAGCGCCTTCTGCAGCACTTCGGTGCCGAGACCCGCGTGTTCGACCCGCATGATCTGCCGCTGCTGGACAGCGTCGGTGCCGACCACCCGAAGGTGCGGGAGCTGCGTGAACTGTCGCTGTGGTCCGAAGGCCAGGTCTGGGTCAGCCCGGAACGCCACGGCAATCTGACCGCGGTGTTCAAGAACCAGATCGACTGGCTGCCGCTGGACGACGGCGGCGTGCGCCCGACCCAGGGCCGTACGCTGGCGGTGATGCAGGTGTGTGGTGGCTCGCAGTCGTTCAATGTGGTCAACGCGCTGCGCGTGCTGGGCCGCTGGATGCGGATGGTGACCATACCCAACCAGTCCTCGGTGCCCAAGGCCTGGCAGGAATTCGACGACAACGGCCGGATGAAGCCCTCCGCCTACTACGACCGTGTTGTCGACGTAATGGAGGAACTGGTCAAGTTCACCCTGCTGGTGCGCGATCGCAGCGACTACCTGACCAGCCGCTACAGCGAACGCAAGGGCGACCTCGCCGCGCGGGCGCTGGCTGGCGCTTCTGGGGCCGTCGAAGCCAAAACAATGCCCTCCACCCTAGTCGCCGCGGCTTCGCCTGCGGTGGAACCGGCGCTGCCGGCGAACCGCGCCTGCTGCGCCAACTGCTGAGGTTCCATGGACGCCGTCATCTACCACAACCCCGCCTGCGGCACCTCTCGCAATACCCTGGCGTTGATCCGCCATGCCGGCATCGAGCCGACGATCATCGAGTACCTGCAACACCCGCCGTCGCGGGAGCGCCTGATCGAACTGATCAACGGCGCCGGGTTGACTGTACGGGACGCCATACGCCAGAAAGGCACCCCTTATCTGGCGCGCGGGCTGGACGACCCATCGCTCAGCGACGACGCATTGCTCGACGCCATGCTCATCGAGCCCATCCTGATCAATCGTCCCTTCGTGCAGACGCCCCAGGGCATCCGCCTTTGCCGTCCGTCCGAAGTCGTGCTGGATCTGCTGCCGCCCGTCACCCGGCCCTTCGTCAAGGAGGATGGCGAGGTGGTCATCGACGAAACCGGGCGCCGGGTCCGCTGATCAGGGCTTTACAGGGCATCCTGGCTTGCAGCCGATCCATGGCTTTTCCGGAAGCACACATGACTGTTATCGATCCCAGTCTCGCCGAACCGCTCGCAGCTCTCCTGGCGTCCGCCGCCAGTGAGCGCCTCAATGCAGAGTGCTTCTGCGTGGGACTGGATGCCGACGCCCTGCAGCGGGCACTCGATGCCAGTATCGGTCCGCCCGGATTCCTCGCCTTGCTGAAAGAGCGCTGTCCTTATGCGCTGGCCGCTCGACCGGTGTTCGTCTCGGCCACGCAAATCGCGCGGATGTCGGCGCTCGTCAAAGCGATCGAGTCGGTGATTTCGCTCCCTGCCTACCAGGACGAAGTCCTGGCCCGCGCGCCCTCCATTGCGCGGCACGTCCCCGGCGCACGGGGCGTGTTCTTCGGTTACGACTTCCATGCCACGACGAAAACGGGCTTGGGGCTCATCGAAATCAACTCGAACGCCGGTGGCGCCATGCTCAACGCGCTGCTGGCCCGCGCGCAACGGGCGTGTTGCCCGCCGATCCAGCGCCTGCTTCCTTCAGCCGCAACGGCCGACGCGTTCGAGGCGCGCATCATGGCCATGTTCCGGCGCGAATGGGCACTCAGCGGGCGGACGCGGCCACTGCGCACCATTGCCATCGTGGAAGAGCGGCCCGAAGCGCAGTACCTCTACCCGGAATTCCTGCTGTTCAAGCAATTGTTCGAGACGAACGGCGTGACGGCAGTGATCGCCGATCCCGCGGAACTGCAGCTTCGCGATGGCGTGTTGTACTGCGGCGCGCAGACGATCGACCTGGTCTACAACCGCCTGACCGACTTCTACTTCGATGCGGAGGCGAGTGCTGTCCTGCGCGAGGCCTACCTCCAGCGTGCCGCGGTCGTGACGCCTCATCCGCGGGCCCATGCGCTGTACGCCGACAAGCGCAATCTCGTGCTGCTGTCCGATCCCGCGCAACTGCAGCGCCTGGGGGTTCCCGCGGCGACGCAAGCAGTGCTGCTGGAAGGCATACCGCGCACCGAGATCGTGGCGCCTTCCAACGCCGATCGCCTGTGGGCCGAGCGCAAGCGGCTGTTCTTCAAACCGTTTGGCGGTTTCGGAAGCCGGGCTGCGTATCGTGGCGACAAGATCACGCAACGCGTGTGGCAGGAGATCCTGGCCGGCGGCTATGTCGCCCAGGCGCTGGTCGCACCCGGCGAGCGCGCACTGTCCGGCGAAGCGTCGCAGGTGCTCAAGTTCGACCTGCGCGACTACGTGTACGAGAACCAAGTGCAGTGGACGGCGGCTCGGCTCTATCAGGGGCAGACCACCAACTTCCGCACGCCGGGCGGAGGATTTGCCCCCGTGTACGAGACGCCCGACGCCTGCTTGGGCTCGCCGGAGCGGCGGGCACCCGCGTGCCCGAGCGTGGCAGGCAACCGTTGTTGACCAGATCCCGAGCAATGATCGAGTCAACAACTCGCAGGCATACCCAATTGCGCAACACGACCAGGAGCTTTCGATGTCCAACACGCCCAAGATGATCTTCGCTGTCCGCGCACGGCGGATCGACGCGCATGGCAGCGAAGCATCGTGCAAGCACGCCACCCTCCGGCTGGACACGGACCTGGCGGGGCGACCCGATGCCTTCAACCCCGCCGAGTTGCTGCTTGCGGCGTTGTCCGCCTGCATGCTCAAGGGCATCGAGCGGGTGACGCCGATCCTGAAGTTCCAGTTGCGGGCCGCGGAGGTCCGCATTGACGGGGTGCGGCAGGACGTGCCGCCCGCGATGGAGCAGATCCGCTACGAGATCCTGGTGGATACGGACGAGGACGACCGGCGCCTTGCCCTGCTGCATGAGAACGTCAAGAAATACGGCACGGTCTTCAACACGGTCGCCCCTGGCACCGATCTGGCCGGCACCCTGCGCCGGATGACGCCCGAAGAAGTGGCCGGCCGGTCCTGAATGCGCCGGGCGCGCAGAGCACGCTGGCGGTCATCCACGCTTAACCCTGATTTCACATTCCCTGCGGGGCGCGACCCGTTGGGGCCGCGATCGCAGACCGCCGGTCATACACCTGTCACACAACGGGCGCACAGTGCCGACCTGTCGATATGTCATGACATGTCGACAGATTCGTCATTCATGGATCGCGCCCATGGCCAGACACGCTGCCTCCAACATCGCCGAACTCTTTGAATACTTTGAGAAGCGCACTCTGAATCCGTCGATGTCGACGGAGTGCGCGCTTGATGCGCTGCAGGCGCTGGCCAATCCGGCCCGCCTGCTGATCTTCCGCACCCTGATGCGCCACGAGCCCGACGGCCTGTACGCCGGCGCGCTTGGCGAGCGGCTGGGGATGCGGCATACCACTCTCTCGAACCATCTTGCCGTGCTCAGCCGCGCAGGGCTGATCTGCGGTTCGCGCGAAGGCCGGAACGTGCGCTACCGCGCCTGCGTGGAAGGCATGCAGGCCCTGCTGGGATTCCTGCTGAAGGATTGCTGCGAGGGCCACCCGGAAGCGTGCGTCCAACTCCAGACGGCCGAGACGAGCCAGGCGATGTGCGAGTGCGCCGCTGAGGTGCCCGCCCATCCGCGAAAGCGATCCAACTGAATCATCGGGCCCGGCTTGGGGATGCCGGGTTCCGAGGCGCTGTTCTTTATAGCCCCGCCCAACCTTCTTGGAGACCGCAATGAACCTGAAAACCTACAGTCTGTTGGCGGTGGCCATCCTGGCCATCACCGCTTGCAACAAGAACGCCACACCGGCGGGCGACGGCGCCACCAATGCGCCAGCCGCCACGTCCGAAGCGGCGCCGGTCGCGCAAGGCCTGGTCGCGGCCGATGGCTCGTCCACCGTGTTCCCGATCACCGAAGCGATGGCCGAGGAATTCCAGAAGGCTAACGCGGGTATCAAGGTCACCGTGGGCCTGTCGGGGACTGGCGGCGGCTTCAAGAAGTTCTGCCGCGGTGAGACCGACATCTCCAATGCGTCGCGTCCTATCAAGGCTGAGGAAAAGGACGCTTGTAAAGCGGCCGGTGTCGAATACATCGAACTGCCGATCGCGCTCGATGCGCTGACCGTCGTGGTAAATCCCCAGAACACCTGGGCCACCGAAATGACGGTCGACGAACTCAAGAAGATCTGGGAGCCCGAAGCGCAGGGCAAGATCACCAACTGGAACCAGGTACGTAGCAGCTTCCCCGACAAGCCGCTGATCCTGTACGGCGCCGGCGTGGATTCGGGCACCTACGACTACTTCACTGCGGCTATCGTCGGCAAGGAGCACTCCAGCCGCGGCGATTTCACCGCCTCGGAAGACGACAACGTACTGGTGCAAGGCGTGTCGGGCGACGTCAATGCATTGGGTTTCTTCGGCTTGGCCTATTACGAAGAGAACAAGGACAAGCTCAAGGACGTGAAGATCAAGGCCAACCCCGCCGCACCAGCAGTGGAGCCGACCGTCGAAAATGCACGCAGCGGCAAGTACCAGCCGCTATCGCGTCCAATCTTCATCTACGTCAACAAGAAGGCGGCCGACACCAAGCCGGAAGTTGCGAAGTTCGTGGAGTTCTACCTCGACTCGCAGAACGCGACCGATCTGGTCAAGGAAGTCGGCTACGTACCACTGCCGGACAACGCCCAAGCCGCTTTCCGCGAGCGCTTCGCTAAGCGCGAGATCGGCACGGGCTTCACCGGCTCCAAGATCGGCGTGTCGATCGAGGACCTGCTGAAAGAGAAACTGGTCTATTGATCGCGACGACGCGGCGGCGAGTCCGCCGCCGCGTCCCTGCCGAGCCCGCCATGGCCACGGATTCCACCCTCACAATGAGTACGCCGCTTACGGCCGTTCGCCTGGTGCCGACAGACGCGTTCCTGCGTCGGCGCCACCTCCTGGATCGCACCATGCGCGTGGTGCTGTTCCTCGCCGCCGCCGTATCCGTGTTGGTGACGGCCGGCATCATCTATGTGCTGGTCAGCGAGAGCGTCAAGTTCTTCGCGCAGGTATCGATCTGGGATTTCCTCACCGATACGCAGTGGACGCCGGTGTTCCAGGACAAGCACTTCGGCATCATGACGCTGCTCTCGGGCACGCTCATGAGCACGCTGATCGCCTTGGCCATCGCCGTCCCTGCGGGCACGATCCTGGCGATCTATCTGAGCGAGTTCGCCCGTCCGCGTGTGCGCGAAGTGATCAAGCCCTTCCTGGAACTGATCGCCGGTGTGCCGACCGTGGCCTTCGGCTACTTCGCCCTGTTGTTCCTGACCCCGATCTTCCAGAAATTCATTCCCGGCCTGGCCACCTTCAACCTGCTGGTGCCGGGCATCGTCATCGGCATCATGATCCTGCCGTACATCGTCTCGGTCAGCGAAGATGCGATGCGCGCCGTCCCCGACAGCCTGCGTGAAGGTGCCTTCGCCCTCGGCTTCACCCGGCTGCAGACCGGCCTGCGGGTGGTCGTCCCCGGCGCGTTCTCGGGCATCACGGCCGCCTTCCTGTTGGGCATGTCGCGGGCCGTGGGCGAGACGATGGTCGTGGCCGTCGCCGCAGGACAGCAAGCCAAGATCGCGGGTAATCCGCTGGAAGGCGCGGCGACGATCACCTCCTACATCGTGCAGCTGAGCATGGGCGATCTGCCGCATGACTCGATCGCCTACCTGACGATCTTCGCCGCCGGCCTGACCTTGTTCCTTTTGACCTTCGCCTTCAACTTGCTGGCGTTCTGGCTGCGCCGCCGCTACCGGGAGGCGTATTGATGAGCACGCCCGGCTTGTCCTCGAGCCGTTTCGACGGCTACAGCGAAGCCCGTCTGTTGAAACGGGCGAAATGGTCCGACGGACTGTTCGCGGTGTTGGGCCTCTTGGTGCTGGTCGCCACACTACTCGTGCTGGGTGCGTTGGTTGCCGACTTCATCAATGACGGCGCCAGCCGTATCGACGGCGACTTCCTGACCAGCTATCCCTCGCGTCGACCCGGCAGCGCAGGCATCCTGTCGGCGTGGGTCGGCACCACTCTGGTCATGATCGTGACCGCCGCACTGGCGGTACCACTCGGGGTCGCTGCCGGCGTGTACCTAGAGGAGTACGCGCCAAAGAACTGGGTGACCGACTTCATCGAGATCAACGTCACCAACCTGGCCGGCGTACCGTCCATCATCTACGGCCTGCTAGCGCTGGGCTTATTTGTGCAGACCTTGGCGATGGGGCAAACCATCCTGGTCGCCGGCATTACGCTGGCCTTGTTGATCCTGCCGATCCTGATCGTGGCTACGCGCGAATCGTTGCGGGCGATTCCCCAGGACATCCGCGAAGCCTCGTTCGGCCTGGGTGCCGATCAGTGGCAGACGGTCAGCGGCTACCTGCTGCCGGCGGCACGGCCCGGCATCCTGACCGGCGCCATCGTCGGCATGTCGCGCGCCATCGGCGAGACGGCGCCCATCATCACCATCGGCGCGCTGACCTTTATTGCCTTCTTGCCGCCATCGCCGATCCAGAGCTCGTTTCCGTTCGTCAATTTCGACTGGCTCAACTCGCCGTTCACGGTAATGCCGATCCAGATGTTCAACTGGGTCTCACGGCCGCAAGCGGGCTTCCACATCAACGCCGCTGCGACCGGTCTGATCCTGCTGGCGATGACGCTGCTGATGAATGGCTTCGCGATCTGGCTGCGTTACCGCCTGCGGCGCAACTTGCGTTGAGCCCTATGTCTGGAGATTCCATGAACCGCGCTGTCGCCCCGCCACCGCCCACCGTCACCCCTTCGCATGCGGTCACACCTGCCGAGGTGACCTATCGCGCCCAGGTCGAAGATCTGAATTTCTACTACGGGTCGTTCCAGGCCCTCAAGAACGTGAACCTGGCGATTGCGGATCGCCAGGTCACGGCGCTGATCGGCCCCTCCGGCTGCGGCAAGAGCACACTATTGCGCTGCTTCAACCGCATGCATGACCTGTATCCTGGCAACCGTTACGAGGGCAAGATCCAGCTGCACCCCGAGGACATGAACATCGTGGGCAGCAACGTGGATCCGATGCAGGTAAGGCTGCGCATCGGCATGGTGTTCCAGAAACCCAATCCGTTTCCGAAGTCGATCTTCGACAACGTTGCCTCCGGCCTGCTGATCCGCGGCATTCGCGATCGAGCGGTGGTGGCCGAGCGTGTCGAACTGGCCTTGCGGCAGGCCGCGCTCTGGGAGGAGGTCATGGATCGCCTCTCGCAATCGGCGTATGGCCTGTCTGGTGGCCAACAACAGCGCTTGTGCATCGCCCGAGCCTTAGCTCCAAACCCGGAAATGATCCTTTTCGACGAACCCACCTCGGCGCTGGATCCTATCGCGACAGCGCGCATCGAAGAACTGATTGACGAGCTGCGCAACGACTACACCATCGTGATCGTTACCCACAACATGCAGCAGGCCGCGCGTATCTCCAACTTCACCGCGTTCATGCACATGGGGCACATGATCGAGTACGGCGCGACCTCGGAGTTCTTTACGAACCCGCAACACGAAAAGACGCACGAGTACATCACCGGCCGCTTCGGTTGAAGGAAGAACTGTCATGACTGATCACATTGTCCAGGCGTTCGACACCGAACTCGGCGCCATCACCCAGCAGATCAGCGAGTTGGGCCAGTTGGCAGAGCGACAGCTTACCGATGCGGTGTGGGCTCTTCGGCACGCCAGCACGGAACTGGCCGAGAGCGTCAAGGCGCAGGATCAGGAACTGGATCGCCTGGCGGCCCGCATCGAGGATGAGGCCATCAGCCTAATCGCGCGACGTCAGCCGCTGGCCGTGGATCTGCGTCATGTCATGGCCGCCATCCGCATCGCCGCCAATCTGGAACGGACGGGCGACTTGGCCAGCAACATCGCCAAGCGTGCCTTGGCGCTTGCGCCGAATCGGCTACCGGAAGTGTTCGCCGAACCGCTGCAGCGCATGGCCGATCTGGCGCTGCTGCAGTTGCACGATGCGCGCGAAGCATTCGTCGAACGCGATGCCGCTCGCGCCCAAGGGGTTTGGGAACACGACGCCACGATCGATACGTTGCACACGATGCTGTTCCAGGACATCGTGCAGGCCATGGCCGATGATCAAGCGCCGGCGCTGGATCTGGCGCATCTGTTATTCGTGATCAAGAACATCGAGCGCATCGGCGATCATGCAACCAACATCGCGGAAAACGTCGTGTACCTGGTGAGCGGCGCGGCACCGACGCAAGAACGCCCGAAGCAGGACGAAAGCAGTTCGCTCGCTCATCTGCCAGCCAAGCCTTAAGTTTGTGGTTTGAGGCCCGGTGGACGGAACCCCGGGTTATGCCGCCTTTCCCCATCTCTGCGGACTGATACTGAGCCTAACGCCGGGATCAGGAGCAGCGTCAAGGCAGAAAGCCCGGCGCCGGTCCAGAACGTCCACGCGGGTCCGTACCGATCCCACAGCCAGCCCGCTAAGATGCTGGCCACCAACAGCGCTACCCCCGACACCAGGTTGAACACCCCGAACGCCGTGCCGCGGTGCTCGGCCGGCGCGACATCTGCGATCAGGCTGGCGACAATGCCTTGGGTCAGGCCCATGTGCAGTCCCCACAAGGCGACACCGACGAACAATCCGATGGGGTTGTAGGTCAGGGCCAGGGCTACATCTGCCAGGGCCAACATCACCATGCCCACGGCCAGTATGGCTGCCCGCGACATGCGGTCGGACAAGTGGCCTGCTGGATAGGCCGTCAGCGCATAGACCGCGCTCATCACCACCAACACTAGCGGTACGTAGGTCATGGGCATTCCCACGTCGGAGGCACGCAGCACGAGAAACGCCTCACTGAAGCGGGCCAGCGAAAAGAACGCACCCAGTACGGTCAAGCGGGCGAACGCCGGCCCGAGCCGGGCCAGGCCGGCGCGAGTTAGTGGCAGACGCGCGGGTTTGCGTTCGTGGGCCGGCTCCGGCAGTCGGATCAATAACAGCACCGCCACGATGCCGGGCACGACCGCCCACCACAGCACGGCCCGGATGTCGTCGGCAAGCAGCCACATCAGCCCGATCGCCAGAAGCGGCCCGATCACCGCGCCGATGGTGTCCATCGACTGGCGCAGGCCGAATGCAGCGCCGCGCACTTCCGGCGGCGCCAGATCACCGACCAACGCATCGCGCGGGGCGCCGCGAATGCCCTTGCCAAAGCGGTCGAGCAAGCGTGCCGTGGTCACCATGGCGACGGAGTCGGCCAGCGGGAACAGCGGCTTCACCGCAGTGGCCAGGCCGTAGCCGAGCAGCACCAGTGGCTTGCGCCGGCCGATCGCGTCGCTGAGATAGCCGGAGAACACCTTCGTGACCAGCACCAGCGCCTCGGCCGCACCCTCGATCATACCGATGACCAGCGCGCTGGCGCCCAGACCGCCCGCCAGCAGCACCGGCAGCAAGCCGTGCACCATTTCCGAACTCATGTCGGTAAACAGACTGACGAAACCCAAGGCCCAGATCGTGCGCGGGATGGCCGGTCGCGCTTGTGCCGTCGAAGGGGCGTTCATGCCTGTCCCACCACCCCGTACTCAGTCGGCAAGCGCGCATAGAACAAGGGCAACTGCTCAGCGGCGAGCAGTTGCAACAACAACTCCGTTTGCTCGTCGGTGGCGATGAATTCGACCAATACCGGCTCTTCCCCAGCCAACTCGAAGAAGTGTTGTTCGTGGAGCTGTCCGTGCCGGCCGTACCCGGCCATCGCCTTGAACGCGGAGCCGCCATGAATACCCAATTTCTGGGCGCGGTCGAGCAACCACTCGTAGACCGGCAGGCCGTGATGCTTGCGGTTCTCGTAGGTGTACAGCCGCAGATGAACGCCTTTCATGCTGAGCCTCCCAGGAGTTTGAATAGCCCACGCATGACCGCAATTCCGACCAACGTGGCCAATAGCGAAGTGCCGACGTGAGCGATGGTGTGCAGACATGCCCAGCGGATTTCGCCGCGTAGCAGCATCGTGGCGGATTCCGCAGAAAAGGTGGAGAACGTGGTCAGGCCACCGAGGAAGCCGGTAGTGATTGCCAGCCGCACGACCGGAGGTAACGTTTCGTACTCTGCGAAGGCGCCGAGTGCGAGCCCCATTAGCAGTCCGCCCAGGGCATTGGCCGCGAGCGTGCCGAGCGGCAGCGCCGGAAAGGTGGCATTGAGAGCATGGCCGAGCGCCCAGCGCAGCAGTGCGCCGAAGCCCGCGCCCACGAAGATGGCGATGCTGGAAATCAGGTTCACGTGTTGCGAGCCTCCGAGGCGGAACCGGGCGCGCAGCGAGGGGGCGTCGGAATCCGGCGAACACCTGCACGCACCCGATGAGTTCGGGTGGGGCAGGCATCATCAGCCGAGGCGGCGGTTTGCCCGAATGGGGCCGGAGGAATGCCATCTCCGCGGACGGGCAGCGTACCACAGCGAATGGGTCGCCCCTGTTCAGGTGATTATGGCAGCAACATTGAACGGCATGCGGCCGCAACGTCGTCGAGGTGAAATTGAGGGGCACCGTTTGGGGCATTCGTACTGGGTGACCTTCGACAATGCAGCGACGGTGCACCTCAGGCGGGATAAACCACTATTATCCCGCATGATTTTTCAGCCAGACTTCGTGCTGTTTCGTGACTTGATTGGTATGTAATTACGTGGTACGTAATACATTACGAAATAATCCGGAGAGACGACTATGGCCCGCGGCGGGTTGTACAAGAGCGATGTGCAAAAGGCCCGCGACGCACTGCGAGCACAGGGCAAGCACCCATCGGTGGACGCCGTGCGGGTGGCGCTGGGAAATACCGGCTCCAAGACCACGATCCACCGTTACCTCAAGGAATTGGAGGAAGAGGAAGGGCAAGGCCTGGGCACCAAAGTGGCGGTCAGCGACGCGGTACAGGACCTGGTTGGCCGGCTTTCGGCCAGGCTGCACGAGGAGGCCGAAGCCGTTGTCGCTGAGGCGCAGCAGCGCTTTGCCGCCCAGTTGCAGGAGCGCAGCGAAGCGCAGGAGCAGGCTCGACGGGAGGCAGCTGCGCTAAGCGCGCAGCTCCAGCGCACCGAAACCGCGTTGCACGAGGAACGGGCCGTCCACGCCACAGATCGGCAGGCATTAGCCGATCGTACCACCGAGATCGCTCAGCTGGGCGAACGTATCACCGGCCTGATCGCTCGCTTGGCCGAGCACGAAGCCCATGCGATATCACTGGAAGAGAAGCACGCCCACGCCCGCGAAGCGCTGGAGCATTACCGGACCTCGATGAAAGAGCAGCGGGAGCAGGAGCAGCGCCGTCACGAGCACCAGGTGCAGGAGCTACAGGTCACGCTGCGCCAGGCCAACGAGGCGCTGAACGCCAAGAACCACGAACTGCTGCAGCTCAATCGTGACAACAGTCAGTGGCTGGAGCGCCACGGACGTCTGGAGCGAGAGTTGGCCGAAGCCCGCCGCGGCATCGAGGCCCAACAGAAGGAACTGGATGCCTTGCGGATGACTGCCGCCGAACATCAGGCGTTGCAGGTGCGATGGGCCGAAGACACACAGGTCTTGGAAAGGGTACGGGCCGAGTTGGCCAGCGTACGCGTCGATGCGACCAAGGAACGGGAACGTCGCGAGCAGGCCGAAGCCAATGCCTTGCGCGCTGGCGTGCGTCTGGAAACCCTTGAGCAGCTACTGGCGCAGCTGAGCCCCGATCAGCCTGCAGTCGGCGCGGCGTCAGGTGGAAAGGAGCGGAGGCAACGATAGAGCAGCGGCGAACTCCATTTTTATCCGGCAACCCTATGAATCAGAAAGCAAAAACGGATTCTATGGGGCATTTTTATACGTATCTCGGCTGAACCCCTACTTCACTCCCGCCACTTTCCGCTTCCTGCGCGATCTCAAGGCCAACAACAACCGGCCCTGGTTCAACGAGCAAAAACCGCGTTACGAGGCGGTGTTGCGTCAGCCATTCCTGCAACTGATCGGCGATCTGCAGGTGCCGCTGGCAAAGATCTCGCCGCATTTCGTGGCGGATCCGCGTGGCCAGGGTGGCTCGATGTTCCGCATCCATCGCGACACGCGCTACGCGAAAGACAAGACGCCGTACAAGACCTGGTCCGGTGCGCGCCTGTTCCATGAGCGCGCGCGCCAGGTCGATGCGCCTTCGTTCTACCTGCACATCCAGCCCGGAAATTGTTTCGTCGGTGGTGGCAAGTGGCACCCGGAGGCCGAGTCGATCAAGCGCATCCGGGAGTTCATCGCCAACAATCCACAAGCATGGAAAAAGGCCGCGCGCTCGAAATCCTTCACTGCGCACTTCAGGCTTGGTGGCGACAGCCTGATGCGACCGCCACGTGGGTTCGATCCCGATCACGAGCTGATCGAGGATCTCAAGCGCAAGGATTTCGTTGCCATGGAAGGTTTTGCCGACGGCATCGCGACCTCGACCGAATTGAAACCGCTTCTCGTCGATCGCTTCAAGCGCGTCGCGCCGCTGGTCGATTATCTCTGTGCAAGCCTCGATCTGGAATTCTGAGTGACACTCCGAGTCCCCTCGATCGTTCGTCCCGAGCCTGTCGCAGGACATCTCCAGGCATTCATGGTTCGACAAGCTCACCGCGAACGGTAATAGATGGCGTCCCCACGAAAGGAAGTTGGGCAGAAGCAATTGAAATGAATGCAATCGATGTCAATTTGAATGCGCGAATCCCGACGGCGCGCCTGGCGAGTTTCTACTTCGCCTACTACGCCGCACTTGGCGCGTTCAATCCTTACTGGGCGCTCTATCTCAAGGATCGCGGACAGGACGTCGCCGCGATCAGCATCCTGATGAGTCTCTGGTATGGCACGCGCATTTTTGCTCCGAGTGCCTGGAGCACGCTGGCGGCGCGGTCCGCGCAGCCAATCCTCTGGTTGCGCGTGGGCTCGGTGCTTACCGTCGCCAGCTTCGCGTTCTTCACCGTGCCGCAGGATTTCAGCGGACTGTTCCTGGTCATGTGCGTATTTTGTTTTGTCTACAACGCGATCATGCCGCAGTTCGAATCGATCACCTTGTCGCACCTGGTCGGCAGGAGCGAACGCTACGGCCGCATCCGTGCCTGGGGTTCGATCGGATTCGTCGCCGTGGTGGCACTGTTCGGCGGGCTGCTCGATCACTTGCCAGTGACATCCCTGCCCTGGCTGATGCTGCCGTTGTTCGTGACGATGGCGATCGCATCGTTTTTCAATGATTACGGACGACCACCCGTCGTCGCGACGGAGTCGGAATCGCCGAGTTTCGTGGCCAAGCTGCGCCGACCCGAAGTCATCGCATTCTTCATCGTCGCCCTGCTCTTGCAGATTTCCTTCGGCCCGTACTACACGTTCTATTCGATCTATCTCGACGAGCACGGCTACCGCACTTCGGCCCTCGGCATCTACTGGTCGATCGGCGTCATCGTCGAGATCCTCGTGTTCGCCTTCTCGGCATGGATCTTCCGCCGCTGGAACGCGGCAACCGTGCTGCTCGTCTCGCTGATTGCCGCCAGCCTGCGCTGGGCGATGGTCGCAACCTGGCCCGACAACGCCATCCTGATGGCCTTCGCGCAGACCCTGCACGCACTCAGTTTCGCCGCCTTCTTCGCCGCCAGCATGCAGTTCCTCGTGCTCTTTTTCCCAGGCAGGCAAAACGGCCACGCCCAAGGCATCTACTACGGATTTTCATCCGGTGTCGGCGGCGTGCTGGGTGCCTTGCTCTCGGGTCAAGCATGGAAAGCCTGCGGCGGAGAATCCGCCTTCCTGCTCGGTTCGGCAGCGGCTGCCATGGCCGCAGTCATCGCCTGGATCTGGATCCGGCCAGGGCGGGCCTGGGCAGCGACTTGAAGAGAATCCCGACGGCTCAGGGTCAATGGAGCCTGGTGGCGTGCGGAACAGAATTCTCTGTCGGCAACACGACAACGATCAGCTGTCGGCAAATCCAAAAGCCAGTAACGCCTGAATTTCGGACACTCCGACAAGGCACATCAACAAGCGTTCAATGCCGAGCGCAACGCCTGCGCAATCGGGCAATCCGCTTTCCAACGCGGCCAGCAGATTCCCATCGATGGGCAGCTCGCGTTGGCCGCGTGCCTGGCGGCGGCGGTTGTCGTTCTCGAAGCGGGCGCGTTGTTCGGAGGGATCAGTGAGTTCGTGGTAGCCGTTGGCGAGTTCGTGGGAGCCCAGATACAGTTCGAAGCGTTCGGCGACAGGCGGATTGCCCTGGCGGATCCTGGCAAGGGCGCATTGCGTGGCGGGCCAGTCGCGGATCACGGTGATGCGGTCGCTCGGGAAGCCGGGCTGGATGCGATGGGTGATGAGCAGATCGAGCCAGTCGTCGCGCTGCAGGCCATCAGCATCGATGGCGATATTGCACAGCGGTGCGCGCAGGGTGTCGATCGAAGCGCTGAAGGGATCGATGCCCAGGGTGTCGGCGAAGAGTTCGCCGTAGGTCAACGAGACGAGGCTGACATCGCGGCCGACCATGGCCAATGCGCGGCGCACCAGTTCGACGGTTTCATCGAGCAAGCGCAGGTGGTCCCAGCCGACCCGGTACCATTCGAGCATGGTGAATTCCGGATTGTGCCGCCTGCCCGCTTCGCCGTTGCGGAAAACGCGGCCGAGTTCGTAGCAATCGCCGACGCCGGCGGCGAGCAGGCGCTTGAGCGGAAATTCGGCCGAGGTGCGCAGCCAGCGTTCCGGCGAACCGGCGTCGACGTGGCCGGAAAACAACGTGCTGAAACTCTCGATGTTCGGCTCGGTGTTGGCCGCTGCCGAGAGGATCGGTGTTTCCACTTCGAGCACGTCGCGCTCGGCGAAGAATGCGCGGATCAGCGTGTAGAGGCGCGCACGCAGGGCCAGTGCATCGTGCAGCGTGATCGTGCTCAAACGGGATTCCTGGCCAGGTATTCGAGCAGGCGCGCTTCATCCCAGACCTCGATGCCGAGGGACAGGGCCTTGTCGAGTTTGGAACCGGCCGATTCGCCGGCGACGACGAAGTCGGTCTTCTTCGACACGCTGCCGGCGACTTTCGCACCAAGGGCTTCGAGTCGCGCACCGGCTTCATCGCGCGTCATGGCCGACAGCGAGCCGGTCAGCACGACCGTCTTGCCATCGAGTGGAAGCGATTGCTCGACTTCACGACTTGAGCCGGCGAGTTCGCGCAACCTGTTCCAGGCGCGCAGGCTGCGCTTGAGCAGGTCGGCATGGACAGGATCATCGCGCCACTGCACCAGCGCAGCGGCGGTGTCGGCGGGCAGCCCTGCCGTGATCAGTTGATGTTCGGGGACATGTGCCAGTCGCTCGATATCCTCGAATGCGGCCGTGAGTTGCGCCGCGCGCCGTTCTGTCAGTTTCGGAATTTCGAGACTGGCAAGGAACTGATCCGCGGCAAGGTTCTGGCGCAGCTTTGGCGATACATCGTGTTCATCCGTGAGGCGCACGCCGCGCTTCAGCAGCGCATCGATGGCTGCCTGGTTGCCCTCCTGGGCAAGGAAATGATCGATCGAGCGCGCCACTTCTCCACCGATATCCGGCACCAGCTTGAGCAGGGGCCAGGGCAGATGCCGGATGAGTTCGAGTCGGCCGAACCATGTCGCCAGCGCCTTGGCCGTGCTCTCGCCGACGTGCTCGATGCCCAGCGCAAAAAGGAACCGCTCCAGCGTCGTCTGCTTGCTGTGCTCGATGGCTTCGACCAGGTTCTCGGCCCACCGGGTCGCGACCTTGCCGGACTTGACCGTTTCCGGGGTCGTGCCATCACGCGCGTCGGCGCGGCGCTTCATTTCGAGGAAATCGTCCAGTCCGAGCTTGTACAGATCGGCGATCGAGACGACGAAACCGAGATCGCAGAGATCCTCGATCAGCCGCGCGCCGAGGCCTTCGATATCCATGGCGCGACGCGAGGCGAAATGGATGACCGATTCCTTGCGCTGGGCCGGGCAGATCAATTCTCCGGAGCAGCGCCAGACGACCTGCCCTTCCTCGCGCACGAGCTCGGACTGGCAGATCGGGCAATGGCTCGGCATCTGCCATGGGCTGGTATCGGCGGGTCGTTGATCCTCGATCACGCGCACGACTTCGGGAATCACATCACCCGCACGCCGCACGATGACGCTGTCGCCGACACGCACATCAAGACGCGCGATCTGGTCGGCGTTGTGCAGGGTCGCATTGGTGACGACGACGCCGGCGACCTGCACGGGTTCCAGCCGCGCGATCGGCGTGGCTGCGCCAGTGCGGCCGATATTGATGTCGATGGCGAGCACGCGCGTGCTCTGCTCCTGCGCGGGAAACTTGTGCGCAATGGCCCAGCGCGGCGTGCGACCGACGAAACCGAGTTCGCGTTGCGCGTCGAGATCATCGATCTTGTAGACGACGCCATCGATATCGAACGGCAGGCTGTCGCGTGCGGCTCCGATGCGCCGGTAGTAATCGAGGCAGCCCTGCTCGCCGCGTGCGGTTTCCGCCAGATGGCTGACCGGGAAGCCCCAATCGCGGAATTTCTGCATCAGGGCCGAATGCGTTCTCGGCAGATTGCCGTCCTCGATCGCGCCGGGCGCATAGGCGAAAAAGGCCAGCGGACGTAATGCCGTGATCGCTGGATCGAGCTGACGCAGGGATCCGGCTGCGCCATTGCGCGGATTGGCCAGCACCTTGCCGCCATGTTCGCGGGCATGCGCGTTGTAGCGCTCGAATTCGGCGCGCGGCATGTAGACCTCGCCGCGCACTTCCAGCACCGCCGGCCAATCCTTTCCGCGCAGGCGCAGCGGGATCGCCTTGATCGTGCGCAGGTTGACGGTCACGTCCTCGCCGGTTTCGCCGTCGCCGCGCGTCGCGCCCTGCACGAACACGCCGTTTTCATAGCGCAGGCTGATGGCGAGGCCATCGAATTTGGGTTCAACCGAGAACACCGGATCGGCGATGTCGAGGCGCTCCTCGATGCGGCGGACGAAATCATCGATTTCCGCATCGCTGAAGGCATTGGCCAGTGAGAGCATGCGCAATGCGTGACGCACCTCGGCGAACTCGCGCGAAGGACTGGCACCAACGCGCCGGGTTGGTGAATCCACCGCCGCCAGCTCGGGGTGCGCCGCCTCGATCGCCTCCAGTTCGCGCATCAACCTGTCGTAATCGGCATCCGGAATCTGCGCGTCATCGAGGACGTGGTAGCGGTAATTCGCCTCCTCGATGCGGGCGCGAAGTTCGGCGGCGCGCGCGGCAGGGCTGGAGGTTTTTTCGGTTGGGTTCATTGAGATTTCTGGATCAAAAGTTGGCGAAGTCGCTTTCGGTAACCCTGATGCAACATGTTCGACTCAAATCCCGCTACTCGTCATCCAGGAGAAGGCCGGGATGACGGTGAGGGTGAATGGAACTGGACGTGATATTGGCATCATTCGTGAAGTCGGGATTACGTGTGACTCATCACTCATGTGATCGGCGTTGCCCCGAAGTCTAGCGGCTTGCCGGCGCATGCGGTGCAGGTGCAGGATGCGGGTTGATGAATCGAGGGCGTGACGATGGCAAAGAAGAGCTGGGCGGCGTTTCCGCACAAGGACAAGGCGTTCGACTACGCAAGCGACAAGCTGGCCAAGGCCTGGTCGAAACTGCACGCGGGCGATCAGGAGCCCTACCCTGATGAGAAGCATGTCGCAGGCTTGCTCAAGGGCAATCCCAAGCTCGGCAAGGATGCGGCGACCATCGCCGCGCAGTTGCAGGATGCCTGGCGCGATTTCCATCGTGGCGATTTCCAGCAGGCCCATGAATCCGGGCTTGCCTTGAAGGCCTTGGGCACCTCGGTGGCGATCAAGGCGGCCGGCATCCATGCCACGTACCTGGTCGATGATGACGATGCCAGGACCCGCCGCTACGAGGATCTCGTGCGCCTGGCCGACGAAGCCGTCGTTGCCCTGCCCGAGCTGGCCAACAGCCATTACCGGCGCGCGTTTGCGATTGGCCGCTTGAGCCAGTCGATCTCGATTGCCAAGGCGCTGGCCCAGGGTCTGGCCGGCAAGGTCCGCGAATCGCTGGACAAGACCTTGACGTTGGAGCCGAAGCACGCCGAGGCGATGACCGCATTCGGCCTGTATCACGCTGAAATCGTCAACAAGGTCGGTGGCATGCTGGCCAAGCTGACTTACGGCGCGAATGCCGCCGATGCCGAAAAATATCTGAAAGCCGCGCTCAAGCTGACCCCGCAATCGCCGATCGCCTGGATCGAATACGGCAACGGCCTGTTGCTGCTGCACGGCGAGAAACGCGAGGACGATGTCGCAGAAGCCTACGACAAGGCCGCCAACTGCAAGCCGCTCGATGCCATGGAAGCCCTGGATGCCAAGTGGGCGCGGGAGCAGATTGAATAGTTGGAAGCCGGGAGTAGGGAATCGGGAATGGTGAATCGTTGGAGCCGCATTCGCCGGGCCATCGCTGAACGCCCACCCAAGCTCTCCCCCTGCACAATCAAAGTGGAAGTGGTGGCGAGCGACAATCCGCTTTAACGATTCACCATTCCCGATTCCCTACTCCCGGTTCTTCACCCCGACAGGGGCCTCGCTGCGTTGAACAGCGCATCACTGCTGATGACGGACTCCATGGATTGCCTTAACCTCGCAGGCATGGGGTCGGAACGAACGGACGAAGAACTGATGCTTGCGTATGCCGGAGGCGACATGCTCGCCTTCGAAATGCTCTATCGGCGCCACCGTGGCACCCTGTACCGCTTTCTCCTGCGATCCCTGCGCCAGCGCGCCGATGCCGATGAACTGTTCCAGGAAACCTGGAGCCGTGCCATTGCCGCGCGCGAGCGTTACCGCGTCGAGGCCAGGTTCACCACCTGGCTGCTGCAGATCGCGCACAACCTCGTCATCGATCGCTTCCGCCGCAGCCGTCCACAGGCGTCAACCGAGGAAGCCGAGGTCGTCTTCAACCAGCTTGATGCGCCTGATGACGAACGGCCAGATCACGTGTTGAGCGAGTTCGAGCAGCGCCGACGGCTGCAGATCGCACTTGAGGAATTGCCTGAGGAACAACGCGTAACCTTCTTGTTGCGCATGGAAAATGGCCTCGGACTTGAAGAAATTTCCGAAGTCACCGGAGTCGGACGCGAGACGGTCAAATCGCGCCTGCGTTATGCCCTCGCCCGCGTCCGCGCAAGGTTCGAGACATGAGCAAACGCCGCGACCCGGACGAAGATCTGCAGCGCCTGCTCGACGACGATGGTGGCGAGTTCGGCGCGATCTACAAGCGCCTGTCGCACCCGGAGCCGCCGCGTCGCGTGGATCGCGTGGTGCTGGCGAATGCAGCGCGGGCTGTTCGTGGCGATCGTGCGCCGCCGGCACAGCGCTGGTTGCTGGGCCTGGGTTCGGCTGCGGGGCTTGTGCTCGCGGCCGGAATTGCCTGGCAGGTTGGCCAGCAGATTGATGCACAGGATGCGCAGACCGGCGCACCGCGTAGCGAGCGAACCGTCATTCCCGTGCAGCCGATCACCGAATCGGCGCGGACGCAGAAAACGGAGTCCGTTGAAGCCGCTGCGGCGATGGCAGACCAGGAGTCCCCGGCCGAGGCTGCGTCGGCCAAACAGGAATCCGCGCCCCCGTTGCGGCGCAAGGCAACCCCGGCAAAGCCGGCACCGGCGGCCGTACCACCGCCAGCGCCTGCTGCCCAGGCTCCGCCGCTGCTCGAACAACGTGCCGCAGAGCCGGAACCCCCACCCGCCGTGCCGGCGGCGGATGCAGCGCAGGCATTTCCGCAAGAGACGGACAACGTTTCGAGTGAGGCTGCATCGGGCGCGGCCCGCGAACGTCGCGATCATGCCGCGGGCAAGGCCGTGGGCTTGAGCGCACCCAAGGCCGCTGCCGAGCAATCGCGGGCGCCTGCGCCGAGTTCCTCGGTCAAGCTGCGCCAGAACATGCATCTGGCTCCGCAGGACTGGCTGGCCGAGATCGTGCGCTTGAAGAATGCGGGGCGTCGCCAGGAAGCCATCGAGAACCTGCGCCTGTTCCGCCGCATGCATCCGGATTGGCAGCTTTCCGACGAGTTGCGCCGGCTGGCCGAGTGAGCGAGTTGCATACCCTGGGGGCGCCGGCCAGCCTGCTGCAGGAGATCCGCAAGAGCCGTTTCCTCGCCAATGCCGCACCGGTTGACGAGCCCGCGCAGGCCCTGGCCTTTCTTGCCGAGGTCGCCGATGCGCTGGCGACGCACAATTGCTGGGCTTACCGGATTGGCCAGCAATACCGGTTTTCCGATGATGGCGAACCCGGCGGCACGGCCGGCCGCCCGATCCTGCAGGCCATTGACGGCCAGGGCTTTGATCGGGTCATCGTCGTCGTCACGCGCTGGTATGGCGGCATCAAGCTCGGTGCTGGCGGCCTGGCCCGTGCCTATGGCGGTTGTGCCGCCGAATGCCTGCGCCTGGCGGCGAAAGTCCCGCTGATCGACATGGCCGATATCCGCGTCGATTGCGAGTTCTCGATCCTGCCGATCCTGCATGCGCGCTTCGAGGAATTCGCCATCAACAAGCTCGATGAATCCTTCGATGCACAGGGTTGCCGTCTGCAACTGCGCCTGCCGCGTGATCGCGTCGAGACGTTTTCGGCTTTCGTGCGCGACCTGAGCCGGGGCCGCGCGGTGGTTGGATCTGCTTGACGAGAAGCCCGCGCAGCGGATTGCGCCATGCGAAACAGCGCTTGCGACGAGGATCTGGATACGTACTAAGATACGTACATCGACTTTCGCTGGACCCGCCCCATGCTTTGGGCATGCCTGTATTTTCCCGAATTGCCGCTCGATGCCGTGCGTCCGCCGGACTGCGCGCGTGAGGCGGCGGCCGTGCTGGTCGATGGCCCCGTGCGGCATCCGCGGGTGGCCCTGGCCAATCAGGCCGCGCGCAAGGCCGGCATCCGCAGCGGGCAATCGCTGGCTGCCGCGCGCGCCCTGCATGCCGATGTGCCGGGCTGGCGTCGGGATGTCGAGGCGGAACGCCATCTGCTCACCGCGCTGGCGGATACCGCCTATCGTTTCAGCAACGAGGTCAGCCTGGCTCCGCCGCGCGCCCTGCTGGTCGAGGTCGGTGCCAGCCTCAGCCTGTTTGGCGGCTGGACGGCGCTTGAGCGGCACCTGCGCACGGATTTCGATGGCTGGGCGCTGGGCTATCGCCTGAGTCTGGCCCCGGTGGCGGCCGGAGCCCGGGTGCTGGCCACTTGCCGGGATGGCATCGCCCTGCTGGAGAAGTCGCAACTGGTCAATGTTCTTTCCGATTTTTCTGTTTCAAATTGCGGACTTGAGAGAAAAACCTCAAGTAGTTTGTCCGCCATGGGCCTGGACCGGCTAGGGCAAGTGTTTGCCCTGCCACGCGCCGAATTGAGCCGTCGCATCGGCCCGGCCGCCCTGCTCCATCTCGATCGCATGCGCGGGCTTGTTGGCGAAGCACTGGCCAGTTACCAGCCGCCGACCCGCTACCAGCGCCGCATCGAGTTCGATTACCGCATCGATCGCGTCGAGGCCTTGCTGTTTCCGCTGCAACGCATGCTGCGTGATCTTGGCCGTTTCCTTGTCGCCCGTGACGGCGGCGTGCAGTCTTTCGAGCTGGTCCTCGAACACGAGCACCAGGCCACGACCCGCATCACGGTCGGCCTGCTCGAAGCGCAACGGGATGCCAACCTGCTGCTCGAGCTTGCCCGGACACGACTCGAGCGCGTGGCCCTGGTTGCTCCGGTGGAGGCCTTGAACGTGCTCGCCGAGGACTTGCCGACCCTGCGCCCGCTGCACGAGGACCTGTTCGACACGACCCCGTGCGGAACCATGGAATGGCCGATGCTGGTCGAACGCCTGCGTGCGCGGCTTGGCGACGAAGCCGTCTGCCGCTTCCTCGAAGTAGCCGATCACCGGCCGGACCGGGCCTGGCGGTTGTGTCCGCTCGATCGCGATCCTTCGCGGATCGCCGCCTTGCCGGCGCGGCGGAAATCCGCAGGCGAGGAAACCGGTTTGCGCCCGCCACGCCCCTTGTGGTTGCTGCGCAGGGCGATTCCGCTGCGTTCCTCGCCGTTGCGCATCCTCGCCGGTCCGGAACGCATCGAGAGTGGCTGGTGGGATGGTGACGACCAGCGCCACGATTACTACGTCGTGCAGACGCGCGAAGGCCAGCGCGCCTGGGCCTATGTCGCGAGCGGTGAGATCGGCAACTGGATGCTGCAGGGATGGTTTGCCTGAATCCACCACCGGCCTACGCCGAGCTGCATGCGTTGAGCAATTTCAGTTTCCAGCGCGGCGCATCGAGTGCCGCGGAATTGTTCGAACGCGCGGCCCGGCTCGGCTACAGCGCACTGGCGATCACCGACGAGTGTTCGCTGGCCGGCATCGTGCGTGCGCTGGAAGCCTCCGAGGCATCCGGCGTGGCGTTGATCGTCGGCAGTGAGGTGCAACTCGACGACGGCCCGAAACTCGTCCTGCTGGCGAGCAGCCAACCGGCTTATTCGAGCATCTGCGAAGTGATCACGCGCGGCCGCAGGCGCAGTGCCAAGGGCGAGTACGCGCTGACTCGCGCCGATGTCGAATGCCTGCACGCCGAGGTGCTGGTGTTGTGGCCGCCTTGTCTTGCCAGGGTCGCCGACAGGGATGCCGATGCCGCCTGGATTGCCCGCCATTTTGCCGGGCGCGCCTGGATTGCCGTCGAACTGCATCATGGCGTCGACGATGCCTCGACGCTGGCCGGGCTGCAGGCACTCGGCCAGCGCCATGCCCTGCCGCTGGTCGCCAGCGGCGATGTGCACATGCATGCACGCGGTCGGCGCGCCTTGCAGGATGCACTGAGCGCCATCCGCCTCGGCTGCACGATCGCCGAAGCCGGCCATGCATTGTTCCCGAATGGCGAGCGCCATCTGCGTCGACGCGAGGATCTCGCCGCGATCTATCCGGCCGCGCTGATCGCGGAAACCGGGCGCATTGCAGCACGTTGCCGGTTCAACCTGCGCGACATCAACTATGTCTATCCGCACGAGCTGGTGCCGGCCGGCGTGCGTGCCATCGATCATCTGCGTCAGCTCACCCTGGATGGTGCGCAACGCCGTTGGCCACGCGGCATCCCGGCCAAGGTCGCTGGCCAGCTCGAACACGAGTTTGTCCTCATCGAGAAACTCGGTTACGAGCATTTCTTCCTGACCGTCCACGACATCGTCGCCTGGGCACGCGCAAGGCCGCAGCCGATCCTCTGCCAGGGACGCGGCTCGTCGGCGAACTCGGCGGTCTGCTATTGCCTCGGCATCACGGCGGTCGATCCCGAGCACGGCAACCTGCTGTTCGAGCGCTTCCTGTCGATCGAGCGCAAGGAACCTCCCGACATCGACGTCGATTTCGAACACGAACGGCGCGAGGAGGTGCTCCAGTACGTGTTCAACAAGTACGGTCGCACGCGGGCGGCGCTGGCGGCGACGGTCATCCGCTATCGCGGCAAGAGCGCGGCGCGCGACATCGGCCGCGTGCTCGGCCTGGCCGAGGATCAGCTCGACCAGTTGAGCATGGCTTATGCGCACACCAATGCCGATCTGCCGCTGGCCGCTGCCCTGCGCGAGCGCGGCTTCGATGCCGATGCACGCATCATGCAGCGCATCGTCGCCCTGGTCGGCCAGTTGCGCGGTTTCCCGCGCCACCTGTCCCAGCATGTCGGTGGCTTCGTCATCTCCGAGCATCCCCTGCATACCCTGGTGCCGGTGGAAAACGCGGCGATGGCCGGGCGCACGATCATCCAGTGGGACAAGGACGATCTGGAATCACTCAAGCTGCTCAAGGTCGACTGTCTAGCCCTTGGCATGCTGACCTGCCTGCGCAAGTGTTTCGATCTCGTCCACCGGCATGCCGGCCTGCGCCTTGATCTGGCCAGCCTGCCGCAGGATGACGAGCCGACTTACGCGATGATCCGCGCCGCCGATACGGTGGGCGTGTTCCAGATCGAATCGCGTGCGCAGATGTCGATGTTGCCGCGCCTGCGCCCGGTGACGTTCTACGATCTGGTCGTGCAGGTCGCGATCGTGCGGCCGGGACCGATCCAGGGCGGCATGGTGCATCCGTATCTGCGCCGCCGGCAGGGCCTCGAGGAAATCGACTACCCGCAATCGGCCAGCGAGCGCGCGGCCGGCCACGGCGAGTCGCGGATCAGGCCCGTGCTCGAACGCACGCTTGGCGTGCCGATCTTCCAGGAACAGGTGATGAAGCTGGTCGAGGTCGTGGCCGGTTTCACGCCGGGCCAGGCCGATGAACTGCGTCGTGCGATGGCCGCGTGGAAACGCAAGGGCGGCCTCGAACCGTTCCATGACCGCATCCGTGACGGCATGCTGGCGAATGGCTACGAGGAAAGCTATTTCGAGCGCATCTTCGAGCAGATCCGGGGGTTCGGCGAATACGGTTTCCCGGAATCGCATTCGGCCAGCTTTGCCCTGCTCGCCTACGCCTCGGCCTGGCTCAAATGCCATCACCCGGCGGCTTTCACCTGTGCCCTGCTCAATTCACTGCCGATGGGTTTCTACGGTCCTGCCCAGTTGATCCGCGATGCGCGCCGGCATGGCGTGCGCGTGCTGCCGGTCGATGTGACGATCAGTGCGTGGGAGTGCACGCTGGAGGCGTTTTCGGACCCGAAAGATCGCGGGAGCGAAACTTGTGGCAGCGACTTCGGCCACGATGCTCTTTCTCAAATCCAACACAAAAGCATTGCGGCTGAAGCCGCTCTCACGAAAAGCATGCCGCACGCCCTGCGCCTGGGCTTCTCACGCATCACGGGTTTTTCCGAAGCGACCGCGCAACGCATCGTCCAGGCGCGCAGCGAACGCACGTTCGATGATGTCTCCGACCTGATCCGGCGTGCCGGATTGAGTGCCGGCGAGCGCGCGCGTCTTGCCGATGCCGATGCCTTGCGCAGCCTGAGCGGCCATCGTCATCAGGCGCGCTGGGACAGTGCAGGCGTCGATGCGCCGATCGCCGTGCTTGCCGGGGCGGCGCTGAACGAGGAAGCCATCACCCTGGCCGCGCCGTCCTTGCGCAAGGACGTGATCAGCGATTACGCCAGCCAGGGTTTCAGCTTGCGCCGGCATCCGTTGTCGTTCGCCCGCGAGGCGCTCGACCAGCGCCGCATGTTGCGGGCCCGCGATGTGCTCGGCAGTCGCCATGGTCGGCGCGTGCGCTGCGCCGGCCTGGTCACGGTGCGGCAACGGCCACATACCGCGAATGGCGTCACTTTCGTCACCCTCGAAGACGAAACCGGCATCCTCAACATCATCGTCTGGGCAGCCCTGGCCAGCAGCCAGCGCCGCATCCTCATCGAGAGCCGCGTGCTTGGCGTCGAAGGCGAATTGCAATCGAGCGAAGGCGTGCAGCACGTGATCGCCCATCGCCTGCTCAATCTCGATGCCCTGCTTGCCGGGATCGGTCCGCAATCGCGCGATTTCCACTGAACCGGCCTGTGTCCGGTGACCCCTAGGTGCGGCACGCCCGGCTTGAATTGGATCGCGCCTGTACCCATTCGATGGGCTGTCCCGCTGAATCGAAAACCATGACCGAGCCCGCCCCCGCCACGCCGCGCAAACTCGGTGCCTACCGCCGCCTGCTTCCGTACGTGCGCGAGCAACGCGCGCTGATCGCCGGCTGGCTGGTGTTCCTGGCCATTTCCTCGGCGGCGACCCTGGCCCTGCCGGCGGCCGCGCGTTTCATGATCGACCGCGGCTTTGGGCAGACTGATCCGGCCCAGCTCAATGCCGGATTCATCGGCTTGTTTGGCGTTGCCGTGGTCATGGCGATCGCCGGTGCCTCACGCTATTTCTGCGTGACCCTGCTCGGCGAGCGCGTCGCCGCAACCTTGCGTTCGCGCCTGTATTCGCACCTGCTTGGCCTCGACCAGGCATTCTTCGAGCGCACCCGTTCCGGTGAGCTGGTCTCGCGGCTGGCCGCCGATACCGAGCTGGTGCAGACCGTGGTCGGCTCGACCCTGTCATTGTCCCTGCGCAGCCTGGTCATGCTGATCGGTTCGACGACAATGCTGATCGTGACCAGTCCGCAATTGGCCGGGTTGACCGCCTTGGTGATTCCGGCGGTGATCTTGCCGATCGTCTTCCTCGGGCGGCGCGTGGAAAAGCTCTCGCGGCAAAGCCAGGATCGCATTGCCGATGCCTCGGCGATCGCCTCGGAATCCCTAAATGCGATCCACACCGTGCAGGCCTACACACGGGAGCCGCGCGAGCGTGACCGCTACATCGCGGCGGTGCTGCTGGCCCTGGCGACGGCGCGCAAGCGCATCGGCACCACGGCCGTGCTCACCGCCCTGGTCATCCTGCTCAGCTTTGGCGCGATCACCGTGGTGCTGTGGGCGGGCGCGCACCGGGTGATTGCCGGTGAGATGAATGCCGGCGTGCTTGCCCAGTTTGTCCTCTACGCGGTGGTTGCGGCCGGTTCGGTGGGCGGCCTCACCGAAGTCTGGGGCGAGCTGCTGCGTTGCGCAGGCGCGCTCGGGCGGATCGGCGAACTGCTGGATACCGATGCCGCGATCCGCTCGCCCGATCAGCCAGTGCGCTTGCCGCATCCGGTGCGTGGCGCACTGCGATTCGAGCACGTCGAATTCCGTTATCCATCGCGTCCGGATCAGGCGGCCATCCATGATTTCTCGCTGCGCATCGAACCTGGCGAAACAGTGGCCCTGGTCGGGCCTTCGGGTGCCGGCAAGACCACTCTGTTCCAGTTGCTGCAACGCTTTCATGATCCCCAGCAAGGGCGCATCAGCATTGATGGCGAGGACCTGCGTGCGCTGGATCTGGCCGAACTGCGTGGCTGCTATGCACTGGTGCCGCAGGATCCGGTGTTGTTCGGATCCAGCGCCGCCGACAACATCCGCTTTGGCCGCATCGGGGCCAGTGCGGCCGAAGTCGAGGCGGCGGCACGTGCAGCGGAATCGCACGAGTTTCTCGCCGCCCTGCCGGATAGTTACGACACCTATCTCGGCGAACGCGGCGTGCGCCTTTCCGGTGGACAACAGCAGCGCATTGCCATCGCCCGCGCCCTGCTTCGCGACGCGCCGATCCTGCTGCTCGACGAAGCGACCTCAAGCCTCGATGCGCAATCGGAGCGTCTCGTGCAGAACGCACTCGAACGCCTGATGAAGAATCGCACGACGCTGGTCATTGCCCATCGCCTGGCAACCGTGCAGAAAGCCGATCGCATCGTCGTCCTCGATGGCGGGCGCATTGTCGCCCAGGGCACGCATGCCGAATTGCTCGAACAAGGTGGGCTGTACGCGGAGCTGGCCAGGCTGCAGTTCGCCGCTTGACTGGTCTTCCGGCAGCGCAATCCTGCTTCAGGACTGGCGCAACATTTCCGCGATGATCGGCGGCACTTTTGCCGTGGCTTGTTCGAGGTTGGCGAAGATTTCATCGAGGCTGATTTCGGCCTCGTCGCCGCAGCCGGCCGCCCAATTCGCCACCAGGGCCAGGCAGGCGTAGTCGAGATCCAGTTCGCGCGCCAGCGCGGCTTCGGGCATGCCGGTCATGCCGACCAGATCGCAGCCGTCGCGACGCATTCGCGCAATCTCGGCGCGCGTTTCCAGGCGCGGGCCCTGGGTGGCGCCGTAGCAGCCACCATCGACGACGGCAATACCCGCACGCGCTGCGGCGGCGATCAGGTCCTTGCGCAAGGTCGATGTGTAGGGCTCGCTGAAATCGATATGGCGCACTTCGGCACCGTCGGCATCGCAGTAACTCGTGCTGCGACCATGCGTGTAATCGATGATCTGATCGGGGATGGCGACCACGCGCGGCCCCATGTCCGCACGGATGCCACCGACCGCATTGACGCCGATGACGCGGGCCGCGCCAAGCTGCTTGAGCGCATGCAGGTTGGCGCGGTAGTTGACCTTGTGCGGAAGGATGTCGTGGCCGCGTCCATGCCGGGCGATGAAGGCAACACGTCGGGAGCCGAGGCGACCGCTGACGATCGCGTCGGATGGTTTCCCCCAGGGCGTGTCGAGTACCTGTTCGCTGACGTCCGCAAGCCCCGGAAACCGGTACAGGCCGGTGCCGCCGATCACGGCGAGGTCCATCGCCATCGAGCTCACAGCGCGTAGATGCCCGGAAGGTTGCGGCCCTGTTCATGGAAATCCATGCCGTAGCCGAAAACATAGCGATCGGGCACTTCGACGCCGACGAAATCGGCGCTGAGCCCGGGCACGGCGCGGTCATGGCGTTTTTCGCAGAGCACGGCGAGCAGCACCTGCGACGCCGCTTCGGCATGGCACCAGTCGCGGATTGCCTTGAGTGTATGTCCCTCATCGAGGATGTCGTCGACGAGGACAACGATGCGTCCGGCCAATGGCGTGTCCGGTCGACGCATCCATTGCAGTTCACCGCCCTCGGTGGTGCCACGGAATCGCGTGGCGTGCACGTAGTCGAATTCGAGATCAGCATCGATGGCGGTCGCCAGTTGCCCGGCAAAGACCAAGCCACCTTGCATGATGGTCAGGAAGATCGCCGACTTGCCGGCCAGCGCCGCGCCGATCTCCTTCCCCATGCGCGCGATCGCGGCGGCGAGACTGGCTTGTCCGTGGATCAATTCGGCGCTTGGCAATGCATCGGAAAGTCTGGGTCGGCTCATTTGCTGCTCGGATCAGGACAGAATTCAGCGAGGCGGGAAATCGCCTCGTCGCGTTTGGGATTGTCTTCCAGGGCCTCCCAGGTCGGCGCAGCGGCGCCGCGCAGGCTTTCCACCCGCGCCGCTGGGCAGGCTGGAAGATGGGCGGTGGCGGTCACCGATTGTTCGACAATCGCCGGATTGCAGGCCAGGATCAACTCGCAACCGGCGCGAAGATGCGCCTCGATGCGGGCCGGGATTCCACCCATGGCCTCGGCCGCCGCCATGCCGATGTCATCGCCGATGACGATGCCGTTGAAGCCCATTTCCTTGCGCAGGATTTCGCCGATCCAGATGCTGGAAAAGCCTGCCGCCATCGCATCGATCGCCGGATAGTTCACATGCGCGATCATCACCGCTTCGGCTCCCGCGGCGATGCCGTCGATGAAGGGAATGAAGTCGCTGCGGCGCATTTCCGCAAGCGTGCGCGGGTCGATCGCGGCGTCAAAGTGGGTGTCCGCGACCACGCTGCCGTGGCCGGGGAAGTGCTTCAGCGTCACTGCCATGCCGGCCAGGTGCATGCCGCGTGCATAGGCCTGGACCAGTTCCGAGGTGATCGCCGGATCGGCGTGGAACGCACGCGGGCCAAGCGCGAGATTGCCGCAGGCCAGGTCGGCTACCGGCGCGAAGCTCAGGTCGATGTCGATCGCGCGCATTTCGCTGGCCATCAGCCAGGCGTGTTCCTCGGCCAGTGCCACGGCGAGCTTTGCATCGCGCTCGTACAGCTCGCCAAGGCGTGCCAGCGCCGGCAAGCGGGTGAAACCCTCGCGAAAGCGCTGCACCGGGCCACCTTCCTGGTCGACGCAGATCAGGAAGGGGTCGTCCGGACGCTCCATGCGGATGTCGTCGATCAACTCGACAACCTGATCCCGGTTTGCACAATTCCTTGAAAAAAGAATTACACCACTGACCTGTGGCGACGACAACCAGACGCGATCCTCATCGTTCAGGGTCTTGCCGGGAATGCCAATGATCAGCATGCGTCATCTGCCTCGCGTCTTGTGGTCTTCACTGCAAATCCTTGTTCGTTGGCAGCTGCGCGTGCGCATCGACCAAGTGTCATCCTACCGGTCGATCAGCGGATGAACAACGCAATCGACTCGACATGCGCGGTATGCGGGAACATGTCCATCACGCCGGCTTCGGCCAGTCTGAATCCATGGCGATTGACGAGAATACCCGCATCGCGCGCCAGCGATCCGGGATGACATGAAACATACACGATTCGGTCCGTGCCCTTGCGCGGCAAATAGTCGAGTACGGCGGCGGCACCCGAGCGCGGCGGGTCGAGCAGCAGTTTGCCGTATTCGCCGCGTGCCCATGCGGCACTGGCGTGGTTGAGCAGGAGATCGGCGGCGTGAAACCGCGCATTGTCGATGTCATTGCGCTCGGCATTCGCCGCCGCGCGGGCAACCAGGCCCTCATCGCCTTCGACGCCGACCGCCGCCGCCGCGCGCCTGGCTATCGGCAGGGTGAAATTGCCGAGTCCACAGAAGAGATCAAGCACGACATCGTCGGCCTGCACATCCAGCAGATCGAGCGTGCGCCGGATCATGCGCTGGTTCATGCCGGCATTGACCTGGATGAAGTCCAGCGGCTTGAAGGCGAGATCGACATCGGCGTCGACGATGCGGAAATGCAGGTCAAGCGTTTCCGGCCAAAGCGGATGCACGCTGTCCGGTCCCTTTGGCTGCAGCAGGATGGCGAGATCGTGCTGCACGCCGAAGGCCTTCAGCTTCTCGCGATCGGCTTCGACCAGCGGCAGCAGATGGCGAAACACCAGGGCAACCGTGTCGTCGCCGGCGGCAATCTCGATCTGGGCGATTTCGCGCCTGGCTTCAAGGCTGCCGATCAGTTCGGACAGCGCATCGATGCGCTGCCCCACTTCGGGCAACAGCGTGTGACAGACAGAAAGATCGGCAATGAAGCGCGGGTTGTCCTCGCGGAAACCGACAACGGCCTTGTTCTTCTGCTCGACCCATTTGACCGACAATCGGCCCTTGCGCCGATAGCCCCATTCTTCGTCGCCGAGCGGCGGCAGCCAGCGCTCGGGGCTGACCTTGCCGATGCGTTCGAAGTTTTCCGCCAGCACATTCTGCTTGACCTCGATCTGTCGCCCGGCGGGCAGATGCTGGAACGCGCATCCACCGCAAATGCCGAAATGCGGACAACGCGGTTCGACGCGGTCGACCGATCGGCTCAGCAATTCCTCAACCCTGGCTTCGTCGTAATTGCGATGGCGCTTGATGTAGCGAATCAGCGCGCGCTCGCCCGGCAAGGCGCCCGCGACGAAGACGGTCTTGCCGTCGAGGCGGGCAACGCCGCGTCCATCATGGGTGAGGCTTTCAATCTCGACTTCGGGGTTTTGCATGGAAACACGTGTGGTCTGGCTTGCGGCTGCGCATGGTAGCCCAGCCCCTGCCCGCATGCCGCATTCAGGCCGATCATCCACTGCATTGACGGCGCCTCCAATCCGGATGAAGCTGCCGGTGTCTAACGGACAGGGAGATCACGCAATGGGAAAGATTCTCGTCGCCGACGACAATCCGCTGAGCCTGGATTTCTTCTGCGAGGCGATTGCGCTGACTGGGCATGAATCGATTGCAGTGGCGGATGGAAGTGCTGCGCTGGCTGCGGCGCGGGAGCAACACTTTGACCTGCTCGTGCTCGATGCGCGCATGCCGGGTCTCAATGGTGTGGAAGTCCTCGCCGAAATCCGCGCCAACAATGGCGTGAACCAATTGACGCCGACCCTGCTGTCGACTGCCGATGGCGCGCTTGACCGGAATCTCGCGCGCAGCCAGGGTTTCGTCGACATCCTCCACAAGCCGATCGGGCTCGCCGCCCTGCATGCGCTACTTGCTCGCCATCTGCCGGCGGCAGCGGATCGGGCGCGCACCGGCGATGTGCTCGATGATGCCCTCGCCGCGGATAATACCGGCGGCGATGCATCGATCGTCGCTGCCCTGCGCGGACTCTTCGCCAGTGAACTTGATGCCCTGCCTGACGAGCTTGACCGATTCTCCGCGACGGTGGATCGCGAGGGTTTGTACGATCGTCTGCATCGCCTGGATGCCTCGGCAGGATTCTGCGGAGCGCCAGCCTTGAGCAAATCCATCGCGGCGTTGCGGGAACGCCTGGATGCCGAAGCGAGCTGGCCGCATGCTGCATTGGCGGAACTGCTGTCGACCTGCATGGACACGCGCAGGGCGCTCGGTTGACGGTTACTGTTGCGGCCGATGCTGCATGCGCATTGACCATGCATTGAGGCTGCCGCCTCCGAGTTGGTGCCGCAGCAAGGCGCGCATGAGCCGGCGCAGTTCGCTTGCCTGTGCAGGCGACGGCATCTCGTCCCTGGCCAACGCCAGCAGGGCGGCACCACTGACGCGCAGGTCATCCGCATTGCCTGCCCACGGGCGTGCTCCGCCATCGATGACATAGGCGTAGTCGTCAGAGGCCTGCAAGGGTTGCCCCGATTCGATATCGCGATCCAGCACCAGGCCGTAACCCAGGTCGATCATCAGGTCGCGCTCGAACCGGCGCAGTGTCCAGGCTTCGGATTCCGCCGCTGACAGGCGTTGCAGGCATTGCAGGTAGTGCTCGAACAAGTCGCTGTGCGGATCGCCACGCGCGCACAGGCGCAGGACCAGTTCATTGAGGTACATGGCCGAGTAGATCCGTTCGCCGGCGAGCGGGAACGGTGCGGCACTGGCCTCGGCGCGAGTCAACGTCGCCAGCTCGCCCCTGCCGGTCCAGGTCAGCAGCAATGGTTGCAGGGGTTGCAGCAATCCACGCGGCAGGCATGATCGTTCACGGCGCACGCCGCGCGCGATCAAGCCAACCCGGCCATGGGTCGGCGTCAGGCATTCCAGCAGCAAGGAGGTTTCGCGATAGGCCCGTGCGTGCAGGATCAGTGCCGGCTCGTCAGCAACATGCACGACGCGGCCTCAGGTGGCACTCAGCCGGAATAGCCGAACTGCTTGAGCGAGGCTTCATCATCGGACCAGTTCTCGCGAACCTTGACCCAGAGTTCGAGGAAGACCTTGCCGCCGAAAAGCTTTTCCATGCGCCGCCGCGCATTGCTGCCGATCGCCTTCAGGCCGGCACCCGCAGCGCCGATCACGATCGCCTTCTGGCCCTCCCGCTCGACCCAGATGGCGGCGGAAATGCGGGCAAGGTTGCCAACCTGCTCGAAATGCTCGATCTCGACGGTCGTCGCGTAGGGCAGTTCCTCGGACAGGCGCAGCATGAGCTGCTCGCGGATCATCTCCGCGGCAATGAAGCGCTCGCTGCGATCAGTCAGTTCATCCGCGCCATACTCGGCCGGGGCCTCGGGCAGGAAGCGGACCAGGTCATCGAGGAAATGCGCCATGCCCTTGGCGTGCGTCGCGCGCAGATAGTGGATGCCGTCGTAGCGACGGGTCTCACTGATCGTCGCCACGAATGGCAGCAGATCGGCCTTGTCCTTGACCAGATCGATCTTGTTGACGACGAGCAGGCGTGGCACCTGGTGTTGCGAGATCAACTGCCAGACTTGTTCGTCCTCGTCGGTCCAGCGTGGTGCGGCGATCACATGCACGATCACATCGGCCTCATCAGGTACCTGACGGGCCACGCGGTTCAGCTGCCGGTTCATCGCCCGCTTGCCGCCAAGGTGCAGGCCGGGCGTGTCGAGAAACGCAATCTGTGCATGCGCATGCGTGGCGATGCCGAGGATGCGATGACGGGTGGTCTGCGGTTTCGGCGAAACGATGCTGAGATCCGAGCCGATCAAGGTGTTGAGCAAGGTTGATTTGCCGACATTCGGGCGTCCGACAAGGGCGACCTTGCCGAAGCGATGAACGGGTGAGGATGCTTGATTCATGTCTTTCGGCCTTTCCTTCCCGCGCTGATGGCGGCTCTTGCCTGCTCCAGCACGGCGGCGGCGGCGGTCTGCTCGGCGGCTCTGCGGCTGGAGCCACGGCCATTGCTGGTCAAGGCCAAGGCTTCGACATGGCAATCGACCTCGAATACCTTGTCATGATCATCACCATGGCTGGCGGTCAGTTGATAATCAGGCAGAGGCAGTGAATTGGCCTGCAGCAACTCCTGCAGCAGGGTTTTCGCGTCCTTGGTGACTTTTCCTTGTGCTGCCAGGACACGCTCGGAATAAAGGCCCCGGACCAGCGTCCTGCAGGTTTCCCATCCTGCATCGAGGTACACCGCAGCAACCAGGGCTTCGAAGGTATCGGCAAGGATCGAGTCGCGCCGGAATCCGCCGGTCTTGAGCTCGCCGGGGCCGAGTACCAGATGCTCGCCAATCCTCGCTTCACGGGCCAGCTCGGCCAGCGCGGCACCATTGACCAGCGAAGCACGCGCGCGCGTCATTTCCCCTTCGCTGGCGCGAGGATACTGCTCGAAGACGAACTCCGCGACGATCAGGTTGAGCAGCGCATCTCCCAGAAATTCGAGCCGCTCGTTGTTGCATCGCCCGGCACTGCGGTGGGTCAATGCCTGTTCAAGCAGGGTCGCGTCAGAGAAAGTATGGCCAAGCGCAGTCGACTTAAAGCCCATCTGTAGCCGAAAGATTCACGGATTTTTCAAAGGTTCCGACGAGTTCAAGGTTATAAACAAAGGGAGCTCTCCGTTCATAAGAGACGCTCAATGTCTGTGCGTTTCCTTGACGAACGATTCGAATCGCCTGCGGGGGAATTGCATCGTCAGCGACATATTGGGTATCGAACTTCAAGCTGAGTGATTGCCGAACCTGCTCCGGAGTCATGTTGCCAGCGTTTGGCTCGCTGCGTACCTGCTCCATCGCCTTTACCACCCCCATGTATTCCGAGTACATCGGGATCAATCGCATCGCCATGTAACCAAAGAATCCAACCACCCCAAGGAGCATGAGGAACCCGATCAAGGTGATGCCGCGGGAACGTTTTCTACCTTTCATGACTCTGCCTCCGCCTATTTGATGATGGTGCCGATGCGCCGATAGTCGATGCTGTTGTCCCAGTTCATCCAGATCAGGATGGCGCGTCCGACCAGGGCGTTTTCGGGCACGAACCCCCAGTAGCGACTATCCGCGCTGCTGTCGCGATTGTCACCCATGACGAAATAACTTTGTGGCGGCACCGTCCAGCTGCCTTCCCGACCGGAGTTCTGCGGCATGGTCATCATGCGATGGGGAGCTTCGCCGAGCATCTCGTCCTTGACCTGGGCGTCAGCCATGTTGCGACCGGATTCGGACGGCCCGATGTACGGACCGACATAGGATTGCGCTATCTCGACCCCGTTGACGTAGATCACCTTGTTTCGATAAGTGATTTCGTCCCCGGGAAGTCCGACGATGCGCTTGATGTAATCCTGTTTCGGCACCGCCGTCTGTGGCTCATAGCACGGATTGCCGCTGCGCACCGGCTTGCCATTGCGCTCGCACTGGTAACCCGGGTAGCGGAATACGACGACATCGCCACGCTTCGGATCGCCGATTTCGAGGAACCGGGTATTCAGTACCGGCAGGCGCAGGCCGTAGGCAAACTTGTTGACCAGGATGAAATCGCCAACGAGCAGGGTTGGCATCATCGAGCCGGAAGGGATCTTGAACGGCTCGGCGATAAACGAACGAAACAACAGGATCAGCAGCAGTACCGGGAAAAAGGAACGCGCGTACTCGGTGATGACCGGCTCGCGCATTGCTTCCTGCATTCGCGCCGTGCGCTCGGCATCCGAGAGTGCGGCAATCTCCTCGATCGAGCTGGCGCGCCGCGCACGCACCGGCGCGAAGACCAGCTTATCGATCAGCCAGATGATGCCGCTGATCGCGGTCAGGATTACCAGGGTCAATGCCAGATCAAAATTCATTCAGGGTTCTTCCAGGTGCACGCGCGCCGCGCGCCTGCTTATTTGTTGTCTGATTGCAGGATGGCCAGAAACGCCTCCTGGGGGATGTCGACGCGTCCGACCTGTTTCATGCGTTTCTTGCCTTCCTTCTGTTTCTCCAGGAGCTTGCGCTTGCGCGAGACATCGCCGCCATAACACTTGGCCAGCACGTTCTTGCGCAGCGCCTTGACCGTTGAACGCGAGATGATCTGCGCGCCGATCGCCCCCTGGATCGCGACATCGAACTGCTGCCGCGGGATCAGGTCCTTCATGCGTTCCACCAGTTCGCGCCCACGCCGATCCGCGACCGAGCGATGCAGGATCAGACTCAACGCATCCACGCGTTCGCCATTGATCAGGATGTCCAGGCGAACCAGCGGCGCAACCTGAAACCGCTCGAAATGGTAGTCCATCGACGCATAGCCGCGCGATACCGATTTCAGCCGATCAAAGAAATCGAGAACCACTTCCGCCAATGGCAGCTCGTAGCTGATCTGCACCTGGTTGGCCATGTAGTTGATCGAGCGCTGCACCCCGCGCTTTTCCTCGCACAACTTGATGACATTGCCGACATGCGCTTGTGGCGTGAGGATGTTGGCGACGATGATCGGCTCGCGGATTTCCTGGATATTCTGGCTTGGCGGCAGCTTGGCCGGGTTGTCCAGGGCGAGGATCGACCCATCCGTCTGCAGCACTTCATAGATGACCGTCGGGGCCGTGCCGATCAGATCGAGGTCGTACTCGCGCTCAAGCCGCTCCTGGATGATGTCCATGTGCAGCAGTCCGAGGAAACCGCAACGGAAGCCGAATCCCATCGCCTCGGAACTCTCCGGCTCGAAATGCAGGGCGGCATCGTTGAGCTTGAGTTTGTCGAGGGCCTCGCGCAGTGCCGGGAAATCCTCGGCGTTCACCGGAAACAGCCCCGAAAAAACCCGCGGCTGCACTCTCTGGAAGCCTGGCAGCGGATGCGGAGCCGGGTCGGCATTCAGGGTCAGGGTGTCGCCAACCGGCGCTCCGTGGACCTCCTTGATGGAGGCGGTTATCCAGCCCACTTCGCCGCCGGACAGTTTGTTCTTGACCAGGCGCTTGGGCGTGAATACGCCAACCTGGTCAACCTCGTGCCAGCGCCCGGTCGACATCACCAGGATCTTGTCCTTCGGCTTGATCTCGCCCTGCATTACGCGAACCAGGGAAACGACGCCAAGGTAGTTGTCGAACCAGGAATCGATGATCAAGGCCTGCAGCTTGTCGGTGTCGCGCGGCCGCGGCGGCGGAATCCTTGCCACGATCGCCTCGAGGACATCGGTCACGTTGAGGCCGGTCTTGGCACTGATGGCGATGGCGTCGTCGGCATCGATGCCGATGACGGCTTCGATTTCTTCCTTGGCACGCTCGATGTCGGCTGTTGGAAGGTCGATCTTGTTCAGCACCGGCACCACGGTAAGGCCCTGCTCCACCGCCGTGTAGCAGTTGGCGACCGACTGCGCCTCAACGCCCTGGGCGGCGTCAACAACCAGCAAGGCTCCTTCGCAGGCAGCCAGCGAGCGGCTGACTTCATAGGAGAAATCGACATGCCCGGGGGTGTCGATGAAGTTCAGCTGATAGGTCTTGCCATCGCGGGCCGTATAGGGCAGCGAGACGCTTTGCGCCTTGATGGTGATGCCGCGCTCGCGCTCGATCGGATTGGAATCGAGCACCTGGGCTGACATTTCACGCTGCTGCAATCCCCCGCAAATCTGGATGATGCGATCAGCCAACGTCGATTTGCCATGGTCGATATGGGCAATGATCGAGAAATTTCGGATGTGGTCCATCAAATTTTGCCGTAGCGCACCAACCCGCGGTCGGCACAAAGGCGGCGATTATCGCAGAAAGCGGCAATCATGGCTGCAATGCAGCATTGCAGGCGGCCGAGTGGCCGAGCGCCGCGGAAGCCCGGTCGGCATTCCGCGGCGCGCGCTGGCCTGGGCGGCTCAGTCGGCGGAGTCCTTCGGCACTTCAAGCGCGACAAATGAGGTCACGTCGTTGCGGCGGATCAGCAGCATGACCGAATCCCCGCTCTTCAACTGCTTGACCGTGCTGTTGAATTCGCCTGCGGAAGTCACCGACTTGCGCCCGACCATGAGGACGATGTCGCCAGGTTGAAGCGCCGCGCGGCGAGCGGCGGTTCCATCGACACGGGTGATGAGCACGCCCTCGCCCTTCAGTCCCAATTGCTGGCGTTGCTCGGCCGTCAGGTCCTCGACCACCAGGCCGAGCTTGTTGCCTGCGGCAGCCGGGGCATCCGTGCCTGCCCTGGCCGTTGCATCCTGCGGCAACTCGCCGACAACGATCGGCATTTCCATGGTCTTGCCATTGCGGAAAACCGTCAGCTTCGACTTGGTTCCGGGCGGGGTGAGGCCGACCAGCGGCGGCAAGTCGGACGAACTGACCACATCATTGCCATCGAAGGCGAGGATCACGTCGCCAACCTTGACTCCCGCCTTTTCGGCAGCGCTGTCGGCAGAAACGTTGTTGACCAGCGCACCACCGCTGCGTGGCAATCCCAGCGCCTTGGCGGAATCGCGATCGACATTCTGGATCTGCACGCCGATCATGCCCCGCGACACATGGCCCTTTTCCTTGAGCTGGCTCATCGTGTTCATCGCAACCGAGATCGGTATGGCAAACGACACGCCCATGTAGCCGCCGGTATTCGAGAAAATCTGCGAGTTGATTCCCACCACCTGCCCGGCAAGATTGAACAACGGGCCGCCGGAATTGCCGGGATTGATCGGCACATCGGTCTGGATGAACGGCACGTATTGCTGGCTGCGGTCATAACCGCGACCCACCGCGCTGACGATGCCATGGGTGACGGTGTGATCCATGCCAAATGGCGAGCCGATCGCGACCACCCATTGTCCGGGCTTGAGCTGGGTCGAGTCGCCAAGGGTGACCACGGGCAGATTGCCAGCCTCGATCTTGAGCAAGGCAATATCGGTCTGTTCGTCGGTGCCAATGACCTTGGCATCGAGCTCGCGCCGGTCGGACAGGCGCACGGTCACCTGGTCGGCACCATCGACGACATGATTGTTGGTGAGGATGTAACCATCCGCGGAGACAATGAAACCCGAGCCGGCCGATTGGCGCTCGCCGCCAGGTTGCGGGCCCCGCGGGATCGGGCCGAAGAAGCGACGGAAGATTTCCGGCACATCCTGTTGGTCTGGGCCCGGCATCTGCGCCTGCGCATTGGTTTTCGGCGTCGAGCTCGCGCGCACGTTGACGATGGCCGGTGCGTTCTTTTCAACCAGTACGGTGAAGTCAGGCAATTCCGCGGCGAGCGCATTTCCGGCGATCAGGATCATTGCCATCCAGATCGTCGGGAGAGTCATGGAAAATCGCTTGTGCGACAGCTGGGTCATGGGTTTGCTTCCTCGATTGGAGGGGGTGGAATGATATTCACCAGGGCGGATGCGCCGAAGGATCCGACGCCGGTTGGAGCATGTGCCAGCGACAAAGTTCCCGCAGCCAGGCGCATGCCAGGGCGCTGACTACGGCGGTGGCCGGCTCGCTGCATTCGCCTTGAGTGATTCGGCAATCGCGGTCACCGTGGCCGCCGGCACATCGCCGAGCACGGTGAATCGCCAGGAATCCCTGCTGAAACTGTATATGTTCAATGTGCCGCGATTGGCCAGGGTGACCGGCAGATCGGGCGTGGACTCCATGGACTCGACGTAGACCGAGACGCTGGCCAGCCCATCCGAATAGACAAGATGTTGCGCGCCTGCTTCCGAAGCCGCCGATCGGCGCGCCGAGCGCAAGGTGAAACCGGCGGGTGGACTGTGTGCACTCCAGGTGGGCGGACCGCGCAGGTTGACCTCATCGGCGGGTGCCGCGGTGGTTGTCAGCAACTCGCGTTGGCGCGGGATCAGGTCGGTGGCGGCCGGCGTCTTGCCAATATCGAGTGAGACAAACATGAACTGCTCGATCTGCCGTTTGCCTTGATCCATCACCACCGAACGCAACAGCAGCCTGGTTTCCTTTTCCAGCCAGAGCCGATAGCCGTAGCGGAACCCGTCGCGCGGTGACACTTCCACAATGTCGGCGGCATATCCGGCGACCCGGTCGCTGCCAGCGAGCCGTATCGTGTAATGCTCATCAAGTCGTGATGTCGCCGCCTCGGGCACCAGCGGCAACAAGCCTCGCCCCGAGGTGCTGGTGTACACGATGGCTGAATCATCCGCCTGGATGCAGGTGACGTTGTTGCCGTTGCGAATGACCTCGTTGCGCGGGCCATTCAAGCTGATCAGTCGTTCCTGCTCGCGCGTCCCACCGGCATGAAAGACACGCAAGGTGTCGATGCGCCCGGCGTGCTGGTAGACCAGGGAGCCTTGATAATCGAGCGCTCGAACCGAGGAGGCCATCTGCCCGAGCAGTTCGGCACCTTGTTGCACCTGTGCCGTGACGTTGCAGGAAATCAGCGCGCCAAGCGCAAGAAGCAATCCTCTGCGTATTCCCATGTCGAAAATCGATTGGCGTCTGACATTTTCCTCGGACTGGTTTGGCATCGTCGCTCAGCGTCGCTCGACGGTTCCCTCGCCCGCATCTCCAGCGTTCGGCTGCGGCGGCGGCACAACCAGAAGCACATAGGGCAACATCGCGGATTGGCCATTGCCCGCAGCGGCGTCGTAATGGCGGATCAGATACGACTGCAGGCGTGGATCAATCGGTGCCGAAGGTGATGCAAAACCCTGCGAGCTGACCGACGCTGGTTGCACGTCAAGCGCAGGTGAAATCAGCGGTGCACGAAACTCGCCCGGCCGCGGAGCAGCCATCAGCGCAGGCTGCTGGGTGGCATTGGTCGATGCGGCCAGCGGTTCGCCCGGCACATCGCCCTGGCCTCCGCGTGGTCCGCTGAAAAGGAGGGCGACAACGGCAACCGAGGCGGCAATGGCACCGCCACCGGCCCAGCGCAGCCAGCGACCGGCATGCGCGACGTGCACTCTCTCGTCTTCAAGCTGCGAAAGGATCCGTTGCGAAAAATCGGCCGGAAGCAGGAAGACATCCTGCCTGCGCAGGACCTGTCGGGCCAGGTGGTAGTTCGACCAGCTACTCGCAAGCTCATCCTTCTGCTGCAGGCTGCGCATCAGAAACAGGGTCTCATCCCGCGCCAACTCGCCATCCATGAGGGTGGACAACTGTTCACGGATTTGCTGGCTCATGCGCGTCAATCCTCGTCTGCAGACAGTAGCGGCCGAAGCCGTTCATCAATTGCTTCCCGGGCGCGGAATATCCGGGAACGCACAGTACCGATGGGACAATTCATGGCTTCCGCAATTTCCTCGTAGCTCAAACCGTCGACCTCCCTGAGGGTAATCGCGGTTCGCAACTCCTCCGGCAAGTCTTCGACCGCGCCAAACACGGTTTGTTCAATTTCCTGACGCAGCAATTCACGTTCGGGCGTGGCCCGGTCACGCAGCTGGGATGCACCATCCATTTGCACGGCATCCTCGATGGCGATATCACCGATCGGCGGTCGCCGTCCTCGCGAGACAAGATAGTTCTTCGCGGTGTTGATCGCGATCTTGTAGATCCACGTGTAGAAGGCACTGTCGCCACGAAATGCGCCCATCGCGCGATAGGCGCGGATGAATGCTTCCTGGGCGACATCCTGGGCCTCGCTCCAATCCGAGACATAGCGGGTCACCACGCTGACGATCTTGTGCTGGTACTTGCGGACCAGCAGATCGAAGGCGCGTTTGTCTCCATTCTTGACGCGCTCAACCAGCGCCTGATCCAGTTCGCTTTCGCCCATGCGGGCAGGTCTCCTTGCCGGCGATAGGGTCGAGGCATGCAGCCTGTGACCTGATCGGCGGGAAATAGTTTCAATTCGGCATCGCCCGGCGCGCGTCACCAAACCGCGCGCCCCAGTTGGCCGGGGATTGTAGCAATCGCCGTGGAAGGGTTGCTGTCGGCATGTCGTTGGACGGCGCCGAACCGCCTGTGTCCAATGGCCCTGCAACGGTTTGTCGGCGGCAGGTGCCGGAGGTTGCAGCCACGAATTGCCCGACTGGCCGCGCGAGCCTGCCAACCATTCAGTGTCCTCGGTGCTGCGAGGACACCGGCATCTCCTGGTGCAGGCGCTCACGTTCGCTCAGCAGGCTCTCGAAACTCGCTGCCGGCAACGGGCGGCAGAACAGGTAGCCCTGCAGCACTTCGCAGCCGAGTCGGCGCAGGAAGTCGAGATGCGCCTCGATTTCGACACCTTCGGCGACCACGGCGCGATTGAGGTTGTGGGCCATGCCGATGGTCGCCTCGACGATCGCCTCGTCGTCCGGATCAAGGCCGATGTTGCGCACGAAGGACTGGTCGATCTTGATGCGGTCGGCTGGGAAGCGCTTGATGTAATCGAGCGAGGACTGCCCGGTCCCGAAATCATCGATGGAGATCTGGCAGCCCAGGTCGCGCAGTGCCTGCAAGGTTTCCAGCAGGTTCGGGATGGACTTGACGCTGATGCTCTCGGTGACCTCGAGATCGAGAAGGTGCGCGGGAACACCGGTTTCCTCGATGATCGAGGCGACCAGTCCGACGAAGTTGGGCTGGCGCAACTGCAGGGGCGAGAGGTTGACGCTGATCCGCAGCGGCAACGAATAGCGCTGTTGCCAGCGGCGGGCATCGATGCAGGCGGCGCGCATGATCCACTCGCCGATTGGGATGATCAGGCCAGTCTCTTCGGCCAGTGGAATGAAGAACCCTGGGCTGATCATGCCGAGTTCGGGATGTTCCCAGCGGATCAGCGCCTCCATGCCGACGATGTCCTCGCTCGCGGTATCGACCTGGGGCTGGTAGAAAACCCGCAACTCGTCGTTGCGCTCGGCCTGCCGCAGCTTGGCTTCGAGGGCGAGGCGCTGCTGGTGGGATTCCTCGGGCACGGCGACGTACGCCTGGAAATTGTTCCGGCCCATGCCCTTGGCCGTGTACATGGCGACGTCCGCGTGCTTGAGCAGCTTGTCGGCGACGGTCGCATCGTCCGGATAGAAGCTCAGTCCGAGGCTCGCGGTGATCTGGATCTCCAGGCCATCGGCGAGGGTCAGCGGCGCTTCCATCACCCGCACGATCTTCTCGGCGATGCGCATGACATCGTCGCGCTGGACGATATGGCGAAGGATCATGGTGAATTCATCGCCGGCATAGCGCGCCACCGAATCCGAGGCGCGCACACACAAGCGCAGGCGCCTGGCCACCGCTACCAGTACTTGATCGCCTACACCATGACCCAGCGAATCGTTGATGTTCTTGAAGCGATCCAGATCGACGAACAGCACCGCGAACATTTCGCCGGTGCGGTGGGCCTCCTGGATCACCGATTCAAGCCGGTCGTTGAAGAGCAGGCGGTTTGGCAGGCCGGTCAAGGCATCCTGCAGGCCGCGAACCCTGCCCTGTTCGCGTGCCCGGCGCAGCTCCAGCTCGAGGGCCAGGCGGTGGGCGACGACACGCAATCCCTCGATGGCCGGCGAAACCTGCGCCATCGGCAGGCGGCGTGCGACGATGAGCGCGCCGAGGACGACCTTGCGCTCATCGCACAAGGGCAACCCGATCAGGCATTCGAATCCCCGTTCGACCGCGAACTCGTCACTGGCGTTGGCGCGACAGGCGTCGCTCAACATGATGATCTCGTCGCCATCGAGCACATGCTTGAGCGTCGGCTGGCGCAGCGGATCGGGCGTCTCGTCATCCGGGCTGTGGCGATGATAGATGTGCAGCGGCTGGATTTCGCTGTCGAGTTCCAGACGCAGCGAAACCAGTTCGACGAAATCCAGCGACAGCCACTCCACCAGGCCGCGCAGGGCCGCATTGATGCCTTCCTCGCCGCCGCCTGCCTGGGCAAGGCCGGAAAGCACTTCCATGGCTTGCTCGTAACGGCCGAGGTCGCCGACTTCGCGGAACGTGTACAGCCCAAGCTTTCGTCCTTCCTGTTCGACAACCCGCACATGGATGTCGACCGGGTAGCTGGAGGAATCCGCGGACGGCTTGTTGGCGCGGAACTGGATCCTGCCCTCCTGGGTGAGGCGCTGGTTCAATTCCGTGCGCTGCTCGGGCGAAATCACCGCGTCGAGCGCTTCGATCCGGCTGCCGATCGCTTGCGAACGCGAAAATCCGCTGCGCTGCACGAAGCCGGGATTGACATCGAGGATGCGTCCGCCGCGCAGATCAACCACGGCGAGCTCGTCGGTCGCGAACTCGAAGGCCAGGCCGTGGCTCGACTGCAGCGCTTCAGCAACCTCGGGGGTGTCCGCATCGAGCGGGCTGCTCAGCTGGGCGTTGATCTTCTGCAATGCCAGCGTCGGATTCACCGGACTGGAGATCCAGTCGACCACGTTGCCGGGCAACGAGGGGCTGGATCCTGGCGGGTTGGCAAAGATGCCGATGACCGGAATCGGCTGCTCGCGCTGCTGGCGCAATTCGTTGCAGAAGGCGAACGCATCGGTCGACGTGCCGAGAAACTCCAGCAGGATCAGATCGATATGCGGCTCCTGGGCGAGGAAGGTACGCGCCTGGCCAATATCCTTGGCCGTATAGATGGCCTCGAACTCCTGGCTGTCGAGAGCCTCGAACAGATAGCGCCGGTCATCGCGATTGGTCGCAACAATCAGTACCGCACCATTGCAGTGTTCGCTCAGCATGATGTCAGCGGACCCAGCGGCCATCGCGCAAACGTGGCGGCGCGCTCGATCCGGCACCCATCTGCAGGCGCTCGATCAGGCCATCGAGCTCGTCGCCGAGTTCGAGCTTGCCGGACAGGAAAACGATCTTGCGCTGATTGGCGCTGCGGATGCGGGCAAAACGCCGCAGCAACGAGGTATTTGGCGGCTTGATCTGATCCTCGAAATCGATCAGCAGGTAGATGCCGAACTGCATGCTCTGCAGGATGAAGCGCAATGCGTCGTTGAAGCGCTTTGAGCCGGGCACGCGCAACTCGCTCTGTCGCAGTGCGGCAATGCCGTTTTCGGGATCCCAGAGATAGATCGACTGGCCACTGCGCAAGGCCAGCTGGCGAAACTGCTCGAGGGTATCCTCGATGTGGGCCGACTCGATGCCGATCAGGTTGCTCTCGGAATCGAGAATCTGTTCGAGCAGTTTCGGCGTGACGATCACGTCCATCGAATCTTGCATCACGTTGATAAGGTGCCCCCACCTTTGTTCCGGCAACAGTAGACCGATCCGCACGCATTGACCAGAGCCGCGCCTTGCCCGGATCATAGCTGTCCGTTGTATGCAAGGAACCGCCATGTTCGAAGGACTTCGTTTCAAGCACTGGAGCCATGAACAGGATGCCGACGGTATCGTGGTCCTGAGCTTTGACAGGGCCGGCAGCTCGGTCAACACCTTTGCCCGGGAAGTCCTCGACGAACTTGCCGAGATTGTCGAGCGCCTGTCGTTCGAGGCGCCCAAGGGACTCATCATCCGTTCCGGCAAGCGCGCCGGATTCATAGCCGGTGCCGATATCAGCGAGTTCGAAGGCTATGCCGAGTCAGGCACGGTACTGGATGCGATCAGCTTTGGACAGCGTGTGCTGCAAGGGCTGGCGCGTCTGCGCTGTCCGACCGTGGCCGCCATCCACGGCCACTGCATGGGTGGCGGTACGGAATTGGCGCTCGCCTGCCGCTACCGGGTTGCCAGCCGCGATCCGTCAACCCGGATCGGTTTGCCCGAAGTCAAACTCGGCATCTTCCCCGGCTGGGGCGGCAGTGCCCGCCTGCCCTATCTGGTCGGAGCTCCGAAGGCGCTGGAATTCATGCTCAGCGGGCGTCCGGCATCGGCGGATTTCGCGCGTTCGATCGGTCTGGTCGATGTGGTGAGCGCGCCGGAATCGCTGCTCGAACGCGCCCGCGAGCTGGTGCGGCGACCGCCGACACGGGCGCTGTCGCAGCGCCTTCTCGCCTGGTCGACGAACACCTGGCCTGCGCGGCAGATCCTTGCGCCGATCGTGCGCAAGCAGACGGCGGCCAAGGCGCGCCCCGAGCACTATCCGGCACCCTTTGCCCTCATCGAAACCTGGCGGCGCGGCGGCAATCTCAAGCAGCGCCTGAAGAACGAGGCGCGCGCGGTTGCCAAGCTCGCCCAGACTTCGACTGCGCGCAACCTGATCCGGGTGTTCTTCCTGCAGGAGCGGCTGAAGGGACTGGGTGGCGGCGTCGAGCACGGCATCAGCAACGTGCACGTGATTGGCGCCGGCATCATGGGTGGCGATATCGCAGCCTGGGCGGCGTTGCGTGGTTTCAACGTGACCTTGCAGGATCGTGAGCAGAAATACATCGATCCGGCGTTGACTCGCGCCCGCGAGCTGTTCGAGAAGCGCCTGAAGTCCGAGGATCGGATCAAGCCGGCTCTGGCCCGCCTCAATTCGGATGTCGAGGGCAAGGGTGTCGCCGCGGCCGACCTGGTCATCGAGGCAATTTACGAAAATGCCGAAGCCAAGGAGGCGCTGTACCGGAAGGCCGAAGCGGACATGAAAGCCGAGGCCCTGCTGGCAACGAATACATCGAGCATCCCCCTGGATGAGTTGCGCGTGGCAGTGGCCCGCCCCGCCCGTTTCCTCGGCCTGCACTATTTCAATCCCGTCGCCCTGATGCCGCTGGTCGAAATCGTGCGTCACGACCAGCTCGATGCGGCCAACGAAAAGCGCGCGCTGGCATTCTGCAAGGCGATCGACAAGTTGCCGGTGCCGGTCAAGGGCACGCCGGGCTTCCTGGTCAATCGCATCCTCATGCCGTACATGCTCGAGGCCGTGCGCATGTATGGCGAAGGCGTGCCGGGGCCGGTGCTCGACAAGGTGGCGAAGAAATTCGGCATGCCGATGGGGCCGATCGAACTGGCCGATACGGTTGGCCTCGATGTTGCCGCCTCGGTAGGCAAGGAACTGTCGGAGTTCCTCAAGCTGGAAATTCCCCAGGGCATGGAATCCCTGCTCGCATCCGGCAAGCGCGGCAAGAAGGATGGCGAAGGTTTCTACCGCTGGGAAAACGGCAAGCCGGTGAAGCCGGAAGTTGATCCGCGCTATGCGGCGGCGAGCGACGTCGAGGATCGCATGATCCTGCCGATGCTCAACGAAGCGGTCGCCTGCCTGCATGACGGTGTCGTCGATGACGCGGACCTGTGCGATGCCGGGGTGATTTTCGGGACCGGCTTTGCGCCGTTCCGTGGTGGCCCGATCCAGCACATCCGTGACATTGGTGCCGGCATTCTCAAGCAACGCCTGAAGTCGCTGGAAGCACGCTATGGTGCCCGATTCGCGCCACGCGATGGATGGGACAGCGAGGCGTTGGCGAACAAGCCCGGCAAGCCCTGAACGGCGGCGTCGAGGCAGGTCACCCCGACAGGCGCGCCTCGTGCACGCGCACGTGCGCGCAAGCGGCTGCGAGCAAGGGCGCATCCACACCCAGTGCGTGGGCGCGGTCGAGCATGTCGCCCAGCACATGCTCGACCTCGGTACGGTGACCACGCTCGACATCCCGAAGCATGGAGGCCTTCAGCGGTGAATGCTCGGCGGTGAGGATGCGCAAGGCCTGCCCGATCTCGTCATCGGTTGGCGCAAACCCGCTGCGGCGGGCGACTTCCGCGCATTCCAGATACAGCCAGCGGGCCAGGTCGGCACCCCCGGCAACGGCGACGATCTCGCCGATGCTGGCGCGCATCAGGCAGGTGATGGCGGCAAGAGCGGAGAGCATCGTGAACTTGTTCCACATTGCTGCAACGATATTGCCACTGTGGATGATTTCGCCGCGCATGCCGAGCAGGCCATCGACGATGGCCCTGGGAATTTCCCCCTGACCCGGCCGCGCGCCGAAACTCAGGCGTTCGGTGCTGCCGATCTGGCGAATCGAGCCATCGGCTTCCAGGGTCACCGAGATGTGGCAGACCCCGCCGAGCACGTTGTCGCTTGCGAACTCACGGTCGAGTATTTGCAGATGGCGCAGGCCATTCAGCAACGGCAACAGGCGCGCACCATTGGCCATGGCTGGCGCAATCGCACCGAGCGCGCTGTCGAGGTCATGGGCTTTGCAAGTGAGGACGACCAGATCGGTTGCATAGTCATCCGCCAGGTGTTCGCGCACAGTCACCTCGTGCTGCCGCAGCTCGCTGGAAGTCCTGATGCACAGGCCGTTCTGTGCCAGATTTGCCGCGCGTGCCGACCTGACCAGGAATTCGACCTTGGCCCCGGCCTCGATCAGGCGCGCGCCATACCAACCGCCGATGGCACCCGCACCAAGGATGAGGACGCGCATCACATGGTATGCGTCGGACGTTCCTGGCCAAGGATACCGGCGAGGATCGATTCGATCTTGGTACGCGCCGCATCGCCGTCGCTGGATTCATTGAACTGCACGCCGATTCCAGCAGTGCGGTTGCCTTGCGCACCCGGCGGGGTGATCCAGACGACGCGGCCGGCCACCGGCAGGCGATCCTTTTCGTCCATCAGCGAAAGCAGGATGAACACCTCGTCACCCGGGTTGTAGCGCTTGCTGGTTGGCACGAACAGGCCGCCGCCCCTGACGAAGGGCATGTAGGCGTTGAAAAGAGCGCCCTTGTCCTTGATCGCCAGCGACAGGATTCCCTGTCTTGGCATACCTCCGATGGCAGGTGTCGACATCTCATGAACTCCGCGGCGTCTGCCATGTGTGCAACAAGTCGAGTACGACCAATTCGCCCCGCACCTGGGTGGCAAGCAGCTCGCGCGACCGATTGGCGGCGGCGAACCACCCCGCTAGCTTCGGGATTTCGTGCGTTCCGGTCAAGCCAAGCGTGCTGTTCTGGCCACGCAACAATTGCACCATGTCGTCGCGCACGAGCACGGCGGCATGCCAGAGACGCTCGGCAGGCCGGTCCGCCGCCCAGGCTTCGGCGATGCCGAGTGCGGTGCCGTGACGGCTGCGCAAGGCCAGCAAGTCGCGCGAACACTCGCCGCGCAGTTTCAGGCTGCCATCACCCAGCGCCTCCAGCGCCCGCCCCGGATTGCCGAGCATGGCAAGCAGGGCCAGTTCGGCATCGCTGCTGGAAATGTCCTGCTCGCGCAGCCAGGCGAGTGCCTGCTCGTGTGCCGGTGGCTGGATCTCGATGCGCTGGCAGCGGCTGCGGATGGTCGCCGGAAGCCGCGATGGCTGGTCGCAGACGAGGAGCATCAGCGTGCTGCCGGAAGGCTCTTCAAGGGTTTTCAGCAGGGCATTGGCCGCGCTTGGGTTCATGCGGTCGGCTGGATCGATGATGACGACCTGCATGCCGCCAAACTGGCTGGACAGGGAAAGCTGCTCGGTCAGCTTGCGGATCTGTTCGATGACGATCTCGGTGCGCGGGGTCTTGCCATCGTCGCGCATCTCGAAGCTCAGCTGCATGCGATCAGGATGCGTGCCGGCGGCGAGCAGCAGGCAGGTACGGCAACGCGCGCAGGCGAAACCGTCGGCACGGCGGTTCTCGCACAAGGCGGCGGCGGCCAGTGCAGCGGCCAGCCCGCGTTTGCCGAGACCAGCGGCACCACTGAGCAGGAGCGCCTGTGGCAGCCGCCCGTTGGCCAGGCGCTCAGCCAGTGAACGCCAGGTTTCCTGCAGCCATGGGGCGAGGCTCACGATGCCGAGCTCCGTGCCGCCATGAATTGATCGATGGCCGCACAGGCGGCATCGCGGACCTCGGCCAGCTCACGGCTTGAATCAATGATGCGGAAGCGCCCGGGTTCCTGTTCGGCACGTGCGCGGTAGCTGGCGCGCACGCGATCGAAGAATTCCGCTTGTTCGCTTTCGATGCGATCCGGAACCCCGCGCTTGTCGGCCCGTGCGCGGCCCATTTCCACTGACAAGTCGAGCAGCAAGGTCAGATCCGGGCGCAAACCATCGGCAGCCCAGCGTTCAAGATCGGCGATGCGTTCCTTCGGCTGCCCGCGGCCGCCGCCCTGGTAGGCGTAGCTGGCGTCGGTGAAGCGGTCGGTCAGTACCCAGTCGCCACGCTCGAGTGCCGGACGGATCAGTTCGCGCACGAGTTGCGCGCGCGCCGCGAACATCAGCAGGAGTTCGCTTTCGGCGCAGACATCCTGCATCGATCCATCGAGCACCAGGTTCCGGATCGACTCGCCGAGCGCGGTGCCGCCCGGCTCCCTGGTTACCCGAAGGACGATTCCGCGCGCCTCGATGTGGGCGCGCAAGTCGGCGAGGACGGTGCTCTTGCCCGCGCCTTCGCCGCCCTCCAGCGAGATCAGGCAGCCGCTCACGGGTTCCTGCGCCTGGCCAGGTAGCGCGCCACGGCGCGATTGTGCTCGACCAGGCTTGTCGAGAATTCGTGGCGACCGCTGCCATCGCCGAGGGCGACAAAATACAGGGCGTTGCCACCCGCCGGATGCAGCGCCGCCTCGATTGCCGGCAAGCCCGGCAAGGCAATGGGCGTCGGCGGCAGGCCGCCACGGGTATAGGTGTTGTATGGCGTATCCGCATCGAGATCGCGGCGGCGGATATTGCCATCGTATTGTTCGCCGAGTCCGTAGACCACGCTGGGGTCGGTTTGCAGGCGAATGCCGATCTGCAGCCGCCGCGCGAACACGCCGGCGATCTGCGCCCGTTCCTCGGCGATGCCCGTTTCCTTCTCGATGATCGAGGCGAGGATCAGCGCTTCGTACGGATTCTTCAGCGGCACGGCCGGGTCACGCTGCGGCCACAGCCGCTCCAGCGCCCGCTTCATCGCCACATGGGAGCGTTCAAGGACATCGAAATCACGCTCGCCCTTGACCCAGGCATAGGTTTCCGGAAGGAACCAGCCTTCCGGCTTGCTGTCGCCGAGGCCAAGCTCGTTGGCAATCGTGGTTTCATCCTTGCCCGGCAAGGTCTGCTGCAGCCCCGCCTCGCCGGCCAGGGCCAGGCGCAACTGGCGAAAGGTCCAGCCGTCGACGATGGTGAAGTGATGCTGGACAACCTTTCCCGAAGCCATCAATTCGATCAGGCCGCGCGGAGTCAGGCCTGTGGTCAATTGATACTCGCCGGCCTGCAGCCGCGATGCGACCTGCATTTCACGCGAAAGCAGCTTCCAGTAGAACGGCGAGCCGTCACTGATGCCTTCGCGGCGCAACTGGCGCACGAGATCCTTGAACGCGGTGCCGCGCGAAAACTCGATGATCCTCGCCGTCGGCAGGTTCAGCGGGGCGTCGGCAAAACGCCGGTAGTCCTTCCAGGCGAGGGCGGCAAGGACGCCCGCGCTGCCAACCAGGGCGAGGAAAAGCAGGGTGAACCAGCGCACACGGCCGGATTGTCGATGAATGGAATGCAAGGACATCGGGAATCTGTCGACGGATGCGGAAGGTTAGCAGGATTGCCCGGAACAGCGGCGCCCGGCACCTTCAGCCGGCCAGCCCGAAGGCACGCAGCAGGCCCCTCGCCTTGGCCCGGGTCTCGGCGAGTTCGGCTTGCGCCTCCGAATCGACGACGATCCCGGCACCGGCGCGCAGGCGCACCGCGCGACCATCGATGGTCAGGCTGCGGATGAGGATGTTGAGGTCAAGATCGCCGTTGTTGTCCAGATAGCCGAATGCACCGGTGTAGGCACCCCGCCCTCCGCGCTCGAGTTCGGCAATGATCTCCATGCAGCGGACCTTCGGACAGCCGGTAATGGTGCCGCCGGGAAACACCGCACGGATGACCTCACCGGGCGAGGTGCCCGCGCGCAAGCGGCCACGCACGTTGGAAACGATGTGGTGCACATGGGCATAGCTTTCCACGCCCATCAGCTCATCGACGACGACGCTGCCCGGAACGCAGACGCGGCCGAGGTCGTTGCGCTCGAGATCGATCAGCATCACGTGCTCGGCCCGTTCCTTGGGGTGCCCGATCAGTTCGCCGATGCGGGCCGCGGCGTCATCGCCTTCGATTCGCGGGCGCGTGCCGGCTATCGGGCGGGTCTGCACGGCGTCGCCGCGCACCTCGACCAGGCGCTCCGGCGACGAACTGGCAATTGCCCAGTCTTGCCATTGCAGCAGACCGGCAAACGGAGCCGGATTCGCCTGGCGCAAGGCGGCGTAGATGTCGGCGGCAGGCGTGTCGCTGGCCAGATTGATCCGCCATTCGCGCGAGAGGTTGACCTGGAACACATCGCCCGCGGCCAGATAGGCATGCGTGCGGGCGACGGCATCGATGAATTGCGCTGGCGGATCTTCGTCGATGTCTTGCGCTGCCGGACGCATCGGCTTGCAGTCGGCGGGCATGCGCAGATCGGCCTCAAGCAAGGCCAGCATCGATTCGAAGCCGGCTTCGGCCAGCAGCGTTGTGCGGCCCTCGCGATGATCGACGATTGCCGCCACCGGGCAGCGCAGCGCCAGCGCCAGAGGCAAACGGCCTGCCGGCAGCGGCAAGCGCAGGCGCGGTTCGATTTCCCCGGCCAGTTCGTAGCCGAGGTAGAGCAACCAGCCGCCATGGAACGGCAAGCGATCCGCGGCAGCCGGTGCTGCGTTGTGCGATGCGCGCCAGTGCTCGTCGAGCACATCGAGGAAGCGGCGACCGAGCACGGCGCCATGGCCGTCGCGCACCTGGCCATCGCGATCGAGCTGGAAGGATTGCTGCGGAAACGCGGCCAGCACGTCGAAGCGCGCCGACGCCGTGCCGTGGGCAACACTCTCGAGCAGGCCGGGATAGCGATCCGGGTGCCGTGCCGCCAGCGCCAGCAGATCGAACGTGCCGGCGAGCTCGCGCCGCGCCGGCAACGGCGAGGGCATCCGGCCCGGGCTCAGAGACTGCGGAATACCAGGGTACCGTTGGTGCCGCCGAAACCGAAGCCGTTGGATACGGCAACCGAGATCTTCTTCTCGCGGGCGACATTCGGCACGTAGTCGAGATCGCAGCCCTCGCCGGGATTGTCGAGATTGATGGTCGGCGGAATGACGCCGTGATGCAGGGCCAGGATGGTGAAGATGGCCTCGACCCCGCCGGCGGCGCCAAGCAGGTGTCCGGTCATCGACTTGGTCGAGCTGACCATGGTCTTGTAGGCGTGCTCGCCCAGCGCACGCTTGAGGGCCAGTGTCTCGGCAAGATCGCCGAGTGGCGTCGAGGTGCCATGCGCGTTGAGGTATTCGACCTGCTCCGGATTGACGCCCGCATCCTTCATCGCCGCCGCCATGCAGCGTGCCGGGCCTTCGCCGTTGTCGCTTGGTGCGGTCATGTGGAAGGCGTCGCTGCTGGCACCACTGCCGGCGAGCTCGCAATAGATGCGTGCCCCGCGTGCCCTGGCCGCTTCGTATTCCTCGAGAATGAGGATGCCGGCACCGTCGCCGAGGACAAAGCCGTCGCGGTCGCGATCCCAGGGACGACTGGCACGTTGTGGGTCATCGTTGCGCGTCGACATCGCCTTCATCGAGCAGAAACCGCCGACGGCAGTTGGAACGCTCGCATACTCGGCGCCACCGGCAATCATGATGTCGGCATCGCCGTACTGGATCAGGCGCATGGCCATGCCGATGCTGTGGTTGGATGTGGCGCAGGCGGAAACCGCGGAGAAATTCGGCCCCTTGCTGCCGATCATGATCGACAGGTGCCCGGCAACCATATTGATGATGGTCGAGGGCACGTAGAATGGGGAAACCTTGCGCGGGCCGCCTTCATGCAAGGCCAGAGTGGTCTTCTCGATGCCGGAAATTCCGCCAATGCCGGAGCCGATCAGGGTTCCCGTGCGTTCGGCATTCGCCTCGGTGATTTCCAGCCCGGCATCCTGCAAGGCCATCAAACCGGCGGCGACGCCATAATGGATGAACGAGTCCATCTTCTTGATGTCTTTCGGCGGGATCCAGAGCGCGGGATCGAAATCCCGCACTTCGCCGGCGATGCGCGTGGTAAACGCGGAAGCGTCGAAATTGGTGAGTGGGCCGATTCCGCTGCGACCCGCGGTGATGTTGCCCCAGGCGGTGGCCAGGTCATTGCCGACCGGGCTGACGATGCCCATGCCGGTAACGACGACGCGGCGCTTGCTCATGTCCGAGATTCCGTATGGCGGGGAACACAGTCACCTACATACGCAGGCGTAGTGTTCCCGGTTCCGAAAATGAAAGCTGCGCCTCAAGGGCGCAGCTTGGTGGATCGTGTCATGCCTTGAACCAGATGCTTGTCTGCCTTGCGCGAAGGCATCCGCTCATCCGTGGTCCGCGCAGCGCCAGCGCTGCCGCGGCCCGTCATCAGGCCTTGACGTGTGCCTTGACGTAATCGGCCGCCTGCTGGACGGTGGTGATCTTCTCGGCATCCTCATCGGGAATCTCGCACTCGAATTCCTCTTCGAGCGCCATCACCAGCTCGACGGTATCAAGTGAGTCGGCGCCCAGATCGTCAACGAACGACGCATTCGGCGTGACTTCATCTTCCTTTACGCCCAACTGCTCGACGACGATTTTCTTGACGCGTTCTTCGATAGTACTCATGGGTATCTTGTCTCCCGATGGGATCTCTTGGTGTGATTCGGAATGCGGATTGCCGGTGGACACCATCGCGTCCTGGTTTTCCGCCACACAGGCCGATTGCCTGCGAAGCGCCGCGGATTGTAGTGGAACGTGTCGGCAGTCGCCAGCCCGACTCTGCTGCGGACTTGCGCCTGCCCCGACTTGGTGCGTTGGCTCAGGCCATGTACATGCCGCCATTCACATGCAAGGTTTCGCCAGTGATGTAACCGGCACCCGGCGAGGCCAGGAACGCCACCGCCTGCGCAATGTCTGCCGGGTCACCCAGTCGCTGCAGGGCAATCTGGCCGAGCAAGGCATTGCGTTGCTCCTCGGGCAGCGCACGGGTCATGTCGGTATCGATGAATCCGGGAGCGACGACATTGACGGTGATTCCGCGCGAACCGATTTCGCGGGCGATCGATTTCGAGAAGGCGACGATGCCGGCCTTGGCTGCCGCGTAATTTGATTGCCCGGCATTGCCGATCGAACCGATCACCGAGGCAATGCTGATGATGCGTCCCTTGCGCGCCTTCATCATGCCGCGCAGGACCGCCTTCGTGGTGCGGAAGACCGAGCCCAGGTTGGTATCGAGGATCGCCTGCCAGTCCTCGTCCTTCATGCGCAGCAGCAACTGGTCGCGGGTGATGCCGGCATTGTTGACGAGGATGGTGATCGCACCGAATTCTTCGGCAATCGACGCCAGCACGCTGTCGACCGCGGCACTGTCGCTGACATCGAGCACGCGCCCCGCGCCGGCATGCGCCGCGAGCCGCTCGCCGATTGCCTGTGCGCCACGTTCGCTGGTGGCGGTACCAATGACCCTGGCGCCACGGGCGGCCAGTTCGTCGGCGATGGCCGCGCCGATGCCACGGCTGGCACCGGTGACCAGGGCGATTTCACCTGCAAGCGATGCAGTCATCGAAACTCCTTGCTTGTTCTGATCGGATTGGAGCGCGCTCAGGCCCAGGCCTCGAGGGCCTCGTCGAGTTCGGCGGGCGTGCCGAGCGCGCGCATGTCGATGCCCTTGTCGATGCGTCGGGCAAGCCCGCTGAGCACCTTGCCGGGGCCGCATTCGGCGCAGCGACCGACGCCGACAGCGAGGAGTGCCTGCATGCATTGCGTCCAGCGCACCGGCAGGTAGAGCTGGCGCACCAGCGCGTCGCGAATGGCCGCGCTTGATGCATGGACCTGCGCATCGACATTCTGGATGACCGGAATGAGCGGCTCGTGCCAGGTGTAGGCACTCATCGCTTCGGCAAGGCGATTGGCCGCCTCGCGCATGAGTGGCGTGTGCGAGGGCACGCTGACGGCAAGCTTTACTGCCTTGCGCACGCCCGCTTCGGACAGCCGGGCCAGCGCCGCATCGACGGCGACGGCATGTCCGCCGATGACAATCTGGCCGGGCGAATTGTAGTTGGCCGGAACGACAACCTGATCGCCGGAAACTTCCGCACAGATTGATTCGACCAGTGCATCCTCGGCGCCGATCACGGCGGCCATCGCGCCAAGGCCCGCTGGCGCGGCAGCCTGCATGGCCTGGCCACGCACGCGCACCAGATGGGCTGCATCAGCCAGGCTGATCGCGCCGGCCGCGACCAGGGCGGTGTATTCGCCAAGGCTGTGTCCTGCAAGATGCGTGGGGCGGGCACCGTTGCGCTCTTGCCAGACCCGCCAGACCGCAACACCGGCAGCGAGCAAGGCTGGCTGCGTGAATTCGGTGCGATTGAGCATTTCCTCAGGGCCACCTTGCGAGAGTGCCCACAAGTCCGTGCCGGCACCTTCGGAGGCCTCTACAAAGGTTTCACGGACCAGCGCGTATTGCTCGGACAGCGAAGCCAGCATGCCCAGGCTCTGCGAGCCCTGGCCAGGAAATACAAAGGCAAGTGCAGTCATGCAAGCGGTTCCGGATCAGTAGCGGAGCAAGGCCGAAGCCCAGGTGAAGCCGCCGCCAAAGGCTTCGAGGAGGACGTTCTGGCCACGCTGCACCTTGCCCGAGCGCACCGCCTCATCGAGAGCGAGCGGCACCGAGCCGGAGGAAGTGTTGCCATGCCGGTCGACCGTGACGATGACGCGATCCATCGGCAGCTTGAGGCGCTTGGCCGTTGCTTCGATGATGCGCAGGTTGGCCTGGTGCGGAATCAGCCAGTCGACCTGGGATTCGTCCATGCCGGCCGACTCCAGTGTTTCGCCGACAATCCGATCAAGCGTGCGCACGGCTACCTTGAACACTTCGTTGCCGGTCATCATCACGCGGATGCCATGGTTGGGTTCGTCGTCGCGAAAGCCCGCGGACACGCCGACCGGGTTGTACAGCAGATGCTTGTAGCCGCCATCGGCATGCAGCCGGGTCGTGTAGATGCCGGGTTCTTCGGCGGCTTCAAGCACGACCGCTCCCGCACCGTCGCCAAACAGCACGCAGGTGCCGCGATCGCTCCAGTCGAGCATGCGCGTCAGCGTCTCGGCACCGACCACGAGCGCCTTCTTGTACTGCCCGCTGCGAATGAACGCGTTGGCCACGCCAAGGGCATAGACGAAACCCGAACAGGCAGCGTTGACGTCGAACGCGGCACAGCCGTTCGCGCCTAGACGATGCTGCAACAGGCAGGCCGTGGACGGGAAAATGATGTCGGGCGTGGTCGTGCCGAGGACGATCAGGTCCAGCTCCGCAGCCTCGATCCCGGCCGCTTCCATGGCGCGCGTGGCGGCATGAAATGCCAGGTCACCGGTGGTTTCGCCAACGGCGGCCTTGCGTCGCTCACGGATGCCGGTGCGCGTACGAATCCACTCGTCACTGGTCTCGACGAATTTTTCGAGATCCGCGTTGGTGACGATCTGTTCCGGCAGATAGCTGCCAGTGCCCGCAATGCGTGAGTACAGCAGGGTCGTTTCTCCCGAACAAATGGAAACGGCGGATACCTTGGCATCCGCCGTTTCGGCAAATCAACCGCGCAATCCGAGGACGCGCGAAATCAATCCGCGTCGGCGACCGATCCCTTGGTCTCGATCACTTTCTTGCCGCGATAGTAGCCGTCCTTGGTGATGTGGTGGCGCAGGTGCACTTCGCCCGAGGTCGGATCGGTGGCCAATTGCTTGGCGCTGAGGGAATCGTGCGAACGGCGCATGCCGCGCTTGGACGGGGATTTACGACTTTTGGCAACTGCCATGACAACTCTCCAGATGAAACCGGTGCTTGCGGACAAGCGACTATTGTAATGAATCGGTGGCGATTGCGGGATACCGGGGCGGTATTGCGGCAATCAGTGACTTGAACTCTTCAACTGTCCGAGCGCGGCGAACGGATTCGGCGGCTGTTCGTCTTCCGGAACGGATCCCGCGGTGATCGGCACCTGTTCCAGCGGCGCGCCCGGACTCAGCGCAACCAGCGGCAAGCCGAGGATCAACTCATCCTCGATGACATCCTTCAGGCAGAACGCGCCGTCCTCGACCAGCAGCGGATCGCATCCATCCGGCAACCTCGCCTCCTCGGCATCGTCGCGGATCAAGCCCAGGCGCTGCCTGACCTGCACCGGCTGCACGAACTCGGCCATGCTGCGTTGGCAGATCATCTTCAAGTGCGCATCGAGCTCGATATCGAGATGGCTGATATCGAACTCATCGCGGCCAAACTCGACCTTGTAGGCGACCTCGCCATCTGCCGAGGCGAGCAATCCGGCCAGACGGGGCAATTGCGCCACGGCGAGCGTTCCTGCAAACACGCGCCTGCCCTGCACCATGCGCCAAGGATCAAGATTATCGGGCAAGGTGGTCGACATGGGCGCGCGATGGTAGGTGCGCACCCCGGCAAAGTCAAATGAAAAAACAGCGCAAGCGCTTGAAGCGAGCGGCAATTTCCATCCTTTTCGGGAGAGTTTGCCGCTGCTCGTCGCAAGCGGCAGACTTGATCCCTGCCTGGAGAGACCATCTTGACCCTGTATCTGCTGATAGCCGCCCTGCTGCTGACTCCCGTGGCCCTCGTGGTCTGGTTCCGCGAGCGACGCCTGGCCGCGCGCACGCGCGAGTTGCGCAGCGTGCTCGACCATGCCGATGCCCTCGAAAGCGAGTTGCAGGAATGCCGGGCCCGGCTGCGCGAGATTCCGGCCCTGGTCAGTCATCTGCCGCCAGCGATCAGCCTTTCCGCGCATGCCACCCTGACCGCCGAGCCCGCCGTGCAGGCGGCCCTGCATGACCTGCTGCAGCACCGACTCTGGCTCAAGCAGTTTGGCGCGGACGCGTCGCTGGAAGCCTTGCGTGCCGCGTCGACGGCACTCACGCAGTCGCGGCAGAAGCTCGCCGTGCAAATGACGCAACTGGGCGAAGCCCGCGTTGAACTGTTGCAGGCCAGTGCCGAAATCGAGGGATCGGCGCGGTGAGTGCGACGCCGCAGCGGCTCGTGCTGGCTTCCACGTCGAGCTACCGCAGCGAATTGCTGCGCCGGATCGTGGCTGATTTCGAGACATGTGCGGCTGCGGTCGACGAAGCCATGCACGGCGAGGAGATGCCGCTGCTGGCCGCCGTGCGACTGGCAAGGGAAAAGGCCCGTGCGGGTGCCCGGCAGCATCCGGGTTGTTGGGTCATTGGCTCCGACCAGCTTGCCGATCTCGATGGAACGCCGCTCGGCAAGCCGGGCAGCATCGAGCGCGCGCATGCACAATTGCGGCAATGCTCGGGGCGCACGGTGGCGTTTCATACTGCTGTCTGTGTCGCCGATGGCACCGGCGGCCCACCTGTCTTCCGCGAGGCTGTCGATACCACCCGGGTCGTCTTCAGGGTGCTCGATGCAGCGGAAATATCGCGCTATCTGGCCATCGAGCGGCCGCTCGACTGCGCTGGAAGCTTCAAGGTCGAGCGCCTTGGCGTTGCGCTCTCCGAGCGCGTCGAAAGCAACGATCCGACGGCGCTGATCGGCTTGCCGCTGATCGCCTTGTGCCACTTGCTGCGCGAATCGGGAATGTCGATTCCCTGACCCGCTCCGGCTAAGCTGGCTGGCGACACCCGTGCACCTCCCCGAATTGCAGCCGGAAACCCATGCCTGACACCAATGTCCCCAGGAACGCCGATCCCAACCTGATCGACAGTGAACTGCGCGATGCCCTGGCGCGCAGCATCGCCCAGGTCAACAGCATCCTCCTCGGCAAGCGCCACGAGGTGCGTCTGGCCTTCGTCTGCCTGCTTGCCGGCGGTCACCTGCTGATCGAGGACCTGCCCGGCGTCGGCAAGACCACGCTGGCGCATGCGCTTGCCCTCACCCTCGGCCTCGATTTCCAGCGCGTGCAGTTCACCAGCGACCTGCTGCCCTCGGACATCCTCGGCGTCAGCATCTATGAACGCGAAGCCGGCAACTTCCGTTTTCATCCCGGTCCCGTGTTCACCCAGTTGCTGCTGGCCGACGAGATCAATCGGGCCACGCCGAAGACGCAAAGCGCCCTGCTGGAGGCGATGGCCGAAGGTCAGGTGACGATCGATGGGCACACGCACACGCTGCCGGAACCGTTTTTCGTCGTCGCCACGCAGAATCCGGTTGATTTTGCCGGCACCTACCCGCTGCCTGATTCGCAGCTGGATCGCTTCATGCTGCGCATGAGCCTGGGTTACCCGGACGCAGAATCCGAGCGCTCCATGCTGGCTTCAATGGATCGTCGGCGCCTGCTCGAAAGCCTGCCGGCCTGCCTGCGCCCGACGCAGATCCTTGCCTTGCGCCAGGCGACGACGGGCGTGCTCGCCAGCTCCGCGCTGATCGATTATGTGCAGCGACTGCTCGAGGCCAGCCGCGCACACGCGGAAATCCGTGTCGGGCTGTCACCGCGTGCCGGCCTGGCCATTCTTGCCGCCGCGCGTGCGCAGGCCCTGCTGGCCGGGCGCAGCTATGTCCTGCCTGAGGATGTGCAGGCGGTGTTTCCCTATATCGCCACGCATCGCCTCAATCTCGGCGCAAGCGCCCAGTCCGGGCGTGCCGCAATCGTCGCGCGCCTGCTCGAGGCGACGGCAGTGCGATGAACGCAGCCGGCGCACCGACTGCGTCGCTGCGGATGCGTGCGCTGGCAATGGCCGAACGCCGTTTGCCCGCGCTGACCCGACTGCGCGATCGCGAACCCCTGCCAATCCGCCTGCATCGCCGCCGCATCTATGTGCTGCCGAGCATGTTCGGCATTGCTTTCGCGATCCTGCTCGCGGTCATGCAACTGGGTGCGCTGAACTTTGCCAACAACCCCGCCCTGCTGTTGACCTGCCTGCTGGCCGCGGCTGCGTGGATGAGCCTGTTTGCCGGCTTTCGCACGCTGGCGGACCTGCAGCTCGAGGCAATCAGCGCAGCGCCCTGCCACGTTGGCGAGATGGCCCAGGTGAGTTGTCGATTTGCCGTCTCCGCCCGTGCCCGCCCGAGCCTGCGCATGCGCTGCGGCGGCATCGATCATCCTTTTGCCATCGCTGCGGGTTCGGCGGCGACGGTCAACGTGGCCTTGGCCAGCGAGCGACGCGGCTGGCTGCGACCTGGACGCTTGCGCCTGTGGACCGACCAGCCGCTGGGCTTGTTCGTGATCTGGAGCTGGTTGAACCCCGACGTCTCCATCCTTGTCTTTCCGGCGGCGGAATCCCCGGTGCCGCCGTTTCCACTCAACGCGCAGGGCCAGTCCGAGCGCCCCAGCAGCGGCGATGGCGACGAGTTTTCCGGATTGCGCGAATATCGCAGCGGCGATCCGCAGCGGCGCATCGCCTGGAAGGCTTCGGCACGCCACGAATCCTTGCTGGTGCGCGAAAGCGAGCGCCTGGTCGATGACGATCTGCACTTCGAGCATGCCACGCTGGGTGGACTCGACAGCGAGGCACGCATCCGCCGCCTGACCGCGTGGGTCCTTGCCGCGGAAGCCGCCCAGCGCAGTTACACGCTGGAATTGCCCGACCAGCGCCTCGGTCCCGGTCTCGGCGACCTGCATCGTCATGCCTGCCTGCGCGCACTTGCGCTGATGCCCGATGCGACTTGACCAGCGCCAGTTCAACCTGCTCGCCGGGACTGCCCTGATTGCGGTAGCCACGCACCTGATGCGCCTGCCGCCATGGCTTGCCGTCACCCTGGTCCTGATCGCCCCCTGGCGCATGTGGAGCCGGCAGCGCACCGGCAAGGTGATTTCCGCCTGGCTGCGCGTGCCCCTGGTCATCGCCCTGGTTTCCGCGATCATCGTCAGCTACGGCAACATCTTCGGTCGTGAACCGGGCACTGCCCTGGCCTGTGGCCTGCTCATGCTCAAGCTGCTGGAGAGCGAGAAGATCCGCGATGCGCGGGCAGCCCTCGGCTTTGCCGCATTCGTCATGATGAGCGCCCTGCTGTTCACCCAGACCATGGGCTTCACCTTGCTGGTCTGCCTGAGCCTGGTCGCGCTGCTGGCCGCACTCAATGCACTGCAACCCGCGCCGCTGGCGCGGCGCCACCCCTTGCTCGGCAACCTGCGCAGCGGCGTGTTGCTGCTTGGATTCGGCCTGCCACTGGCCATCGCCGCATTCCTCTTCGTGCCGCGACTGAGTTCACCATTGTGGGGATCGCCGGACACCTTTGCGGATGCCCGCACCGGGCTCAACGATCGCATGACGCCGGGATCGATGACCGAATTGCTGGTCGACGACACCCCCGCCTTGCGCGTGCATTTCGATGGCGAAGTGCCGGCGAGCTCGGTGCGCTATTTCCGCGCCCTGGTGCTCTGGGATTTCGACGGCAGCAGTTGGACCCGCGAGGGATGGCGTCCGCAACTGGACCTGGAGACTGTCGAGGCCAGCAGCGCGGAAACCCGCTATGAAATCACCCTGGAGCCGACCAATCGGCCGTGGCTGGTGGCCCTCGACGTGCCGCTGGCCCCGCCGGAAAACGCGCGCATGACCTACGACCGCACCCTCTACGCGCGAAACCGCATCGACCAATTGCGCCAGTACCGCTTGCGCTCGGTGCTCGGCTACCGGCTTGACGCCTCGATCGATCCCCGAGATCGCGCACGCGCTTTGCGCCTGCCCGACGGATTCAACCCGAAGTCCCTTGCCCTTGCCCGGCAGTGGCGGGCCAAGGGGCGCGATGACAATCGCGTGATCCAGTCCGCCATGGAACTGTTCAACGCCAGCTTCACCTATACCTTGTCGGCTCCCATGCTCGGTCGCGATTCGGTCGATGATTTCCTCTTTGACACCCGCGCCGGTTACTGCGAGCACTACAGTTCGGCATTTGTCGTCTTGATGCGGGCTGCCGGCATTCCGGCCAGGGTCGTCACCGGCTATCAGGGCGGTTGGTGGAATGCGCTCGGCAATTACCTGCTGGTGCGCCAGTCCGATGCGCATGCCTGGGCGGAAGTCTGGCTGCAGGGTCGCGGCTGGGTGCGCATGGATCCGACGGCGGCGATCAATCCGGCGCGCATCGAGGCCGGCGAAACGGCCACCAGTGGCGGGCAGGATTCGTATTCCGGATCCTGGTTGCGGCAGATCCGCAATCGCCTCGATGTGGTCAACCATCTGTGGACACGCACGATCGTGCAGTTCAATGCATTGCGGCAGAAGAGCCTGCTGCAACCGCTCGGCATCGGCGCTGCCGAACAGCGCGACCTGCTCCTCGCACTGGCCATCCTCGTGGCGTCAATCCTGCTTGCGGCAACGATCTGGGTGATGCGCAGCGCGCGCAGCGAGGACGGCGACGCGTTGGATGCAGCCTGGCGCACGCTGCGGCAACGCCTGGCAAGACGTGGATTGGCGGATCGCGCCGACGAGGGACCGGTGGATTACCTCAAGCGCATCCGCGCCAGCTGGACTGCGGATCCGGCATTGCCCGCGCTGGAGGAACTGGTGCGGCGTTATGTCGACCTGCGCTACTCGCGCGGTGCCGCGGATGTCGCTGATGTTCAGGCATTTGCGCGCAGCATCCGCGAAATGCGGGCGCCGCGTGCGCTTGACCGGAACCCTCGCCGCGCGACGTAATCGCGGCGTCGATCGTCCTCCCTGTATCCATTCGAGGAACCGCAAGATGTCCAAGCCCATCATCCTGATTCCGCTGCTGCTGACGCTGGCGGCATGTGCCACCGCTCCGGTGCCGCTGAAAGGCGAGCTCTCGACCCTGCTGCCGTCAGCGGCGCTTGCCGGCAGTCATTCCGGCGAACGCGTGCGCTGGGGCGGCGAGATCATCAAGGTTTCGCCGGGCGAAAATGACACGTGTTTTGAAATCCTTTCGCGCGAACTTGATGCCTCCGCGCGGCCACGCCGGCACGACAGCAGCGAAGGCCGCTTCATCGCCTGCCGATCCGGCTTCTATGATCCGGAAGTCTTCACCAAGGGTCGCGAACTGACCGTGGTCGGCACCCTCGACGGCAGCGAAGTCGGCCGCGTCGGCCAGTTCGAGTACACCTATCCGAAAGTGGCTGCCGATGCCGTCTATCTGTGGCCGCCGCGCCCGCTGGTCATCGAGCAGCGCAATGCCTGGCCCTACGATCCATTCTGGGGCCCGAGCTATGGTCCGTGGTGGGGCGGCGGCTACTGGGGTCCGCCACCGGTGGTGATCATCAAGCCCAATCCGCCACCGGCAACAGGTGGCGACAGGCACTGAGCATGCATTTCAGCCTGGAGGCCAGCTCAGGCGGCGACCGGCGAGCAGATGCAGGTGCAGGTGATAGACCGACTGGCCACCATCCTCGTTGCAGTTGATCACGCAGCGATAGCCCTTTTCGGCAAATCCCTGCGCCTTCGCGTAAGCAGTCGCCGCGAGTACCAGCTTGCCGATCAGCAAGGCGTCGGCTTCCTCGAGGTCGTTGAGCGTGGCCACGGCTTTGCGCGGAATGAACAGGACATGCGTGGGCGCCTGGCCGTTGATGTCGCGGAAGGCAAGGACATCGTCATCCTCGTAGACGATTTCGGCCGGAATCTCGCGGCGGATGATCTTCGAAAATATGGTGTCGCCCACGGCATTCTCCCTTGCGACGATTGACTACAGCGATTGACGGCCGCCAAAGGCATGCGCAAGCGTGCCACGGTCGATGAATTCAAGTTCGCCACCCAGTGGCACGCCGTGTGCGAGCCGGCTCGCTTTCACGTCCGCCGCCTTGGCCAGTTGCGAAAGCATGTGCGCGGTGGCCTCGCCTTCCACGGTCGGATTGGTGGCGACGATCATTTCCTCGATCTCGCCTTCGCCGAGCCTGGCAGCGAGCAGGTCGAGGCCGAGCTCCCGCGGGCCGAGACCATCCATTGGCGAAAGGCGGCCAAGGAGGACGAAATAATGGCCGCGATAGCCGGTTGCGGTCTCGATGGCGAGCTGGTCGACCGGTGTCTCGACGATGCACAGCAGATGCTTGTCGCGAGAGGTGTTCGCGCACAACGAGCAGATTTCCTGCTCGCTGAAGCCACGGCAGCGCCGGCAATTGCCGACCTTCTCGATCGCCAGGGCAAGCCGCTCGGACAAGCGCCTGGCGCCGGGTCGATCACGTTCAAGCACATGGAAGGCCATGCGCTGCGCGGTTTTCGCGCCCACTCCGGGCAGGCAGCGAAATGCCTCGATCAGATCGCTCAGCAGGGGTGATCCGGTACTCAAAACGGCATCTTGAACCCGGGCGGCAGGTTCATTCCCGCAGCCATGCCGCTCATGCGTTCCTGGGTCATGGCGGCGACCTTGTTGACGGCATCGTTGAACGCCGCCGCAACCAGGTCCTCGGCCATTTCCGGATCGTCGGCAAACAGCTTGCGATCGATCGTCACCCGGCGCACTTCATGGCGTCCGCTCATGATCACGCTGACCAGGCCGCCGCCGGATTGGCCGGTGACTTCCAATTGCGCCAGCTCTTCCTGCGCCCGTTGCATGTCTTCCTGCATGCGTTGGGCTTTCTGCATCAAACCGGCCAGGGGACCTTTCATTTCAAACCCTCATGCTTCATGAATTCGCGCGATGATCGCGCAGGATCGTGTTTGCACAAGGGATTTCCCGAAGGAGCGCCGTATCGGGTCATACGGTCGACTGAGGGAAATCCCTTGTGCGGACAAGAGACAAACGAGGGCGCGTGCAATTTATGAAACATGCGGGTTATTTCTCCAATGGGCGCACGGAATCGGAGATGAGGCGCGCGCCGAAGGTTTCAATCAGCGATTGCACGGCGGGATCGGCCTGCAGGCCCTCGCGCGCCTCCTGCTGGCGCGAGGCGCTGGCGCGGGCCAGCACATCGGCCGGGCTTTCCGTAGCGTTGGTGACATTCTCGATCCTGATCCGCAGCGATCGCCCGAGCACCTCGCTGAGTCGCCTGGCCAGGATCTCGACCAGGGGCGGTGCAGCCAGGTGCTCGTGTGCTGCCTTGACGCCCAGGCGCAGCAGGCTGCCTTCGACGCCCAACAATACCGAGTGCAAGGCAATCTGCTTGGCCGGGCCACCGAGATCGGCACGCTCGATCAAGCCCTGCCAGTCGTCGATTGCAAGCGGGGCGCTGCCAATCGCGGGTTCAGCGACCTGATCCGCCCCTGCCGCTGCGGCGGGCGAGGCCTGCATGCGGGCCTGTGGCGCCGGTCCGGCATCCGTGGCTTTCGGAGATTGTCCGGGCGTGGATGCATGCGACTGCGCCATTGCCGCACGCTGCGCTGCCGGCGGGCGCGCATCCGTCATCGGGCGGGACGATGGCGCCGCACCTGCCCCGGCAGCGGGCGCGAACGCCAGCATGCGCAGCAAGGCCATCTCGAAACCGACCCGTGCGCTCGGCGCCAGCGGCAGGTCACGCCGTGCGGTCACCGCAATCTGGTAATAAAGCTGGACTTCGCGCGGATCGATGCGCGCGGCGAGCCCAACCAGGCCGGCATCCTCGTCGTGCGTCGCTTCGGCGAGGAGTTGGCGCAACTGGATACGGTGCAGCAGGCCGGCCAGCTCATCGAGCACCTGGGCGAAATCCGGTGCAAATTCAGCGATATGTTCGATCTCGGCGAGCAATCGTGCGGCATCGTTGGCGGCCAGCGCCTCAAGCAGGACCTTCACCTTGGCCCGCTCGACCGTGCCCAGCATCGAATGCACCTCCGCAGCGACGAGGCGGCCACCGCCATGCGCGATGGCCTGATCGAGCAGGGACAGACCGTCACGCAGCGAGCCGTCTGCAGCGCGCGACAGCACCTCGATCGACTCCTCGTCGAAACTGACCGCTTCGGCGCCGAGGATGTGCCGCATCTGGCCGACGATCTGCTCGGGCGTCAGCCGCTTCAGGTTGAACTTGATGCAACGCGACAGCACCGTGATCGGCAGCTTCTGCGGATCGGTCGTCGCCAGCAGGAACTTCACATGCGCAGGGGGTTCTTCCAGCGTCTTCAGCAGCGCATTGAACGCTGCCTTCGAGAGCATGTGCACCTCGTCGATCAGGTAGACCTTGTGGCGACCACGTGCCGGCGTGTACTGGGCGTTGTCGATGAGGTCGCGCACATTGTCGATGCCGGTGTTGCTTGCCGCATCGATTTCAAGCAGGTCGACAAAACGGCCCTGGTCGATCTCCATGCAGATGCTGCAGGTGCCACAGGGCTGCGAGGTCGGCCCCTTCTCGCAATTCAGCGACTTGGCGAAGATTCGCGCGATCGTGGTCTTGCCGACGCCGCGCGTGCCGGTGAAGAGAAAGGCGTGATGGATGCGCCCGCCATCCAGCGCATGCGACAGCGCGCGCACGACGTGTTCCTGCCCGACCAGCTCGGAAAACTGCCGGGGACGCCATTTGCGCGCAAGAACCTGATAGGACATCGTGACTTCCGGAAAGCGATCCCATGATTGTGCCAAGTTATCGCGGTACTGACCAACGCCGGTTGCGCCGCGCTTGTCTGATGCGGGCATGCCTAGTATCCTCCGCCGCCCGTCGAGACGCGCATCATGGAAGATCGCCATCGCCGGTTGCTGGAGAGGTGTCCGAGTGGTTGAAGGAGCACGCCTGGAAAGTGTGTAAGCGGCTTAACCCCGCTTCGCGGGTTCGAATCCCGCTCTCTCCGCCAGATTCAGGTCTGCTGCAAGAATCGAGTTTCCGCTTCGAATTCGGTCGCGGCCAAGCGGGATGCGAACCCGCTGACATCAAAAACGCCCGTCTTATGGTGGCCTCGTCGGTCCCCTCGCGACGATAGCTTGTGAACTCCGCCAGGCCCGGAAGGGAGCAACGGCAGCAAGCGACTCGGGTGCCGGGGTGTGGCTGGCGAGGCTGCCACTCTCTTCAAGTCAAAAGCGCATCGCGGCAAGCAGCCGTCCCTGGATCGGTTCCCGACCCGGCCATCCGTGGCCGGTCGCTCAGCGCCGCATGCGTTGTCCGACGACAACGCATAAGCGCGGCGCTTCGCCCCCCAGGTCCGGAAGGAAGCAACGGCAGCAAGCGACTCGGGTGCCGGGGTGTGGCTGGCGAGGCTGCCACTCTCTTCAAGTCAAAAGCGCATCACGGCAAGCAGCCGTCCCTCGGGTTGCGGCACATGCCGAGCCGGATCGGCTAGCATTCATGCCGACGCTATCTGCGGATTCCTCCCATGATCACGCCTGCCTTCAACCTGCAGCACTGGATAGACACGCATCGCCATCTGCTCAAGCCGCCGGTCGGCAACAAGTGCATTGTCGATGGTGATTTCATCATCATGATCGTCGGCGGGCCGAATGCGCGGACCGATTATCACTGGGATGAAGGTCCGGAATTCTTCCACCAGCTCGAAGGCGAGATGGTCCTGAAAATCCAGGAAGACGGTCGTGTCCGCGACATCCCGATCCGCGCCGGCGAGATGTTCTACCTGCCCCCACGCATTCCGCATTCGCCGCAACGGGCTGCCGATTCAATCGGGCTGGTCATCGAGCGCAAGCGCCTTGCGCACGAAGAAGATGGCCTGCTGTGGTATTGCGAGCGCTGCAACCACAAGTTGTTCGAGGAGTTTTTCACGCTGAAAAACGTCGAGGTCGATTTCCTTGCCGTGTTCGACCGTTTCTACCAATCCCTCGAACGGCGCACGTGCGAGGCTTGCGGTCATCTCAACCCGGCACCCGCCCGCTACGCGTGATCAGCAGCGTGCGGTTCCCCATCCCGTTGGTAAACTCGGTGCCATGCTGAAGATCGATACCCACGCCCATATCCTGCCCGAGACCTGGCCGAACCTCGCCGAGAAGTACCGCGATGATCGTTTCCCGGTCATGGTCAATGCCGACGGTCGCCATCGCATCTACAAGGATGGCAAGTTCTTCCGCGAGGTCTGGGCCAATGCCTTCGATGCGGAAGTGCGCATTGCCGAGTACGCGAAGTTTGCCGTCGATGTGCAGGTGGTCTCGACGGTACCGGTGATGTTTTCGTACTGGGCCAAGCCGAGTCAGGCGCTGGAACTGCATCGCTTCCTCAACGATCACACCGCAGAGATCTGCCGTCGCTATCCGCGCCACTATGCCGGCATCGGCACCGTGCCCTTGCAGGCGCCGACACTGGCGATCCAGGAACTCGAACGCTGCGTCGACCAGCTCGGCATCTCCGCGGTGCAGATTGGTTCGCACATCGAGGACTGGAATCTCGATGCCCCCGAACTGTTCCCCTTCTTCGAAGCTGCGGCTGACCTCGGCGTCGCCATTCTCGTCCATCCGTGGGACATGATGGGCCGCGAAAGCATGCCGAAATACTGGCTGCCCTGGCTGGTCGGCATGCCGGCCGAACAGGCGCGCGCGGCCTGCTGCCTGATCTTCGGCGGCGTACTCGAACGCCTGCCGAAACTGCGAGTCTGTTTCGCCCACGGCGGCGGTTCGTTCCCGTATTCGATCGGGCGCATCGAGCATGGCTTCCGCATGCGCCCCGATCTGGTCGCCACCGACAATGCGCGCAATCCACGCGACTATTTCGGACACATCTATTTCGATTCCTGCGTGCACGATGATGCCGCGCTGCGCTATCTGATTGATGTCGCCGGCATCGATTCGGTCATGCTTGGCACTGACTACCCGTTCCCGCTCGGCGAACAGGAGCCGGGCAGCGGCATCATCGCGTTGAAACTTTCCAATGTGGAGCAATCGCGCCTGTTCCACGGCACCGCGCTTGAATGGCTCAACCTTCCCTACTCGCGCTTTGCGCAAGATGACACGGAGTAACCCGATGAAACTGTTTCCCCTGATCCTGCTCGCCGCGATGGGCAGCGCGCATGCGCAAGACCGCACCAACTTCAACCTCAACGATGGCAAGGTTGCCTTCAGCGTTCCGGCGGGCTGGAGCGCGATCATGGAAAAATCCGATGGCAATCCGCAGGCGATCACCTTCCAGATCGCCGATGCGGCCGCCGAAGGCAGCGACGACATGGCCAGCGTCACGGTGAAGACGCGCCAACTCAAGACAGCGGCCGATTTCGCCGAAGCCACGCAGAACGAAATGCAATTGTCCAAGGCGCAGACCGGTTATGAGGCGGCGCTGGATGGCAGCAATGCCGGCATCCATCATTATTTTGTCATGCGCGGCAAGACCCGTTACGAGATTCGCGACCGCTTCAGCCTCATGCAGAACATTGCCGTGCAGGTGCGTTGCCAGCGTCCCTTGCTGCAAGCGACGAGCAAGGCCTGGAGCAACGCGTTCGATGCCGGCTGCGACAGTGTTGCCAGCTCGCTGAAATGAGCGCAGCCGTCGATCGCGACATCAGCGAGGAATGGGCGCTGGCTGCGGATGCGGCCGATCCGTTGGGCGGCTTTCGCTCCGAGTTCTGCATTCCCCGGGAGAACGGCCGCGAGATCGCCTATTTCTGCGGCAACTCGCTCGGCCTGCAGCCGCGGGCAACGCGCCAGGCGGTGATCGACGAGCTCGATTACTGGGCCGAACTCGCGGTTGAAGGGCATTTCCGCGGCCGCCTGCCGTGGATGGACTATCACGAGTTCGTGCGTGACGACCTGGCAATGATGGTTGGTGCCAAACCCATCGAGGTCGTCGCCATGAACTCGCTCAGCGTCAACCTGCACCTGCTGATGGTCAGCTTTTATCGGCCCAGCGCCGGGCGCGCCGCGATCCTCATCGAGAAAAGCGCGTTTCCTTCGGATCGCTATGCGGTCGAGGCGCAGGTCCGCTTCCATGGTCACGATCCTGACGAGGCGTTGATCGAACTGGAGCCGGATCAGGCCGATGGCACGCTTTCGGATGCAGCCATTCTTGCCGCGATCGAGCAGCACGGTTCCCGTCTCGCCCTGGTGTTGTTGCCGGGCGTGCAATACCTGACCGGCCAGGCGCTTGATCTGCACGCCATCAGCAAGGCTGCACATGCCAAGGGCTGCATGGTCGGCTTTGACCTCGCCCATGCGGTCGGCAACATGGATCTGCAACTGCACGATGCTGGCTGCGATTTTGCCGTCTGGTGCAGTTACAAGTATCTCAATTCGGGACCAGGCGCGGTCGGTGGCGCGTTTGTCCATGAGCGCCATGCGACGACCACGCGCCCGCGTTTTGCCGGCTGGTGGGGGCACGAGAAATCCACCCGCTTCAAGATGGGCCCGCAATTCAGGCCGACTCCCGGCGCGGATGGCTGGCAGCTTTCGAATCCGCCGATACTCGCCCTGGCGCCGCTGCGCATTTCGCTGCAGGTGTTCCAGCGCGCCGGATTCGCTGCCCTGCACGGGAAATCCCGCGCCTTGACCGGTTATCTCGAATGGCTGATCGCGCAACGCGTGTCCGACGTGCTTGCCGTGGTCACGCCAAAGCAGGCCTCGCGCCGCGGCTGCCAGTTGTCACTGCGGGTCAAGGGGCCGCGCGAATCCGGACGCAAGCTGTTCGAGCATCTGCAAGGCGATGGCATCGTGGTCGACTGGCGCGAGCCGGACATCATCCGTGCCGCACCGGTGCCGCTGTACAACCGCTTCATCGATTGCCGTCGCCTGATCGAATCGGTCGCGCGATGGCGTGCGACGCAACAATAAAGAAATGAAGAAGCCCGCCATCACCATCGTCGGCGCCGGCCTCGTCGGCTCCCTGCTCGCCACCCTGCTCGGCCAGCGCGGCTTTGCGGTGAGCGTGTTCGAGCGCCGCCCCGATCCGCGTCGCGCCGGTTTCCTCGGCGGCCGCTCGATCAATCTCGCCCTCGCCGAGCGTGGCTGGCATGGCTTGCGCCTGGCTGGTCTGCAACAGCGCATGCTGGAAATCGCGGTAATGATGCGCGGGCGCATGATCCACGACCTCGATGGGCGTACCAACCTGCAGCGTTACGGGCGCGATGATTCCGAGGTGATCTGGTCGGTCAATCGCGGCGCATTGAACATCACCCTGCTCGATGCGGCCGAAGCAGCCGGTGCCGACATCCATTTTGACCAACGCCTCGATGCACTCGACTGGGCGACCTCGACCCTGCACCTGCGCAGCGAGGAAGGCGTCGCTGGCGCGCACCAGGCCGACGTCATCCTTGGCTGTGACGGCGCCGGCTCCGCCTTGCGCGGGGCGATGGCGCAAACCACCGATCTCGGCGAACGCTTCGAACCGCTGGGGCATGGCTACAAGGAACTGGAGATTCCGGCACTGGCGGATTTCCCGTCCGGCCAGCTTCCATCTCCATTGCGGGATGCGCTGGCCCGTGGCCAGCGCTTTGCCATGGAACCCAACGCACTGCACATCTGGCCCCGCGGCAATTACATGTGCATCGCCTTGCCGAATGCCGAGGGCAGTTTCACCGTCACCCTGTTCCTTGCCAGCGAGGGCACGCCCAGCCTGGCCGGCATCACCAGCGCAGCTGATGTGCGCGCATTCTTCGAGCGCGATTTCGCCGACGCCGTGCCCTTGATGCCGGATCTCGAGAAGGATTTTCTCGGCAATCCGATTGGCTTGCTCGGCACGCTCTACCTCGATCGCTGGCACCTTGCCGGCAAGGCGCTGCTGCTCGGCGATGCCTGTCATGCCATCGTGCCTTTCCACGGACAAGGCATGAACGCGGGATTCGAGGACGCCGTCGAACTGGCAGAACTGCTTTCCGCGACACCGCATGACAGTGCCGCGGTATTCGCGGAATTCGAACGCCGGCGCAAACCGAACGCCGATGCGATCGCGGCAATGGCGCTCGACAACTACATCGAGATGCGCGACCGCGTCGACGATGCCGATTACCTGCTGATGCGCGAGCTCGATCGCGCTTTGGCGGCACGCCACCCCGGACGCTGGGTGCCGCGCTACTGGATGGTCACCTTCTCGCGGATTCCCTATGCGACCGCGTTCGAGCGCGGGGAAATCCAGGCGAGGCTGCTGCGCCAGATGATCGAAGGAAAGCAGTCGCTGGCGGAAATCGACCTCGATCAGGCCGACGTGCTCGTCCACCGGCAGCTTGAGCCGATTGCGGCATCAGCCTGAGTCCCTTTTCGCCACGGACGTGGACGCATCGGTGAACAAATCCAGGCAAGGGCAGCACGCTCGGCATGTCGTATCATCGTCGTTCGCACCGAGACTTCCCGGAGACCCGCGATTGACGCCCTGCCCTATGATCCTGCCGAGCTTGCCCGCAAGGCGCAGATGATTGCCGATGCCGGGCGCGAACTTGCCGCGCTTGGCTGGACACCGGCAACCAGCAGCAATTTCTCGATGCGCCTTGATGCGTCGCACGTCGCCGTGACCGTATCCGGTCGCGACAAGGGCAAGCTCGGTGCCGAGGACATCATGGTCGTCGATCTCGACAACCAGCCGGTCGCGACAACGGCGCGGCCGTCCGCGGAGACGGCCTTGCATACGCAGGTCTACCGCCGCTTTGCGGATGTCGGTGCCGTGCTGCACACGCATTCGCACGCGCAAAGCGTGGCCTCGCGCCTGTTTGCCGAAGCCGGTGTGGTGCGCTTCCAGGGCTGGGAGCTGCAAAAGGCCATCGCCGGCCACACCACGCATGAAAGCGTGCTCGACCTGCCGGTCTTTCCGAATACCCAGGACATGAGCGTGCTGGTAGGGCAGATCGATGCCTGGCTGGATGCCGGCAAACCGCTGCATGGCTACTTGATCAACGGCCACGGCATCTATGCCTGGGGCGTTGACATGGCCGAGGCGCGTCGCCATCTCGAAGCGTTCGAGTTCCTGCTCAACTGCGAAATGGATCTGAGGAGACTGTCGTCATGAGCCACCTGCGCATCTTTGCCGAAGACAACGGCGATACGCCCCTGGCCACGTATGCAACGCACGCGGAGATTGCCGAAGTCCTCGGCCAGGTTGGCGTGCGCTTCGAACGCTGGCAGGCAAACAAGCCGATAGCCGCGGGTGCCAGCCAGGAAGAAGTGATCGAGGCCTATCGCGAAGACATCGACCGCTTGATGCGCGAGGAAGGCTACCGCAGCGTCGACGTCGTCAGCCTCACCGCCGATCATCCCGACCGTGCAGCCTTGCGCCAGAAGTTCCTCAGCGAGCACACCCACGCGGAAGACGAAGTGCGTTTCTTCGTTGACGGCTCCGGCCAGTTCACCCTGCACGTCGAAGGCAAGGTCTACGACCTGCTTTGCGGTAAAGGCGACCTGATCGGCGTACCCGATGGCACCCGGCACTGGTTCGACATGAGCGAGGAACCGCACTTCGTCGCCATTCGCCTGTTCACCAATCCCGCCGGATGGGTTGCCGAATTCACCGGCGACGAGATCGCGGCGAGGTTCCCGCGCATGCAGCCGGCGACGGCCAAGGCGCACGCCTGATCGTGGCCTGGCGCTGCGCGCCAGGTGCAGTCGACTACCCCGGTTCTGCAAATCCTCCACAAGAGCAAGAAGAAATGGCCAGCATCCGCGCGATCCTCACCGATATCGAAGGCACCACCAGCTCGATCAGCTTCGTCAAGGATGTGCTGTTTCCCTACGCGCGCGAACGCCTGCCGGCCTTTGTCGTCACCCATGCGGACAAGCCCGATGTCCAGCACTGGTTGCACGAGGCGGCACGCGAGGCGGGGCTCGTCTCCGCCAGCGAGCAGGAGATCATCGACCTGCTGATCGGCTGGATTGACGCCGACCGCAAGTCGACGGCGCTGAAAGCCCTGCAGGGCATGATCTGGGCAGATGGTTATGCGGAAGCGGATTTCCGCGCGCACATCTACGCCGATGCCGCACGCGCCCTGCAGAAATGGGCAGCGGCCGGTTTGCACCTGTACGTATATTCCTCCGGCTCGGTGCCGGCGCAGAAGCTCCTCTTCGGCAACACCGAGGCCGGTGACCTGACCCGGCTCTTCTCCGGCTATTTCGATACTGAAACCGGACCCAAGCGCGAACCGGAATCGTATGCGCGGATTGCCGCGGCGATTGCCTTCGCGCCGGCCGAGACCCTCTTCCTCTCCGATGTCGTCGAGGAGCTCGATGCGGCGCGCGCGGCCGGCATGCGCACCGTCCTGCTGGCCCGTGATGGCGATGGCTGCCCGGCGGATCCCGGACATCCCTGCGCGACCAGTTTCGATACCATCGATCCATCGGCGTTCTGAACCGATGAGCCCGATCATTGCGGTCATCCGTGATGGCATTCGCATCACCCTCCTGCAGCGCCCGCGCGGCAACCCGGTGCTGCCTGCTGCCGATGCCTTCGTTGCCAGCCTGGTCCCGTATCTGCTGGTCGAGCTGTTGCTGGGCTGGATCCAGTCCGAGCCGCCGCGCATGCTGGTCGGCTGGGGCTTTGCCACCCTGCTCGCCGACAGCAGCCTGACCCTGCTTGCGGCCTGGCTGCTCGCGCGCCTGGCCGCGCGGTCGGCAATCACCTGGGCGGTGGCTGCCATCGCCTTGGCCGCGACCGCTGCCACGAGCCTGCTGATCCACTGGCCGCTGCAGTTGGCGGCAATCTGGCTGTACGCGGCGAACCACACGGGCATTGCGCTCGCCTTGATCTGGCTTTCACAGGTGTGGTGGCTGCTGGTGATGTTCGTGCTGGCGCGCTGGTTGTTGCCGGGCCGGCTGGCCAAGAGCCTGCTCGCCGCGGCACTGGCATTTGCCGTCTCCGCCCTGCCCTGGCAGTGGATCCCCGCCGCATCACCGATCATGCAGGATCAGATTGCTGCGGCCCGGGTTTCCGCCGCCAGCGACGCGGATTCCATTGCCGGGGCCGGATTCGATGCCGCTGCCGAGGAGCCTGGCATCGACTTCGATCCCGAACAGCTCATGTTCGACCAGCCGCAATTGCTCGGCGCGGCCATCGATGCCCTGCAACCGCGCGCGCCCGGCAAATCCAACTTGTATGTGGTCGCGTTTGCCGGCGACGGCAGCGAGAACGTGTTTCGCAACGAAGTGGAATACGCCGCGCAGTTGTTCGCGCAACGCTTCGATGCCAGGGGCCATGTCCTCGTCCTGGAAAACAATCCGGCCAGCATCGGCGCACGGCCGCTGGCGACCCTGACCAACCTGCGCATCGCCCTCGCCGGGATTGCCGCGCAGATGGATCCCGCCGAAGACATCCTGTTGCTCTACCTGACCTCGCACGGATCGGAAGACCACCAGTTGTATGTTGCCCTCGATCCGTTGCCGCTGAACCAGATCATGCCGGAGGATCTTGCCGAGGCATTGCAGACCACGCCTTCGATGCGCTGGAAGGTGATCGTCGTCAATGCCTGCTATTCGGGCGGGTTCATCGACGCCCTGCGCGATGATTCGACCCTGGTCATCACCGCGGCGCGCAGCGACCGCACCTCGTTTGGCTGCGGCGCGGATTCCGAGATAACCTGGTTCGGCAAGGCCTTCCTCGCCGACGCGCTGAATGAGACCACTTCGTTTCCGGATGCCTTCAAACGAGCCAAGGCCCTTGTCGGCGAATGGGAAGCGCGCGAGAAGGAGGCACAAAACTCCGAACCGCAAATCGCCAGTTCGCGCAGCATTGAAGGGAAACTCGAAAAATGGCGGCGCGCGCTGCCTGCCAGCGAGCCGCTTCCATTCTCGCCGACCGTTACCGCCAAACCCTGACCCGGTCCGTCGCGGCGATCACGCCAGCAGCTTGGCAATGTCCTTGCCGATGGCTTCGGGTTCGTCGCTCGGTGCGTAGCGCTTGACCACGTTGCCGTCGCGATCGACGAGAAACTTGGTGAAGTTCCATTTGATTGCACCAATGCCGAGCAGGCCGGTTTTCTCCTTCTTCAACCATTCGTACAGCGGGTGCGTACCGCTGCCATTGACGTTGATCTTGGCAAACATCGGGAACGTCACGTCATAGGTCAGCGTGCAGAAGTTCTTGATCTCGGCCTCGTTGCCGGGTTCCTGGTGGCCGAACTGGTCGCATGGAAAACCCAGCACTGCAAAGCCCTTGCCGTGGAACTGCTTCTGCAGCGCCTCAAGCCCCGAGTATTGCTTGGTGAAACCGCATTTCGAGGCGACATTCACGATCAGCAAGGCTTTACCCTTGTATTGCGACAGCGCCTGCTCATTGCCATCGATGTCGCGCGCCGAAAAATCATGGGCTGTGGTCATGCGCACCTCGCGTATGGGGAATGGCGCTAGCGTACCGCAAAGCCGTGTTCGGCCCGCGTTAATCGAAGCGGGTGAAAATCCTGATCCCGACCCGGAAACTGGAGCACCGTCGATGAAATCCTCACTCAGCCAGTTCATGTTGGCCACGCTTGCGGCAGCAACGATGGGCAGCGCCCTCGCCCAAGGCGATCCGATGTCCAATCCGGGCAGCCAGGTGATCGTGCGCAGCGCCGGCACCGGGTACACGCCATCCGGCCCGGCCCCGCAGTTTTCCGGGCTCGATGTCGATGGCAACGGCAGCATCGATGAGGGCGAGGCGGTTGGCTACAAGCTGCTCGCCAACGACTTCCGCATGGCCGACAGCAATCGCGACGGCCGCATCTCGAAGCGCGAATACGAGCGTTGGACGTCGATGCCGTAACTGATGTTGATTCGTGATTTGTGAGCAACGACGGGGTGAGCAGCGCATCTCGCCTGGAGCGACTTCCACGAGGACATGCCTACTCGCCGCTGGCGGCCTCAAGCTCCTGCCAGCGCGCGTAGGCGACATCAAGTTCGGCCTGGGTTTTTGCCATCGCCTCGTTGGCGCTGACGATGGCATCGGCTGATTGTTTGAAGAAGGCGGGTTCGTTCATCGCTGCGGTCATTCCAGCGATGCGGTTTTCGAGGGTTTCAATCACGCCGGGCAATTTTTCCAGCTCGCGCATTTCCTTGTAGGCCAGCTTGCGCCTGGCCGGCACGGGTGCCAATGGTTCAATTTTTGCAGCCGCGGCTTCGTTGCGCGGTCGCATCGCCATGGCCTGTGGGCGCTGGCGCAGCCACTCGGCATAGCCGCCAACGTACTCGCCAACCCTGCCCTCGCCTTCCAGCGCCAGCGTGCTGGTGACGACATTGTCGAGGAACTCGCGATCGTGCGAGACCAGCAGCAAGGTGCCGGCGTAGTCGACCAGAAGTTCTTCAAGCAACTCCAGGGTTTCCACATCGAGATCGTTGGTCGGCTCGTCCATGACCAGGAAATTGGATGGCTTGGCAAACAGTCGCGCCAGCAGCAGGCGATTGCGCTCGCCGCCCGACAATGCCGAAATCGGCGCGCGTGCGCGTCCCGGGGTGAACAGGAAATCCTGCAGATAGCCGATCGCGTGCTTGCGCGAACCGTTGATCTCGATGAACTCGCGGCCATCGGCGACGTTGTCGAGCGCGCTCATGTCCTCGCGCAGTTGCGTGCGATGCTGGTCGAAATAGGCAATCTCCAGCTGGGTGCCGATGCGCACTTCGCCAGCATCGGGTTGCAGGTCGCAAAGCAGCAGGCGGATCAGGGTGGTCTTGCCGGATCCATTGGGGCCGATCAGGCCGATGCGATCGCCACGCATGATCGTGGTCGAGAAATCCGCAATCAAGGTTCGACCTGGAATCGAATAGGAAACATTCTTCGCCTCGATCACCTTGCGCCCGGAGTTTTGCGCGCTGCCGGCCTGCATGCGCACATTGCCGGTCTGGTTGCGGCGCTCGGCGCGTTCGCGGCGCATTGCCTCAAGCCGACGCACGCGGCCCTCATCGCGGACCCGGCGCGCCTTGATGCCCTGGCGGATCCACACTTCCTCCTGCGCCAGCTTCTTGTCGAACAGCGCGTTGGCCTGGGATTCGGCGTGCAGGCGTTCCTCACGGCGACGCAGGTAGTTTTCGTAATCGCCCGGCCAACTGGTCAGCTTGCCGCGATCGATCTCGATGATGCGCGTGGCCAGGGCGCGGACGAAGCGCCGGTCATGGGTGATGAAGATCACGCTGCCGGCGAAGTTCTTGAGGAAATCCTCGAGCCAGGCGATCGCCTCGATGTCGAGATGGTTGGTCGGTTCGTCGAGCAGGAGCACATCGGGTTCAAGCACCAGTGCCTGGGCGAGCAGCACGCGGCGCTTCATGCCGCCGGACTGCGCCGAAAACTCCTCATCCTCGGGCAGTTCAAGCTTGCTCAACACCTGGGTGACGCGGCGATCGAGATCCCAGCCGTTGGCGGCCTCGATGCGGGCCTGCACATCGGCCAGTGCGCGCATGTCGCTGTCATCGGCGAGGTGATGGATCAGATGATGGTACTGGGCAAGCAGCTTGCCGATCTCGCCCAGCGCCTCGGCAACCACGTCGAAGATCGTGCCGGTCGTGCCTTGCGGCACTTCCTGCGCCAGTCGCGTGACGACGACACCGGGCGAGACCCGCACTTCGCCATCATCGGGGCGGATCTCGCGGTCGATCAGCTTGAGCAGGGTCGACTTGCCGGCACCGTTGCGGCCGACCACGCAGACGCGCTCGCGCGGTTCGAGAATGAATTCGACGCCATCGAGCAAGAGCGGCCCGCCGATGCTGTAGTCGAGCTTGCGCAGTTCAATCAGGGCCATGAAGATCGCCAGGGTGGGTGGAATGGTCAGCAAACATCGGCAGCGCGAGATCCGCCTGATGCGACAACGGCCGCTCGCGGCCGAGGCATCGAGGTCGGTCGAGCGCAATCCCGCCCGGTGCCAGGTGAACTCGGGAATGGGCGGCGCGCTAGACTGATGCCCGCAGCCGCGCGAGGCGAAGACCTGCAATGGATGCTTCTCATCGCGTCAGCGGAGCGGCCACGCCGATCCGCCGCGGCAATTCTAGCAAGCCCGACGTCGCCATAGCAGTCACCTGCCTCAAGCCATGAACTCCAGCCTTCCCGAATCCAGCGAGGATCACGGCCTTGATGCCGATATCGATCCATCGATCCAGTGCAGCCGCTGCGAAGCGGTCTGCTGCCGGCTCACCGTGTACGTGATGGCCGACGACGCAACGCCTGACTGGCTGATCGACCAGGACGAACACGGCATGGACGTGATGCGCCGCCTCGACGATGGCTGGTGCGCGGCGCTCGATCGCGAGACGATGCGCTGCTCGATCTACGCCCTGCGCCCGCAGGTGTGCCGGGATTTCGACATGGGCGGTGCCGATTGCCGCGAGGTGCGCGCCAACGACCGCGAGCTGGCGATTGCCGTGCTCGACTGAAACCCTGCGCTCAACGCGATATGACGCGATTGCGGCCCTTGGCCTTGGCGGCATACAAGGCCTTGTCGGCCGCCTTGAGGACCTCGCTCGGCACGCGCAGATCGTCCGCGCGTTCGGCCAGGCCAATGCTGACGGTGATCTTGACCGCTCCGGAATCCTTGCGCTTGCCGGCTTGCGCATCCTTTCGCCCAACGCCAACGCGGATGGGCACGCGCATGGCGGCAATGCGCTGGCGCAGGTCCTCGCAGGTATCACTCGCCTGGGCGACGCGCAGGCCGGTGAACAGCAGGCAGAATTCCTCGCCGCCGTAACGGTAGGCATTCGCGCCGCGGGTCGTGCGCAACTGGTCTGCGACCGCCTTGAGCGCACGATCACCCGCCGCATGGCCGTGTTGATCGTTGAATTTCTTGAAGTGATCGACATCGACCATGGCCAGGGCGAAATTGCCGGACAGCCGCGCCAGTTCCTCATCGAGCGCGCGCCGGTTCGGCAGGCCGGCCAGTCCATCGACAAAGGCCATGCGATACGAGGCAAACAGGATCGCAGCAATGGCGAGGGCACCGCTGATGGCGAGGAACTCGCTTGCACCGGCTTTGCGTGTCATCGGCAACAGGGCGATGGCGACGAACAGGAGCATCAAGGCCAGTGCGGCTTCCATCGGCGAACGCAACACTGCCCAACGCAAGACGCAGACCAGGGCCGCGGCAAAGACGATGCCCGCTGCCACCGAACCGCTGCGCCATGGCAGCCAACCCAGCGGAAACGCATCGCGAAGGCCTGGCCAGACATGCGCCGGCGCGGACAGCGTCAGCACGATGGCCAAGGCCAGCAGGCCCAGCAGCAACAGGTTCCGTTTCGCCAGCAGGCGCCGCTCGGGCATGACCGCCGCCGCCAGCAGCAGGCAGGGCGCGAACATGCGAAAGGCCTCGATGCCGCGCTCAGCCAGCAAGGCGGAACCGAAGCCGGCCAGGCCCAGTGCTGCGCACGTCATGATCGCCAGGATCATGAACGCACGATTGCGGCGAAAGCCCAATGCCAGCAGCAGCGCGATGCCGTTCAGCAATGGCGCGGCCAGGGTCGGCCAGAAATAGTTCGCGCTCACCCTTTCTCTCCTGAAACGCTCAGCGCAACAGCTCGTAAGGACCGCCCCGCTCCAGCGCACGCTGCCAGGCGGGTCGGGCATGGATGCGCTGCAGCCAATCGGCAAGCCGCGCATGTTTGCGACCGAATCCGCCACGCGCGGCCATTGCCTCGATCGGGAAGCTCATCTGGATGTCGGCAGCAGTGAATTTCCTGCCGGCAAACCAGTCGCGATCCTTCAGCTCGCTTTCCAGATACTGCAGATGCTGCCTGAGTTGGGGTTCGATGTAGCTGCTCAGCACCTTGTCGGCGATGCCCTTGGCGACCGGGCGCACGAAAAACGGCATTGGCTGCGTCGGCAGGCGCGCGAATACCAGGCTCATCAGCAATGGTGGCATCGCCGAGCCTTCGGCGTAGTGCAGCCAGTAGGTGTAACGGCGTTGTTCGGCGGATCCGGCGCGTGGCTTGAGTTTGCCCTGGCCATGTTCATCGACGAGGTATTCGACGATCGCCCCGGATTCGGCGACGACGATGTCGCCATCGCTGATCACTGGCGATTTGCCCAGCGGGTGCACCTTGCGCAAGGCCGGCGGTGCCAGCATGGTCCTGGCGTCGCGCTCGTAGCGGATCACTTCGTAGTCGAGGCCCAGTTCCTCGAGCAGCCAGAGCACGCGCTGCGAGCGCGAATTGTTCAGATGATGAACCGTGATCATGGCTGCCCCTGGCCCGATGAGTGCGCGTTCGGACTCGCAGCATGTCGGTTCCGTGGTGGACGTGGCAAGCTTCCCATCTGGCAGATCCCTGCGAACGGCACGTGCCTTGCCGCGTGACGCGGGCGAGGTGCCTTGCGAACTTCAACCTCCAACCGCACGACCGCCCTCATGCCCCTGCATCGCTACTTCCAGCTTGACGTTTTCAGCCGCCATCCGGGCGGCGGCAATCCACTGGGCGTGGTTGTTGCCGCCGACGACTGGAGCGAGGCGGCCATGCAGGCATTCGCCAAGTGGACCGACATTGTCGAAACGACGTTCCTGCTGCGTCCATCGACGCCTGCGGCAAGCTATCGATTGCGCATCTTCACGCCGAGCCGGGAAATTGCGTTTGCCGGGCATCCGTCCATTGGCAGCGCGCATGTCGCCCTGCTCTCGGGCTTTGCCAGCGCCAACGATGGCCTGCTGGTGCAGGAATGCGATGCCGGCTTGTTGCCGATCCGCGTCGAGGATGATCCGGGCCAGCGCCGATTGTTCATCCAGGCACCAAGGGCAAAGGTGCTGAAGATCGGTGTCGAGCCGGGCAGCTTGCTGGCGACAACGCTGAAGAAGGTCAGGCTCGGCGCGCTTGCACCGGCCTTTGTCGAGGGCGGGCGACGCTGGTGGCTGGCCGAGCTTGCCGATGTCGCCTCCTTGCGCGCCTGGCAGCCCGATCACGCCTCGATCCGCAAGATCGCGCTGGACAGCGACAGTCTCGGCCTGTGCGTGTTCGCGCGCAGCCATGAACCCGGCCATGAGCTGGTCTTGCGGGCGTTTCCGGCCGGTGTCGGCATCGTCGAGGATCCGGCCTCGGGTGCGGCGAATGGACTGGTCGCGGCCTACATTGCCCACGCCGAACCGGATGGTCCACTGGCTCGCGGCTATACCGTCAGCCAGGGCCGGGAAATCGGCCACGATGCCGAACTGACCCTGCGCATCGACGCCGATGCCACGGTCTGGGTCGGCGGACAGACGCAGACGGTCATCAGTGGCGAGGTGGAGTGGATTCAGGGCGGGGATTGGTGATCCGGGATTCGGGATTCGGTAAAAGCGGCTTTTCGCCAGCGCTGATATTCGCCTGCGACAATCGCCTTCCTTTTTTTTCTTTTTTGCTCTTCCCGAATCTCGAATCCCGAATCTCGAATCCCGGATCACCAATCCCCGCCATTCACCGCCTGCCGTGATCCAGCCAGATCTCCAGGCCTTGCGCGTTCAACTCGATATCCGATGACAACAGCTCGTGCATGCGTTGCGGTGACATCGTGCAGCCGTGGGCGGTGGCGCGAGCGAGATAGAGTTCGGCCAGTTTCTGCTTGAGGAACTCATGCCGATCCGGCAGGCCCGTGCTGGATTCGGCTATGGCAACCATCGCATCGATCTGCTCGAACAAGTCGCGGCCGAGGCGCTCGACGTCGCTGACCCGGCTGAAGTGGGTCAGGAACATGGCTTCCGGCTTGTACAGCAACATGCGTGCAATCGAGCCCTTCAGCGCAACCGGGTCGAACTGCACCGGCGTCGAGGTCGGCAGGATGAAGGCGCCCTTGTCGGTATCGAACTCGCGGTAGGAAAGGCCAAAGGTGTCGCCACTGAAGAACGATCGGCTGCGTTCGTCCCAGACCGAAAAATGATGTCGTGCATGACCCGGCGTATCCAGGCAGCGCAGGCGGCGACCGGCAAATTCGATGACCGCCTCGTCACGGATCTCGATGACCCGCTCGGCTGCCACCGGCACCAGTTCGCCATAGGTGCGCTGTACTTCCTCGGCGCCGTAGACCGACGAGGCGCTGGCCACCAGGCGGGCTGGATTGATCATGTGCGGCGCACCGCGCGGATGCACGGCGAGCCTGGCGATTGGCAAATGGCGGAGCATCTCGCCGGCACCGCCAGCATGATCGAGATGGACATGGGTGACGATGACGTAGTCGACCTTGTCGCGGGCGATGCCCTTGGCCTCAAGCTCGGCAAGCAGGAACGGAATGGAATAGTTGGTGCCGACATCGATGAAGACCGCATGGCCGTCTTCGACGATCAGGTGGCTGGCGTCGAAGCGCGGCCGATGAAAGCCGGTATCGATCGCAGAGATGCCGTATGCGAAGTCCATGGGTGCGTCTGCGCGTTTCGGTGGATCGCCCATGATCGCAGAGCAGGCGGCGCAGGGGAACGCGGCATTGCCCTAACTGGATCGCAGGGCCTGGCGCAGGGCGGCCGCGAAGGAAGGCGGATCGCTGCGCAGCACGCGGACAGCGGCGGTTGCATGCCACTCGGCGCAGGCCTGGATGGCCTTGGCGATGGCCGCGACAAAGCCCTCGTCAACCTTGACGCCTGCTTGCAGGTGGATGCGCTTGACCTCGAATACGCCATCCTGGCGATGTGCCTTGGCGTCGAGTCGACCGACCAGGGCACCGCGATGCAGGATTGGCAGGACGAAATAGCCGTAGCGGCGCTTTGCCTCCGGCACGTAGCATTCAATCGTGTAGTCGAAGCCGAACAGGGCGCTGGCCCTTGAGCGATCCCAGACCACGGGATCGAACGGCGACAACAACGTCGTGTGCGATGCGCGCAACTTTCCGGCAACGGCCTGTCGCAAGAGTTCGACATGCCCGGCATGCACGTAGGCGGGGTTTTCCCAGCCACGCACCTTGACCTGCAGCAGTTCGCCCGTCCTGACCAGTTCATGCAGGTCGGCGTCCTTGTGCCGCGGTCGCGTGCGGAAGTAGTCGGCGATCCAGCGTGCCTGGGTGATGCCAAGGGCCTTCACCGAATCGAGGATGAGGCGGCGTTCGACGTCCTGCGTGCTGATCGGTGCCGCTTCGGCAGCGACGCCCATACGCTGCATGACCCGCGCACTGAGATCGTAGACGCGCTGGAAGCGTTCGCGCCGCGCAACCATCAGCTCACCGCGCGCAAACAAGGCTTCCAGCCAGCGTTTTTCATCCTTCCAACCCCACCAGCCGGTTGTCGCCCGCCGCGTCGCCTCGAAATCCGATGCCTTGGCCGGGCCATGCTCGCGGATGCGCGCAAGCACCGCGTTCATGCCGGCGCGCTGCCCTTCCTGCGCGCGGGCGGCGTGTTTGCTTGCCCAGTGGTTGTCGCGCGCGCCGGCCGCCTGGTGGGCGCGATGCAAGGCAAAGGCCCCACTCGGCGCGAAACAGGCCTCATGCGACCAGCATTCGAAGATTTCGCCGCGTTCGAGCGCTTCATCGAGCCATTCGGCCGGGTAGCGGCCCAGCCTTGAGAACAGCACCAGGTAGGGACTGCGTGCAACGACATGGATGGTGTCGATCTGCAGCAGGCGCATGCGCTCGATGGCCGCCAGCACGTCGCCACGACGTGGCTTGCCCTGCGGCTTGCGCAGCAGGCCTTGTGCGGCGAGATGCAGGTTGCGCGCCTGCTGCGGGCTGATTTCCGCGGTGCTGTCGATCGGGCTTGGCATGCGCCGATCATGCGCAGGCGCATCGCTCAGGGCAATGGCGGATCGAAGCCGTCGCGGAATATCAGGTCATCCAGTTCGGCAGCGCCGATATCGCAACGCGAGCCTTGCGGACGCGGGATGCCACGTGCATCGCTTGCCTCGCAGGCACCGGGCTGGCCGGCTGCGGCAGGGCTGCCTCGCTCAAGCGCCGGACTGGCCCAGGTCGGTGGCTGGGTTTCCACCGTGCCGCCGTAGACGGCAAAGGGTTGCAGCAGCGGGTTGATCGGCTGCGCGGCGTTGCCGACCTGGTCGCCGGGTTGCGCACCGGCGAGCGTACAGAGCGCGCCGATATTGCCGATGATGTTGTGGCCGGCCGAGAGCAGCGAACCGTTCATGCCGACAAGGCAATCCGGATTGACCAGGCTGCTGCCGCCAAGGCTGAGGTCGATATTGCGCGCGACGATGCTGTTGGAGATTGAAACATTGGCGTTTACCTCCAGTGCGCCGTCGCCGACGTCATCGAGGTCGCTGTCGGCAATGTTCAAGGTCATTGTGAGGTTGTTGAGCAGCGCCGGCGCATTGAAAACCGCCACCGATCCCGAACCAGTGCTGGTGTTGGAATCAAAGGTGACATTGCGCAAGCTTGCCGGGCCACCGCTGATCCAGAGCGCGCCGCCGTTGTCGGCGACATTGGCATGGAAGGCGGAGTTGACCACTTCGAGTGATCCGTCGGAGGCGATCCCGGCACCCTGGGCAGCGGTGTTGTTGGCGATTGAACAACCGCTGACGAGCAGGCTGACACCCGCCGCACTGACGATGGCACCGCCAAGTGATCCATTGCCGTTGCGTATCGTCACGCCTTCGATGCTGACCACGACCGGTTGCCCGGCAACGGGCACCGCCACATCGAAGACATGATCGTCGCGATCCCCGCGAATGCGCGTGACATCGGCACCGGCACCGCGCACCGCAAGGCTGCTGCGGATATCCAGATCGCCGCTTGCATTGGCGTTCTCGCCAGCTCCGGCACGCTCGATGCGGTATTCGCCGGCAGCAAGCACGACAATATCCGCGCCGCTTCCCGCCGCGCAGCCCATGAAGGCACTGTCGGTGTTGGCGGCGGTGATGGCCTCGCGCAGGCTGCACTGGCCATCGGCTGCAATCACGTCATCGGCGGTCGTCACATTCAGTGTGGCCGCGGACACGCTGGAAACCAGACCGCCTGCCAGAAGTGCCAGGTACACACGCATGTCATTCCTCCGCAATCGCACCATGGTAGGGGCAAGGTGCTGCCCACGGGCCATGCCATTGACTCAGGCTAGGGCGGCGCGCGTTCTCAAGCCCGTTCGTCGTGCAATAATCGTACGCTACCCTTGTCGACATTCCGCATCGACATATCAACCTTCCACGGAGACCCATCATGTCCGGCATCGTCATCGTCGGCGCCAAGCGCACCGCCATCGGTTCCTTCCTCGGCCAGTTCACCGGCGTCCCCACGACCACGCTCGGTGCCACCGCGATCAAGGCGGCGGTCGAGCAGGCCGGTGTTCCGGTCGCCGACGTATCGGAAGTCATCATGGGTTGCGTGCTGCCGGCCAATCTCGGCCAGGCACCGGCACGCCAGGCCTCGCTGGCCGCCGGCCTGCCGAAATCGACCGGTTGCACGACGATCAACAAGGTCTGCGGCTCGGGCATGAAGGCCATCATGCTGGCCCACGATCTGGTCAAGGCCGGTTCGGCAAGCATTGTTGTCGCCGGCGGCATGGAGTCCATGACCAATGCCCCGCACATGCTGCCGAATTCGCGCACCGGCAACCGCTACGGCAATTTCAATGCCGTCGACCACATGGCCTGGGACGGCCTGACCAATCCCTACGACGGCCTGTCGATGGGTGTGTTCGCCGAAGCCACGGCCGACAAGTACAAGTTCACGCGCGAGGAGCAGGACGCGTTCGCCATTGAATCGGTCAAGCGCGCGCAGGCGGCAATTGCTTCCGGCGCATTCGCCGACGAGATCGTCGCGGTCAGCGTTGCCACGCGCAAGGGCGATGTGGAGTTCGCCACCGACGAGCAGCCCGGCAAGTCCGACATCAGCAAGATCCCGACCTTGAAGCCTGCCTTCCGCAAGGATGGCGGCACGGTCACCGCGGCAAGTTCCTCAAGCATCTCGGATGGCGCGGCGGCGACGGTTGTCATGTCCGCGGACGAAGCCGCCAGGCGCGGTCTCAAGCCGCTGGCAACGATCGTCGGCCATGCCACCAACTCGCAGGATCCGGAATGGTTCACCACCGCCCCGGTCGGCGCGATCGAACGCGTGCTCAAGCAGGTTGGCTGGAACATCGGCGATGTCGATTTGTTCGAGATCAATGAAGCCTTCGCCGTCGTGGCGATGGCGCCAATCCGCGAACTCGGCATTCCGCACGCGAAAATCAACGTCAACGGCGGTGCCTGCGCCCTGGGCCACCCGATTGGCGCTTCCGGCGCGCGCCTGGTGGTCACCCTCATCAACGCCCTGCGCAAGCGCGGTGGCAAGCGCGGCGTGGCCAGCCTGTGCATTGGTGGCGGCGAAGCGACGGCAATCGCCATTGAGCTGGCGTAACGATTTTTTTCCATTTACCGGATTAGAGTGGACGGGTCGATTTCCGGCCTGATTGAATCCTCAGGCAGTTGTGTGCCTGATCACGAGCACTGCCAATGCGGCGGGCAGTGCCTCGAAAGCCCTGAAACGCTGCCTTTATTCGAGGGGATGAAATGAACTTCACACGTATTATTCTGGCTTCCGCACTGGCTCTGGGGCTGGCTGCCTGCGACAACTCCCAACAAAAGGCCCAGGAAGCTGCCGATGCTGCCGCCAAGGCAGCACAGGAAGCAGCCGCAGCCACGCAGAAGGCGGCGGACGAGGCAGCCATGGCCGCCAAGACTGCGGCTGAAGCAACCAAGACTGCCGTCGACAGCGCTGCCGCGACGACCATGGATGCCGCCAGCACAGCCGCTGACGCGACCAAGGAAGCCGCAGCCGATGCCGCTGACGCCGTGGGCGAAGCCGCCGACAAGGTGAAGGCCGCTGCGGAAGAGAAGAAAGAGGCCATCGAAGAGAAGAAGGACGACACCCAGAAGCATTGATCCTGCTTGCAGAGTCCTGATCCGCCGGCCGCCCTGTGCGGCCGGTTTCGTTTTCGCGGTGCGCCGTTCGCCCGGCATGACCCGCTATGATCCGGCCTTACGGATTTCGACCAGAACACGCTCGCCATGCCCCGCATCCAGACCCAGATCGATCCGCGCTCACCCGATTTCATCGCCAATTTCGAGAACCTTCGCACTCTGGTCGAGGATCTCAAGCAGCAACTGCGGATCACCGCTCTGGGTGGCGGCGACAAGGCGCGCAGCAAGCACACCGAGCGCGGCAAGCTGCTGCCGCGCGAACGCATCCGCGCCCTGCTCGATCCCGGTTCGCCCTTCCTCGAGCTTTCACCGCTGGCCGCGCATGGCATGTATGACGGTGCCGCGCCGTGTGCAGGCCTGATCACCGGCATTGGCCGCGTCAAGGGCCAGGAGGTGCTGGTGGTCGCCAATGATGCGACGGTCAAGGGCGGCACCTATTTTCCGATGACGGTGAAGAAGCACCTGCGCGCGCAGGAAGTCGCCCTGGAGAATCGCCTGCCCTGCATCTACCTGGTTGATTCCGGCGGAGCGTTCCTGCCCTTGCAGGACGAGGTTTTCCCGGACAAGGAACACTTCGGCCGCATCTTCTACAACCAGGCGCGCATGAGTGCACTGGGGATTGCCCAGATTGCCGTGGTCATGGGTTCGTGCACGGCCGGCGGTGCCTATGTGCCGGCGATGAGCGACGAGACCATCATCGTCAAGAATCAGGGCACGATCTTCCTTGGCGGGCCGCCGCTGGTGAAGGCGGCAACCGGCGAAGTCGTCGATGCGGAATCACTCGGCGGTGCCGATGTGCACACGACAGTCTCCGGCGTCGCCGACCATTTCGCCGAGGACGATTCCCATGCGCTGAACATTGCGCGTGACCTGATCGGCAACCTGAATCGGCGCAAGGGCATGCCGCTTGCCTTGGCCGAGCCGCGCGAGCCGGCCTGCTCCATCGAGGAGATCTACGGCATCGTGCCGCGCGAGACGCGCATCCCGTTCGACATCCGCGAACTCATCGCGCGCATTGTCGATGGCTCGGAATTCAGTGAATTCAAGGCGCGCTACGGGAAGACCCTGATCACTGGTTTTGCGCATATCCATGGCTATCCGGTTGGTATCGTCGCCAACAACGGCATTCTCTTTGCCGAATCCGCGTTGAAGGGTGCGCACTTCATCGAACTGTGCAACCAGCGCAACATCCCGCTGGTCTTCCTGCAGAACATCACCGGCTTCATGGTTGGCCGCAAGTACGAGAACGCCGGCATCGCCAAGGACGGGGCAAAAATGGTCACCGCGGTTGCCTGTTCGCACGTGCCCAAGTTCACCGTGGTCATTGGCGGCAGTTTCGGCGCCGGCAACTACGCGATGTGCGGGCGGGCCTATGGCTCGCGATTCCTCTGGATGTGGCCAAACTCGCGCATCAGCGTGATGGGGGGCGAACAGGCAGCCAGCGTGCTGGCGACGGTCAAGCGCGACGGCATCGAAGCGTCGGGCAAGACCTGGTCGGCCGAAGAGGAAGCGGCATTCAAGGCACCCATCCGCGAGCAATACGAATCCCAGGGACACCCCTACTACGCCAGCGCGCGCCTTTGGGATGATGGCATCATCGATCCGGTGGATACGCGACGCGTACTTGGACTGGCCATTTCCGCCTCGCTCAATGCACCGATTGAAGCCGGGCGCTTTGGCGTATTCCGCATGTGATCTTCTGGATCAATATCCAGATAAATCATATGATTATGTCGCTTTTCTCGATTCATTCTCGTGTTGGTGTCGGCCTCCTGGCCGTTGCCTTTTCCCTGCCGTCGCCCGGCTTTGCGGCGTCATCCGGCACATGGCTGCAGACGCGCGATTCGAATCCGTTTGCGCTGGCCAGCGGGCTGCCACTGGCCCCGGCCATCCCGCAGGAAGGCCGCTGGCAGTTCGACGTGACCTTCAATGTCGCCAACACCGAACTCGCACAGTTCCGTGATGGGGCCTCCCTGGTGTTCGACGCAGAGACCCATGAATCCCGGATCAGCGCCGCCCATGCGTTCAACGAGCGCTGGAGCCTGCGCGCATCGCTTGGCTATCTGACAATCGGTGACGGCTTCCTCGACGCGCCAGTCGAACGGTTCCATCGTGCCTTCGGCTTTGACAATGGCGATCGCGGCCAACTGGGCACCACGGCACCGGTCATCGAGGTGCGTGACACGGGCATCACGCGCTATGCGCTCGACAAGGCGAGTTCGGGAAGTGGCCCCTTGCTGATCGACCTGACCCGCCAATGGCAACTGTCCGATCAGCATCTGTTCGGCATTGCACTCGGCGGCAAGCTCGCCACCGGCAGCGTGCGCCGCTTGACCGACAGCGACAGCAGCGATGTCTCGCTTTCCGCATTCAGCATGATGGCCTTCGGCGAACGACTGGATCTCGGCATCCGTGCCGGCATGCTGCTGCGCAGCGGCAACCATTTGCTCGAAGAGCATGCGCGTGACCAGGTGCCATTCGCCGGCATCGTGCTGCGCTATCGGCTCGGCGACAAATGGTCCGCATGGCTGCAGTCTGACGCTCACGGTGCGCTTCATCGACGACTTCCCGATTTCCTTGGCGGCACCGCCAACCAGCTCAATTTCGGCTTGAGCCGACGCCTCGGCAATGCCAGCGAGTTGCAGGTCACCCTCGCCGAGGACCTGCCAGCGCTGCATTCATCCGATGTTGCCTTGACCCTCAACTGGCGCATGCGCACGGGACAATGACCCTGCGACAATGAGTCACTGCCGCTTTACCTTTGGATTCAGGTGCGTGCACCTATCTTGTGGGCGAATCGAAATGCGCTGCCCACAGCGCCTGGAGATCAAACCCAACTTTCAAGGAGATGCTCCGTCATGCGTAACGTACTTATTGCCGCCTCGCTCCTGCTTGCCTCGTCATCGGCATTCGCGGCGTGTTCAATCGATGTCGATGGCAATGACGCCATGCAGTTCAATGTCAAGGCGATCGAGGTTCCGAGCAGCTGCAAGGACTTCACCATCAACCTGACCCATTCCGGCAAGATGGCCAAGAACGTCATGGGCCACAACGTCGTCGTGAGCAAGACCACCGACATGCAGGGCGTTGCCAATGATGGCGCCACCGCCGGCATCAACAACGAATACGTCAAGCCGGACGATGCCCGCGTGATCGCGCACTCGAAGGTCATCGGTGCCGGTGAAAAGACTGCCGTCACGTTCGAGACCAGCAAGCTGGCCGCCGACGGCAAGTATTCGTTCTTCTGCTCGTTCCCGGGTCACTGGGCGCTCATGAAGGGCACGATCACCGTCAAGTAGGCAACCATCCACGACTCGGATTCCGGGTCTTGTTATGGGACAATCCGGGGTCGCAGACAGCTCTGCGGCCCCGTAGCTCAGCTGGATAGAGCGTCCCCCTCCTAAGGGGAAGGTCGCCCGTTCGAATCGGGCCGGGGTCGCCATCCCGGCTTTGCCGGCACGGCGAGACAGCCGCTGCCGTGCCGCCGTTCCCGCCTCGACGCTTCGCAACGCAGCGATTGACCTGCATCAAGGACAGCGTGATTGTCGGGCAGGCATCATTTCTTCAGCAAATGCGCGACGCCGCCAGCCCATGCACGCCGGCGTCCCGGCCTGCCACCTGAACCTTGAAGCTGGATGACCTCCCGACCATGCGCGACAGCCGCAGCGGCAATGCTTGTCTGCAATCACCCCGCGATGAATTGAACCGCCCCGATGCCGCAGCCGGACCGCAATGGCGGGCCGGACTCGACGAGGAGTACGCCGATCTCGCCAAGCGCCTGGAAACTCTGGTCCCGTGTCTCGAGATTCCCTTGCACCTGGCCTGGATCGACGCCATCCAGCGGCTCAAGCGCGAGCGTGGCGCGCTGATCATGGCGCACAGCTACCAGTCACCCGAGATCTTCCACGGTGTCGCCGACATCACCGGCGATTCGCTGGCATTGGCCCAGGCCGCCGCCACCTGCGACAGCGACCTGATCGTCATGTGCGGCGTCAACTTCATGGCTGAAAGCACCAAGCTGCTGGCTCCGCACAAGCGCGTTCTGATCCCGGATCCCGAAGCCGGTTGTTCCCTGGCCACTTCCATCACCGCCGCCGCCGTGCGCGCCTTGCGCGCACGGCATCCGGGCGTGCCGGTGGTCAGTTATGTCAACACCACGGCCGAGGTCAAGGCTGAATCCGACGCCTGCTGCACCTCGGCCAATGCCGTGCAGATCGTCGAGGCAATGGGTACCGACAAGGTCATCTTCCTGCCTGACCGCTATCTCGGCAATTGGGTGGCGACGCAGACCCGGGTCGAACTGGTGCTGTGGAACGGCACCTGCGAAGTGCATGAGACATTCACCGGACACGAGGCGCGGCATACCCGCGAAACCTTTGGCGCAAAACTGGTCGCGCATCCCGAATGCTCGCCGGAGGTGCTTGCCGAAGCCGATTTCGTCGGCTCGACCACGGCAATGGGACGCTGGCTCGAACGCGAACAGCCGACGCGCGTGGCCATGATCACCGAGTGTTCGATGGCCGACAATTTGCGCAATCGATTTCCACGCATCGAGTTCATCAAGCCCTGCAACCTTTGTCCGCACATGAAACGCATCACCCTGCCGAACATCCACGCCTGCCTGCGTGACCTGCGCCACGAGATCCACATCGATGCGGCCGTGGCGACACGCGCCCGCGCCGCACTCGAGCGCATGCTCGCGGTGGGTCGACAGGAACACGTTTAATGCCTGCACGGGCGCCGATCGTCGTGGTTGGCAGCGGCATTGCCGGGCTGTGCACTGCGCTGGCGGCCGCGCCGCGCCCAGTCGTGCTGCTCAGTCGCAAGGCCCGTGGCACGGACAGCGCAAGCGTGCTTGCCCAGGGTGGCATCGCCGCGGCGATTGGCCCCGGTGACAGCATCGAAAGCCATGTTGCCGATACCCTGGCCGCCGGCTGCGGGCTCAACGATGTGTCGCGCGTGCGCATGCTTGCCGCCGCGGCTCCGGCGGCGATTGAATGGCTGCAAGCGCAAGGCGTGGCATTCGATCATGCCGAGGGCACCCTGAAACTCGGTCGCGAAGGCGGCCATCGTTTCGCCCGTATCGTGCACGCCGGTGGCGATGCCAGCGGAGAGCGGATCAGCGCGGCACTGTCGGCGGCGGTTGCCGTCGCCGCGCATGTCGAGTGGCGCAGCGACGTCGACGTCGATGCACTGCTCATGCAGGGCAATCGCATCAGCGGCGTGCGCATCAATGCCGGTGGACACGCGGAGTCGATCGCCAGTCCGGCCGTGGTTCTGGCAACCGGTGGCATCGGCGCCTTGTTCGCGCGCACGACCAATCCCGAGGCTGCCGAAGGTTCCGGGCTTGCCCTGGCGATTGCCGCCGGCGCGGAAGTCCGTGACCTGGAATTTGTCCAGTTCCACCCGACCGCTCTCGATCTCGACAGCCATTCCCTGCCGCTGGTCACCGAGGCACTGCGCGGTGCCGGTGCGCGACTGCTCGACCCGGACGGCAAGCCGATCATGGAAGGCTTGCATGCGCTGGCCGACCTGGCTCCGCGTGACGTGGTCGCCCGCCGTGTCTGGCAGGTGCGCAAGGAACAAGGTGCGGTAATGCTGGATGCGCGCAATCTCGATATCGACTGGCCACGGGCGTTCCCGACCGTGCTCGCCACCTGCCTGCGGCATGGCCTTGATCCGCGCCGCATGGCGATTCCGGTGACTGCCGCCGCGCATTTCCACATGGGCGGCATCCGTACCGATGGCGATGGCCGCAGCAGTATTGGAGGCCTGTACGCCGTCGGTGAAGTCGCCTGCAACGGCCTGCACGGCGCCAATCGCCTGGCCAGCAATTCACTGCTTGAGTGTGTGGTCACCGGTCGTCGTCTCGGCACACACCTGGGCGCTTGCATGGATTCCGAGGCCATTGAAGGCAGAACGCAGGCAATGGCAATTGGCAGCGGTCTCGATGCTGCTGAACTGAGCCTGCTGGGTGACACGCTGTGGCGCACGGCAGGCCCGTTGCGTTGCGGCGCGGGCCTGGCCGAAGGTCTGCGCATGCTGGAGCCCCTGCTTGCCCGCGGCTGGCAGGCGCGTCTCGCTTGCCAACTGTTGCTGGCGGCCAGCAAGCGTGCGCACAGCATCGGCGCGCATTGGCGTGAGGATGCCGAAAACGCGGTCAGCGTCGCCGCACCCATCGCCGCCTGAGCCAGGGAGCGTCCCGCCATGGCAAGCGGCCCGCACGAACTGCACGATGCCAAAGCGTGCAGCCATCTGATCCTGTATGTGGCGGACCAGGCCCGCAGCACGCAGTTTTACCAAAGCGTGCTGGGCGCGCCGCGTCTCGATGTTCCCGGCATGAGCGAATTCGACTTGCCCGGAGGCGCCGTGCTCGGCCTCATGCCGGAAGCCGGGATCCGCAGGCTGCTGGGTCCCGTCCTGCCCGATCCGGCGGCCGCGCAAGGGATACCGCGCGCCGAGCTTTACCTGCTGGTGGCCAATGCCACGGAGTTGCACCAACGCGCCCTCGCCGCTGGCGCAGTCGAGCTGAGTCCGCTGTCCTTGCGCGACTGGGGCCATCGTGTTGCCTATGCGCTGGATGCCGATGGCCACGTGCTCGCCTTCGCCTCACTGCCTGTTTGAATCCGGGCGCGATGTTCACGCGCCCGCTGCTGATGCACGTCAAGGCGGAAGTTGCGCCACGCACGCACACTGCCGCGCAGCGGTCCGCCGGTATGGGTGCCAGATCACTTGTCGAACGCTGATTCCGATACGACCATGGCTTATCACGACCTGCGCGCCTTCCTCGAACGACTTGAACTGAACAAGGCGCTGCTGCACGTCAGCGATGCAGTCGATCCGGTGCTTGAAAGCACGGCTTTGTGCCTGCGTTCGCTGCGTGCCGAAGGCCCGGCACTGATGTTTGATTCGATGATCGGCTCGCCGCACGCGATGCTCGGCAACCTGTTTGGCCACCGCAAGCGCATCGAAGCGGCGCTGGCCGGACGCCCGCTGTCCTCCTTGCGCGAGCTAGGCGAATTGCTGGCATCGATCAAGGAACCGCGCTGGCCATCCAGCCTGCGCGGGGCGCTGTCAACCTGGCCGGAGCTGGCGCAACTGGCGCATGTCGCCCCGCGCACGCTCAAGGATGCCGCCTTCCTCGATGAGGTCGTGCATGCCGACGAGGTCGACCTGTCGCGCCTGCCGATCCAGAAATGCTGGCCGGGAGACGTCGATCGCCTGATCACGCTTGGCATGGTCATCACGCGCGGCACGCGACAGCCACGACAGAACATCGGCATCTACCGGCAGCAGCCGATTGCGCGCAATCGCGTGATCATGCGCTGGCTGCCGCATCGCGGCGGCGCGCTCGACTACGCGGACTGGTGCCGGGCGCATCCGCAGCAGCCATTCCCGATCATGGTTGCGATCGGCGCCGATCCGGCGACCTTGCTCGCCGCCGTCGCGCCGGTGCCGGACACCTTGTCGGAATACGAATTTGCCGGCTTGTTGCGCGGCGAGCGCACGCGCATCTGGCACAGCGCGCTGACCGGACTGGATGCGCCGGCGGGGGCGGAAATCCTCCTCGAAGGCTTCATCCATCCCGGCGATGTCGCGCTGGAAGGGCCATTTGGCGACCACACCGGTTACTACAACGCGCAAGCGGAGTTTCCGGTGATGACCATCGAGCGCATGTCGCTGCGCCGCAATGCCATTTACCACGGCAGCTACATGGGCCGTGCGCCATTTGATGAACCCTCGGTGCTGGCTTTGGCGCTGAACGATCTGTTCGTGCCGATCCTGCGCCGCGTGTTTCCCGAGATCGTCGATTTCCACCTGCCCGCAGCGGCCTGTTCGTATCGCCTCGCCGTGGTTTCCATCCGCAAGCAGTACGCGGGACACGCGCGCCGCGTGATGATGGGCATCTGGTCGTACCTGCGCCAGTTCACCTACACCAAGTTCGTCATCATCACCGACGAGGACATCGATGTTCGCGACTGGTCACAGGTGCTGTGGGCGTTGTCGACACGGGTCGACCCGGCCCGCGACAGCATGCTGGTCGAAGGCACGCCAATCGACTATCTCGATTTCGCCGGCCCGGTCGCCGGCATCGGCTCGAAACTCGGCATCGATGCCACCAACAAATGGCCAGGTGAAACCAGCCGCACCTGGAGCCAGCCGATCCAGCCCGATGCGGCGGTCGACAAGCGCGTCGAGGCGCTGTGGCAGCGCCTCATGCAGGCCTGATGCGTGGCGAGCCACTCAGTCTTCGCGGTGCACGACCGCGTTGATCTCGCCCTCCGCCGACAGCGAGTTGGAGATCAGGCAAGTCTTTTTTGCCTTGAGCAAGGCCTTCAGCGCCGCTTCCTCATCCGTGCCGGGCGGGACGTGCAGATCCACGCGCATGCTGTAGTGGGTGAAACGGGTCACGCCATCGACGCGATCGAGCTTGGCTTCCACGTTGCAGCCGATGCGTGTCCAGGCGAGTCCGCCAACGCGGGCAATCGCGCGAAAGCTGAGCAGGTAGCAATCGGCGATTGCACCCACCAGCAAGGTCTCCGGCGACCAGGCATTGCCCGGGCCGCCGAATTCGGCCGGTGGCCAGCTCTGCAGCGCATCGAGGCCGGCCGAGGTCAGGGTCACCGCGCCCTCGCGTGCGGCATTCCCGGCAACACGGTAGATATGTGGAAATGCTTGCATGTTTGTGCTCCGCATGGATGGATGAAAGGCCTGCCTACGCTATCGGCAGCGCCGGCGACCCGGGCTGATCCAGGTCAAGCTCCGCAGCAAAGGGCCGCGGCAGCGCTGCTAGAATCGTCTCCGGCACAGCTGTACGGAAATCGGTGAAAACAATGCATGAGAGTGATCTTGGCGACCTGCGTGAACAGGCGGAACGTGCATCGCGACAAGCACGTGCGCCCTACTCCGGATTGTTTGTCGGTGCAGCATTGCGCTCGGCCAGTGGTCAGATCCATCGCGGCTGCAATGTCGAGAACGGTGCCTTGCCGCTGGGCAGTTGTGCCGAGCGCGGGGCGATCGCCGCCGCCGTGCTGGCCGAAGGCCCGGATTTCGGACTGGTCGAAATCGCCGTGGTGGCGAAGACGGCCGATGGCACCGTGCAAGCGGTTTCACCCTGCGGCGCGTGTCGCCAGTTGATCGCCGAATCCGGCCCGGCCGCCCGCATCGGCTTCCATTCCACCAACAACGCCTGGGTCATCGCCACCAGCGCCGAGTTGCTCCCCTACGCCTTTGTCCTGCCGGAATCCTGAGCTTCGTCTTCCCGCCTCAGCAAGCTTTCCAGCGCCAGTTCCGCCATGCGTGCGAGGCCATGTTCGCGCTGGTCGGCGGCCATGTGCTCATCGCGCTGCAGGTGGTCCGTCATCGTCAGTACCGAAAGTGCCTGGATGTTCTCGCGCATGGCCACGCCGTACAGCCCGGCCGATTCCATTTCAATGCCGCAAATGTGATGCCGCGCCAGCAGCGGCAGGATGTTGGCGTCACCATCGTAGAAGCAGTCGGTACTGAACACATGGGCAACGCGCACGGCCATGCTGCTGCGTCGGGCCTGTTCGTGCACGGCCTGCAGCAAGGCGAAATCCGCGCACGCGGCCAGGTCATGGCCACCGAAATGCAGGCGATTGAAAGCGGAATCGGTGGAAGCTGACTGCGCGAGCAGCAAGTCGCCGATGGCGACATCGCCAATGCCGCCGCAAGTGCCGACGCGCACGATGCGCCTGACCCGGTAGCTGCGTGCCAGCTCGGTGGCGTAGATCGCGCACGAGGGAATGCCCATGCCGCTGCCCATGATCGTCACCGGCATGCCGCGATAACTGCCGGTGAAGGCGAGCATGTTGCGGCGCGCGCTGACCTCGCTGCAGTCATCCAGGAACATCTTGGCGATATGCCGGGCGCGCAGGGGATCGCCTGGCAACAGCACGGTTGGCGCGATGCTGCCGAGCTCGGCGGCGATATGCGTGGTACTCATGCAGGTGTCTCGCTGATTCGACGCAGGAAGCTGTGGCCTTCGGCAAGCGCGGGCAGGCCCAGATGGCTGGCCATGCTCTGGCCAATGTCGGCAAAGCTGTCACGTCGGCCAATCGCGCGGGCGGCAATGCCCGGCCCCGAAGCCAGCACCGGAATGCATTCGCGGGTGTGGTCGCTGCCGGGGAAGGTCGGATCACAACCGTGGTCGGCACTGAGCACGAGCAGGTCGTTGCGACGCAAGCGGCGACGCAGGCGCCACAGGCGCACGTCGAACGCTTCCAGCGCGCCGGCATAGCCGAAGACATCGCGCCGATGCCCGTAGACACTGTCGAAATCGACGAAGTTGGTCGCGATCATGCTGCCATTGCGAGCCTCGTCCATGGCCAGCAGGGTGGCATCGAACAAGGCGTCGTGGCCATTGGCATGCACACTCCGGCTGATGCCGCGCGCGGCGAAAATATCCGAGATCTTGCCGATTGCGATCACCTCGTTGCCGCTTTCGACGACGGCATCGAGCAAGGTCGGTGCCGGAGGCGGCAGCGAGTAGTCGTGGCGATTGCCGGTGCGCTTGAAGTCATCCGCCGAACGGCCGACAAACGGGCGTGCGATGACGCGGGCGATATTGAATGGGGCGAGCAGGCGGCGGGCTATCTCGCACACCGCATACAGGCGTCCAAGTCCGAAGCGGTGTTCGTGGGCGGCGATCTGCATCACCGAGTCGGCCGAGGTGTAGACGATCGGACAACCGCTGTCGAGATGCTGCTCGCCAAGACGCTTGAGGATTTCGGTTCCCGAGGCATGGCAGTTGCCGAGCACGCCCGGCAGGCCGGCTTCCTCGATCAGGGCCTGCAGCAATTGCGGGGGGAAGCTGTTCTCGGCGTTTTCAAAATGTCCAAAAGGTTGGCTGACGATGACCCCGGCGGTTTCCCAGTGACCGGACGGTGTGTCCTTGCCGGCAGCGCGCTCGCAGGCAAAGCCCCACACGCCTTCCGGCACCGGCAGATCGGCAAAGCCTGCCGCCACCCGGCCTTGCGCGGCGGCATGCGCATGCGGCAGGCCGAGACGACTTAGGTTCGGCAAGCGCAACGGTCCGCGCGCTGCGGTGGCACAGGCGGCGGCAATATGACCGAACGTATCCGCACCCTGGTCGCCCCAATCCGCAGCATCCGGTGCCGCGCCGACGCCCAGTGAATCAAGCACGAGCCAGATGACCCGGCTCATGCCCGCACTCCTGGCCGATGCCAGCGCAGCAGCGGTGGCAGCGCAGGTGCTTCCTCATCGATGCGGAATGCGCCCAGCACGCGCTCGGCGACCGACTCGGCCATTGCCGGCGTGCGCGCATGGACGATCGCCAAAGGCTGCCCCGCGGAAACCGTTGCGCCAAGATCGAGCACGGCGGACAACCCCACGGCGTGGTCGATTGCCTGCCCGGCCTGGCTGCGCCCGCCGCCCAGCGCCACCACGATCTCGCCAAGTCCACGCACATCGATTTGGCCGACAAATCCGGCGCGCCTTGCATGGATGGCCTGTTGCACCGGCGCCTGCGGCAACCAGGCATCGATATCCGCAAACAGTGAACGCGGCCCGCCCAGCCCAGCCACCATGCGCTCGAAGCGTTCGGCCGCCGCTCCTGATTCAAGGGCGCGCAGGATCGCGCCGCGCGCCGTGTCCTCGTCGCTGGCGAGTCCGCCCATCTGCAGCAAGGCCGCGGACAAGGCGATGCTCAACTCGAGCAGGCGCGCACCACCGCCGCGTCCGCTCAACAGATCAAGCACCTCGCGCAGTTCAAGCGCATTGCCGGCACTGTTGCCGAGCACCTGGTGCATGTCGCTGATGGCCGCGCGCACCTGCATGCCGCTGCCTGCCGCCGCATCCAGCAGGCGATCGGCCAGATCCCGCGCCGCGTCTTCATGTGCAAGCTGGGCGCCGCTGCCGACCTTGACATCAAGCACCAGCGCCTGCGCACCACCGGCCAGCTTCTTGGAAAGGATTGATGCAACCATCAAGGCCGGCACATCGACCGTTGCGGTGACATCACGCACCGCATACAGGCGACGATCGGCGGGTGCCAATGCATCGCTTTGACCGACAATCACGCAGCCCGCATCGGCCAGCACGGCGCGCATGCGCGCATCGACCGGATTGATCGTGTAGCCGGGAATGCTTTCGAGTTTGTCGAGGGTGCCGCCGGTATGGCCGAGGCCACGTCCGGAAATCATGGGCACGTAGGCACCGCAAGCGGCCAGCAAGGGTGCCAGCAGCAAGCTCGTGCAATCGCCCACCCCGCCGGTCGAATGCTTGTCGAGCAGTGGTCCGGGCAGATCGTCCCAGCGCAGGCGTGATCCGGAATCGCACAGGGCGAGGGTCAGCGCGCGGGTTTCCCCGGCGTCCATGCCACGCCAGGCCACGCTCATGGCAAATGCGGCAATCTGCGCATCGCACCATGAGCCATCGGCAATGCCGTTGGCGATCGCCTGCACTTGCCGCGCGTCGAGGCGTTGGCCTTCGCGCTTGTGGCGTATCAGCGCCGCCGCATCGGCAGCCATCACGAAGTCGCGGGAATCGCTGCCAGCAGCTCGCCAAACAGGCTGCTGGCGCCAATGCGGAAATGCCTGGCCGTCACCCACGATGGGCCGAACTTGTCCGTGGCCTGGGCCAGGTAGGCCTCGGCCTGCTGCAGCGTGCGGATGCCCCCGGCAACCTTGATCCCGCACTCGCCGCCATGCTCGGCGATCGCATCGAGCATGAGCGCGCTGGCTTCAAGCGTGGCATTGACCGCGACCTTGCCGGTGGAGGTCTTCAGGAAATCGACGCCTTCCGCAAGGCCCAGCGCGCACGCGGCACGGATGCGTTGCGGGGTCTGCAGGATGCCGGTTTCGAGGATCAGTTTGAGGGCGATGCCAGTGACACAGATCTCGCGAACGGCGGCGACCAGGCGCTGCGCGGCGAGGCGGTCGTCCGCCGTGTCGAGACTGCGCGGCAGCACCAGGTCGATCTCGTCGGCACCGGCGGCAATTGCACGCCGGGTTTCGCGCATCGCGCGTTCGCGATTCGACGAGCCATCCGGGAAATTGACCACCGTTGCAATGGCGACACCACTGCCACGCAAGGCGCGTGCGGCGGTGCTGACGTGCTCCGGATAGACGCACACTGCCGCCGGAACGCCATGCGCGGTTCGCGCCGACGCACACAGGTCCTCGATCTGTTGCGGCGTGTCGTCTTCGCCGAGGCTGGTCAGATCGAGCAGCGGCAACAGGCGCAGGGCAAGTGCGCCGCGTGCTTCGCTGTCTGCCGATGCCTGCGTTTCGATGGCCATGCTCACCGTCGCATTCCTCCATTCCAGTGCTGGAATCTAGGCTGCGCAGGCAGCCGCTGCCTTGACCTGCGGCAAGCCCTGGCCAGAATCCCGGCTGGCCTGATCCGGATCAAGGCAAGGCATGAACCTGTCGTCGATCATGCCGCGGCACACTGGAGTACCCACCATGCAACTGGTTTGTCCGGCCGGCAATCTGCCGGCGCTGATGGCTGCGATCGACAACGGTGCCGACGCGGTCTATGTCGGCTTTCGCGACCAGACCAATGCGCGCGCGTTTCCGGGCCTCAATTTCTCCGACGACGACCTGCGCCGTGGCATTGCCTATGCGCAGCAGCATCGCCGCAAGGTCTACCTGGCCCTGAACACCTATCCCGAGAGTGCGCGCATGAGCGAGTGGCACTCGGCGGTGGATCGTGCCGCCGACATCGGTGCCAGCGCCATCATTGCCGCGGACATGGCCGTGCTCGACTATGCCGCACGGCGTCATGCGGATCTGCCCCGGCATCTGTCCGTGCAAGGCTCGGCGACCACGCAGGCGGCGTTGCGCTATTACCACGAGCGTTTCGGCATCGCCCGTGCCGTGCTGCCGCGGGTGCTCTCGCTGCAACAGGTCGAACGCCTGTGCGCGGCGACGCCGGTGCCGCTGGAAGTGTTCGCCTTCGGCAGCCTGTGCATCATGGTCGAGGGACGCTGCCAGTTGTCGAGCTATGTCACCGGCGCATCACCGAACCGCCATGGCGTCTGCTCGCCGGCACGCTTCGTCAAGTGGGAGGAACAGAGTGATGGCAGCCGCACGGTGCGCTTGAATGGCGTGCTCATGGATCGCTACGGAGAAGGCGAAGCGGCCGGCTACCCGACCGTGTGCAAGGGTCGTTTCGATGTCGGCGGCGAGGTCTTCCATGCGCTCGAGGAGCCGACCAGTCTGAACACGCTCGGCCTCTTGCCGCAGCTTGCCCGCGCCGGCGTGGTCGCGCTGAAGATCGAGGGCCGCCAGCGCGGTGCCGCCTATGTCGCCAGTGTCGCCCGCGTCTGGCGACGCGCCATCGACGAGCACAAGGCGGCGGCGCAGGAATGGTCGCTGCGCCCGGAATGGCAGAACGAGCTTTCCGCGCATGCCGAAGGCCACCAGACCACGCTTGGACCCTATCACCGCAGTTGGCATTGAACATGAAACTGAGTCTCGGACCCCTGCAGTATTTCTGGCCACGCGAACAGGTGCTGGCCTTCTATCGGCAGACGCGCGACTGGCCGCTGGACATCGTCTATCTGGGCGAGACCGTGTGCAGCAAGCGCCGCGAACTCGGCACCCGCGACTGGATCGCCCTGGCCGAGGAACTGGCCGCGGATGGTCGTGAAATCGTGCTTTCCGGGCTGGCCCTGCTGGAAGCGGAATCAGAACTCGGTGCCTTGCAGCGGATCATCCGCAATGGCCATTTCACGGTCGAGGCCAACGACATGTCGGCGGTGCAGTTGTGCCGCGAGAACGGCGTGCGCTTTGTCGGCGGGCCCACGCTCAATATCTACAATGCACGGACCCTGCAATTGCTGCGCGAGGATGGTTTGTACCGCCTTGCCCTTGGCGTCGAGCAGGGCCGCGAACAGCTGCGCGCACTCGATGAACAGACCCGTGCCGCTGGCGAGACCCTGCCCGAGCTAGAAATCATCGCCTGGGGCCGCCTGCCGCTGTCCTATTCGGCGCGCTGCTTCACCGCGCGGGCGCTGGACGTGGCCAAGGACCAGTGCGGCTTCCGCTGCATCGAACACCCCGACGGCCTGCCCCTGGCCACCCGCGAAGAGCAGCCGTTCCTGACCATCAACGGCATCCAGATCCAGAGCCACGAAGTGTTCGACCTGTGTCCGGAATTGCCCGAACTGCGCGAGGCCGGCATCGACATCCTGCGCCTGTATCCGCAGGTCGGCGACATGGCCGCCATCGTCAACTACTTTGACGCCTCGCGTCGCGGCGAAGTGCCGGTCGAACGTCGCGGTGCGCGCAATGGTTACTGGGAAGGCAGCGCCGGCATGGAATCGGTCAACGCGACCACGCCCGTCTGATCGCCAGCCGCGCCAGGAAAACCGGCGCGGGTCGATGCGCGCCGGGGAATGCTGCTCAGCGTGCGCGCGGTTGGCCGTTGCGGCGTCGATGGTAGGCACCGCGTGCCGCTGCGGCGATGCCGGCAAATCGATGCAGGGCAATGCGCAAGCCCAGCGGCACGTCTTCCCACGGCAACTGGTCGAGCAGGTTGCGCGCGGTCAGGCCGAGTTCGGTATCACCGGTGACCAGCAGACGGCGCTGGAAAAACAGGGTATCGGCATCTTCGCGGCGACTGGCCAACAGCAGCAGGTCGGTGGCGCTGCCCTTGACGGTTGCTTCGGCGGCCTCGCCCGGCGGACAAACCTGCAGGCGTGCTTGCGCATCGATGCGCAGCACCCAGCGCAGGTCCAGGTCACTCACTTCGATACCGATGCGACGACCATGCAGCAGGTCGAGCGAGCCACTGCGGATGGGCGCGGCAAGCACATGGCGCAAGGCTGATTCCAGTGCGCGCGCGACCAGGCGATCGGGAATGACCCGCAGCAGCGGCGCCAGCCGTGTCGGTGGCGGCAACAAGCCGAGGCAACGGGTCATGACGGGATGCAGGTCGGGATCGATCATCGTGGTCGGCAGCATAGCGGTGCTCGGTGCGGGTATGGACTGATCTGGGTCATGCGCAAGCAGGAATCCGGGTTGCTGCCCGCGCGCAATGCATTGCTGCGCACAGGCGTCATCGATGAGCAGTTCGATCAGGCGCTCGACGCTGGCGGCAGGCAATCCCAGCTTGCCTCCAAGGCGCTGCGCCCGCGCATGCACTTCGGCCTCGCGGACCGGATCTCGCATTGGCGCGCCGCTGTCCTGCTTGATGCGCGCTGCTGCGGCGACCAGCCGTCGCCGCCCGGCCATCCACCAGAGCAATTGGTCGTCGACGCGGTCAATCAGGCGACGGATCGGAACCAGGGCTCCGCGTCGCAACTCACGCAACAGTGTCGGCATCGACATCCGCTCCCATTGATGGATCGCCCTGCAAGGCGCGCGCACGCGGCACCACGGCGCGCAGGTACACCTCACGCGCCTGGGCCTGGTCGAAATCCGCATGCTTGCGTTTCTTCACGCCGCAATCCGACAGCAGCACATGCTCTCCGGCAATCACGCCTGCCTGGCCCAGGCACGCCGCTGCGCAGGCCAGCACGCAACCATCCAGGGCAATGATCGGTCGGCCACTTTGTGCCGTTTGCACCAGGCCGGTGACGCCACCGCCGACCCCGGCAATGCACGACATTTCCGCCAGGCCTTCGCGATCCAGCCACAGCGCCATCTGGTTGGCCATCTGCGCGGCACTGGAACAGCCCGAGCAGGAGTAGACCAGGGGTGGCTTGCTGCACGTGCGCCGCGCCGTCATGGGCAACTCCGTACACGCCCTGGTGAATGGCAGGCAAGGTGGCGCTTGGCAAAATCAGGATTGCGCATATCCGCGCAGTACATCTGCATGCGCACAGCCGCGCCCTGATGCAGGTCAAGCCACGCCAATCAAGCCGGATTCAACTGGCAATGGCCGCCACGGAGCACGAAGCCGCCGTTCCTGTCATCCCCCTTCAGTCGTCTCGATGAGGACGCGCGGCTGACGTAAAATCACGGATCGGCGGCACCATCTATGCTGCCCCAACCAATCTGGAAATCCCGTGCCCCTATCGCGCAGTTGCCAGTTCGGCCCGTTGCCGCGGGCTTGGGCGCGCAGCCAATCCGGGCGTGTCCATTGAACGAGAACCGATCTTGAGCACGCCACTGGATCGCCGCGGCCTGCTCGCGGCCACGGCTGCCTTCGTCATCTGGGGGTTGATGCCGCTGTACTGGCACCTGCTGAAATCGGTGCCCTCGTTGCAGATCATTGCCCATCGCATCCTCTGGAGCGCCGTGCTGGTGGCCGGCTGGCTGTACTGGCGCCAAGGTCGCGGCTGGCTGCGGGCAACCCTGCACCATCCCCGCGCAGCCGGCATGCTGGCGTTGTCGGGCATGTTCATCGCCTTCAACTGGGGCTTGTATATCTGGGCGGTCAATGCCGGCCACGTGGTCGAAACCAGCCTCGGCTATTTCATCAACCCCCTGCTCAATGTCGTCCTCGGCGTTGCCTTGCTCGGCGAACGCCTGAATCGCGTGCAGTGGCTGTCGGTGGCGATCGCCGCGGCGGGCGTGCTGTGGCTCACCTTCAACTACGGCAGCTTTCCCTGGATCGCCATCGCCCTGGCCTGCTCCTTCGGCGTGTATGGGCTGATCCGCAAGATCGTCGCCGTGCCTCCGGTACAGGGCCTCGGTGTCGAGAGCCTCTATCTCGTATTGCCGGCAGTCGCCTTCCTGCTGTGGAGCGAAATCAATGGCCAGGGCGGCTTTGCCACGGCGCAGTCAGCTCGTGGTTGGGGAATGACCGTCGCCGGCTTGCTGGTCTTTGGCGGCGCGCTCACCGCGGTCCCGCTGATCGCCTTTGCCGATGCCGTGCAGCGCATCCCGTTCTCGATGGTCGGCCTCATGCAATACATCGCGCCGACCCTGCAACTGCTCTGCGGCGTGCTGGTCTTTGGCGAGCCCTTCGGCAGCGAACGCATGATCGGATTCGCCCTGATCTGGATTGCCCTGGCGATCTTCGCCGCGGACGGACTGCTGCGCTCGCGACGGCGGACGAATGTGCCGGCGAGCTGATCGCGGCGGTTTCCTGCCCGGCCGCACGGCACAGGTCAATGCTGAGCTTGCCAAAGCCCGTGGCGAGTTTGCGACCGACGGGAATCCGCAGCGCGGGTTGCATCACGCGGAATGCGTGCGCTGATCCAGCTCGTGGTGGATCAAGACGACGCACTGCGAGGCGAACAGCATCTTCGGGCCGAGGGTGATCTTCTTCGCGCCGAGGCGTTCGAGGCTGTGGAAAGTCTTTTTCGGCATCGGGATATGGTCGGTCAGCAGGAAACAGGGATTGCCCTCGAAGGCCTGCTCGCGGATCGAGGTGCCTTTGCGATCCATCACGAACAACTGATGCCCGACGGCCAGTTCCTGTACCAGCCGCTCGAAGCTGATGGTGCGCACGCTGACACCCGTCTCGACCGGCCGCTCCTCTTCCTTGCCCATGCCGCCGGAAACATCCAGCGCCCCGGCAATCTTGCCCAGCAGCGCCTGCTCGTGGAAGCCGCCGATATCGTGCATGGCATTGGCATCGAAACGGATCGTCCGCGAGAAATCGCGGGTGCTCTCCAACACCAGGTACACGATCACGTCGGCTCGATGCGACTGCGCGACAAAGATCGCATTCATCAGCGTATGCGCCAGGATTTCGACATGCGCGTCCTTGCCTACCGAAGCCAGCAACGTCTGGCTGTCCGTAGGTGCCGCTCGCGCCCGCAATACGAAAGTCCGCATGGATATCGCCACCCTGTGCTCGCCGCCGCCCGCAAGCAGGCGTGCCATCCCTGTATTGTCCACCAGATTCGGAGTCGATGACCGGCCTCATCTGCGCGGATACGCTCGACACAGGCGAAGCTTCCAAGGTGCCAGGCACTTGAAGTCGTCCGCTAAAGCTTGACACTTAAGGAACTTGTTCTTATCGTGTGCACGTGTGCACGTGTGCACGTGTGCACGTGTGCACGTGTGCACGTGCTCACATGTTAATGAGCAATGCAAATCAATGGCATGATGCCAATGACTGCCCCCAACATCGAAGGCTGAACCAATGCCAATATTTCATCGGATTTTTGCAATAGCCATCATTTCCATGGCGCTTTCCCCTAGCTATGGCTTCGCCTCGCGCAACGCTTACCGTTGCAATGGCTGCAATCCCATTCAGTACGAGGATGCCGCAGTGGCGCCGCAGGAAATAGGCATTCGCTACGTCTATGACTTCATCAACGGGAATATCAGCAAATATCAGGTAAGCCGTGAGCCGAACGGTCATGGATTCAGCTACTACGCTGAACAGTTATCGATCAATACAGCCGAACAAGCTTACTTCGACTCGGCAGCGACGGCCTGGAACAGCAACGGCTCATCTCTGAAATCCATGGCCTATGTCAATGTCAGCCCTACGTTCCCGGGATCTTCAGTGGTGAGCCCGAGTGCGAGCGCATACGACATTGTGCGCACGAGCGCAATGCAGAACAACATCACTGATTGGATGCAGGGCGCAGCGATCACGTCCCCACAGTCGCAATTTGAACAAAGAATCAAAGATCTTATTAATGCTATCAAACAGTCGCCCGCGAATATCGTATTCGACGAGTCTGATACATCTCAATTAACCATTACATTTATATTCAGCAATGGCCATAAGGTGACATTCGTAATGAAGAAAGGATCGGCAGTTGTAATGACCGATGCCGTCGACGGCAACAACAACACCATTCCGGTTTCAGCCGGTGCGCTGAATGGGCGCACGTACATTTTCAGCGGGGGAGATGGGCACGATATGAACAGGTTTCGCACCCACATCGAGATGTTGGGAGCCACCTTCGACAATATCTGCAACGGCTTCATTATAGCTTGCGTGACGGCTTCAGGGGTACAAACATGCCACTCCGCATCTAAGTGCTAAGATATGCATAAGAGCACATATGCTCATCAATTGGCTCAACCCATGGCCTGGATTCATGGGTTTGATATGCATGGACATATGCATCATTTCGATGATGGTCTTGGTGAGGCATCCTGAGCCGGGCTTCCGCGACAGAGCCGCAGAAGCCCGAATTCATCGCGGATGTTCGCGCCGATCGAAGTGGAGGCAGCAAGGATTTCACATATCCAGCATGGCCTCGCGAATCACCACGGCCTGGTTTTCCGTTTCGCTTTTCGCACCATAGACAAGCGTGATCTCGCTCCCGCTGGCGGCGTGCAGCAATTCACCGAGCCGCGCCTGCTGCTGCGCTTCATTGAGCCAGGCGCGATAGCGTCGGCGAAACTCGTCCCATCGCTCCGGCTTGTGGCCAAACCACTTGATCAACGCGGCGTCGGGGGCGAGGTCCTTTGCCCACTCGTCCAGCTTGAGCGTATCCCGGCTGCGACCACGCGGCCAGAAGTGATCGACGAGGACGCGGTAGCCATCCCCTGCGCCGGGTTCCTCGTAGGCGCGTTGCAGGTGGATCGCGGGTAATCGGTGTCCGCTTTTTCTGCTCATCTCGATTCCTCCTTGTTTCTGGCCAATACCGTGTGAACTTGCCGACGCAGGTTCGGCAACAGTTCCGCCTCGAACCATGGATTGCGCAGGAACCAGGCGATATTGCGTGGCGAGGGATGCGGCAACGGGATCATCGCCGGCGCGAATTGCGCGTGGGCGGCAACGGTTGCACCGACACCGCCCGCCGCAGCCTTGCCGAGAAAGTGGCGTTGCGCGTACTGGCCGACCAGCAGGGTCAGTTCGATGTCCGGCAAGCTGGCCAGCAGGCGATCGAGCCAGAGTTCGGCGCATTCACGCCGTGGCGGCAGGTCGCCGCTGGCCGCCTTGCCGGGATAGCAGAAACCCATCGGGATGATGGCGACGCGTTCGGCGTCGTAAAAAGTCGCCTTGTCGATGCCGATCCAGGTGCGCAGGCGTTCGCCGCTGGCATCGTCCCAGGGAATACCACTGGCGTGGACGCGGGCACCGGGTGCCTGGCCGACGATCAGCAGCCGCGCGTTGGCTCCCGCTTGCACGATCGGGCGTGGCTCGTGCGCGAGCTGCGCCGCGCAGGCGCGGCAGGCGCGCACGACCTTGAGCAGGGAATTGAGGTCTTTGTGGGTCATGGTGTGTGCGCACATCTCGCGCGCCAGCAGCAAAATGGGGACGAAAACGCCTGATTCACGGGGTGCGGGCATGTTTCGGTCACTGCCATGCCCTTGCCCGTCACCCACCGCGGTTTCGGCCTTCGAGGTGAAACCGCAACAACGCGGATCCCGGCGTCCCAAGGGGTGCCCGCAGCGGCTCCGTCCATGGCGAGCAGGTTTTAGTCGGGGCGCATATGCCTTATCCTGTGCGGCTGCGTGGACCCGTATTCCCGGGAATGCCAGGGCTCGGCCTGTCCATGCCCGTTCCCGCTCGACGGTCACCGGCATAGCTGCCTGATCCTTGTGCATGCACTGCCAAAACCACATTCCCTGCGCGACGCCATCAGCGCGCAACCCGCTCAAACCCAAATTGGAGATTCCATGTCCACTGCCATTCTCGACGCGCTCGGCCTGAGCAAGACCAATTCCGGCAGTTACCTCGGCCAGGGCGAATGGTCGAAGACCACGGATGCCGGCCTCATCCAGTCAATCAATCCGGCGAGCAACGAAGTGATTGCCGAAGTGCACGCCTCGAACCAGGCCGACTACGACCTCATCATGAAGCGCGCGCAAGCCGCATTCGCGATCTGGCGGACGACGCCGGCACCGATTCGTGGCGAAGCCGTGCGCCTGTGTGGCGAAGCGCTGCGCAAGCACAAGGATGCGCTGGGCTCGCTGGTCTCGCTGGAGATGGGCAAGATCAAGCCGGAAGGCGACGGCGAAGTGCAGGAAATGATCGACATCGCCGATTTCGCGGTCGGCCAGTCGCGCATGTTGTACGGCTACACCATGCATTCCGAGCGTCCCGGCCATCGCATGTACGACCAGTGGCATCCGCTCGGCCTGGTCGGCATCATCAGTGCGTTCAATTTCCCGGTTGCGGTGTGGGCGTGGAATGCGTTCCTCGCCGCCATCTGCGGCGATATCTGCATCTGGAAGCCCTCGCCGAAAACGCCGCTGACGGCAATCGCGGCGATGAGGATCTGCAACGAGGCATTGAAGAATGCCGGCTTCCCGGACTTGTTCTTCCTCTTCAACGATGCCGGTACCGACCTGGCCAAGGCTTTTGTCGATGACCGCCGCGTTGCGCTGGTCAGCTTCACCGGCTCGACCAAGGTCGGTCGCCATGTCGGCGAGCGCGTGTCGATGCGCATGGGCCGCAGCCTGCTCGAACTGGGCGGCAACAACGCCATGATCGTCGACGACACGGCTGATCTGAAACTGGCCCTGCCGGCAATCGTGTTCGGCGCGGTCGGTACCGCCGGCCAGCGTTGCACGACGACGCGCCGCCTGCTCGTGCATGAATCCATCCATGACGATGTCGTCGCCTCCGTGGTCAAGGCCTACAAGCAGGTCGAAGGCAAGATCGGCGATCCAACCGACGCAAAAACGCTGATGGGCCCGCTGAACAGCCCGGAAGCGGTCAAGCAGTTCCTCGCTGCCATCGACAAGGCCAAGGCCGCCGGCGGCACCGTGGCCACGGGCGGCACGGCCAAGGCCGGCAAGGGCAACTTCGTCTTGCCGACCGTCATCACCGGGCTCAAGAACAGCGACGAGGTCGTTCAGACCGAAACCTTCGCGCCGATCCTCTACGTGATGAAGTTCAAGACGCTTGATGAAGCCATCGCCATGCACAACGACGTGCCGCAAGGCTTGTCATCGGCGATCTTCACGCAGAACGTCAAGCATGCCGAGCGCTTCCTGTCTTCGGTCGGCTCGGACTGCGGCATCGCCAACGTCAATATCGGCACGTCCGGTGCGGAAATCGGCGGTGCCTTCGGTGGCGAGAAGGAAACTGGCGGCGGCCGCGAATCGGGATCGGATGCGTGGAAGGTTTACATGCGCCGACAGACCAACACGATCAACTACTCCGACGAGTTGCCACTGGCCCAGGGCATCAAGTTCGAGTTCTGATTGCGCAGCGGCGTGATTGGCGGAATTGGACCGGTCGCCGTGGCGGCCGGTTCCTGCTGCCATGATCCGCATCCCACGCGGACCAGCCCTGCCCGGCCGCCTGCTGCGGTTAGTTAGACTGTGCGTCTGGAGCAAGCCATGAACCAACCCATGCGAACCAGCGGCACCGCAATCGCCAGCCTGATTTTCGGCATCGTCGCCTGGTTTGGCCTGCCCATCATCGGCGCGCTGGTCGCGGTCATCTGCGGCCATATCGCGCGTGGGGAAATCCGCCGCATGCCGCCCGGCACCATCGAAGGCGACGGCATGGCCATTGCCGGGTTGATCCTGGGTTACCTGCAACTGGTCCTCGGCCTGCTCCTGGTGCTGTTGTTCATCGGCATTCTCGTGTTGGGTTTTGGCGTGGCTGGCTGGCGTTGATCGATGTACAACCTTGCCCGCTCCGTATTGTTCTGCCTTGATGCCGAACGCGCCCACGAGCTTTCGCTGAGGGCAATCGAAACGGCGTACCGCACCGGTTTCAACCCCTTGCTGGCAACGCGACCGGCGCCACTGACGACAGCGGCGTTTGGCATTGAATTCCCGAATCCGGTCGGGCTTGCCGCGGGGCTGGACAAGAATGCGGCGCACATCGATGCGCTGGCTTCGCTGGGTTTCGGTTTCATCGAAGTCGGCACCACGACCCCGCGCGCGCAGCCAGGCAATCCGAAACCGCGCATGTTCCGCCTGCCCGAGCACGAGGCCGTGATCAACCGCCTCGGCTTCAACAACGGCGGCGTCGATGCGCTGGTCGCCAATGCCGAACGCGCGCGTTTCACCGGCGTGCTCGGCATCAACATCGGCAAGAACAAGGACACGCCGAACGAGCGCGCGATCGACGACTACCTCTTCTGCCTCGAACGCGTCTACGCACGGGCCAGTTATGTCACGGTGAATATTTCCTCGCCGAACACGCAAGGCCTGCGGGATCTGCAGGAGGAGGAAACCCTGCGTCGCTTCATTGGCGGGATCTGCGAAGCCGGCGAAAGGCATGCCGCCCGCCACGGCGCGCGCAAGCCCATCCTGCTCAAGATCGCACCCGACCTCGGCGCGATCGAACTCGATGCGATCGCCGAAGTGCTGCTGGCCAGTGCCATCGATGGATTGATCTGCACGAACACGACCATCGAGCGTGCCGCCGTGGCCGGGCATCGCCATGCAGGCGAAGCGGGCGGTTTGTCGGGGAAACCCCTGTTCGAACGATCCACCGCCGTCCTGCGCGGCATGGCCGAGCGCCTCGACGGCAAGCTGCCGCTGATTGGCGTTGGTGGCATCTTCAGCGGCGCCGACGCGGCGGCAAAGATCGAGGCGGGCGCAAGCCTTGTGCAGTTTTACACAGGAATGGTCTATCGCGGCCCGGCCTTGATCGCTGAATCCGTGGCGGCGATCCGCAGCCTGCGTGCCGGGGAAGACGCGTGAGCGAAAAGCGCTATCACGTCGACGCGGCAATTGCCGAGGGCGTGGGCTACACCATTGTCGAGAATGCCTCGCTGGAAGGTCGCAACACCTTTCGCGTGCCCGCGCGTGCAAACCTGCTGGTCGATGTGCGCCGCCCGCAAGCCCTCGACGAACTGTTCACCTACCCGCTGCTCCAGCGCGGTCCGTTGCTGGTCCTTGGTGAAGGCAGCAACGTGCTGTTCACGCGTGACTGGCCAGGAGTCGTGCTGAGCATGGCCGGACTCGGCATCCGCAAGCTTGGCGACGAAGGCGAGTGCGCGCGGATCCGGGTCGAAGCCGGGGAAAAGTGGAATGATTTCGTGCACTGGTCGCTGGCCCATGACTACAGCGGCCTGGAGAACCTCGTGCTGATTCCGGGCACGGTCGGTGCCGCGCCCATCCAGAACATCGGTGCCTACGGTGTCGAAGTAGCCGGCTTCATTGCCGAGGTGGAAGCCTGGGACCGCCATGCTCGGCAGCTGGTGCGATTGGGCAATACGCAATGCCAGTTCGGCTATCGGGACTCCCTGTTCAAGCGCGATCGCGATCGCTACATCGTGACAGCGGTTGATTTCCTCCTGCCGCGTCAACGCGAGCTGCACCTCGACTACGCCGGCGTGCGCGAGGAATTGCGCGATCTCGGCATCGACAAGCCGAATGCGCGCAGCGTGGCCGAGGCCATCGCCCGCATTCGCACGCGCAAATTGCCGAACCCGAGTCTGGTCGGCAATGCCGGCAGCTTCTTCCAGAACCCGGTGGTCGACGCGCAATGCGCGCAGTTCCTGCACGATCAATATCCGGCCATGCCGACCTGGAAGCTGCCCGACTCCAGCGTGAAGCTTTCCGCTGCCTGGCTGATAGAATCCAGTGGATTCAAGGGCTTGCGACGAGGTCTTGCAGCAGTTTCTGACCAGCACGCCCTGGTCCTGATCAATCTTGGCGGAGCCCGCGGCATTGAGATCCGGGAACTTGCCGACGACATCCGGCAGACCGTGCTTGATCGCTTCGGCGTGCAACTCGAAGCCGAACCACGCATCGTCTGAGCCGAATCCGGCGCGCTGCCGGAGTGTTCGGCTTGCATGGCCGATCAACGCGATTCCCGTCACATTGTCGGATCGCGAAACATGGTCGACTGCCAGGCATTCCGCATGGACGATTGTCTGCTGCCAGGCGGTACCCTCTGCATCCTGCAACAAACGACATCCTGGAGTCCAAGCCATGCCCGCTGCCCCTGCCAGCACAGCATTCCTTGCCTCGCGCCGACGCTTGTTCGGTGCCTTGTTCAGCAGTGCCGGTGTCGAGCATGGCGGACTCGCCATGCGCCGTCCCGGACGCGGTGGATTGCGCGCCAAGGATCTGCCGCAAACTCCCGATGCCTTGAGTTTTCCGCCGGCAGCGGTGCGTTGGCTGACGCGCGGCACATTCGGCTATTCGATCCAGGATCACGTCGACTTCAATGCGCTGGGTGCCAGCGACGACGCACGCTGGACCGCCTGGCTCACCCGCCAGCTCAATCCTGCAGCCATAAATGACGGTGCCTGCGACGCACGCATCGCCAGTGCCGGTTTCGTCACCTTGAACAAGACACCGAACCAGCTCTGGAACGACCATCATTCGCAGACCAGCAACTATTCGCTGCGCATGAAGCCGATCGCCGAGACCGAGTGCATGACGATCATCCGGCAGACCTACAGCCAGCGCCAGTTGTTCGAGGTCATGGTTGACTTCTGGCACGATCACTTCAGCGTTTTCGGCTGGGATTACGACGGCGGCCCCATGTTTCCGGCCTTCGACCGGCTGGCGATCCGGCCGCATGTGTTCGGCAACTTCCGCACCATGCTGCAGGAAGTCGGCATGTCGGCCTCGATGATGTACATGCTCGATCTCTATTCGAGCGACGCCTCGCATCCAAACGAGAACTACGCACGCGAACTGTTCGAACTGCACACGATGGGTGCGGAGAACTACGGCGGCATCGTGCAGAACCCGGACAGCTTCGCCAACATGACCCTGCTCGGCCACTACACGGCACCGGACGGCGAGGAGGAGCGGCTCAAGTATGTCGACGACGATGTCTACGAAGCGGCACGAGCGCTGACCGGCTGGACGATTTCCGGTGCCAACTGGCCCTATACGCCGATCGCCGGAATGCCACTCGGCGAGTTCGCCTACGATTCAAGCACGCATGACCAGGGCGTCAAACGCATCCTTGCCCGCTATTTCCCGGCCTCGCAGGGACAGGCCGATGGCGTGACCCTGTTCGACTTGCTGGCCCGGCATCCGCGTACCGCACGGCACGTGGCCGCGAAGATCTGCCGGCGCTTTATCGGCGGCAACCCCTCGACCGCCTTGATCGACAGCGCCGCCAGCGTCTTCAACCAGGCCTGGCAGGCCAGCGACCAGATCGCCCAGGTGCTGCAGGTGATCCTGCAATCGAGCGAGTTCAAGAACGGTTGGGGCAGCGCCATGAAGCGACCGGCGCTGAGCGCCGTCAGTGCCCTGCGCGCAACCGCTGCCGATTTCACGCCGAAGCCCGACTACACGACCACCTACACGCCCACCGAGGAGTTCATGGGCCGCTTGCAGGCCGCCGGACACAAGCTGTTCTACTGGCCGGCACCGAACGGCTATCCAGATGATCCCATCGCCTGGTCGAGCACGGGAACATTGGGCATGACGCTGAAGATGCTGCCACGCCTGCTCGAGATGCATCAGACCGAAAGCTACAACAACGCCTACGCCTTCCTCATCGACGTGCAGGCACAGACGCTTGGCGCCTTTGCGACTAGCCAGCGGACCGCGGCCAACATCATCGGCTACTGGTGCGATCGCATCCTCGGTTACCGCCCCGAGCCGGTGCATACCGTGGCTGTCGATTTCCTGCGCCAGAACGTGGCGGCGACGGTTGCCCTCGACCTCACCACCGACGGCACCGAAAACGGCCACCCGTCGAACACCGGCACCTGGAACATCAACAATCTTTCCAGGCACTACACGATTGCCCGCCTGCGCACGGCGATCGGCCTGATCCTGTGCAGCCCCGAATTCCTGCGGCGCTGAGGACTACTGCCATGACCCACATCGATCGACGCGATTTTCTCAAGGGCTGCGCCGTGGCGACCCTGGCCGCAGGAGCCAGCAGCAATGCACTGGCCTATTTTGCGCCCGCTGGATATGCGCCCGCCGCAGCGACCAACGACACCCTGGTCGTGGTCTTCCTGCGCGGGGCAATGGATGGACTCAGCCTGTTGCCACCCGGTGCCGGCAGTCCCTACCGCGCGGATTACGAAGCGGCACGCAGCGGCACACGCATTCCGACCAGCGGTAGCGGTGCCGCCTTGTCCCTCAATGGCACGACATGGGCCTTGCATCCCCGCGCGACCGGCCTGCGCAACCTCTTCAACGCGAATCGCCTGGCCTTTGTCGTCGCTGCCGGACAAAGCCAGCCGACCCCGGTGATCCGCAGTCATTTCGATGCGCAGGCCAACCTCGAATTCGGCTTTGGCGGAGGCACCGGCAACAACGTCGGCTGGCTGACCCGGCACCTGGCCAGTGGCGGCCTGCCGGCGGTCGTGCCCCTGCCGGCGACCTCGCTGGGCAACATTACCGCCAGCAGCCTGCTCGGTTCATCCGACGCGATCACCATGAACAGCGCCTCGGACTATCGCATCGACGGCTTCCACTGGTCGTGGGAAGAGGACGATTCCGCCAATGGCCTGGTCGGTGCCGTCACCCGCATGCACGCCCTGTGGAACAGCAATGCAACCCAGCTGGAAAGTGCCGGCATGGAAACCATGGCCTCGCTCGATCTGCTGCGTCCGATCAATTTCGGCCTGTACAACGCAAGCAGCAATCCCGGCGGTTACCAGCCAACGGGCGGTGCCAACTACGAGCTGGCCTACAACAGCGGCTTCGGCGACCAGCTGCGCAACATCGCGCAATTGATCAAGAGCAATCTCGGCATGCGCGTGGCGACGATCGACCTGGGCGGTTGGGATACCCATGTCGGCCAGGGCAATCCGGCGAATACCTATGATTACTTCGGCAACCAGGTGGAAAGCCTCTCGCAGGGCCTGAGCGCCTTTTACACCGACCTTGCCAGCGCCTCGTCAGGCAATCTCATGGCGCGCACCAGCGTCATCGTGGTCAGCGAGTTCGGTCGCCGCGTGCAGGAGAATGCCGATGGCGGCACCGACCACGGCTACGGCAACGTCATGATCGCGCTGGGCGGCGCGGTCAATGGCGGCCAGGTCTATGGCACCTTCCCGGGACTGGCCACCGCCAACCTGTACCAGGGCACCGATGTCGGCGTCACCACCGACTATCGCCGCGTCATCTCCGAAGCCCTGATCCGGCGCATGGGCAACCCGAACATCTACTACGTCTTCCCCGGCTATTCCGGCTACACGCCCATGGGCATATTCCAGGGCCCCGACCTGCCACCCACCAATTACGACGCCTTGTTCGCGAACGGGTTTGATTGAGAGCCGGGATTCGGGATTCGGGATTCGGTGGAGCGCCGGCTTTGGCAGCGTGAGCCAAGCGTTCGCTCTTGCGAATCGCGAATCTCGAATCCCGTCGCTTGATCGAATCCCGAATTCCGGCCATCAAGCCTCACTGCACTCGAAATGCAGCAGGTTGCCGTCTTCGGCGGCGTGGGCCTGGCCGAGGCTGATGGTGCCGGTGCGGCGCAGCGGGTAGGCGTCGCGATGAACCAGCAACTCCTCGTTGCCGATCTTGACCCAGGAGCCATTGGTCGAGCGATCGGAAAGGATGAAGTGGCCCTTCTTCCATTCGATCATGGCGTGATCGCGCGACACCCAGTCGGATTCGATGGTCAGGCTGTGGCCTTCCTCGCGCCCGAGGGTGAACGGGTCGGACAGTTCGTCGATCTGGAACTCGCGATCGAGGAAGCGCAACTTGAGCATCACGCGCTTGTTCTTGCTGAACTGCACAACGCGTTGCACGGTGGTGACGTGGGAGACGTCCTCCTGCCACATCACGTCGACAATCTCGATCGGCAGCAGCTTGCCAGCCACGCGTGCGGTGCCGATCGAGCGCACGCGGACACCGGCGGCATTGGTGATATTGAGCGCGGTGCTCGCCGTGGCGACGATCTGGTCGCGTTTGGCGATCGCCGCCATGCGCGCGGCGACGTTGACGGCATCGCCAAAGACATCGTTCTGCTCGACCAGCGCCTCGCCATGATGCAGGCCAACGCGGATGCCGATGTTGTCCTGGACAAAAGCCATGTCCGATTTCATCCGCCGCTGCATGTCGGTCGACGCAAGCAGGCCCTGCACGGGACTCGGGAACGTGCACATGATTTCGTCGCCGATCGTCTTGATCAGCTTGCCGCCATGGCGATGCGCAACCTCGATCAGCGCATCGAGCACCGCCGCGATGATTTCACGGGCGGTGACGTTGCCGCGCAGCTCGAACAGCTTGGTGCTGCCCGAGACATCGGCAAACAGGATGGTCAGCGTGGAATTGGTACTCATTGCGCCGGATGATAGGACATTCAGTGGAGCGGCTCCAGATTCGCCGCCGCAGCGACGATATCCGCATCCGCCGGCAGCACGGCCAGGGCCGCTCCGGCCAGTGGCGTGAAGGTATCGGCGCCGACCACGCGTCGCAACGGGATCGCGCCGAGACCGGCTTCGACAATCGCCGTGATCACGCCCTCGCCGACGCCGGCCGAGTGGCGGCCCTCGTCGACGACAATGATGCGCCGCGCCTCGCGCGCCTGCTCCGCGATGAATGTCTCGTTCAGCGGCACCAGCCAGCGCAGGTCGACCACGCGCACCTTCCAGCCGTGCGTGGCCTCGATTACGCGCGCGGCGCGCAGGCTCATCGGCACACCGTTGCCGTAGCTGAAAATGACCAGGTCGGAGGCATCCGCGGCATACACCCGGCCTTCGCCCAGGGGCATGGCCTGGCCAGGCTCGGGATAGGGGAACAGCCACTGGCCGTCGCCTGCTTCGTGCAGGTCCTTGGTCATGTACAGCGCGATCGGCTCGAGAAAGACGCTGACCCGACCATCAACCCTGGCCAGCGCGGCAAGCGTGCGCAACATGCACGCGGCGTCATCGCCACGGCTCGGACATCCGACGACGAGGCCCGGAATGTCGCGCAGGGCGGTCACCGAGTTGTCATTGTGGAAGTGACCGCCGAAGCCCTTCTGGTAGCCCAGGCCGGCGATGCGCACGACCATCGGATTGCGGTACTGGTCGTTGGAGAAGAATTGCAGCGACGCCGCCTCGCCACGGATCTGGTCGCAGGCATTGTGGAAATATGCCAGGTACTGGATTTCCGGAATCGGCAGCAGGCCCATGTTCGCGTAACCCTGGGCGAGGCCGAGGATGATCGTCTCGTCGAGCAGGGTGTTGAACACGCGCTTGTTGCCAAACGCCTTGTGCATGCCCTTGGTCACCGTGTAGACGCCGCCCTTCTGCGCGATGTCCTCGCCGAACATCAATGTTTCCGGATACTTGCAGAAGAGATCGTGCAAAGCCTGGTTTATCTGGATCGCCAGGTGTCGCGGCGGCGCGTTTTCCGGCAGTTTCTGCTCGCCGCCAAAGACCGCGAGGCGCTTGTCGGCGTAGTTGCTGCGTTCGGCCTCGGCCTTCACCGCAGCAGGCGTGTACGGTGCCAGTGGCGCGACGATCTCGGCCAGTTGCTGCAGTTTCGGCCGGCGGTCCGCTTCCTCGGCGGCGGCAAAGCAGCGTGCACGGATTGCTTCGTATCGCGCAAGCAGGCCCTCCTTGTCGAACAGGCCTGATTCGAGCGCGATCGCCGCCGAGCGCAGCAAGGGATCTCCCGCTTCGAGCTTGACCAGTTCCTCGACGCTGCGCCACTCGATCTCGAAGTCGGTGCCGGCATGACCCATGATGCGTGTCGTGCGCAGGTGCAGGAAGGTCGGCCGGCGCGTGCGCCGGCAATGCTCGACGGCGCGCTCGACATCGGCAAAGCCGCTGGCAAGATCGAGTCCGTCGGCCTGGAAATAATCAAGATCGCGCCGCGTGCTGAAATTGCGCTCGACCCAGCCGCCCGGCGTTTTCACCGAGATGCCGATGCCATTGTCCTCGCAGACGAACAACACCGGTGCCGGCAGCTTCTGGTAGGCGGTCCATGCCGCCGCGTTGAAAGCGGTCTGCGCGGTGGCGTGGTTCGAGGAGGCATCGCCAAACGAGCAGATCGCGATCGAATCGGATGGGATCGGCAATGCATGGCCGACACGCTGCGCCTGCTCGATGGCCAGCGCGGTACCCAGCGCCTTGGGCAGATGCGAGGCGATGGTCGAGGTCTGCGGCAAGACCCACAGCGGCTTCGAACCCCAGACCTTGTGCCGGCCACCGGATGCCGGATCATCCTTGCTCGCGGCAAACGACAGCGCCGAATCCATGACCGGATCCATGCCCGGCAACTTGCGGAAACGCTCGGCCATGAAGGCGCCCGAACGATAGTGCAGGAATGCCGGGTCGGTATGCCGGGTCAGCCGCGCAACCATGGCGTTGCCTTCATGGCCGCTGGAACCGATCGTGTAGAACACCTTGTTGCGCACGCGCAGCACGCGTGCCATCAGGTCAAGGTGGCGCGAAACCAGTTGCGATTCAAACAGGTCGAGGAAATCGGCCGCGCTGCAGGCGCTGCCGGGCAGCACCGGTTGATCCATTGCCGCGGCGGGACGACCCTGGCCGTCCCAGTCGTGCACGAATTCGATGAAGTTCTGATCGCAGATTTCAGCGCGATTGAGACCGCGGTGACGAGCCGCGATGACGGGAGTGGCGGTGGACATGTGGGAGTCGGCGGTTGGATAAACCGCTATTGTATCCGGCCACGCCCGCCCGCTGTGGTCGCCAGACGCTATTTGACCGGGACAATTCCGACCTGGCCGGCAGGTGCGTAGGTGCAGGTTGGCAACGCGCGCACGATCAGCGGGTAGTCATGGGTCAGGCAATGCCATTGCATGCCCATCGATTCGATGCCGCCGAGATCCGGTTGCCATTCGATCACGCCGCCCTCGACACCTGAGGTCGCATCGAAGGTGAGCAGGATCGTGCCGCCTTCGACGACCTGCAGCGATACAAGGCTCTGGCCCTTGTACGTTGCCGGCTCCGGCAAGCCCGCATCGGCGTTCGAGGCTGGCATGCGGCCTGAACTCATGTAGACCTCGGCGATGGCCACGCGCACGCCGGACACGGCGGCAACATCATTGACGATGGCCAGCATCGCGCGCTCCTCGCCGAGTGTCCGTTCACGCAGTTGCCTGCCCTGCTCCAGCCGTGCCTGCTGCTCGGTTTCGGCGGCAGCACGCGTGCGCGCGTCCTCTGCATCGCGCCAGGAATAGAAGGCGAACAATGCGGCCATCACGCCGACGAACGACGCAAGGATCGTGATCAGGGCATGGCGCATGGCAGCCTCCTTTCCAGGGTGAACAGGGAATCCGTGCCGGGGCGCTCAGAAGGCGTTGATGCCGGTGACTTCGCGACCAACCACCAGCTGGTGCACGGTTTCCGTGCCTTCGTAGGTGATCACGGATTCGAGGTTGAGCGCATGGCGGATCGGGCAATGCTCGGTGGTGATGCCGGCCCCGCCAAGGATGTCACGCGCCTCGCGGGCGATGTCGATGGCCATGCGGCAGTTGTTCCACTTGGCCAGCGAGACCTGGGTCGGCTGCATGGTGCCGGCATCCTTGAGGCGACCCAGTTGCAGGGACAGCAACTGCGCCATGGTGATGCGCCGGGCCATGTCGGCGAGCTTGAGCTGCACCGCCTGGCGCGAGGCAATCGGCTGCTTGAACAGGATGCGGTTCTTCGAGTATTCGAGGACCTCGGTGAAGCAGGCGATTGCCGCACCGATCGGCCCCCAGGTGATGCCGTAGCGGGCCTGGGTCAGGCAGCCGAGCGGCCCTTTCAGGCCCTTCACGTTGGGCAGTCGGTTGGCTTCGGGAACGCGCACGTTGTCGAAGAACAACGCCGAAGTGACCGAGGCACGCAGGCTCATCTTCTTGTGGATCTCCTGCGCGGTGAAGCCGGCGAAGGCCTTTTCAACGACGAAGCCCTGGATGCCTTCGTCGGTCAACGCCCAGACAATCGCGATGTCGGCGAGGTTGCCATTGGTGATCCACATCTTCGAGCCGTTGAGGATCCAGTCCGACCCATCCTTTTTCGCATGCGTCTTCATGCTGGCCGGATCCGAGCCACCCTGCGGTTCGGTCAGGCCGAAGCAGCCGATGACCTTGCCTGCGGCCATGTCCGGCAGCCAGCGCTTGCGCTGCTCTTCGCTGCCATAGGCGTAGATCGGGTACATGCACAGCGAGGACTGCACCGATGCGAAACTGCGGATGCCCGAGTCGCCGCGCTCGAGCTCCTGGCAGATCAGGCCGTAGCTCACCGCGTTGAGTCCGGCACAGCCGTACTCGGTCGGCAAGCTCGAACCGAGCAGGCCAAGCTCGGCCATTTCCGGGATCAGCTCCCGCGGGAACACGGCCTTGTCGAAACAGTCGCCGATGATGGGGATGACGCGCTCGTCGGTGAAGCGCGCCACCGTGTCCTGCACCGCCTGTTCCTCCTCGGTCAGCAGAGAACGGACATCGTAGAGATCGACGGGATTGAGCGGAGTGGCGGCCATGAATGGATTCCGGAAGTGGCAAAGCAGGCTATTGTAAACGTCGGCGTCGCTTGCCGACACCGCAAAACGGGGATTGCGGACTTGGCGCTGATCGTCGCCCCGCCTATGCTGGGCACCCGCCCGCTCCCGGTTTGCCATGCGCGTCCCCGTTCTCGCCTATCACGCGATCAATGTTTCCGGCAACGATTACGCCAGCAACGACCACCTGGCCTTCGCCGCCGACCTGCGCCTGATCGACGATCTCGGCTTGCGCATCGTGCCCCTGCAATGGGTGGTCGAGCAGGTCATTGGCGCAGCGGATCGCGACCTTGCGGGTTGCGTCGCCCTGACTTGCGATGACGGCTCGGCGCTGGATTTTTTCGACATCGAATACCCGCAACATGGCCTGCAACGCAGCCTGTATCACTGCATGCTCGATTTCATCGCCGAGCGCGGCCCTGCTGCGCAAGCTGATCTGCACCTGACCTCGTTCGTGATCGCCTCGGCGCAGGCACGTGAGCAGATGGACGCAGACTCCCTGTTTGGTCGCGGCTGGATGGGCGACGACTGGTGGCACGCGGCCGCCGCATCGGGATTGATGGCGATCGAGAACCACAGCTGGGATCACAACCACCCTTGCCTGCCCTCCCCAGGCATCGACGGCATGCCGCGCGGCTCGTTCCTCGATGTCGACAATCTTGCCCGCGCCGATGCCGAAATTGCTGCCGCCACCCGTTTCATCAATGCACGCATCGCGCCACAACGGGCGAAGATCTTCTGTTATCCGTTTGGTCACGTCGCCGGCTATCTTCGCGACGAGTACTTTCCGCGATTCATGGAAAGCCACGGCATGCTGGCGGCAATGGGCGACGGTGCAACGCCGGTGACCCGCGCATCCAATCGCTGGAACCTGCCGCGCCATATCTGCGGCTGGCATTGGAAATCACCCGAGGCCTTGCGCGAAATCCTGGAAGCCTGCCGCTAGTCGCGATGTTTTCGCGGGAATCGCGGCCGGGGCGCAGCGGTGCCGGCAATGCCATGAACCTGACAGCGGTGCTGGATCAGCACGTCAAAACGGGATGAAGCTGAGCGCCTTGGCGGTCAACTCGCGCTGACGCAATGCATCGAGCGGACGCGGGACGTGGATGAGAAGCTTGTCCTCGCCGCTCGGCGCAAAGCCGGCCTGGAGTCCGCCTTCCCAGGCGCGGGCATCGCCACAGTAACCATAGATCGCCTCGCAACGCGGGGCAAAGCGCCGGAATCCATAACGCAGCGCCAGCACATAGGCACCGCCGGCGGCGGTCAAGGTGTGCCGCTGCTCTTCGTCCATCAGCGCGAATGCGCGGCCATCGGTGCTGGCGCCACCCGCCAGGTAGATGTCTCCGCAATTGGTGAAGTGGACGTACGAAAACGGCACGTAGCGATCCCAGGATTGCCGGTAGAAGGCGACAATGTGGTGGCCGAAGGCAGGCGCGGCGGCGCGATACTTGCGCTCGAAGATGTGCGCGACAAATGCGGGACCGTGGTCCACTTCGGTCACGATGATGAAATCGTCGATGGCAGGCATGCACGGAGGGCCGAGCTGGGAGCTGCAACGATAGCAGCGCGTCGGATTAGCGCAAGCGCCGACGGCGTTGCGCGTGATCAGCGTGTCGGCGGATTGTGCACGCCATGCGGCACATGGCCGGTGGCAACGTGCTGGCGCGCCGATTCGACATTGAGCATCGAATCATCGAAGAAGATGTCGGCACCGAACGCCTCGAGGAACGGCCCCTTCGAACGTCCGCCAAGGAACAGCGCCTCGTCCAGGCGAATGCCCCAACTGCGCAAGGTCAGGATCACGCGCTTGTGCGCCGGTGCGGAACGCGCCGTGACCAGGGCCGTGCGGATCGGCGAATTGCCGATCGGGAACGCCGCCTGGATCCGATGCAGGGCTTCGAGGAACGTGCGGAACGGCCCCACTGCCAGCGGCTCGTTGACGCGTTCGGTCTCGTTGCGGTGGAAGGCCTCGATGCCTTGATGGTGCGAAACACGCTCGGAATCATCGCCGAAGATCACCGCGTCGCCATCGAAGGCGATGCGCAGTTGCTCGCTTGGCAGTTCCGGTGCCTTCGACGGCAGGATCGTCGCCGCGGCCACGCCGGCCACCAGCGCACGGCGGACATCATCGACATTCGCCGACAGGAACAGGTTGGCACCGAACGGATGCGCGTAGGCGGCCGTTGGCGCGCCATTGGTGAAGGCCGCGCGCACGATGTCGAGGCCGTAGTGCTCGATGGCATTGAAGATGCGCAGGCCGGTATCGGCCGAATTGCGCGAGAGCAGGATGACTTCGACGCGCGGCGCTTGCGGTGCCATCGAATTCAGGCGCAGGAGCTTTTGCACGAGGGGAAAGGCGATCCCCGGCGCCAGCAGTTCGTCCTCATGGGCAATCTGGTAGCGCGCATAGGCATCCAGCCCTTCGCGTTCGAACAACTCGTGGCTGTCGCCGAGATCGAACAGCGCGCGCGAGGAAATCGCGACGACCAGCTTGTCGAGGGTCGTCGCGCCGGGGTTGTCGGGTGTTTCGGGGCGGGCACTCATGCAGGCGATCTTACAGGTGCCCCGTCACTCAATCATCGAATCCGTCGACGTAGATCACGTCGGTCGCCATCAGGTAGGCATTCCATGCATCGACGCGACCCATGCCCTGCACCGGATTCGGAAATACCGTGGACGGGATGCCACCGCAAACCTGCGTGGTCGATGTCAACGGAATCGCCGTGTCGCGCAGGATCTGCTCGACACGGGCAGGATTGCCGCGCAACGCCGGATTGGCCGACATGAGCAGGGCGACGACACCGGCCACATGCGGCGTGGCCATGCTGGTGCCGCTCATCGATGCATAACTTGCATCGCCGGAGTTGACGATCGAGCGAATGCTGGAACCCGGCGCGATCACGTCGGGCTTGACGCTGGCCAGCCCGGCGACCGGGCCACGTCCGGAAAAGCTCGACATGGTGTCGCTGGAGGTCATCGAGCCGATGGTGAAGGAGGCATCATAGGTGGCCGGCGCGTCACCTATGGTCGAACAGGACGGACCATCATTGCCTGCGGCGGCGACAAAGACGATGCCACCGGCCACGAGGTTCTCGATCGCCTCCTGCACTTCGGTTCCCGCCGTGCAGCCTTCACTGGCCGGGCAGCCCCAGGAGTTGCTGACCACATCCGGAGCCAGCTCGGGGCGCGGATCATTGCCGGCCAGATCGGTGGGTGCGAGGAACCACTGCGCGCACTCGTTGTAGCGCGCCGGTGTTCCGTCGCCGGCATTCATGTTGCGGCAACCGATCCAGCGCGCGCCCGGCGCGACACCGACCTGGTTGCTGCCGCCGTCATCACCGAGCATGGTGCCGATGGTATGGCTGCCATGGCCGTTGTCGTCGCACGGCGCCATGGCATCGGCTCCACACGAACTGCCGGTGACATGGATGGCGTCGTGCCAGTTGTGGTTGTGGTCGGCGCTGCTGCCGTTCCAGCCGCGATACTTGGCCTTGATGGCATTGTGGGTCCAGCGGATGCCGGTGTCCTGGCCGGCAATGACGATGCCCTGCCCGGTGAATCCGGCGGCCCAGACCAGCGGCGCGCGCACCTTGTTGACGCCCCATTCGATGGCGAGCGGCGTATTCGCGTTTGCATCCTCCAGGACCGGATCCGGATATGGCCCCAGGTTCGGGCGCTTGAGCGCATGGCTGCGGTTTGCCTCGATCTTGGCAATATCCCCGCGCATCGCCAGCGCATCGATTTGCGCCGCGGTCAACTGCGCCTCGATCATGTTGACGATCCAGAACGGGCGATAGGCGACGCCTTGCGCATCAAGCCAGGCACGCAACTCGGCCTGGGTCACTTCGGCCGTCGCGCGCAGCGTGTCGACGAGATTGCGGCGGCGCTCAAGGTAGTCACCGTCATTGCGCAGGAGGTGTTTCGGTGCCTTGGCCGTGAGCACGATCAGTGTATCGACCGAGCCTGCCCTGGCCGCCTCGGCGTGCAGGCTGGCATCGATTTCTGCCGCGGTGGCGGGTGCAGCAGCAGCCAGACAGGCAAGAGCCAACGGTGCGACGCGCAGGTACGGAACGGCCATCGAATGATTCCCCGAAATGGGCCCGTTCCGTGGGCGAAATCCCGCCGAGGCGGGCAAGCGCGCGACTTTAAGGGAAGTCCAGGCTGTTGCCTAGCAGCCGTTTCGACATTGCAGGAGTGTTGCCTGGCAGCCACTCGACGGTGGATGCGCTGCGCTTGTCCACCATCCCCGCAACCCGCAAACAACTAGACCGTGAATTGCTCGTTGAGGATGCGTTCCTCGAGATTGTGTTCGGGGTCGAACAGAAGGGTCATGGTGTGCTCGGTCGATTCGCGGATGAGCACTTCGACAACATCGCGCACCTCGCTGGAATCGGCCGTGGCGCTGACCGGGCGCTTGTATGGATCGAGCACTTCGAACTTGATTTCGGTGGTCGCCGGCAGCACGGCACCGCGCCAGCGTCGCGGCCGGAACGGACTGATCGGGGTCATCGCCAGCATGTTCGAACCAATCGGCAGGATCGGACCATGCGCGGACAGGTTGTAGGCCGTCGAACCGGCCGGCGTAGCCACCAGCACGCCATCGCACATCAGCTCCTCGATGCGCACGATGCCGTTGAGGGATACGCGGATATGCGCCGCTTGCTTGGTCTGGCGCAGCAGTGACACCTCGTTGAAGGCCAGTGCTTCGACCGTGGTGCCGGACTCCGCATGCGCACGCATGCTGAGCGGGCGCATCACCGTGGCCTGTGCGCGGGCGATGCGCTGCTGCAGGTCGTCGAGGCTGAAATGGTTGAGCAGGAATCCTATCGTGCCGAGCTTCATGCCGTAGACCGGCTTGCCCAGGGCCAGATGCCGATGCAGGGTGCGCAGCATGAAGCCATCGCCGCCAAGGGCGACGATGACATCGGCGTCCTCCGGCGCGACGCTGCCATAGCGCTGCTTGAGCGCCTCTAGCTCGGCCTGGGCTTCCGGGCCATGGCTGGCAACCAGGGCAATGCGCTTGCTCATGCTTCGGCTTCGGCCCCTGCCCCTGCAGCTTGCTTCACGATGCCCCCTTGTCGATGCGTGGATTCATCCAGCGCCTCGACTGTAGCATCCCACCCGGATCCATCACGAGCCGGGTGGGATCCGCCTTCAAACCAGCTGCGCGAGGCGACGCACGGCAACGGAGACGATCGGGTAATCGATGTTGACCTGGCTGCGCATCTCGGCCAGGGTCGCCAGGGTCGACTTGAGCACCGGATCGTCGCGATTCATCCATGCGGCAACCCGATGTGCGCCGTCGCCGGCATTGTCCATGGCAAACATCTGCCTGACCAGCGAGCACTGCTGCGCATTCAGTTCATCGCGCAGCGCGCCGCGCGCATGCGCATGCCAGCGTGTTTCCACCGGCAGTTCCTCGACCTTTTCCATCAGCCATTTCAGGTTGAGCGCCTCGCCGACCGCAAAATGCACCGTTGCCACATCGGCAACGCTCTGCTTGGTCTGGCTGGCGACCAGGGCGATGTCGAGCGCGGCGGCAAGGGCCGGCAGGTGCGACAGCTTGTCGGCGAGTTCGGCGGGAAAACCCTGCTCGATCCAGCCAACCCGGCCAACTTCGAAGACCGAGTGCTCGGCGGAGCTGGTGACGCTGTCGATGCGCTGCTTGAGTTCGTTCATCGCCGGCTGGTAGCGATCGACGGCTGCGGCAATGTCGTGCACTTCACCGGGATGGTTGAGCAACCAGCGGGTCATGCCGCGCAGCAGCCTCCAGATCGCCAGGTTGGCGTCGATCTGCGCGTTGCCGTCGACCTTGCCATCAAGCGCTTCGATGGCCGCCCACAGGCTGCGCGCATCGAGCACTTCGCGGGCGATATTGAAGGCCTTGGCCACAGCCGCCGGTGACTGACCGGTATCCTCCTGCATGCGCAACATGAAGGTTGCGCCCATGCGATTGACCATCGAGTTGGTCACCGCCGTGGCGATGATCTCGCGCTTCAGGCGATGCCGTTCCATGTGCTCGGCAAAGCGTTCACGCAGCGGCTCGGGGAAGTAGCGGCGGAGTTCCTTTGACAGGTACGCATCCTCGGGCACATCGGAATCGAGCAGCTGCTGGAAGATGACGATCTTCGAATAGGACAGCAGGATCGCCAGTTCCGGCCGGGTCAGGCCGACACCGCGCGCCTTGCGCTCGGAAATCTCGTTGTCGCTCGGCAGGAACTCGATCTGCCGGTCCAGCAAGCCCTGCGCCTCGAGGGTGCGGATGAAGTGCTGCTTGGAGCCAAGCCGCGACACCGACATGCGCTCCATGATGCTGATCGCCTCGTTCTGCCGATAGTTGTCGATCAGCACCAGGCGTTCGACTTCATCGGTCATCGCGCGCAACAGGTCGTTGCGCTGGGCAACGGTCATCTCCGCGCGCTGCACGGCGTCGTTGAGCAGGATCTTGATGTTGACCTCGTGATCCGAGGTATCCACGCCGGCCGAGTTGTCGATGAAATCGGTGTTCAGCAACACTCCGTTCAAGGCGGCCTCGATGCGCCCGCGCTGGGTCATGCCGAGGTTGCCACCCTCGCCGATGATGCGTGCGCGCACATCGGCACCATTGATGCGGATGGCGTTGTTGGCACGATCGCCGACATCGCCATGGGTTTCCGCCGTCGACTTGATGTAGGTGCCGATGCCGCCGTTCCAGAGCAAGTCAACCGGAGCCTTGAGCACGGCCGTCAGCAGCTCGTTCGGCGGCAGCATCTGCTTGCCACCGGGAATGCCAAGGGCAGCGGCAGCCTGCTCGGAAATCTCGATGGTCTTGGCCGAACGCGGATAGACGCCGCCGCCGGCGGAAATCAGGCTGGCGTTGTAATCGGCCCACGAGGAACGCGGCACCTTGAACATGCGCTCGCGCTCGACGAAGCTGCTGGCCGCATCGGGGTTCGGGTCGATGAAGATGTGCCGGTGGTCGAACGCGGCGACAAGGCGTATGTGCCGGGACAGGCGCATGCCGTTGCCGAACACGTCGCCGGACATGTCGCCGATGCCGACGCAGGTGAAATCCTCGCTCTGGCAGTCGCGGCCGAGCGCGCGGAAATGCCGCTTCACCGATTCCCACGCACCCTTGGCGGTGATGCCCATGCCCTTGTGGTCGTAGCCGACCGAACCGCCCGAGGCGAATGCATCGCCAAGCCAGTAATCGTGTTCGGCACTGACCGAGTTGGCGATGTCGGAGAAGCTCGCCGTGCCCTTGTCCGCGGCGACGACGAGATAGGGATCGGCGTCGTCGTGGCGCACGACATCCTGCGGATGCACGAGATCGCCTTCGACGAGGTTGTCGGTGACATCCAGCAGGCCATTGATGAACATGCGATAGCAGGCCACGCCCTCGGCCAGTACGGCATCACGCTCGCCACTTGCAGGCGGATGCTTGACGAAGAATCCGCCCTTCGAGCCGACCGGCACGATCACCGTGTTCTTGACCATCTGCGCCTTGACCAGGCCAAGCACTTCGGTGCGGAAATCCTCGCGCCGGTCCGACCAGCGCAGGCCACCACGTGCAACCGGGCCAAAGCGCATGTGCACGCCTTCAACGCGTGGCGAATAGACGAAAATCTCGCGATACGGGCGCGGCTTCGGCAGCTCGTTCAACATCGACGGGTCGAACTTGTAGCTGGTGTAGTCGTGCGGCTTGCCTTCGACCCGCTGGTAGTAGTTGGTGCGCAGGGTGGCGCGGATCACGGCCATGAAGCCGCGCAGGATGCGATCCTCGTCGAGGCTGCCGACACGGCCGAGGAGGACGTGGATCGTGTCCATGATGGTGCGCACCTGCTGTGCCCGATCCTTGTCGCGGCAGGCAATCAATTCGTCGATCAAGCCCGGGTTGTCGGTCAGCGACTCGGCCGGCGTCAGCGTGGTCAGCTCTCGGCGCAGGCGGCTGCGCGCCTGTTCGATCACCGTGCTGCCGGCATCGAGGCGCTGCGGATCGAACTTGGCCTCGAACAATTCGACGAGCAGGCCGGCAATGTCCGGGTAGCTGCCCAGGGTTTGCTCCATGTAGGTCTGCGAGAACGGCACCCCGGTCTGCAGCAGGTACTTGCAGTAGCCGCGCAGGATGCTGACCTGGCGCCAATCGAGGCCGGCGGCGAGGACGAGCTTGTTGAAGCCGTCGTTCTCGGCATCACCGCGCCAGACGCGCTCGAACGCCAACTGGAACGGTTCGCGCACGCTTTCCAGGTCAAACGACAGGCGCGAGGGCCGCACCAGGATGTCCTGGATGGTGATGGCGTTGCCGCCGCCGCTGATTTCGTACAGGTTTTCCGTGAGCACGCTGACGCCGAGGTTTTCCAGCAGCGGAATGACCTCCGACAAGGTGATGTCGGCGCCGAGGCGGAAAACCTTGAAATGCAGGACGCCCTCGCGATGCTGCGAGGGATACAGGTTGAGCTGGATGTCGTCGGCATCTTCCAGCGCCGCGGCCAGTTCCACGTCGTTGGCCGCATTCTGCGGCTGGACCTTTTCAATATAGCCAGCGGGCAAGGCCCGGCCGTAGCGACTGGCAAGCTTGCCGCCACGCTCCTCGCCGTGCGTGGCGACCAGGATCTCGCGCAGGTCGTCCTGCCAGTTGCGCACGATGCGGGCGATGCGCGCTTCCAGTTCGGCGACATTCCACTCCAAGGCCGCACCCTTTTGCGGACGCACGATCATGTGCACGCGGGCCAGCGGCGAGGCATCCAGCAGGACCGTCGAATCGATGCGCTCGGCATGGAACTGCTCGGTCAGCATGGCCTCGATGCGTTCGCGCACATCGGTATTGAAGCGATCGCGCGGGACATAGGCGAGCACCGAGAAGAAGCGCCCGTAACGATCCTGGCGCACGAACAACCGTGTGCGCGCGCGTTCGCGCAGATCGAGCACGGCCATGGCGATTTCGTAGAGTTCATCGACCGTGCACTGGAACAACTCGTCGCGTGGCAGCGTGTCGAGGATGTGGCGCAAGGCCTTGCCCGAATGCGAATCGCGCTTCAGCCCGGAGCGCTTCATGATCGTCTCGTAGTTGTTGCGCAGCAGCGGGACTTCGCGCGGCGGCGCCATGTACGCCGATGACGTCAGCAAGCCGAGGAAACGCTGCTCGACAACCGGCTTGCCGTGCTCGTTGAAGCCGAGCACGGACAGGTAATCCATGTGCCCCGGACGATGCACGCGCGAGCGTGCGTTGGTCTTGGTCAGGATCAGCGCACCCACCGAACCGGATTTGTCCAGGCCGGTGGCGGCAAGGTTCTTCAGCGGGCGCACGGCCATGCCGTGGCCGCCATCACGCATGACGCCAAGGCCGGATTCGGCAATCGGCTTGAGCACTTCATCACCGCTTTCCTCAAGTACCCGGTATTCGCGGAAGCCGAGGAAGGTGAAATGATCGTCGGCGATCCATTTGAGGAAGTTCTGCGCCTCGATGAGGGTGTCCTTGTCAAACGGCATGTTCAGGGTCGGCAACTCGTCGGCAATGGCCAGCATCTTCGCCTTCATGCGTGGCCAGTCACGCACGGAGGCGCAGACATCATCGACCGCTTCGACGATGTTCTTGCGCAGGCTTTCAATCTCGTCGGCATTGCTGATGCGCTCGATCTCGAACAACATGATCGATTCCGCCTCGCCTTGCTCGCCCTGCTCGGGGCCGAAGCTGAGGATGTGACCGCCCGCATCGCGGGCGATGCGGAAAATCGGATGGATCACGGCGTGCGTCGCCAGGCCGGCCTGGTTGATCGCCATCGACACCGAATCGACGAGGAAGGGCATGTCCTCGGTGCCGACCGCAATCATCGTGTGGCCGCTGTCGAAACCCTCTTCGGCCGCCTGCGGATTGAACACGCGGATCTTCGCCGCATGCGCCGTGCGCTGGCGCACGAACTCGAGCATGAACTGGGCGATCCGCGCCCATTCCGCGGCATCGCGGGCGTTGATGTCGTCGGCCGGCACATGGCGGAAGAAATGGGCGGCAAACGCCTGCGCCTCACGTTGCCTGGAAGCACCTGCCTGGGTTGAAATCTGTTTCAGGATCAGGTCGAGACGTTGCGATTCGCTGGCGGCACCGGGTGCGTTCATTGGTTCTTTGTTAGGGTAGTAGTTGGTGGCCGCGCAGGATACGCCGCCCCCCCCGGGGATTCCACCCGCCGGGCCTTGGCATGTGAATTGCTTGGTGCCTCATTGAATGTCCCGGGCTACCTTGATGACCCTAGCCGCCGAAGCTGCCAACAACCCCGAACTGGATTTTCCCGGGCGGCGGCGTTTTGCCCGTCGTGTCAGCATCATGTTCCTGCTGCTCGGCCTGATCCTGTCGACGATTGCAGTCCAGGTCTACCGGGCGGTCGGTGATTTCGTCGATGCGGCACGCTGGGTGAATCACTCGCTTGGCGTCAGGCAGGAAATCACCCTGACCCTGGGCAGCCTGCACTCGGCCGAGGCCAGCCAGCGTGCCTACTTCATTTCCGGAAATGCGCAACGTCTCGGCGATTACACCGCGACTGCTCCGCAGGTTTTCGCGCACGGCGCAAGACTCGCCGAGCTTGTCGCCAACGATCCCGTGCAACTGGATGCTGCCAAGGAGCTGGCGGCCCTGCTCGAGGCGCGAATCGATTCCATCCAGGAATCGCTCGCGCTGTACGAACGCGGTGGCATCGAAGCAGTGCGGGCGACGATTCCGATCGGACAGACTCGTGCGGAAGACTTCAGCATCGACAGTATCGGCCAGCGCATGCTGCGCCACGAGGAACAACTGCAGGCAATCCGCGAAACGCGAATAACCGATCAGGCGTTGCTGACCCGGGTGCTGACGGTCGGCGCCAGCATTCTCAGCGTGCTCATACTCGGCGTCGCCCTGTACCTCGTGTTGCGCGAGCAGCGCCATCGCACGGCAAGCATGCGCGAAGCCCGATTGGCCAATCGCAAGCTTCTGCAGAGTCTCGCCGATGCACAGCGCATGGGCCATTCCCTGCGCGAGCTGGCCAATCTCGGGGAAATGCTGCAAGCCTGTCGCGATATCGACGAGGCTGCCACGGGCCTGCGGATATCGCTGCCGAGACTGTTGCCGGGCAGCTCCGGCTCCGTGCATCTGATCAATGCTTCGCAGACCTTGGCGCAGACCGTGGCGCACTGGGGCGAGGCCGACGATGAACGCTCGGACATCGCCAGCCTGGACGACTGCTGGGCGTTGCGCCGGGGCCATGCCTATCCGCTGAGTGGAACCACACCGGCGTTTGTCTGCCGGCATTTGCTGGCATCCAAGGCGGCACATCCGGCCCACGATCACCTGTGCGTGCCGATGATCGCCCAGGGCGAAATGCTCGGCGTCATCAGCGTGACCTCGGAACAGGAAATCCACGGTTCCGAACGCAGCAACATCATTGCCGCCTGCGAGGCGATTTCAATGGCGCTGGCCAACCTCAAGCTGCAGGAGACCTTGCGCTTCCAGTCGCTGCGCGATCCGCTGACCGGCTTGTTCAATCGCCGCTACCTGGAGGCCTCCTTCGAGCGCGAGATCCAGCGTGCCGAGCGGCGCGGCATACCATTGAGCGTGCTGATGCTGGATATCGATCACTTCAAGCGCTTCAACGACAGCTTCGGCCACGAGGCGGGCGATGCCCTGCTCGCCAGTTTCGGCGCATTGCTTGGCCGCATCCTGCGCAAGGAAGACATCAGTTGCCGTTATGGCGGCGAGGAGTTCACGGTCGTCATGCCGGAAGTCGACATCGCGCTCGCGCGCATCCGCGCCGAGGAAATATGCGCCGCAGTGAGGGCGATGGATGTCAGTTATCGCAACCTTTCGCTGGGCAAGGTCACCATTTCCATTGGCGTCGCCAGCTATGGCGAACACGGCCTGACACCCGACGAGCTGCTGCGCAACGCCGACAACGCCCTCTATCTGGCGAAAAAGGGCGGTCGTGACCAGGTCGTCATTGCCGAGATCCTGCGCCCGGAGGCTGGCGTGTCCGGGACCGCTGCGGCGCCACGGGAATAAACCGGCAAATCGTCCTGGACGAATCTGCCGATCGCAGCCGCCCACAAGGCACGGCTGCAAGCTTTCGACAAGGCATTCAGCGCAAGCCGGTCTCGTTGCGGGCGATGACGATACGCTGGATCTCGCTGGTGCCTTCGTAGATCTCGGTGATCTTGGCATCGCGGAAGTAGCGTTCCAGCGGCATCTCCTTCGAGTAACCCATGCCGCCATGGATCTGCACGGCCTGATGGGTGATCCACATGGCCGCCTCGGAGGCATACAACTTGGCCACCGCCGCCTCGGTGCTGAAGCGCCCACCGGTGCGCTCGGCTTCGCCCTTGGCGAATGCCGCACGCAAGGTCAGCATCTGCGCCGCGTCCAAGCGGCACTTCATGTCGGCAATCTTGGCCTGGATCATCTGGAAGGAACCAATGGCATGGCCAAACGCCTTGCGCTCCCTGACGTAGGCGATGCTCGCCTCATAGGCGGCGCGGCACAGGCCGACCGCCTGCGAGGCAATGCCGATGCGACCCGCGTCAAGCACGCCCATGGCAATGCCGAAACCCTTGCCCTGCGCACCGAGCATGTCGGCGGCCGGGCAGACATAATCATGGAATTCGATTTCGCAGGTTGCCGAGGCGCGGATGCCCAGCTTTGGCTCGATCTTGCCGGCATGGAACCCGGGGCGACGGGTATCGATGATGAAGGCCGAGATGCCCTTGGCGCCAATCCCCGGCGTGGTGATGGCGAAGAGGATGATGTAGCGGGCCACCGAACCCGAGGTGATCCAGCTCTTCTTGCCATTGATGACCCAGTCGCCATCCGCATTCCTGGACGCCTGGGTGTGCATCGCGGAGGCATCCGAACCCGATTGCGGCTCGGTCAGCGCATAGGCGCCAATGCACTCGCCGGTGGCGATCGCGCGCACGTACTTCTGCTTCTGTTCTTCGCTGCCGTGCTGCAGGATGCCGTTGCAGTACAGCGAATTGTTGACCGACATGACCGTCGAGGTTGCCGTGTCGACGGCACCGATCTCGATCATGGCCAGGGCATAGGCAACCGTGTCCAGACCGGCGCCGCCGTATTCCTCGGGCACCTCGATGCCCATCAGCCCGAGCTGGCCCATCTCGCGGATGTTCTCCAGCGGAAAGGTGCCCGACGCATCGAGTTCGGCGGCGACCGGGGCAATGCGTTTCTGCGCGAAATCGCGGGCGATGGCCTGGATCGAGAGCTGGTCGTCGCTGAGACGGAAATCCATGGGTATTCCTTGAGCCGAAACCCGACATTCTAGCCTGACTGGGCCGACTGACTTTCGTCACGGGCATTGTCGGCCGGGATGGCCTAGGCTTGCAGGTTCCACCGATGCCGGATATTCAACGATGAGCTTTCGCCTGACCTTGAGCGCCGCCCTGGCCGTTTCCCTTGGTGCCATGGCACCCCTGTACGCCGCCGATGGCGATCCACCCGCCAAGGCAAAGGCGGTCGAGGCCGCCCAGTCGAAGGCGGTCAATCCGTTCCTTGCGCCGAGTCCGCTGCCCTATCAATTCCCGCAGTTCGACAAGATCCGCAACGAGCACTATCGACCGGCCTTCGAACAGGGCATGGCCGAAGGTCGCCGCGAAATCGAGGCCATCGCCAACAATCCCGAACCTGCCAGTTTCGACAACACCATCGTCGCCCTGGAACGCAGCGAACAGTTGCTGGGCCGCGTTTCGCGCGTGTTTTTCGCGCAGGCGGGCACCAACACCAATGACGAGATGCAGAAGATCCAGACCGAGCTGGCGCCAAAGCTGTCCGCGCACAATGACCAGACCGTGCTCAACGGCAAGTTGTTTGCCCGCGTCAAGGCGGTCTACGACGCACGCGACACGCTCGGCCTCGACGCGGAATCGAAGCGCCTGGTCGAGCGTTACCACACCGATTTCGTGCGTGCCGGTGCCAAGCTCTCCGATGCCGACAAGACCAAGCTGAAGGCGATGAACGCCGAGCTGGCCAGCCTGTCGACCCGCTTCAGCCAGAACCTGCTCAAGGAAACCAATGCCTCGGCCATCGTTGTCGACAAGCGCGAGCAGCTCAAGGGCCTTGCCGATGACGCCATTGCCGCTGCCGGTGAAGCGGCGAAGAAGCGCGAGCTCGAAGGCAAGTTCGTCATCCCGCTGATGAACACCAGCGGACAACCTGCCCTGGCTTCGCTGGAAGACCGCACGCTGCGCCAGCGCATCATGCAGGCCTCGCTGAATCGCTCCAGCCACGGTGGCGAGTTCGACAACCGAGCGATCATCGCCTCGGTGGTCAAGCTGCGCGCCGAACGCGCGGCCCTGCTCGGCTATGCCAACCATGCCGCCTATGTGCTTGAGGATGAAACCGCCGGCAGCATCGATGCCGTCAACAAGCTGCTCGGCCAGTTGGCACCGCCGGCTGTCGCCAATGCGCAAGCCGAAGCCGCCGACATCCAGAAGGTGATCGACAAGGACGGCGGCAAGTTCAAGGTGGAAGCAGCCGACTGGGCCTACTACACGGAAAAGGTGCGCAAGGAGAAATTCGACCTCGATGCCGAGCAGTTGCGCCCGTATTTCGAGATGAACAATGTCATCGAGAACGGCGTGTTCTTCGCCGCGCACAAGCTGTATGGCTTGAGCTTCAAGGAACGCAAGGACCTGCCGGTATACCTGCCGGATATCCGCGTCTTCGAGGTGTTCGAAGAGAACGGCAACCCGCTGGCCTTGTTCATCGTCGACTACTACGCGCGCAGCAACAAGCGCGGCGGTGCCTGGGCCAATGCCTATGTCGCGCAGTCCGGGCTGTTCGGTACCAAGCCGGTCATCGCCAATCAACTGAACATCCCGAAGCCGCCGGACGGCGAGCCGACCCTGATGACCTACGACGAGGTCAACACCGCCTTCCACGAGTTCGGCCACGCCCTGCATGGCATGTTCTCGAACGTGAAGTACCCGTTTTTCGCCGGCACCTCGGTGCCGCGCGACTTTGTCGAATATCCTTCCCAGGTCAACGAGATGTGGATGACCTGGCCGGAAATCCTCGGCAACTATGCCAAGCACTACAAGACCGGTGAGCCGTTGCCGCAGGCCCTGCTCGACAAGGTCAAGGCATCCGAGAAATTCAACCAGGGCTTTGCCACCACCGAATACCTGGGCGCTGCCCTGCTCGACCAGGCCTGGCACCAGATCACCGCCAAGCAGGCTCCCGATGCCGATGGCGTCCTCGCCTTCGAGGCGGCCGCGCTGAAGAAAGCCGGCGTCGATTTCGCACCGGTGCCGCCGCGCTACCGGACGACGTATTTCTCGCACATCATGGGCGGCTATTCGGCCGGCTATTACGCCTACATCTGGAGCGAGGTGCTGGATGCCGACAGCGTCGAATGGTTCAAGGCGCATGGCGGCCTGACCCGCGAAAACGGCGACCACTTCCGCAAGACCCTGCTCTCGCGCGGTGGCTCGGAAGATGCCATGGTCCTGTTCAAGAACTTCAGCGGCGGCGAACCCTACGTGCAGCCCTTGCTGGAGCGCCGTGGCCTGACCGCGACGAAGAAATAACGGCTTGGGGTCGCCGTCCCGCACGGCGGCGACTCCTGACCGCCTCCGCGAACGGCGCTAGGCAGGCAGGCGACTCCGCAATTCCCAGGCAAGCGACTAAGCTCGGCATATGGGCAAGCAACTGAAACTGGCAAATCTGATTGGCGGGCAGCCGGCCAATCCCGAAGACGATCGCTGGCTCGACGTGCTCGAGCCGGCAACCGGCCAGGTCTTTGCCCAGTGCCCGGCATCAACCCGCGTCGATGTCGAACGCGCCGTCGCCGCGGCACGGCAGGCTGCTCCAGCGTGGGCAGCCACTTCGCTTGAGGAGCGCGCGCGCCTGCTGCAGCGCCTTGCCGACCTGGTCGAGGCTGAACTCGAATCCCTGGCCGAACTCGAATCGCGCGACAACGGCAAGCCGGTTTCCCTGGCCCGCCAGGTGGATATCCCGCGCGCGGTCGCCAACCTGCGCTTCTTCGCCGCCGCCATCACGCAATGGCCAGGCGAAGCGCACACCGGCAATGCACAGACCATCAACATCACTTTGCGCCAGGCGCTTGGCGTGGTCGGCTGCATCTCGCCCTGGAACCTGCCGCTTTATCTGTTCACCTGGAAGATCGCCCCGGCACTGGCTGCCGGCAACACGGTGGTCGCAAAGCCTTCGGAAATCACGCCCTGCAGCGCCGCCCGGCTCGGTGAATTGAGCATCATCGCCGGCTTCCCGGCCGGCGTGCTCAATATCGTCCATGGCGAAGGGCCTGCGGTCGGCCAGGCCATCGTCGAGCAGCGTGACGTCAAGGCCGTGTCCTTCACCGGCAGCACGCGAACCGGTGCCGCCATCGCGACCGCGGCGGCACCCATGTTCAAGAAGCTTTCGCTGGAAATGGGTGGCAAGAATCCGGCCATTGTCTTTGCCGATTTCGATTTCAGCGACGCCAACCTGGCCACCATCGTGCGCTCGGGTTTCGCCAACCAGGGCGAGATCTGCCTGTGTGGCTCGCGCCTGCTGGTGCAACGCTCGATTCTTGAGCCGTTCCGCGAGCGCTACCTCGCTGCAGTGAAGGCGCTGCAGGTGGGCGATCCGCGCGAATCGTCAAGCCAGCTTGGCGCAATGGTTTCGCGGGCGCATTTCGACAAGGTCATGGCAGCGATTGCCACGGCCCGCGACGAGGGCGGGCAGATTGCCTGCGGCGGCCATGCGCTGGATATTGGCGGTCGCTGCGCCAACGGCTGGTTCATCGCCCCCACCGTGATCGAAGGCCTGCCCTCGCGCAGCCGCACCAATCAGGAAGAGATCTTCGGCCCGGTGGTCAGCCTGATTCCGTTCGACGACGAAGACGATGCCATTCGCATCGCCAACGACACCGATTACGGCCTCGCCGCCTCGCTGTGGACCCGCGACCTCGATCGCGCCCACCGCGTCGCGACGCAGCTCGAGTTCGGCATCGTCTGGGTCAACTGCTGGATGTCGCGCGACTTGCGCACGCCATTTGGCGGGGTGAAGAATTCCGGCATCGGTCGCGAAGGTGGCGTCGAGGCCCTGCGCTTCTTCAGCGAGCCGAAAAACATCTGCATCGAGTTCACATCCGGCACCAGCGACAATGCCGGAAAATCCCAGGAAATCGGAGGCGTCCGATGAATCGATCCAACACACTCGCCAGGCGCAGGCAATTGGCCGCGCTCCTCGCCGGCGCACTGGCCATTCCGGCCATCTGCCAGGCCATCGAACCGCCCGCGACCGGCAGTGCCAACGTGCATCAGCAAAAGGCGGCCGTTGCCCAGTCGGAGCAGATAATGGCCAAGGCGCAAGGGCGCAACGGCCTGCTTTCGCAATACCTGTTCATGCGCGATGCGTATGCCAACAGCACGGATGTCGCCTTTCGCCTGATCTTCAACCAGTACCTGAGCTGGTATCAGACCTGGGTTGGCGACTACGCCGGTGCACGCAGCAGTTTTTCGATCACCCAGCATGCCGCCAGGGATGATGCCGCATCGCCATTGCAGGGTACGCAATGGCATGCGCAGCCTGCGGTGGAGGCGATTGCCAGGCTGGCCCGCGACCGCAAGGCCGTCTTCTTCAACGAAAACCACAGCAATGCGTTGACGCGCACGCTGACCGTGCAGATGCTGGCGCCGCTGCGCGAACAGGGCTTCGACACCTTTGCCGCCGAAACCCTCTACCAATCCGACATGCCCGCCCTGGCGAAACGCGGTTACGCGATTTCGGCCACGGGTTTCTATACCGAGGAACCGGTCTATGCGGACATGGTGCGCGAGGCGCTGCGGCTGGGCTATCGCGTCGTCGCCTATGAGGCGCTGTCCAATGCCATTGGCGACGCCCGCGAGGCCGAGCAGGCGCGCAACCTGGTGCGTGATGTCTACGCCGAGCATCCGCAAGCACGCCTGGTCGTCAACGCAGGCTATGCACACATCCAGGAAAAAGGGAAATATCTCGGCGGCTCGGCCATGGCCCAGCATTTCGCGCGACTCAGCGGCTTCGACCCGCTTACGGTCGAGCAGACCATGATGATCCCGCACGAATTGCCCAGCAGCGACCACCCCTGGTACAGCGAGGTGATCGGCAAGCTCGCGCCGAAGCAGCCCATCGTCTTCGTCAATGACAAGGGCGAATCCTGGTCGTTGAAGGACGCCTATGACCTCAGCGTGTTCTTTCCGATGGAAGTCCTGCAACGCGGTCGCCCGACCTGGCTGGCCATGGGCGACCTGCGCATGCCCTTCCAGGTCAGTGGCCGCATCTGCGACCTGGATTACCCGTGCCTGGTCGAAGCCCGCCATGCCGGCGATCCCGACCAGGCGATACCGGCAGATCGCTACGTGATCGAGTTCAAGGGGCGTATTGCCGGCTACGGCGACATCCTGCGCAACAGCACCGACCCGTATCCGATTGCCGAACTCTGGTTGCGCCCGGGCAAATACGAAATCCTCGCCCGTGACCGCTCCAATGTCATCAAACATCGGCAGTCGATTGTTATCGGCAAGAACAAGACGGGCCCATGAACGACATCGTCCACGCCAAAGGTGCGCCCAAGGCGGTCGGTGCGTATCCGCATGCGCGCCGGGTCGGCAATCTCCTCTTCCTGTCCGGGGTCGGTCCGCGCAATCCGCATGACAATTCGATTCCGGGCAATGTGCACGATGCCGGCGGCAGGCTCGTCGATTACGACATCGAGGCCCAGTGCCACCAGGTTTTCGCCAATGTCCGCGCCGTGCTCGAAGCCAGCGGCGCGCGCTGGCAGGATCTGCTCGATGTCACCGTGTTCCTGACCGACATGCAACGTGATTTCGCGACCTACAACCGCATCTACGGCGAATACTTCAGCGACGCCCAACCTTGCCGCACCACCCTTGGCATCACCGCCCTGCCCACTCCGATCGCGATCGAGCTGAAATGCATCGCGGTCATCGCGGACGGCTGAATCAGCTGCGGACGAGCAACACCCGGCCGCGTCGCGCCAAGGCGAAGCCCACCCGTGCAATCCAGGCAGTCTTGCCTGCGGCCAATGGCCAGCACCGGCGCATCACCAGCAGCGACCTCGCGAGACGCGGAACCCGGTGGTTCCGCGCTCCCACACGCTGGGTCATTCCAGCGGCGGTGCCTCGCTGTTGATCCACAGGTTCGAACTGAAGGTGCCGGCGTCGTCGAGCAAGGGATTGCTCGCATGGGTGCGGAACCGCCATGCCCATGGATCCACGCCCTGTGGCGCCATCCATCCCCAGGGGTCGAAAGCCGCGACACTGGCATCGCGATCCCACTGGCCGCCATCGAAGCGCAACTCGAATTCGCTGCGGAACGACAGGTTGCGGTGGCGGAATACCGATAGATGCAGGTGCTCGCCGGATGAAGCGCCAGTGGTGCCGACGCGTCCGAGAATGGTGCCTGCACTGACCGCATCGCCCCGCCGCACTGCCGTATCCTGCATGTGCGCGGAGTAGGTGGTGAAGACTTCCGCGTAGCGCCCGCTGCCGACCTGGTGGCGCACGAACACTTCGCGCTGGTAAGGATCCATGCCCGCCGGTGCAAAACCCGGAACGTGACGTGGAACGGCCATGACAACGCGTCCGGCTGCGACCGAAACCACGTTGCGCGCGCTGGTCACATCGATGTCCACCGCCGGTTCGTTGACTCCCGAATTGTCGTAGTCGCAGGTCGAGGGCACTGCATTCGGATTGCCGATACTGCGTGAACGACCGCGATTGTCGATGGCACAGGCATCGTACGGGCCTGCTGTCTGACCGAAGTCGGTGACGTCAATGGGGATGTTGTACGGATCGTGATTGAACGATTGCGTGTTGCCGATCCCGGAATTCGAGCCGGTGTAAGGTCGCGAGAACATTGGCAGCTCGCCAGGCGTTGCCGTGAACACGCAATTTGAGCGAGCAGCCGCGTCGGCAAAGGCCAGGTCGAACGGCTGCGTTCCGTTGCCGCCGCGCAAGGTGATGAAATTCCCGCTGCAGACGCCGATCACCCAGTTCAATCCCGACAAGGAATACATGCCGGAGCGCTCGATGATTGCCGTCGGGTTGCTGTCGAGGAACACCTGGCAGGGATCGCTGCCCATTCCTTGCGGCAATAGTCCGAAGCCGCCGCCGCTGGCATTGCGCACGCTGCAGTAGTTGCCATAACCGAACGGCATCGCCACCGTCGGCGTTGCCAATGCCGATGGCGGCAGGCCATCGAAATCGAAATCGGCGTTGAACAACTGCTCGCCGGTGATTGCGGCGACCACCGGCGCGATCGGTCCGGGCTCGTTGAGGTTGCCATCGCCGTCATGATCGAAGACGTTCGTCGGGTAGCGCTGGCGATCGGCCAGGAAGAGCGGATTGCCGAGATACCAGGTGGCATCGACGATGTTCTCGGCAACGCGGCGGCGATTGGAATTGCTGACACCCTTTTGCGTCACTTCGACCAGGGTGTGGAACTCGATTCCATCAGTCGAGTAGGCATTGGCACCGGATTCGACCACGCTGCCGTCGGCTTCCACGCGCAGGGTCACTGCATCGCTTGTGCCATACGTCAGTGCGTCGGTATCGCTGTTGTCGTGGGTTCCCAGCACATAGAAGCTGCCATCGTCACGCATCAGCAGACGCCGCACCTGTGTTCCCCCCAGCTCCCGCACTGCGCCGCTGCCGTAGCTGGAGAAGCGGAATCCCTTGCGACCATCCCCATTGAACGCGGTATCGAGGCTTCCATTGCTGCCGCGCACGGCAAGGACGCATCCCGTTGGCGAAAGACTCGCGGAAAACACCAGGCCACATCCGACCAGCAGGCGATTGCGGCCGGCATCCCAGGCAATGTCGGCCACATAGGGTGTTGCGGCAAGCGCGCTGCCATCGCCGATAAGCAAACGGCCCTGGTTGCCAAAGCTGCTGACGAAGCCGCCGGCCGAACTCAACCGGGTCAGCCCGTAGGCCTGGTTCCCGGACGAATCGGTGACGACGCCGCCGGCAACGATGTCGCCATTCGGCAGGACGACCATGCGCGAGCAACTGTCATTGCGCACGCCGGCGACGTTGAAATCAACCTCGACGTAACCGTCGCCGCTGAATGTCGTATCCAGCACTCCGCTTGACGTGACGCGCAGGATCATCATGTTGCGGCTGCTGCCACGTTCCACCCAGCCGCAGGCGAGGATGTCGTTGCCAACCGCGAGGACATGGTTCAGCCGCGACTGCAGGCCGAGGAAAGGTGCGAGGTTCTTCACGGCCAGTTTGCCGTCCGAGGAGAAGCTGGTGTCGTAGGCACCACTCGCGGTCAGGCGCACGAGAAATCCGCTCAGTCCCGTTGCCGATGCGCCCCAGCCGGAAATCACCGCACGATTGCCTGCATCAACATCGATGGCCGTACACAGATCGACGTTGTTGCCCCCCATGTCGGCGGCCACTCGCCGAGTGCCTTCGAGTTCGTCCGTGCCGGTGTAGGTCATGTCAAGCAAGCGCGCATTGTCCAGGTGCCGCGTCACCCCACAGTCGACATTGGCGTTTCCGGTTTCACGCCATTCGTTCAGGACGAGCACCCTTTGCTGGCGGTCGACCGCGATGCCGTACGCGCTCTGACTGCTCAGGTGCTCCCGCGTGATATTCAGGAACACGCCGCTGGACCGGTCCGGGCCAAAGGAATCCCAGGTAGCGCCCGTTCCTGGCTGCGCGTGAAGCGGATCCGCTACCGCCAAGGCCAGCAGCGCGGCCAGATATCGAATTTTCATGGGTGCCTTCCTGTCATTGAAGTGAATTCGCGGTACCGAATCCTCTCCACGCAAATGGGCAATCGCGTGGGCCACCCAGGCTGGATTTGTCAATCAAGGGGATCGCGCGCGTGCTGAATGGGCCGTAGAGCCCACGGATTTGCCGAGGACGAAACCGCGACGGGAAACGCCCAAAAGAAAAAGGGCCAATGAGTTGAAACTCATTGACCCCTTGTCTTTTTATGGCGCGCCCGGAGAGATTCGAACTCCCGACCACCAAGTTCGTAGCCTGGTACTCTATCCAGCTGAGCTACGGGCGCATGGAACATCGTTTCGCGGAAAACCCTGCGTTGCGCAGTTGGCCCGATTCAACGAGGGGGCGGATTATTCGTTGCGGCGGCGGTTTCGTCAACACCTGAGGGCAACTATTTTCAGGTTGCCGCGCAAATCAGCACCGATCCGTGCCGAAAACCTGCCAACGCCGACTGCGAAGGCATCCGCTGATTTGCCGATCAGCCGTTCTTTTTCAGCGGACGCACATACAGCACGAGGCTGTGATCCTGGATCCGGTAGCCGTGCGCGGCGGCGATTTCCTTTTGCAGGCGCTCGATTTCAGGGCTGGTGAATTCGATCACCTTGCCGCTATCGACATCGATCATGTGATCGTGATGCACGCCCCGGTCCAGCTCGTAGACGGCCTGGCCGCCTTCGAAATTGTGCTTGAGCACGAGTCCGGCCGCCTCGAACTGGGTGAGCACGCGATAGACCGTGGCAAGGCCGATGTCATCCTCGCTGTCCAGCAGTTGCCGGTAGATGTCTTCGGCGGTGACGTGGTGGCCATCGAGGCCTTCGAGGATGGCGAGGATGCGTATGCGCGGATGCGTGACCTTGAGGCCCGCCTTGCGCAGGTCGGTCGATTCCATGGACTGCCCTCCGGGCGACGATTCGCCGCTTCATAACGATCACAAAATGGGCGCTAGTGTATCATCCGCCCCTTCGACCACATCGAGTCTGGACGCATGCTGCATCGCCTTGTCGCCTTGATTGCCCTGATTGCGCTGATCCCGCTGAGCGGTTGCGGCGTGCTCTACAAACTCGATGTCCAGCAAGGCAACCTGTTCGACAAGGATCAGGTCGATACGCTCAAGCCCGGCATGACCAAGCGCCAGGTTCTGCTGGTCATGGGCTCACCCTCGATCATCAGCCCGTTCGACCAGGATCGCTGGGATTACGTTTCCACCATCAAGCGCGGGCGCGGCAAGATGGAAAGCAAGGACCTGACCTTGTTCTTCGAGAACGAATCGCTGGCGCGCATCGAGGGCGACTACTTCCCCGAGGATCCGGAAGTGCTGATCCGCGATGCGCGCAAGTACAAGCGCCAGTACCCGGACGAGAAGCGCGAAGACGACAAGAAGAAGCCCCAGGGTCAGGGCTGACCCGGTTTCAGCTTCGCACGCTTGCGGCGTGCCTCTTTCGGATCGATTTTAAGCGGCCTGATCAACTCCACGCGATCACCCTCCTGCACGGGCGTATCGCCGGCGACGATCTTCGACCAGATGCCGACCAGCAAGGCTGATGGATCGATCGCGCATTCGCCGGCAACATTCGATGCCACGATCGCGTCGGCCACCGTCGAACCCCGTGGCAAATCGAGGGCACGCAGGAATTGGCGGGAAGGTTCCGCGTAAGCCACTTCGACATGCACGTGCTCAGATTCCGGCACGACGCGCCTCGCGACAGAAATCATCGACCATGCGGTCGGCAAGGTTCTGGAAGCCAAGGCGCAGCGCCGGCGCGGTGAATCGTCCTGCGTAGTCGAAATCGAGGGCAAAGGCGATCTTGCAGCCGAATTCGCCCAGGGCCAGGAAGGTCCATTCGCCTTCCAGCGTGCGGAACGGTCCGTCAAGCAGGTGCATGTGCAACCGTTGCGGACGCACCAGGGTATTGCGCGTCGTGAAACTCTGCGTGATTCCAGCCAGGCGCACATCGAGGCGCGCCGAGAGCGCGGCCTCATCGCGATCGTAAACCGCCGAGCTGGCGCACCATGGAAAGCGCCTCGGGTATGCTTCAACCTCGTTGACCAGATCGAACATCACCTCGGGGGTCTGGCGCACGATGGCACTGCGACGGATCTGGATCAAGACGATACCTTCATCGGAAAAAACACGCGGGCGTGCTTGAAACACGCTTCCAACCGCTCCATACAGCACGCCGAACCACGATCGATCGCGCCACCCGGGAACACCTCAAACAGCATGACCAAACAAAACGCCAAGGACAAGAAGAGCGGCGGCACGATCGCACTGAACAAACGCGCGCGCCACGAATACCACATTGACGAACGCTACGAAGCCGGCGTCGCCCTGCAGGGCTGGGAAGTGAAAAGCCTGCGTGCCGGACGCACCAACCTGACCGATGCCTATGCCATCGTCCGCAACGGCGAGATCTACCTGTTCGGCGCATCCATCGTGCCGCTGATCTCGGCCTCCAGCCATGTCGTTGCCGATGACCGGCGCACGCGCAAGCTGCTCCTGCACCGCCAGGAAATCGACAAGCTGGTCGGCGCGGTCGAGCGCAAGGGCTACACCATGGTGCCACTGGCCATGTACTGGAAAGGCAACAAGGTCAAGATCGAAATCGGCCTCGCCCGCGGCAAGCAGGACCACGACAAGCGCAATGCCCTCAAGGACAAGGACTGGCAACGCGACAAGCAACGTGCCATGCGTGCGCACAACAAGAGTGCTTGAAAGGCCGGGATTCGAGATTCGGGATTCGGGATTCGGGATTCGGGATTCGGGATTCGGGATTCGGGATTCGGGATTTGGATGACCAGCCGTTCACCTGTTGAAAGCCGGGATTCGCAATCGCAATTCCTTCTCCCCTTGCGGGAGAAGGTGCCGAAGGCGGATGAGGGGGGCCTTTGCCCTTGGCTTTTGCCCTCGTGCACGTAACACCGCACTTGAATCCACCGGCAGCGCATCCATCTGGGTGGACATGCGACCCACGTGGTAGCATCCCGTTCCCCGGGGGTGTCATGGCTTCGACGGGGGTAGTGAGATAGTCTGGTGCATGCCGAGGGGGCGACTTTCCTCGTTAATCCAGTAGCAAACTTTTAGTTGCCAACGACGACAACTACGCTCTCGCCGCTTAAGGCGTAAGCCGGGAACCCACTTGTGCTCATGCTCGTGGATGTACCGTCATTATCATGGGATAGCCCGAATCCGCGGTCTGACGGAGCACGGCGAAATCTTCCAGACTGGTCAACCGGTGCGTTTCGCACATCGTACTGCCGGAAGACGAGACCGAACGGTGAGCTAAGCATGTAGGACTGGGCGTCAATCGCCTTCGGACGCGGGTTCGACTCCCGCCACCTCCACCACACAAGAAAAGGGCCGCCGCAAGGTGGCCTTTTTTCTTGGGCGATCTGGAAATGGCGCGGGAGGCGAACCCGCAGGGTTCGACTGCGAAGG
>MKWR01000014.1:0-3932 GCA_001899855.1 Lysobacterales bacterium 63-13
TTCCCGGGAAAACTTATTCGATTTGTTCATGGCTCCATTCTCTCAAGAGTTGGAGCCTCCTCAAAACCCGGGGCGGTTCATCGCGAGAACCGCTTGCGTTTGCAGCTCTGGGACGAGCTTGGCAAGGACGACGCCATGAATCGTCATTGCATCTATAGCGGCAAGCGCCTGAGCAAGGCACTCCTTTTCAGCGACGAGATCGAGATTGATCATGTCTTGCCGTTCTCCCGCTCATTGCACGACGGGGTTGGCAACAAGATCTTGTGCGTACGCCAAAGCAATCGCGACAAGGGGAATCGCACGCCGTTCGAGACCTGGGGCCATACACAACACTGGCAGGCGATATGTGAACGTGCGGAGGCGCTGCCCGAGCACAAAAGAAAATTGTTCCGCGAAAATGCGCTCGAAGATTTTCTTGGCGACGGCGATTTTCTTGCCAGGCATCTCTCCGATACCGCGTATTTCGGGCGCGCCGCCAAGCAATATTTGACCGGGATTTGCCCGGAAAATTTCGTTTTGGTGTCCACTGGCCGTCTGACTGGATTGATCCGAGGCAAGTTTGGCCTGAGCAAGCTGTTGTCCGGCGATGGCAGGAAGAATCGTGAGGATCACCGGCACCATGCCTTGGACGCCGCCGTAATTGGCCTGTGCAGCCGCAGTTTGATCAAGCGCATGTCAGATGCCGCGCGGCAAGCGGAAGAACGAGGCGAACAACGCCTGCTCGCATCCCTGGATCTTCCATGGCCTGACTATCGCCAGGACCTCGACACTCGCCTCGGCGAGATCGTGGTTTCGCACAAGCCTGATCATGGCAGGGAGGCAGCACTGCACAACGATACCAACTATGGATGGAGAGGTGAGCCGGAAAAGAAAAACGGAAGCCCGCTGGTCGGCCGACGCCGGCCACTTGAAAGCATCAAGAATGCAGCAGACGCTCAAGCCATCGCCAGCGAAACCCTGCGGATGGAAATCATCAATTTGCTCATGCCACTTTCGTCAGCGATGGAAATCAAATCTGCGCTGATCGCATATTCCGAACGAACCGGCATTCGACGAGTCATTTGCGAGGAACGCCTCTCGGTTATCCCCATCCATGATCGGCGAACCGGCAAACCCTATCGGTTCGTCAAGGGTGATGGCAATTTTTGCTACGAGATTTTCCGCAAGCCGGATAACCAATGGGATGGCGAGGTGATCAACTTGTTTGAGGCCAACCAGAAAGGATTTCTTGAATCCCGGATGCACGCGCAAAACGGCATGCCTTTGGTGATGCGTATTCACAAGGGTGATGTCGTCGTGATGGAACATGAAGGTCGCGAGAGCATCTTCCGCGTCACAAACTTCTCGCTTGGAAAACTTTTCTTTACACCGCCCAACGAAGCCAACGTCGACGCCAGGAATCGCGACTCGTCCACCGATTTCCGGTACCTGCAATTGGCCCCCAGCAAACTCAAACAACGTCGTGCACGTACGGCGGGTGTAAACATTCTCGGTTACCTCAACGATCCTGGCTTTCGGGAATGAAATGATCGGACGAATCATCGAGATTGGTGGTGATAGCCGCTATCTTTCGCTTGATCGCGGGTTCCTCGTCGTCAGTCACAAAGGCGAGGAACGCGGGCGTACGCCGATTGATGACGTAGCCGCCGTGATCGGCAATGCGCATGGCCTTGTCTACAGCAACAATCTGTTGGTCGCACTGGCTGAACGTGGCACGCCTTTTGTGCTTTGCGGTGCCAATCATCGTCCGACCGCTCTACTGTGGCCGGTATCAGGGCACCATCGTCAGGCGGCCCGCATGGATGCACAACTGAGCACAGGGCAGGCATTGCGAAAGCGCCTGTGGAAGCAAATCGTGCAAGCCAAGGTCGGAATGCAGGCTGCAGTCATCGGCATGCGCGATGGCCCGGAAGCGCCCTTGCGCCGCCTGGTCGCCAAGGTGCGAAGCGGCGATCCGTCGAATATCGAAGGTCAGGCTGCGCGGCTCTACTGGGGCCTCTTGTTTGGAAAATCGTTTCGCCGCGATCGTCAGGCAGAAGGCTGCAATGCCATGCTCAATTATGGTTACACGGTGCTTCGCGCCATTGTTGCAAGACAGGTGATGGCCGCTGGTCTTCACCCAAGTATTCCCCTGCACCATGCAAACGAAGTCAACGCGATGCGGCTGGTCGACGATCTGATGGAGCCATTTCGCCCACTGGTCGACATTTGGGTTGCTCGACTTCTCGATCGCGGCACTGAAAACCTGGATCCCGATTGCCGGCACACGCTTGCCCTGCTTGGTACGCGATCCGTGCATACCCAGTTTGGCGTGAGTCCCGTGAACATGGTGGTCCAGCGACTCGTCATGAGTCTGGCCCAATGCTTTGAGGCGATCGCCAGCAAGCTGGAATTGCCCGCCTGCGATCGAGCCTGTCTGGCCTCAATATGGGATGAACCGTATGCGCAAGGGGATCACGACGAGGAGGCAGGCTGAAGGGCGTCAATCACCGCCTCTATGCGCCTACCGCCTTATGTGGATGCTCGTGATGTTCGATTTGCCAGTGGATACCGACGAGAACCGCAAGGCGGCCAACGATTTTCGCCATGATCTGTTGGATTTTGGCTTCGAGCGTTGTCAGTATTCAGTCTACCTGCGCTTTTGCGAAGGCCGTGAACAGGCAGACACATGGACACGGCGAGTGCAGTCAGTCTTGCCATCAGGCGGCAGGGTCTATTGCCTGTATTTCACCGACAAGCAATACGAAGGAATCATTCGCTTCGAAAAAAGGATGCGGAGAAAACCATTGAAAAATCCAGGCCAGTATCAGCTGTTTTGATGGCGACGACACAGGACAGCACGCCTCCGATCTGCAGAAACCTCATGGGATTCAATCGGTTTCAGCAGATCGGAGCGTAACAGATCAGGAAATGCGCTCTGGCCGGAACTGGCGCGCTATTCGGTGTCGCCTACGCCGCGAGCGTAACAGATCAGGAAATGCGCTCTGGCCGGAACGAACATCGTCCGCGCTGTGAATGACCCGGCGAGCGTAACAGATCAGGAAATGCGCTCTGGCCGGAACTGCTTCGACAGCGCAGCGGTCAACTTGGCCGAGCGTAACAGATCAGGAAATGCGCTCTGGCCGGAACGGATCGGCACGCCGAGTTCACCGGCAGCGGAGCGTAACAGATCAGGAAATGCGCTCTGGCCGGAACTGTCCTCATCCCACTCACAGTCATCGCCAAGAGCGTAACAGATCAGGAAATGCGCTCTGGCCGGAACGGACAAGGGATGGGCCTTCGAGATCACGGAGAGCGTAACAGATCAGGAAATGCGCTCTGGCCGGAACTGCGCATCGACGCTGGTGCGCCGCCTCAAGGAGCGTAACAGATCAGGAAATGCGCTCTGGCCGGAACCATCTGCGGCGTGCTGATGTAGAGGCGCTTGAGCGTAACAGATCAGGAAATGCGCTCTGGCCGGAACCCCATGGGCATGTACTACGAGGGGAATTTCGAGCGTAACAGATCAGGAAATGCGCTCTGGCCGGAACTACGATCGCCTGATGGCGTCCCTTGATGCCGAGCGTAACAGATCAGGAAATGCGCTCTGGCCGGAACCCATAGTCGCCGCTGTTGCTCGCCGCGCCCGAGCGTAACAGATCAGGAAATGCGCTCTGGCCGGAACAGTGAAAGCGTGACCCGAGGAAACCTGTCGGAGCGTAACAGATCAGGAAATGCGCTCTGGCCGGAACATAGCGACAACGGCCGCTGCGGTAGCGCCTGAGCGTAACAGATCAGGAAATGCGCTCTGGCCGGAACCTGCTGACCGCCGAGGGAATTGCGCGCCTTGAGCGTAACAGATCAGGAAATGCGCTCTGGCCGGAACTCCCATCCGGGCCGATCAATCTCGCTGGCTGAGCGTAACAGATCAGGAAATGCGCTCTGGCCGGAAC
>MKWR01000014.1:3946-172722 GCA_001899855.1 Lysobacterales bacterium 63-13
CAGGAAATGCGCTCTGGCCGGAACTAACACGTAATACACCTCAAATCCGAATCTGAGCGTAACAGATCAGGAAATGCGCTCTGGCCGGAACAGGTCATACGAGGGCCGGGCGCGATACACGGAGCGTAACAGATCAGGAAATGCGCTCTGGCCGGAACTAACCACTCCATCAATCCGACAACCTACGGGAACGTAACAGATCAGGAAATACGCTCTGGCCGGAACACCTTTGCGGTAGGCCACCATCATGCACCGATCAAAATGGAACGTCCGATCGGGCAAACGTCATGAAGTCCCTTCATTCTGCTGAAGAGTTCCGTCAAAGCGTGCTGGCGGGTGGATAGCGGCGGCCGGGGCGCAGCGGGCGAAAGCATGGCGCTTCGCTGAAGAAGTGCGCATCGATCGCGCCGGGGTGCCAGCCAGGGATCCCCGACAGAGGCAAGGGGCGCAGATCCTGAGGGTCGGCGAGCACGCTGTGTGCGGCAATGAGATCCGCCATGCGTGCATCGATGTCCTGGCGAAGCGCAAGCGGATCGACATGCAGGCGGCCAATGCCCGCAGCATCGGTCATCAGGACGATGCATTTGGCGGTCAGCAATCGCTCGGGCTGCAGGGCAAGTTCGAGGATGGCATGACCGTAGACCTGCACGGCAATGCGCTCGCCCCAGGCCAAGCGCTCGCGCCAGAACAAGCCCTGCCAATCGTGGCGATCCCACAAACCAAGCAGCTGCGGATCGCTGCACAACACGATGGCGCCGCCTTCGTCGAAATGGGTCATCGCGCATTGCGCGCGGGTGCGCTGGCGACGGCCGACCTCGGCAATGTCCGCGCACTGCGCGGCATTCAGGGCGTGCTTGATGCGCGGATAGCGCAGCCAGGCCAGCGCATTCAACAGGTCATGCCAGTTCTGCTCGCGAGTGGCGAGGCGGCCCTGGGCAATGCGCTCCTCGTAGTGCAGGCCATCGGCGAGCAAGGCCGGCGTCTGCGCGACGAAAGACGGCCGCGCGATGCCATCCGCGGATTGCACGTGGTCGCGCAGCGCTTCAAGTTGGCTCAAGCCCGGCCATGCCACGGGCACGCCGAGGATGCGCAGTTCCGCAGCCCAGTCGGACAACGGCGGCTGCGCGAAGACTTTGCGATCGACCAGATCCATGGTGGGGACGACAAGGCGCAAGCGTGGCACGGGCAATGGGGAGAATGGCATGCGTCAGCCCCACTTGCGCTGCGCACAAGGGGCATTTCATGCCGGCGTATGATAGCGACCGACGCATGCACTGTCCCCACGGCAGGCAGGAGACGGCCTGGTCGAACAAGGCGGCAAGCGGGCGGAACCCGTCGCTTGCGCAAAACGGGTTAGCATTCGCGAATGGCGTGCGATATGGAGATTGGCACGGATGATCGGGGGGTGGTGCATGAGCTGGATCTTGCGGCCCGCGTTGCTTGTTGCCGGCTTGCTCGCCATGGCCAGCGTGCGTGCCGAAGCAGGCAAGGTCGAGAGCACGACAGTGCAGGAATCGACCACCAGCCTGATCCAGCTTGCCACGCTTGCCGGGCAAGCCCTGGAACCTGCCAGATTGCTGATCACCAGCCTCGGCGGGGTTGATGCCGGATTGCTGCTGGCGACGGCACAGGCGCATGCCATGCAGGCGCTGCACGCCGTCGATCCGGCACGCGCGGCCTGGCGTGATGTCGCGCAACTCGCGCAGCTTGCAGGAAACCCCAGGGCGCAAATGCGCGCGATTGAACAGCAGGCGGAAATGAACCTGATGCTCAGCGACTATGCCGGTGTCAGCAGGCAAGCCGATGCCCTGATCGCCCTGGCCAGACGCGAGCACGCGAACAACTACGAAGCATCGGCGCACGGCTACTACGGCGTCGTCGCGCGCCGGCGCGGCGATCTTGATGCGGCGTTGGAACACTACACGCTCGCCATCGGCATGCTGCGCCACAGCGGCGACGAGTTTCGCCTGGCGCTGATGATCGGCAACCTCGGCACCGTGTTCCGTGACCGCGGCGATTTTGCCCGCGCCCTGGAACTGCAACTGGAGTCGCTGGCCATCCGCGAGCGCATTGGCGATCACCTTGAAACGACCTTGCGCAACATCGCCCTGCTCTATCGCGAAATCGAGGACGAGGACAACGCCCGCAATTATTTCGAACGCGCGCTTGCCGCGGTGGATCGCCACGCCAATCCCGAGCGCTATGCCTCGGTCATCGGCAGCTACGCAAGCCTGCTCAATGACGTCGGCGATCACGCCGCAGCACTCGGCGCGGCGCGGGAGGCACTGGCCATCGACAGCGGCCTCGGCAATCGCGCCAACCAGGGCCTGGAGCGCCTTGAAATCGGGCGTGCCCTGCATGGCCTCGACGAAGACACGGAAGCCACCGAACAACTCGAATCCGCGCTGGAAATCGGCCGCCGGCTCGGTCAGCACGAGATTGTCGCGCGCGCCCTGCTCAGCCTTGCCGAGATCAACCAGATCCAGCACAACTCCCTGCGTGCGCGCGGCATGATCGATGAGGCGATTGCCGGGCTGGAAACCGCCTTGCTGCGACCGCAACTCGCCCGCGCCTATGCCTTGCGCGAAAAGATCGCGCTCGCCGATCGCGATCCGGCCACCGCATTGCGTTTCCTGCGCCTGTATTCCGAGCAGCGTGAATTGCTGATCGGCACGCGTGCCAGCCGTCAACTCGGCGTCCTGCAGGCCCGCCATGCCCGCGCCGAGGCCGACAAGGATCTCGCCCTGCTGCAGAAGGACAACGAACTGCAGGCCGTGCGCATCGACAAACAGGATGTCGAACGCCAGCTCGGCATGGTCGGCCTGATCGGCCTGCTGCTTGCCCTGTTCCTGATTTCCTGGCGTTTCCAGGGCATGCGCCAGCTCAATGCCGCCCTGCGCCTGAAGAACGACGAGATCGATGCAAAAAGCCAGGCGCTGGCGCTGGCCAATCTCCACCTCGAACAACGCGCCAGCGAACTTTATCGTGCCGCCATCAGCGACCCGCTGACCGGCGTGCACAACCGCTCGCACCTGCGCGAACTGATCGAAGACCGTATTGCCCATTGCGGACCGAGCGCCACTCCGCTGGCAGTGCTGCTGATTGATTTCGATCATTTCAAGCAGATCAATGACCAGCTCGGCCACCTGCATGGCGATCGCGTCCTGCTTGCCGGCGTCGCCAGCATCCGCGAATGCCTGCGCAGCGGCGACATCCTCGGCCGCTTTGGCGGCGAGGAATTCGTCGTCATGCTCGAGGGTGCGCGTGCCCTTGCCGCGGTGGAGGTTGCCGAGCGTGTGCGGGCGCAGGTGCAGCTCTCGCTGGCTGGCATCGATACCGGCGGCATCGCGGTCACGGTCAGTGTCGGCATTGCCTTGCTCGCCGATCTCGCCAAGGCGGAGCAGGCAAGCGTCGATGCCTTGCTGGATGCCGGCGACCGCGCCATGTACCTGGCCAAGGCCGCTGGCCGCAACCGCATTGCCCGCTTCAGCACGGCGGCAGCAGCTCATGGAGATGTGGAAAATGCCTGATTTCATCAAGATCAACAGCAGTGGCATGCAGTGCATCGGTGCCTTTCGCGCGCAACCGGCCGGCCCGGCAAAGGGCGGCATTGTGGTGATCCAGGAAATCTTCGGCGTCAACGCGCACATCCGCGATGTCGTCGAGCGCTTTGCCGAAGCCGGCTATGTGGCAATCGCCCCGGCGTTCTTCGATCATGTGGAAAGCGATGTCGAACTTGACTACGACGCAGCCGGCATCGCGCGCGGCCGGGCACTGATCGACGAACTCGACATCGACCAGATCATGTCCGATGTCGGCAGTGCCGCCGACTCGATCCGCTCGGCCGGGAAAATCGGCGTGGTCGGTTATTGCTGGGGCGGCACCATCGCCATGCTCGCGGCGAGCCGGCTTGGCCTGCCCGCGGTCAGCTACTACGGCGCACGCAATGTTGCCTGGCTGCATGAAACCTTCAGCGCACCGCTGCAATTCCACTTCGGCGCAAAGGATGCCTCGATTCCGCCCGCGGCCATCGAGCGCCACCGCGAATGCCTGCCCGATGCGGAAATCCACGTCTATCCGGCTGCGCACGGCTTCAACTGCGACCGGCGCAAGGATTTCGATGCGGCCAGCGCCGCGCTCGCCCATGAACGCACGCTGGCCTTTTTCGCACGCCATCTCGGGGCGTCGCCATGAACGCCGCGCAGTTCGTGCTCGATGAGCGACTCACCGCCGATTCGCAGCCGCTGTGCCGCTTCGAGTTGTGCGATGTGCGCTTGATGAATGACGCGAACTATCCGTGGCTGATCCTCGTGCCGCGCGTTGCCGATGTGCGCGAGCTGATCGACCTCGATGCGGCGCAACGCCATCGGCTTGGCGAGGAAACCGATCGCGCCGCGCGCCTGCTGCGCGATGCCTTTCGACCACGCAAACTCAACGTGGCCGCACTTGGCAATGTCGTCGCCCAGTTGCATGTGCATGTCATCGCGCGCTTCGAGGATGACCCGGCCTGGCCAGCGCCGGTCTGGGGCCGTGTGGAAGCGCGACCGTATTCGCCCGAGGGCCTGATCGAGCGGATCGGCATGTTGCAGGCCCTGCTGCGCACATGAGCTTCAGCGTCGAGACGCTCGGCGAAGACGCCTTGCTGTTGCGCTTTGGCGATGCCATCGATCCGCAGACCAATCGCTGCGTGCATGCCTGCGCCGCCGCTCTCGCCCGGCAGCGCCCGCACTGGTTGCTCGATATCGTGCCGGCGTTTTCCACGCTGGCGCTGGCCATCGACGTGGAGGCCTTCAACGATTCCAGCGAGCCCCTTGCCGATGCACGACGCTGGCTGGAATCGCTCGATCCGGACCGGCCCAGCGCCGGCATCGATGATGGTGCGCGCCGGCATGAGATCCCGCTGCACTACGGCGGCGAGCACGGTCCCGATCTCGAAGCACTCGCCAGGCATGCCGGCCTCGGCGTGGCACAGGTGGTCGCCTTGCACACCGCCGTCGAATACCGTGTCGGCATGCTCGGTTTCGCCCCCGGATTCCCGTATTTGATCGGTCTGGATCCGCGCCTGTCGATGCCACGCCACACCGCGCACGCGGGTGCAAGCGGGCAGTGTCGGCATCGCCGGCGCGCAGACCGGCATCTACCCACGCAGCGGTCCTGGTGGCTGGCAGATCATCGGCCGCACCGATGCCATCCTGTTCGATGCGACGCAGAAGCGGCCCGCCCTGCTCGAACCGGGCGATCGCGTGCGCTTCATCGACATCGACGCACGCCACGAATCCTCCTCATGAGCATGACGATCCTCGCCGGCGGCCTGCTCAGCAGCGTGCAAGGGCGCACGCGCAGCGGCTGGCGTCATCTCGGCGTCGGCGGTTCCGGCGCGCTCGATGCGTTCTCGTTTGCCGTGGCCAACCTGCTGGTCGGCAATGCCGCCGATGCCGCGACGATTGAAATCACCCTCAGCGGCCCGCGCCTGCATTTCGCCGCCGCCGCCCGCATCGCGATTTGCGGTGCAGAGATCGATGCCAGTGTCGACGGACAAGCACTGCCAGGCTGGCGACGCATCGATATTCCCGCAGGCAGCGAGCTGCGACTTGGAAACTGTCGGCGCGGTGCGCGCGCCTATCTCGCCATTGCCGGCGGATTCGACATCGAGTGCGTGCTCGGCAGCCCAAGCACCGACCTGCGTGCCGGCTTCGGCGGCGTGGCCGGGCGCGCCTTGCAAGCTGGCGATCGGCTCGGCTGGGCTGGCGGATTCCATCCGCAATGCGCACGGGCCGTCATCGATACGCGCTGGATCGATCCGGCTCCGGATCTCGATTTCTCCGCCGTGCCGATCATCCACGTGCTGCCCGCTGGCGATGCGCTGGCCAATGCCGATGCGCTGTTCTCCGGCACATGGAAAGTCGGCACCGCCAGCAATCGCCAGGGCCTGCGCCTGGAGGGTGCACAGCTGCAGATTGCCGATCCGCGCGAGCGCATTTCCGAACCGGTCTTCCCGGGCACCCTGCAACTGCCGCCCGATGGCCAACCCATCCTGCTGCTCGCCGACGCACAGACCCATGGCGGCTATCCCCGCATCGGCCACGTCATCCACGCCGATTGGCCGCGACTTGCCCAGCTGCGTGCCGGCGATTCGCTGCGCTTTGTCCGTTGCGACGCCAGGCAAGCGCAAAAAATGCGGATTGAACAACGCCAACGCCTTGCGCGCATGGCCATCGCCATCGCCGGCTGAGCGCAATCGATCGCGCCGCACCAGGCGATGGCCTGACCGACTGCTCGTGACCCTTCGACTCCGGCCTTTGGCCTGCGCGCGGCGCCTTTCCCGGACTCGATCCGGGAGCGAACGGAAGGATCAAGTACTATCAAGTCATCCACCATGCCGCGTGTCGTGCTGCCCACTGGCTGCCGCTGCCCGCGGGCGTGTCGCAACCGGAATCCCGCATTGAACGGCAACAAGCGGCACATCGATTTCAATTGCGACCTTGGCGAGGGTTGCGGCAACGACGCGGCAATCATTCCGCTGATCAGTTCGGCGAACATTGCCTGTGGCGCGCATGCCGGCGATGAAACCAGCATGCGCGAAACCTTGCGCCTGTGCCGCGCGTTCGGCGTCGCTGCTGGCGCACATCCGGGCCATGCCGATCGGGAGCACTTTGGCCGCCGTGACCTGCCATTGGATCCAGGCGAAGCATCCGCGCTGATCGGCGAACAGTTGCAGCGGCTTGCTGCACTGGCATGTGACGAAGGCGTGCGTCTGGTCCATGTCAAACCACATGGCGCGCTGTACAACCAGGCCGCGCGCGACGCGCTGCTTGCCGATGCCGTCGCCGCTGCGGTGCGTGACTTCGATGCGCAGTTGATCCTGGTCGGCCTGGCGGGCAGCGCCTTGCCGGAGGCGGGCCTGCGCGCCGGTTTGCGTGTTGCCCACGAAGCGTTCGCCGACCGTCGCTATCTGGCCGACGCCAGTCTCGCCCCGCGCGGCAGGCAGGGCGCGGTGATCGATGCGGCCGACGATGCGGTTGCACAGGCACTGTCGATCGTGCAATCCGGCCAGGTCGACACGCTGGATGGCGCTCGCATCACCTTGCGCTGCGATACCCTGTGCCTGCATGGCGATCGTGCCGATGCGCTCGAATTCGCCCTGCGTTTGCGCGCCGCATTCGATACCCTCGGCATCCGCATTGCTGCGCCGGAAAGCCGACGGCTGACACCATGAACCCTGCTTGCGAGATCGGAGCCCCGAATGCCTGATGTCATCAACTATTGGCCGCTGCTCGGCGTCGGCGTCGTCGTTGCGGGATTTGCGCTGCGCCGCAATCCGGTGCTGGTCGTGGTGATTGCCGGCATCGTCAGCGCGCTCGCTGCCGGCATGAGTGTTGCCGATCTGCTGGCCCTGCTCGGCAGGATCTTTGTCGAGAACCGGATGTTGCTGTTGTTCCTGCTGATCCTGCCGGTGATCGGCTTGCTCGAGCATTACGGCTTGCGCGAGCGTGCGCGAAGCTGGATCGCCGGATTCCGCGGCCTCACCCTGACCCGCTTCCAGGTCACATATCTCGGCTTGCGCCAGTTGCTCAGCATGGCCGGCTTGACGCACGTCGCCGGGCATCCGCAAACCGTGCGTCCGCTGGTTGCACCGATGAGCGAGGCGGCCGCCGAGCGCAGCCTCGGCGGCGAACTGACCGATGAGGAACGCGCCATCGTCCGCGCCAGCGCGGCGGCGACCGACAACGTCGGATTGTTCTTTGGCGAGGATGTGTTCATGGCATTCGGCGCGGTGCTGCTGATCCAGGGTTTCTATGCGCGCAATGGCATCGAGCTGGAACCCCTGGCGATCTCGCTGTGGGCGCTGCCGACCGCCGTTGCGGCGTTCATCATCCACGCCATTCGCGTGCGCCTGCTGCAACGCCGTCTGGTGCGCGACCGTGCCAGAGCCGACGGAGCGCGCAATGCTGCGCATTGAATACCTCTATTGGCTGGTCGGTGCTTTCCTGATTGCATGCGCCGTGCTCAACCTGCGCGAGCGCCATTACTCGATGGCCGCGTTCTGGTTGATCCTCGCCGGTCCCTTCGTGTTCGGCGATGCGATCCTCAGCGCATTGAAACAGGGCCAGGCGTGGCCGGCGCAGGCGATGGGCGTCGGCGTCATCGCGCTCGGTCTGCTCGCCGCGCGCGGACGCTTGCGCATGGCCGCCGATGGCCCGGGCGAACAGGAGCAGCGCAACCAGTCGGCAACGCACCTCGGCAACCGCCTGTTCGGCCCGGCGCTGGCAATCCCGGCGCTGACCGTCGCACTCTTCCTCGGCGGAAAATTCCTCGCCTCGCAAGGCATCGAGCTGCTCGACCCAAAAAACCTGACCTTGACCGCACTCGGCCTGGCCAGCGTGCTGGCTCTTTTCGCGGCGTTCCGGGTGACCCGCGCGAAGCCGCTGCAATCGATCCATGAAGGCCGACGCCTGCTTGATTCACTCGGCTGGGCGGTGCTGTTGCCGATGATCCTGGCCACCCTGGGCGGCGTGTTTGCCGCAACCGGGGTCGGCGATGCGATTGCCGCACTGACCAGCGCGGTGATCCCGATCGACAGCCGCATCGCCTGCCTGCTCGCGTTTGCCTTCGGCATGGTTTTCTTCACCGTCATCATGGGCAACGCCTTCGCCGCGTTCCCGGTGATGATGGCGGGCATCGGCCTGCCCTTGCTGATCCTCCAGCATGGGGCCGATCCGGCCATCCTCGGCGCAATCGGCATGCTCACCGGCTACTGTGGAACACTGCTGACGCCGATGGCGGCAAATTTCAATATCGTGCCTGCGGTCCTGCTTGAACTACCCGATCAATACGGCGTGATCCGCTCGCAGATCCCCACCGCGCTGGGCCTGATGGCCGTCAACATCCTGCTGATGATCGTGCTGGTGTTCCGATGAGCACGCCATGTGCGCTGCTGCTGGGTTTCGAGCCGTTTGCCGGCGAGGCGGTCAACCCGTCCGCGGAGATCGTCCGCCAGCTTGAAGGCACGCTGATCGGCGCGCATCGCGTTGTCGGCAGCGTGCTGCCGGTCGCCTTTGCCGAGGCGCCGATACGCCTGGCGCAAGCGCTCGATCAGCATCGCCCGGAACTGGTGATCGCACTTGGCCAGGCCGGCGGGCGCGCGGACATTTCGCTGGAGCGCGTGGCGATCAACCTGATCGATGCGCGCATTGCCGACAACAGCGGCTTGCAGCCGATCGATGTGGAAGTGCTGCGCGATGGCCCGGGTGCGTATTTTTCGACCCTGCCACTGAAAGCGATCCACGCACGGCTGCGGCAGCGCGGCGTGCCCGCGTCACTTTCGCTGAGCGCGGGAAGCTATGTCTGCAACCAGGTCTTCTACTGGCTCGGCCACCTGCTGGCGACCGAGCATGGGCACGCACGCGGCGGCTTCATCCATGTGCCGTGGCTGCCGGAACAGGCGGCACGCCATCCTGGCGAACCGGGCATGCCGCTGGCGATGATGATCGAGGGCGTGCGCGAAGCAATCGATTGCGCCTTGCATACGACCGTCGACCTCGATGTCGCCGGCGGCAGCACGCATTGAGCCCTGGTTTCAGCAACCCTCGCCCTTCTTGTTGACCCGGGTGACCTCGATGACCAGCTTGCCGGTCTCGACATAAGGCAATTGCACCTTCACGGCATCGGTCGAGTAGTAGAAGCCGCCCTTGCTGGCGGCCTTGAGCTTGTCACGCGATTTCGATTCGTAGAACTTCCCGGGTGCCGATGCCGGTGTCGCCACGGCAAAGCGGCGCACGTTTTCAAGGTTCACGCAGGCCAGCAGGCGGGTTGGCTTGAACGGGCGGATATCGATCTGCAAGGGCTCGACCAGGGTGGAATCACGCACCTTGCCGGCATCGTCAAGCACATACAGGATCGGCTTGAATACGGCATTGCCGCGCCCCTGCGGATTGCTGTCGGCAATGACCTGGACGCGCACGGCTATGTTCTTGAACTCGCGGGCGAGCTCGATCTCGCGAAAGCGGCTCTTGCCCTTGGGGAAATCCCGTTGCTCCGCGTCCGCGCCGATGAGGATGCGCTCGGGGCGGTCAAACCCAAGCACGACGACGCCTTCATCCGGAGCGCGGCTTACCCGCGGACTCGAGGGTTTTTCACCAAACAGGCGATCCTTCCACAGCGTGAACGGATTGGCTGCAACAGCCGCCCCGCCGAGCAGCACGATCGGCAGCAGTAGCCAGGCGGCGCGGTGTGCGGCGCCGCTTCGACAGCCATCGTCAGCAGCCGCCGGGCGGCCGGCAAGGCAACCGCCCGACACGCGAGACGCGTTATTCCAGGACCAGCGGCGTGAGTTCCTTGCCATCCTGGGTAAAGGTTTCAAGCTGCAGGGTATTGCCGATGCTGGCAACGGAATGGCGCTGCTCATCGGTGGCGTGACTGTCTTCGCTGCGGCCATTCTTGAGAATGATCCCGGTGATCTTCTTGGTTTCCTTGAGGTCGCTGATGTAACCAAAAAGTTCAGCCTTGCCGAAGGTGTAGCTGTCGATCGTGTAGCGGTCCTGCTTGGCCGGGACGACCACGGCGCGGCCATCGCGAATGCTGCCGGCATGGGCAAGCCCGGCGAGGAACAGGCTGAGGACCAGCAGGAGCAGCAGCGTTTTCACTTTGATGAGGGAGGAGTGCATGGTGAGGTTCCTTGGGTTACTTGGCGGGTTCGGGTTCGGGCTCAGCCTTGGTCGTTGCGCGAATTTCGTTGATCTCGCCCTTCTCCTCGAGATAGGCGGTGAATTCGAGCGCCACGGCGATCCGTGCCAGAGCCACGATGTGGCTGTCCTTGATGCGATTCTTTTCACCGCGCTTGAGCAGCAGGGTCTTCATCGGCAAACCCTGCTCCTTGCGGTAGTTCAGCGCCGCACGCAGGTCCTGCGCGGTCAGCGGAACGTCCTGGAAATCAAACTGGCCATCCTTCTCGGCAATCAGGGTCACGTCATAGCTGGCCGGGGTGACCACCGGCCCGCGGGCGGCGTCGGATCGCGAGTCACGCGAGCAGGCGGCGACAACCACGGCAAGGACAACCAGCGCCAGCAGGCGCAGCGGGCGAGGAATCGCAAGCTGCCACATAAACGGACTCTCCAGAGCGGAAAAAGACGCCAAGCCTACCACTGAAAGTCAGGCGCGCGGCAAGGTCACGCCCTGCTGGCCCATGTACTTGCCGGCACGATCCTTGTAGCTGGTGGCGCACTCCTCGTCGGATTCGAGGAACAGCATCTGCGCCACGCCCTCGTTGGCATAGATGCGCGCCGGCAGCGGCGTGGTGTTGGAGAATTCCAGGGTGACATGGCCTTCCCATTCAGGTTCGAGCGGAGTCACGTTGACGATGATCCCGCAGCGCGCATAGGTGGATTTGCCGAGGCAGATCGTCAGCACCTTGCGAGGGATGCGGAAATACTCGACGGTGCGCGCCAGGGCGAACGAGTTGGGCGGGATGATGCAGACGTCGCCGTTGAAATCGACGAAGTTGCCGGATTCGAAGTTCTTCGGATCGACAATGGTCGAGTTGATGTTGGTGAAGATCTTGAATTCGGCGGCGCAACGCACGTCGTAGCCGTAGCTGGAGGTGCCATACGAGATCAAGCGGCCGCCCGAGGCGTTCTGCTTGACCTGCCCGGGTTCGAACGGTTCGATCATGCGCTGCTGTTCGGCCATGCGGCGGATCCAGTGGTCGGACTTGATGCTCATGCAGGATTCTCGTTGCTCAAGGATGAAAGGGATGCGCAACGCTCAGGGCGATGCGGCTGCCGGAAACCAGCGATAGTGTCCGCGGATCGGCCAGGCGAACAGCAAATCCTCGGCACGCACGCCGGCACCGATATTGTGGATGATCAGCGGACGCAGCCGGTCGGCACTGCGCTGCGCGGCGACGATGCCGATGTGCAGCAAGCCGTCTTGCAGTTGCCAGGATACGAAATCGCCAGCCTGGTACTCGCTTGCGACGCTGCTGACCGGCATGCTGCGGCCCTGGCGCACAAACCAGGTTTCCAGGTTCGCCACGCGGCGGTGATCGATGTTGCGATCGGCGCGCTCGAGCCCCCACAAGGCCGGATAGGCGGAAAAATGCGCACTCATGTCCGTGTGGACTTCCCGTTGCAGGTCGACATCGACCGCGCGCATGGCGCGAATGATCACATCCGAACACACGCCGCGCTCGATCGGCACGTCACCGCCCGGATAGGCAAGCCGGACATACGCCGGATCGTAACTCGTGGTCACGCCGATCTGCCCGATCGCCGCCGCCAGCAGCCGCTCGACATCGGATGCGGCAGCCAGGGGCTGCAGCAGTCCGAATGTTCCAAGCAGGCCGCCGAGCAGGCGCGCGATCACCATCAGGTGTTCTGCACGACGATTTTCGGGAACTGGATCGACTTGTTGCGCGCCTGCAGCGACAGGCGTGCAGCGGTGTTGCGCGCAATTTCACGATAACGTGCCGCCAGCTCCGAATCGGGCATCGCGGCAACGGTCGGCGTGCCGCCGTCGGCCTGTTCGCGGATGCGGATGTCGAGTGGCAGCGAACCGAGCATCGGCACGTTGTATTGCGCGGCCATGCGCACGCCGCCGCCGTCGCCGAAGACATGTTCCTCGTGCCCGCACTTCGAGCAGACATGCGTCGACATGTTCTCGATGACGCCGAGCACGGGCACGTTGACCTTCTCGAACATTTTCAGCGCCTTGCGCGCATCGAGCAGGGCAATGTCCTGCGGCGTGGTGACGATCACCGCACCGGATACCGGCACGCGCTGGCACAGGGTCAACTGGATGTCGCCGGTGCCGGGCGGCAAATCGATGACCAGGTAATCGAGATCGACCCAATTGGTGTCGCTGAGCAGCTGCTGCAGGGCCTGGGTGACCATCGGCCCGCGCCAGATCATCGGCGTGTCTTCCTCGATCAGGAAGCCGATCGACATGACCTGGATGCCGTGGTTGATCTTCGGCTCGATGCGGCTGCCATCCTTGGTGTCGGGCTTGCCGGAGAGGCCGAGCATGCGTGGCTGGCTCGGTCCGTAGATGTCGGCATCGAGAATGCCGACGCTGGCACCTTCGGCACGCAGGGCCAGGGCCAAGTTGGCGGCGACCGTCGACTTGCCGACGCCGCCCTTGCCCGAGGCAACCGCGATCACGTTGCGGATGTTCGGCATCGGCGTCAGGCCTTCCTGCACCCGATGCGCACCGACGCGGCAGGAAACCGAAACCGCCGCCGACTCGATCATGGCATCGGCTTCAAGCGCCGCCTTGACCTCGGCAGCCAGCGCCGCTTGCCAGGACAAGGCCGGATAGCCAAGCTGGATGTCCACCGACACGCGCCCATCGGCAACACCGACGCCGCGCAACGCGGATCCGGAAACCAGATCCTGCCCCGTGTGCGGATCGACGATCGTGGAGAGAATTTCCCTGACTCGCGCTTCAACAACTTCGTTCATGGTCTCGATCGGCCGGGCAAAGACCTATAGTGTAACGTCACCTCGGCTGCACATGAATTTCGACGCAGTCCGTCACCCTGCTCGCAAGCCGTCAGAGAACTGTTTCGCTTTTGCGCAGTCAAACGCCCGTTGACCACGGCGCAATCCGCCAGGAGATACCCGATGACCCCATTCCGAATGCTGCTGCTTGTCCCCTTGCTCTTGCTCTCCCTGACCGCCTGCAACCGCAGCCAACCTTCGGGCGTTCCCGAATCGACGGCCGTGCCAAGCCCCGCGCCCGTGCAGCCAGTGGAACAACCACCAGCAGCGCCGGTGGCCGATGCCGCGCCGGTCGAAGCCGCGCCGCCGCCGCTCGACAGCCCGATTCCCGCCTACGCCAAGACCGGTTATCCGGATTGCGACGACTATCTTGAAAGCTATCGGCAATGCCTGAACTCGCGCCTCGGCAGCGATGAACGCAAGAGCCACGCGCATGAATTGCACGAAGTGTTCCGCTCAATCAGCGCGAATATCGCCCGCGGCACCGATCCCGCCCGCGTCGCCGCCTTGTGCAAGAAGTCGCGCAAGCTGGCTGCCGGCAAGCTCAGCGAACTCGGTTGTGCGCTGTAGCGGTCGCCATGCGGCCATCACCGCCTCCGCACATGCAATAATTCCGCGCCTTGCATCGCGCGGAAACCGGACGAAATGATCACCTCTGCCAGGAAGATCCTGGTCACCAACGCCTTGCCGTATGCCAACGGCCACCTGCACCTCGGCCACCTGCTTGGCTACGTGCAAGCCGACATCTGGGTGCGCGCGCTGCGCATGCACGGCCACACCGTGCATTACGTCTGCGCCGATGACGCGCACGGCACGCCGATCATGCTCGCCGCCGAGAAGGCCGGCCTCAGCGCCGAGGACTACATCAAGCCGGTGCAGGCATCGCATGAGCGCGATTTCGCCGATTTCGCGATCAGGTTCGACCACTACCATTCAACCCACTCGGCGGAAAACCGCGAACTCTCGGAAACGATCTACACGCGCCTGCGTGACGGTGGGCATATTGCGCGGCGCTCGATCCAGCAACTGTTCGATCCGCTCAAGCAGATGTTCCTGCCCGATCGCTATATTCGTGGCGAATGTCCCAAATGCGGCACCGCCGACCAGTACGGCGACAATTGCGAGAACTGCGGGGCAACCTATGCGCCGACCGACCTGAAGAACCCGCGCTCGGTGATGTCCGGTGCGGAACCCGTGCTGCGCGATTCCGAGCATTTCTTCTTCAGCGTCGGCCACTTCGAGAACCTGCTGCGCGAATGGTTCGCCGGCACGCTCACCGGTGGCCGCCCGGTCGCCCATCCCGGGGTGATTGCCAAACTCGGCGAATGGCTGAACTCCGAGGGCGGCCTGCGCGACTGGGACATTTCGCGCGATGCACCGTATTTCGGCTTTCCGATACCCGATGCACCCGGCAAGTATTTCTATGTCTGGCTGGACGCGCCGGTCGGCTATCTGGCCAGTTTCAAGGCCCTGTGCGATGCCCGGGGTTATTCGTTCAGTGAATTTCTCGATTCCGGCAGCACCGCCGAGATGCACCATTTCATCGGCAAGGATATCGTCAATTTCCATGGCCTGTTCTGGCCGGCCATGCTGCATGGTGCGGATTTCCGCGTGCCGACCGCCCTGCACGTCAACGGCTACCTCACCGTCAACGGCGAGAAGATGTCGAAGTCGCGCGGCACTTTCATCCAGGCGCGCACCTGGCTCGATGTCGGCCTCAATCCGGAATACCTGCGTTACTACTTTGCCGCCAAGTCGTCCGGCGGCGTGGTCGATCTCGACCTGAACCTCGAAGATTTCACCCTGCGCGTCAATGCAGACATCGTCGGCAAGTTCGTCAACATCGCCAGCCGTTGCGCGAAACTGCTGGAGACGAACTTCGACAATCGCCTGGCAGCGGATTTCTGGAGCATGGAACCCCTCGCCGGCGTGCCCGAGTTCGTGCGCAAGGCAAAACTGCTGCTCGACCAGGCAACCGGGCAACTGCAGGATGCCGTCGAACACTATGCGCGCGATGATTTCAATCGCGCCATCGGCATGATCATGCAGGTCGCCGATCGGGCCAATGAATACATTGCCGAAACCGCGCCGTGGGCGCTGGCCAGGGATGCGCAGCGGCACGCCGAATTGCATGTCGTGCTGAGCACCGGCATCAACCTGTTCCGCGCGATTGCCTGCGCGCTGAAACCGATCCTGCCAACCCTGGTGACCGCGGCTGAAGCATTCCTCGCCCTGCCCGAGGGGCGCTTCGAGCACTTCGCACAGATCGCAAGGCACCTCGGCGAGCACCACATCCAGGGCTATCAGGCACTGGCCACGCGCGTCGATCCGAAAATGATTTCCGCCATGATCGAGGCGTCGAAGGAATCGCTGGCCGCGCCCGCCGCCGTCGCAAGCCCGGGCGCAGCCGCAGCCAGCCCCGCCCCGAAAAGCGACGCCGCAACGACGGCGCTGATTTCCATGGACGATTTCGCCAAGCTCGACCTGCGCATCGGCAAGGTGCTCGAGTGCGCCTTCGTCGAGGGCTCGGACAAGCTGCTGCGCTTCCGGCTCGATGCCGGCGAACTCGGCGAACGGCAGATTTTTTCCGGCATCCGCGCGGCCTACGCCGAACCGGAAAAGCTGATCGGCCGCAACGTCGTCTTCATCGCCAATCTCGCCCCGCGCAAGATGCGCTTCGGCCTTTCCGAAGGCATGATCCTTTCCGCCGGCAACGGCGGTGCCGACCTCAAGCTGCTCGATGCCGATGCCGGGGCCGTACCGGGCGCGAGTGTCAGATAGGGGCGTGACACGGAGCACATGCGTCACACGCAAACGCTACTCGCAAGTTTTGCTTGTACCGCCCAATCTCAATTGAGTGCATTTGTCGCCAACGCGTTTGTGGTGGACAATTGCTGCCACGCGACGCCAGAGCGTTACTCTGATGCTTACAAACAATAGTCGGGAAATGACCACGCTGATTTGCAGACTCGTACTGGTTCTGGTCGCCACGTTCGCGTCCTGCGCGTGGGCAGATGCCAGTTTCGAACTGGAAAGACTGTCGGCAGATCAGCTTGTTGTCGCGCCGGGCGGATCGGTTACTTATGCAATGCGTATCCGCAATAACGGAGACGTGGCTGCGGTTGCCGGTGTACAAGGGTATTTTCATCTGCTCAACCGGTTCTTGCCAGCCCCCTATACGCTGGGGCCGCCTGCCGACGCGCGATGCGGCTCGGTCCACGTTGATAGTAATTGGCAAGTCTGGTTTGTCACCGAGAGCATTGCCCCTGGTTTCTCGCTCGATTGCGAGTGGCCGATCAATCGCCCGCTTGCCTCGAAGAACGATACCTGGCTTGCGTGGCAAACATCGACCGAACATCCGTCCAGCTCCGGCCTGACCGTCATCGGTACACTCACCGACACTTCGATCGCCGCCCGCACCCTGGATTTTTCGATTGACGATCAAGGCATCGGCCACGCCAGCGTCGAGCTGAGCATCCACAACGGCGGCCAGCTTCCCATCCATGAACAAAGCGCCGGTTCGTGTTATGCCGGAGGTTTCGACGTAATCGTACTTTCGGGCGATGGCGAAGGAGGTTGCGGCGAAGAGTATTTTTCACCCGCTTGCTTCACGGGTGGCGGATACGGCTTTGCGTTGCCGGAACTGCAACCCGGGCAAACCCATCGCTGCACGTTTGAAATCCGCAGTTTTCAACCGTATACAAACCCGCTTGCTGCAGATTTTCAGATCTCACGCGAACAAGGAACGGGAGACGGAATCATGCTTCTCGATCGCAACGAGGACAACAATCGTGCCTATGCCTGGCTCGCTCCCGTCGGCAACCAAGTGCCCGCACAATTGATCAGTCTGCGTTGGCCCGCGCTCGCTTTGCTGATTCTGCTGTGCGGATTTCTGGGTCTGCGTCGTCAACGCAGCCGAACCCCCTGACCGCCATGCTCGGCGACGCGCTCCCCTTTTTTCGCAGCAGCGGCACCCATCTCAAGCTATGCGACGCCGATAGCGGAGCCGAGCCGGGCGCGACGGTTCGTTGATTGATGCGCTTCAAGATGCCCCGTCCGCTTCGACATCGTGAATGACGAACTCGCCAGTCGTCTGAATGGCCTGCTGCCGCAAACGCAATGCACGCGTTGCGGTTATCCGGCGTGTCGGCCGTATGCCGAAGCGATGGCGCGCGACGAGGCCGATATCAACCGCTGCGCACCGGGCGGACAGGCGGGTGTTGATGCCCTGGCGACCTTGCTCGGGCGCGCCTCGAAAGCACTCGACCCGCTCTTTGGACTGGAAGCGCCAGCAACGGTGGCACTGATCGACGAGGATGTCTGCATCGGCTGCACCAAGTGCATCCAGGCCTGTCCGGTCGATGCGATCGTTGGTGCGAACAAACGCATGCACACCATCATCAGCGCCGAATGCACCGGTTGCGGATTGTGTGTCCCGCCGTGCCCGGTCGATTGCATCGCCATGGTCGCGACATCGAGCACGCCGCTCGCGCGCGGCGAGATCCTTGCGCGGGCGAGCGCGGCCAGGCGTCGCTTCGAGGTGCGCAATCACCGCCTCGCGCGCAAGCACGACGAACGCAGTGCGCGGCGCGAAGCGGCAGCACGCAACGCGGCAACACGGCCCGTGCCGATCAGCCGCAAGGCGGTGCTTGAAGCCATCGCCCGCGGCAAGGCAAAGCGCGCGGCACAGGCAGGCAAGCCCGATGGATCATCGCCACCATGAAGCGCAGCGATGTCATCGAGATGTTCACGCGCTTGCGCGAATTCAATCCGCAGCCGACCACCGAACTCGAATACACGACGCCGTTTGAATTGCTGGTCGCGGTGATTCTCTCGGCACAGGCGACCGATGTCGGCGTGAACAAGGCAACGCGCCGCTTGTACCCGGTTGCGAACACGCCACAAGCCATCCTTGATCTGGGCGAGGAAGGCTTGAAGCGCCATATCGCCAGCATCGGCCTGTTCAATGCCAAGGCAAGAAACGTGATTGCGACCTGCCGCATCCTCGTGGATCAGCATGGCGGTGAAGTACCACGCGAGCGCGAGGCGCTGGAAGCACTGCCCGGCGTCGGCCGCAAGACCGCCAATGTCATCCTCAACACGGCCTTTGGCGAGCCGACGATAGCCGTCGACACGCACATCTTCCGCGTCGCCAATCGCACCGGCCTGGCCAAGGGCAGGAACGTGCGCGAAGTCGAGGACAAGCTGCTGCGCGTGATTCCGGCGGAGTTCCGCCAGGATGCACATCATTGGCTGATCCTGCACGGCCGTTACGTGTGCAAGGCGCGCAAGCCGGATTGCCCGACTTGCCTGATTCGGGACTTGTGCAGTTATCGCCACAAGACTGCAGGTCCGGCACCAATCACGCCGGGTTGACGCCCGCGACTGCCTGCGCACCGGGAACGCGGTCGTTGGTGCCCGGCGAATGCACAGCCCCGCGGATTCAGTCGAGACTGGCCTTGTTCATCCGCGCCGCCAGCCAGGCCGGCAAGGCGCGACCGGCGCCAAGCTCGGCGATGGCCACATCCGCGCCGCTCGCATCGGCACCCATGCAGCGTTTGCCGAGCAACCACCAGGCCAGCCACCAATCCCGCTCCGCGGCGGTGAGTTCCGCTGCCTGCGGAGGCGTTGCCGAGGGCAGCGAACACGCACCGGAATCGGCTGCCAGCCAGGCCTGCGTGATGCACAGGTGACGCGTGAACGGCGTGCGCGACTCGAGGGCGCTGCAGTTCGGCGGCTGGTAGCGGGCCAGCAAGTCCGCTGCGTCGGCGTCGCCGCGCTCGAACAGCATGACGCCGAGGATGCCCGCCACCCAATCGGTGCGCTGGCGCTGCTCGACGGGAAGTGCCGTGTGCATCGTCCACGCCGCGCGCGCCGCTTGCAGTGCCGCCTCGCTTTCGCCGGCCTCGTCTCGCGCCACCGCCAACTGGCCGAGCATGTTCACGCGCTGCGAGTGCGGCGCGCTGCCGAGCGCCTGTTCGACCATCGGCAGCAGGCGCTCGTACTCGCGCGCCGACGCTGCCGGTCCCTGCCAAACGCGCAACAGCGAGGCGCGATTGGCCAGCGAATGCAGGGTTTGCGGATGCAGGGGGCCGTAGATCGCCTGGCTCCGTTCCAGCGCACGCTGCATGGTCGCCTCGGCTTCGTCGTAGCGGCCAAGCCGATGCAGCATCAAGGCAAGGTCGTTGAGGATCACCGCCATCTTCGGATGCGCCGGGGCAATGCGCCGCTGCGCCGTTTCCGCCTGCGTGAGGATTGCCAGCGCCTCCGCAGTGCGGCCCTGGTGGTGCAGGCTGGTGGCCAACGCGCACAGCGCATCCGGATAGATCAGTGCATCCCTGCTTTGCGCGTCCTCGATCCCCTGCAATGCATTGCGTGCGGTGGTTTCCGCCTCTTCGAGCTGATCGGCCTCGACCTGCATTTCGGCAATGCGCACCTGCAGGTAGAGGCGCTCGGCATGGCTCGGTGCCAAACCTGCCGCAGCGCCGGTGGCATCCGCATCGCGCAGCCGGCGCAGGGCCTCGAGCGGATCGCCGCGCTCATACGCCAGCATGCCGCGATCGCCCTGCGCCACCGCCCATTTCGCATTGGCCGCGGAATGCCGCGCGAACGCGGCAAGCGCATCGTCGAGCGAGGATTCGGCATCATCGAGCAGGCCGCGTTCCAGTTGCACGCGACCGATCATGCCGAGCATCTCGCCAAGCAGCAGCGGTCGCGCGGCGAATTCGCTGCGCACGCGCGCGGCACCGTTGCTCAACAGGACCGAGGCCGGCGGATCCTCGCCCTGGGCCAGGTCGGGATTGGCGGCGGCGAACAGATCGAGCACGAAATCCTTGATCGCGGTGGCCTGGGCCGCTTGCAGACGCGCCTGATGCGCCTGCCACAAGGTGCCGCCGATTCCACCGGCGATCGCCAGCAGCAGGGCGGCACTGGCGGCGACAGCCAGGCGATGGCGGGCGATGAACTTGCGCAACCGGTAGGCGCGACCGGGCGCACTGGCCAGCACCGGACGCCCCGCCAGCCAACGCTGCAGGTCGGCAATCAATTCGTCGACCGTGCCGTAGCGCTCGGCCGGATCCGCAGCCAACGCCTTCAGCAACACGCGATCGAGATCCTCGCGCAAGGCGCGGTGGTGGCGGGCAGTGGCGATTCCGCGAACGGCGGCAAGCTGCGAGGGCAAGGTGATTTCCGCCGCGCGCGCATGCGTCCGCGGGGGCTGCCCGGTCAGCAGGCGATAAAGCAAGGCTCCGAGACCATGGATGTCCGTGGCGGTGGTCGGTGGGCCATCGCCAAACTGCTCGGGAGCGGCGTATTGCGGAGTCAGCGCGCGCCACTGCGAGCGCGTCACCTGATCGCCACCGTTGGCCAGGCGGGCGATGCCGAAATCAAGCAGGCGCACCTGGCCCTCGCCGTCGACCAGCACGTTTGAGGGTTTCAGGTCGCGGTGGATCACCAGGTTGCGATGGGCCGCGGCAACCGCGGCGGTGACTTGCAGGAACAGGGTCACCACTTGTCGCGTATCCAGCGCGTGCTGTTCGCACCAGGCATCGATGTGCACGCCCTCGACCAGCGGCATGGTCAGCCACGGCGTGCCGTCTTCGGCAATGCCGGCGTCGATCAAGCCGACGATATGCGGATGGGCGAGGCGCGCGAGGATGTCGGTCTCGCGGCGAAACTGTTCGGCACCATTGCGGCCGAGGCTGGCGATGGACAACAGCTTGAGGGCGACGACCTGCTCGGCGGCGCCATCAATGCGGCGCGCCCGATAGATCACCGCCATGCCGCCGCGACCGAGCTCGTCCTCTATTTCCCAGACGCCCAGGCGTCGTCCGCGCATCGATCCCTTGTCCGGCGTTGCCGAGGGCAGCCAATGGCCGAGCGCGGACGCTTCGCCGTCAAGCCAGGCGTGCTCCTGCTGCGTGCTTGCGAGCAAGCGCAGCAGGTGATGGCGCACCTCGGGCGACATCGGCATGGCCGCCATTCGCTCGTCGCGCTGCACCACATCGAGATCGATCAGCTCGGCAAACAGGCGATCGGCTTGCTGCCAGGCCAGGCGTTCGGCAGCGTCCATCACTCAATCCAGTTGCGCCAGCAACAATGCGCGCGCGCGTTGCCAGTCGCGGTTGACGCTGCGCAAGGAACGGCCGCTCGATTCGGCAAGCTGCTCCAGGGTGAGGCCGGCGAAGACGCGCATCTCGACCAGTTCGCGCGCACCCGGATCGATGGCATCGAGACGATCGAGTGCAGCATCGACATCGAGCAGTTCCGGCTCCGCTGCGGCAATTCCCTCGGCGTGGTCCAGAGTCTCCCTGGCGAGATCGGCACCCCGCTTCAGCGCTCCGCGGGCACGCGCGCGATCGACCAGGATCTGGCGCATGGCGCGCGCCGCGCAGGCGAAAAAATGATGGCGATCGACGAGATCCAGGCCCTGCGCACCGGTGAGCTTGAGATAGGCCTCGTGCACCAGTGCCGTTGCGCCCAGCGTGTGCTCGCCCGATTGCGCGGCAAGCCGCGATGCCGCCAGTGAGCGCAGGGTCGCGTAGACCTGGGCGAACACCGCATCCAGGCAGCGGCTGTCGCCCGACTGGGCGGCACGCAACAGTTCGGTGATGTCACCCATGCAATCGACCCGGTACCGCTGGCAGTGCCAACATCCTACCGGATTCGTCTGCGCACTCCGACCCTGCCTGCGCCGCCATCGGCGGCGGCGCGCGGTGGCGCAGCGAAGCTGTGGCAACGGTTCGCCGCGCAGCGTGCCGATCGCGTCCATGCCCAGCACATCACTGCAGGAAGTGATTGCCGAATCCGTCGAAGAAGAGGATGTCGCGATTTTCCACGGCGCCAAGATCGTTGTTGCCCCAGACCGCAACGACGCCGCCGGCGTCATGACCGGGCTCCTGTCGATAGACATCAAGGCCGGCCGTGACATCGGCGTTGTCGCAGAAATCGATGGCTGGCGAACTTCCCGGCGGCGTGAAATCGAAACCAAGGCGAGGATCAGCGACGGTGGCTCCGGGAATTGCCTGATGCGCGATCAGGCAGGCGTTGCTTTCCATGGTCGCCCCCGCCGTCGCTGTCCACACGTCGCTGCCTGGCGCCCACATGATGCTGCCCTGGGTGCGCAACAGGCCTCCGTTCATGTACACCAGCGTGTCGACATCATTCGCCAGCACGGTGTTGTAGATGAAGCGCAGGTTGATGCCCGGCGCATTCGCCAGCAGGGTGCCATTGCTCGCCGCACCGGCCTTGTTGTCGAGGAAGATGCAGCGTTCAAACTGCATCTCGCTGCTGCCAAAGGCCATGGCCACCGCGATCTGGCCATTGTCGTCGCGATTCTTCTCGAACAAGGTGCGGGCAAAGCGGAAGATGCCGCGCGAGCTGCCGCTGTCGTTGTAGATGTAGCCGACAGCACCGCCCGGGCTGCCCGGCGTCGTGTCGTTGTATGCCACGTTGTACAGCACCGCCGAGCAGGAACTGTAGCGTGTGCCAAATGGGCAGCGCTGGCCCGGGGCCGTGGTATCGAGCACCCAATCGACCGCATTCGAGGAATAGAACGCGCCACCCTTGCCATTGGCGCTGTTGAATCCGACCAGTGTGTTGCGCAGGGAAATGAAGGTGAAGGGATCGGACGGCCCGGTCGCGCCTTCGGCGTAGATCGCACCACCGAAATTGGCGTTGTTGGTGTTGATTTCGGTGGTGAACCTGCCGATCGCCGGGGCGCTGACGGTGATGTTGCCCTGCCTGGTGTAGATGGCGCCGCCAAAACCCCTGCCGGTGGAAAAGCTGCCATCACCTGCCTCGTTGTTGAACAACACGACCGGGGCCAGTGGCGTGTCGGGAAGCACCGGCGGCGTCACGATCAGCGTGGTCCGTGCCGTGTTCAAGGCGATGCCACCACCGGCGCGGCGCGCCTTGTTCTCTTCAACCCGACCATGGATCAGGCGGATCGTGGCGTTGTCCAGCGCATACACGCCACCACCATTGCCGAGTGAGCCAAGCCCGGCTGCTTCGTTGGCGAGGATCTTCGCGCCACCATCGACGACCAGTTCGGCAATGCGCGTCGGCGTGCCCAGCATGCTGACGCCGCCACCGTTGCCGGCCAGGTTGGCTTCGATGATGGCACCTTCGCCGAGCACCAGCGTGGCGTTCTGCAGGACCAGCGCGCCTGCACCGCCCAGTGCATCGGAGAGGCCCTCGGCGCCACCGGTCAGGGTCAGGTGGCGCAGTTCGAGACGTCGCCGTGTATCGCTGGCGTTATCGAAACGCAGCACGCGACCTGGATTGATCTGGCGAATCACCATGCGCGCATCGACGCTGGGCGCACTCGCCGTGCACGTGGCGTAACCGCCCTCGATGGTGATGTCGGCAGCCGGCTCGTCCAGCGAGATGCCGCCGGTCAGCAGTTCACCGGTGCGCAGCTTGATCAGATGCGGGCCGCTGCCATTGGCTTCGGCAGCGGCGAGTGCATCGGCCAGACTGAAATGGGTACACCCGCTCGGTCCGACCGAATAGGTCGCGGCCGTGGCCAGCGGGCACACGAGCAGCAGGAGCAGCAGGGCTGCCAGGCGAATCAGGTTCATCACGCGCTCCAGGGCAACGACGGATGTCGTCTCCCGGATCTATTCGCAATCGGGTGCGAAGTCGTGCCACATCCGGCAAAGCGAGCGTTGGCGGTGGGCGCACGCACGGCCGGGATGACGCAAGGTGCGTCATCCCGGTACCGCTGCAGCGTGATTGATGGTGCCGAGCGCGTGGCAAGCGGGCAGCACACGCTGCCCGGAGACGGCCGGCGCGGTGGCGCGGATTACCAGAAGAACTGCAGGCGCGTCTCGAAAATGTTCGGATCGTCGCTGAGGTCGGCAGCAAGTGCGGAGTTGTACTTCGAACTCTTCACGGCCACGTAGTTGGCCATGATCTTGACGTTCGAGCGCCAGTACCAGTTCATGCCAACGGTGATGTTGTGCTCGTCGCCACCCCTGATCGAACCATCGCTGAGGTTGGCATCGTCATAGCGCACACCCACCTGCCACATGCCGGCGGCCGGATCGTTCGGCAACGGCGTGGTCGGCGTGCCGCCCTTGTAGCCCCAGGACTCGCCGGTGATGTTCCAGACGCCGGAGACATACCAGCTGTCGCCGGTGAAATCCGCAGCGGTCGAATTGCTGGTGCGCGTGGTCGTGGTGCGCATGTACTCGGCCTGCACCTTGAACGGGCCGCTGCTCCACAGCCCTTCAAGGCCATAGGTGCGGTTTCGGTCAGCATTGAGGATGTTGCCGGTATCGATCAGGCGTGCGGTCGCCAGGTCGGCATCCGGGCGGATGCGCCAGCGCTGCGTATCGTTGTTGGTGTCGTAGTCGACCGCGGAGACGCCGAAATGCAGCGTGCTGTCGCCATCGACGATCGGTGCGTAATAGAAGCGGCCGCCAAAACCCTGGCCCTGGCCAAGATTGCGGGTCATTTCGCGACCAAACACGTTGGCCGTGTAGCCCCAGTTCTTGCCGCCGTCACCGTAGGCGACACCGACACGGCGACCGACGGCGAAGGTATTGGTGACCATCGCCTTGGAAATGAAATCATTGTTCTTGGTGCTGCTGAGTTCCTCGAGGCTGTTGACCTGCTTGAACTGGCCCACCTGCACGTAGTTCGAGCCAAGCTTCCATTTCAGGTTGACGTCGAGGTACTTGTTGGCCTTGGCATCGTAGCCAAGCACCCAGTCGAACATGGTGCCCTTGCCTTTCAGCACGAGCTCGGCGCGACGCATCTCGAATTCGCTGTCCTTGCCATCGTTGCCGGATGAGCCGTTGAGGTCGACGACGTCGTTGTTGAACCAGTTGCCGTCGGCCTGCACGAGGCCTTCGAAACTGACCTCATAGTCGCCGATGACATCAAGGGCGACTTCGGCCTGGGCCTGGGCGGCCAGTGTGGAAACAATCGCAACAGCAAGCAGGCGGTGTGCAACGCGTTTCATGTGGGTTTTCTCTTGATGTGGGGACAGGCTGGAAGGCACCACGGCGGGCTGCCATGGCGGCGCAGGTTATTGACGTTCCATTACGGGAACATTGCAGGCCGGCAACACAATTGTTGCAGTTGCCCGATCAGGCGTGCCCCGGCCCGCCTGATGGCGCGATAGCACACTCCTGCGCGCCTCGCGCCCGACGCGAAGACACGGCAGGCGGCGTGGCTGCAGCCGCATCCCCCGGCAGGCACGCCAATCGGCTATCCTTCCGGCATGCCCGAAACCACCTCCGTGACGCGGATCGCCGAGCGATTCCGCGGTTTCCTCCCTGTCGTCGTCGATGTCGAAACCGGTGGTTTCGATTGCGAACGCGATGCCCTGCTGGAGATCGCCGTGGTCGTGATCGGCATGGATGCGCAGGGATTCGTGTTTCCGCATGCCCCGGTTTCCACGCATGTCGAGCCGTTTCCCGGCGCCAACCTCGATCCACGCGCCCTTGAAATCACCGGCATCGATGTCGATCACCCGTTCCGCAATGCGCGGGAAGAACGTGCCGCGCTCGATCATGTGTTCGCCCCGGTGCGGGCGGCCTTGCGCGCCGCCGATTGCCAGCGCGCCATCCTCGTCGGCCACAACGCCGGCTTTGACCTCAGCTTTCTCAATGCCGCCGTGCGCCGCACCGGCCACAAGCGCAATCCGTTCCACCCGTTCAGCAATTTCGATACGGTGACCCTGGCCGGTCTCGCCTACGGCCAGACCGTATTGGCCCGTGCCGTTGCCGCCTCGGGCGTCAGCTGGAATGCCAGCGAGGCGCACTCGGCCGTTTATGACACCGAGCGCACGGCCGAACTGTTCTGCAAGATCGTCAACCGCTGGAAACACATGTCGGACCTGACCGGAGCCAATGCCGAACCGGACATCGAGCAGACCATGCCCGCAGCCGATTGATTCAGGCAACGCCCGCCCGCATCCTTGCAGCCATGCCCATCCATCAATACCTCCCGGATCATGCTGGCTGCGATTTCTGCCGCGATGGATTCGACCTGCTGCAGCGCCTAGCCGATCCAGCCCTGAGCGCCTGTCCCGAATGCGGCACGCCCATCCACCGCATCATCAGCGCCCCGCAAGTCATATCCGGCCAAGCCCACCGCACCAGCGAAAGCCATGCCGGCAAACACGGGTTCACCCAGTACAGGCGCGCCGGCAAGGGCGTCTACGAAAAGACCGTGGGCAAAGGCCCCGCGTATATCAGTGGGGATTGATTCCCGCCCTGTCACAAACCTGCAACCTTGAGCGGTTACAAAGTGCGCCTCCACAGCACATCCTCAAGGAGTTGCCCGCGTGAAACTTTCCATCAGGTTGAGTACGGCGATCATCGCGATCGCCGCGAGTGTCGGTGCGGCGCAGGCCGCGGAAGTGACCGGTGCCGGCGCATCGTTCGTCTTTCCGTTGATGTCCAAGTGGTCTGCTGACTACAACACGGCCACGCAGAACAAGATCAACTACCAGTCCATCGGCTCCAGCGGCGGCATTGCCCAGATCAAGGCTGGCACGGTCGATTTCGGTTCTTCGGACAAGCCGCTGGACCCGAAGGAACTGGCCGAAGCGGGCCTGATCCAGTTTCCGTCGGTGATCGGCGGCGTCGTTCCTGTCGTCAATGTCGCCGGAATCGATGCCGGCAAGCTGAAGCTCACCGGCCCGTTGCTGGCCGACATCTTCCTCGGCAAGGTCACCAAGTGGAACGATCCGGCCATCGCCTCGATCAATGAAGGTCTGGCCCTGCCGGACGGCAAGATCACCATCGTGCACCGCTCGGATGGCTCCGGCACCACCTTCAACTTCGTCAACTACCTGTCCAAGGTCAGCCCGGAGTGGAAGGAAAAGGTCGGTGAAGGCACGTCGGTGCAGTGGCCGGTGGGTCTTGGCGGCAAGGGCAACGAAGGCGTCGCCGCCTACGTCAAGCAGATCAAGAATGCGATCGGCTATGTGGAGCTGTCCTTCGCCCTGCAGAACAAGATGTCGTTCGCGCTGATGCAGAATGCCGCCGGCAAGTTCATCGCGCCAAGTGCCGAGTCGTTCGCTGCGGCCGCGGCCAGCGCCGACTGGACCAATGCCACCGATTTCAGCCTGATCATCACCAATGCCCCGGGTGACGGATCGTGGCCGATCAGCGCCACGAACTTCATCCTCATGCACGCACAGGCCAAGGATGCCGAGCGCGCCAAGGCCGCTCGCGAGTTCTTCACCTGGGCCTACGAGAACGGCAAGTCGCAGGCTTCCGCGCTGGACTACGTGCCGCTTCCGGACAGCCTGGTCAAGCAGATCGAGGCCTACTGGGCCAACCGCATCAAGTAATCGGCATCTCGGCAACGCCCCCGGGACGATGATTCTCCCGGGGGCGTTGCTTGTCTGCTGTTTCAGGAAATCGGGCCGGGCTGACATAATCGGCAGCCCGAATTGCTCATCCCGGTTGTTGCGGGCAGCTGCCCGCGGGATCTTTCTACCCTGGTCTCCACATGACGACGATTGCAGCTCGCGATTCGGTGCCTCGGCCCCGCTCCCGCCGTGACGAACTCCAGGACAAGGGTTTCAGCTACCTGCTTGCCTTCGCCGCGTTCCTTGTCCTGATTGCCCTCGCCGGTGCCGCGCTGTCGATGCTCTGGGGTGGCCGCGAGGTCCTCGCCCAGGAAGGCTGGCGCTTTTTCTTCTCCACCGAATGGAATCCGGTGGAAAACCGCTATGGCGCGCTGATCCCGATCTTCGGAACCCTGGTCACCGCCGCCATCGCCATGCTCATCGCCGTGCCGGTGAGTTTCGGCATTGCCCTGTACCTGACTGAAATCGCACCGGCCTGGCTGCGTGGTCCGGTCGGCTCGGCCATTGAATTGCTCGCCGGCATTCCCTCGATCATCTACGGCATGTGGGGCCTGTTCGTGCTGGTCCCGGTGATGACCGAGCACGTCACGCCGTGGCTGAGTGATCATCTCGGCACCCTGCCGCTGATCGGCCCGATGTTCCAGGGGCCGCCCATCGGCATCGGCATGCTCACCGCGGGCTTCGTCCTCGCCATCATGGTCATCCCGTTTGTTTCATCGGTCATGCGCGATGTCTTCGTCACGGTGCCGACGCGGCTCAAGGAATCCGCCTACGCGCTCGGCGCGACCAAGTGGGAAGTCGTCTGGGACGTGGTCCTGCCCTACACCAAATCGGCGGTGATCGGCGGCGTCTTCCTTGGCCTCGGTCGCGCCCTTGGCGAAACGATGGCGGTTGCCTATGTGGTCGGCAACACGGTGCGCTTTTCGTTGTCCCTGCTCGAACCCGGCACCACCATCGCCGCCTTGATCGCGAATGATTTCGCCGAGGCCACCGACACCTATCGCTCGGCCCTGCTCCTGCTCGGCTTTGTCCTTTTCATCGTCACTTTCGTGGTGCTGGCGATTGCACGCCTGATGCTGATGCAACTGCAACGACGCGAGGGTCTGCAATGAACACGGCCACCAGTAGCGCGAATGCGTCACGCGTCGCCGAGCGCCTCTATCGTCGGCGCACCATCATCAATCGCGTTGCCATCGTGCTGTCCTGCGCGGCGGCCGTTTTCGGCTTGTTTTTCCTGACCTGGATCCTGTGGACGACGATCAGCAAGGGCATCGGTTCCATCAACATTGCCCTGTTCACGCAAAACACGCCGCCACCGCAGGAAGCCGGCGGCCTCGCCAATGCCTTCTACGGCAGCATGATGATGTGCGGCATCGCCATCCTCATCGGCACGCCGCTCGGCATCGCCGCCGGCACCTGGCTGGCCGAATACGCCGGCGTGCGCCGCATTGGCCTGGTCATCCGTTTCGTCAACGACATCCTGCTTTCCGCGCCATCGATCGTGCTCGGCCTGTTTGTCTACACGCTGGTCGTCGCGCAGATGGGCGGCGGCTTTTCGGCCATTGCCGGTGCGCTGTCGCTGGCTTTCATCGTCCTGCCGGTGATCGTGCGCACCACCGACGAGATGCTGCGCCTGGTGCCTGCGCAGATGCGCGAGGCGGCGCTGTCATTGGGCGTGCCGCAATGGAAAGTGATCGTGCAGGTGCTTTATCGCGGTGCCGCCCCCGGCATCGTCACCGGCATCATCCTTGCCCTGGCGCGCATCAGCGGCGAGACCGCACCGCTGCTCTTCACCTCGTTCGGCAACCAGTACTGGAGCACCGACCTGACCCAGCCGATGGCCAGCGTGCCGGTGGTGATGAACCAGTTCACCGCCAGCCCCTACGAGAACTGGCAATCCCTGGCCTGGGCCGGCGCCCTGGTGCTGACCTTTTTCGTCCTGGTGCTGAGCCTGATCGCGCGAGCCATTCTTTCTAGGAACAAATCCCGCCATGAGTGACCTGACATTTGCCATGTCGGCGCCGACCGTGAGCTCGGCCCGCCGCGAAACCGAAGTCGGCAAGCAGCCGAAGATGAGCGCGAGGAGCCTCGATTTCTTCTACGACCGCTTCCAGGCGATCAAGGACGTCAATCTCGATATCGCCGAGCGTCGCGTGACCGCCCTGATCGGGCCGTCCGGTTGCGGCAAGTCGACCCTGCTGCGCATCTTCAACCGCATCTACTCGATCTATCCAAACCAGCGCGCCGAGGGCGAGGTGCTGCTCGATGGCGAGAACATCCTCGATCCGAAATACTCGCTGAACCGCCTGCGCAGCAAGGTCGGCATGGTGTTCCAGAAACCCGTGCCATTCCCGATGTCGATCTACGAGAACATCGCCTACGCCATCCGCCATTACGAAAAGCTCGGCAAGGCCGAGATGGATGCGCGCGTCGAAGAGGCACTGCGCCAGGGTGCCTTGTGGGATGAGGTCAAGGACAAGCTCAGGCAGAGTGCGCTCGGACTGTCCGGCGGCCAGCAGCAACGCCTGTGCATCGCGCGCGCGGTGGCCCTGAAGCCCCAGGTCCTGCTGCTGGATGAGCCGACTTCCGCGCTCGATCCGATTGCGACCAGCAAGATCGAGCAGTTGATCGCCGAACTTGCCGATGAATTCACCATTGCCATCGTCACCCACAACATGCAGCAGGCCGCGCGCTGCTCGGATTTCACCGCCTTTATGTATCTCGGCGAGATGATCGAATTCGGCGAAACGGAAAAGCTCTTCACGCAACCGGCGAAGAAGCAGACCGAGGATTACATTACCGGCCGTTTCGGCTGAGGAGCAGATCATGTCCCTACCCGGCGAACACATCGTGAAAAGCTATGACGAGGAACTCAACCGCCTGACCGGCGAAATCCAGCGCATGGGCAACCTTGCCCTGGTCGAACTCGAGGCCGCGATCACCGCCGTCATCGAGCGCGACAGCGATGCCGCCGAGCGCATCATCGCCAGCGACAAGGCCATCGACGAGCTGGAGAACGAAATCAGCCAGGATGTGATCCGCCTGCTCGCCCTGCGCCAGCCGATTGCCCGCGACCTGCGCGAGGTGCTGGCGGCACTGCGCATTTCCTCGGATATCGAGCGCATCGGCGACTACGCGGCCAACGTCGCCAAGCGCGCCCTTGCCCTCAATCGCGTCGACCAGGTGCGCCCGGTGATCAGCATGCCGCGACTCGGCAAGATCGCCAGCGAAATCATCAGCGAGGTATTGCTCGCCTACCGCGACCGGGATGCCGATCGCGCCCTGCTCGCCTGGGCGCGGGACGAGGAACTGGATGCCCTGTACACCGGCATCTTCCGCGAGTTGCTGACCTACATGATGGAAGATCCGCGCAACATCACCGCCTGCACGCACCTGCTGTTCATGGCCAAGAACATCGAGCGCATCGGCGATCACGCGACCAACATCGCCGAGAACATCTATTTCATCGTGCATGGCACGCAGATCGCGCAGGAACGGCGCAAGGGCGACAAGACCACATCGATGGTGGCGAAAGCGGCAGTCACGGCAAGCCAGGAACGCCGCGACTGAGTGCACATCGGCATGCGCAGGGCGGATGAGCGCAGCGCATCCGCCGCCCGGATTGCGCAAAGCCCGGCGCCTTCCGGGCACGTTTCGGCAGCCATTGCATTCGCCGTCGAAGCGCGCCACGAAGCAGGTGGATGCGCTGCACTTGTCCAGCCTGCCCATGAACTGGAAATTCGCCAGGGCGTCGGCAACGCCGGTCAGCGCTTGACGCCGTGCACGTCCCGGTCAAGTCTGTAGGCCGGGGTCACCCACACCGGGTGCGCGGAGCCCGACCGTGATTGCTGGCTGGATCCTCATGCTGGTTTCGCTGGCCTACGTGGCCATGCTCTTCGGCATTGCCTATTTCGGCGATTCGCGCCCGCTCTACCCCTCGCGTCCGGCACTGCGACCGATTGTCTACAGCCTCGCGCTGGCCGTGTACTGCTCGTCCTGGACGTTCTATGGCGCCGTCGGCAGCGCCGCGAAGTCGAGTCTTTCGTTCCTGCCCATCTATCTTGGCCCGATCCTGCTGTTCCTGTTTGGCAGCGGCATGATCGAACGCCTGACCCGCGTCGCCAAGGCCAACAACATCACCTCGATCGCCGATTTCATCAGTTCGCGTTTTGGCAAATCAAACGCCCTGGGCGCGCTGGTGACCTTGATCGCGGTGACCGCGGCCATTCCCTACATCGCCCTGCAGTTCAAGGCCGTGGCCTTGAGCATCAGCGTCCTCAGCGGACACCCGCAATCGGGCGCGTCGGCACCGCTGCTCAGCGATTCCGCGTTCTACGTGGCCATGCAACTGGCCTTGTTCTCCATCCTCTTCGGCACGCGACGCATCGATGCCACCGAACACCATCACGGCATGATGCTGGCCATCGCCGCGGAATCGGCAATCAAGCTGATCGCCTTCGTCGCCATCGGCATCTTCGCCCTGCAGATTCCGTGGACGGTCGCCAGTCCGTCAATGGATCTCGTCGAGGAAATTGTCCGCGACGGCCTGCCAGCGGGATTCTTCGCGCAGACCCTGCTGGCCTTCACCGCCATGTTCTGCCTGCCGCGTCAGTTCCAGGTCGGCGTCGTCGAATGCGAGAACCCGGCCGACGTACGCAAGAGTCGTCGCCTGTTTCCAGTCTATCTGCTGGTGATCTGCGTGCTCGTGCTGCCGATCGTCAACGCCGGACGCACGGTTGCCGCCGGCACCACGTTGCCGCCCGACGCGTGGTTGCTGTGGCTGCCGCTGGTGCATGACCAGTCGGCCCTGACCATCCTCGCCTATGTTGGCGGTTTCTCGGCGGCGACCGGCATGGTCATCGTCGCCTCGGTGGCGCTGGCGACGATGATCTCCAACGACCTGATCATGCCGGCCCTGCTGCGCATCCGCGCATTGAAACTGGAACAACGCCATGATCTTTCCTCGATCGTGCTCGGCATCCGTCGCGTTGCCATCATCGGCCTGGCCTTCCTGGCTCTCGCCTATTACCGCGCCATCACGCATACCCAGGGCCTTGCCTCGATCGGCCTGCTCGCCTTTGCCGCCGTGGCCCAGTTCGCCCCGGCGATCATCGCCGGACTCTACTGGCGAGGGGCCAGCCGCAAGGGCGTGCTGATCGGCCTCATGCTCGGTTTCGGCTTGTGGCTGTACACCTTGCTGCTGCCAAACATGGCGATGGCCGGCTGGTACGACAGCCATTGGGTGCAAGACGGCCCCTTTGGCCTCGACTGGCTGCGTCCGCATGCCTTGTTCAACCTGAGCGGCTGGGATTCGATCACGCACGGCACGTTCTGGTCGTTGATGGTCAATATCGCCGCCTGCGTGTTTGTCTCGCTGCGCTTTCGTCCGTCGATCGAGGAGCGCCTGCGCGCGGCGCGTTTCCTGGATATCGACGCGGAACGCAGCGCCAGCACGATGTCGGATTGGGGTGGCCGGGTCAGTGTCGCCGACCTGCGCATGATCGTCGGACGCATCCTCGGCGAACGCAACGCGAACCGCATGTTCGAGGAGTACGTCCTCGCCGCCGGCAAGCCGATCAGCGAGAGTGGCACGGCCGATCGGCTGCTGTTCCAGCATGCCGAACGCGCGCTTGCGGCTGCCATCGGTTCTGCCTCGGCGCGGCGCATGCTGACCACGGCGCTGCGTGGAACCGGCCTCGATTTCAGCGAGGCCGCGGCCCTGCTCGACGATGCCTCGCAAGAACTGCGCTTCAACCGCGAACTGCTTACCAACACCCTCGAGAACATCTCGCAAGGCATCAGCGTGGTCGATGCGCAGATGCACATGGTCTCCTGGAACCGCCGCTACATAGAGATGTTCGATTACCCAAGCGGGCTGGTCTACGTTGGTCGGCCAATTGCCGACCTGATCCGCTACAACGCCGAGCGTGGCGATTGCGGCCCGGGCGATGTCGATGAGCACGTGCAGAAGCGCCTTCGCCACATGCGCCTGGGCACCGCCCATGTGTTCACCCGCGCACGCGCCGACGGCCGCGTGCTGGAAATGCGCGGCCAGCAATTGCCGGGCGGCGGCTTCGTCACCACGTTCACCGATGTCACCGACTACAAGCAGGTGGAAAGGGCGCTGATCGAAGCCAACGAGACGCTCGAACAACGCGTGGCGTCGCGCACTTCCGAGCTGTCGCACGCGCTCGAAGCGCAGGAGCAGGCGAAGCTGGAGGCGCAGGCGGCCAACCTGTCGAAATCGCGATTCCTTGCCGCCGCCAGCCACGACCTGCTGCAACCGCTGAATGCGGCGCGCCTGTTCACCACGGCACTGCGACAGCAGCCCGCGCTGGATAAGGAATCCGGGCAACTGGCCGAGCGCATCGATACCGCATTCCGTGTTGCCGAAGTCCTCCTTGAATCGCTGCTTGAATCATCGCGACTGGATGCCGGAAAGTACCGTTCGGAAAAAGTCGACATTGCCTTCGAGGAACTGGTCGCGCCACTGCAGCAGCAATTCGTGCTGCTCTCGCAGCGCCGCGGACTGGAGTTCAGGGTCGTCGCCAGCCGCGCGATCGTGCATACGGATCCCAACCTGATGCGCAGGATCCTGCAGAACTTCTGCACCAATGCCTTGCGCTACACGCGCAGTGGTCGCGTTGTCCTTGGCCTGCGCCATCGTGGCGATCACGTGCGCATCGAAGTCTGGGACACCGGCCCGGGCATCAGTGCCGAGCATCTGGAGCGCATCTTCGACGAGTTCCATCGCGTCGAGGGAAGCTCACCCTGGGGCGAGCATGGCCTCGGCCTCGGCCTGGCCATCTGCGAGCGCATTGCACGCATCCTCGATCATCGCCTCGCCGTGCGTTCCTGGCCCGGCTCGGGCAGCTGCTTCTCGGTCGAGGTGCCCTTCGTCGCCATGCGCGTGCGCGGCGAACCGCTGCCAAGCAGGCCGACGCCGGTGCTTGGCCTCATGCCCGCCCTGCATGTGCTGTGCGTGGACAACGAACCGAGCATCCTCGAAGGCATGACCGCCCTGCTCTCACGCTGGGGACTCAGCTGCGACCTTGCCACCAACCGGGACGAGGCCTTGCAGGCTTTGCGCCGGCGCAACCCGGACCTGATCCTGATCGATCTGCACCTGGACAGCGGCATCAACGGCATGGACGTGCTCGCCGAACTGCGTCGGCTCAACGGCACGAAAGCGCCGGCCGCGCTGATCACCGCCGACGGCAGCCCCGAACTCAAGCAGCGCGCCCGCGATCTCGGCCTCAGCGTGCTGCTCAAGCCGATCCGCCCGGGCGCGTTGCGCGCCTTGCTCTCGGCATTTTCCCGGCGCCCGGCCGAAGCCGACGAGGAGGGCGAGGAATCCGCGCCGGCGGCAAGTGCGGCGGATGGGCAAGGCCAGGCGGGCGAGGCGGGTGATGCGGATCGGGCGCAGCCGCTCGCGCCAATCGAGGAATGAGGCTTGCCGGCGACTATTCGTCGACCGCGATCACATTGCCCGGATCAAGTGTCAACTGGCTGGCGGCGAGGGCAACCTGGGTGCGATTGTTGCAGCCGAGCTTGCGCATGATCGCGGTCATGTGCGCCTTGATAGTTGCTTCGGAAACACCGAGCTCGTAGGCGATCTGCTTGTTCAACAGGCCATCGGCAACCATGCCGAGGACGCGGAACTGGTGCGGGGTCAGTTCGGCGATGCGCCCGGCCAGCACCGCTTCGCTGCCGCGCAACTCGGCCGAACCGCCGCTCAACTGGCTCGGCAGCCAGACTTCGCCGTCGAGCACGGCATGGATCGCCTCCACGATGTTCTCGCCCGCCATCGATTTCGGCACATAGCCAGCGGCACCATGGGCCAGCGCGCGCCGCGCGACGTCCGCCTCCTCATGCGCGGAAACGATGATCACCGGCAATTGCGGATAGTGGCCACGCAGATGTGCCAGGGCGGAAAAGCCGCGCGCCCCGGGCATCTGCAAGTCGAGCAGCAGCAGGTCGGCATTCGCGTGCGATTCGACCAGGGCCAGCAGTGCCGGCACGCTGTCGGCCTGGAACAGTTCCACGGCAGGCAAGGCCTGCGCCGCGGCGCGGCTCAGCGCGTCGCGAAACAGTGGATGATCGTCGGCAATGAGGATTTCAGGCATTGCGATCACGACTCCGTGCACCGCTCCCGTGCTTCATGCAAAGCCGCTGCCCCCACCTTTGCCGCGGCAGGCAACAGCTCGCGGCAGGATCGGCTCATTCCCTGATCAGGCGTTCATCGACCAGGCTCTTGACCACCGATGGATCGGCCAGGGTCGAGATGTCGCCCATCTGCTCGGGCGCGTTTTCGGCAATCTTGCGCAGGATGCGGCGCATGATCTTGCCCGAGCGCGTCTTCGGCAGGCCGGGAGCCCATTGCAAATGGTCGGGCGAGGCAATCGGGCCGATTTCCTTGCGCACCCAGGCGACCAGTTCCTTGCGCAATGCCTCGCTGGGTTCGACCTCGGCCCTGAGCGTCACATAGGCGTAGATGCCCTGGCCCTTGATGTCGTGCGGGCAACCGACCACGGCCGCCTCGGCCACATCCGGATGCGCGACCAGGGCACTCTCGACTTCGGCCGTACCCAGGCGATGGCCGGAAACATTGATCACGTCATCGACGCGCCCGGTAATCCAGTAATAGCCATCTTCATCGCGGCGCGCGCCGTCACCGGTGAAATAGCTGCCCGTATAGGTGCGGAAATAGGTGTTGATGAAGCGTTCGTGATCGCCATACACGGTGCGCATCTGGCCGGGCCATGAACCGGTCAGGACCAGGTTGCCTTCGGCGACGCCTTCCAGCACCACGCCATTGGCATCGACGATGGCCGGCTTGACGCCGAAGAACGGCAGCGTCGCCGATCCGGGTTTGAGATCGGTGGCACCGGCGATCGGCGAAATGAGGATGCCGCCGGTTTCGGTCTGCCACCAGGTGTCGACGATCGGGCAGCGCTCTTCGCCAACGACGCGGTAATACCACTCCCAGGCCTCGGGATTGATCGGCTCGCCAACCGAGCCGAGCAGGCGGATGCTGGCGCGCGAGGATTTCTTCACCGGCTCCTCGCCCTCGCGCATCAGCGCGCGGATCGCGGTCGGTGCCGTGTAGAAGATGGTCACTTTGTGCTTGTCGACCACCTGCCAGAAACGCGAGCTGTCCGGATAGTTCGGCACGCCTTCGAACATCACCGAGGTCGCGCCATTGGCCAGCGGACCATACACCGTGTAGCTGTGTCCGGTCACCCAGCCGACGTCGGCGGTGCACCAGAACACATCGTCCTCGCGCAGGTCGAACACGCATTCGTGCGTATAGCTGATGTAGACGAGGTAGCCCCCGGTCGTGTGCAGCACGCCTTTCGGCGCGCCGGTCGAGCCCGAGGTATAGAGAATGAACAGCGGATGCTCGGCTTCGCAGGCAACCGCTTCGAACTGCTCGGATTGTCCTTCCATCAAGGCGTGCCACCAGCGATCACGCGGCACCTGCATGTCGATGGAGCCACCCGTGCGACGGACCACGACCACGGTTTCCACGCAATTGGTGTTCGGGCGCTGCAACGCCGCATCGACATTGACCTTGAGTGGAATCGACTTGCCGCCACGCAGGCCCTCGTCGGCGGTGATCACCAGCTTGCATTGGCAATCAGCGATGCGGCTGGCCAGGGAATCCGGCGAGAAGCCGCCAAAGACGATGGTGTGCACCGCGCCGATGCGCGTGCAGGCGAGCATGGCCACGGCCACCTCGGGAATCATCGGCAGGTAGATGGCGACATGATCGCCCTTGCGCACGCCAAGATTGCTGAGCATGTTGGCGGCCTTGCAGACCTCGGCATGCAGCTCGCGATAACTGATGCGGCGCGATTCAGCGGGATTGTCGCCTTCCCAGATCAGCGCGATCTTGTCGCCACGCGTCGCCAGATGGCGATCGAGGCAGTTCGCCGAAACGTTGAGCATGCCGTCCTCGTACCAGCGCACGTGCAGGTCGCTCGCATCGAAGGAGACATCGCTGACCCTGGTGTAGGGCTTGATCCAGTCGAGACGCTGGCCGACACGCCCCCAGAACTTGTCCGGATCGGCAATCGACTCGGCGTACATCTGCGCATATCCGGCCTTGTTGATGCGGGCATTCGCGGCGAAAGCGGCAGGCACGGGATAGAGTTTTGACATGGTCGCCTCCTCAAGGGCAATCAACGGAACGCGCTTGCGATCATGCCACGTAGCGCGGCCGCGTGATTGCCCACTCGACTTTGGTCGCGTATAGACGAATGGCTAATGGCCGCTGAACGAAATTCTCAGCATTCTCCCATCGCCACCAATGGGGAGGAGTGCCACCATGATCATGAAGAAGTACGTCGGATTGCGCTTGTCGGCCTTGTCACTCGGATGCCTTATGGCCCTGCCTGGCATTGCCATGGCCGATGAGGCAAGAGAACAGGCCCTTGAACAGCGCATCAACGATCTCGAAGCACAACTGCAGCAACTGGCCTCGGAAATCCGTGCTCAACGCGCGGCGCCAGCAGCGGCACCGGCAGCCCTGCCTGCCGGCAAACTGCCGATCCAGCTGACCACGCTGACGCCGGGATCACCAAGCGGAACAACGCTCAAGGTCGGCGGCTTCGTCAAGGCCGATTTCATGATCACCAAGGCCCACGACGGCATGCTTGCCGATGGTGCCACCGGTCGCGCCCTGTATATCCCGGGGCAAACGCCGGTCGGCGGCAACAGTTCCGATGCCGTCTATGACGCGCACGCCAAGTTCTCGCGCTTCAATGTCGGCATCGACACTGTCACCGAAGGCGGTGACAAGGCCGGTGCCTTCCTCGAGATGGATTTCTTCGGCAACGCGCTCGGCAACCAGACCTCGACCAACACCTACGGCGTCACCGTGCGGCATGCCTACGCCTACTGGAACCACTGGCTGGCCGGCCAGACCTGGTCGAACTTCATGGATACCGCGGCCCTGCCCGACACGGTCGATTTCATCGGCCCGACCGATGGCGTGATCTTCGTGCGCCAGGCGCAGGTGCGCTACACCAATGGCGGCTTCTCCGCGGCCCTGGAGAATCCGGAAACGCTCATCATTCCAAACGGCGGTGGCGGTGGTGTTGCTTCCGATCGCGGTGCGCTGCCGGATCTGACCTTGCGCTACGGCTGGAAGGGCGACTGGGGCAGTTTTGGCGTCGGCGCACTGTTGCGCAGCCTGGAAATCGATCGCGCCGCTTCGGGAACCACGCCGGCAGCAAACGACAGCGAAGGCGCATTTGCCTTCACCGTCGGCGGCAAGTGGGTGCTCGGCGCGCATGACGACCTGCGTTACCAGGTCACTGCAGGTGATGGCATGAGCCGCTACGTCGGCCTCGCCGTGACCGGTGATACCGCGGTGAGCGCGGATGGCAACCTTGATGCCATCGGCGGATTCGCCGGCTACCTCGCCTGGCGTCATGCCTGGTCGCCAAAGTTGCGCAGCAATCTGGTCTTTGCACGCAGCCAGTACGACAACCCGATCGACCTGACCGGAACCGCGGTCAACAAGTCGGTGCAGAGCTTCCGCGTCAACCTGTTCTATTCGCCGATGCCCAAGCTTGATGTCGGTGTCGAACTGATGCGCGCCAATCGCGAGCTGGAAAGCGGAGTCGATGGTTCGCTGACCCGCCTGCAGTTCACGACCAAGTACTCATTCTGAGGGGAATCCGATCATGGCCAACGCAACAACTGCACAGTCCGCGTCCCTGACCCGGGGTCACAAGAGAGTCATCTTCGCATCCAGCCTCGGCACGGTATTCGAGTGGTATGACTTCTACCTCTACGGCTCGCTCGCCGCGATCATCGCCAAGCAGTTCTTCACGGCGTTGAATCCGACCAGCGGCTTCATCTTCGCCCTGCTCGCCTTCGCCGCCGGCTTTGCCGTGCGTCCGTTTGGCGCGCTGCTGTTCGGCCGCCTCGGCGACATGATCGGGCGCAAGTACACCTTCCTCGTCACCATCGTCATCATGGGTCTTTCGACCTTCCTGGTGGGCGTATTGCCGACCTACGCGTCGATCGGCGTCGCCGCGCCAATCATGCTGATAACCCTGCGACTGCTGCAGGGCCTGGCGCTGGGCGGCGAGTACGGCGGAGCGGCCACCTATGTCGCCGAACACGCGCCCAATGGCAAACGTGGCCTGTACACGAGCTTCATCCAGACCACGGCCACGCTCGGCCTGTTCCTCTCGCTGTTGATCATCCTCGGCTGTCGCTACTACTTCGGCAAGGATGCGTTTGAAGCCTGGGCCTGGCGCATCCCGTTCCTGCTTTCCTTCGTGCTGCTGATGATCTCGGTGTGGATCCGCCTGCAACTGGCCGAATCGCCGCTGTTCCAGCAGATGAAGAACGAAGGCAAGACTTCCAAGGCACCGCTGACCGAGAGTTTCCTGACCCGCAACAGCCGCGTCGTCCTGCTCGCCCTGCTCGGCGCAACCGCGGGGCAGGCGGTGGTCTGGTACGCCGGCCAGTTCTATGCGCTGTTCTTCATCACGCAGACGCTGAAGATCGAACCAATCACGGCAAACCTGCTGATTGCCGGTGCGCTGGCCCTCGGCACGCCCTTCTTCATCTTCTTTGGCTGGCTGTCGGACAAGATCGGACGCAAACCGATCATCATGCTGGGCTGCCTGCTGGCGGCGGTTACCTATTTCCCGATATTCAAGGGACTGACCCACTACGGCAATCCGGCCATCGAGGCGGCTGCGCAAACCAGTCCCGTTGTCGTGGTCGCCGATCCATCCGCCTGCAGCTTCCAGTTCAACCCGGTCGGCACGAGCAAGTTCACGACCTCCTGCGATATCGCCAAGAGCGCGCTGGCCCGTGGCGGCACGCCGTACTCGAATGAGGCGGTGCCGGCCGGCACGGTGGCGAGCATCAAGATCGGCTCGACGACAGTCGCCTCGTACGAGGCCTCGGGCCTGTCCGGCGATGCAGCCAAGGCCGAAGCGGACCGCTTCAACGGCGAACTGAAGGCGGCCATGACCTCGGCCGGTTATCCGGAGAAAGCCGATCCCGCGCGCATCAACCAACCGATGCTGCTGGTGCTGCTGACCATCCTGGTGATCTACGTGACCATGGTCTACGGGCCGATCGCGGCCTGGCTCGTCGAACTGTTCCCGACACGCATCCGCTACACCTCGATGAGCCTGCCGTATCACATCGGCAACGGCTGGTTTGGCGGGTTCCTGCCGACCATCTCGTTTGCCCTGGTCGCGGCCACCGGCAACATCTACCAGGGTTTGTGGTACCCGATAGTCATCGCCGTGATGACCCTGGTGATCGGCACCCTGTTCCTGCCGGAAACCAAGGACGTCGACATCTCGAAATAGCAGCGTTCCCGAGAAGCCGGTCGCCCAAACGACTGGCCGGCAAACGCGCAGATCTCTCCCCTGCGCGCCCCGGTGGGGTCGAATCGAAAGATTCGACCCCACTTTCTTTTCAGGCAAGCGCACATTGCCCGCACCGCGGGTGGCATTCACGGCAGCAATTGCGAATCCGCTTGCAAGGTCGCCTCCGACTATGCATTATCCGCCCGGGGTCGGGATCGACATCAGTCTTGCGACTGATATCGACAACGCCAAAGCGCCATGAGGGGACCACGGGCAACTTGCCTGCGGACATTGCGCGAACGGCTGTGGAATCGATGGGACGCGCACTTTGCGAGTTTTCCTGCTTGCCAGTTTTCTTCTCGGCATCTGTGGCTGTGCCTCGCTGCCGCGCCCGGTTTCGACGCAAGCTGCCGATCCGCCCGCTGAACCCGTGGCAGCCGCGGCGGCCGGTGAACTCATCCGTCAGGATTTCTCGGCACGCTTGGGCAGCGGCCAGGCAGTCAGCGTCGACAACCCGTATGGCGATGTGCGCCTGCGCTTTGGCGGCTACCAGGATGAGCTGGAAATCAACACCCTCGCACAACAGCCGCAACAGGCGGCGGCCATCCTGCTGCAGCCCGGCGTGGTCGATGGCATATACCGCATCGCCCCGCGACTTCCCGTCGATACCCTGATTGCCGAAGGCCAACGCCTCGACCTCGTCGTCTTCGTGCCGCTTGGCCACAACGTCCAGGTACGCACCGAAAGCGGCGTCATCGAAAGCCGCGGCATCCGCGCCGATATCGACCTGCGCAGCGCCCGCGGCAACATCGCCATCCGCGGCACCAGCGGCAGCATCAACGCCGAAACCGGGCCGGGAACGATTGAAGCCTCGCTCCTGCGTGCGCCGCCGGGTTCGCGCCAGCATCTGGCCACGAGCACCGGATCCATCGTCCTTGCGGTCAGCGACGAGCTCGATGCAAACCTCGAATTGTCGACATCGGCGGCCTTTGCCACGGAGTTTTCCCTGCACGTGGAAAACCTGCGGGGACAGGAACCGAACAAGCGCGCAACCGCGCAAATCGGCGAAGGAAAAGCCGACGTTATTGTTGAAAGCCGGCGCGGCGAGATCCGCCTGCTGCGCTGGACAGGATTTACCACAGTGAATGGAAAGCCCGTCGACGAAGACGAGCAAGCGGATACCGACAGCGATTGATCAGCCCTGACCGCCATCGTCACGACACCGTCGATGGCGCCTGAGAATCCAACGATCCAGAAGACGCATGAGGATTTCACGATGAAGTTCCAGAATTGCAGAATTCCGATAGTCCTGTTGAGCCTGCTGCTGGCATTGCCAGCGCCCGCAGCAGACACGTTTGAAGCCACCGCCGCGAATGGCGTGCAGATCGGCGAACCGGTCAGTGCCGTCAGCATCGACGTCGACCTGCGCGACTTGCCCACGGCCGCCAGCTGGCGCCCGGGCATGGCCATCAAGGAAGCACACAAGCGCCAGTTCTTTCCGCCCCAGCACGTCAACAGCGCCGCACCAAGCTGGTTGCAGACCGCGCCCGACGGCCTGCCCGAGCTGCAGAAGATGTGGGACGACAATGCCTCGCCGTTGACTCTGCGAAGCCCCTCGCAAACCCGCGTCAGCATCAACAATGCTTCGACCGGCGTCTCCCCCGGCGATCCGGTGGTCGACGTCAGCGCCAACTACATCGTCTACGGCGTCAATGGCAGCAGCGGAACAACCTTCACGATCTACGACAAGTCCGGCACCAAGCTGGCCGGCCCGACCACGTTCAAGTCGCTCGCGCCGAGCGGCGATGGCTGCGCCACCTCGGTCAGCGATCCGATCGTCCTCTTCGACCGGCTCGCCAATCGCTGGTTCCTGCTCGAGATGGGCGGCACTTCGTCCACGGCGAAGATGTGCATCTATATTTCCAAGACGGAAAACCCGGTCTCCGGCGGCTGGTGGTTCTACGGCTTCTCGACACCGACGCAGAACGACTATCCGCATTGCGGCGTCTGGAACAATGCCTATGTCTGCACCGACAACGAAGGCGGCAGCAATGTCACGGCCTATGCCTATGACCGCGCCAACATGCTCATTGGCGCGACTGCCCGCGCGCAGCAGCGCTTCGCCAGCGTCCCGGCGCTGGCCGGCTACGGCTTCCAGGCGCTGACTCCGGTCACCTTCATGGGCGATTCCGCACATGCGCCGCCAACATCGACGAAGCAGGTTCTCGCCCGCCACAACGATGACGAGGCGCATGCCGGTGGTTCGGCGGACACCACGCGTGATTTCATCAATCTCTACTCGATCAACATCGACTGGAACACGCCGGCCAACAGCGGCATCTCGACCCTGCCGCGCATTGCCATCACCGAATTCAACAGCTGGTTCCGTGACTATTCGACCTTTGCCACGGTGCCGCAGCCGGGCTCCACATCACGGCTTGATCCGATCCGCGAAGTGATCCTCAACTCGCTGGTCTACCGCAATCTCGGCAGCTACGAATCGATCGTCGGCCAGTTCGCAACCAACGTGAACGCGGCACGCAGCGGCACCACGGTCAACGCCGGCATCCGCTGGTTCGAGTTGCGCCGCACCGGCGGTGGCAACTGGACGCTGCAGCAGGAAGGCACCTACGCGCCGGGCGACAGCAGCACGCACCACCTGGTCGGCACCATCGCCACCGACAACAAGGGCAACATCGGCCTCGGCTACAACACGACCAAGACTTCCACGCCCACGGTTTACGCCACACTTGGTTACACCGGGCGCATGGCCGGCGATCCGGCTGGCGTGATGACCCTCGGCGAAAACACCGTCGCCGCAGGCAGCGCTGCCGAGACATCGGGGCGCTGGGGCGACTACTACCAGATGGCGGTCGATCCCACCGACGATTGCACGTTCTGGATGGTCGGCATGTATCGCCCGGCCAGCAGCTGGAACACCCGCATCCAGGATTTCAAGTTCAGCGATTGCGGCGCGGCACCGACCACCTATTCGGTCTCCGGCACGGTCAGCACGGCAACCGGCGTCGGCATTGCCGGCGTCACCGTCAGCACCGGCTCGGTCAGCACGACGACCAATTCAAGCGGTGCCTACACCCTCGGCAGCCTGGCCAATGGCGGTTACAGCCTGACGCCGAGCCTCGGTGGCTACGCCTTCTCGCCGAGCAGCCGCAGCGTGACGGTGAGCGGTGCCAACGTGTCCGGGCAGAACTTCACCGGCACGCCGACCGCGAACAATGCACCGGTTGCCAACTTCACCTTCACCACCAGCAACCTGGTCGCCAGCTTCACCGACACTTCCACGGATGCCGACGGCACGATCGCCTCGCGTTCGTGGAATTTCGGTGACAGCACGACTTCGACCGCAACCAATCCAGGCCACACCTACGCCGCGGCCGGCACCTACAGCGTCAGCCTGACGGTGACCGACAACGGTGGCGCCAGCAACAGCATCAGCAAGTCGGTGACGGTCACCGCACCGCCGAGCAACGTGCTGCAAAACGGCGTCACCGTCAGCGGCCTCGCCGCCAGCACCGGCAATGACGTCAACTACACGATGAGCGTGCCGGCCGGTGCCAGCGCACTCAACTTCGTCATGTCGGGCGGCACCGGCGATGCCGACTTGTATGTCCGCTTTGGCAGCGCACCCACGGACACGACCTACGACTGCCGTCCGTATGCCAGTGGCAACTCGGAATCCTGCCCGATCAACCCGGCCCAGGTCGGCACCTACTACGTGCGCGTGAAGGCCTATTCGACCTTCTCCGGCGTGTCCCTGACCGGCAGTTACTCGACCACCAGCAACAGCCCGCCGACGGCGAATTTCAGCTTCACCAGCAGTGCGCTGACGGCGAACTTCACCGATACCTCGACCGACAGCGACGGCACGATCGCCTCGCGCTCCTGGAACTTCGGCGATGGTGGTTCATCGACTTCGGCCAACCCGAGCCATGCCTATGCCGCGGCGGGCACCTACAGCGTGACGCTGACGGTGACCGACAACGGCGGGGCGACCAACTCGACGACGAAGTCGGTCACGGTCACCGCTCCGGGCGGCTGCACGCCGTCGGGCACGGTGCTCTGCAACGGCACCGTCATCAGCGGCCTGTCGGCAACCAAGAACAACTGGACCGCAACCTACACCCTGGTGGTTCCAGCGGGTGCGACCAACCTGAACATCTCGATCGCCGGCGGCAGCGGTGACGCCGATCTCTATGTGCGACTCGGATCGGCACCGACCACGACCAGCTACACCTGCCGTCCGTACAAGTCGGGCAACAACGAAACCTGTTCGTTTGCAGCGCCCACGGCAGGCACCTACTACGTGAAGATCCGCGCTTATGCGGCCTTCTCGGGTGTCACCCTGAGCAACAGTTTCACCCCCTGAATGCTGGCCCGGCATTGAGTCGGGCGAGCATGAAAACAGCGGCGACCGGAGCAATCCGGTCGCCGTTTTCATGAGCACAACGCAAAGGCCGGCGCAATCAGGCTCAGCGCAACTGGCTGTCCTTGCTGCCGCGACGGTTGATTGCCGAACCGGCACGTGCCTCGCGATCGAATGCTTCCTGGCAGGTCACGCACAGGCGCACGCCCGGGACGGCCTTGCGCCGCGCCTCGGGAATCTTCGCCGCGCACTCTTCGCAATGCTTCAACCCGGGCCCCTTGCCCAGGCGCGTGCGCGCACGCGCGATGCCCTCCTTGATCGTGGCATCGATCTGATCCTGCACGGCACCATCGCCGGCCCATCCGGTTGCCATGTCTGCCTCCTCCAACTCCGTCCGATCACCACCGATCCGCACGGCACCCGGTTGAATCCACGCAGGCCCCGGCAAATCGGTCTTTGCCCCGATCTGGGGGCACCCGGGCAAATGGCAATCGTCAGGCCGGACAGACTGCCGCATAATCCGCCGCGCCGTGCGCTCCCGCCCGGCGCGATTCGCCTGCACGACAAGGGACACCCATGAAGGATCTCACCACCGGGTCGATTTCCCGCCATATCGTCGAGATGGCCGTGCCGATGGCGATCGGCATGCTCATCCAGACCCTGTATTTCCTTGTCGACCTGTATTTCGTCGCGCGCCTGGGCGATGCGGCAATTGCCGGAGTAAGCCTCGGCGGCACGCTCATGTACGTCGTCCTTGGCCTGACCCAGATGCTCGGCGTCGGCACCGTGGCCTTGATCTCGCACGCGGTCGGGCGCAAGGATCAGGCCGATGCCAACCTGATCTTCAACCAGTCCATCGTCCTCTCCGTCCTGTGCGCGGCACTGACCCTGGCCGGCGGTTACACACTGGGGATCCGCTACCTGCAATCGGTCGCCGCCGATGCCGCAACCGTTGCCGCCGGCATTTCGTATATTCATTTCTATATTCCCGGGCTGGCCTTGCAGTTTGCCCTGATCGCGATGGGTTCAGCCTTGCGCGGCACCGGCATCGTCAAGCCGACGATGATCGTGCAGGTACTGACCTTGCTGCTCAACATCGTGCTGGCGCCGATCCTGATCGCCGGCTGGGGCACCGGACACGCACTCGGCGTCGCCGGTGCCGGGCTGGCCAGTTCAATCGCGATTGCCGCCGGCGTGCTGATGATGGCGATCTATTTCGCGCGCATGGAAAAATATGTCGGCTTCCATGGTGACCTCTGGCGGCCACGCATGCAGACCTGGAAACGCATGCTGGCGATCGGCTTCCCGGCCGGTGGCGAGTTCGCCCTGATGTTCGTTTTCATGGCGGTGATCTACAGCGTGATCCGCGATTTCGGCGCACCGGCCCAGGCTGGATTCGGCGTCGGCGGACGCGTCATGCAGGCAATCTTCCTGCCGGCAATGGCAATCGCGTTCTCGACGCCGGCAGTGGCCGGGCAGAACTTCGGCGCGCACAAGGCCGAGCGCGTGCATGCGACCTTCCGCGATGCGGTGTTGATGAGCAGCGTGGTCATGTTCGGCCTGACCCTGCTTTGCCAATGGGATCCGGCGTGGTTCATATCCCGCTTCACCAGCGAGGCCGAGGTCATCGCGGTCGGCAGCGTGTTCCTGCAGATCATTTCGCTCAACTTCGTCGCCCAGGGCATCATCTTCACCTGCTCCGGGATGTTCCAGGCACTCGGCAACACCTGGCCGGCACTGGCCAGCACGGCGACGCGCCTGCTGACCTTTGTCGCACTCGCGCTGTGGCTGGCGGATCGGCCCGGCTTTCGCCTCGAACACGTCTGGTATCTGTCGGTGGCGACCGTGGCCTTGCAGGCGGTCATGAGCTGGCTGCTGCTGCGCTGGCAGATGCGCAAGCGGCTGGCTGCATGGAGCTGAGACTCGCCTGATCGTCGCGCGACCCGCGCTCAGAAGGCCGCGGAGAAATCGTAATCCAGGCGTGCGCCGGTTGCGGCAAGCTTGCGTCCGCGCAGGTAATCGATGCCCAGCGCGGCCAGGCGACTGACCGCTCCGGTATCGGACACCGAATCGACGATCAGCTGGCGCCCGCTTTCCTTGAAGCCCCGCGTGGCCGCAGTGAACTCCGCATCCGTGTTCTCGGCCACGGTGGCGTAGGGAATGCGCAGGAAATCAACCGGAAACTTTGTCCACAATGCCAGTTGCGCAAGGTCCCCGCACTGGTCACTCAGGCTGACGCGCACGCCAAAGCGGCGCAGGCGCACGATGCACATGAGGTTTTCCTTTTCCGTCAGCTCGCGGCTTGCCTCCAGCTCGACAATCAGGCGATCGCGCAGCTGCGGGCGTCGGCGCAACTCCTCGACCAGCCAGCGCCAGGCCATGCCGTGCAAGGTATCGAGTTCGACCGGCACGACCAGGCGCGTGCTGCGGCCGGCGCGACATTCCTGTTCGAGTGTCTCGAAGGCCTGGAACAGGCTGATGCGGTTGATCATGATCATCGCCCCGGCGGCGCGCGCCAGGCGCAGGTATTCACGCCGGTAGACGCCGCCGAGCGGCGCGCGCGCATCACGCAACTTTGCGTGCACGGAATACAGTTCGCCCGCCTGGGTGCTGGCTGGCAGCAAGGGCTGGAACTCGACAATGACATTCCTGCCGGCCCTGGCATCGGCGACCCACTCGCGAATGATCAGCACGCGTTCGGCGGGCATCGGCTCGAACTCGCGCGTCAGCACGCCTTCAGGGCGATTGCCGCCATGCCGGCTGGCGATGCCTTGCGCCGCATAAGCCGTCGAAAACCATTCCTGGGCGCGATCCGCACAAGGCGCGGATGGCGCCAGGGCGAGGCCGATTGAAACCGACAAGTCCAGCGCCTCGTCGCCAACCAGGAACGGCTCGGCGGCAATGCTCGTGCAAATGCGCGCCGCCACATCCGACACTTCCGCGGCCGTCTTGCGCTGCACCAGCACGCCGAAACCATATTCAAGCCAGAGGGTGACCGTATCCCCCGCTTCAAGCACCGCGGCAATGCGCGTGGACATGCTTTCCTCAAGCGCGAAAACGGCCGTTCGATCGAGGCGCGCATCCAGTGTTGCCGCCTGGTCGAGTTGTATGGCCATGAGCACGCTGACGCGGGATTCGGATTCGCGCAGCGAAGACAGTTGCGCGAGGAAATCGGAGCGTCGCAGCATGCTGCCAGCCAGCCCGCCCGATTGCGCATCAACATCCGACGCGGCAGCGGAACTCCCGCCCAGGCTGGCATGCGCACGAACCGCGCTTTTGCCGGCATCGGTTTCCCGCCGTTCCGCCAATGCCGGCACGGCGGCTGCAGGGCGGCCGGCACCACGCACGACGGCCGGCAGGCAACCCGGATTCGGACACGCTGAAACCACCCAGCCGGCCTTGATCCAGGGCGTTTGCCATCCCGGCGGCAGCGTCGTCCCGGCGGGATACAGCATGATTGCGCTTTTCGGCAGCACATCGCCGCCCGTGGGCTGCGCTTGCCCTGCATGCGGCGCATCCTGCGCAAATTGCTGCGGGACTGCTTCCATTCCCATTCTGGCGCACTCGATTCAGGTCGAATGTCCCCTTTGATGCAAATCCCGGGCCATCCATGGGCGTTGCCATGCGTGGTCCGGCAGCCTGGCTTGTGGCAGCGAACGGCAGCAAGTGACAATCGCAGCACAGTGCCCTGGCCCGGCTCGCCTGCCGGTCAAGCCGCCAATCCCAGCCATTCCGTCCAGCCTGCAAACCAGGCAAAGCGAGGCCCGCACATGACGCCGATCCTCTATTCCCACCCGTTCTCGTCGTACTGCCAGAAAGTGCTGATTGCGCTCTACGAAAATGGCACGGAGTTCGACTATCGCAATCTGGACGGTGCCAACAACCCGGCCATGCGCGAGCTGGAATCGCTGTGGCCGATGAAGAAGTTCCCGCTGCTGGTCGAGAACGGCCGCGTGGTGATGGAGGCAAGCATCATCATCGAGTACCTGCAGATCCACCATCCAGGCCCCACGCGCCTGTTGCCCGAGGACGCCGATCTCGCCCTCGAGGTGCGCAAGCTCGATCGCTTCTTCGACAACTACGTGCACGCGCCGCTGCAGGCGATCGTCGGCGAACGGCTGCGTCCCGCCGGACACCCCGATGCCTATGGCGTCGACGCGGCGCGCGCGATGCTGGATCGTGCCTATGCCTGGCTCGAAGCAAACCTGCAACAGGGAAGTTGGGCGGCCGGTACGGACTTCAGCCTTGCCGATTGCGCAGCGGCACCGGCACTTTTCTACGCCGATTGGGCGCATCCGATCGGCCAGGGGATGCCGATCCTGCGCGCCTATCGACAACGCCTGCTGGCCCGGCCTTCGTTTGCCCGCGCCGTGGATGAGGCGCGACCCTACCGCCATTATTTTCCACTCGGCGCGCCCGATCGCGACTGAGCAGCGGCGGGAAGAGCCGCAATGCGGCCCTTCCCCATCAATCACCAGACCTGCACGCGCTGGTCGGGAGCGAGATAGAGCGCCTGTCCTTGCCGCACATCGAAGGCCGGATACCAGGCGTCGATATTGCGCACCGTCAGCGCCCGATAGTGCCCCGGCGCGTGGCCATTGCTCAGCACCGTATTGCGCAAGGCCTGCTCGCGGAACTTGCTGCGCCAGATCTGTGCCCAGCCAAGGAACACGCGCTGGTCGGGCGAGAAGCCATCCAGCGCCATCGCCGGCCGATCGGCGCGGGCGAGCTTGTAGGCATCGTAGGCCGTCGCCAGCCCGGCGACATCGGCAATGTTCTCGCCAAGGGTGAGCTTGCCGTTGACGGCCAGATCCGGGAACGGCTTGTATTCATCGTATTGCGCGGCCAGCGCCGCACCGGCTTCCTCGAAGCGGGCGAAATCTTCCTTTGTCCACCAGTTCTCCAGCTTGCCGGTTTCATCGAACAAGGCGCCGTTGTTGTCGAAGCTGTGGCTGATCTCGTGGCCAATCACGCCGCCGATGCCGCCGTAGTTGATCGCATCATCGGCAGCACCATCGAAGAACGGCGCCTGCAGGATCGCCGCCGGGAAGATCAGGCGATTCTCGAGTGGAATGTTCAAGGCATTGACCGTCTGCGGCAGCATGAACCATTCACCGCGATCGATCGGCTGGCCGAGCTTGGCCAGATTGCGCCGGTACTCGAACAAGCTGGCGCGTTGCGCGTTGCCGAGGGCATCATCGCGACGCACTTCCAGTGCCGAATAGTCGCGCCAGCGATCCGGATAACCCATGCCGACCTTGAGCCCGTTCAACTTCGACCGGGCACGGGCCTTGGTTGCCGGCGTCATCCATGCGGCGGCATCGATACGCTGGCCGAATGCAGTGATCAGGTTGGCCACCATGGTGTTGGCGCGGGCCTTGGTCTCGGCGGAAAAGTGTTTCTCGACATAGACCTTGCCGATTGCCTCGCCGAGCGCATCATCGGCCTCATCCACTGCACGCTTCCAGCGCGCGCGCAGTTCAGGCGTGCCCGACATGGCCTTGCCGTTGAACGCGAAATGCTCATCGACGAAGGCCTTCGACAGGTAGGGCGAGGCGCGTTCAATGGCGTGGAAGGCGAGATAGTCTTTCCAATCCGCCAGCGGCAACCGATCGGCGACTGCGGCAATCCCGGCCACGGCCTGCGGTTGCCAGACAATGAACTCCGGCTGCGCGGAAAGTCCGGCGGCATCGAAGAATCCGCTCCAGTCGATACCGGGTGCCCTGGCTGCGAAATCCGCCTGCGACCAGGTGTTCGCGCCCTTTTCGACGTCATCGGTTTCAAGCGCCGTGGCGTGCACCTTGGCAATCGCGGTTTCCAGCGCGAGCACCTTCGCCGCCTTGGCCTTGCCATCGGCAATGCCGGCCAGTTCGAATACCCTGGCAACATGTGCCTCGTACTGCGTGCGCAGATCAGCCATGCGCCCGCCTTCCAGATAGAAATCCCGGTCCGGCATGCCGAGGCCACCCTGCACGAGATAAGGCACATACTGGTCCGGTTTTTTCAGGTTGGCGCTGATCCACATGCCGAACAGCCGATCGGTATAGCGGTCGGTGGCATTGAGCAGATCGACATCCGCGCGCAGCGAGGCACCAAAGGCACGCGCCAGCGCCGGCTTGTCGGTCAGCGCGGCGATGGCATCAAGCTCGGCCTGCACCGGCGCGATGCCCCTGGCCTCGATGCCGGCTTCATCCATGAACGCCGTGTAGTAATCGCCGATCTTGCGGCGTTCGCCAGCGGCCGCTGCATCGGCCGCCGCCGCCTCAAGGATCGTCCTCGTGTCTTCCTGCGCCTGCTCGACCAGGGTCGTGAAACTGCTGTAGCTGGAACGGTCCGCTGGAATCTCGGTGTTCCTTGCCCAGTTGCCATTGACGTACTCGAAGAAATCCTGACCCGGCTCGATGGCTGGATCCATCCCGCTGGCATCGAAACCGAATGCACCGAGAACCGGTTTGGCGGGGGCAGTTGCCGGCGTTGATTGCACCGTCGCCGGTGCGGCAGCCGGTGGTGTCGGCGTCGACGGTGAGCAGGCGCCAAGCAACACGGCGATCACGGCAAAAGCCGCTGGCGCGGCATGCCGGCCAGGCAGGGATGGGCGTTGGATGTTCACGCGGAATCTCGGGCTGTACGGGCCGATTACCCTAAAGGCATTCCGGTTCGGCTCCAAGTGCCAGTCGCGGTGATCAGGCACGAAGCGGCAGACAAGACGGGGCCAGGCCGACATGGTGGCAGCTTCATTCAGCCGTGCGCGTGCTGCTGAAATCACAAGGTGGATGATTCAGCCTGCGCTGCAGGATCCACACCAGCAGGCCATCCGTGGCATAAGCCTGCGGCCAGATCACGTGCATGGCGTCGGCATATTCGGTATAGCGCGGATGGCCGCCCATCGCGCGCAAGGCGCGGACCACCGCACGTGAGCCAAGCATGGCGCCGCCATAGCCGGTTTCGATATCGGTATCGTTGTCCATGGCACCGTGGAAGATCCATTGCGGCACGTCGCGGATCGAAGCGAGACCGGCCAGCTCGGTCATTCCCGACATGGGTATGCCAGCCGCGAAACAGCGCGGATAGGCTTTCAGCGTGGCCCAGACACCCGTGCCGCCATCGGACAATCCAGTCAGCACGATGCGCCGCGGATCGACCGGGAAGCGCTGCAATGCGTCGTTGACCACCGCGGCGATCAAGGCCGGCGGCCAGTAGTCCCGGTCAACCTGGGGGGCCACGAAGACCAGCGGAATGCCATTCGCCTGCGCCGCATCGACCAGCTCCAACGCACCGTTGGCATGACCCTGCAACTGGCTTTCGTTGTCGCTGCCGTTCTGCCCGCTGCCATGCATGAAGACGATCAAGGGCAACAACTCGCCATGGCGTCGGCCTGCGGTCTGCATGGCGCGATAGGCAATCGCATCGGCATCCGCCGTGCGGTATCTGCCGAATGCATCCGCATCCACGGCAGCAACAGTCGAGGCACTGCCAAGGCCCAGGATCAGGGCCAGCAAGCCGGCAGCGATCGGGCGCGCACGGAGGATTCGCAGGGTTCGACAGGCTGGCATGAGGTCGGCAAGCATAGCGCTCCGACGGGAAATCGCCGCCTGAGGCACGCCTCGATCCGCAGGCAGGGGGCTCTCCGCGTTGACGCCCCCGGTGCCGACCGCTACATTGCACATCCATCCTTCAATCAAGATGAAAGGATATTTTGTGGATCTGACTGCCACATCGTCCCTGCTGCGCCTGTTGTCCGATCCGACCCGCGTGCGCCTGCTGGCCCTGCTCGAACGCGAGGAACTGACCGTTGCCGAGCTGTCGGCAATCCTGCGCCTGGCCCAGCCACGCGTCTCCACGCACCTGGCCAAACTCAAGGAAGCCGACCTCGTGCGCGACCGGCGCGCCGGTGTTTCCTCCTACTACCGCTTCAATGGCGAACTCGCGCCGAAGGAAAACGCCTTCCTGCATGCCTTGAAGGAAGCGGTCGACGATGCCCTTTTGCTCGAAGACGAACGGCGCCTGCCCGGCATCCTGGCCAAGCGCGCGCGTGCGGAAGGCTGGGCCGACAGCGTGGCTGGCGACATGGAGCGCCACTATTCACCGGGACGCACCTGGGAAACCCTGGCCAGGGCCATGACCCAACTGGTCGATCCTGGTGACGTCCTCGACATCGCTTCCGGCGATGGCGTGCTCGCCGAACTGCTGGCACCACGCGCACGTTCGATCGTCTGCATCGACGCCAGTCCGCGCGTGGTTGCCGCGGCCCGGGAACGCCTCAAATCCTTTGCCAATGTCGAAGTGGTCAGCGGCGACATGCATGCGCTGGATTTCGGCCGCAAGCGCTTTGACCTGGTCCTGCTCATGCATGCGCTGACCTACAGCGAACAACCGGCCAGTGTCGTCGCCGAGGCTGCGCGCGTGCTCGCCAAGGGCGGCCACCTGCTCGCGGCAACGCTGGGCAAGCATGCGCACCGCACGGCGGTGGAACCGTTCGATCATCGCAACCTCGGCTTCACACCAGCAGAACTTGCCGGCTTTGCCAGCGCCGCCGGGCTTGAGGTGCTGTCGTGCAAGCGCATCACCCGCGAGGTCAAGGCCCCGCATTTCGAAGTCATCTCGCTGCTGGCACGCAAATCATGAGTCGACAACTTCCGTGGCTGCATGGCGAACGCGTGCAGGCACTCGAACAGGCATTGGGCAAGCGCATCCTCGTCATCGATGGCGCCATGGGCACCATGATCCAGAGCCATCACCTTGAGGAAGGCGACTACCGCGGCCAGCGTTTTGCCGAGGGCTTCGATTCCAGCCATGCACACGGCACCGGCTGCGGGCATGACCTCAAGGGCAACAACGACCTGCTCCTGCTGACCCGGCCCGATATCATTGCAAACGTCCACAATGCCTATCTCGAAGCCGGCGCAGATCTCGTTGAGACCAACACCTTCAACGCCACCTCGATCAGCCAGGCCGACTACCACCTGCAACACATCGTCTACGAACTCAATCGCGAAGGTGCACGCATCGCCCGCGCCTGTTGCGATGCGTTCAGCGCGAAAACACCGGATCAGCCGCGATTCGTCATCGGCGTGCTCGGACCGACTAGCCGCACCGCCTCGATCAGTCCGGACGTCAACGATCCCGGCTTCCGCAACACCAGTTTCGATGAACTGCGTGTTGCCTATGGCGAGGCTGTCGAAGGCCTGATCGACGGCGGTGCCGACACGATCATGGTCGAGACGATCTTCGATACGCTGAACGCCAAGGCCGCGCTGTATGCGATCGAGGAAGTGTTCGAACGGCGCGGCGGTCGCCTGCCGATCATGATTTCGGGCACGATTACCGACCGTTCCGGGCGCACGCTTTCCGGACAGACCGCCGAGGCCTTCCACGCGTCGCTGGCGCACAGCCGGCCGCTGTCGTTCGGCTTCAACTGCGCGCTTGGTGCCAGCGACATGCGCGAGCATGTCGAAACCCTGGCGCGGGTCAGCCACAGCCATGTCAGCGCGCATCCGAACGCGGGCCTGCCAAATGCGTTTGGCGAATACGACGAGACACCCGAGGAAATGGCCGCGACCCTGCGCGAGTTCGCCACTTCCGGCCTGCTCAACCTGGTCGGCGGCTGCTGCGGCACCACGCCCGCGCATATCAAGGCGATTGCCGAGGCGATCCGTGGCGTGCCGCCACGGGCGCTGCCGGCATGCGCGCAGGAGCAGGCGGCATGAGCCTTGTGCCACGTCATACCGTGCTCTCCGGCCTGGAGCCGCTGGTCATCACGCCCGAGCTCAACTTCATCAATGTCGGCGAGCGCACCAATGTCACCGGCAGCGCGCAGTTCCGCAAGATGATCAAGGAAGGCCGCTTCGAGGATGCCGTCGAAGTCGCCCGCCAGCAGGTCGAGAACGGCGCGCAGATCCTCGACGTCAACATGGACGAGGGCCTGATCGATTCGGAAGCGGCCATGGTGCGTTTCCTCAACCTGATTGCCTCCGAGCCGGATATCGCGCGCATCCCCGTGATGATCGATTCGTCGAAATGGGCGGTCATCGAAGCGGGCCTGAAGTGCCTGCAGGGCAAGGGCGTGGTCAACTCGATATCGCTCAAGGAAGGCGAGGAGCAGTTCCTCGAGCAGGCGCGCAAGGTCATGCGCCATGGCGCCGCCGCCGTGGTCATGGCTTTCGATGAGCAAGGCCAGGCCGACACCTGCGCACGCAAGGTGGAAATCTGCACGCGCGCCTATCGCATTCTCACCGGGCAGCTCGATTTTCCGCCCGAAGACATCATTTTCGATCCGAACATCTTCGCCATCGCCACCGGCATCGAGGAGCACAACAACTACGCGGTCGATTTCATCGAAGCGACGCGGATCATCCGCCAGACCCTGCCGCACTGCCATGTCTCCGGAGGAGTATCCAATGTCTCGTTCTCGTTCCGTGGCAACGAGCCGGTACGCGCGGCGATCCACGCGGTGTTCCTCTACCACGCCATCCGCGCCGGCATGGACATGGGCATCGTCAACGCCGGTGCCTTGCCGATCGTCGATGACCTCGAGCCGGAGCTGCGTGAACGCGTCGAGGATATCGTCCTCAACCGGCGTGCCGATGCGACGGAACGACTGCTTGAATTTGCGGCGAGCTACAAGAAGGGAAAAGCCGAAGCCGGTGCGGACAACGCCAGGGATGAGTGGCGCAACCTGCCCGTTGCCAGGCGCCTGGCGCATTCGCTGGTGCATGGCATCGATGCCTTTGCCGAAGTCGATGCCGAGGAAGCGCGGCTGCAATCGACACGCCCGCTGGATGTGATCGAAGGGCCACTGATGGATGGCATGAACATCGTCGGCGACCTGTTTGGTGCGGGCAAGATGTTCCTGCCGCAGGTGGTCAAGTCGGCGCGCGTGATGAAGAAGGCCGTGGCCTGGCTGCTGCCCTTCATCGAGGCGGAGAAATTGCGCACCGGCGATGTCGGCAAATCAAACGGCAAGATCGTCATGGCCACGGTCAAGGGCGATGTGCACGACATCGGCAAGAACATCGTCGGCGTGGTCCTGCGCTGCAACAACTTCGACGTGATCGACCTCGGCGTGATGGTGCCGGCACAGAAGATTCTCGATACCGCGCGTGCCGAAAACGCCGACATGATCGGCCTCTCCGGCTTGATCACGCCTTCGCTGGAGGAAATGGCGCATGTCGCGCGCGAAATGCAGCGCCAGGATTTCCATCTGCCCTTGTTGATTGGCGGTGCCACCACTTCGCGTGCGCATACCGCATTGAAGATCGATCCGCACTACAAGGCACCCACGGTCTGGGTCAAGGATGCCTCGCGTGCGGTCGGCGTGGCGCAGTCACTGATCACCAGGGAACTGGTCGATGCGTTCATGGACAAGATCCGCGCCGAATATGCCGACATCCGCGAACGCCACAAGGATCGCGGCAACGGCAAGCGCCTGGTCTCGTTCGAGAAGGCGCGCGCGCAACGATTCGATGGCGACTGGACCAACTATCGGCCACCCGCACCAAGGCAACCCGGCATCAGCGTGTTCGAGGATTTCCCGCTCGACGAGATTGTCCCCTTCATCGACTGGTCACCGTTCTTCAACGCCTGGGAACTGGCCGGACGCTATCCGGCCATCCTCGACGATGACGTGGTCGGCGCGCAGGCGAGCGAGCTGTTCAATGATGCGCAAGCCATGCTCGATCGCATCATCAAGGAGAAATGGCTGAAGGCAAGTGGCGTGATTGGCCTGTGGCGCGCCAACAGCGAGGATGAGGATATCGAGGTGCTGAATGCCGATGGCTCGGTCCTCGCGCGCCTGCATTGCCTGCGCCAGCAAGCCGACAAGCCTGTCGAACGCCCGGATTTCTGCCTCGCCGATTTCATCGCGCCAAAGGATTCCGGCGTCGAGGACTGGATCGGCGCGTTTGCGGTCACCGCCGGCATCGGCATCGATGCGCACATCGAGCGCTTCCAGAACGACTACGACGACTATTCGGCAATCCTGCTCAAGGCGCTCGCCGATCGGCTTGCCGAGGCCTTTGCCGAATGCCTGCACCAGCGCGTGCGCCGCGAACACTGGGGATACGCCAGCGATGAATCACTCGACAACGAGGCGCTGATTGCCGAGAAATATCGCGGCATCCGCCCGGCGCCGGGTTATCCGGCCTGCCCCGACCATACCGAAAAGGCAACCTTGTTCCGCATCCTCGATGCGACCGCGAAAGCCGGCATCGCCATCACCGAAAACTTCGCCATGGTGCCCACCGCCGCGGTATCCGGCTGGTATTTCTCGCACCCGAAGAGCCAGTATTTCGTCGTCGGCAAGATCAGCCGCGAGCAGGTGCTCGACTATGCCGGGCGCAAGGGTTGGAGCCTGCTTGAAGCCGAACGCTGGCTGGCGCCGAATCTCGATTACGACCCGGAGTGACCACGGGCCGAGGGGAAAAGCGCGCCTGCCGGAAGGCAGGCGCGCTGAAGATCACATGCCCGATGTCGACACGCTGTTCATGGCGGTAATCATCGCCATGCCGCCAAACAGGAAGAACAGCACGAGAGCGATCAGATAGAAGATCAAGGCTGCCTTGCAGAAGTTGGCCTTGTTTGGATTTGCGCTGCTGGAGAATCCCCACACGAACAACATGATGAAGCCGACGATCGGAATCGCCAGGACGATCATGGTGATGATCCAGTCGCCGAGCGACATCACCGGTGCACTGCTACGATTTTCCATGCTTTCCTCTCCCCGAGGTTGTTGCCAGGCGGTTGCCTGGCCGGCGGATTCTGGCACGAACCAGAATGCCATGCATCCGCTCAGGATCCAGCCCGTTCGCGCCGGTGGCGGTAGTCGACAACCAGGTTGTACATGGAGACAAAAGCCGGGAATGCGTTGGAAAGAATGCCCACCGAATCGTTCTTGCCGAAGGTGAAATAGCTGACCAGCATCACGCTGCCGCACACCGAAAGCCACCAGAACGCGCGCGGCATGTGCACGCGCTTGAGCTTGCGCGTCGCATACATCTGCACGAACCAGCGGCTGGTGAAGAGCAGGACGCCGAGGTAGCCAACCAGCTTCCAGGGCGTCACGCCGATACTGTGGATATGGAACAGGACTTCGTTCATTGCATGCGGAACCGGGGAAAGGATGCCGCATTCTAGCCCGGGCGATTCATCAGTTCGACGCAAATCGCTGGCAGGGTGGACAAGCACGGCGCGCCCACCCTACGCGCCGCCCTGGCACATCGTTTCGAAGCGGCTGCAGCCATGATGCTCTTCGACAAGATGCGAGAGAGCATCGCCTCCTGCAATCCAGTCAGGCTCTGGCACGCAACCAATCGTGGATGGCTGGCGGTACTTCGCGCTGGGCGCGGCTGGACACATAGATGCCGATATGACCGCCCTTGAAGGCGATTTGCGTGTAGTCCTTGCTGCCGATGACGCCCTTCAGCGCACGCGATGAATCCGGCGGCACCAGGTGATCCTGCTCGGCGAAGATGTTCAACACCGGCACCGTGATGTTCTTCAGGTCAACCTCGTGCTTGCCGAGCTTCAGCCCACCCTTGACCAGCTTGTTGCCCTGGTAGAAATCACGCATGAACTGGCGAAACGCCTCACCGGCCTGGTCGGGGGAATCAAAAATCCATTTCTCCATGCGCAGGAAGTTCTCCAGCTCGGCCTTGTTGTCGAGGATGTCGACCATGCCGACGTATTTCTGCTGCAGCAGGCGCATCGGCTTGAGCATCAGGTAACACCAGTTCATCAGGTCCGCCGGCACGTTGCCGATGGTATTGACGAACAAGTCGGCGTCCATGTTGCGCGTCCAGTTCGACAGCATGTTGTCCGGCGTATGGAAATCCACCGGCGTGACCATGGTGATCAGGTTCTTGACCTTGTGCGGGTGGATGGCGGTGAAGCACAGCGAAAACGCGCCACCCTGGCAGATGCCAAGCACATTGATCTTCTTCACCCCGGCATTCTTAGCCACCGCATCGACACTGCGCCGGATATAGCCGTTGATGTAGTCATCAAGGGTCAGCCAGCGGTCGGCCAGGTCCGGATAACCCCAATCGATCAGATAGACATCCTCGCCTTGGGCGAGCAGGTTGCGCACCAGTGATTTGTCTTCCTGCAGATCGACCATGTACGGACGATTGACCAGTGCGTAGACAATCAGGGTTGGCGTTTTCGCCGTCGGCTCGCGCTCGCCGCGGAAGCGATAGACGACAAGCTTGTCCTCGCGATAGACCTCTTCCTTTTCGGTGCAGCCGAAATCGACCTCGTCGAGCGTGCGCAGCACCTGCATGCCGGACGAGACCTTCTTCTGGAACTTCTGCGCCTCCTCAAACAGCTTGAACGGTTCGATGTTGAGCGGACCCATCACTTGCTACCTCCCTGTTTGCTCGCCTTCGCTTTCGCGCCGACACCCGCAGGGCCGGCTGCGGCGCTCTTTGACTTGCGCGCAAAGCGCGCGATGCTGGCGGCGAAACTGCCGCTTGCGGCGGCCTTCTTGCCCTTTGCGGCACGCGACTTGGTGACGGCAACGGCCTTGCGTTGCGACTTGCCGGCGGCGGATTTGCGGCGCTTCTCGCGATGGCCCGGTGTGGATGTCGATTCCTGCGCCGCAGCGGGCTTGCTGGCCACGCTCCTGGCTTGCGGTTCGACCTGAGCGCGCGCCGGGACTCCTGCCTTTGTTGTCTTGCCGGATCCTGGCTGTCTTGCCACTCTGTTGCGCTTTGCGGGTCGTGCGGGTTTCGCTGCCTTTTCGACGGCAACGCGTGCTGGCGATGATGGCGGCTTCGCGCCTTCCTCGCGCGCCGCTTTCATCGCGGCAAGTTCACGACGCAGCTCGGCCACTTCTTCCTGCAAGGCTTCGCCGCCGCTGGCGGTTTCACGCTCGCTGCGGAACTCGCGGCGCAAGGCCTGCAGGCGTTCGCCAATGCTGTTGACCTCGCTGCGCGTGGGCATGCCCAGCTCGGCGCAGAAGCGCTCGATCTCGCCCTGCACCTGCTGGCGCACGCGCATCTGCGCATCGACGACGGCGGCGTAGATTTCGCGGAACTCCTCGGACAAGGCAATTTCCGCGTACGTCTCTTCGGCGGCATCCACCCACAGGTCGTAGAGGCCGCGCGCCGAATCAATCTGCCGACCCGGCTCCTCGCGCTCGGCAAGCTTGAGCTGGAAGCGCGCAAAACTCTGCTCGGCGACCTTGAGCATGAGGCGGTCGTAGCGCGCGCTCTGCTCCTGGTAATCAATGAACACCTGTGCGGTTTTCTGCAGGTTTTCCTGTTTCTCGCGAAGCGGGCCGAAAGCCGGCATCTGCAAGCCGCCCTTGGCCTTGTCGAACATCGGCCCGACCGCAGTGGCGAACTGCTCCATCATCTGCTCGAAACCACGCGCGCCCTGGTTGCCGAAACCGCGCATCGCCGCAGCGAACGGATTGCCCATGGCCGAGGCCGGGAATGCGCCAGCGAAGCCACTGCCGGCAAAGGCATCGGCAAGCGGGTTTGAACCCTGCCCCATCGCGCCATTGGCCAGGCTTTGCAGCATGCCGAGATAGCCTTGCGCGCCGGCCAGCAGGTGTTCGATCGCCTCACTCTGCTGCTTGCCGCCGGCGAAAGGATTGGCCTTGGCCATGTTGCCGATCCACGCCGCGGCGGGCGCTGGCGCGCTGCCCCAGGCGGGCATGCCCGGGGTTCCACTCAGCGCGGACTGGGCCTGGCGCGCCATCGCCTCCCAGTTTTTCGCCCATTGGCCTACATCCAGCGGTTCGCTCATGACTCGTGCTCCGGTTGCGGATCAGCTGCGGCCAGCAGGCCGCTTGCCGCTCATGATAACGGGGCACGCGTCGCCGCGGCGAACTGGCGGGGTCAGTATTCGCCGAGCTGGCTGGCGCCGAGCGGGCCTTTGCCGCGTGGCGTCGTCGCAATCTCGCGACTCGACGGCAGCGCTTCACCAGCCGCGACATGCGCCCACAACTGGTCGAGGGCGGCATAGGCATAGGGCATCACCGGCACATGTGCATCACCGAATCCGGGAAAGGCGAGGAAGGCATCGAAATGCTGGCCGTGTCCGACTTTCCAGAACACCGGCTTGCGCCCGTTTGCTTCCAGCCAGCGCACATAAGGCTCGGCACTGAAGGCCATCGGCACCAGGCCATCGGCCTTGCCATGGACGATGATCATCGGCAGATCCGCACGCGGCAAGGCGGCCCGCGTTTCTCCGGCACCGGTGTAGACGAGCAAGCCAAGCTCGCTCGACTCGCTCCACAACTGGCTCAGGCATTTCGACCCTGGCCAGGTCGCATCCTTGCCAACCGCCATGCTGTCGAGGATGCCAACGCCGGCACCGGGCGGGATTCCCGTCGCATCGGCCCACCAACTGGCTTGTTCGAGTGGCGACGCCATACGCGCATTGCCCGTGGCATCGGTCGCGGCGAGGCCAAAACCGCATGGCATCGGGCCGACACCGGTCCGCGCATAGGCGGCGGCGTAGGTGACCGTCACCGCGCGCCAAAGATCGAGTGCGGTCGATGTCGCCGCGCTGGCCAGGGCCTCGTCGGTCCAGCCCGTTGCGTGCAGGTTGCCGAGTGCCAGGGCGGCGATGGATGCCGTCGAATCCGCGGACTGCCAGCGCTCGTTCTTCAGCGTTTCGCAACGCGTCACCCAGGCCGGCGGCGGCGCGCCGGCAACGCGGGCGAACGGGGTGTTGTCAAAACGCGGATCAAGCAGCGCGCACGGCATCAGCAACATCGCTTCGGTTGCGTAATCGTACAAGGCGCGACCGCCCTCGCCGGCCCAGATATTCGGCTCGACCGCGACCACGCCATCGAGCAGGCCGCCATCGTCTTCCGCAGCGCGCAGGACCGCCCCGCCGCCATTGGAGATTCCCGCGGCGATGATTCGCGTGTTCTCGGCGGCGAAAGGCGCCTGCTCCGGAAACGCCTGATCGAGCGCATGCAAGGCGAAGCGGGCCGCCTGCAAGACATGACGACCCCAGTCGGCCTCGGGGTTGTCGCCGGAATGCGCGTGCTTGACCAGTACCTGGTTCGGCCCCGCGATCTCCGCATCGTCATCGGGCGCAAATTCAAGTTGCGTGCTGCCGCGCACGGCGCGCGTGCCATCGAGGGCAACGCCGGTACTGCTGGCGACATCGAAATAGCCGGAGCCGGTGCCCTTGTCGGTGTAGGCGACCGCGCAACCGCGTGGCAAACCCCAGGCACCGGCCAGCGAGATTGCGCCATAGACGCCACGCGATCCGGAGGAAGCCGTCACCACCACGCAGCGCTTGTCGCGATCAAACAAATCCGGCACCTGCAGCAACACGCGATGCGGCGATTTCGCCTTCGGCAAGCGTGCAAACGCGCTGAACTCGCGGCCCGTCACCAGCGGCACAGCGCCATAGATTTCGCCGTAGCCGCCAAGAGGCCCGAGATCGGCGATGCCGCGCCAGCTCGAATAGATCGCGCGTCGTCGCAATTCGGCCGCAGTGGGCGATTCCTCGTCGGCAAACCCCGGTGGCGCTTCGCGCAAGCCGGCCAGGCCAAGGCCTGCGCTGAGCAGGTCGTCATCACCATGATGGGTGGTGACGCGGATCTCGCTGACGAGTCCATCGGACATGGCGGCTTTCTCCGAGGCGGTGCGATGGCTCGCGCATGCGGCGAGGCTGAGCGCGGCAAGCATGCCGAGGCTGAATCTGCAGGGTGTTTTCATGCCGGCACCGTAGCAAGCACGACTGCGCCTGTCATCGGACAAAGGTACAGGCCGGGGAAATCCGCCATCCATCAAGGCGCATGCAGGAACCGCCCGCTTCGGCTTGGCCGATGGACGCCCGCTCCGCTGGCTGCGGAGCGGGCGTTGTCACATCCGCTGCATGCCTACAGTGCGCCACCACCAAACCTGGTGGTGAACTGCACGTAGTAGCTGCGCCCCATCGAATCGAACCAGGAAACATCGTAGTACGGATAGGAGGTGTAGCTGGGGTCTTTCGGTGGCATTTTGTCGAACAGGTTGGTCACCGCAAACGACAGCCGCATGCGCTCGTTGAAGCGATACTCGGTCGACAGGTTGTAGCGGTAGGTCGCGCCGATCCATGCCTCCTCGCCGGCTTCGGTATCGACGATCTGGTCATACGAATCGGAGTTCGGCAGGCGACCGAGGCGATCGCCATGCAGGGTCACGGTCCATGCGTTCTTCTCCCAGGAAACGCTGGCACTGGCCTTGTTGCGCGGGATGTCGAAGCCGCTGTTGACGAGGAACTCGTCGATTTCCGCATCGCCCGAGTATTGCTGGAAGAGATGCTCGCGCGTCCATGTGTAGTTGCCGGAAAAGCGGAAATCGCCGATGCCGGTGGCAAGCCGGTAGTGTGCGCTCAGGTCCACGCCGCTGGTACGTTCGCGCGCGACATTGACCGGATTGACCGTGATGCCATAGAGGTTGCCGTTGGACAGGCGATTGATGCGCGCGATCGCGTCGATGCAACTCGGCGAGGACGGATCAACCGGATTGCCGTTGACGTCGCTGCCAATGCGGCAATTCGCTTCGAGCTGGAGCAGGCGATCGGTGCTCAGGTCCTGCACCTGGTTGCGCATGTCGATATTGAAATAATCGATCGACACATCGAAATTCTCGCGCGGCGAGAAGACAAACCCGGCTGTCCACGAGGTGCTGGTTTCCGGTCCCAGGGCGCGATTGCCGCTGCGCGTGCGGATCAGGCCCTCATCGGAGTACGAGCAGTCGGTGAGATCCTCATCGGGCTCCTCGGTGCGGCAGCGGTAGTAGTCGGTGCCACCGGTTTCGTCATTGCCGACGCCGGCATAGACGTAGTGCAGGTCGGGCGCGCGGAATGCCGTTCCGTACGAGCTGCGCACGAGCAGCGATTCCACCGGTCGCCACTCGAGGCCGGCGCTGTAGGTGAACTTGTCCGCGCTGTTGCCGGCAAAGCGATAGTCGTCGTAGCGACCGGCGACGCTGAGGCTCAGGCTGTCGAGCAAGGGCATGCGCAATTCACCTGCGGCCGCCCAGCGATTGCGACTGCCGCTGCCATCGGAATCCTTCCAGCTGTAGTAGTAGTACTGCGTCGCCAGCGGGTCGGGCTTCAGGTCATAGGATTGGTAGCCGTATTCGACGACACCGGCGAACCCCGCCGCCCCGGCCGGCAACTGGAACAGATCCAGATTGGAAAAGGTGAAGGCAAGGGTGTCACTCTGCGATTGCGGATGATAGACCGTGCGTTGCGCGATGGAATCGTATTCGCCGCGGGTCAGCGGCGTGAACAGGCGGCTCGGATCGGCGTTGAAAATCGGGTATCCGCTGTCCTCGTCAATGCCCAGTTGCGGTCCGAGGTAAAGGTTGTTGGCCAGCGCCGCGACAATCTGCGGCCAGCTGATCGTGGCCTCGTACTGCGAATGGCTGAACGACGCCTCGTAATCCCAGCTTTGCCCGAACGAGCCGCGCAGGCCGGTGGTAAGGCCGAAGGTCTTCTGCGTCGTCTCGATCTTGCCGCGGTCGAGTCCACCCATTTCCTCCGGCGTGAACTGGCGGCCCCAGTATTCGACCTGCCCGCTTGCCTGATTGTAGAAATATCCTTCCTCGTTGCCATCCGCGGCCATGTAGCTCCACTGCTCGACATCGCGGAACAGCTTGACCTTGCTGTAACCGGCCTGGATGTCGGCGAACCAGTTGAGCGAATCACCAAGCGGCATGTTCATCGAGGTGTAGGTGTTGATGCCCTGGCGCTGGCTGAGGATCGTTCCATAGCCGATGGATTCGCGGCTGCCGCAAAAATTTCCGTAGTTGGCGCGGTTGGCGTAGATGGTGGTGCCGCCGTTGAGATGGGCCAGCCCGGCGCAGACATCCTCGCCCGGATCAATGTAGTCGTCGTAGTAGTCGGTGTAGAGAAAAGTGCGCCGGGGCGTGCGCGAGCGTGATGTCGGCGCATCGGCGGTGGAGTCCTGGATGTCGCGGTCATACGCCCACAGCGGCTTCTGGTCGATGACCTCGGCACCGAAGACGAGATTGAAATCGTTGCTGGAAAAGCCGGTCGACAGATTGAGCTTGTAGGACTCGCCACCGCCGTGCTGGGTATCGCCATAGCGGAAATCGACCGTGGTGCCGTCAGCCTTTGATTTCAGGATGAAGTTGACCACGCCGGAAATCGCATCCGAACCGTACACCGCCGAGGCGCTGCCGGTGAGGATCTCGATGCGATCGATCATGCCGATCGGGATGCTCGAGATGTCGGTGAAATTGCTGCGTCCCTTGAACGGCATCGGGAAGTCGGCAATGCGGCGACCGTTGACGAGAACCAGGGTGTGGTTGGGACCCAGCCCGCGCAGATCGACCTGTTGCGCGCCGGGCGAGAAATCCGCGCCGCTCGACGATTGCTGGCTCTGCGTCTCGCCACCGTTCTGCGTGATCGAGCGCAACACGTCGGGGATGCTGCCGAATCCGCCGGCCTTGATCTCCTCGGCCGTGACTACGGTGATCGGTGCCGGTCCCTCGACCTGGGCGCGCGGAATGCGCGAGCCGGTCACCGTGACGACATCCAGCGTCGCGCCGGGATCGGCCGACTCCGTGGTGGATTGGGCGAAGACCGAACCGCTGGCGAGGGCAAGCGATCCATACAGGGCAAGACGGATGGGCAACAGCAATGGGCTTCTGCGCATGGGAGTTCTCATTGGGTGAACGCAACGATCGGTGGGGAATCACTGCGGATGAATGCCGGAACCAGCCTTGCAGGCGTTTCGGACACTCCCTCCGCCTGCCCATTCTGGGCTTGATCCGGGCAACTGAGAAGACGACGAAGGTACTGCCCGATGCAATTGAGCGGCACCCCGCGGCATGGCAAGCTCGCAGGCTTTCGCCACCGGTGCCAGGCATGCCTTCCGCGTTGAACTCCCGCATCTTCCGGCTGCTTGCAGTCCTTTTCCTTGCCACCTTGTGTGCGCTTGCTGCCAATGCGTATGCCGATCAAGGCAGGCATGCGGGTTTTCGCCATCACTCGATTGGCGACCCCCGCGCCGAAACAAGTGGACAGCCGAGCTTCGGCCTCATGCTGATGGGCGGCGGCGACTGGATCGATGACGCCTTCCACTGGTTCGTGCAGCGTACCGCCGGCGGCCACATTGTGATCCTGCGAGCTTCCGGCGACGATGACCTGCAGAATCGCCTGTACCACGACATTGGCGGCGTCAGCTCGGTCGAGACCTTTGTCTTCAGCCAGCGCGAAGCGGCGGATGACGCCTTCGTCATCGAGGCCATCGAACGCGCCGATGGCATCTTCATTGCCGGCGGCGACCAGTCCAACTACATCCGCTTCTGGAAGGGCACGCGATTGAATGCGGCACTCGATCGCCATGTGCGCGCAGGCAAACCGCTGGGTGGAACCAGTGCCGGACTCGCCATTCTCGGCGCGGCCAGCTACGGCGCACTGGATGGCGGCAGCATCACCTCGACGGCAGCGCTCGCCGATCCACTCGGCGCAGCGGTCACCCTGGATCACGATTTCCTGCACCTGCGCTTTCTCGATCGCATCATCACCGACAGCCATTTCGGCAAGCGCGAGCGCCTTGGACGGCTGATCGCGTTCCTCGCCAAGGCGCAATCCACGCAGTTGCTCGACCGACCGATTGGCATGGGCATCGACGAGAACACCGCGCTGTGCATCGACGGCAAGGGCAATGCCACGGTGTTCAGTGGCAGCGGCGGCTACGCCTGGTTGGTGCAGCCATCCACTGCGCCAGGCGTCGTCGCCGCCGGCAGTCCGTTGAGCTGGGCCGGCATGCGCATCACCGGCATCGGCACGGACAGCCACGCGAACCTGCGCACATTCGAGGTGCAACATCCGGCATTCCAACGCACGGTCGATGTCGAGCGTGGCATCCTGAACATCCACGAGGCTGCCGAAACTTCGGCACCCACCGCCTCCCGACGAGAAAATCCATGAACCGACTGAACCCGCTTTGTGCCGCCATCCTGCTCGCCACCAGTTGCGCCGTGACCGCCGCGGAGACCCGACCCGTGCTGGTCATCCATGGCGGTGCCGGCGTCGTCCGCAGCGACATGACCGCAACCATCGAAGCCGATGTGCGCGCCGCCCTGCTCAAGGCCGTCAACGCCGGCTACGCCGAACTCAAATCCGGCAAACCTGCGCTTGATGCAGTCACCGCCGCGATCACCGTGCTTGAGGATGACCCGAACTTCAACGCCGGCAAGGGCGCGGTGTTCACCCACGACGGACACAACGAACTCGATTCGGCGATCATGGACGGCAGCACGCTCAAGGCCGGCGCCATCGCCGGCGTGCGCACCGTGCGCAACCCGATCCTGCTGGCGCGCAGCGTGATGGAGAAATCGCCACACGTGATGATGGCCGGACGCGGTGCCGAGGACTTCGCCAAGGCGAATGGCATCACCCTGGTCGAACCGGCTTACTTCCGCACCGAGAGGCGCTGGCAACAATTGCAGAAGGCGCTCGCCGAGGAAAAGGCCGGCGTTGCCCATGCCGACCCCGAAACCGCGAAACATTTCGGTACCGTCGGCGCAGTCGCCCTCGACAGGAGCGGCCATCTCGCGGCCGGCACATCGACCGGCGGCATGACCAACAAGCGCTTCGGGCGCATTGGCGACTCGCCGGTGATCGGTGCCGGTACCTATGCCGATGCCAACTGCGCCGTGTCCGGCACCGGCTGGGGCGAGTACTACCTGCGCACCGTCGCCGCGCATTCGATCTGCATGCGCGTCGGCCTGCTCAAGCAACCGCTCGCCGAAGCCGCCGCACAGGTCATCAACAAGGACATCCCGAAACTCGGCGGCGATGGCGGCGCGATCGCCCTCGCCGCCGATGGCAGCATGGCGATGCCCTTCAACACCGATGGCATGTTCCGCGCCTGGGTCGGCGCGGACGGTGTCGCGCATGTGGCGATCTATGCCGACGAAAAGGATTCGACGGATTGAGGAAACGCAGGCGCAGTCCGCCTGCCGGACTGCGCCGTAACGCGACGAGCCATCAGGAAGCCAGCGGGCGCTCGCGCAGGAGCTTGCCCGAGCGTCCGTCCCGGCCCACGTTGCGAATCCAGCCGCGCGCATCATCGAGCAGGGAATAAATCACCGGCAAGGCCATCAGGGTGACGATGGTGGAGAACATCAGGCCACCGACAATCGCCCGCGCCATGGGGAAATACGGCGGGCCGTCACCACCGACCTGCACCGTGCCGATGCACAGCGGGATCATGGCGAGTATGGCCGTGCCCATGGTCATCAACACCGGGCGCAGGCGGTCCTTGCTGCCTTGCACCAGCGCCGCCGAGCGCAGCATGCCTTCATGACGCAGCTGGTTGATGTGCATGAGCATGACGATGCCGTTGTTCACGACCACGCCCATCAGGATCAGTATGCCGATCATGGCCATGAACGAGAACGTCGTTCCGGTCAGCCAGAACAACCAGTACACACCGAAGATCGAGAACACGAAGGTGGTCATGATCGCCGCCGGATAGATCATCGACTCGAACATGGCGCACATCACGACATAGACCAGCAACAAGGCGATGAGCAGGTTGAACATCATGACCTCGCCGGTCTCGTCGGCATTGCGGAACGAGGTTCCGAACGTCCAGCCATAGCCGGCCGGCAACGCGACCTTTTCCATGGCGTCCTTGATGCGCTGGCGCGCCTCGTCCGGCGTGGTCTTGCTGTCGAGATTGATCTGGATCGGCAAGGCGGTCTGCCGATCCTGCCGGCGAACGCTCGATGCCGCGTCCTGGGTCTGCAGGTCGACCATCGCCATCAGCGGTACCTGGCTGCCGTCCGCCGCGCGCAGCTTGTAATCGGACAGGTCGTTGATGCTTTGCGCATCGGCATTCTGGAAACGCAGCCAGGTCGGGATCTGCGTATCGCCGCGACGGAAATCGCGAAGCTGCGCGCCGCGCAGCGCAATCGACACATACTGGGCGACATCGTTGGCGCTGAAACCATAGGTGCGCGCCCGTTCGCGATCGATGTGCACGGCGATCTCGCGGTTTTGCGCACCCTCGTCGAGGCGCACGTCGTGCAAGCCGGGGATGCGGCTGAGCAGGGCGATGACGCTGGCGGACTGCTCGTGCAGGGTCTCATTGGAGTCGCCAATCAGGGACAGCTTGATGCCGTCGTTGTTGCCGCCGTTGCGATCAAACGACACCGTGCCGATTGCCAGTTTGGGCAGGCCCTTGCGGATGTCATCCATGATCTCGCTGGCCTTGCGCCTGGCATCGGCATCATCGGTGAGCAGGATGTTCGTCGCGGCATCACCGCGCTCATTGAAATAACTGTAGATGTTGCGGATCTCGAACTCGTCCTTGTGCTCGGCCAGGTATTGCTCGACCTGGCCGACCGACTGCTCCAGCTGCGGCAAGCGGTAATGGCCATTGAGCTCGTAGCTCAGATGCAACTCACGCGTTTCCCCGGACGGGAACATGTCCGACTTGGTCTGCGTCATCGGAACGATGCTCAGCAGCAACAGCGCCAGCAGGCCGAGCATGGTCTTGCGCCGATGCGCCAGCGTCCAGTCAATGAAGCGGCCATAGCGCTGCTGCAAGCGGGTGATCGAATTCTCCCTGCCGATGAACTTCGGTGGCGGCAACTTCGAGGCGAGCATCGGAATCAGGCTGATCGCGACCAGCCAAGAGGCAACATGCGCAATGGCCATCGACACGGCGACCTGGGTCAGGTAGATCGCGATCGGCGTCGGTTCGCCAAACACGTTCGGCAGGAACACGATGATGCTGGTCAAGGTTCCGGCGGTGATCGCCGTACCCACCGCACGCGTGCCCTCGACGGCGCTGTACCAGGGCCGGTCGGGGTAGCGCTCGCGATACTGGTAGATGCTCTCGACGGCAACCACGGCATTGTCGACCAGCATGCCGACGGCAAGCAGCAGGCCCATCATCGACAGGATGTTGAGGCTGATGCCGAAGAAATACATGCAGCCCAGGGTCATGATGAAGCAGATCGGAATGGCCAGCGAAACCATCGCCGTCGCCCGCCAGTCACGCAGGAAGAAGAACAACACCAGCACCGACAGCAGCGTGCCTTCAAGCCCGGCCTTGCCAAGTTCGCGCAAGGAATCGGTGACGCCCTTGGCCTGGTTCTGCAGGAAATACAGCCTGAGCCCCTTCATTTCCGGATCACGTGATACTTTTTCCACTTCGGCAAGGACTGCACGGCCGACGTCGACGAGGTTGGCACTGCGCTCGCGACTGATGTCGACCGCCACCGCCGGGCGCTGGTCGAGGCGACGCTCGTAGTCGAGCAGGGCCGGGCGCAACTGCACATCGGCAATATCACCAAGGCGCAAACCCGTGTTGTCCAGAACCAGCTCGCGGATCTCGTCGAGCGAGCGCCACTCGCCCAGCGGCTGCACGCGGTAGCGCATGCCATCGTCGTGGATCTGCCCTGCCGAGGTCGAGAAGTTCGCATCGCGCAGCAGCCGGGCAAGATCGTTGAGATTGACGTTGTGGGCGGTCAGGCGATCCGACGACAACTCGATCTGCACCTCGGGTGGCGCGACTCCTTCGATCGACACCTTGGCCACACCGGGCAGGCGTTCCAGCGGGCGCTTCAATTTCCGGTCCAGCAACTCCCAGGAGTTGGAAAGATCACCATCGCTGGAGATGCGCAGTTGCATCACCGGCTGATCGGACGTGGCGAACTTGAGCACGAAATAGCGCTGCAGGTCATCCGGCAGATCGGCGCGGATGGCATCGATCTTGTCGCGCGCCTCGACCGCCTTGTTGGCCACGTTCTGGCCCCACTTGAACTCGAGAAACAACTGTCCGCCATCGGCAAGCGACTCCGAGTTCATCGACTGGATGCCGGTCAATGTCGACAACGCCTCTTCGACCGGGCGCACGATCGTGCGCTCGATCTCTGCCGGAGTGGAACCCGGATAAGGCACGTTGATGAAAAGAAACGGCGCCTCGATGTCCGGCATGTATTCCAGCGGCAAGCGAAATGCCGCCAGCAGCCCGATGACGGTCATCGAGATGAAAAACATGATCGCCGTCACCGGACGCTTGAGACTGAGTTCAGCGAGAGTCATCGCACGCCTCCCGGACTGTCCGCGGTGTCTTGCGGGCGAAGGATTGCGTTCGCCGGCGCGCTCACGAGTGCGCCCCGCTCAAACCACCCAGCGACGCATCCGGCGCGGGCTCGGTCGATGGATCAGTCGAATCCACATCCTGCGCCTTGCGCGCGCCGCGGGCGACGTAATAGGCGTCGGGTTTCCGATCAACCAGCTCGTAGACAATCGGGATCACGACCAGGGTCAGCAAGGTCGATACGGCGAGTCCGCCGATCACCGTGATCGCCATTGGCGAGCGCACCTCGGAGCCCTCGCCGAGACCGATTGCCAGTGGCAGGAAGCCCAGCAAGGTCGCCAGTGTGGTCATCGCGATCGGGCGCAGGCGTGATTCGGCGGCGAGGATGATCGCCTCGCGCTTGGCGTGGCCTTCCTCGCGCAACTGGTTGACGCGGTCGATCAGCACGATCGCGTTCTTGACGACGATGCCGGCGAGCATGATCAAGCCGATGAAGACGACCACCGAAATCGGCGTGCCGGTGAGCTTGAGCGCGAGCACGGCACCGACGAGGGCGAGCGGGATCGAGAACATGATGACGAAGGGATGCACCAGCGATTCGAACTGCGAGGCCATGACCAGGTAGACAAGGAAGATGGCCAGTCCAAAGGCAAACAGCATCGAGCGCGTCGAGGCGTTCATTTCCTCGCCCTGGCCACCGATGTGCACCGACACGCCGGCGGCAAGCGGAGTCTTCTTGAGGATCGAGTTGACCTCGGCGACCGCGCTGCCGAGATCGCCGTGGCGCAGATTGGCCGAGATGATGGCGACGCGTTCCTGGTCGACGCGATGGATTTCGCTGGGCCCTTCGCTGGCGCTGACTTCGGCGACCGCCGACAGGCGGATCGGGCGATCGGATCCCGGATTGACGATCAGGTTGCGGATGTCGTCGACGCTGGCGCGATCCGCTTCACGCACACGCGCCAGCACATCGATCTTGCGATCACGGAAGTTGTAGCGCGTGGCGACATCGCCGCGAACCTTGCTGACCACCGCATCGGAGATCTGCCGCGTGGTCAGGCCAAGCGCCGCCGCACGATCCTGGTCGAAACGGATCTGCACTTCCGGGTAGCCGTCTTCGACGGTGGACTTGATATCGGCGAAGCGATCGGACTTGCCGAGCAGCTGGCCGAGTTTCTTGCCGGCTGTGGTCAGCGCAGCGAGATCGTAGCCACGGATCTCGATTTCCAGCGGCGTCGAAAAACTGAACAAGGCCGGGCGCGCGAACTTGACCTGGATATCGGGACGCGCCGCCAGGGTGGCACGCAGCGCGTTCATCGCCGCGGCTTCCTCGCGATCACCGGAACCGGGTTTCAAGGTGACCAGCAGGCGCGCGATGTTTTCACCCGATTCGGTTGGCGTTGCATCAAGCCGCGTGCCGGTGCCGGCAACACCATAGATCGAGGCGATATTCGGATCACGCGCATGCTGCAGTTCAACGTGCGCGACCAGGGCATCGGTATCGGCCAGCGGCGTGCCGGGCGGCAACTTTATCGTCGTCTCGAAACGACCCTGGGCCAGGCTTGGAATCAGATCCATGCCAAGACTCGGGATCACCGCGATGCTGATGGCGAAGGCGAGCGCCGCCGTGCCGAGCACCGCCCACGGCCGATCCATCGCCCCCGGCAGCATGCGGTGGTAGACGCGGGCCGAGCGGTCGTAGGCACCGACGACGCGCCTTCCTGTCCAGCGCAGCAGCGCACCGATGGTGCGATCAAAGGCCATGGCGCCCCAGTGGAACAAGGCAAAAATCGTGCGCGGCAGGATCTGGAAGAGCAGCTCGCCGATGAAGCGGAAAATGCGCACGAAGAAGCGTCCGACCCTGTTTTGCGGCAAGGGCCGCGGCTGCCGTTGCGGCTCATCGCGGAAGGCCAGCGGCGAGCGCCCGTGCAGCGAGGCCATCATCGGGATCAGGGTCATCGCCACGACCAGCGAAATCAGCATGGCGAAGGTGATGGTCAGCGACTGGTCACGGAACAACTGGCCAGCCACGCCTTCGACGAAGACCAGCGGCAGGAACACCGCCACCGTGGTCAGGGTCGAGGCGGTCACCGCCATGCTCACTTCACTGGCGCCCTTGACCGTCGCGTCGATCACCGACATGCCCTGCTCGCGCAGGCGCGCGATGTTTTCCAGGACGACGATCGAATCGTCAACGACCATGCCGGTGGCCAGGGCGAGGCCGCCGAGCGACATGACATTGAGGCTGAGATCAGCCTGGCCCATGAAGAAGAAGGTCGCGATCAGGGAGATCGGCAGCGACAGCGAGATGATGAAGGTGCTGCGCGCATGGCCGAGGAAGAAGAAGATCATCAACACGGCCAGCGTGCCGCCGATCAAGGCGTCATTGCGCACGTCATCGAGCGAGTGCTGGATGAACACCGATTGATCGTCGATCGTGGTCAGGCTCGCGCCGGGCGGCAAGGATTTCTTCAGTTGTTCCAGTTTCTGGTTGACCGCCTTGGCCACCGCCACCGTGTTGCCATCGCCCTCCTTGTACACGGCAAGCTCGATCGCCTCGTGTCCATTGATGCGCACGATGCCTTCGCGCTCCTTGTAGTCCTGGCGCACATCGGACACATCCTTGAGGCGGATCGGCACGCCGTTCTCGACCTTGAGCAGCATGTCGCGCATCTGATCGAGATTGGCAAACTGGTTGATCGTGCGCACGAGGAAGCGCTGGCTACCCTCTTCGATGCGCCCGGCGGACACGTTCACGTTCTCGTTGCGCAGGCGCGCGGCGACGTCGTTGACGGTGAGGTTGAGCTGGGCCAGTTTCTGCTGGTCCAGGGCCACGCTGACCTGGTCCTCGAGGCCGCCGCCAACCTTGACCGCAGCGACGCCGGCGACCGGTTCGAGGCGCTTCTTCAATTCGTCATCGGCAAAACGGCGCAGCTGCTTCAGCTCGGCTTCGTTGAATCCGGCATCCGCGGCGGAACCGCTGAGGCCGAGGCGGATGATCGGATCCGTCGACGGATTGAAGCGCAGCAGGATCGGCTTCTTCGCTTCCAGCGGCAGGCTCAGGATATCGAGCTTGTCGCGGGTCTCGAGGCTGGCCTGTTCCATGTTCGTGCCCCAGGTGAACTCGAGGATCACGTCGGACTGTCCGGTGCGCGAGACGGAATGGATCCTGCGCACGTTCTTGACCACGCCGAGCGCTTCCTCGACCGGCTGGCTGATCAGGTTCTCGATCTCGATCGGCGCCGCACCTTCGTATTCGGTGCGCACGGTCAGGGTCGGATAGGAAAGATCCGGCAGCAGGTTGACCTTCAACCCGGACAACGCAATCAGGCCAAACAGGACCAGGGTCAGCGTGGTCATGCCGATGGTGACGCGCCGGCGCGTGGCGAAATTGACGATATTCACTGCACACCCTCCAGCACCTGCACCGCGGTACCGTCGCGCACCGCCGAGCGACCGAGGGTGATCACGCGATCACCTTCGGCAAGTCCTTCGAGCACCTCGACATGATTGGCATCGCCGTAGCCGACCTTGACCACGCGGCGCTTGGCGACCCAGGCTGGAACCGGCGGCGCATCCTTGCCCGCTTCGGCGTTCTTGTCGGTCGCGGCGGCCTTCTCGGGCGGGGCATTGGCGGCCTTGGCCTTGGCTGTGTCCGCTTCGGCAGCTGCAACGGCGGCACCGGATTGCACGACAAACACGGCGGTTTCGCCATCCTCCTCGATCAGTGCCGCGCGCGGGATGGTCGGCACGTCTTCGTGCTGCGCGTAGGTGACCTCGAGGCGGCCGAACATGCCCGACTTCAGTCGCCGACTCTCATCACGGAATTCGCAGGTCACGCGGAACGTGCCGGTCGCCGCATCGACCACCGGGCTGATGCGCTGGATGTGCCCCTCGAATGCTTGATCGGCAATGGAATCGACGCGCAGGCGCACGACCTGGTCGGCATGCAAGGTGTTGAGTTCGCGCTCGGGCACATTGAGAACGGCGAGCAGCGGATCGAAATTGTCGATCTGGAACAAGGCCTGGTTGACCTGGATGAAGTTGCCAACCTTGACCATGCGCCGCGAGATGACGCCACTGATCGGCGCGGTGATGTTGGTGTAGGACAGTTCCAGCCTGGCCAGCTCCCATGTCGCGCGCTGGGTTTCCAGGTCGTAGCGGATCTTGTCGTTCTGTTCGACGCTGAGCAGCTTGCGCTCGAACATTTCCTTCGAGCGCCGGTAGTCGTTCTCCAGCTTGCGCAACGAGGCCTCGGCCTTGGCCAAGTTGAGCCGCGGATTCTCGTCGTCGAGCTGCGCCAGCACCTGGCCGGCCTTGACCTGATCGCCCTCCTCGACCAGCAGCTTGAGCAGGACGCCGCTGATCTTCGCCGCAACCTGCGCCTCGCTTTCCGGCTCCAGCGTCGCCGTACCGGAATAGCTGGCACTGATCGAGCGCCGCTGCACTGGCACCACCTCGACCGGCACCGATGCATCGGTTGCCGCTTCTTCGGCCTTGGCATCGCCGCCGGGCTTGCTGCAGGAAGCCAGCAGGGGCAAAAGCAAGGCAAATGCGAGGCCTGTCGCCAGCGTACGCAGGGAGAATCTGTCGGAAAAAGAAGGCATTGCACGACCCCAGAATGACATGGTGTTATAGTAGACCATAACACTATATGTGATCAAGCACGAAACCGACCGCATGTGGACAGCCTTGGATACATCGGTGGCGAAAACGGTTTACGTGGAATGAAAATGGCTGCAGCGAGACGAGCGAGACGGCTTTTCCTGCTTGCCACCTTCCCGGCAGCTCGAGCTGGACTGCGGCCAATGCGAGTCGCGGAGGAGAATATGCGGCGGCGCAGCGCCTGTCCTGAGCCAGTAGTCACAAGCCGGATAGGCAAGGGGAAAACCCCAGGCACTGACCTTCGCGACTCAAATCGCTATACTCCCGTGCTTGCTGCAATCCCCCTTCCAACCAGCCGGATCCGGAACCTTCGAGATGACCCGAGCGCTGCTGCTAGTCCTTGCCCTGTTTTCAACCACGACCGTACTTGCCCAGGATGCCAAGGGCGACCCTGCCGAAGGACGCCTCAAGGCCTATACCTGCACTGGCTGCCACGGCATCACCGGCTGGAAGAATGCCTACCCGAGCTACCATGTGCCGCGCATTGGCGGGCAGAACTATGACTACCTCGTGGCCGCACTGACCGAGTACAAGAATGGCGGACGCAAGCACCCGACCATGCGCGCCCAGGGCGAAAGCATGAGCGATGCGGACATTGCCGACATCGCTGCCTTCCTTTCCAACCTCAAAAGCGCGGAGTGAGCCAAGTGATGATGATCAACAAGACCTTGGCCCGATTTGCCCTGCTCGGCATCGCCTCGATCGCAACCTCGGCATTTGCCGCGCCGCCAGTCAATCTGGAAGCCGCCAAGGTGCTCGCCCAGACCTGCCAGGCCTGCCACGGTGCAGACGGCAATTCAACGGCGGCAATATATCCGCGTCTGGCCGGCCAATATGCCGACTACCTGGCCCGCGCCCTGCAGGAATACCGTGCAGGCGAGCGGAACAATCCGATCATGGCGGTCTATGCCGAGAATCTTTCCGACCAGGACATCAACAACCTGTCGGCGTATTTCTCGGCCATGCCGGGACAACTGGTCGACCTGCATGGGCGCATGGAAGGCCAGTAGCCGCGCCGCTTCGACGCCATCCCGATGGATCAAGGAATCCCGGCGCAGGCCGGGATTCTGCTTTTCCAGCCGCGCTTTTCAGCTGGCCTTGCGATCGTAGTAAGGCTTGCTGCCACTCTTGTGGTCGGTGACATCGCGCACGCCGGTCACTTCGGGAATCTTCTCGCGCAGGGTCTTCTCGATTCCGTTCTTGAGGGTGACCTCGGACATTCCGCAACCGTGGCAACCGCCACCGAACTGCAAGACCACGATGCCTTCGGCGGTGATCTCGCGCAGGCTGACGCGGCCCCCGTGTGAGGCCAGTTTCGGATTGATCTCGGCATCGATCAGGTAGCGCACGCGCTCGACCACGCTGGCATCGGCCGCGGGAGCCACGCCGCGCAATCCGGGAGCCTTGATCGAGAGCTGCCCGCCGGTTGCATCACGGTTGAAGTCGATGTTGGCGCCATCCAGTGCCGTCGTGCTGTCGGCTTCGACAAACAGGGAAAATCCCTGGCATTCAATCTCCCATTCGTCGCCGCGCAGATCACGCGGTTCGCAGAACTCGAGCTGGCAGTCGCCCTGCGGGGTTCCCGCCGCAATCGCCCGCAAGCGGATGCCGAGCCCCGGCAGATCCTGCGCTGCAATCAGGCCACGAAAATAGTCAGCGGCCGATTCACTGATTTCGATCATCCCGGTCATACCTCGATTGAATCAGGACTATTCTAGTCCTTGTTCATCGTGATTGCACCGTGGCACCTGCGGCAGCCGCTTATACTTGGCTTTTTGCCGAAGGATCCGTACATGACGCTTGACGAACTGGCCCGCGGCCACTGCCGCCCGCGCAAGGGCGCGCAGGATGCCCTGGCCGCAGCAGACATCCAGCAACACTTGGGCCTGTTGCCCGGCTGGCAGCTGGCATCGCCGCGGCAAGGCATCGAGAAGGAGTTCCGTTTCGACGACTTCCACCGCACCATGGCCTTCGTCAATGCGGTTGCCTGGATTGCCCACGCCGAGGATCATCATCCGGACATGCAGATCGGCTACTCGAGTTGCCACCTGCATTTTTCGACGCACGATGTCGGCGGCTTGTCCCTGAACGACTTCATCTGTGCCGCCAGGGTCGAAGCACTGCTTGGCCGCGATTGAGGAAGACGCACGCATGCCCGTGTTGCTGCGAAGGGTTTTCGCCTGGCTGCTTTGCGTCGTCTGCGCGCTGGCCGCGTTGCCGTCCCTGGATTTCCTCGCGCGCCATCAATTGCGCCAGCATCTGCTCGCCTCGGCCAGTGCCACGCTTGGCGCACTGACCCACGCCGACACGCCGCACCAATGGTCGGCGCGAACTGCCGACGATCTCATCGCCGGGCGTGCCTTTGGTGCCGCGGACACGCAATTTGTCGAAGAGGGGTTCCAGCTGCGCTCGCGGGGCGATGAAATCCAGGTCGGCCTGGTCCTTGCCGCGGCCATGGATCTTGCGCGCTTTCCGCTGCTCGACATCGACCTGCGCACGGACGGCCCGGCAGCGCTGGGCCTGATTGTCGCCGAATCACTCGATGCCCCCACCTGCACGAGTGCGACAACGCCCCTGGCACGTGGCGAATCGCTGTTGACAATCAACCTGCGCAGCATCGATTGGCAGTGCCAGGGCAGCGCGAGTGCGCCGCCCCGGCGCGCGGCGATGCTGCGGCTGTACCTTGAAGGGCCGGCAAACGCGAGCGTGACCTTGCGCCACGTGCGGGCGCGCACGCGAACGGATCTGGATGCGCACGCACTGGTCGATCTGGCCCTGCCGCTGCTGCCGGATCCGCGCGATGGCGTGGAGTTCGAGCGCACGCTCTCGCGCATTGCGGAAAATGCCGGACAGATGACCTGGCCCATCCTGCAACTACCACTCGATGCCAGCGTCGAGCGGAGCCTGTGGGCGCGCGACCAGATCCGCGACGCCATTGCCGATGCCGTGGTCGTGCCGGCCGGGGATTTCCAGGCCGTGGCCGATGGCGCGCAAGCCTGGCGCGCGCCAGATCCGCACGCCGCGACGCCCGTTGCCACCTGGCTCTGGCTTGGCGGATACGTAGCGATTCTCCTCGCCCTGCGCCTCAAGCCGCCGCTCGACCAACGCCTGCGCGCCGCGCTTGAATTGCTGGCGGCCACCGTGGTTCCACTGGTCGTGGTGATTGGCGGTTTCATTGGCGACAACATCAGCCCGCTGGTGCTCGGTGCCTGCATCGCCACGATCCTTTTCGCCCTGAGCCTGTTGATTGGCGATGCCCCGGCGGAACCCAGTGCGCGCACGTTGAAGCGCGGCTGGTGGGTGGCCCTGGCCACCGTGGTCCTGAGCGTCGCCCTGATCCTCGAACTCGCCCACGGCCAGCTCCCGCAACGGCTGCCGGGCCTGGCGCAGATGGTCCGCTACCTGGCCTGGGCGGCCGTGCAGCAGTTCCTCATCTGCGTGATTGTCGCCGAGCGCTTCGAGCGCATCAGCGGTTCTTCGCGGATTGCCTTGCTCGGTGCCGCGTTGGTCTTTGCCCTGCTGCACACGCCGAACGGCATGCTCATGCAACTCGGCTTTGTCGCCGGCCTGGTCTGGATCTGGAACTGGCAACGCCATCGCGCCCTGCTCGCGAACATTGTCGCGCATGCCTGCAGCGGCCTGTTGCTGGCGGATTCATTGCCACCGCAATGGCTGCATTCGGCGGAAGTCAGCGCACGCTTCTTCCTCTAGCAGGCCTCAGCGTTGCCGCTCGAGCGCGTTGACCACGCTGCGCAACTCTTCGGGCATCGGCGCGGTGAAGCTGTAGCTGCGCTCGCCAATCTCGAACTCGAAGCGCATCGCATGCAGGAACAGGCGCTTCAAGCCCAGTTCGCGCATGCGCTGGTTGAACGCGCGGTCGCCGTACTTCTCGTCACCGGCCACGGCATGGCCGATGTGTGCCGCGTGCACGCGGATCTGGTGCGTGCGCCCGGTTTCAATGGCAATCTCGCACAGCGCGGCGTCGGCAAACTGCTGCTGGCGCAGCACATGCGAAACGGATGGCTTGCCCGCTGCATCGACGCGGACCATGCGTTCGCCACCCTGCAGGATCGACTTGCGCAGTGGTTCATTGATGGTGATGCGCGCCTGCGCCAGGCGTCCTTGCAGCAGCGCCATGTAGCGCTTGGTCGCCCTGCCCTCGCGGATCACCGCCTGCAGCGCGGTCAAGGCCGAGCGCCGGCGCGAGAACACGAGCACGCCGCTGGTATCGCGATCGAGCCGGTGCACGAGTTCGAGGGTGTCTTTCGGCCGCGCCGCACGCAGCAGCTCGATGGCACCAAAGCTGATGCCGCTGCCACCGTGGCTGGCGATTCCGCTGGGTTTGTTGAGGACGAGGAAATCGCGATCCTCGTGCACGATCGCCTGCTCGACCCGATTCATCTGGCCGGGCGCGGGCATGCCCGCATCCTCGCGCTCCGCCACGCGCACGGGCGGGATGCGCACCTCGTCACCGGCATTCAGGCGCACGTCGGGCTTGGCCCGGCGCCCATTGATGCGCACCTGCCCGGTACGCAGGATGCGGTAGATCAGGCTGCGCGGCACGCCCTTGAGGCGCCCACTGAGGAAGTTGTCGATGCGCTGGCCGTCGCGATCCTCGTCAACCTTGACAAGCTGAACGCCCCCCGGGAGCGAATCTGCGGAATTGGCCGAAGTGTGTGTCTTCATTGAAAAAATCCGGATCTGACTGCTACACTCCGCCCGCGTATCGCGCCGTCATCCGGCCCCCGATTCCGGGATCCAGAGACAACTCATAGGCGCATTCAACTGTTACACCTGTCCCGAGCCCTGGTGCCTGAACTCAAGTTTGAGGGGCATGCAGGCCTGCAAAGCCCGGGCATCGTAACGGTTCGAATCGGAGATTGCTTGCCGCCCTCGCGGTGGCAAAGGGTTTCCGGCCGCGCATGCACCAAATGAGCGCTGGCGCCCGGAAAGCGTCGGCTTTTTGACAAACACAGGCGATCCCGCGGCCGGTATTCCGGTCCAAGCGGATCGCGCGGCGCGAAACCTCCGGGTAGCGCGCAACGCGCGGCAGCGGTTCGAGCGCCTGCAAGGAAACACGACAATGAAGCGTATGTTGATCAACGCGACTCAGCGTGAAGAGTTGCGTGTGGCTATCGTCGATGGCCAGACCCTGTTCGATCTCGATGTCGAGATCCCCTCCCGCGAACAGAAGAAATCGAACATCTATCTCGGCCGCATCACCCGGGTCGAGCCCTCGCTGGAAGCCTGTTTCGTCGAATATGGCGGCGAACGCCATGGCTTCCTGCCGATGAAGGAAATCTCCAAGCAGTACTTCACCCCCGGCGTGGATGCAAACAAGGCCGGCATCCGCGAGCTGATCAAGGAAGGCCAGACCATCGTTGTCCAGGTCGACAAGGAAGAGCGCGGCAACAAGGGTGCCGCCCTGACCACCTTCATCAGCCTGGCCGGTCGTTACCTGGTGCTGATGCCGAACAACCCGCGTGCCGGCGGCGTCTCGCGCCGCATCGAGGGCGAGGATCGACAGAACCTGAAAGACGCCATGGATGAGCTGCAGTTGCCCGATGAAATGGGCCTGATCATCCGCACCGCCGGCATGGGCCGCGAGGCCGAAGAGCTGCAGTGGGATCTCGACTACCTGCTGCAACTGTGGAAGGCGATTGCGGAAGCGGCGACCACGCGCCCGGCACCGTTCCTGATCTACCAGGAATCGAAACTCATCATCCGCGCCCTGCGCGACTACCTGCGCAACGACATCGGCGAGATCCTCATCGATCACGAGGAGCTCTACAACGATGCCCGCGAGTTCGTGCAGCAGGTCATGCCGAACAACCTGCGCAAGCTCAAGCTATACCAGGATACGGTGCCGCTGTTTTCGCGTTTCCAGATCGAATCGCAGATCGAAAACGCATTCGAGCGCACCGTGCGCCTGCCCGCTGGCGGCTCCATCGTCATCGACCAGACCGAAGCGCTGACCGCCATCGACATCAACTCGTCGAAGGCGACCAAGGGCAGCGACATCGAAGACACCGCCTTCAACACCAATCTTGAAGCTGCCGTGGAGATCGCCCGCCAGTTGCGCATCCGCGATGCCGGTGGCCTGATCGTCATCGACTTCATCGACATGGACAGCCCGCGCCACCAGCGCGAGGTCGAGGAACGACTCAAGGACGCCATGAAGGTCGATCGCGCGCGCGTGCAGATCGGTCGCATTTCCCGATTCGGCCTGCTTGAACTGTCGCGCCAACGCCTGCGCCCGTCTCTGGGCGAAGCCACGCAGATCGTTTGCCCGCGCTGCGACGGCCATGGCCGCATCCGCAGCGTCGAATCGCTGTCGCTGTCGGCCCTGCGCCTGGTTGAAGAACACGCGATGAAGGAGAACACCGGACAGGTGCTGGTGCAGGCGCCGCCGGAAGTTGCCAACTTCCTCGTCAATGAAAAGCGCCGCCAGCTCAGCGAGATCGAAGTGCGCCAGGAAGTCCAGGTCATCGTCGTCGCCGACGACAAGCTGGAAACACCGCACCTGCACATCGAGCGCATCCGCTCCGCCGACATCAGCGAAGACGCCAAGCCGAGTTACCAGCGCTTGACGCCTGTGGCAAGCACGCCCTTGCCGCAACTGGCAAAGGTCGAGGACGAGGCCGAGCAGCCGGCCGTCAGCCGCGTCGTTCCGGCCAGTCCGGCCCCGGTCAAGTCTGTCGAAACCGTGGCAGCGACCGCCGCCGCAACGCCGGCAGCCGAACCTGCCGGTGGTTTCATGGCCTGGCTTGGACGCCTGTTTGGAAGCAAGCCTGCCCCGCAGGCCGCCGAGCCGTCGCCCGCAAGACGCGAGCAGGGTCGCCGTGACCCGCGTGAAGCACGCGATGGCCGCACGGGATCCTCGCGGCCACAGCAACAGGGTCGCGGTGCGCGTGGTGACACGCCACGCAAGGACGGCACACGCAACGAACCACGCGATCCGCGCAAACCGCAAGCACAGAAGGCCGCCAGGCAGGATCAGCCACAGCGTCCGCAGCGCGAAGGCCGCAAGCAGCCAGCCAGCGGCACCGCCGCGCTGCCGCAAGGCAATCGTGAAAAGCCAGCGGGCAAACCGGTCGCCGCGGATGCCGCGATTGCCGAAGCCGCCAGCGAGGAGAAGAAGCTGCCGGTGAAAGCGCTCGTCGCTGCGCCCGGTGCCGGCGAAGCCCACGATCAGGAAGCGGCCGGTTCCGCTGGCAGCAAGCGCCGTCGCGGCCGTCGCGGTGGTCGTCGCCGGCGCAAGGGCGAGGGTGAAGGCGAGCATGAGGACTTGGTGGCAAGCGGTGTCGCCGCTGCAGCCGTCGCCCATGAAGCATTCGACGACGAAGATGCCGACGCGCGCCAGCGCCATCGCTCGGCCGGCCCGCGCATGCCCGCGGCGGTGACGGACAGCAATGTCACCGTCAAATCTGCAGCAGACTCCGTGCAAAGTCCGGTTGCGGCGCAGGCTTCCGCTCCGGTACCAGCTTCGGCTCCGGCCCAGACTTCGGCTCCGGTCCAGACTTCGGCTCCGGTCCAGACATCGGCTCCGGTCCAGACATCGGCTCCGGCCCAGACTTCGGCTCCGGCCCAGACTTCGGCTCCGGCCCAGACATCGGCTCCGGCTCCAGCGTCAACGCCGCGACCGGCCACGGTCGAAGTGCCGACGCCCAATCCGGCACCGCAGGTCACGCCATCGCGCCCGCCCGTCGAGGATCTGTTCTCGGTTCCCGTGCGTCCGGCGGCCCGCTCCGAACTGCCTGTCACCAAGCCCTCGCCGATCCTTGCAATGCACCCGCAAGTTGCCGCCGAGGTAGCGAAATCGTTGGCGCGCGATGCTGAATCGGCGAAGCCGGCCAGCAGCGAAGCACCAGCGAAACCGTCAGCACCGGCCGACGAGTCCTGAGCAACTGACCCCGACTGATCCGGCGTGCGGGCGAACCGCGCACGCCGGATCCCTGGTTTCAGCGGGAGCCCGGTGCGTCGAGCAGTCCGTGCAGGCTGGCCAGGTGTGCGAGCGTCACCGAATTGTCGATATTCAGCTTTTCAAACAATCGGTACTTGTACGTCGCCACGGTCTTGCTGCTGAGGTTGAGCAATTCGGCAATGACCGGCATCGGCTGGCCTCGCGCGAGCATCAAGGCCACCTCAAGCTCACGCGATGACAACTCTTCGAACGGCGATTGCGCGGATCCGTCAATTGCGCCGAGCGCCATCGCCTCGGCAATTCCCGGAGCCAGATAACGGCGGCCGTCGGCAACCTGGCGCACCGCACGCTGCAGCTCCGGCGCAGGGCAGGATTTGGTGATGTAGCCACTGGCACCCGCTTCCAGCAGGCGGCGTGGAAACGGCGCCTCGCTGACCATGGTGACGATGATGATGCGGGTCTTCAGCTTGAGCTTGCGCACGCGCTCGGTCACTTCGATGCCGCTGACGCCTGGCATGTGCACATCGACAAGCGCCAGGTCGGGCTTGAGCGTTTTCAGCAGCACCAGTCCGTGCTCGCCATCCGCTGCCTCGCCAACCACCTCGATGTCCGCCTGCTGCTGGAGAATCAGCCGGAAACCGGTACGCACGAGCTCGTGGTCGTCGACAAGGACGATGCGAATCATTCCCTACTCCCCTGCGACATGTGCCGTCACGAGTCTGGGCGGTAACCGGCCTGGCAGGCAAGCCCGCATCGACACCAATCGTCCCGACTGCGACAAGATGTAGCGAATTATGGCTTTCCGCGCAATAGCCAATACGCTCACAACGAGCGCTGTCGAAGCACCTCGAAGAGCACGATGCCGGCGGCAACCGAGACATTGAGGCTCTCGACACTGCCGCGCATCGGGATCGCGGCGACGAAATCGCAAGCCTCGCGCGTGAGCCGGCGCATGCCCTCGCCTTCGCTGCCGATGACAATGCCGACCGGCCCCTTGAAGTCGCTGGCATAGAGCGATTGCTTGCCATCGCCGGCAAACCCGGTCAACCAGACACCGGCGTCCTTGAGCAGCTTGAGGGTGCGCGCGAGATTGGTCGCGGCAAAGAACGGCACTCGATCCGCGGCCCCGGCGGATGCCCGGCGCACGGTTGGCGTGATGCCGACGGCCTTGTCCTTGGGCACGATCACGGCCGTTACTCCGGCCGCTTCGGCACTGCGCAGGCAGGCACCAAGATTGTGCGGATCAGTGACGCCATCGAGGACAAGGATGAGCGCATCCTGCCCGGCCGCTTCGATCAAGCCGGGCAGTTCGCTTTCGCTGCGCGGCGGCGGCGCCTTGTACATGGCCGCGATGCCCTGGTGACGCCCGCCACCGGTCATGCGGTCGAGATCGGCCTTGTCGCGCGCATGCGGCTTGATGCCCATGTCGCGGGCCCGCTCGGCGAGTTCGCGCACGCGCGGGTTCTGCTGCCCCGCTTCGACATAAAGCTCGCTGATGTTGGCCGCGTCGTAGTTCAACGCGGCCTCGACCGAATGGATTCCGATCAGCAGTTCGGTGCTCATGGATGACGGTTACCCTGATGGTTGATCGACCTGCATCGCCGCGGCGACCCAGCAAGTGCGCATTGTCGCATTCAGGCGCGGGCGGCGCTTGTGCCTCCGCGCCGCCGCTGCGTCATGACTTGCGCTTTTCTTCCTGGGTGAGCAGGCGGAAATCGATCTTGCGATCCTCGAGGCTGGCGCGCAGCACCTGGACGCGCACCGGCTCGCCAAGACGGAACTGCAGGCCACGCCGCTCGCCACTGAGCATGTGCCGCTTTGGATCGAAGTGGTAGTAGTCGTTGGGCAGTTGCGTGATGTGCACGAGGCCGTTGATCTTCGACTCGCTCAGCTCGACAAACAGGCCAAACGAGGTGACGCCGGAAATGACCCCGTCGAACTCGCTGCCCACATGTTTTTCCATCCATGCGCATTTGTAGCGCTCGTCGACATCGCGCTCGGCTTCCTGGGCACGACGCTCGTTGTGCGAGCAATGCACCGACATCGATGCCATCCGCGTCGGCGAGTACTCGTAGTTGGCGGGCTTGTCGCCGCCGAGCGCATAGCGAATCGCGCGATGCACGAGCAGATCCGGATAGCGCCGGATCGGCGAGGTGAAATGCGCGTAGGCCTCCAACGCAAGGCCGAAATGGCCGGTGTTTTCGGGTTGGTAGACGGCCATGCTCTGCGAGCGCAGCAGTACCGATTCGATCAGGCTGACATCGGGGCGATTGCGCACCTTCTTCAGCAAGGCGGCAAAGTCGGCCGGCTTCACCTCGCCCGCCGGCGGCAGTTTCAGCTTGAACTCCTTGAGGAACTCGAGCAGGTCCTCGAACTTCGACGCCGGCGGCGGCTCATGCACGCGATACGGAGCCGGGATGCGTTTCCTGAGCAGGAACTTCGCCGCCTCGACATTGGCCGCGATCATGCATTCCTCGATCAGCTTGTGCGCATCGTTGCGCGGCTCCGCGCCAAGCTGGATGACCTCGCCCGAGGCGGCCAGGCGGAACTTGACCTCGGTGCTCTCGAAATCGATCGAGCCGCGCTTCTGGCGCGCCTTGGCCAGCAACTTGTAGAGCTGGTGCAAGCTCTCGATGCGCGGCATCAACGCGCCCATCTCGTCGCGCGCATCGGCCAGCTTCTTGCCAACCGCATCCCACACCTTGCTGTAGGTCAGGCGCGCGTGCGAGCGCATGACCGCCTCGTAGAACTTCGAGGCAACCACTTCGCCAGCGCGATCGACCTGCATGTCGCAAACCATGCACAGGCGATCAACCTTGGGATTCAGCGAACAAATGCCGTTGGACAAGGTTTCCGGCAGCATCGGCACGACAAATCCCGGGAAATACACCGAGGTCGAGCGCAGGTAGGCCTCGTCATCGAGCGGCGTGCCGACCTTGACGTAATGCGAGACATCGGCGATGGCGACGATCAGGCGAAAGCCCTGCGCATTCGCCTCGGCGTACACCGCGTCGTCGAAATCGCGCGCGTCCTCGCCATCGATGGTGACCAGGGGCATTGCGCGCAGATCGACCCGACCCTTGATTTCCGAGTCGAGTACCTGCGGATCGACATCGGCGGCCGGCCCGGCGACATTGGCCGGCCATTCATGCGGCAGGCCGTGGCTGGCAATCGCCATCTCGACGATGATCGACGGTGTCAGGCGTTCGCCGAGCACGGCGAGGATGCGCCCGATCGGGCCACGGTGCTGGGTCGGTGGATCGGTGATCTCGGTGATCACGATCTGCCCGGCGCGCGCGCCCTGCTCGTCACCCGGGCGGATCAGGATGTCCTGGTGCACACGGCGGTCGTCCGGCGAAACCAGGATGATCCCTTCCTCGACGACGACGCGGCCGACCAGTCGCGATGCGCGGCGTTCGAGCACCTCGACGATGGCACCCTGGCGGCGACCTCGACGATCGACGCCGACCACGCTGCCAAGCACGCGATCACCGTGCAGGACAAGGCGCATCTGCGCCGGCGAGAGATAAAGATCCTCGCCACCCTCATCCGGCTTGAGGAAGCCATAACCCTCCGCATTGGCAAGCACGACGCCGGCAATCAGATCGAGCTTCTCGGCTACGCCGTAGCCGCCGCGACGGTTCTGCAGCAACTGGCCATCGCGAACCATCGCCGCCAGGCGCTTGGTCAGGGCATCGACATCCTGCTCGCTGCGCAAGCCAAGTGCCGCGGCGACGCTCTCGGTCTTCATCAACGAGGCCTGCTCGGAAAGCAGGGCGAGGATTGCCTCGCGGCTCGGGATCGGTCGTTCGTAGCGCTGCGCTTCGCGAGCCGCGAAGGGATCCGCCGACGTGCGCGCCAGCGGACGCGCCGGCCGCATGACCGGTTTGCCACCCTTCGCCGCATGCGTGCTCGTCGCCACGCCGTGTTGCGGCATCCATGGCGGCAACTTCGGTTTCGCCGATTTGGGCGAGGACGATGCCTTGCCGCGTGGCGCCGGCCGTTGTGCTGCCTTGCCGGCAGCCGCCTTGCCGCCCGATTTCTTCCCTGTGGTCTTCTTCTTTGTCACGTGATTTGGAACTCCGTTTGGCGTCGATCAGCGATCCACGCACTGCAATGATTGACAGGACTCGCGCCTGCCTTGTATCGTTCGCGCCCCCGAACGGCCATGCCGCACGGGGAATGCCCGGGTGGCGGAATTGGTAGACGCACTAGCTTCAGGTGCTAGCGGGGCGACCCGTGGAGGTTCGAGTCCTCTCCCGGGCACCAACAACTTGCTTCCGGAAGTCCTGCGACATCCGGAACGCTTCAAGAAACCCCGCCTCGTGCGGGGTTTTTCTTTTGCGCCCGCGGCAGTCTAGCCCGGATTATTCGTGAATACGCGCGATGATCGCCATGGACATTGGATTCACACGGCTTTTCGCGATTGAGGCGATAGTGGGCACTAGCGCCGAATGAGTGAAATGCCGTGTGGATTCAAGGGACAAGTGAGGGCGTGCGTTATTCATGAATAGTCCGGGCTGACGCACCGGCTGCGGGCGCAGACGCAGGGCGGCGCGACGCGCGCCATTCCCGGGGCCGATGTTGGGGTGTTGTTCATGCCGCGAAAGCCGCAGCCTGATGCGACAACGCCCCGGAACCGGGGCGTTGTCGGACAATCCGGGGTGACGATCTCGATCAGTCGACGCTGAAGCTCTGCAGGCTGACTGGCGTCAATGCTCCTTCGTACTCCTTGTTTGCCGGCGTCGACACGGCTGTCGCTGCGCCAGTGGCGAGATCGATGCTGGCGAACTGGTTGACACCGCTACCGGAGTAGATCCATGCGTACAGCACGCCGGTGCTCTTGTCGAAGTCGATGGACTGGGCAAAGTTTGCCGCCGCTCCGGTCGCTCCGATCAAGGTCGCAGCCCCGGTCGCCGTGTTGATCGAGTAGATCGAGTCGGTGCTGATGTCGTGGCCATACATCTGGCCCGCATTGTTGATCGCGATGTCGATCATCAATGGGACACCCATGGCACCGATGTTGGTGAGAACCCCGGTGGCGGGGTTCAACGAATAGAGCCGGGAATCCGTGCCATCGGCTGCGGAGACATAGAACGTCGAACTGCTGTCGACGAAGGCAAGGCCGGTAATGCTGTCAGTGCCGACGAGACCAGTGACGGTGCTCGGACCCGCGGTGAACACGCCGGTGGCCTTGTTGACCGTACCGAGCGCGAAGGTCACATTCTCGATTGCCCACAGCACGCCGGTCGCGTTGTCGTGTTCGAGCGCATACGAATCAAACGTCGTGGTCGGCGTTGAGCTCGGCGACGCCGCATTTGGCAATGCGAACGTATCGAACGTGTTCGGGGTTGCACGCAGATCGAGCTGGTAGGCCGGATCACCGATCGTGGCCGGCGCCGTGCCTGCCTTGGCCACTGGCAGCAACTTCACGGTCGGGATGTAGGCCTGGCACTCGGTCGCATACCAGGTCGGTTCGCGCTGTGCGCTGTTGGCGAGCGCCGGGCAATCGCGTGCGGGATCGCCGCTCGGTTGCGAAGCGAATGCCGGCAATGCCCCGACGAGGATTGCGCCGGAGACCAGGATCGATCGGGCGCTCATTGTGCGGGTTCTTGAGTTCAACATGTTCGTGTTCCCCAGCAGTGGTTTGTGGACGATTGGGCGGGCGATCGGCGATCGTGTGCCAACGGCCACCATATCGCCACGGTCACGTTCATGCAATGCATGGCGGACATGGCATCGCGGCCGAGGCAATTCGCCCGATCCGGTCAGGCAAACGGATCGCGCAGGACGATGGTGTCGTCGCGATCGGCACCGGTGGCGACCAGGGCGAGGTGACACCCGGAGAGTTCCTCCACGGCACGCAGGTAGGCGCGTGCGGCGGCTGGCAGCTTGTTCCAGTCGCGCACGCCCGAGGTGGGTTCCTCCCAGCCCGGGAACTCCAGGTAAACCGGTTTGCACTCGTCCCAGCCATCCGCATCGAGCGGGGCCAGGTCGCGACGCTTGCCGCGGTATTCGTAGGCAATGCAGACCTTGATCGAGGGCAATCCATCAAGCACATCGAGCTTGGTGATGGCCAGGCCGTTGATCGCATTGATTTGCGTTGCACGCTTGAGCGCGACCAGATCGATCCAGCCACACCGGCGCGGGCGGCCGGTGCTCGCACCAAACTCATTGCCGCGCTTGCGCAGCGTCTCGCCCATTTCGTCATCGAGTTCGGTGGGGAACGGGCCGCCACCGACGCGCGTCGCATAGGCCTTGCAGATGCCAAGCACGTAATCGATATCCGAGGCACCGACGCCGGTACCGGCGAGCGCGCCGCCAACCGTCGTGTTCGATGAAGTCACGTACGGATAGGTGCCGTGGTCGATATCGAGCAAGGCACCCTGCGCGCCTTCATAGAGGATGTGGTCGCCGCGCCGGCGGGCGTCGTAGAGCAGGGTCGACACATCGTCGATCATCGGGCGCAGGTATTCACTGTATTCGAGGGCTTCGTCGAGCACCTTCCGATAGTCGACACCCTCCGCCTTCAGCCATTGGGTGAGGATGAAGTTGTGGTAGTCGACGGCGATACGCACCTTTTCCGGCAATTCCGACGGATACATGAGATCGGCAACACGGATGCTGCGGCGGGCGACCTTGTCCTCGTAGGCGGGGCCGATGCCGCGCCCGGTGGTGCCGATCGCTTTCGCCCCGGAAGCCTTTTCGCGCGCCTGATCGACGGCAATGTGATACGGCATGATCAGCGGCGTGGCCGGGCTGATCTTCAGGCGCGAACGCACCTCGACGCCTTCGCTCTCGAGTTCGCTGATCTCGTGGCGCAAGGCGGCCGGTGACAAGACCACGCCATTGCCGATCAGGCATTGCACGCCATCGCGCAGGATGCCCGACGGAATGAGGTGCAGCACCGTCTTCTTGCCGTTGATGACCAGCGTATGGCCGGCGTTGTGGCCACCCTGGAAGCGCGCCACGATGCCGACCCGCTCGGTGAGCAGATCGACGATCTTGCCCTTGCCTTCGTCACCCCACTGCGCACCCAGAATCACTACCGAATTGCCCATGTCGTTCTCGTTTCGTTGATTGGCCCCGTTGTGGGGTGACGTCGGTGACTAGGTTCGCGATCCATCGCTCACCAAGTCACCCGGCCTTCGGCATCCTGCCTGCGGCGCGCTCCGGATGCTTGATGCGCTTCAACGCATCAAGCAACAACTCCCGGATCGCCCCCACTGCGCACCCAGAATCACTACCGAATTGCCCATGTCGTTCTCGTTTCGTTGATTGGCCCCGTTGTGGGGTGACGTCTTTAAAAGCGGGATTGGGGATTAGGGATTCGGGATTAGGTAAGGCGGCTTGTTGCCAGCGCCGGATTTCCTGCAGACGTCAAGCTTCCGCTTGCGCTTTTCCGAATCCCGAATCCCGGCTCCCGGCCCTCAATGCACCAGCTTCAATGCAATCAGGCCGATCGCCACCATCATGCCACCCACCCTGCGCAATGTGCGCTCGTCAATCTGTTGCAGGCGTTCCGCCATGCGCTTCCATGCGCCCGGTGCGGCAAACAGGAACAAGCCCTCGATGACCAGCACCAGGCAGATTGCGGCTGCCAGCTCGCTCGGCATGGAACTCTACTTGCTGTCTTGCAGGTAATGCAGGAATTCGGATTTCGGATCGAGCACGAGCACGCCATTGGCCGGCGTGAACGCTTCCCGATACGCCTCAAGGCTGCGGTAGAAGGCATAGAACTCGGCATCCTTGCCATAGGATGACGCATAGATCCTGGCCGCTTCCGCATCGCCTTCGCCGCGCCCGGTCTGCGCCTCGCGATAGGCTTCGGCCTTGATCACCTGGACCTGGCGGTCGGCGTCGGAGCGGATGCGTTCGGCAGCCTCGTTGCCTTCGGCGCGCAGCGCATCCGCAACCTGCTTGCGCTCGGAACGCATGCGCTCGTACACCGAACGCAACACCGAGCTCTCCTCGGGCAGGTCGACACGCTTGATGCGCACGTCGACGATGTCGATGCCGAGGTTCATGGCCGCCTTGTTCGCGGTTTGCACGAGCGAATCGGTAAGGTCCGAGCGGGCGCTGGAAACAACCTCCTTCAGCGTGCGCGAGTTGATCGCGGTTCGCATGCCGTCCTTGACGATCGGCGCCAGGCGCTGCTGCGCACGATCCTGATCGCCGGCCACGGCGGTATAGAACTTCGCAGAATCAGAAATCCTCCACTTGACCACGAAGTCTACATTGACGTCCTTCTTTTCCGAGGTCAGGTAGCGTTCTGCCGCGGCATCGAGCGTCTGCAGGCGCCGGTCGAAACGCAACGCCTGCTGCACCAGCGGCAGCTTGAAATGCAGGCCCGGCTTGAAGCCGGCTTCGGTGATGCGTCCGAACTGCAGGAGGATTGCGGTCTGCCCTTCGGAGACAATGAATACGCTGTTGACGGCGAGCAGGATGATCGCGGCAATGACGATGCTGATGATCGGGCGCATGTCAGTTCTTCCCCTTGCTCGATTCGGTCGATATGGCCGCAGCCGCGGTTGTCGCCGGCAACGGTTCCGCAGCCTGCTGCGGAACGGGAACCTGCAACAGGTTCTTGCCGCCGGTGAAGTCGATGACCTTGGGCGTGCCGCTGACCACCTGCTGCAGGGTTTCGATGTACAGGCGCTTGCGCGTGACTTCGGGCGCGGCGCGGTATTCGCTGGCGATCAGGTTGAAGCGCTCGGCATCGCCTTGCGCCCTGGCGATGCGCTCGGCCTCGTAGCCCTTGGCTTCAGCGAGGATGCGCGCCGCTTCACCACGCGCCTCCGGCACCACGCGCTTGGCATAGGCATCGGCAATATTGCTCGCGCGCTGGCGGTCCTCACGCGCACTGATGGCATCGTCAAACGAATCCTTGACTTCCTGCGGCGGGCGCACGTTCTGGAAATTGAGTTCGGTCACGAGCAGCCCGGCCTTGTAGCGTTCGAGGGTCTGCTGGACGACCTTCTTCGACTGCAGGGCAAGTTCGGCACTGGGATTGGCCACCGGCGCATCGCCTTCGGTCGCCTCGACCCGCTGGTCCGGCATGATCGCGTCCAGCTCGCTGGTGCCGATGATTTCGCGGACCGCGCTTTCGGCGGCCTGCTTGAGGGTTTCATCCGGATCGCGCGTCGAATACAGGTACAAGGTCGGATCGTCGACCTGGTATTGCACGTTGAATTCGACCTGGACGATGTTCTCGTCACGCGTGAGCATGCGCACGGTGTCGGAAACGGCGCGGATCTGCGTGGCATCGACCTTGGTCACGGATTCCACCGGTCGTGGCCATTTCAGGTTGAAACCGGGCGACATGGTCCGTGTGTACTCGCCAAAGCGCAGCACGACGCCCTGCTGGCGGGCATCGATCTGCACGAAGGAATCGAAGAACACCCAGGCAATCAGCAGGCCGACGATTGCCAGCACGGCGCCGCCGCCGCGGCTGTTGCCCGAGCTGCCACCGCTGCCACCGCCATTGCCGCCGCCACCAAACAGCCGCCCGAGCATCTCCTTGGCGCGGTTGATGGCATCGTCGAAATCATTCTTGCCGCCGCCGTCCTTGTTGTCTCGCCACGGGTCGCGCTGTTTGCCGCCACCGGGTTCATTCCAAGCCATTGCACTCTTCCTGTCTGAACGTCCTCGCGCCGCTTGCGCATGCATTCCCGCGAGGAATGCACGAAAGGCGAAGGGGATTGCCGAGCACCTGCTTCACGAAGAAGCCGCGGCGGGACTGCCGCGCTGGCACTTCAGGGTTGTGGATTGTCGAATTGATTGTAGGTAGCCCCCTCATTCGGGGCAAGCAAGGCCGCTTTCAACCATTCGCCCTGGCCACCCTGCATGCCGAACAACGGCTCGATGCGGGCGCGCGGCGCGTCGATTTCAATGCGCCAGCCCTCTTCGCCAGGCTGTTCGGATGCGACCAGACCAAGCTCGTGCAGGCGCGCGCGCAGGCGCCCGGATGCCGCCGGCACCTCCAGCACCTGGTGCACGCGCTCGCTGGCCAGGGCCTGGCCTATTGCCGCCAGCAGGGCATCGATGCCGATGCCGTCGCGCGCCGAGGTCCACACGCGCAACGGCCCGTCGCGATCGGGATGGTCAACCCTCGGCACATCGGATTCGAGACGATCGATCTTGTTGTAGACGAGCACCTGCGGCAAATCGCTGGCGCCGATCTCGGCGAGTACGCCCTCGACATCGGCGACGCGCGTGTCGCGCTCCGGATCCGAGGCATCGATGACATGCAGGAGCAGGTCCGCCTCGCGCGCCTCGGCCAGGGTCGAGCGGAACGCGGCGACCAGGTCATGCGGAAGTTCGCGGATGAAACCGACCGTGTCGGCGAGCACGATCGGGCCACAGGCAAGCCCGTCGATGCGCCGCAAGGTCGGGTCGAGCGTGGCGAAAAGCTGATCCGCGGCATACACGCCGGCACCGGTCATGGCATTGAACAAGGTCGATTTGCCGGCGTTGGTGTAGCCGACCAGGGCAACCACCGGCAAGGCGCTGCGCTCACGCGACCGACGCGCCTGGTTGCGCTGCACTTCGACCTTGTCGAGGCGCTTCTGCAATTGCTTGACCCGCACCGCGAGCAGGCGGCGATCGATTTCAAGCTGGGTTTCGCCAGGGCCGCGCAGGCCGATGGCACCGCCACGCTGGCGTTCAAGATGGGTCCAGCCGCGCACGAGACGGGTCGACATGTGCTTGAGCTGGGCCAGTTCGACCTGCAACTTGCCTTCATGCGAGCGCGCGCGCTGGGCGAAGATGTCGAGGATCAGTCCGGTGCGGTCGACCACGCGGCACTCGGTCAGCTTCTCGAGGTTGCGCTCCTGCACCGGCGACAAGGCGTGATTGACGAGGATGAGGTCGGCATCGAGCGCAATCCTGAGTGCCTTCAGCTCCTCGGCCTTGCCGGTGCCGACGAAATAGCGCGGATTCGGGCGATCGAGACGGGCGGCCAGGCTGCCGACCACGGTCGCGCCCGCCGAACGAGCCAGTTCCGCGAATTCCTCCAGCAAGGCCGGATCATGCTGTCCGGGTGCCTGTGCCTGCAGCAGCAGGGCACGCTCGCCTTTTTTCGATCGATCAAACAGTGCGATTTACTCGGATTCGTGGGTGTCGCCGACGACGGCATCATCCGGGCCGGCGATGCGCACGTTGCGACTTGGCACGACCGTCGAGATGGCATGCTTGTAGACCATCTGGCTGACCGTGTTGCGCAACAGCACGACAAATTGGTCGAAGGACTCGACCGTGCCTTGCAGCTTGATGCCATTGACCAGGTAGATCGATACCGGCACGCGTTCGCGCCGGAGTGCATTGAGAAAAGGATCCTGCAGCGATTGTCCTTTGGACATTATTATTCTCCTATGACGCGCCCCGAGCCGGAAAAAAAACACCCTGCAACTGTGCCTGGGCCGAACGGTCAATCCGTCTGCCTGGTCGGTGTCCCGGTATGAATGGCGATCTTAACCCAATGATTGGCCGAATAAAACGCCAATCCGCCTGCAGATTCAGCGGTCGAGGAAGCCGGCAACCGCCCGCAGCACCCGTTCGCCGACCGTTGCGTCGTCGGCGTCGAACATCCACGCATCAAGCTCGGAACGCAGCCAGGTGATCTGGCGCTTGGCCAACTGGCGAGTCGCGTGGATCGCATTCAGGCGGAAATCCTCGAGACTGCAGGTGCCGTCCAGGTAGGGCCAGCCTTGCCGGTAGCCGACCGCACGCATCGAGGGCAGATCCTCGGCCCAGTCAGCGCGCTGGCGCAGGCGCTCGAGCTCGGCAACCAGGCCGGCAGCCAGCATGGCATCGAAGCGGTCGGCGATCCGCGCATGCAAGGCGACCCGCTGCCGCGGCAACAGGCCCAGCTTGAGCAGGCGGTAGGGCAAGCGCCTGCGTGATCCACCCTGCAATTCGGAAAGAGCCTTGCCACTCAGCGCGATGACTTCGAGCGCACGTTGCACGCGCTGGACGTCATTGGGGTTGAGGCGAGCCGCAGTGGCCGGATCGAGCTTGGCCAGGCGCTCATGCATGTAGAACTTGCCCTTGTCCGCCGCCTGCCGGGCCAGGTCGGCGCGCAGCGTCGGATCGGCCTGCGGCAAGGGCGAAAGGCCCAGCTCCAGCGCCCGGAAATACAAGCCGGTTCCGCCAACCAGCAACGGTATGCGGCCTTGCGCATGGATCTGTTCGATCTCCCGCAGGGCATCCGCGCGAAACTCGGCGGCGGAATAGGCCTGCGCCGGGTCGCGGATGTCGATGAGCCGGTGCGGAAAACGCTGCAAGGTCGCCGCATCGGGCTTCGCCGAACCGACATCCATGCCGCGATAGACGAGGGCCGAGTCGACACTGACGAGGTCCAACGGAAAATGCTCGGCGAGCGCGCAGGCAAGCGCGGTCTTGCCCGATGCCGTCGGCCCCATCAGGAAGAGGACGCGCGACCGGCTGTCAGCGTGATTCATGCGCGGCGTCCGTGGCTGGGCTGCAATCGGGATGGATGCCGATGATGGATGATCGCTGCCACGCTTTCCAACAGCAACCGACGCACGGCACACGCCCGCACCCGGGCTCTGCAAGGCCGTCATCCGAGGCAAGTTGCGCCTCGGTGACAAAATTCTTTGACTTGCGCGCTCCGCTGGGCTCCCATAAGGATCCGGGGAACTTTGCGTGGACAGACTGATGAATGAATGGGCAAAACTTGACCTCGTGGTTTATTTCGCCGGGTCATTGATTGCCCTGACCCAAAGTATCGTCTTCCTGCATTACTACCGCCTGTTCCGCCGCGAGCACCTGTTGCTGTGGTCGGGCAGCTTCCTCGCCCTGGCCATTTATCTGGCCACCGCCGGCGCGTCGTGGCTGCTGATCCCGAACTTCCCCGCCGCGCATCCGCTGCGCCTCGGCATCTCCTGCGCCTCGCTTGTCGCCGCCTACATCCAGGTGGTTGCCCTGGTCATGGGCACCCTTGCAATCTGGCGCCAACGCCGTTGGACCCGGCACCAGATTGTCCGTGCGCTGGTCCTGGCCAGCGTCTTTGGAGTGATGAGCACGCTCCTCTTTGCCTTCGATCCGTCGATGGTGCAGGAACGACTCGTCATGCGCATCGGCTTGCGCTACCTGATCACCGCCGCAGCGGCGCTGAGCATGGGCCTCGCCATCGCCTGGCACTGGCCACGGAGGCGTCTGGGCCAGCAGATGACCGCACTGGCCCTGTGCATTTACGGTATAGACCAGTTGCATGTCTTTTCCGCCTATGTCCTCACCGCGCTCGGCGGCGAATCCTGGCCGTGGATGCGCTACACCACGATCGCCACCTTGCTGGCACCGCTGTTCATCAGCTACGGGCTGGTCATCTGGCTGCTCGAGGACGAGCGCGATCGCGCCGAAAGTGCAACCGATGCCGCCGAGCGCCTGCGTCTTTTCGACCAGTTGACCGGCTTGCCCAACCGCTCGCAGATGCTCAGTCACCTGGGCCAGCAGATGCAGCATCCGCAAGGGGCCGCCTTGCTGCTCGTACGCCTGGACAACCTCGGCAACATTGCTGCCGCCTCGGGCATGGACGGCGTCGACCTGGCGCTGTCGAGCAGTGCGGAACGCATCGAGGACGTGGCCCGCGCCAATGGCATGGTGGCAGCGCGCCCGGGTGCAGACCATATCGCCGTGCACGGCGCCGGCGTTGCCGGTGCAAGTGCCGCGCAACGCGTCGCCGAGCAGATCCTCGCCGCGCTTGCCCTGCCCCTGTTCTGCAATGGTCGCGAGATTGCCATCGAGGCCAGCGTCGGCATCGCCCTCGCGCCGCAGGATGCAAGCACGCCGGAATCCCTGCAATCGCGCGCCGAGATGGCCAGGGCGCGTGCGCAATCCGATGGCGCGATGCGCTACTGCTTCTATGCCCCGGATCTCGATGTCGCCGCCAAGGCGCGGCTGGCCTTGCAGTCGGAAATCCGCAGCGCCTTTGCCAACAACGAATTCGTGCTCGAGTTCCAGCCCATGCTGGATGGCTGGAACCTTGAAGTCTGCGGTTTCGAAGCCCTCGTGCGCTGGCAGCACCCGCAGCGCGGGCGCCTCTTGCCGGAGGCCTTCATCAATGAGCTGGAGCCGCTCGGACTGGTCGAAACCCTGGATGCCTGGGTCCTCGAGCAGGCCTGCACTTCGGCTTGCGCCTGGCAGCGCATCGATCGCGAAATCATCACCGTGGCGGTGAATGTTTCCGCCTACAGCTTCCAGCGCCGGCGCTTCCCGGAAGTCATCGAGGCCCTGCTCAAGCGCACCGGGCTGCCGGCCGCCAGCCTCGAGATCGAGATCATCGAATCCATCGCCATGGAACATCCCGAGCATGCGGCGCTGAGCATCGAGCACCTGCGCGAACTCGGCGTGCGCGTGATGCTGGACGATTTCGGCACCGGCTTCTCCTCGCTCAAGCACCTGCGCCAGTTGCCGTTCGATGGCCTCAAGATCGACCACAGTTTTGTCGTCGACGTGCTCATCGATCCGCGCGACGCGGCCATCGTCCGCGCCATGCTCGCGCTTGCCCACAGCCTAGGCCTCGAGGTCGTTGCCGAGGGCATCGAGACCGCCGCGCAACTGGCCTGGTTCCAGTCGGCCGGCTGCGATCGACTGCAAGGCTTCCATTTCCACCGCTCGATGCCGCAACAGGCCGTGCTCGAGTTGCTCGGCCTTGCCGCCGGGGTGCCGTCGAAGAGCCAGATGCCGGTTTCCTGAGCAATCCGCCGTCACCTGGCCAAAGCGGTTCGCTGCCCGCTGTCCGTATAATGGCGGCTGGCTACCCGGGTTCATGTCATGTCCAACACGATGAAGGCACTGGTCAAGCGCGCTGCGGAAAAGGGAATCTGGATGGAGCAGGTTCCACTGCCCGAGATCGGGCCGAATGACGTTCTCGTCAAACTCGAGAAGACCGCGATCTGCGGCACCGACCTGCACATCTATCTCTGGGATGAGTGGTCGCAGCGCACGATCAAGCCAGGCCTGGTCATCGGCCACGAATTCGTCGGCCGCATCGTCGAAGTCGGTGCCGCAGTGCGCGGCTACGAAATTGGCCAGCGCGTCTCCGCCGAGGGCCATATCGTCTGCGGTGTCTGCCGCAACTGCCGGGCCGGTCGCCAGCACCTGTGTCCGCACACGGTTGGCATCGGCGTCAACCGCAATGGCGCGTTCGCCGAGTACATCTCGGTGCCAGCCTCGAACCTGTGGCCGATTCCGGACCAGGTGCCTTCCGAACTGGCCGCTTTCTTTGACCCGTACGGCAATGCCGCACACGTTGCCCTCGAATTCGACCTGATTGGCGAGGATGTGCTGATCACCGGTGCCGGGCCGATCGGCATCATCGCCGCCGGCATCGCCAAGCATGTCGGCGCGCGCAACGTCGTGGTCACCGATGTCAACGATTACCGCCTCAAGCTCGCCGCCGACATGGGGGCGACGCGCGTGGTCAATGTCTCCAAGCAATCCCTGCTCGACGTGGTCAAGGACCTGCACATCGAAGGCTTCGATGTCGGCATGGAGATGAGCGGCAATCCGCGCGCCTTCAACGACATGCTGGAATGCATGTACCACGGCGGCAAGATCGCCCTGCTGGGCATCCTGCCGCGCGGTGCCGGCATCGACTGGGACAAGATCATCTTCAAGGGCCTCACCGTGCAGGGCATCTACGGCCGCCGCATGTACGAGACCTGGTACAAGATGACGCAAATGGTACTCACCGGCTTCCCGCTGCAGAAGGTGCTGACCCACCAGATCCACATCGACGAGTTCCAGAAGGGTTTCGACCTCATGGAAGCCGGCCAATGCGGCAAGGTCGTCTGTTCCTGGACTTGAGCCGGGACGGGCAGGATCGAGGGCAATGCACGCGGCTGCCGACCTCGAACGCATCCTCGATGCCGGCCTGTCCGCGATTCCCCCCGCACCGATCGCGGTGGCGCTGAGCGGCGGCCTCGATTCGACGGTGCTGCTGCATGCGCTTTCCGTTCTGCCTGCGGCGCGCCAGCGTGGTTTGCGGGCAATCCATGTCGATCATGGCTTGCATGCGCAGAGCAGCGACTGGGGCCGGCATTGCGCGCGCATCAGCCAACGCTGTGCGGTGCCGTTGCAGGTGATCGCGGTCGACGTCGATCGCGATGGCGGGCTTGGCCTCGAAGCTGCGGCGCGCGCGGCACGCTATGCGGCGTTCGCGACGGCACTTGCAGAGGGCGAGATCCTTGCCCTTGCCCACCATCGCGACGACCAGACCGAAACCGTCGTGCTCAAGCTGCTGCGCGGCGCCGGACCGGAGGGGCTGGGCGCCATGCGCACGCTGCGGCCGCTCGGCCAGGCCTGGGCCTGGCGACCACTGCTCGAAGTCCCGCGCAGCGTGCTGCGGCGCCATGCCGGCCAGGCTGGCCTCGACTGGGTCGAAGACCCAAGCAACGACGATACCCGCATCGAGCGCAATTTCCTGCGCCACGAGGTTTTGCCGATCCTGCGCAAACGCTGGCCGCGGGCGGATGCCAGCATCGGCCAGAGCGCGGCCTGGATCCGTGCCGCCGCCGATCTCGTCGATGCCGAATCGATCCGTGCCCTGGCGCGCCTGCAAGGAGCCGATCCGGCAACCCTGGACTGGTCGGGCTGGCTGGCGCTTGCCGATGCCTTGCGCGATCCGGTCCTGCGCCGCTGGCTGCGCAACCTTGATCTGCCCGAACCCAACCGGCATCAGGTTGCCGAACTGGCACGCCAACTGGCGCAGGCCGAGCAGGACAAGTTGCCGTGCGTACGCTGGCCCGGCGCCGAAGTACGCCGCTATCGCGACTTGCTGCATGCGCTGGCACCACTGGAATTGCCCGAATCTGCCTGGGAGACGCGCTGGGACGGCTTGCCGCTGGAACTGCCGGCCGGCCTCGGCACGCTGACCCTCGAAGGCATGGCGAAGCCAACCGTGGCCCTGGCGGAATCCGAACAGTTGCTGGTGCGCTTTCGCCGCGGTGGCGAACGCCTGCGCTTGCACGCCGGCGGCGGTCACCGCGACCTTCGCGATCTTTTCCAGGAAGCCGGCATTCCGCCCTGGCAGCGCGCGCGCATGCCGATCGTGCTCGATCGGAAGGGCGACATTCTCGCCGTCGGCAAGCTCTGCATCAGCGCAGCGGGTCGCGCCGAATTCGCGCGGCTTGAACGCAGCTTCGACTGGAATCGTTGACCGCCAACGGGCAGCACACTACCCTTCCGCCATGCCTTCAGCCGCCCCGCAAAACCCGAATCAGGTCGCCGAGTTCGAGCAATCGCTCGATGAGCTCGAGCAATTGGTCAGCCGCATGGAAGAAAGCGAGATGGGACTCGACGATTCGCTCAAGTCCTTCGAGCGCGGGGTCAGTCTCTATCGCAGTTGCCAGAGTGCGCTGGAGCAAGCCGAACTGCGCGTGCGGCAATTGACCGATCCGGGCAAGCCCGAAGCGGCCGTACCGTTCGACCCCGACACGCCCTGACTCCTCCCGATTGCGGCACGCGTGCCGCGCAGGAATCCGCCATCAACGTTTCCACGCCCGCGATCGACCTGTCGCCGACCTTGCGCGCCTTCGTCGCCCACGCCGATGCAGCGCTGACGCGAGCCCTGCCCGCCATCACCCAGCCACCCGTCGAACTGCATCGGGCCATGCACTATGCCTTGATGGGCGGCGGCAAACGCATGCGCCCGCTGCTCGTGTACGCCAGCGGAACTGCATTTGGCGCACCGTTGGCCAGGCTTGATGCGGCAGCGGTTGCCGTCGAGATCATCCATGCCTACTCGCTGGTGCACGACGACCTGCCGGCCATGGACAATGATGCCTTGCGTCGCGGACGCCCGACCTGCCACATCGAGTTTGGCGAGGCCATGGCCATCCTCGCCGGTGATGCGCTGCAGGCCCTGGCCTTCGAAGTGCTGACCGGCGATGTGGATTCCGGCATCGATGCGGGCACGCGCCTGGACATGCTCGGCGTGCTGGCACATGCCTGCGGCTCGCAGGGCATGGCCGGTGGCCAGGCCTTCGACCTGTCCGCCGTCGGCCAGCAACTGGGCCTGGACGAACTCGAACGCATGCACGTGCACAAGACCGGTGCGCTGATCCGCGCCTCGGTGCGCCTTGGCGCGCTGGCTGCCGGCTGCCGTGATGCGCGGACGCTGGCGGCGCTGGAACGCTACGCCCATTGCGTCGGCCTGGCCTTCCAGATCCGCGACGACATCCTCGATGTCGAAGGTGATCCGGCACAGTTGGGCAAGACCCTCGGCAAGGACGCGGCGCAGTCGAAACCGACCTATCCGGCGATCATCGGCATGTCCGCTTCAGCCACGCATCTGGCCGAATTGACCGGGCAGGCCCTGCAATCCATCGCCCCACTCGGCGAATCGGCCAGCGCCTTGCGCGACCTCGCCCGCTTCATCGCCGAGCGCGAAAGCTGAGCCGTCGCTGCTACTGCACCAGGCGCAAGGTCATCGGGTAGCGATAGCGCACGCCGTTGCTGGCGTTGATTGCCGCGATGATGGTGAAGATCAGCCAGTACAGGAACAGCGCCAAGCCCAGCGGCACGGTGAGCAAGGCACCGACGCCGAAGGTGATCAGGGTGAAGAAGACCAGCGCCACGCCGGCAATCAGCATGGTGATGTTGAAGTTCAGCGCTTCCTTGGCCTGGTCGCCGGCAAACGGCAAGGTGTCACGCTTGATCAGCCAGATCACCAACGGGCCCAGCGCGCAGCCGAAGCCGCCGGTGAAGAAGCCGCTCAAGGCGGAGACGTGCCCGAGCACCGCCCAGGTGCGCTCGTCACCCACTGGAGCGACATCGGTTTCGCTGCCGACCTGCGATTGGACTTCATCGTTCATGCGATTCTCCTCTGCCATGGACTGCACTTGCAGAATGGTCGCGCGGGCTCCGGGATTCAAGCGCTGGAAGTCATGCGCCGGCCACGGTCAGGCGCTCGAGCAGGATCGAACCGGTCTGCACGTGCGAGCGGCGGTCGACATCGCTGCCGATGGCGAGGATGCCGGCAAACATGTCGCGCAGGTTGGAGGCAATGGTGATCTCCTCGACGGCATGGACGATTGCACCGTCTTCGACCCAGAACCCTGAAGCACCGCGCGAATAGTCGCCGGTCAGCAGCGACACGCCCTGGCCCATCAGCTCGGTGACGATGAGCCCCGTGCCCATGCGCTTGAGCAGGCTTGCGAAATCCTCCGCGCCGCTGGTGACGATGAGGTTGTGCACGCCACCGGCATTGCCGGTGCTGCGCAGGCCGAGCTTGCGTGCCGAATAGCTGCCCAGTACATAGCGCGCGAGACGGCCATTGCTGATCAGGTCCGAGTCCCGCGTGGCCACGCCTTCGCTGTCGAAATTGGCCGAGGCCTGGCCGCGACGGATGTGCGGACGTTCGACAATCTGCACAAATTCCGGAAACAGCGGCTTGCCGATGTGATCAACGAGGAAACTGGCCTTGCGATACAGCACGCCACCGCTGACCGCCGAGACCAGGTGCCCGATCAAGCTGCGCGCGACCTGTGGCGTGAACAGCACCGGACACTGCCGCGTGCCCAGCTTGCGGGCGCCAAGGCGGGCGACGGTGCGTTCGGCGGCCTTGCGCCCGATCGACTCCACATCCGGGAAATCATCGGCGCAGCGCACCGATTCATACCAGTAGTCGCGCTGCATGCCGGCCTCGTCCTCGGCCAGCAAGGCCAGCGAGATCATGTGCCGGGTATCGCGTTCACGCGAAAAGAAGCCGTGCGAGGTCGCGCCAACCGCCAGCGACGAACCAATCTGCACGGTCGCCCCCTCGGAATTGCTGATGCGTGGATCAAAGCCACGCCCGGCTTCCTCGCAACGCAGGGCAAGCGCGGTCGCCTCGGCGGTGGTGATGTCCCAGGGATGCCAGAGATCGAGATCGGCGAATTCGTGGGCAAGCAGGTCGGCATCGGCCAGGCCGTTGCAGGGATCCTCCTCGGTGTAGCGGGCGATGTCGCAGGCGTGCTCGATGGTCTTGCCGATCGAATCCGGATTGAGGTCCGCCGTGCTCGCCGAACCCTTGCGCTTGCCGAAATAGACAGTCAGGGACAGGCCGCGATCACGATGGTGCTCGATCGACTCCACCTCGCCGAGGCGCACGCTGACGCTCAAGCCGACGTCCACGCCAATGCCGACATCGACTTCGCTGGCGCCCTGCGCACGACAGCGCCGCAGCACGTCCTCGGCGATTTCCGAGATGCGATCAAGCTCAAGCTGGCTGTCGTCGCGATTGGTGATTGCCTGGTCCACGCCTTATCCTCTCTATCCGTTGAATGCCGTTCCAGCACAGCGGGAATGGCCACTACCTGCAGAAATCCGATGTCCCACGATGAAACCGATGACGTCTTCGACGGCCCCAGCCGCAGCCAGTTGCGCCGCGATGCCACCGCCATCTTCAAGTTGGCGGAAACACTCGCCGCGCTGACCGATGCGCAATTGGCCCGCATCCCGCTTGAAGCCGACCTGCTCGATGAAGTCCGCCGCACGCGCGCCATCCACCAGCCGATCGCCCGCAAACGCGAAACCCAATACCTCGCCAAACTCCTGCGCCGCCTGGAAAGCGCGGAAATCGACGCCGTGCGCACCGTCCTCGACATCAGCAAGCAGCAATCGCATCGTGAAACCGCTGCCTTGCATCAACTGGAAAACCTGCGCGATCGCCTGATTGCGGAGGGCGACAGCGCGCTCGACCTGGTGATCGCCGAACATCCATCGGCCGACCGCCAGCATCTGCGCAACCTGATCCGCCAGGCCAATCTCGAAGCGAAGAAACAGAAACCGCCACGCGCCTCACGCGAACTGTTCCGCATCCTTCGCCAACTGCATGCGACACCCGCCGTCCCGGAATGACGCTCAGGCCGCCGTGCCGCCAACTGTGAGGTTGTCTATCTTCAAGGTCGGCTGGCCAACACCGACCGGCACGCTCTGGCCATCCTTGCCGCAGACGCCGACGCCCTCATCGAGCTTGAGGTCGTTGCCGATCATGGAGACATGCTTGAGCACCTCGGGGCCGGCGCCAATCAAGGTTGCACCCTTGACCGGCCGCGTGACCTTGCCGTCCTCGATCAGGTAGGCCTCGCTGGCCGAGAAGACGAACTTGCCGTTGGTGATGTCGACCTGGCCGCCGCCAAAATTGACCGCATAGAGGCCGCGCTTGACCGAGCGCAGGATTTCCTCGGGATCCTTGTCGCCGGCCTGCATGTAGGTGTTGGTCATGCGCGGCATCGGCAGGTGCGCGAAGGATTCGCGACGACCATTGCCGGTCGGCTGCATGCCCATCAGGCGTGCATTGAACTTGTCCTGGATGAGGCCGCGCATGATGCCGTCCTCGACCAGCACGGTGCAGTGGCTCGGCGTGCCTTCGTCATCGACGCTGAGCGAGCCGCGACGCCCGGCCAGGGTGCCGTCGTCGACAATCGTCACGCCCTTGGCGGCGACGCGCTGGCCCATGCTGCCGGAAAACGCCGAAGTACCCTTGCGGTTGAAATCGCCTTCGAAGCCGTGGCCGATCGCCTCGTGCAGCAGCACGCCCGGCCAGCCGGGGCCGAGCACGACGGTCATGTTGCCCGCCGGTGCCTCGACCGCTTCGAGATTGACCAGGGCACTGCGCACCGCCTCGCGGGCAATGCGTTGCGCACGATCATTGGCCAGCAGCTCGAGCAGATCGTAGCGCCCGCCGCCGCCACAGCCGCCGCTTTCACGGCGTCCGTTCTGTTCGGCAATGACCTGCACATTGAAGCGCACGAGCGGCCGCACGTCGGCGGCGAGCGTGCCATCGGACGCGGCAACCAGCACCGTGTCGACCGTGGCGGAGACGCTGACGATGACTTCCTTGACCCGCGCATCGAGCGAGCGCGCATAGGCATCGATTTCACCGAGCAGGCGGACCTTGGCCTCGCTCGACATGGAATCGATCGGATCGATCGGCGGATACAGCGCCCGCGACGAGGCCAGTGCCAGCGGTCGCCCGTTGCCGTTGGCACCCTCGCGCGCAATCGCCCGCGCCGAGCCGGCCGCTTCGAGCAAGGCCGGCATGACGATGTCATCGGAATAGGCAAAACCGGTCTTCTCGCCGGACTGCGCGCGCACGCCGACACCCTGCTCGATGGAGTGGCTGCCATCCTTGACGATGCCGTCCTCGAGCATCCACGACTCGCTGCGCGAGTGCTGGAAATACAGGTCGGCAGCATCCACCGCCGGCGTCATGAGGCGCGCGAAAACGCGATCGAGGTCGCTCGTGGCGAGGCCGCCCGGGCGCAGCAGCCGCTGTTCGGCCAGCGCAATCATTTCAGTCATGACGGGATTCTTGGGGAGAGGACTACGAGCCCACGTACTGGGGGCTGATCCGGCACAAAACAAGTTGAATCATCGCAAGCCAATGATTTCAAAGGAAATCCATGGCCGACACCTTGCGCACCCAGGCAGTCGGCCAGGCTCAGTCTGGCAGCCTCGCCACCGTCGGGAAACCATCATGCCACGCGGAGACGAGGGCGCTTGCACCGACAAGCAGGAACGCAAGGCCGAACAATTCGAGGAACGCTGCCGCTGCAAGGGAGTGTCGAAAGTGGAAGCCGAATGGCGCGCATGGGCGACGGTGAACAAGGAGGATGGCGGTGGCAGGAAATCCGGATCAGGCCGCGCGCATCTTCCCGGCACGTCCTGAATCAACGCGGACCCGATCGCCGCCGATATCGGTTGCGACGCGCGGGAGGCGCGACAAATCGTTACAATACGCGGCCTTCCTTCCACGCCGACCTGCCGCTTCGGGCCGTCGACGCATCGAGAATTCCCATGTCAGATCCGGCGACCCAGGTCACGCCCGTCATTCCGAGCTTCAAGGAACTCGCCCTTGGCGAGCCGCTGCAACGCGTTCTTGCCGATGTCGGTTACGAATCGCCTTCGCCCATCCAGGCGGCGACGATCCCGCACCTGCTGGCCGGCAAGGACGTGCTTGGCCAGGCGCAAACCGGCACCGGCAAGACTGCCGCCTTCGCCTTGCCGATCCTGGATCGGCTGGATCTGCGCAAGAGCAAGCCACAGGCACTGGTGTTGGCGCCGACGCGCGAACTGGCCATCCAGGTTGCCGAGGCGTTCCAGCGCTATGCAACGCACATCCCCGGTTTCCGCGTGCTGCCGATTTACGGCGGCCAGGCGTACGGGCCGCAGCTAAGTGGTCTGCGTCGTGGCGTGCACGTCGTCGTCGGCACGCCCGGCCGCGTCATCGATCATCTCGAACGCGGATCGCTGGATCTTTCCGAGCTGAGCTGCCTGGTGCTCGACGAGGCCGATGAAATGCTGCGCATGGGCTTCATCGATGACGTCGAAGCAGTGCTGAAGAAGACCCCGCCGACGCGCCAGATCGCGCTGTTTTCGGCGACCATGCCGACGCAGATCCGGCGCATTGCGCAGAACCACCTGCGCGAGCCGGTCGAAATCACCATCAAGTCGAAGACGACGACAGCGGCAAAGACCCGCCAGCGCTACTGGCTGGTCAGCGGCATGCACAAGCTTGATGCGCTGACCCGCATCCTCGAAGCCGAGCCGTTCGACGCGATGATCATCTTCACCCGCACCAAGGTTTCCACCGAGGAGCTTGCCGAACGCCTGCAGGCACGCGGCCTCGCTGCGGCGGCGATCAACGGCGACCTCGCCCAGGCGCAACGCGAGCGCACCATCCAGCAACTGAAGGATGGCAAGCTGGATATCCTCGTCGCAACCGACGTTGCCGCGCGCGGCCTCGATGTCGAGCGCATCAGCCACGTGCTCAACTACGACATTCCCTACGACACCGAGTCCTATGTCCACCGCATCGGCCGCACCGGCCGTGCCGGGCGCGAGGGCGATGCCATCCTCTTTGTCACCCCGCGCGAACGCAACATGCTGCGCCAGATCGAACGTGCGACGCGGCAGCCGATCGAGATCATGGACCTGCCTTCGGTGGAAACCGTCAACGATCGCCGCATCACGCGCTTCAAGGACCGCATCACCACGGCGCTGGCGGCGAGCGACCTCGCCATGTTCCGCAGCGTGATCGAACAATACGAAAGCGAGCACGATGTGCCGGTGATCGAGATTGCCGCCGCCCTTGCCCGCCTCGCCCAGGGCGACAAGCCGCTGTTGCTGGACGCCAAGGCCAAGCCCGAGCGCCGCGAATTCGATCCGACAGCCAGCCGCGAACGCAAGGAATTCGCCAACCGCGGCGAGCGCGGTCGCGATGAGCGGCCGCCACATGCCGGGCGCACGGAACGCAGCGAACGTCCGCGCGCCGAGCGCCCGCCGCACCCACGCGCAGCCCGCAGCGAAGCCTTCAGCAACCCGGCCGAGGATGGCCGCAAGCGCGTCCCGGAAAGCCGCGAACCGCGCGCGCATGCCGCATCCGAACACCGCCCGCCGGAAGCGGGCATGGAAACCTTCCGCGTCGAAGTCGGCCACATGCACGGCGTCAAGCCGGGCAACATCGTCGGCGCGATTGCCAACGAAGCCGAACTCGACAGCAAGCACATTGGCCGCATCACCATCCACGAGGATCACAGCCTGGTCGATCTGCCCGTCGGCATGCCTTCCGAGATCCTGCAGTTGCTGAAAAAATCCTGGGTAGCCGGGCAACGCCTGCGCATCAGCCGCGGCACCGCCGGCGAGCCGCACGCGGGCAGCGACGATTCCAGCGAACGCGGAGCGCGGCCGCCGCGTGCCGCCAAGCCGGCTGCGCGCTATCCATCGAGCGGCCCGCAAAAGGGCAAGCCGCGCAAGAAGTATTGATGACGGGGAATCGTCCGCGCAGCGCGGCGATTCTTCCAGAACGGCAATGCTTACAGTCGGCTGTCCGCCGAATAGCCGCCCTCGACGCCCTTGCTGGCATAAGCCACGGCATCGTGCGGATGCAGGCTTTCCAGATGCGCGGCGCGCAGCCAGAAATCGACGATGCGTTCGTCGGCATCGAGTGCTTCCTGCATGCGCCGCGCAGCGTCCTCGCAGAACATCAGGTTCTGCCCGTTGAGCAAGGCAAAGGCCTGCTCGTCCTCGCGCTTGACCGCAGTCTGCACTGGCGTCTGCAAGGCCGACTCGATGAGGTCGATCAAGTCGATGATCGGCAGGTCGAAACCGGCGGCAAGGCGTACGCGCACGCGCGCGCTGCTGCGCTGGCTGTGCGGTGTGGCACGGATGCCCGATTCGCTGCCCAGCCATGCGACGACCTGCTGCCGATCGAGCGCTTGTCCTTCCGGGAAATCAGCGTCGAATTGCTCCTGGATCAACTGCCGGGCGAGCGCTGCCGAGCATGGGCAGGTGCTCGAATACAAAACTTCGGTTTCCACTTCCACGGCAAAGCCGCTGGCGTCCATGCTGGCGTTGATGGTGACCGGATAGGTCTTCCAGCCACTGTTGTCGCTGGCCAGGGCCCGGCGCCGGATCATGTGATCGAAACGAATGCCGATGCGCGCACGATCAGACAGATCGGCATGCGAATCGAGGAAGTCGCGCAGCAGGCGGCGCAGCGAGCAAGGGGTCAGCGGCTCGCTCGACAGATGGCGATCGACATGCAGGTAGAGGCGCGACATGTGGATGCCGCGTGCATCGGCACGCTTGAGGTTCACATACGCGGCCACGCGCGCCGGCGACTGCACGATGCTGCCGTCCGGGTTGGCAAGGCGCACCGGCACGGCAATTTCGTCCATGCCGACCCAGTCGAGCTGGCCGGCCGCGCCCGGTTCGGCATCGCTGGCGATATCGGGCATGGCGCGTGCGCTGGTCGGACTCATTGTCATCAAAACTTCCGTTTCAGGTCAGGAATCGCTTCGGCCAATATGCATGCCGACATTGCCATGTGGGGCGAGCGCGCCCCGCGATCAAGGGCGAATGGCTGCAAGCTTACAAAATCAGGGACTTGCCTGCATTCGACGGGCGCTGCGCCAGCCTGCCCAGACACTCGACAACGGCAGGCGATCGAGCTTGCTGGCGGCTTCCACGAGGGGATCCGCGGCGCGCGCCGCACGCTGGCTGCGCCTGCAGGCAGCCTGCAAGGCAGCCGCGGTCAACGCTGCAAGGCCACGCCGGTCCAGCGCGCGCATGTGCGAGGCAAGCTGCGCGAAGTGTTCACGCAAGGCCGCATCGCGGCGCGCACCGGGCTGACCAAGATCGGCCCGCGAGAGCTGGTGCCGGGCCAGCAGATCCAGCGGCAGGGGCAGGCGATCACGCGCCAGCGCCTCGCTCATCCAGGTCGCTTCGTGCAGGGCGCGCATCAGGTTCGCGGCCTGCGTCGAGGCCTCGACATCGAGCTTTGGATGCAGCATCGCCTCGATGACGGCCAGTGGCCCGTGCACGCGCCGATAGCCGCCGAGCAAGGCATCCAGGCTTGCCGCCGGAAGCATCTCGCGCTGGGCCAATGCACCGGCAATCACGGCCGACCACGCATCGGCAGTGACTCCGGCCATCGATGGCCAGGTCGAAAGGGTCATGGTCAGCGGATGCCGTGGCTTGCCGGCGGCAAACGCCGACAGTTCCTCCGCCCACCATTGCAGCTTGCTGCGGGCAACCTCGGGTTCGACGATGTGCCAGGCTGCGTGGCTGATTTCATGCGCCAGGCAGGCAAACGCCGAGACCACCGGACGCATGGGCGCGGCGGCAAAACGCAGCGCCAGCGGCAGTTCGGGATGGGCAAGCGCCCACTTCGCCTCGAAACTCGCTGCGGCGTCGGCCGACACGCTCAATCCGGCAGCAGCCAGGCGTGCAACGCGGGTACGCTGGCGGCCACCTGGTCGGCACCCCAGGCATGCGGGTCGCCGCCGTTGAGATAACCCCAGGCCGCGGCCACGGTCGCGGTTCCGGCGGCACGACCGGCTTCGATGTCACGCAAATCGTCACCGACAAACAAGGTCCTCGCCGGATCGACCTTGAGCAAGGCGCAGGCATGCAGGACCGGATCCGGATCGGGCTTGCGCCTGGCCAGGGTGTCGCCGGCAACCAGCGCGGCGCAGCGCGTGCCGAGGCCTAGATGATCCAGCATTGGCGCGGCCAGCCAGCCGACCTTGTTGGTCACCACGCCCCAGGCGATGCCGCGCGCCTCGAGGCCGGCGAGAACCGGTTCGATGCCGGCATACAGCGCGGTGGCGGCATTGCCGCGTTGTGCGTAGAGATCGAGATAGCGCGGCAGCAGCTCCTCGATGCGCGACTCGTCGAATCCCGGCAAGCCGCTGCGCAGGATGGCGCGACCGCCAGCGGAGACGACGCGACTGACCACCTGCGGATCCGGCGCGGCATGGCCGATCTCGTCGCACAGGGCGGCCAGCGCGGCGACCAGGTCGGGTGCCGAATCGGCGAGGGTTCCATCCAGATCGAATAGCACGGCTTGCGCCAGGCGCGGATCGCTCATGCCGGCTTCAACGCACACGCGAGGTAGTTGACCGCAACCGAATCGCCCAGCCAGGCCTTGCGCGTCAGCGGGTTGTAGCCGATTCCGCGCAGATCCTCGAGGACCAGCCCGGCACGACGCAGGTCGGCAGCCAGTTCGGAGGGCTTGATGAACTGCGCGTAGTGATGGGTGCCGCGCGGCAACAAGCGAAGCACATGCTCGGCACCGACGATGGCTGCAAGAAAGGATTTCGGCGTGCGGTTGAGCGTGGACAGGAACAGGCGTCCGCCGGGCTTGAGCAGATCGGCACAGGCGCGGATGACGCTGGCCGGATCGGGAACGTGTTCGAGCATCTCCATGCAGGTGATGAAATCGAACTGTCCTGCCATCTCGGCGGCCAGCGCTTCGACGCTGGTTTCGCGATAATCGACATGAAGGGCGCTTTCCAGCAGATGCAGGCGCGCGACATCAAGCACGGCCGGCGCCAGGTCGATGCCGGTCACCGTCGCCCCGGCACGCGCCAGCGCTTCGCTGAGCAAGCCACCGCCGCAACCGACATCGAGGGAGCGCGCGCCTTTCACGGCGACACGCCCGGCGATGTAGGCAAAGCGCAGCGGATTGAGATCGTGCAAGGGTCGCGACTCGCCATCGGCGTCCCACCAGCGACTGGCGAGGCGCTCGAACTTGGCCACTTCGACCGGATTGACGTTGCTCGTGTTCATTGCTTCATGCCGTGGCAATGCGCTCGCGCCAGCGCCGTGCCTTGCTCAGGATTTCGGTGGTGTCCATGCCGGTCAATTCGCGATTGCGCAACTTGCGCACGCCGGCAATCCAGACATCACTGACCTGGTGGCGCCCGGCCGCGTAGATCAATTGCGAGACGACGTTGTAGACGGGCTGACTCTCGATCGTGCCGAGATCCACCGCAGCCAGGTCGGCCTGCTTGCCGACCTCGATCGAACCAATGCGATCCTGCCAGCCGAGCGCGCGCGCCGAACCCATCGTCGCCGCACGCAGCACGCTGGCGGCGCTCATTGCCGCGGCATCGTTGGCGACCAGCTTGCCGACCAGGGCGGCCGAGCGCATCTCGCCGAAGAGATCGAGATCATTGTTCGAGGCGCAGCCATCGGTGCCGATGGCGAGGTTGACGCCGGCGCGACGGATCGCCTCGGCCGGGCAAAATCCGCTGAGCAGCTTCATGTTCGATTCGACGTTGTGCACGATCGACACGCCGTGGGCCGCGCAATCATGGATCTCGGCCTCGCTGAGCTGGGTCATGTGCACGGCGATCAGGCGCTCGTTGACCAGGCCGATCTGCTTGATCCGCGCAAACGGACGCATGCCGAAATCACGCAGGCTGTCGTTGATTTCATCGGCGGTCTCATGCAAATGCAGGTGCACGGGCAAGTCGAGTTGGTCCGACAACAGGTGGATGCGCTCGAAACTTTCGTTGGCAACCGTGTAGGGCGCATGCGGCGCGAACGCGGTACCGATCAGGGGTTCGTCACGCAGGGCGTCGTGCACACTCAACGCCTTGTCGAAATATTCGTCGCGACTTTGCGCCCACGGCGTGGGAAATTCGATCACCGGCAAGCCGATCAGGCTGCGGAAGCCGTATTTGGCATACGTCGCCGCCTGCACATCGGGGAAAAAATAGTTCTCGTTGCAGCAGGTGGTGCCGCCGCGGATCATTTCGGCAATGGCCAGTTCGACGCCGTCGCGGACGAACTCCGGGCCCATGACCTTGGCCTCGGCCGGCCACACATGCTCCTTCAGCCAGACCATGAACGGCACGTCATCGGCCAGTCCGCGCATCAACGTCATCGGGTTGTGCGTATGCGCGTTGACCAGCCCCGGAATCAGGGCATGCTCGCCCAGTTCGACGCGTTCGCGCGGCGCGAAGCGCTGCCGCGCCTCGGCAATCGGCAGGATGGCGACAATGCGGTCGGCATCGACGACGACCGCATGCGATTCAAGCACCACGCCCTGTGGCTCTACCGGGATGACCCAGCGCGCCTCGATCTGCAGGTCCACCGCTGTCGGGAAAGTCATGCGGCTCCGATCACTTGACCCGGCCGACATATTCGCCGGTGCGCGTATCGACCTTGATCACTTCGTTCTGGTTGACGAACAGCGGCACGCGCACGACCGCGCCGGTTTCCAGCTTGGCCGGCTTGCCGCCGCCACCGGAAGTGTCACCGCGCACGCCGGGATCGGTTTCGACAATCTGCAGTTCGACGAAATTCGGCGGCGTCACATTGAGCACCGCGCCATTCCACAAGGTGACGATGACCATCTCGTTGCCCTTCAGCCACTTTGCGGCATCTGCCACTGCGTTCTCGTCGGCGGCGATCTGCTCGTGATTGGTCGGGTGCATGAAATGCCAGAACTCGCCATCCGAATACAGGAACTCCATGTCGGTATCGACCACGTCGGCCGACTCGACCGTGTCGGTCGACTTCATCGTCATCTCGACCGTGCGCCCGGTCTTCAAGTTGCGGTACTTGACCCGGGTGAAGGCCTGGCCCTTGCCGGGCTTGATGAAGTCGGTATCGATGATCGTGCACGGATACCCGTCAACGATGATCTTGAGGCCGTTCTTGACGTCGTTCATTCCATGTGTGGCCATGGAGAGCTCCTGTTGCGTAGTGGACAAGCTGCCCATACAAAGCAGCTAGAATGGGGAATTCGTTGGCCGGACTGCCCGGAACCGATCGGCAATGATACCTGCAAGCCCGCATTTCTCACAGATTTCCCTGCCCCGCTGCGCTGAAAAGTCGCCGCGCTGGCAACAGCTTTGGCGCGAGGCGATCAGCGATCCGATCGAGCTGCTGCGCCTGCTTGGACTGGAAGCGCAGGCGCAGGAACTGCTGGCTGCATCCGATACCGGGTTCGCCGTGCGCGTGCCGCGTGGATTCGTCGCCCGCATGCGCCATGGCGATCCGGCCGATCCGCTGCTGCTGCAGGTCATGCCCGGCATCGGTGAACTGCTCGATGCACCCGGATTCAGCACCGATGCGGTGGGTGATCTTGCTGCGGGCACGGTACCCGGCGTGCTGCACAAGTATGCCGGGCGCGCCCTGCTCATCGCGACCGGCTCCTGTGCGATCAACTGCCGCTACTGTTTCCGCCGGCATTTCCCCTATGCCGAGCAGACTGCCGCCGCCGGACACTGGCGGATCGCCCTCGACCATCTCGCCGGCGATCCTTCGATCAACGAGGTCATCCTCTCTGGTGGCGACCCGCTTTCCCTGTCAACGGCGAAGCTCGCCGAGTTGACCGATGCGCTCACCGGCATCGCCCACGTGCGCCGCCTGCGCATCCACAGTCGCTTGCCGATCGTGCTGCCGCAACGCGTCGATCAGGAGCTGCTGGCCTGGCTCGAACGCCTGCCCATGCAGAAAATCCTCGTCGTGCACGCCAACCACGCCAACGAGATTGACGAAACGGTGGCCGCGGCTTGCGCGGAACTGTCCCGGGCCGGCGTCACCCTGCTCAATCAATCGGTATTGCTGCGCCGGGTCAACGACTCGATCGAGGCGCTGGTCGAGTTGTCCGAGCGCCTGCTGGCCTGTTCGATCCTGCCCTACTACCTGCACCAGCTGGACCGCGTTGCCGGCACCGCCCATTTCGAAGTGGCCGATGCGCAGGCAATCCAGCTTGTCGAACAGATGCGCGGCCTGTTGCCGGGTTACCTGGTGCCGCGCCTGGTGCGCGAAACGGCCGGCGCAGCCAGCAAGCAACCGGTCTGAAGCGTGAACTTGCCTAAGGCAACGCTGATCAAGTGGCGCAACCGTCATGGCGTTCAGAAGGATTGCCATGCGTGCTGCGTGGCGAAGCGAAGGCTGGCCGCCTTGGCGAGCCGCGCGGAGCGCATGGCGAGCCTTCTGAGCGCCACCTGTTTCCATAAAAACAATGGTTTAGGCGACGCCTGTCTGCGCACAGCTCTTTGTTGCGCTGCCTTGAAGGACGGCCAGTCCATCTGCGCCAGCGCGCCGTGACCTGCACGCAGACAGGTGTCGTGACGGCCGTGCCACTTGATCAGCGTTGCCTTAAAATCCGCCAGAGTATGGAAATAGCTGGACGAATCCGGTACAAGTTTCTGTGTTGACCGTTACTCGCAGAACGGCCAGCGGCGCACGGCGCACTCCCCTGACAGCGCAATCTCCATGACCAAACCAGACAATGTGATCAAGCTGCTGCTGATCGAGGACTCGGCCGACGAGGCCGAGCAGATCATCAGCATGTTGCGCAACGGTGGCATAGCCGTGCGGCCATCGCGCGCGGGCAACGAAGCCGAGCTGGAAGACCTGATCGAACGCCAGACGCCGGACCTGATCCTGGCCAACCTGATTTGCCGCGACCTGCCGCTGCGGCAAGCCGCCGAGGCGGTCAATCGCAGCGGCAAGGATATTGCCCTGGTCGTCTACGGCAGCAATGTCAGCGACAACGGGGTTGCCGAGGCATTCCGCGACGGTGCCCGCGCCCTCGCCCTGCAGAACCGGCCTGATCACCTGCAGATGATCATCCGCCGCGAATTCGAGGCGCTGATCATGCGCCGCAGCGTGCGTCGCCTGGAAAACGCCTTGCGCGAGTCCGAGCGGCGCTGCAGCGACCTGCTTGATTCCTCGCGCGACCCGATCGCCTATGTCCACGAAGGCATGCACGTGCGCGCCAACCGCGCCTACCTGGAAACGTTCGGCTACGAGGAATTCGAGGATATCGAAAGCATGTCGATCCTCGACATGGTCGCCGCTGACGATGCCGATGACTTCAAGGCCCTGCTCAAGCGCCTGTCCAAGGGCGAACCGCCGCCGCAGAAACTCAACCTGAAGGCGCAGCGCGCGGACGGCAGCACCTTTGATGCGGTGATGGAATTCGCCGAAGCCATGTACGAAGGCGAACCCTGCCAGCAGATTGTCTTCCGCCAGCAGGTTGTCGATCACGGCACGAGCGAGGAACTCGAGGATCTGCGGCGCAAGGACCTGGTCACCGAACTGTTCAATCGCCAGTACCTCACCAACGAAATCGATCGCACGGTGGCCGCGGCAAATGCCGGGAAATCCGATCAGGCGCTGATCCTGATGGAACTCGACAACTACAAGAACGTGCTCGAAGGCATTGGCCTCGGCAGCACCGACCTGCTGCTTGGCGACATGGCCAACCTGCTGCGCCGGCACCTCAACGAATCCGACATCCCCGGGCGCATGGCCGAATACACGTTCGGCGTCATCGTCCATGACCGCAATCCCGAGGCCCTCGGCCAGCTCACCGAGACGCTGCGCAAGACATTCGAGGAGCGCATCTTCGAGATCGGCAAGAACTCGATCAACCTGACCGTCAGCGTCGCGGCCAGCCTTATTGGCGAAAAGACCGCCAACGGCAATGCCCTGCTCAACCAGACTTCGGCGACCTTGCGCGCCTTGCAGGCCGAAGGCGGCAACCTTGCCCGTGTCTTCGATCCGGCGGCCAAGGACAAGGCCGATGCGGAAAAGAACCGGCACTGGCTGAAACTGATCAAGGAAGGCCTCACCAACGACGGCTACGTGCTCTATTTCCAGCCGATCATCAGCCTGCAGGGCGCGGAAGGCGACTACTACGAAATCCTCCTGCGCATGAAGGGACCGCGTGGCGAGATCCTGCCCGGATTCTTCATGCCGATCGCCGAACAGCATGGCCTGCTGCCGCAACTCGACCGCTGGGTCATCGGCACGGCGATCAAGGCGCTGGCCGAACGCGAACAGGGTGGCCGCAAGACCACCTTCTTCATCAAGCTCGCGCCGCAGTCGCTGGATGACCAGACCTTGCTGCCCTGGATCGCCCTGCAACTGAAGAACGCGCGCCAGCGTGGCGACGCGCTGGTGTTCGAAATGCCGGAAAGCAAGGTCGTGACCAGCCTCAAGCCGGCACGCGCCTTTGTCCGCGGCCTCGAACAACTGCATTGCGGATTCGCCCTCGAACAATTCGGCTCGGGGCTCAATTCCTTCCAGTTGCTCAAGCACATTCCCGCGCACTACCTCAAGGTCGACCGCAGCTACATGGCGGAACTGCCGAAGAACAAGGAAAACCAGGAGCGCATCAAGGCCATGTGCGAGCAGGCGCACAATGCCGGCAAGCTGACCATCGCCGAGTTCGTCGAAGATGCGGCGAGCATGTCGATCCTGTTCTCGTGCGGCATCAATTTCGTGCAGGGAAACTTCCTGCAGGAACCGGAACAGGTCATGTCCTACGACTTTGGCGGCGGCTGATCCCGCGTCGCGCGAGTCCCCGCAAGACGAGGCCCCGCAATGCGGGGCCTCTTGTTTTCAGCTATTGACCGGCACGCAAGGCGGCGATGCGTTCCTCGATCGGCGGATGGCTCGAGAACAGCTTGCGCATGTTGCCACCGGTGATGCCGAAAGCCTGGATTGCCTTGGGCAGATTGTTTTCGCCATGTCCCTGGGCCAGGCGCCCGAGCGCCGCGATCATCTTTTCCTTGCCGGAAAGTCGGGCACTGCCGGCGTCGGCGCGGAATTCACGCCAGCGCGAGAAGGCCATGACAATGATCGAGGCAAGCATGCCGAGGACGAGCTGCAGCACGATGACGATGGCGAAATAGGCAAGCCCGTTGCCGCCGCCCTCGCGATTGCCGCTGATGGCGCGATCGACCACCGTGCCGATGACGCGGGCAAGGAAGATCACGAAGGTGTTCAACACGCCTTGCAGCAAGGTCATGGTGACCATGTCGCCGTTGGCGACGTGGCTGACCTCATGGGCGAGCACAGCTTCGATCTCGTCTCGGCCCATCTGCTGCAGCAAACCGGTGCTGACCGCGACCAGGGCGTTGTTGCGCGTCGCGCCGGTGGCAAAGGCATTCATTTCGGGAGCATCGTAGATGGCCACTTCGGGCATGCCGATGCCGGCGCCTTCGGCCTGGCGACGCACGGTCGAGAGCAGCCAGGATTCAGTCGGGTTCGACGGGTTGTCGATGACCCGCGCCCCGGTCTGCCACTTGGCGACCCACTTCGACATGGCCAGTGAAATGAACGAGCCGCCGAAACCGATCACCGCGGAAAGGACGAGGATGCCTTTGAAGTTGATGCCGGTCTTGCTGTAGGCGTAGGTATCTATGCCAAAGAGCTTGACGACGATCGTCAGCAGGACCATGACGGCCAGGTTGGTGGCGACAAAAAGCAGGATACGACGCATGGCGGACTCTCTATGGGGTGCGGAGGAATGACACTTGGCTGCCTCGAAGTTTGGGTAAACTTCCTGTCAATTCAAGCATCTTGCCCTACTTGTCGACCGTCGCCCATGCCCACGGTTCCCTTCCATGCGAAAGCCTGAGGCATTGCCGGCCGAATTGCTGGCATTGCCGGCCGAATTGCTGGCATTGCCGGCCGGACCGCGCGGACGCTTCGCGCCGTCACCGACCGGAAACCTGCATTTCGGTTCGCTGGTGGCGGCGCTCGGCAGCTGGCTGCACGCCCGTTCCGGCCAGGGCCGCTGGATCGTGCGCATGGAAGACATAGACAGCACGCGCAGCGTGCCGGGCGCGGGCGAGAACATCCTGGCGACGCTTGCGGCATTCGGCCTTGAATCCGACGAACCGGTCGCCTGGCAGAGCCAGCGCCTCGATCTCTATGAGGCGGCTTTCGCACGCTTGCAGGCCCTCGGCGCGGTCTATCCCTGCCATTGCAGTCGCAGTGACCTGGCGGCATGCAATGGTATCCATCCGCACGCGTGCCTCCGGAGCGCGGATTCCTCGGCGCCGGCCTGGCGCGTGCGCGTGGCTGATCGGGAAATCTCCTTCACGGATCGGATCTGCGCAAGGTTCAACCAACGCCTTGATCGCGAGGTGGGCGATTTTGTCGTGCGCCGGGCGGACGGCTTGTTCACCTATCAACTCGTCGTGGTTGTCGATGATGCCGCACAAGGCATCAGCGAAGTCGTGCGCGGGGCCGACCTGCTCGACTCGACGCCACGCCAGATCCACCTGCAGGAACTCCTCGGCCTGCCCACGCCTGGCTACCTGCATCTGCCCCTGGTGCTCGATCCCAGCGGTCGCAAACTCAGCAAGCAGGAGCAGGCGCGACCGGTCGATGCCGGCGATCCGCTGCCCGCCCTGCATGCGGCGCTGGCCTTCCTCGGCCAGCGCGCGCCAGCCAGCAAACGCGTCGACGCGTTGCTGCGCGAAGCCGTCCATGCGTTCGATATCGATGCCATTCCGGCGCGACCGCTGGCACATGCCGCAATGCGGAAGGACTAATCCTCCTTGCGCAGGCACAATCGAAACAAGGCAAGATTCGCACCCGATCACAGACCAAGGAGAACAGCATGGCGGCTCGCGTAGCACTCGTCACCGGCGGCATCGGCGGCATCGGCACGGCAATCTGCAGGCATCTGGCGACAGCGGGCCACCGTGTCGCCACCAATTATCGCGACGAGGCAAAGGCCCGGGCGTGGCAGGCAGCGCAGAAGGCCGATGGTTTCGACTTTGCCCTTGCCCCCGGCGACGTGTCGAATGTCGAGAGTGCCGAGGCCATGGTGCGCGAGATCGAACGCCAGCTGGGGCCGATCGAGATCCTCATCAACAACGCCGGCATCACGCGCGACACGACCTTCCACAAGATGTCCGCCCTGCAGTGGCAGGAAGTGATCAACACCAATCTGAACTCGTGCTTCAACGTGACCCGCCCGGTCATCGACGGCATGCGTGCGCAGAAGTGGGGGCGGATAATCCAGATCAGCTCGATCAATGGCCAGAAGGGCCAGTACGGACAGGCAAACTACGCCGCATCCAAGGCCGGCATGCACGGCTTCTCGATTTCCCTGGCCCAGGAGAACGCCAAGTTCGGCATTACCGTGAACACGGTTTCGCCGGGCTACGTGCTGACAGAAATGGTCAAGGCCGTACCCGAGGATGTGCGTGCCAAGATCGCCGCACAGATCCCGATCGGCCGCCTCGGCGAGCCCGAGGAAATCGCCTACGCGGTCGGCTTCCTCGCCGATGAGCGTGCCTCGTGGATCACCGGTGCCAACCTGTCCATCAACGGCGGCCACTACATGGGCTGGTAGGCGTCGTCGACGAGAGGAGTGCGAGCCCTCCTCTCGTCGTGCTGCAACATGGAGTGGCAAGCCTCGCGTACCCGCTGCAGTGCCCGCCATGCCTGCCATGCGGGATGGGCCCGCCAATCGGCGATTGCGGTTTTCGATGCTGCGCAGCATGAAACTGGTGCAGCGCCGCACGATCTGTTAGCGTTGCGCCATGGCCGAATTCCGCATCATCAAGAAGTATCCGAACCGTCGCCTCTACGACACCGAGATCTCAAGTTACATCACGCTTGAAGAAGTCCGGCAGCTCGTCGTCGATGGCGAGAAGTTCGAGGTTCGCGACGCCAAATCCGGTGACGACCTGACCCGCTCGGTGCTGCTGCAGATCATCTCGGAACACGAGGATCGCGGCCAGCCGATGTTCACCACCGAGCTGCTCTCGCAGGTGATCCGTTTCTACGGCGATTCGCTGCAGGGCTTCATGGGCAGCTACCTCGAAAAGAGCCTGCAGGTGTTCCTCGACCAGCAGCAGCAGTTCCGCAGCCAGTTGAACAACATCATGGGTCGCACGCCGTGGTCGATGCTCAACGAGATGACCGAGCGCAACATGGACATGTGGAAGTCCATGCAGCAGGGATTCCTCACTGATGCCGTCAACAAGGCGCGCCAGGGCGCGGATCCCGCCAAGGCAAAGAAAGACAGCAAGACCTGAGTCCGCAGCAGCCATCCCGCAGCAGGCAATCTCCCCGACTGATCAAGCCAACTGCCAGCAGACCTGACGGTGTGGCTGCCTGCGCCTGCTTACCCTCGATCCCCACGGAGTCCGTCGCATGAGTCAACTTGTCGCCCTCGTCAGCGGAGGCATTGGCGGCCTCGGCACTGAAATCTGCCGTCACCTCGCCCGTTCCGGCCATCGCGTCATTGCCGCCGATCTCGGCGCGCGCAGCGAGCGCATTGCCGCCTTCCGCGCCGAAGTCGAGGAATTCCGCAACGACATCTTCTTCGAGGCACTCGATGTCGCCGATCATGCCGGCTGCGCCGCCTCGCTCGCCGACATCGTCGCGCGCCATGGCCCGATCTCGGTGCTGGTCAACGCCGCCGGCATCACTCGTGACACCAGCCTGCGCAGGATGTCCGAGCAGCAATGGTCGGACGTCATCACGGTGAATCTCGATGGCGTGTTCAACACTTGTCGCGCGCTGATCGACGGCATGACCGAGCGCGGCTTCGGCCGCATCGTCAACATTTCCTCGGTCAACGGCCAGACCGGGCAGTTCGGCCAGACCAACTATTCGGCGGCCAAGGCCGGCATGCACGGATTCACCATGGCCCTGGCGCGCGAAGTGGCGAAGAAGGGCGTCACCGTCAACAGTGTCTCCCCGGGTTACTGCGAAACCGCCCTGGTGATGGCCGTGGCGGAGCCGGTACGCGAACAGATCATCGCCAATATCCCGGTCGGCCGTCTCGGCAAACCCTGCGAAATCGCCCGTGTCGTCGATTTCCTCTGCGCCGAGGATTCAGCCTTCATCACCGGCGCGAACATCCCGGTGAACGGCGGCTATTTCATGGATTTCTGAGCCGCCCTGGGCGCGCTACCAGATGAGGTCCGCCGGGATGTCATCTTCGGCCGGAGCATCCGGGTCGCACAGCAGCACCAGCGCCTCGGCACTGATCGCGCGCGCTTGCTCGGCAACTTCGCGGGTGACCAGCAGATAGCGACCGCGGTATTGCACGACGCCCAATTGTCCGGCATTTACCTCGACAAGCTGGTCGGCGGTGCAATAGACGCGACGGATCTTCTCGCCGTGCGGGAAATGCCGGGGGATCTCGGCGTCCGCCTTGTTCAGCGCCTTGTCGGCGAGCAGCGCAGCGAGCTTCTGCTTGCGCTCGGCTTTTTCCCTGGCCCGCTGCTCGGCCTGCTGCTTTTCCAGATCGCGCTCCGCCCGCTCGGCGCGATCACGCAAACCGTAGGCACGTGCCAGATCGATCTCCTCCTGGCTGCACGCCGCCTTGGGACTTGCCGGTCTTGCCGTGCGCGCATCGGCGCGCGGCTTGTTCGGCGGACGTTGTGGACGGGCAACAGGCTGCGCCTGTGCCTTGAGCTTCTGCACAAGGCCACTCTTCAGCAACTGGTCGCGCAGCGAATCAGCCATGGTCGGAATACGCGATGTTCATGGGTCAGTAGTGCGGCGGCGGCGGTTCGTTACCGACGTCATTGCCGAGCGTGGAGCGCAGGCCGACCAGGTCGGAGCGCAGGCGGTCGAGCTCGAGGCGCAGGGCGAGCATGGTCTGGTCGTGCATGGCCACCGCGGCATTCAGCGCGGCCACGCCGTCATCGATGAACGCCAGGCGCACCTCGAGTTCAGTCAGGCGTTCTTCCAGTGAACTCATGTGCGCGGCAGATCTTCGATCAAATGGCGCCCATGACGCGCGCCAAGGTTGCCGGATGCCTCATTCACGGCCAGGGCCAGATCGGCGCTTGCCATCTCGCGCACGAGCTCGGCAAAAGTGGTTTTCGGTGTCCAACCGAGCTTCGCCCGGGCGAATGCCGGATCGCCGAGCAGGGTTTCCACCTCGGCCGGCCGATAGTATTTTGGGTGGATGCGCAGCAGGGTTTCGCCAACCCGGATCTTCGCGTTCGGCGTGCTCACGGCAGCAACGACGGCGACCTCCTCGGCACCCTGCCCGCTGAACTCGACTTCGACGCCCATCTCGCGTGCGGCAAGCACGACAAACTCGCGCACCGAGTGCTGCAGGCCGGTGGCGATCACGTAATCGTGGGCCTCGTCTTGCTGCAGGATCAGCCACTGCGCCTCGACATAGTCGCGTGCATGGCCCCAGTCGCGGCGCGCATCGAGATTGCCGAGATAAAGACAATGCTGCAATCCGCAGATGACCCGCGCCAGCCCACGTGTGATCTTGCGCGTGACGAAGGTTTCACCGCGAATCGGTGACTCGTGGTTGAAGAGGATGCCGTTGCAGGCAAACATGCCATAGGCCTCGCGGTAGTTGACCGTGATCCAGTAGGCATAGAGCTTGGCGACGCCATAGGGCGAACGCGGATGGAACGGGGTCGTCTCGCGTTGCGGCGTTTCGCGGACCATTCCGTAAAGCTCGGAAGTCGAGGCCTGATAGATGCGGCAACGATCCTGCAACTTGAGGATGCGCATTGCCTCGAGCAGGCGCAGCGTGCCGAGACCGTCGGCATTGGCCGTGTACTCCGGCTCCTCGAACGACACCGCGACATGACTCTGTGCGGCGAGATTGTAGATTTCGTGCGGCTCGACTTCCTGGATCACGCGCATGAGACTGGTCGAGTCGGTGAGGTCACCGTAATGCAGGGTCAGGGCCGGGCCGGATTCGTCGAGTTCGCGGTACAGGTGATCGATGCGCTCGGTATTGAACGACGAGGCGCGGCGCTTCAGACCGTGCACGTCATAGCCCTTGGCGAGCAGCAATTCAGCGAGATAGGCACCGTCCTGTCCGGTGATGCCGGTGACCAATGCGCGTTTCTTTTCCATCAATGGATGTTCGTCTGGAGAGGGAAGCCGATCGGGCCGATCGGAACAGGGAGGGTGATGGTAGCGAGCGTACGCTCCGCGGTACAGCCGGCAAGGCTATCGCGCGCGCCGGATGCTGCGTCCGCGGCCGATGCCGTAGTAAGCGAGGCCGGCTTTTTCGATACTGGCGGGATCAAAGATGTTGCGCCCATCAAAGATCACCTTTTCCCGCAATGCCTTGCCGATCCGGGCCAGGTCGGGACTGCGGAACGCCTTCCACTCGGTGACCACGACCAGTGCATCGGCGCCTTCAAGCGCCGCATATTGCGAATCACAAAGCAGCAGTTCCTCGCGCTCGCCATAGATCCGGCGAACCTCGAGATGCGCCTCGGGATCATAGGCGCGCACGCGCGCACCCGATGCCCACAACTGCTCGAGCAAGGTGCGACTCGGTGCTTCGCGCATGTCATCGGTATTGGGTTTGAATGCGAGTCCCCACACGGCGATCGTGCGGCCCTCGAGGTCGCCATTGAAGTGCTGGCTGATGAGGTCGTGCAGCTTCTGCTTCTGCAGCGCATTGGTGGCTTCCACGGCGCTCAGCACGCGCGGCTCGTAACCGTGGCTGCGCGAAATGTGCTCAAGCGCCTTGACGTCCTTGGGGAAACAGGAGCCGCCGTATCCGGCACCCGGATAAATGAAGTGGTAGCCGATGCGCGGATCCGAGCCTATGCCAAGACGCACGTTTTCAATGTCTGCGCCGACGCGCTCGGCAATGTTGGCAATCTCGTTCATGAAGCTGATCTTGGTCGCGAGCATGGCATTGGCGGCATACTTGGTCAGCTCCGCCGAGCGTACGTCCATCTGCACGATGCGATCGTGATTGCGGTTGAACGGCGCATACAGGCTGCGCAGGGCGGCGATTGCCGAGGCGCTGTCACTGCCGATGATGATGCGATCCGGGCGCAGGCAATCCTGCACGGCATCGCCCTCCTTGAGGAATTCCGGATTGGAGACGACCTCGAAGGCAACGCTGCTGCCGCGTTCGGCCAGCGCTTGCGCAATCGTCGCCTTGACGATATCGGCCGTGCCTACCGGCACCGTCGACTTGTTGACGATGACTGCCGGTGCCGACAGTGTGCCGCCAATCGTCCGCGCGACATCAAGCACATGCGAAAGATCGGCGCTGCCATCCTCTTCGGGAGGCGTGCCGACGGCAATGAAGATGATTTCGCCATGTGCAATCGCGCTGGCGGCATCGGTGGTGAAATGCAGGCGTCCGGCGGCATGGTTGTCGATCACCATTGGCGTCAGCCCGGGCTCGAAAATCGGGATTTCCCCACGCTCCAGGCGGGCGACCTTCAGTGCATCGACATCGACGCAAATCACATCATTGCCGACTTCGGCCAGGCAGGTACCCGTGACCAGGCCGACATAGCCGGTTCCAAATATCGCTATGCGCATTGCATCAACTCCCGCCTGCTGCCAGGAACCGGTTCACCGCCCATCTCCACCGGCTGCCGAAAACGAAGAAGGCGTGCCGGATTCCGGCACGCCTTCGCTATCACGCTGCGTGCTGCTTACTTCTTCTCGGGCGCGGCCGGTGCCGCCTTCTCTGCACCGGTTTCGATCGAGATCAGCTTGACGTCGAAGATCAAGGTCGCGTTCGGGCCGATTGCCGGCGGCGCATTTTCGCCGTAGGCGAGTTCAGCGGGGATGACCAGCTTGTACTCGGAGCCCACCGGCATCAGCTGCAGGCCTTCGGTCCAGCCCTTGATCACGCCATTGAGCGGGAACGTGGCCGGCTGGCCGCGATCGACCGAGCTGTCAAACTTGGTGCCGTCGATCTTGGTGCCGGTGTAGTCGACCTTGACCGTATCGGTTTCCTTCGGCTTCGGGCCGGTGCCCTGCTTGACCACTTCGTACTGCAGACCCGAAGCGGTGGTCTTGACGCCGGCCTTGGCCTTGTTCTTGGCCAGGAACGCGTCGCCTTCCTTCTTGTTCTTTTCTGCGGCGACCTTCTCTTCCGCAACGCGCTTGGCCTGCAGCTTCTGCATGAATTCCTGGCGGACCGTCTGGCCCTCTTCCTGGGTCATCAGCGTCTTGCTGCCATTGAATTCATCCTGCAATGCCTGGATGACGACCTTCAGGTCAAGCTCGTCCTTGATCTGGGTAAGGCCGCGGCCGACATCGGCACCGACCATGTAGCTGACCTTGTCTTTCTCGGTCTTCAGCGAGGCATCGATGGCCAGTGCATTACCGGCGACGAATACCGAGGTCAACGCCGTGGCGATGAGGGTCTTGCGGACAAAACGGGTCATGTATGGGACTCCTGGGAAAACGGTAGAGGACGGCTGCTGGGCACCCGACATAAGGATCAGTGTCAAGCGGGCCGCATATTGTGGCTGTGGCCGCTGGCGATGGCAATCTACACTCGCACTGGCAGGTCGACCGCTGCCGGGATCGCCATGCCGCCACTGAGAACGTGAAGCGGGGTTCGGGTTCCCGGAAAGACTGAACGAATCCAGTCCCCAGCGCCGACACTGTTGACAATCCGAGTTTAGGTGTTATAGTTGCCTACAACACCAGATCATCAACAGACCTCAAGGAGGTCCCCATGAACCGCTTGATCCATGCCCGCCTTCTGCTTGCCGTCACCATCGCCGTGACCATCGGCGCAGTGGAATTCGGCAGCTTCGTGGCACCGGCAATCTCGGCACAAGCCGACAACACGCCGTCGATCGCCGACACCGACATGCCGACCTTGCCCACCGTCATGGTGCACGCACCGGAGGCGATACCGACCCTGCCCGTGATCACCGTGCGACCGACTGCGGAACAGCTTGCCGCGGCGTCAACGAGCGATGCCCTGGCATCGACATCCGCGGCAATGAGCGCGCCCTCGACCAGCCCCATGCTGCCGCATGTGCGTTTGGACATGCCCTACTATTCATTCGGCAAGATGCTGCCCAATGTGATCAAGGACTAACCCATGAGCACGGTCTGGAACGACAACACACCCATCTATCGCCAGCTTCGCGACCGCGTCGTGGCCATGATCCTTGATGGCGTGCTCAAACAGGGGGATGCGCTGCCGTCGGTTCGCCAGGTCGCAGCGGATTTCCAGATCAATCCAATTACCGTATCCAAGGCATACCAGGAGCTCGTCGACGAGAACCTGGTGGAAAAACGAAGGGGGCTGGGCATGTATGTCACCGAAGGGGCGCGCAGCGCCTTGCTGAAATCCGAACGTGAGCACTTCCTGCATGAGGAGTGGCCGCCGCTGGCGGCACGCCTTGAACGCATGGAAATCGACCTGGCGACCCTGCTCAAGCACGCGCCAAAGACGACTGAAGGGGAATCCCGATGAGCGCCGTCATCCACGCCCGTGGCCTGAGCAAGAGCTATGGCAAGACCATCGCCCTCGACGCAGTCGATTTCGAGATCGAAAGCGGCCGCATTGTCGGCTTGATCGGCCCCAACGGCGCCGGCAAGACCACCGCGCTGAAGGCGATCCTCGGCCTGAGCGAATTCGATGGCGAACTGTCCGTGCTCGGACTCGACCCGCGCAGCCAGCGTGCGCAATTGATGGAACAGGTCTGTTTCATTGCCGATGTCGCCGTGCTGCCGCGCTGGATCCGCGTCAGCGAAGCAATCGACTTCGTCGGTGGCGTGCATCCGCGCTTCTCCCGCGCCAAGTGCGAAGCCTTTCTTGCCCGCACCAAGATCACCCCGAAGATGCGCGTGCGCGAAATGTCCAAGGGCATGATCGTGCAGTTGCACCTGGCACTGATCATGGCCATCGATGCGCGCCTGCTCGTCCTCGATGAACCGACGCTCGGCCTCGACATCCTCTATCGAAAGACGTTCTACGAAAACCTCCTCTCGGAGTACTTCGACGAGAACAAGACCATCATCGTGACCACCCACCAGGTCGAGGAAGTCGAGCACATCCTCACCGACCTGATCTTCATCCGCGACGGCAAGATCGCCCTCAATGCATCGATGGATGAAATCGCCGATCGCTATGCCGAGGTGATGGTCAATCCCGACAAGGCCGAGGCCGCGCGCGCGCTGCATCCGCTCAACGAGCGCCAGGTCTTTGGCAAGTCCATTTTTCTGTTCGACGGCGTCGACCGCGCACGTCTGGCGGCGCTTGGCGAGTTGCACAAGCCAAGCATTGCCGATCTGTTCGTCGCCACCATGAAAGGAACCTACGCATGAACACGTTCGGCTGGCTGGTCAAACGCGAATACTGGGAACACAAGGGCGGCTTTTACTGGACGCCGGTGTGGGTCAGCGGAATCATGTTGCTGCTGACCGTCCTCGGCATCATGGCCGCCGAAGTATTCACTTCCCGCGCCAACATCCAGGTCAACGGCGGCATTCCCTGGGAGCTGATCTCCGAGCGCCTGAGCGCGGGGGATTTCGTCAACGCGGGCCTGGGCCTTGATCTCGCCTACGTCGCCCTCGTCGCCTTGCTCTGCGTGGTCCTGTTCTTCGTCGTGTTCTTCTACCTGCTCGGCGCCCTCTACGATGATCGCCGCGACCGCAGTGTGTTCTTCTGGAAATCGCTGCCCGTCACCGATACCGCCACCGTGCTCTCGAAAGTCGCCGCAGCACTCCTGCTCGCTCCGTTGCTTTCGCTGGTCGTGGCGACGCTGGCCTATGTGGTGCTGCTGCTGATCGTCTGCGTCTGGGCGATGCTGCACGGCATCAATCCGCTGCCGGCCATCGGGGCTTCGCATATGCTGGGGCTGCTCTGGCGCATGATCCTGACCATTCCCCTGGATGCCATGGTGGCGTTGCCGACGGCCGGCTGGCTATTGTTCTGGTCTGCCTATGCGCGCAGCAAACCGTTCCTCTGGGCGGTGCTGGTGCCCCTCTTTGCGCTCATCGCCAACAGCTGGATCGGCCTCATGGGCCTGCCCAGCCTGAGCCGGGATTTCCTGCTCAACGAAGTCCTCGCCCGCCTGCTGTTCGGGATCTTCCCGGGATGGTGGCTCGATGATCGCAACCCGACCTTCGGCAGCTTCAAGAATTCGCTCGAGAACAAGAACGTGCTCGCCACGCTCGATCCGGCCAACGTCTACGGCCTGCTGGCAACTCCCGGCATCTGGATTGGCGCCGCCGCCGGCATCGCCCTGATCGCCGCATCGATCTGGCTGCGCCGCACACGCATCGAGACTTCCACCTGAGTGATCGGGCAGGAGCTGGAGTACTCCGGCTCCCCCGCATCGCCTGCAACTGCTCCTGCGTTGCAGGCATACAGGCCATCCATGGCATCGCCTGCAACTGCTCCTGCGTTGCAGGCATACAGGCCATCCATGGCATCGCCTGCAACTGCTCCTGCGTTGCAGGCATACAGGCCATCCATGGCCATAAAAAAAGAGCCGGCACTGGTTGCAGTGCCGGCTCCTTGTGCAACGGGGCATGAGGCGAACGTGTTACCGGGTCAGGTTCCTGTTCACCACGAGGTACTTGTTGCCACCCTCCACGCTCAGGCCCGTCTGGTTCAGATTGAGCGGACCGTCCAGCCACATGCGGATCATGCGGTTGTTTTCGCGGCGCACGATGACCGCCGCACCCGCTGCGGTGTAGATGACATCACCTTCGCGAAGACTGCCCGGCTGCACCCGTTCGCTGATGCGCTTGCCTTCGTTGTAGCGCTTTTCCATCGATTCGCGCACGGGATCGGTATCGCCAGGTTCGGCAGCGACCAACATGACCGGTGCCTTCGGATCCACCACGGCCGGTGCCTCGGCTGCTGCTGCGGGAGCTTCCTCGACGACAGCCGGCACCGCGGCTTGTACTGGTGGCGGGGGCGGGGGCGCGACAACTTCCGGGGCCGGGACCGGTGCCGGTTCCGCGGCAGGCACCTCGACGACTGCTGCCGGCGGCGGCTCGATTGCTGCCGCCGGCTCGGCGACCGGAGCGGGCCTTGGCGCGGGCGCGGGCGCGGGCGCGGGTGCAGCGACGGCAGCGGGTTTCGCCGCGGCGGCGATCGGCTCCGGCTTGGCCGGTTCGGCCGCCTTGTCCTCGACTCGCACGAGCAAGGTTTCGTAGAAGCCATCCTTGAGGACAATTTCCGCCTGGCCGCCGGCACGGATGCGCGCGGCAATCTGCGCATGCCAGTGCTGTGGTGCGGTCACCACCAGACGCTTGCCGGAAGCCGCTGCCTGGCGACCCAGCGTGGTCAACTCGGCATTCGCCGCGCCGCTGTTGAACTGCTCGGCGGTGATGTCGACATTCTGCTGTGCCCATGCACTGCTGGCGAACATGGCCGTCAGCGCGAAGAAAACCTTTTTCATCTCAAAACTCCAATCCTGACTTCAATTCAAACGAGTTGCGGTGAGGCTCCGCATGCCGGGATCGCACACGTAAGCAAGGTCGGCGCGATCAATCACGCCAACACGGCGAATGCGCCATGCAGGCGTTGGTCGCCTGCGGGGGTGGCTTGAAACACGATGGTGCCGGGTTCATCGCCGGGCGCGCTGGCGCAAGCCTGCCAACTTGGACCAAGGTCCGCCTCGTGGCATGTGCCATAGGCCACGCTGGCGCCATCTGCGTCCAGGAAACATGCCATTTGCGCGGCCCCGCGGCGGCAGCTAGCCACCGGCGGATCCGCCATGGATGCCACCCTTGGTCAGGGTCATCGGATCGAGCAACTCGACCAACTGCTTGCGACTCAGCTTGGTTGTCTCGAGGGCGACGTCGATGATCGGACGGCCTTCCTTGTAGGCCTGCTTCGCGGTTGCCGCGCCGACGTCGTAGCCGATCACCGAATTGAGCGCGGTGACCAGGATCGGGTTGCGATCGAGCGCCTCGCGGATGTTGTCTTCGCGCACCTTGAACCCGGCAATTGCCTTGTCGGCCAGCGCGCGCGAGGCATTGGCAAGTATTTCAATGGATTGCAGCAGGTTTAGGGCAACCACCGGCAACATGACATTGAGCTGGAAGTTGCCGCTCTGCCCGGCGATGGTGATGGTTGCGTCATTGCCGATGACCTGGGCACAAACCATGGCCAGCGCCTCGGGAATCACCGGATTGACCTTGCCCGGCATGATCGAAGAACCCGGCTGCAGGGCTGGCAGCTCGATCTCGCCAATGCCGGCCAGCGGTCCGGAATTCATCCAGCGCAGGTCGTTGGCCATCTTCATCAAGCCGACTGCCAGGGTCTTCAACTGGCCGGACAGCTCGACCGCGGCATCCTGCGTGCTGATGCCTTCGAACAGATTGGCGGCGGATTCAAAGCGCACGCCGGTCATGCGGCTCAGCTCGGCGCAGATTGCCGCACCCAGCCGCGGATCGGCATTGATGCCGGTGCCGACGGCAGTACCACCCTGCGGCAGCTTGCGTACGCGCTTGAGCGCGTCGTTCAGGCGTTCGATGTTCGAGGCGATCTGCGCCGACCAGCAACCGATCTCCTGGCCAAACGTGACCGGCATTGCATCCATCAAGTGCGTGCGCCCGGTCTTGGCGACCTTCTTCAGCTCCCTGGCACGCTTGTCCAGTGTTGCCTTCAGGTGGGCCAGCGCCGGCAGCAACTGTTCGCTGACGGTCAGTCCCGCGCTGAGCTGGATGGCAGTCGGAATCACGTCATTGGAGGATTGTCCGTTGTTGACGTCGTCGTTGGGATGAACCTTTGTGCCGGCTGCCGCGGCAATGTGCGCAATGACCTCGTTGGCATTCATGTTCGACGAGGTGCCGGATCCGGTCTGGAACACATCGATCGGGAAATGCGCATCGAACTCGCCGTTGGCAACGCGCTCGGCCGCCTTGCGGATGGCCTTGGCCTGGGCCTTCTTCAGATGCCCCAGGTCGGCATTGGCCTGCGCCGCCGCCGACTTGATCAGGCCGAGTGCACGGATGAACTCGCGCGGCATGGTCAGGCCGGAAATCGGGAAATTCTGTACCGCGCGCTGGGTCTGTGCGCCATACAAGGCATCAGCCGGGACCTTGAGTTCGCCCATGCTGTCGCGTTCGATGCGGAAATCGCTCATCGCAGGATTCCTGAGGAGTCGGTGAGAAAGGGGTCGACGATTATAGCGGCTGGCCCTGCACTGACGTGAGGGCGGGTCAAACAGTCGCAAGTGGCCGCCAGCACGCACCGCGCATGGCCACCATCTGCCGCAACTGCCCCGGCGGCGATTTCCGCAGCGTCCATGGCTCACTGCCGCAGTGCCGCGAATGCCAGCCCGGACCATTCATGAAGTCGCGAAGAATGCCAGCGCTTTCGTTGCACTTCTCCGGCGTTGCCTGGAGGTGAATGCATAGTGGACGTGCCTCGCTGCATCCTTCGCTGGCACGGCGCTGGCGGCCCTTTTGCTCCGATCGCTGCGGCCCGGCTCGCCCCCGTGGTTCCGGCCACGCGGACTCGCCGGGCCTTGCGCTCGGAGCAAAATGACTCGCCATCATCCGTACCCTTCATGAATGATCCGGGCTAGACTTCACGGCCCGCCGCCGCTTTCCCGAGCAATGCTCGCCAACGTTTTTTACATTCTTGCCGCGATCCTGCTGGTCATCCTCAACGGGTTCTTCGTCGCAGCCGAATTTTCCCTGGTCAAGTTGCGGCATACCCAGGCCGTGGGCCTGGCTGAACGCATCGGCTGGCGCGGACGCATCCTGCTCAGCGTGCACGAGCACCTCGATGCGTATCTGTCCGCCTGCCAGCTCGGCATCACCCTCGCCTCGCTCGGCCTCGGCTGGATCGGCGAGCCGGCGTTTTCCGGCCTGCTGCAGCCCGTGTTCGCCCATTTCGACGGCATCTCGCCCGAAACGACGCACATCATTTCGTTCATTTTTGCCTTCACCGTCATCTCATTCCTGCACATCGTGCTCGGCGAGCTGGCACCAAAGTCGCTGGCGATTCGCCGACCCGAGCACACCTCGGCCTGGACGGCGACGCCGCTGTACGTCTTCTACTGGATCATGTATCCGGCGATCTGGATCCTCAACGCCAGCGCGAACCTGATGTTGCGCCTGTTCGGACTCGGCGAGACCAGTGCCCACGAGCACCACTATTCGCGCGACGAATTGAAACTGATCCTGCACGGCAACCGCGCCATGCGCGAGTCGGGCGAAGCATTCGCCATGATGAGTCATGCCCTCGACCTGCCGGAACTGGTTGCCGGCGACCTGCTGCGCACGCGCGATCAACTCGGCGCGCTGCATGACGGGCAGACCCAGGAAGAAGTGCTCGCCGAGATTCGCCGTTCGCAGTTCAGCCGCTACCCGTGGTTCGATGCCGATCTCGAAGAAGTCCGCGGCATCCTGCACGTGAAGGACCTGCTGCTGGCGATTGCCGAAAAGGGCCGCATCGAGGACATGATTCCGCTGCTGCGTCCGGCCATCATCGTGCCGCTGGACACGCCCGTCCTGGAAATGCTGCGGCGCTTCCGCACCGGCCGCACGCAGTTTGCCCTGGCTACCGAGGAAGGCGGTCGCGTCGTCGGTTTCTTCACCTTGTTCGATGTCGTGCAGATCATTGTCGGTGACATCGAGGACGAGCACCGCAGCAGTCTCGGCGACGTGCCGCTGCGCGCGCCGGATGGCACGATGACGATCCCCGGCAGCATGCCGATCTATCGCCTCGAACGCCTGCTCGACCGGGACATCGAATCACCCGGTGAGGTCAACTCCGTAGGCGGCTTGATCGTGCATCGGCTGGAACGCCTGCCGACCGAAGGCGAAACACTGAAATTCGACGGCTTCACCCTGACCGTGCGCACCATGCAGGGTGCCCGTGCGCAGGCGATCACGGTCAAGCCGGATCAACCCCCACCCAGCGCCGAGAAATCGACATGAGTCATTCCCTGCTTGCCGTGTCCCCACTGGATGGTCGTTACGCTGCCAAGGTCGAGGGTTTGCGACCGATCTTCAGCGAATTCGGCCTGATGCAGCGGCGCGTCCTCGTCGAGATCCGCTGGCTGATCGCCTTGTCCGAGGAAGCGGGCATCGCCGAAGTCGCCCCGTTCCCGCCGGCCGCGCGCGCCGCGCTGCAGGCGCTTGCCGATGATTTCAGCATTGCCGACGGCGAGCGCATCAAGGCCATCGAGGGCGAGACCAACCACGACGTCAAGGCGGTCGAGTACTTCATCAAGGAACGCATCAGCGGCAACCCGCAGTTGGCCGCGGCCAGGGAGTTCGTCCACTTTGCCTGCACCTCGGAAGACATCAACAACCTTGCCTATGCGCTGATGCTGCGCGATGCCCGCGAGCGCGTGTTGTTGCCTGCCCTCGATCAACTGCGCCAGCAACTGCACGACATGGCCGGCGCCTTTGCCGCGCAACCCATGCTCTCGCGCACGCACGGCCAGACTGCCTCGCCGACCACGCTCGGCAAGGAAATCGCCAACGTCCTTGCACGCCTTGATCGGCAACGGGCGCAAATTGCCGGGGTCGAGCTGCTGGGCAAGATCAACGGTGCGGTCGGCAACTACAACGCGCATTTGGTCGCCTATCCCGATGTCGACTGGCCGGCCTTCGCCAGACGCTTCGTCGAGAGCCTGGGCCTCGCCTTCAATGCCTACACCACGCAGATCGAACCGCATGACTGCATTGCCGAACTTGGCGACGCGTGCCGACGCAGCAACACCATCCTCATCGACCTTTGCCGCGACATCTGGGGCTATATCTCGCTCGGTTATTTCCGGCAGACGCTGAAGGCCGGCGAAGTCGGATCCTCGACCATGCCGCACAAGGTCAACCCGATCGATTTCGAGAATGCCGAAGGCAATTTCGGCATCGCCAATGCCTTGTTCGAACACTTCAGCGCGAAACTGCCGATCAGCCGCTGGCAGCGCGACCTGACCGATTCCACCGTGCTGCGCGCGCTGGGCACGGCTTTCGGCCACACCCAGATCGCGCTTGATGCCTTGCGCAAGGGCCTGGCCAAGCTGCAGATCGACGCAAGGCGCCTCGATGCCGATCTCGATGCCAACTGGGAAGTCCTCGCCGAAGCCGTGCAGACGGTCATGCGCCGCCAAGGCTTGCCCAATCCCTACGAGCAACTCAAGGCCTTGACCCGCGGCCAGGGCATCAGTCGTGAATCGATGCGCGTGTTCATCGAAACGCTCGACCTGCCGGAAGCCGACAAGCGTCGCCTGCTGGAGATGACGCCCGCCGGCTACAGCGGACTCGCCGAGCAGCTCGCCCGCAAGCTGCGCTGAAGGCTGCTCGATTGCCCGGTGGCTCACCGGGCCGTTTTCCCACTGGCCCGGGTGCCCTGCTGCACGGCTCCTGGCCGGCTGATCGTCTACACTTGCCCTTCCCTGCGGAGGCCGCGCGTGACTTCCCGATTGTCGCAACTTGCCGTTTTGCCGGTTTTCACTGCCGCCATCGCCCAGGCAGCGTCGTCGAACGAAGCGAATATCCGCGCGCTCGGCAAGGCACGTCTGGCCCGGCAACAGGTGCCCGCCCGCCCATGATCGAGACCAGCGCCACTGCCACGCAATTCCTCGGCATGAGCACGACCGCGTTCCTGCGCGATTACTGGCAACAGAAACCGCTGCTGGTCCGCAATGCCTTTGCCGGTTTCGCCAGCCCCCTCGGTGCGGACGACCTTGGCGGCCTTGCCTGCGAGGAATACGCCCTGTCGCGACTGATCACCCACGATCCGGCACTGGATCGATGGAACCTGCGCAGCGGCCCGTTTGCCGAAACCGATTTCGCCGCCCTGCCAGCGTCGCACTGGACCTTGCTGGTGCAGGATGTCGACAAATGGGATGCCGACGTGGCCGCGCTGCTCGGCCATTTCGATTTCCTGCCGAGCTGGCGGGTCGACGATGTCATGGTCAGCTATGCCGAGGATGGCGGCTCGGTCGGCGCGCATGTCGACCAGTACGACGTCTTCCTGATCCAGGGCCTTGGCCGGCGGCGCTGGCAGATCAGCACCGATGCCGAGGCACCGATGGCATTCCGCGAGGATGTCGAACTCAAGCTGCTGCGCGAATTCAAGCCGACCCATGACTGGCTGCTCGAACCCGGCGACATGCTTTATCTGCCGCCAGGCGTCGCCCACCACGGCGTTGCCGAGGGTGACTGCCTGACCTTTTCGGTCGGCATGCGCGCCCCGGCCGTGGCCGAGATGATCACGGATTTCGCCGGCTTCCTGGCCGAACGCATGGCCGAGGAATGGCGCTATGCGGATGCCGGCATCGCGCCGGCCAGGCTGGCGGGGGAGATTGATGATGGCGCCCTGCAGAGGATCGAGCACACGCTGCGGGATGCACTGGCGCTCGACGGGACGACGCTGCGTGCCTGGTTCGGCTCCTTCATCACCCGCTACCGTGCCGCGCACGAAGCCGTGCCGCGCAGCAAGCCAATCGGCAAACCCGAGTTTGCGCGTCGCCTTGAAGCGGGCGCCGGCATGGCGTTCAATCCGTGGACGCGATGGGCCTGGTCGAAGGCGGCGCGTGGCGCGACCTTGTTTGTCGCTGGCGAAGCACATGCCTGCTCGCGCAACCTGGCGCAGAGGATCTGCACTCGCGCAGCGCTGCAGGCACATGAACTCGCGGCCATGGATGATGCATCCCTGGAACTGTTGCGCACGCTGACAAATGCTGGACACCTCGCCCTGAGCCGGACCCGGAGTCGATCATGATCAACGCGGACTTCACTGTTGAACCCGCCAACTGGACGGCCGACAGCGCCGACCTGCGCCGCGTGCGCAATGCGGTCTTCGTGATCGAACAGGCGGTTCCGGAGGACGAGGAATGGGATGAATTCGATGCCGTCTCCCAGCATGTCATTGCCCGCGATCCCGCTGGCCAGCCGATCGGCACCGGCCGGCTGACCCCGAAAGGAACGATCGGGCGCATGGCCGTCGTCCTCGACTGGCGCGGACGCGGTGTCGGCGACTCGATCCTGCGCGTGCTGCTCGAGCTGGCACGCACGCGCCACTTCAAGACCATCGAAATCCATGCGCAGTCGCATGCGCAGGCGTTCTACGAGCGCGCCGGCTTCGAGGCATATGGCGAAGAGTTCGAGGAATGCGGAATCCTCCACCGGCACATGCGCATCGCCATCCCGGCATGGGAGCCGCGCCATGCTTCACCCATCCCTGCGCATGACGAAAACCTGCTGACCGCCAGCAATCGGGAGACCACCCGCGCCGCCGTGCTTGCGGTGCTCGCCACGGCACGCCGCGAGGCCTGCATCTACATGCGCGAGCTTGAAGCGGACATCTATGACCACGCCGAGGTCATCGAGGCACTCAAGCAGATCGCCATTGCCGGGCCGAACTCGAGTGTCCGTATCCTCATCCAGGCACCCACCGGCGCGCGCGCCGACGGCCATCGCCTGGTCGCATTGTCGCAGCGCCTGAGCAGCAGTTTCGCCTTCCGCACGCCGATCGAGGAAATCGACCAGCAGTATGCAGGCTGCTTTGTCATCAGCGATCGCGGCGGCTGGTTCGAACGCACGCTGGCCAGTCGTTTCGATGGCGAAGGCAGCACGCGCGGGCCCGGGCGCAAGGCGCAGTTGCAGGAGATGTTCAATGCCGTCTGGGAGCGCAGCGTGGAATTGACCGAGATGCGCAGACTCGAGATCTGAGCCGGCTCTCCGGCAGCGCATGTCTGCCACCTGAACCATGCGGGGGTTCGCGCCGCGGAAGCTGCCGCAATGCAGCATTTGTCGGGCCCAGTGGCTATAATCAAAGGTCTTGCCCGGGCGCCATGCTTGATTGCCCGGCATTCGGCCCCATCCCGCTTCTCAAACCCAATTCGGCACTCCCCGCCATTCCGGAGCCCGCGTGACTTCCTCGACACTCCTGCAGCAGTTCCAGAGCACCTCCGCCCTGTCCGGAGGCAATGCGGCCTTCATCGAAGACCTCTACGAAATCTGGCTGCAGGATCCTTCCGGGGTTTCCAGTGAATGGAATGCCTACTTTGCCGCGCTGAAGGGCTCGCCGACCCGCGACGTGCCGCACTCCGCGGCGATCGCACGCATCGAGGCCGCGCAGCGCCAGGGCGTTTCCCGCACAGCGCCTGTCGCATCCGCGGTGGACAATGTCGAGGCGCAGAAGCAGGCTGGCGTGCTCAAGCTGGTCACCGCCTATCGCTCACGCGGACATCTGGCCGCGGATCTCGATCCGCTCGACCTGGCCAACACCTTCGGCAAGGAAGAACTTGCCGCGCTGGGCTTGTTGCCACGCCCGGCCGCACCCGATCTGGAACTGGCCTTCCATGGCCTGTCCAATGCCGATCTCGATACCGAATTCAATACCGGCTCGCTGTCCGGCCCGCAGCGGCTCAAGCTGCGCGACCTGCTGGCCTTGCTCAAGGCGACCTATGCGAGCAGCATCGGTGCCGAGTTCATGCATATCTCGGATGCCAGCCAGCGCCAGTGGATGCATGAGCAGCTGGAAAGCACGGGCGGCCAATTCAAGCTCGACAAGGAGGAAAAGAAACACCTGCTCGGCAAGCTGACCCAGGCCGACGGCCTCGAACGCTACCTGCACACCAAGTATGTCGGGCAGAAGCGCTTCGGCCTCGAAGGCGGCGACAGCCTGATCCCCTTGCTCGATGAAATGCTCCGCCGCGGCGGCAGCGCCGGGCTCAAGGACATGGTCATCGGCATGGCCCATCGCGGCCGCCTAAACGTGCTGGTCAACATCCTCGGCAAGCCGCCATCGAAGTTGTTCGACGAATTCGAAGGCCGCTTCGAGCATCAGGAAGATCCGGCCCGCTCCGGCGACGTCAAGTACCACATGGGCTTCAGCGCCAACGTGCGCACGCCCGGCAGCACCGTGCACGTCGCCCTCGCCTTCAATCCCTCGCACCTGGAAATCGTCGATCCGGTCGTCGCCGGGTCGGTGCGCGCGCGGCAGACCCATCGCAACGACCTCGATCGCGAACACGTGGTGCCGGTACTGATCCACGGCGACGCCGCGTTCGCCGGCCAGGGCGTGGTCATGGAATTGTTCAACATGTCGCAAGCCAACGGCTTTTGCGTTGGCGGCACCGTGCATGTCGTCATCAACAACCAGGTCGGATTCACGATCTCCAATCCGCACGACGCGCGTTCGACGCTGTACTGCACCGATGTTGCCAAGATGGTCAATGCGCCGGTGTTCCACGTCAACGGCGATGATCCGCAAGCCGTGCTGTTCGTCGCCCGCCTGGCCTTCGACTATCGCCAGAAGTTCAAGCGCGACGTGGTCATCGATCTGGTCTGCTATCGCCGCCACGGCCACAACGAGGCCGATGAACCGGCCGCGACGCAGCCGCTGATGTACCAGGTCATCCGCAAGCGTCCGCCGTTGCGCGAGCTCTACAGTCAGAAGCTCATTGCCGAGGGCGTGGTCAGCGCGGACGAGGCCAATGCGATGGTCGAGGACTACCGCAAGCTGCTCGAAGCCGGTGCGCCAATCCCGGGCGTGGATGCCGACTACCACGATGCGCATGCCGTCGACTGGTCAAAGCACCTTGCCAACGACATCTTCGAGATCGTCAACACCGGCGTCGATGCCAAACAGATTGCAGCCGTCGATGCCAAGCTGCTCAATGTGCCGGCGGGCATGACCCTGCATCCGCGCGTGGCCAAGATCTATGCCGATCGTGAAAAGATGGCATCCGGCGAACAGCCCATGGATTGGGGCTTTGCCGAGAACCTTGCCTATGCAACCCTGATTGCCGATGGCTACAACATGCGCCTGGTCGGCCAGGATGCCGGTCGCGGCACGTTCTTCCATCGCCATGCGGTCATGCACGATCAAAAGAGCGGCTCGCATCATGTGCCGCTGAAGACGCTGCGTGCGGACGCCTCGGTGGAGATCATCGATTCGCTGCTCAGCGAAGAAGCGGTGATGGCCTTTGAATACGGCTATGCCACGGCCAAGCCGAACACCCTGGTGATCTGGGAGGCGCAGTTCGGCGATTTCGCCAATGGCGCCCAGGTGGTCATCGACCAGTTCATTTCCTCGGGCGAAGCCAAGTGGGGCCGCCTGTGCGGCATCGTCCTGCTGCTGCCGCACGGCTATGAAGGCCAGGGCCCGGAGCATTCCTCCGCACGCCTCGAACGCTATCTGCAGTTGTGCGCAATGGAGAACATGCAAGTCTGCGTGCCGACGACGCCGGCGCAGATGTTCCACATGATGCGCCGGCAGATGCTGCGCGCATGCCGCAAGCCGCTGGTGGTGATGACACCGAAATCACTGCTGCGCCACAAGCTGGCCGTGTCGACGCTGGATGACCTCAACAACGGTCATTTCCACCTGGTCATTCCCGATGCGACGGCGAGCAACGCGAAGAAGGTCAAGCGCGTCGTGCTGTGCTCGGGCAAGGTCTACTACGACCTCGTCGAGGAAGCGGCCAAGCGGGGGATCAACAACGTCGCCATCCTGCGCGTCGAGCAGCTCTATCCGTTCCCGCGCACCGAATTGACGAACGAACTGGCGAACTACCCGGCGGCCAGCGAAATCATCTGGTGCCAGGAAGAGCCGATGAACCAGGGTGCCTGGTATCAGATCAAGCATCACCTGCAAGCCGTCTCCTCGAGCAAGCAGACAGTCGCCTATGCGGGTCGCGCGCGCTCGCCGGCACCGGCCTGCGGCCACCTCGCCCGCCACCTGGCCGAGCAGGCCGAACTGGTCGAACAGGCGCTGGTCTCGCCGATCAACAGTGACTACGCTCTCGAATAACCACGCGCCATCCCGAATCCATCGCACCGCATCGACGCCCCAGGACAGCAATCATGAGCCTTGAAATCAAAGTTCCGGTTCTCCCCGAATCCGTTTCCGACGCGACCATCGCCACCTGGCACAAGAAGCCCGGTGATGCGGTCAAGCGCGACGAGAATCTGGTTGATCTCGAAACCGACAAGGTGGTGCTGGAAGTGCCGGCGCCGGCGGATGGCATCCTCAAGTCGATCAGCGCCGAAACCGGCGCGACGGTGACCAGCGGCGAACTGCTCGGCGTGATCGAGGAAGGCGCCGCCGCTGCTGCACCCGCTGCCGAAGCAAAGACAACCGAAGCTCCGAAGGCGGACAAGAAAGCCGCGAAAGCCGAAGCCAAGGCACCGGCCAAGGGCGTCGAGGAACTCTCGCCAGCCGGACGCCGGCTCGCCACCGAGGAGAACATCGATCCGTCCAAGGTTGCCGGCACGGGTCGCGACGGCCGCGTGACCAAGGAGGATCTCGTCCAGCACGCGAAGGCTCCCGCAGCCAGCAAGGCCGCCGTTGCGCCAACGCCGGGCAGTCGTCCCGAAGAGCGCGTGCCGATGACGCGCATGCGCGCCAAGATTGCCGAGCGCCTGATGCATTCGAAGAATTCAATCGCGATGCTGACCTCGTTCAACGAAGTCAACCTCGCCGAAGTCGCGAAGATGCGCAAGCAGCTCGGCGAGCGCTTCGAGAAGGCCCACGGCATCAAGCTCGGTTACATGAGTTTCTTCGTCAAGGCCGCCGCTGAAGCGCTCAAGCGCTATCCGGTCGTCAATGCCTCGGTCGATGGCAACGACGTCATCTATCACGGCTACCAGGACATCTCGATCGCCGTTTCCACCGATCGCGGCCTGGTCACGCCGGTATTGCGCGACGCGCAGGACATGAGCTTCGCCGATATCGAGAAAGCCATTGTCAATTATGCGAAGAAGGCGCGTGAAGGCGGCCTCAGCCTCGATGACCTGCAAGGCGGAACGTTCACCATCACCAACGGCGGCACGTTTGGTTCGCTGTTCTCGACGCCGATCGTCAACCCGCCACAATCAGCGATCCTCGGCATGCACACGATCAAGGAGCGCGCGATCGTCGAAAACGGCCAGGTCGTCGCCGCCCCGATGATGTACATCGCCATCAGCTACGACCACCGCATCATCGACGGCAAGGACGCCGTGTTGTTCCTCGTCGACATCAAGAACCAGCTTGAGAATCCGCATGCGATGTTGCTCGGCATTTAGCCGGACAACATCCGGGAATCGGGAATAGAGAATCGGGAATGGCCAGGGCACTCCCGCTTTGCTCCTCCCATTCCCCATTCCCTATTCCCCATTCCCATTGGAAGCGAATGCAATGAGCGAACATTACGACGTCCTCGTCATCGGAGCCGGCCCGGCCGGTTATGTGGCTGCGATCCGCGCCGCACAACTCGGCATGAAGACCGCATGCATCGACGATTTCATCGGCAAGGATGGCAAGCCGGCGCTTGGCGGAACCTGCCTCAATATCGGCTGCATCCCGTCGAAGGCGCTGCTTGATTCATCCAAGCAGTTCCACAACCTCAACCACGGCTTCGAGGCCCATGGCATCAGCGCCAAGGATGCGAAGATCGATGTCGCCACGATGGTTGGGCGCAAGGACAAGATCGTCAAGCAGTTCACCGGCGGCATCACTTCGCTGTTCAAGGCCAACAAGGTCACCGCGATCAGTGGTTTCGCCACGCTGCAGGCCAACCGCGTCGTCTCGGTCAAGGACGCCGAGGGCAAGAGCGCCGATTACTCCGCGACGAACGTGATCATCGCCACCGGCTCGCAGCCCATCGAGCTGCCGTTTGCCAAGTTCGACGGCAAGCACATCGTCGACAATGCCGGCGCGCTGGATTTCAGCGAGACGCCAAAGCGCCTTGGCGTGATTGGTGCCGGCGTGATCGGCCTCGAACTGGGCAGCGTCTGGAAACGCCTCGGTTCGGAAGTCACCATCCTCGAAGCGCTGCCGGATTTCCTCGCCGCCGCCGATGCCGACATCGCCAAGGTCGCCGCACGCGAATTCAAGAAGCAGGGCCTCGACATCCGCCTTGGTGCCAAGCTCGGCAAGGCCGAGGTCGGCAAGAAGGGCATCACCCTCAGCTATACCGATGGCAAGGGCGAACAGACCCTCGAAGTCGACAAGCTGCTGGTGGCGGTGGGTCGACGCGCGGCAACCAAGGGCCTGCTCGCCGATGGCACCGGCGTCAAGCTCGACGATCGCGGCCGCGTCGAAGTCGACGCGCACAACTGGACCGGGGTCGATGGCGTCTGGGCGGTGGGCGATTGCGTGCGCGGCCCGATGCTCGCGCACAAGGGCTCCGAGGAAGGCATCGCCGTGGCCGAGCTGATCGCCGGCAAGGCAGGTCACGTCAATCTCGACACCATTCCCTGGATCATCTACACCGAGCCCGAACTCGCCTGGGTCGGCCAGACCGAAGCCCAGGTCAAGGAAGCCGGAATCCCGTACAAGACCGGCTCGTTCCCGTTCGCCGCGATCGGCCGCGCCGTCGCCATGAACGAAACCGCCGGCCATGTGAAGGTCATTGCGCATGCCGAAACCGATCGCATCCTCGGCGTGCACATGGTCGGGCCGGTCGTCTCCGAATTGATTGCCGAAGCCGTCGTGACGATGGAATTCAAGGGCAGCGCCGAGGATCTCGCGCGCATCTGCCACGCCCATCCGACCCTCAGCGAAGCCGTCCACGAAGCCGCCCTCGCCGTCGACAAGCGCGCCATCCACAAGGGCAATTGAGCGCAGGGTGCGCTCATCCCGGACAGGCCACTGGGTCTACCGTAGTGCACACCCGATCGCTGCAGCGTTTTTCCACGCCAGTGGTTGGCTGAAGATCCGGGATCCGGTTTCTGTCCTGAAGCGCTCATCCCGAACAGGCTGCGATGACGATTCTCGACAAGGAGTGAACATCACCCCACTGTTGGATTGACGAAGGAACTGGATCCCAACCTGCGTTTCATCGCAGTGCATATGCCACGAATCCAACGGCCACATGGAGCGTGCAATGACGAACCACGGCAACGCCAAGCAACCTTGTGTCCATCTGCTTGCGAGCAAATGGCGGGGCACGCTCTACGCAGGCGTCACCTCGGATTTGCCCAAGCAAATCTGGCAGCACTAGTGTGACCTGGTCGAGGGCTTCACGAAAAAGCACGGCGTGCACGATCTGGTATGGTTTGAGCAGCACGCGTCAATGGAATCTGCAATCCTGAGGGAAAAGGCCATCAAGGCTTGGCAACGCAGTTGGAAGATCCGCTTGATCGAAGAATCAAACCCGAAGTGGATCGACCTGTACCCCGACCTCTGTTGATGCAACACGAGAAGCGGATGGCCATCCACCATTTGACGATGCGCCGCACCTGCGCATGAACAAGGGCATTGAATCCAGAGGCTCCATGAATACGCCATTCAAAGCATTCCGAATCCACAACGACGACAACGGTTACCGTGCCGGTATCGAGGAAATGCGGATTGACGGGCTTTCGCCTGGCGAAGTGCTGGTCAAACTCGCCTATTCGTCGGTCAACTACAAGGATGCCCTTGCCGGTACTGGCAAAGGAAAGATCCTGCGGCGGTTTCCACTGAATGCCGGCATCGATGCGGCCGGCTATGTGGCGGCTTCGACCGATCCGGCGTTCAAGGAAGGCGATGCGGTGCTGTGCACGGGTTGCGGGTTGTCCGAGACGCGCGACGGCGGCTATGCCGAGTACGTCCGCCTCGAATCGAAATGGACCATCCCGCTCCCCTCGGGCTTGAGCCTGCGCGAATCCATGATCATCGGCACGGCCGGATTCACCGCTGCCCTCGCCCTCTACCGCATGCAGCAGAACGCGCAGACGCCGGAGCTTGGCCCGATCGTCGTCACCGGCGCGACGGGCGGTGTCGGCATGCTCGCCATCGACATCCTCACCTGCGCCGGTTACAGCGCCCATGCCATCACCGGCAAGGCCGAGCAGTTCGATTTCCTGATCGGACTTGGGGCGAAGCAGTGCATTTCTCGCAAGGAGCTGTTCTGGAGCCAGCGTCCACTGGAGACGGCACGCTGGGCCGGTGCCATCGACAACGTTGGCGGCGACATGCTGGCGGGACTGAGCCGGGTGATCGAGCCCTACGGCAACATTGCCATCTGCGGCAATGCCGGCGGCATCGAACTGGCGACGACCGTGATGCCTTTCATCATCCGTGGACTCAGCCTGCTCGGCATCGCCTCCGCGGGAACTGCACGCGCCGTGCGGGACGACATCTGGCAGCATTTGGCCGACGACTGGAAACCACGAAATCTGCACACGATCGCGACAAAAGAGGTAGGTTTCGAAGAACTTGGCCCTGTTTTCAACAAAATGCTTGCAGGCGAGTCATTCGGTCGCACGCTGGTGCGCTTTGGGTGAAAGCCTTCGCTGGTGATGAAGCGCCTGCATGGCTAGAATGCAGGAGCCATCCGGCATCAGGGGACCACGGAACCAATCATGGCACGAGTACTAATTGTCGACGACTCACCTTCCCAACTGGTCGGGCTCAAGCGCATTGCGGAAAAGCTCGGCCATGAGGTGATCACTGCGGAAGACGGTTCAGCCGGAGTCGAGGTGGCCAAGCGTGAATTGCCCGACCTCATCCTCATGGATGTGGTGATGCCGAACCTCAACGGTTTCCAGGCCACGCGCACGCTGGCCAAGGATGCGAAGACCAGCCATATCCCGATCATCCTCGTGACCACCAAGGATCAGGAAACCGATCGTGTCTGGGGAATGCGCCAGGGTGCCAAGACTTATGTCACCAAGCCAATCAACGAGGACGAGTTGATCAAGGCCATCAACGAGCACATGCCGAAGTAAAGCCGGTACTGGCTGCTCCGCTCCTCCGCTTGGAACTGGTGCCTGGGCGCGCTTCGCGCGATCAGCCGCGGGGTTTGAAATCGAAGCTTGAGGCCATCGTTTCGTAGAAGCGTTTCTGCGCGTCGGTTTCTGCCCGCGGAGTATGGATTTCGAGCACGACGATCTGATCGCCGCTCACCTTGCCCGGCCAACCGCGACCACGCAGACGCAACTTGCTGCCGGTATTCGAACCCGCCGGAATACGCAGCTCGACCTCGCCAGCCAGCGTCGGCACCTTGACCGTGGCACCCAGCGCCGCTTCCCAGGGCGTGATCGGCACGACCACGTTGATGTTCTGTCCGTCGAGCTTGAAACGGGGATCTTCACGCACGCCCACTTCGAGCAACAGATCCCCGGCCGGACCGCCGGCAATGCCGGGATTGCCTTGCCCACTGAGGCGGATCTGCCTGCCCGGCTCGATGCCGGCAGGAATCTTCACCTCGAGGGTGCGCTCGCCCTGCACCGGATCGCGCAAGGTGATGCGTTCACGCGCTCCCTTGAATGCCGAGGCCAGGTCAATGGTGATGCGCGCCTGCAAGTCGCTGCCCCGTCGCGGGCCTGAACGCCCGCCGCGTGCGCCACCGGCACCGCGGCCAAACAATGATTCGAAGAAGTCGCTGAAATCGGCCTCCTCGAAACCACCATTTCCCTGTCGCCCCTGCCAGTTCGGCGGTGGCCGGAAATCATCCCCGGCACGATATCCGCCAGCGCGCAGTTGATCGTATTCGCGGCGCCGCTCAGCATCCTTGAGCGCCTCGTAGGCTTCGTTGACTTCCTTGATCTTGTCTTCGGCACCGCTCTCCTTGCTGACGTCGGGATGATACTTGCGTGCCAGCTTCCGATAGGCGCGCTTGATGTCCGCATCGCTCGCGTCGGGCTTTACTCCGAGGATTTCGTAATAGTCCTTGAACTGCATGCCTGGTTTGTCCGCAAGAAAAAGGCCTGCGACGAGTCAACCCGCCGCAGGCCGTGGGCTGTGGGACGGATGAGCCGCTCAGGCGTTGATGGTAATCCGACGCGGCGTGGTTTCGGCCTTCTTCGGAATCGAAATCTCGAGAACGCCGTGCTTGCCGGAGGCACTGATGTTCTCCGCATCGGCGCTGTCCGGCAAGGCGAAGCGGCGATAGAACGTACCGCTGGATCGTTCAACGCGCGTCAGCTGGCCGTTCTCGGTCACCGATTCCGAACTGCGCTCGCCCTTGATGGTGAGAATGCCCTTGTCCATGTTGACTTCGATATCCTTCGGATCGACGCCGGGGATGTCGGCAAAGATGACGAAGCGCTTGTCTTCCTCGCGAATGTCCACACGCGGCGCCCACTGGCTTGTCACGACGTTCGACTGGTCGGTGTCTTCGTTGCTGATCAAGCGGTCGAAAACCTGGCGCAGGTCGCGATTGAAACTGGTGCCGGTATTCCAAAGACTTTGACGTGAAATGCTCATTGGTCTCCTCCTGATGCGGTTGCGGCGCACCGCCGCCTTGCCCCGAAACGTATGGATTGCCAGTCGCGTTTCAAGGGCATGCGATCATACATCTGGCGGTCGTATCATGGAGCGCCCGTACCCACCCTCCACAAGGAATTCCAATGACGATAAAGACTGGCGACCGCATTCCGCAGGCCACCCTGAACACCATCAAGGACGGCGTGCAGGCAATCACCACCGACGAGCTGTTCAAGGGCCGCAAGGTCGTGCTTTTTTCGGTGCCCGGCGCATTCACGCCGACTTGTTCGGCCAAGCACCTGCCGGGTTATGTCGAGAAGATGGACGCCTTCAAGGCCAAGGGAGTCGAGGTTGCATGCATGTCGGTCAATGACGCGTTTGTCATGGACGCCTGGGGCAAGAATCAGCATGTCCCGGACGGCCTGACCATGCTCGCCGATGGCAACGGCGCATTTGCCGAAGCGCTCGGCCTGAAGTTCGACGCCAGCGCATTCGGCATGGGCGAGCGGGCCAAGCGCTTTGCCCTGTATGCCGAGGACGGCGTGGTCAAGGTGCTGCATGTGGAAGCACCCGGTGAGTTCAAGGTCTCCAGTGCGGAAGCCATGCTCGAGGCTATTGGCTGAGGTCGGCAAACCCTTGGGCACGCCGCTCCACATGAACAGTGTCAGACAGGAAAAGGCCCCGTTTGGGGCCTTTTTTGTGCGCGACGGAGAGGCAGGGACATGTTCGGCGCATCCATGTGCCCCCGGGGCTGCGCGCTGCGGGCCAGCCATCCGGCTGTCCGGATTCGATCCGGTCGAATCTGTCGCCCCCGATGGGTTCGTCCACGCACTTGCACCGCCAGACACAAGAAAGGCCCCGTTTGGGGCCTTTCTTGTGTCTGGCGGAGAGGGTGGGATTCGAACCCACGGTACGCTATAAACGTACGCCTGATTTCGAGTCAGGTACATTCGACCACTCTGCCACCTCTCCGGAAGTGGGCCGCGAATGATACGGGCACGCTTGCGGACTGACAAGGGTTTCCCGTTACGGCGCGGCCGGGGTGGTGCCGCAGAACTGTTGCCTGACCTGCATCGCTTCCGGCATCCACTCGTTCAACTGGTTGATGCGGGTGCCTTCGGCGGGATGCGTCGACATGAACTCGGGCGGTTTCTGGTTGCCGAGCGCGGCCATGCGCTCCCAGAGCTTCGGTGCCTCCCGCGGGTCGTAACAGGCGGCGGCGGCGAGCAACAGGCCGACCTTGTCGGCTTCGGATTCGTGGCTGCGCGAGAACGGCAGGATCACGCCGTACTGGGCACCGGCTCCAATTGCCGCCATCACCATCTGCCGCTGCTCGGGATCCATGTCGCCGGTCGACATGCTTGCCGCGATCGAACCAATCTGCACGAGCTTCTGCTGGGCCATGCGTTCACCACCGTGGCGCAGCAAGGCGTGGGCGATCTCGTGACCCATGACCACGGCGAGGCCGTCATCATTCTTCGCCACAGGAATGATGCCGGTGTACACCGCGATCTTGCCGCCCGGCAGGCAGAAGGCGTTGACCTGGTCGGACTGGATCACGCTGACCTGCCACTGGTAGGCGCTCCAATCGGTATTCGCCGGGGTTCCGGTGGCATCGGCAAGGTATTTTTCGACCTTCGGCGCCGCTTCGACGAGGCGCTGGGCTATGCCTTGCACTTCCTCGGGCAATTTGCCGGAGCGGATGACCTGGGATTGCTGCAGGATTTCCTGATACGACTGCAAGCCAAGCGCGGCCTCCTCCTGCGCCGAGGTGTCCAGCAACTGCTTGCGCCCGGTGAACGAAGCCTCGTTGCTGTGGCTGAAATAGTAGTAGCCGAAATACAGGCCAAACAGGAGAATCGGCCAGAGTTTCAGGCCGCGCCGGTTGCCTTGCTGGCCCAATTGCGCCGAACGATTTCCGAACAATCCCATGTGCTTGTCCTCGACTTCCGGCGCAGCTTAGCCGTTGGACTGCAACGCTGCCTGACCGGTCAACAATTGTTTTCCAAAACCCGGAATGCCAAGCAAGTCGCTGCGGACACCGGGACAACGCGTTTCACAACTCTCTCACGATGCGAAAACCGACCCGTGCGCTGCGCGTGCCGGCGGCGGCACCGAGGCGATAGGCCGAGCGGATCTGCAAGGGCGAACTGCCCCAGGAGCCACCGCGAACCACGCGCAGCTCGCAGCCGGGGTTGATCCAGGCCGCGCTGCTGCGCGGAGCGCGCACATAGTTGTCGTGCCAGCAATCATCCACCCATTCGGAAAGATTGCCGTCAATGTCGAAAAGGCCAAACGGGTTGGCCGCAAAAGTCCTGACCGGTGCGGGCCCCCAGTAGCCGTCGTGGTAGCGCGTGAAGGAGTGGCCCCAACTGCGCTTGCTCGGTGAGCGATCGCCATCGCCGGTCAGGTTGGCCAGCACATTCGGCGGATTGCCGTCACCCCACCAGTAGCGGCTGGTCGAATTGGCGCGCAGCGCATATTCGAATTCGGCTTCGCTGGGCAGCCGATAACGCTTGCCGGTGCGCTGCGAAAGCCAGGCGACATACTCATGGGCATCGTTCCACGAGACATTCAGCACCGGCAGCTTCTCGGCTGCGCGATCGCCCTTGTAATCGCGCTGCCAGTCGATCCCGCGCCGATCGATCATGCGGCCACTGCTTTCGTCATAGACACTGCCGGTGCCGATGCGCTCGGCATCCGTGCGATAGCCGACCGCCTTGACGAACTCGCGAAACTGGCCGACGGTGATTTCACTCTGGCCCATGGCGAATCCACTGGGGATGACCACCGTGCGCTGCGGATCCTCCTCGTCGCGATGGCCCTCCTCGCTGGCTGGCGAACCCATCTTGAACTGTCCGGCCGGAATCACCACCACCGCTGGAGCCGAGCCGCTGGTATCAAGGAAACGATCGCTGAAAACCTGGCCGGGCGAGAAGCTGGCGTAGAGGCGGGCATTGCGCAGGCGCTCGTTGAATTCGTCGAGTCCGACCAGATCCGTGCTGATCGCCTGCGCATCCTTGCCGAGTCTTTCGGCGAGATCGGCATTTCCGGCATCCAGCGCGGATCGCGCCTGTGCAAGCACCGTCTCGCCACGCTGGCGGCGCAGGCCCTCGATCTGGGAGCGCGTATCCAGCAGCGCCTGCGATCCCGGGCGGATCGACGAGGCCTCGGCGAGAATCTTGTCAGCGCTGGCAAAATCATCCTGCGCTGCCGCGCCCAGCGCCCGCTCGAGGTAGCCGCGCTCGATGCGGCCGAGCCCTTCGTCGGCAATACGGTTGCCGGGATCGATCTTCAACACCTTGCGATAGACCGCCAGCGCATTGTTGTCGCCCTCACCGACCAGGCGATTCTGCTTGAGCAGCTCCGCCGCCGCCGTCAGCATCGGCATGACCTGGCCAAGCCGCTGCAATCGCGCGCGCAGGTTTTCCAGCTCGGCTTCCGAATGAGGAAGGTCGGCGAACTGGGCAGCATAGCGCTGCGCTTCCGCCTCGTCGCCGCGCTCCAGCGCCGCCAGCGACCAGTCGCGCACGGCACCTCCGATGCGCTGCAGCGCGTTGTGTGCGGCGGGATTGTTGGGATCCCCGGCAAGCACCTGGCGGTACAGGCCCACGGCGTTGTTGCCGGGCGGCTCGAACAGCTTGCCGGCCTCTTCCTGGGCGCGGGCGGCCTTGAGCAGGGCCGCGATTTCCTTGCTCACCGGCGCCGGAGGCCCCATCGCGATGGCCTCGGCCAGCGTGGTTCCGACGATCGGTCGCGTGCCATCCCCCTCGCCGACCGGGGGCTGGCTGCGATCGATGACCCAAGGCTTGCCCATCTGTGGCGAAGTCGTCGCCGTTTGCATCTGGGTTTGCGGTTCGACATGCAGGATGCCCGGGAAAAACCGGTACACCAGGGCAAACGCCAATACGAGGATGCCAAGCGCGCCACCCCAGTTGCGTTGCTTGTTGACGTTCTCGGTGCCGGGCATGGGTGCGAAATGAAAGGCTGACAGCAGCGTGTCAGCACCTTAGGCTATCGCGGGAGGCATCCGCAACCGCGGCTGCGCCTCCTTGTTCAACTCCCGTATCTGCAGAGGAAGGCGCAATTGGCAGCCTGGATCGACCGCACCGAAAAACTCCATGATTTCGACCGCCTCCCCGGTCGCCTCGTCGGGCTGGATACCGAGTTCATGCGCACCGACAGCTTTGCGCCGAAGCTGGCCCTGATCCAGATCGAGATCGACGCGCAAATCGCCCTCATCGACCCGATCGCCGACATCGACATGAGCGTCCTCGCCAGGCGCCTCGGCGATCCACGCACCGTCTCCATCATGCACAGCGCCAGCGAGGATCTCGATGCGCTGAGCAGCCTGCTGCCAAACAGCCTTGGCACACTGTTCGACACGCAGATCGCAGCGGCCTTTTGCGGCCTCGGTGCCGGCCTTGGCTACCAGAAACTGGTGCTGGCCGTGTGCCATGTCGACCTGCCGAAAGGCGAGACGCGATCGGACTGGCTGCAGCGTCCGCTGACGCCGTCGCAACTGGAATATGCCGCGCAGGATGTCATCCACCTGCCCGTCCTGCATGCGGACTTGTCCGCACGCCTGTCCGGGCGCGGCTATGCCGAGTGGCATGCCGAGGATTGCGCACGCATGCTCGAGCGCGCGCGCCATCGCGAGCCCGACCTGCAACCGCAGACCGCCTATCGCGGTGCCGCCGAATGGACGCGCGAGCAGCAAGGCCGGTTGCGTCGCGTGCTCATCTGGCGTGACGCCACGGCGCGTCGCATCGACAAGCCGCGACCGTGGATCCTCGATGATCCGCGCATCCTCGACCTCAGCGCGAACCCGCCCGCCAATGCCAACGAACTGGCCGAACGCGGTCGCGGGCTGCGCGCACTGCGCGGCGCCGAACGCGCCGAGCTGCTGGACGTGCTGCGCAGCCCCTTGAGTGCCGAGGAACTCGATTTCGAGAGCATTCCCGCAGCCGCCGATGGCGAGGAACGCCGCGTGATCCGCGCGCTGAAGGAAATCGTCACCGCCCGCGCCGGCGAACTCGATCTGCCTGAAGGCCTGCTCTGTTCGCGCCGCCACCTCGAAAGCCTGTACCTGTCACGGCAATGGCCAGCCGCCCTCGAAGGCTGGCGCAAACCGCTGCTGCACGATGCACTGATGGCGCGCCTCGCCGACGCCTGAGCCGCGACGAAAAGACCCACGCCGACTGCCGCTCGGCTTGGCGCTGTCCACATTGATCCGATATGATCCGCAACCGCGCAGGGATTCGGCCCCAACCGAAGCTCGCCCTGGCGCAGACGATTCAACGGGGCGGTAGCTCAGCTGGGAGAGCGTCGCGTTCGCAATGCGAAGGTCGAGGGTTCGATCCCCTTCCGCTCCACCAATGTTCAACGAAAAACCGGCCCTCGCGGCCGGTTTTTTGTTGCCAGGAATCCCGTGACGTCGCGGGATTTCGCGCGGTTCTGCGGTGCCACTCGCGCTGGGAATGGCGCCCGAAACGGGCCCGATTCGCCTCCCTTTTCCTCTCTCTCCTCCACTTGCCCGTGAGTGCGGGCGGCGCACGCCTGCTCAAGCAGCAGGCGTGCCGGAGCGCCGGCAATGGCGCCGGCAACGAGAGGCCGTGCTCGTTGCCGAGCAGTGGAGAGGGGCGCATGAGCGGAGACGCGCCAAGCCACGCGCTCTCCTGCCGGTCGGCAAGTGCCGCAGTCGAAAGCAGCGCGGGGACCAGGATCGCGGGGAGCCTTGTCCGCAATGGCATCCGCTTCATTCCTCGGGAATGAGCAGCCACAGGATCAGGTAGACGAGGATGCCCGGGAATGCCGCGGAAGCAATCGAGATGATCACGTAGAGCACGCGGGTCAGCGTCGAATTCCAGCCGAAGCGGCGGGCGATGCCGCCCATGACGCCGGCAAGCATGCGGTCACTGCGCGACCGCGACAATCTTCGTTCGGAACTCATGTTTCGGCACCTTCCATCGGGGTCTTCGGATTGGATCCATGCAGCGATCGATTCGATGCATGTTCGTCGAGCGTGCGCTGCAGGCGGTTGAAATTGTCGATCATGCGGCAAACACCGGGCAATCACTTTCCACTCTTGCCACGGCACAGGCGATGAACGGGCGGGGACGCGGCGGCATGCGTCGCCGTCGTCACCTGGAAGCGTCGTCGCTGGAGTCGGCCGGGTCGTGCGCCGGTGCCGGCATGCCCGCTGGGTGCAGCGACGCGTCCGCCTCCTCTTGTGCGGCACTCTCCGCGAACGGCACATCGACCAGCGGCAACAGGGCCGGCGTGTCCATGTCGTCGAACTGGTCGTGTTCAACAGCCCAGAAGAAGGCGAAACCGGCGCCGATCAGCAAGACGATCGACAACGGCACCATGACCAGCAGGATGTTCATGCATTGTCCACGCGTGGCAGCGGATGTCCGGTGCCTGCAGCCGTTGCCGCCGCTGCAGGCTCGCGACCGATGCGCAGTGCGTTGAGGATGACGCCCAGCGAACTCATCGACATGCCGAGCGCGGCCAGCCAGGGCGGCACGAAGCCGAGCGCCGCAATCGGGATGGCACTCAGGTTGTAGATCAGCGCCCAGCGATAATTCTGCTGCAGGATGGCCAATGCCTGGCGCGCCAACGTGCGCGCCGGGGCGAGCACGTCAAGGCGCTCACCGGCGAGCACGATGTCGCTGCTGGCCTGGGCCAGTTCGGCACCACCGACGAGGGCAATCGAGACATCGGCACCGGCCAGCACCGGCGCATCGTTGATGCCATCGCCGACCGCGATTACGCGCGCACCTTGCGCACGCAACTCGGCCAGCCATGCCAGCTTGTCGGCGGGGAGCTGGCGCGCGCGCCATTGTTCGATGCCGAGGCGACCGGCGATGGCGGCAACCTTGGCCGGTGCATCGCCGCTGCAGATCGACACCGCAAGACCTTGCTCCTTGAGTGCCGCGACCGCCGCCAGCGCGCCGGGGCGCAAGCGTTCGCTGAGGCGAAACGCGGCAATCGCAGCGTGCTCATCGGCAAGCAGGACGGCATCGTCGAATGCTGCGTCGGCGATCAGTCCGGCGCAGGCAAAATCGGCTCGACCCAGGCGCAGTTGGCGTCCGTCGATGCATGCGCTGATGCCGAGCCCGGCCTCTGCGCTGATCTCCACATGCCTCGGCAAAGCCGCGGCCGAATCCACGCAACCGGCGGCAATGGCCTGCGCGGCCGGATGGCGGCTCTGCCCCGCCAGCATGGCGGCCAGGGCCAGCACCTCGACACGTGGCTGGCCGTTGAGGATCTCGATATCGGCCAGGGCCAGCTCCGGCTCGGTCAGCGTGCCGGTCTTGTCGAACACGACATGCGTGGCTTCGGCCAGCACCTCGATGGCATCGGGTTGCACGACGAGCACGCCACGGCGCGCGAGCACGGCAAGGCTGCGCGTGATCGCTGCAGGCACCGCCAGGGCAAACGCGCACGGGCACGACACCACCAGCACCGCCAGTGCGGCGGCAAATGCACGCGAGGGATCGACGATGAGCCAGACCAGCAAGGTCAACGCGGTCAGGCCAAGCACGCGGGCGACGAAACGCGATGCCGCGCGATCGCCTGCACGCGCCAATTTTGGCCGCTCGGCCTGGGCACGTTCGACGAGGGCGGCAATGCCGGCCAGCGTGGTCTCGTTGCCGGTGCGTTCGACGCGCAACGTGGCCGGCCCGTCGACAAGGACGCTGCCCGCGACCAGGTTGTCGCCGCGGCGCTTTTCCAGCGCGGCCGATTCGCCGGTCAACAAGGCCTCGTCGACGCGACAGCGGGCACTGAGGAGGATGCCATCGACCGGCACCACGCCGCCTTCGCGAACCTGCACGTGGTCATCGCGTTCAAGCTCATGCACGCCAACCCGCTCGAAGCTGCCATCGGCGCGATGGCGCTCCGCAAACGGCGGCGCCAGGCGAGCCAGCGCATCGGTGAGGTCACCGGCACGGTGGCGCGCGCGCATTTCCAGATAGCGTCCGGCAAGCAGGAAAAACACGAACATGGAGACCGACTCGAAATACACATGGCCGCTGCCGCGCAACGCCTCGACCAGGCTGGCGACATAGATCGCGGCGACGGCAATGGCAACCGGCACATCCATGCCCAGCCGGCGCGCCTTGAGCGAACGCAGCGCACCGGCAAAAAACGGTTGCGCCGAATACAGCACGACCGGCGTGGCGACGAGGAAACCAAGCCAGCGGAACAGGTCGCGCGTGGAGGTGTCTTCCAGTTCCATCGCGCCGAAATACAGCACTGCCGCATACATCATCGCCTGCATGGCACCGAACCCGGCGACCAGCAAGCGCTTCAGCGCGGCGCGTGATTCACGTCGGCGCACGTCATCCAGCGCCTGCGCATCGAGTGGCAAGGCCTGGTAGCCCGCCCGCGACAGGGTCTGCAGGATCTGCGTGAGCCCGCTCATGCGCTCGTCCCAGACCACGCGGGCACGCCGGGCGGCGGCATTGACCTGGACCTTGTGCATGCCCGGCAGCGCACCAAGCGCGCGTTCGATCAGCCATACGCAACCGGCACAGCGCACGCCTTCGACCAGAAGCACCATTTCGCGACGATGGTCGCCGAGATCACGCACGACATGGCGCGCGACCTCCTCGCGCTGCCATGCCTGTTCGGCATCCGCGCCATCGCGGCGTGGCTCCGGCTTCTGTGCCGGATGCGTGCGCAGGCGGTAGTAGTCGCCAAGTCCAAGCTGCTCGATCCACGCCGCCGCCGCATGGCAACCCTCGCAACACAAGGCGCGCAGGCTGCCGGCGACCTCGGCATGCACGACGCCGCTGGCCGGCAATTTCTCGCCGCAGTGCCAGCAACGGGCGTCAATCTGCTTCACGGCTTCGCCGGTGGCTGCGCTGCGGGCGCTGGCGCCGGCTGGCGGGTTGCCGGAATCCTGAAACTGGTGCCCTGGTCGACACTCGGCAGCGGCGGATCCTCATGCGCCAGGGCAAACACGATCAGGTGGATGCACGCGGCCAGCGAGCCAGCAAGGATCGCGACGCCCAACCAGGCGACCGGCTGCCGATACCAGCGTTGGTCATTTTTTTGCATTTCTCTTTCTTGCCAGTTCTTCGCCCTGCGCATTGGCGAAAACCCAGGCCGCAACCGCTTGCGTGCGCTCGCCACCCAGGCGCCGCCCCCAGCTCGGCATGGTGCCGGTGCGACCCTGGCCGATCGTCTTCTCGATCGTCGCCAGGTCACCGCCATGCACCCAGATGTCGTCGGTGAGGTTGGGGGCGCCAAGGGCCGGATTGCCCTTGCCGTCCATGCCATGGCAGGCGCTGCAGACGGCGAATTGCGGCTGGCCGGCAGCCGCCTTCCCGGCATCGTGCTTGGCTCCGGAAAGGCTCAGCACGTAGTTGGCCAGGTTGCTGATTCCTTCCTTGTCGAAGGTCTCGGCGAACGGCGGCATCATGCCGCGGCGACCATCCTTGATGCTGGCCAGCAGTTGCTCGCCATCACCGCCGTACATCCAGCCGCCGGCGGCCAGGCTCGGCGCGCCGAGCAACTGGTTGCCATGCGCCTGGCGACCGTGGCAGGCCGCGCAGTTGTCGAGGAACAGGCGGCGCCCGAAATCGATCACCTCGTCGTCGGCGGAAAGCGCCTCGACCGAACGCGTGCGCAGGCGCTCCATCATCGGCTCCAGCTTGGCGTTGTTGCTGGCCACGTCACGGGCCAGCTCGCCCTGCGATGTCCATGCCAGCACGCCCTTGTTCGCGCCAAACCCGGGATAGAGGACCAGATAACCGATGCCGGCGGCGAACATCGACGCGGAAAACCATACCCACCATGTCGGCAGCTTGCGCACGCTTTCGCGGATGGTGCCGTGCGCCCAGACGTGGCCGGTGGTTCCGTCGGGCTGCAGCGGAATCCTCACCCGCTGTCCCCAGAGGAACAGGAAAAACGTCACGCCCATGTTGAACACCACCAGGAACATGATCCAGGTTGACCAGAATGTGCTCATTTCGTGGTGTCCTCGCTTTCTGCATTTTGTTCTTTCGCATCCCTGTCCTGCATCGGGATCTGCGCCATCTTGTCAAACGGCTTCTTGTGCCGTGGCCGCCACGCCCAGATCCAGATGCCGATGAAAACCACCAGCAGGAGCACGGTGATGACTCCGGCAAGCTGTCCCCATAGCGGATTCATGGCTGCCCCGCCGCGGCCGGGGTAGCCGGCACCGGTGGCGCGGAGGTATCGACATTCAGCGTGCCGAGGCCCTGCAGGTAAGCGACGATGGCATCGAGTTCGGTCTTGCCCTGCACGGCATCTGCCACGCCGGCAATGTCGGCATCCGTGTACGGATCACCCAGCCGGCGCAGGACGCGCATGCGCGCCTGGATGTCGCCGGCATCGATTGCCGTGCCCGACAGCCAGGGGTAGTTCGGCATGTTCGATTCCGGCACGAGCGTGCGTGGGGCGAGCAGGTGCATGCGCTGCCAGTCGTCGGAATACTTGCCGCCGATGCGAGCCAGGTCCGGGCCTGTGCGCTTGGAGCCCCACTGGTGCGGCCGGTCGTAGACCGATTCGCTGGCCACCGAATGCTCGCCGTAGCGCTGCACCTCGAAGCGTTGCGCGCGGATCATCTGCGAATGGCACAGATAACATCCTTCGCGCACATAGATGTCCCTGCCGGCCAGGCGCAGCGCGTCGTAGGGCTTGACCCCGGCAGGCGCTTCCTGCGAATGCGCCTTCATGAACAACGGCGTGATCTCGGCGAGACCGCCAATCGAAACCATGACCGCGATGCAGATCCCGAGCAGGCCGGCGTGCTTTTCGATCGCCTCGATGTATTTGTAGCCACTTGCCATGTCGGTCTCCTCAGGGATATGCGGGCAGCGGTGCCGGGGTCTGATGCATGACCGGCTCCGGGATCGGTACCGGGATCGGCTTGATCAGGTGCGCGCGCGCATCAGCCGCCGTGTGCCAGAGGTTCCACGCCATCACCACCATGCCGGAGACGACCAGCACGCCGCCCAGGGCACGCACGATGTAGAGCGGCTTGATGGCGATGAGGCTGTCGAGGAAGCTGTAGGTGAGCGAGCCGTCCGCGCCGGTCGCGCGCCACATCATGCCCTCGGTGACACCGGCCAGCCACATTGAAATGACGTAGAGCAGCAAGCCGGTCATGTGCAGCCAGAAATGCACTTCCATGCCGCGATGCGAGTACATCGCCGGCTGTCCCAGCGCCCGCGGCGCCATCGCGTACAGCGAGCCGATGGTGATCATGGCGACCCAGCCGATCGAACCCGAGTGCACGTGGGCGACCGTCCAGTCGGTGTAGTGCGACAGGGAGTTGACCGACTTGATCGCCATCATCGAGCCTTCAAACGTCGAGGCCGCGTAGAAGACCAGGGAAATGACCATGAACTTGACCGCCGGGTCCGTCTTCAACTTGCGCCAGGAACCCTGGAAAGTCATCAGGCCGTTCGCCGCCGAACCCCAGCTTGGCATCAGCAACACCAGGGAAAAGGCCATGCCGACCGACTGCACCCAATCGGGCAGCGCGGTGAACATCAGGTGGTGCGCGCCGGCCCACATGTACACCGAAATCAGCGCCCAGAAATTGACTATGGAGAAGCGATAGCTCCACAACGGCTGCTGCGCCTGGCGCGGCACGAAGTAATACATCATGCCGAGGAAGCCGGCGGTGAGGAAAAAGGCCACCGCGTTGTGCCCGTACCACCACTGCACCATGGCATCGACCACGCCCGAATAAATCGGATAGGACTTGGTCAGCGACACCGGCAAGGCCAGGTTGTTGACGATGTGCAGCAAGCCGACGGCGATGATGAAGGCCGCGTAATACCAGTTGGCCACGTAGATGTGCTGGATCCGGCGCCGCGCAAGCGTGGCGAAGAAGACCGTGCCAAACGACACCCAGACCACCGCGATGATGATGTCGACAAACCACTCCGGCTCGGCGTATTCCTTGCTCTGGGTGATGCCCAGCGGCACCGTGACCATGGCCAGCACGCAGGCGAGTTGCCAGCCCCAGAAAGTGAACTTGGCCAGCCCGCCAAGCGCCAGGCGCGTGTGCCCGGTGCGTTGCACCACGTAATAGCAGGTGCCCATCAGGGCCGATCCGCCAAAGGCAAAGATCACGCCAAAGGTGTGCGAGGGACGCAGATGGCTGAAGGTCAGCCAGGACACATCGAAGTTGAGCGCCGGCCATGCCAGTTCGGCACCTGCATAGACGCCGATGGACATGCCGATGATGCCCCAGACGGCAGCAGCCAGCAGGAACAGACGAACCACATCGTCGTTGTAGGTTTCGGTATTCGGCATGGGCGACTCCGCGGCAGGAAAACGCAAAACCATCGCGCGCGGCTGCGACGTGCAGGGGCTTCAAGACGTTCTAGCCGTGGACTTCCTGCGGCGAACTCCTCTGACGGGGTCGCGGCGAACTGACTGAGGAAGGCGGTTGTGGCTTGAGCTGCGGGGATGGTAGATGCGACATTATGGCCGAATTCCCGGCAATGGCTAAGGCCGCTGCCGCGAGTTGGCGTTCGCATTTCCCTGCGCTGCGCACGGCAAAGGCCGGATTTCCGCAGCCTCACGCGCATGCGAAGCATTCGCGACCAGACGATTCAGGCAGCTGCGGTAAAGTGTCGCAGCGTGTTTGCGCCCCCTGTTTTCGCTGAACTCAATCGCTTTCACCAACCGGAGAAAAACATGACCGACACATGGCTGAAATCACTGATCACGGCCACGCCGCAGGAAGGCTTCGAACTTGCCATCACGCTGAGCCGCCGCGGCGTGAAATACACGCAACCCGACAGCGCCACGTTGAAGAAACTGCGCCCCGAATATGCCGACTCTGCCGACGGCCTGACCGCCGCCTCCCAGGTCATCGCCATCAACTTCCAGACCGTCGCCGCCGCCAACAACTACTGGCGCAACTGAATCACGCTTTGCCGCAAGCAATTCGTTGCCAAAGGTCCAAGGCTGCGCCGAGCGAGTGGCGCAATCCTCACGATGTCTGCCAGCGTGGATGAAATCGCCGTGCAGATGTCCTGCACGGCGGCATCGCCATTGCCGCCGTCGGGACATTCCCCATTCGGCCCAGCGCATGGCGACCATTCATCGCGCAGCATCCGCTGGCTTGGCGGATTTGCGATTCGACCACACATGGAATATTGCAATGAGGTAACCGATCAGCAACACGGGTGCCGCCAGGAACGAGAACACTGACAGCACGAACACGATTCCGTAGGCCGCGTCATTCGGACTGCGATCCGCCTCGCGAATGCCGCTCATGATGTTGAACACCACGTGTTCCAGGTTGAGAGCCGAGAGCGCAATGATGATTATGACCAGCGGCAAAAGGGTCGCAACGACTACCATCACCCACGACAAGCCTGCCACCTGGCGAAGAAATACCGCGAAGAGGGCGACTCGCCAGGCGGCGACGACGATCAGGAACCAAGCATTCGCCGTTCGCGCAGCCTCGGCTGACATGAACTGCTCCACGGGAATGGCATAGAGCACGGCCGGTGGCGCAGTGAGGGTGATGAACAACAGCACATTCCGGAACGACCAATGCTTCGGCTTGAGCGGCACGAGCAGGAGCCAGACGATGAGGGCCAGCAGGAACACATAGGCCAGTGAGCCCAGGCCAAGGTACTGCCACAGATGCGCCTTGGGATTGTCCCAGTAGCGGCCGATACCTGCCAGCCAGGTGAAGGCCAGCCCGAACAGCAGGAAGGCCTTCCATTCCGTGTGCATTGCCGCACTTGGCCGCCGAAACGTCAGCAGGCGAAACTCGTCGGCAATGATTTGTCGCAGCATGGCGAGCGTCAGCTTCAGGAGTGGCTATCGCGGCCCAGCAATCGCGAGATCACCCGTTCAACCGATTGCTCCGCGCTGAGTTCGGCAGTGGGCAGGTGGATGTCGGCATGCTCGGGCGGCTGGTACGGCGAGCTGATGCCGGTGAAATTCGGGATTTCGCCGGCACGCGCACGTCGATAGAGCCCCTTCGGATCGCGCTGTTCGCAAAGCGCCAGCGGCGTGTCGACGTACACCTCGAGGAATTCGCCCTCGTCGAACAGTTCGCGCGCCATTCGCCGCTCGTCGCGGAACGGACTGATGAAACTGACCAGAACGATCAGCCCCGCGTCGACCATGAGCTTGGCGACTTCGGCAACGCGGCGGATGTTTTCCACGCGATCCTCGTCGGTGAAGCCCAGATCCTTGTTGAGACCGTGGCGCACGTTGTCGCCGTCGAGGATGTAGGTGTGGTATCCCATCGCGTGCAGGCGACGATCGACCAGATTGGCGATGGTCGACTTGCCGGAGCCGGAGAGGCCGGTGAACCACAGGCACGAAGGCGTCTGCCCCTTGATCACCGCACGTGCCTGGCGACCGATTTCCAGCTTGTGCCAGTGGATGTTGGTGGCGCGGCGCAGGGCGAAATCGATGGTGCCGCAGCCCACCGTGGCGTTGCTCTGCCGGTCGATGAGGATGAAGCCGCCAAGCGTGCGGTTGTCCGCATAGGTTTCAAAGGCAATGGCGTGATCGAGCATCAGGTTGCAGTAGGTGACCTCGTTGAGGTTGATGCGCTTGGCCGCCAGCAGTTTCTGGCTGTTGATGTCGATGCCGTGCTTGATCTCGGTGACTTGCGCGCCGACGGTCTGGCTGCCGATCTTCAACCAGTAACCGCGACCCGGCAGCAACGGCGCATCCGCCATCCACAGCACGTGCGCGGCAAATTGATCGGCGACTTCCGGTGGATGATCGGCTGCGGCAATGACGTCGCCGCGACTGACATCGACTTCATCGGCGAGGAGCACGGTGACGGCTTCACCCTCGCCCGCGGCATTCGCCTCGCCCTGCGGATTGATCACGCCGGCAAGTCGCGTGCGCGTGCCCGACGGCAACACGATGACCTCGTCACCAACGCCAATGGCACCACTGGCGACCAGTCCCGAGAATCCGCGGAAGTTCTGGTTCGGTCGATTGACCCACTGCACCGGCAGGCGAAACGGACGCTTGCCTTCGGGGCGGCTGACGTCGATGGTTTCCAGCAGGCGCAGCAGGGTCTCGCCGCGATACCAGGGCATGCGGCTGGATGCCGCCATCACGTTGTCGCCCTTCAGCGCCGACAGCGGCAGGCAGGCCACGCTGTTGATGCCGAAGCGCTGGGCAAGCTGCCGGTATTCCTCGGCGATGCGCTCGAAGACCACTTGATCGTGGTCGACCAGGTCCATCTTGTTCACGGCCAGGATCACATGGCGAATGCCGAGCAGGGAGACGATATAGCTGTGCCGGCGAGTCTGCGTCAGCAGCCCCTTGCAGGCATCGACCAGCACGATGGCGAGATCGGCCGTGGAGGCACCAGTGGCCATGTTGCGCGTGTACTGCTCGTGCCCGGGACAATCGGCGACGATGAACTTGCGTTGTTCGGTATCGAAAAACCGGTAGGCGACATCGATGGTGATGCCCTGCTCGCGCTCGGCGGCGAGGCCATCGACAAGCAGCGCAAAGTCGATCTCGCCGTTCTGCGTGCCGAAACGGCGGCTGTCCGATTGCAGCATGACCAGTTGATCATCGAGGAGCCGCCTGGAATCGTGCAGCAACCTGCCAATCAGCGTGCTCTTGCCGTCATCGACGCTGCCACAGGTGATGAAGCGCAGCAGACTTTTCCTTTCGTGTTGCTGCAGGTACTCGGCGATGGACGGCGTGGCCGCAGTGCCCGCACTCGTTCCCGATTCCCCAACCCCGACCTGTCCCCCTTTCGGGATGCCCTGCCCCATCAGAAATAACCCTCCTGTTTTTTCTTCTCCATCGATGCAGTTGGATCGTGATCGATCACGCGGCCCTGGCGCTCGGAAGTGGTGGCGACCAGCATTTCCTGGATGACTGCCTCCAGCGTGTCGGCATCCGATTCAATGGCCCCGGTCAGCGGATAGCAGCCAAGCGTGCGGAAGCGCACCTTCTTCATCATCGGCTGCTCGCCATCGCGCAGCGGCAGGCGATCGTCATCGACCATGATCAGCGCGCCATCACGCTCGACCACGGGGCGGATCTTCGCCAGGTACAGCGACGGCACCGGAATCCGCTCGCGGTAGATGTACAGCCAGATGTCCAGCTCGGTCCAGTTCGACAGCGGAAACACCCGCACCGACTCGCCCTTGTGGATGCGGGTGTTGTAAAGGTTCCACAATTCCGGGCGCTGGTTCTTCGGATCCCAGCGGTGTTGCGCGTTGCGGAAACTGAACACGCGCTCCTTGGCACGCGACTTCTCCTCATCACGGCGGGCACCGCCAATCGCCGCATCGAAGCCGAACTTGTCCAGTGCCTGCTTCAGGCCCTGCGTCTTCATCACGTCGGTATGCACGGTGGCACCGTGCGTGATCGGACTCATGTCCTGGGCAATGCCTTCGGGATTGATGTGCACATGCAGGGTGCAGCCGGTTTCGGCGGCTCGCTGGTCGCGAAAAGCAATCATCTCGCGGAACTTCCAGCGCGTGTCGACGTGCAGCAGCGGAATCGGTGGACGCCCGGGCGCAAAGGCCTTGACCAGCAGATGCAGCAGCACGGAACTGTCCTTGCCCATCGAATACAGCATCACCGGATTGCCGAAACCGGCGGCGACTTCACGCAGGATGTGGATGCTCTCGGCTTCGAGGCGATCGAGATGGCTTTGGCTGGGTTCTGTCACGACGGCATCGGATCTTGTGGTGCCGCGGATTATCGCAGATTGGATTCACCGGGTTCGCCCGCGCTTATTACCTGGGTTCCGCCGTTGCCCGCGATCGTTCATAAGCGCCGGAACCACGCTTCAAACCCGACCCGGCGAACCTGCGGCAAGCCGGTGAAATCCATCCCGGTTGACCGGCAATCAGCGCACATCAGCACATGGCCTGGTTGGAAAGCATGGGACGAGTACAGCGTCCCCGCCTGCTTGCGGGGCCAGAACAGCCCCAGCCAGGCCAACCCGCCTCCAAGCGGTACAGGCATGAATCCAGGGACACTCGCCGCAAATGACCCAGGTGCTTGCGGAGCACATCGACACGAGAAGGACCTGGGCCTTTCGCACGTTGCCTGGAAGACCGTGAGTGCGAGCGGGTGTACCGGACGACCGCGAACGCGATGAACCCGATCGCCAACGCAAGGCCAGGCTTGCCTGGACAGGTCACGATCTTCACCGCTCGAGCGAATCCTCAGGTGTTATCGGGGTTGTTCCCAGCGGACTCCGAGCGCGGCGCGGCCCAAATCAGCCATGCAACCACGCCTATGCAGACTGGTGCGGAGATTGCCAGCACCTTCAGTGCACCAATTCCATATGCCGGATCTGCGCCAAATACAACCGTAAGCATGTTGAGAAGCGGAGGTCCATGTGACAACCCATTGCCTCCATCTATGCTCAGCGGAGTAAAGACCATCGCCACGAAAGACCCCCAGACAATCGCCCGGATTGCGATGCTTTTCACCCCTTTGGTGGAGAAGTGCGCGATGAGCCCGATAATCAGGGCAACAATCGCCGTGATCCCATAAGCAATGAATAGCAACCCTGAAAAATCCGACGCCAGCGCAAGACTCGGGATCAGCGTCAATGCCCCTGCTGGAAGGGCGACGTGCTTGAAGCGAAGACAGGTCATGGCACCCAACGAGGTTGGAGAAAACTCCACCGATCCTGCTGCAACCACCCCACACAGACAAGAAGTATTTCTGGATGGCGCGCTATCGGCGTGTTGATGCGGGTCCGTGGCTCTTGCTGACAGATCTGGAATCGCAACGGGTTCCTGGCACGTTTGCCATTCCAGCGATGTGAACAGCCGTTTCGCCACCACAAAAGGACCGGCAACGCAGCAAGAAACAAGGGAACAACTCGGTGACCCGCGGTGCCTGAAAGCTCAGGACAGGGGCAGTGTTCGACCCGAATTGACCGAACGCCTCCTGGGGAATTGTCAGGCACCCTCGCGCCGGTAGTGCATGGCGACCGCGCCGTTGCGGAGCGACTTCGCGGAGACCAGATCGAGCCGTCGCGTCCCAGGCAGTCCACCCTGGAACAGGGTCGGACCGTGGCCGGCGATCCTCGGGTGGACGAGGAACATGTACTCGTCGATCAGATCCAGCCGATCCAGCTCGGTCGCCAGCTTGCCGCTGCCAAGGAGCACGCCGGCCGGTGTCGCATCCTTCAGTTTCTGCACCTCCGTGCGCAGGTCACCGGCGATGTGATGGGTGTTGTTCCAGCGAAAGTCATTTCGCGTCGACGACACCACGTACTTCGGCTTGGCCTCCAGCTTCACCGCCCACTCACGGATCGCCGGCGGTGCCTCCACGTCGCCTCGCGCGACTGCCGGCCAGTAGCTCTCCATCATCTCGTAGGTGACGCGGCCCCACAGCATCGCCCCGCCATCGTCCATGAGGCGGGTGAAGAATGCATGTGTCTCGTCGTCGGCGATCCCCTCCCGGTGATCGACGCAACCGTCGATGGTGAGGTTGATGCTGAATGTCAAAAGCCCCATGACTGCGAGTTCCCGTAACGGCTGATGAGATTGCAGAAGAAGGCGGCCAGGCTGCCGCGGATGAAGAATCAATGGCAATCGTGCCAGCGAGAATCCGGTTACCTGAGGAATTCGTCGCAAAAATGGATCCGACGCGACCGTCGCTTCCATTCCAGAGTCCCAAATCGCATGTCCGGACTCATTCCACAGCCTCAACACCCGAGGCGAGCCGCGCCGCGAAGCGGCATCGGCCCGGGCGAATCGTCAGGACTGAAGCGGGGGAACTGCGCGGCGGAAATCCATGGTCCAGTTCGTTTCCCACGTCGTGCCGCCATCTGCGGAGAAGGCCTGCTCCCACTTGGGGTTTTCCGGATCGGACGTGAACCAGTTGAATCGGATCCGGATTGGGGTGCCATCCCGGCTGTCATCCGCGTAGAACGTTCCGACTCCGTTCTTGAAAGAGCCTACGACGGGCACATCGATCTGGTGGGGCGCACGGGCATCAAGCCACCAGATGGCCCATTGTTGGCTTCGGGGTTCAAACGACCTCAGCGCAATCGCGCGGTACGAACCTTCCGGCAAGTGCAGCAGATTGTCCTCGATGTTTCCAAAGCCGCCAAGCACAGGCCGAGTTGACATTTCACCGTCAAACTCGATCCATTCGGTGCACCCCACCAGTCTCTCGCGCAGGCGTCGGTGGGTAACACGCCAGTCACTCACGGCAAACGCGAAATCCGTGGGTGCATCAGTTTCAGTTCCAGGTACCAAGATCCAGCTCCTTCAGTCCAACGAGTCTGCAGAAAAATTCCGCCGATCTTGGTGCAACAGCCCCACGCGAGCAAGAGGTGTTTGGGGATGCCACGCCATCGGCATGTCGATCCGAATCCGCGGCTGTCACCGGTGGATCGGGAGTCGCAACGGGTTGCTGGCACGTTCGCCATTGCAGCGTCGGGAAGACCATTTCGTCACCGCAATCAATCTGGCAACGCAGCAGGAAACGAAGGATCAAACCGATGGCCAGCAATCGGCCGAAAGCTCAGGGCAAAGGCACTACACGACCTGACTTGGCGGGAAATCCCTTACGAATTGCTGGGCCCCACTGCACGGGATCCGTGGGTGCCTAAGCCCAAGGACTCAAGGCGCACGTTAACCCGATGTGGCCGACTTGACCGATAGCGACGCCACCTGCGAATGCGAGGACGGGAACGACAAACGTCACCAATTCCTGCCGGGCCCGAATTAGCGTGGACGCGACGAGCGAATACGAGATTCCGACGAACAGTGCCAGCAAGCCAAGGCATGCTGCGAGTGTCGGCGGATGGACAAACACCAGGAAGCCGGCTCGCATGACGGCCGAGACAGCGCCCGCCACGATGCCGCTGCACGTGACGGCGTCGTAGCCCCAGATGCCGAAAATCGTAGCCAAGGCGCCTGAGGCGAGGACGACCAGTCCATTCACTTTCTGGGCAGCATCTGAGGGCACGGCGCATTACCTATAAATTTGCAGTCGCGACCAACTGCGTCGCGGGGCCTAGCGTTTGAGCTCAGGGCGAGACCCGTCAGCGGAGGAAGTATGGGACTGCCCCTGCTCACGTTCGGGCTCATGCCACGCGACCCGCTGGACCGGACAGCCGGCCCTGAGCGTATTGTGGATCTCCGCCAGGCGGTCCGTTTCAACGAACAACAACTCGACCTGCTCAGGGGACGCGGACGACTCCACCTTCGCGGAATAGACCACCGATTCGGCGCCCAGACCCACACCGTTGAACTGCGCAGTCGCGACGACCTCACACCCGGTAATTTCGATGCCGAGGCGAGCCGCTTCCCGGTAGAGATCGTTGCAGTAGCAGGTTGCGAGCGCGGCCATAAGCAGCTCACCGCCGTTCACAGCGCTACCGGACCCCGAGGCCTTGGCGGCGACCGCAAGCCGTTGGCCTGCGCCGGCCGTCGAGAGCCGAACTTCGTGCTCGTTCGGCCTGTTGCGGATGTGGGCCGAAATTTCCATGCGCGAACTTCCTATCCAAGAAGTATGAGAGGTATGGGACACCCATAATACCGCCTCGATCCTACTGATCCTGTCAGCAATTTCCTACAGACGCCGGTGCCGTCCCAGGTCACGCTGCGCGGCATGGCCCCTGCGCGGTCACGACTCATCGATGCGGAATCGCCCGGCTTCTGCCACTGCATCTCGCGGTGTGTGCGCCGGGCCTGGCAGTGTGGCGTGGATCCCTACAACGAAACATCCTACGAGCACCGACGGGACTGGGTGGAGCAGCACCTTCTCGAGGTGGCGGAGATCCATGCCGTGGGTTTGCATGCCTATGCCGTGATGAGCAATCACGTGCATGTCGTGCTGCGCATCGACCCGGATGCGGCCGCGATCCGGACGGACCCGGATGTGGCGGCGCGCTGGGTTTGCCTTGAACCGGTTGCCCCCGCAGTCGGAACGGGTGCCAGGAATTCTTGCGGATGAACGGCTCGACCTCAAGCCCAAAGATCACTTCGAAGAAGCCGGCTCACAGCCTGCCAATACCGTTTCACCTGCGGAGATCAATTTCCAATCATCGACCTTGGTGCGTTGGTTATGTTTTGCCACAAAGCTGTAGCGAATGCATGGTTTTACGTCGAGCGGCAACGTAACGCTACCAAGGGTGAAGCGAGTTTCTGGCTTCGACGAAACCAACCGCAATTCATGAAGCCCGGGCTTGAGCCTCAGACGCCTTCTTCCATCAAAGTACTTCATATCATCTGACGCAACGACGATGACGTCGTAGACGCCTGGCTCCGCCATTCGCGTACGTTCACCATCAAATTCACCCCAATCCAGCGTCGCGCAACCGCCCAGGACCATGCAACAAAGAGCAAGAAAGTATTTCATGGGTCCCCAACCTCCTGATGCCAAATACTAAAGTCAACGCCCGTCCATGGAAGCTTGATTTTTTCGGCGACACGCGGCGGCTGCATTGAACTAACCGTTAGTCCAACATTATACCAATTCAATGCACTTTGGTAGACCGATACACAGCAAGTGAAGATACCCCAGTAAACCAGGTAATAGTCCTGAAAGTTAGTTCAGGGTGTCCACTAAACCTAAGGAACCGTCGCGTCGGCTTGAATGAGTAAAAAGAGACTTCCCACATCTTTCGGCATCAGGAACCCCGAAAGGTCCAAGTGCCATGATGGTAGCTCTACACAACCGTCAGCAGAAGGGGAAGTCTC
>MKWR01000015.1:0-119782 GCA_001899855.1 Lysobacterales bacterium 63-13
GTCTCCCTGCCGGTCCAAAAGGTCGGCAGGTTAGGTCAGAACACCCTGGTCAATTTTCAGCGAGCAGAACCCTCGTTTTCTGGTCAATTTTCAACGGGCAGCAACAACCGACACCACCGCCATGCGGTATGCGGCCCCGGCTTTCGTTCCATTCTTCTCGAATGGAAAGCCGCCTCAAGCTTGGTACGAACAAACGGAGCAAGCATTGCGTGGCTCTCACCTAGCCAGCCGGGCCCAGAACTTGTAGCAAGAATTGATGACCTCGAGCTAGAACTTGAATGCAAGTACGTCAGCCATATGATCACCGAGCTCCTCGGTGACGATCAGGCGGCGGCACTGACCGAAGGTATCGTAAATTCTCTAAGAGGCAGAAGCCTCTCCGGCGAAGTCAGAATCGAGCTATTTTTGACAGCTTCCGAGTTAAGCGCAGCGGAGTATCTGACAGCTATCCGTCAGCAATTAGATCATGCAAACCCGGGAGAATTTGTCGTCGACATCCCGGGTTTGCTGAAGCTAGATGCTACACTTTTCTCTTCCGGCACCATCGTGAGCGCTCCAGCGGAATGGCAAGCTCGGATGGCGGCGATAAAAGCACCAGATGCTCGGGCCTATGGAAACGCGTTGGCCAAATCTTCCTCGGCCGTTGACCCAATAACAATACTAATGACCGGCCCAAGAAGAAGTGGTGGACAACTCTTGAACCACCTTTGGGAGAGGAAGTTCAAGAAGGCCGCGGAACAGTGCACGGGGACTAGAGGGGCTGCGATTGTTATTGAATGGGAAGGGTTTGATGATGCAACAGCATTTGTTGAGTCGGAAGGAATCCAAGCCCTCCTCGCGCGCACCTTCGATGAACACAGACACATAGCTGCAATAGTGCTGCGTTGTGACACTTCACCCATGAGGCTCGGAAGAATGCTCAATTACGCGACACCAGCCTATATAGCGCGTAGCGGCGTTACGGAATACCCAGCGGTAGCGCAACTGATACAGTTTGGATAGGGTGGCATCGATGTCGGTGGATTCAGGATTGCGGCTCGGTTGCAAGAAGTCGCTTTACCTGCTGGTGTGAAACTGCATTCTTGGCTCAATCATCCTTCGTCGAATAGATCGCTGAAAAGCCCTGATTTTTTTTTGGATTCCGCCGGCCGAAGAACATCTTTCCATGCCTGTGCCAGGCTATCGACATTTCTGAGCCCGGCTGACCGGATGAACTCAACATACGGGGAGAGTGCTTGGCGAGATCCGCGCATGATCTCCCAGCGGTGAAGATGGGGACCTGAGCTTGATGCTGTGTGGTCCAGAAAACTTAGCTCGTCGTCGCCGAAGCCATTTCTGTCGTCAGCTGCACTCTCGTCATACCGGTACTCCCGAGCTTGGATGGCCTCTTGCCATCGGTTCTTGAACTCCATGAGGAACAGTTCTGGCTCGATCGCCGCTAGGCCAGCCAAAACGCCGACCAGATTCGAATATACCGAAGCGGCCGGTACACGAAGAATTGCATCAACTTCACCGGCGCAGAGGATGAATACTGTACGCCACAAGTCCCGACTTGGATCATGGTATTCGCGACCGGCGACTTCGATGCCAATGCGCTGACCATTGGTTGATACAAGGAGCATGTCCAGACGAAAACGGCCCGCTACAGTTTCAATCCAGACTTGCGAGGAATACGAAACACCGGGAGCTATCGCCTCGAATAGTCGCTCTCCGAGCATTTCTTCTGGCGGACTCTCGTACTTGCCCGCTATGTCGCCGAGACGCTGGATCGACTTGTCTATTCTCAGGATCATCATCACGTTCCTTACCAGTCAAACTCGTTACTACCCGTAGACATCGACTCGTAGGATCAACGATGCACCGAATTCCGGCTATATCTTTCTCGGCGGTGCTAGCTGAGTGGCCGTTCTGAATACTTTTGTTCGGTTGTGAAGCCTAACTAGGCATCCTTCATAGTCGCTGAAACATTGAACTTTCGGTTCTGGTAATCGAGCCAACAGTACTTCGCGTCGGCGTCGCATAGTGGGCAGGACTGTTTGTAGAAGGTAGCCATCCAAAATGCTCCGAAAATGAGATCTAGCGCTGTACTAAACGACAGCCAGTCGAGAGTGCCTAGTTTGACCGTAGCATGCCACCGCGGCCCCTGGAGCTTTCGCTTTTCACTTCCGTTGCGGGAGCTTACCGATGAGGGGAGCGTTCTGCCGGCGCCCACACTGACAGCATCAGGTTGGCGAACTACCGTTATCGCCTGTCATCCGTTAAAATGTGCACAGTGCATCCCTTGGAGGCAGACATGTCGTTGGCTATTGCATTGGACGACATCGGAGCGGGCGCGCCTCAGCAAGCCGCCATCGGCTCGGTCATCGGCGTAGTCAGCGATCGAGCGCTGGTCTTTGGTTGGGTGGTAGGTCAAGGCGGTCTGGCCAGCCATGCGGTGATGACCGACGAACAAGGCACTCCTCGGGCCTGGCTTTTGGACCGTTTGGGTATAACGCATGCGATGCATGTGGCACGCCGTGCGTCATTGGTGCTGACGCTTAGCTCGAACGAAGCCAATCCCCACGCGATTCGAAACCATGTGGGCTGCCTCGGGCTGACCCAACACGGTCCTGTCGTGTGCGCCGGCGAACAACGCGATGCGTGGGGCCATCTCGTGCCGTTGTACATCGACCTACGGTCCGGCGAGGTCCGCGACGAGATGGCGCAAGCAGCCGCACACGCTGTATGGCTCACCACCTGGTCGCTATCGCTGAAGGGTGCCGACGACCAGTTGACGCGAATCATCTGCAACCCCGATTGGCCCCAAGCGACCCGCGACCAGCGGTGATGTTCGCCTAGCCTGGCATGGCCTTGGAGGACGCAAGCATGACCCTACCGGTGCTGCAACTTTCGCGTATCCGCTCTGTGGCAGGAACTGACGTGTCGTCTGGCCGCGTAGTAGCGGTCGAACGCATTCACGAATGGCAGGTCGGCATCAGTGTAGGAACGGCTGAGGCGATGCAGGTCCTCCTTAGCGACCCCTCGAATAGAGCGCATCTGGTGAACTTGGCCAGCCTGCGGATGGAACGTCTGCTCGACCTTGGAGCGGCCAGCGATCTGTTGCTGACCCTGGACAAGGACGAAGGCGAAGCGCGTCATTGGGACCATGTCGTCGGTTGCATGGGGGTGACACGACATGGTTTGGTGCTGTGTGCAGCCGGTGGAGGCGGCGACCTCGGTCGCTGGCGGACGGAGTTCATCAGCATGGAATCTGGCTGGACTGTGCTGAGCGATGTTCGAGATCTTGTGCCACATGGGCGCTGGTTCACCCAGTGGCATCTGTCGCTGCTCGATGCTCATGAGCGTCAACACCGCATCGTCGGCAATCCGATCTGGTCTACACAGCCGCGACAGCAGCGGTAGACTGGCATCACTTCAACACGGCACCATCCCATGGCAGCACGCGTCTTCTTCTCGTATTCGCACGACGACGAGCAACATCGCAATCAGCTCGACAAGCACTTAGCCCTCCTGAGCAGACAGGGACTCATCGAGACTTGGCATGACCGGAACATTCCGGCCGGCGGTCAGCTGGATGACCACATCGACCAGGAAGTCAATCGTGCCGACATCATTTTGCTGCTGGTGAGCGCCAGCTTCATCGCATCGGCTTACTGCTATTCGCGTGAGATGGCCCGTGCGATGGAACGCCATGAGGCGGGCGAGGCACGCGTGGTGCCCATCATCGTGCGCGATTGCGATTGGCACAGCGCACCCTTCGGGAAATTGAAGGCCGTGCCGACCGACGGAAAGGCCATCGTGTCTTGGACCAACTTCGACGCCGCATACACCGACGTGGCCAAGGAGATTCGGCGCCTCGTCGAACCCGTCAGCGGGTCACGTGGCATGGTGGTGGGTGCGATGACACGATCTCAGCACCGCGCAACCCTTCCTCAGGCCGAATCTAGTCGTAGCCCGGCAGCGTTGGGTCCGCGCTCGGGAAACCTGCGGGTGAGGCGGGAGTTTTCCGACCATGACAAGGCTCAGTTTCAGCAGGACACTTTCGATTTCATAGCCCGGTACTTTGAGAACTCACTTGCGGAGTTATCTGCACGTCATACGCATATCCAAGGAGACTTTCGACGTATCGATGCGCATACCTTCCATGCCATCCTCTATCAGCATGGCAAGCAGGTGTCGGCTTGTGCGGTGCATCTAGAACGTGGAGGTGCGTTCGGCAGTGGTATCCGCTATTCGTCCGCGCTCGGACCGGGCAACAGCTTCAATGAACAATTGACCGTGGCGCATGACGACCAGTCCTTGTTTCTGCAGTCGATGGGCGCGGCAGCAATGAGTGGTCGCGAAGAATCCCTGACCAGCGAAGGTGGTGCAGAATTGTTTTGGTCGATGTTGATTCGGCCCATTCAATAGTTGGTAGTCAGTCGGTGGATAGTCACGGCAGGCGGCACTTGCGCAACATTTCGAATGTGGATGAGTGGCGGTCCATTGGCGTCTAGGTTTGTACGTCCGCTTTGGGTCGAAAGTTGCCGGTCAGGATGATGCCGGCTGTGGGCAGTTCGATTGGCGCAGCTGGGCGGCTTCGCTGGCGATGGCGGTCAGCTGAGTTGGCAGCCGGCGGTCACTTCGGTGGCAATACGCAATCGCCAACGCGGTTCGCTGCAGGTTCCGCACCGAAGTCGTTTTCTAACCCGAGTACGCATGCGGCCAGACTATGCTTTCACTTCAATCATAGTTTGGCCATTTCGGCCAAACTATGCTTTCACCCACATAGTTTACGATCAATGCACGCAGTCGCATTCATGTGAATGAACCTGCGACAACGCTAACGCCTCGGTAACGCGCAGCTACGAAAAAATTCCCATGCCGGCGCGTAGCGTGGATCGGGCGACGGCGATTGCCTCCCGAGGCATCCATGATCGCCTTCGCAACACTCCCCAATTGCAAAGAGGTACGACCATGAACCAGGACATCATCCAGGGCAAGTGGAAGCAACTGAAAGGCTCGCTGAAGACCCAGTGGGGCAAGCTTACCGATGACGATCTCGATCGTCGCGAGGGCAACCAGCAATATCTTTCCGGCAAGTTGCAGGAGCGCTATGGCTGGGCCAAGGAAAAGGCTGACGAGGAGATCAAGCGTTTCGAGAAAACGCTGCACTGATCCCGCCCCTCCCCCGAGCCCGCACATTGACGTGTGCGGCAAGCAGAAGCCGCATCCGCGAGGGTGCGGCTTCCTTGCGTGTACCTGTGGCGACGCGCTATTTCTGCGGCAACGGCTGGAACCTGGTCGCGTCATAGCCGCCGACATCGAAATGCAGGATGCTTGACGGCTTGCCCTTGACCGTCACTTCGATCGCCACCGACTTGGCTTTTTCGACCTGTGCGATGAACTTCTTGTCTTCCTCGATGAAGATGGCCGGTTCGCCGGTGGGCGGAATGCTGCCGTCCAGGGTGATCGGCTTGTTGTCATCGAAGGTCATCGACACGCGGCAATTCTTCGCGCAGCTGAAACCCGGTTCGCTGCCGTAGAGGAACACGCTCTGGCCCCATTCGGTATGCCGGCGAAACACCAGGCGCACCTTTTCCGCACCGAGATCCTCGTTGCTGTAGATGGTCGCGGTGCTTTGCGTGCCGCCGGCCATGGGCGAAATCTGGTAACTCCACAGGCGCGCCATGCGCCTCGAGTCTCCCTCCGTAGCCGCCTTTTCGCGCAGCGCCTCGATGGTCGGGCGCAGGCGCGCGGCGGCGGCACTTTGCGGATACATCTTGAGCAACTCGTCGCCCAGAGGCAGGGCGAGTTCGGCGTTGTCGGCCTTGAGCATTTCCTCGTACATCGCGTAGTGCTGTTCGGCCTTGGCTTCCATCTGTGCCGTGGCCGCGGCCACGGCATCCGCCGAGGGTGCAGCTGGCTTGTCGGAACTGGAGCAGGCACTGATGCCGGCGAGCAGCAGCAGGGCGAGAGCGAGGTTTGGTGATGGGCGCATCAGCTTTTCCGGCAGACAAAAGGCCGACGAATATACCGCCGAACCCGGCTTGGCAGGAGTCGTGCGCTCAATACTTGCGACAGGGGTCGCGGCCAAGATTGCGCTCGTAGGTGGAAGGCACATCGTCGAATTCGCGCCCGTCGCGGGCAACGGAGCGCATGCCGCGGCAGGCATCCAGGCGTGGAATCCGTTGTGCACTGACCTGCTCTCGCGACCCGCCATGGCGGCCGCCAATCTGGCCGCTGCGGTCGATCGAGGACGGACAGCGGTCGTGCCGATAGAACAGGACACCACTGCGCGTGCGGCACTCGTAGGAAAGCACGGGCGCGGCTCGTGGTGCAGCGCGCGCGGCACGTGGCGGTGCGGCGCGGCGTGCACGCGTATCTGAATGACTTGTCCGTGGCGGAGGCGGTGGCGGCGCTTCAATCTCGATCAACTGCTCGCGCATGCCCGCGCCACACGACATCTCCTGGTATGCGATGTGGCCCGCGCCATCCGTGCATTTGTACACGCTTTGCGCATGCGCCAGGCGTGCCGGGCAGATGATGAGGACGAGCAGCACGGCGGATGCGGTGGCGAGGTGTCTGCTCATGTTGCATGCCCGGGGTTGCGGTGCTGCTCAGGGTCGCCTCGCCACGGCGGAAGAACAAGCGTTGTTCGTCGTGTCGGCGTGTAGGATTTTTGCCATGCACACTGGCCTCGTCCGCGTCCGCAGCCGGGTTCGATGGGCACGATGGTGGTGTCGATGCGGCAGCGGGGCGCGCGTCGGGGACACTTCCGCTGTCCGCTTCGTGGCAGCTGGTCTGCGTGATTCGCAGTGCTGCCCTGCGCGCCAGCTATGCTGTGCATTCCGCTTTCCGGCTCCGCAATCCTTCGCCTACCCGCATGCGCAAGATCATTCACGTTGACATGGATGCCTTCTACGCCTCGGTCGAGCAGCGCGATGATCCGAGCCTGCGCGGACGCCCGGTGGTGGTTGCCTGGCGCGGATCGCGCTCGGTGGTTTGCGCGGCTTCCTACGAGGCGCGGACATTCGGCGTGCGCTCGGCGATGCCCGCGATACGCGCCGAGCGACTGTGTCCCGATGCGCTGTTCGTGCCGCCGGATTTCACTCGCTATCGCGCCGTCTCGCGCCAGGTGCGCGAGATCTTCCTGCGCCATACCGATCTCGTCGAACCGCTGTCGCTGGACGAGGCCTATCTCGATGTCACCGAGAACCATGGCGGCCTGCCATCGGCGACGGCGGTGGCCGAGCGGATTCGTGCGCAGATCCGCGAGGAAACCCGGCTGACGGCATCGGCCGGTGTGGCGCCAAACAAGTTCCTGGCGAAGATTGCATCGGACTGGAACAAGCCGGATGGCTTGTTCGTTATCAAGCCCGAGGCGGTCACGGATTTCCTCACGCCGTTGCCGGTCGGGCGCATTCACGGCGTCGGCAAGGTCATGGATGGCAAGCTCGCCGCGCTCGGCATTCGCACCATGGGCGAATTGCGCGCGCGTGACGTGCGCGAGCTCGAAAGCCTGTTTGGTCGCTACGGGCGGCGCCTGCATGAACTGAGCCGGGGCATCGACGAGAACGCGGTGACCCCGGATCGCCCGGTGCAGTCGATCTCGGCCGAGGACACCTTCGCCGAGGATCTGCCGCTGGCCGATCTCGAACCGACCATCCGCGAGTTGAGCGCCAAGGTCTGGACGGCGACGCGCAAGGTCGAGCGCGTCGGGCGCACGATCGTGCTGAAACTGAAGACCCGCGAATTCCGCATCCTCACCCGCAGCACCACGCCGTCGACCATGCCCGATGGTGCCGACGAACTTGCCACCATCGCCCTGGCCTTGCGCGAGCGCGTGCCGTTGCCGCCAACCACGCGTTATCGCCTGGTGGGCATCGGCATCAGCAATTTCGTGGAAGCCGACGAATTCGGCGCGCAGGGCGGGCTCTTCGCCGATTGAGCAGTGCTGCGCGTGTCCCGCACGCGGCCTTGCGTCAACCGCGCGAGGCGCGGTATGCGCGCCACCTTGCGTACTGGCGCGTGAAAAAACGATCGAGGCGATCGAGCAGGCGCGCGGCGATCAGCGATTCCTCGGCGATCAGGGCGGCGCCGAGAATCATGGCCAGCAAGCCGGGGCCGGGCATGACCAGCATCACCACGCCGGCAAGCATGACCAGGCCACCGAGTCCGACGATGAGCGCCTTGCGCCACAGGCTGCTGCCCTGGGGACGGCGCAGGCGGTGACGCGTCTGGAAGCGGCGGCCGCTGGGCATGGACACGAAATGCTGCCACTGTCTCTTTACGCTGGCGCTCATCGGTTTCCTGATCAAGGTTTGCTGGGGCCGCACGTTGCGCGTCGCAAGCATCACCATATCGAGGCGAAATGCGTCGGTGCAATGTCGGAGCGACGGGTTCAAGCATGCCGGTGCGGCGCATGAACCGATGCGGAACCGCCGCGTCGTATGCTTGGCAGGTGCCCTCAGCCGGGAGTCGATCATGTTGCGTGCGAGTCTGTTTCTTTTCATCCTCATCGTCGCGCTCGACGCGACGGCCGCCGACCGCATCACCGGCGAGTCTTTCGCCACGCGCTCGGAAGTGTTTGCCCAGCATGGCATGGTCGCCACCTCGCAACCGCTGGCCACGCAGATCGGCCTGGATATCCTCAAGCGCGGCGGCAATGCCATCGATGCGGCGATTGCCGCCAATGCCGCACTCGGGCTCATGGAGCCGACCGGCAATGGCATGGGCGGCGATCTGTTCGCCATCGTCTGGGATGCGAGGACCGGCAAACTGCATGGCTACAACGGCTCGGGGCGTTCACCGCAAGGCCTGAGCCTGCAATGGTTCAAGGACAACGGCTACACGAAGGTGCCGCCCTACGGTCCCTTGCCGGTGACCACGCCGGGCGCGGTCGATGGCTGGTTTGCCCTGCACGACCGCTTCGGCAAGCTGCCGATGAAGGCCGTGCTTGCTCCGGCCATCGGCTATGGGCGCGAGGGCTTTCCCGTGAGCGAGTTGATCGCCTGGTACTGGAATCTGTCGGTGCCGCGCCTGTCGAAATTCCCGGGCTTCAGCGAGCAATTCACCATCAACGGTCGCGCTCCGGCCAAGGGCGAGATCTGGAAGAACCCGAACCTGGCCAACACGCTTGAAACCCTTGCCAAGGGTGGCCGCGATGCGTTCTACAAAGGCCCGATCGCCCGCACGATTGCCGACTACATCAAGGCCCAGGGCGGTTTCCTCTCCGCGGCGGACCTGGCCGCGCACAAGGGCGAGTGGGTCGAGCCGGTATCGACGAACTATCGCGGCTACGATGTCTGGGAGCTGCCGCCGAACGGCCAGGGCATCGCCGCGCTGCAGATGCTCAATATCCTCGAAGGCTACGACCTCAAGGGGTACGGGTTCGGCAGCCCCGAGCACATCCACCTGTTTGTCGAGGCGAAGAAGCTGGCCTTTGCCGATCGCGCCAAGTTCTATGCCGATGCGGATTTCGTCAAGGTGCCCGTGGCCACGCTGATCTCCAAGGAATATGCCGCCGAACGGCGCAAGCTGATTTCCATGGACAAGGCGGCGAACGCCGTCGCCCCCGGCGACTTCAAGCTCGATGGCGACACCATCTACCTGACCACGGCCGACCAGTGGGGCAACATGGTTTCGCTGATCCAGTCCAACTATCGCGGCATGGGTTCGGGCATGGCCCCGCCGGGGCTGGGCTTCATCCTGCAGGATCGCGGCGAGATGTTCGTGCTGAAGGAAGGCCACGCGAATACCTTCGCCCCGGGCAAGCGTCCGTTCCACACGATCATCCCGGCCTTCATCACCAGGGATGGCAAGCCGTGGCTGAGTTTTGGCGTGATGGGCGGCGACACGCAGCCGCAGGCGCATGCCTTGATCGTCAGCAACCTGGTCGATTTCGGCATGAACCTGCAGGAAGCCGGCGATGCCCCGCGCATCCTCCACGACGGTTCGACTTCGCCCGAAGGCCAGGTCAGCGAAATGACCGATGGCGGTGCCATCCAGCTGGAAACCGGCTTTGATTACGCGAGCATCCGCGCCCTCATGCGCCTGGGGCACAAGGTGGAATTTGCCAATGGCCCCTACGGCGGCTACCAGGCAATTGGCTGGGATGAAAAGAACAAGGTGTATATTGGCGCTTCTGAAGGACGCAAGGATGGGCAGGCGGCGGGTTATTGAGCAAGCGCTTGCTTCACATCATCAACGGGAGGACGGCATGGACACCTTGAAGCGGATATGGGTCGCGTCGATTGCCGGACTGTGCATGGCCGCCGCGTCGGCGGCACTGGCCACGGATCGTTTGCCTTACGACGAAGCCATGGCATTGATGCAGCAACACAATGCCATGGTGATCGACAGCCTGCTGGCTGAAGCAACGCCACGCTCGCTGGCGCTTGCTGCGACCGTGCTGATGCCGGTTGGCGAGGATGCCAATGAAATTGTGCAACAACGTCGGGAATGGCTCGAAAAGGCCGCGCAGATGGCACCGGATGATGTATGGGTGCAATGGCTGGCCGCTCTCAATGCCGCGCCAACCGATGTGGTCTCGGAACCCGCCCTGGCATTGCAGCGCTTGCAGCCGGACAATGGCGCGGTCTGGTTGTTCGAGGTGCAGGCGGCAGCGCGTGCCAACGACAATGCGGGCGTGACCAAGGTTCTGGCGCGACTGGGTGCGGCACGTCGTTTCGAGAATCCGTTCATGGCAACCACGCTCGAATGGCTGGAGTTTTATCGGGGCCATCCGCAACTTCAGCTATCGGGATTCGCCCCTGAATTGTCAGCTAGCGCAGCGCAGATCATGGCCACGTCGCGTGCCGCCGCGTCGGCGATGCCGAACTACACGAACTTGATGGCGGCCTGCAATTCCTCGAATTCGCCTCTCGAGACGGATCGTCGCGAGGCCTGCCTTGCCGCTGGTCGGCTCATGCTGAACGAATCGAACACGCTGGATTCCATGCAGATCGGAGTGGCCCTGCTGCGTTGGGCCGCGGCCGGAGATATCGACGAAATCACCCGCAATGCCGAGTACTTCACCCGTGAATATGCCGTGCTCGCCAGTTCGGCATTGGAGGATCCAGTGGAGTTCGCGCGCTATCAAGCCGATTGGCTGCAGACGCGCAACGAAATCCAGATCGCCAGGAATCTGCTGACCCGGGCAGGAATCCCATTGTTGCCTCCCGCGGACTGGAAACCCGGCGAGATGTCCCTGTCGCCAAGGCAGGGCTGAAAGGCGCCTGATTCCACACTTCCCTCTTGCCTGGTGTACGCTTTGCCTCGCTGTGCTGTCTGACGGGAGGCGGTGATGCTGAAAGTCCTGGTAGCGAGTTCCAAGGGCGGTTGTGGCAAGTCCACGATCGCCACGAACCTGGCGGCGCATTCGGCGCTCAAGGGCAAGGCGACCGTGCTCGCCGATGCCGACCGCCAGGCATCGAGCAGCCGCTGGTGTGAAAAGCGCGCCGATCTGGATACCGCGGTGCTGCCGATCGACGCCACGCGCAAGAACTGGCAGCAACGCATCCCCGCCGATGCCGAGCGCGTCATCATTGATTCCGGTGCCGGCATCCGTGCCAGCGAGATTGCCGAGTTTCTCGATGACGTCGATGCCATTGTCGTGCCGGTGCTGCCCTCGGTGATCGATCTCGAGGCAACGCTGCCGTTTCTCGTCGATCTTTCCAGCCTGCCGCGCATCCGCAAGGGCAAGGTGGCCGTGGGCCTGGTCGCCAACCGCACCAAGCCATGGACGAACAACACGCAGGCGGGAATCGAGCAGATCCGCGAGTTCCCGTTCCCGATGATCGCCCAGTTGCGCGACACCCAGGCCTATTCGCTGATGAACGGCCTTGGTCGCAGCATCTTCGACTATCACTCCGAGATCGTCCGCTCCCACCAGGAAGACTGGGCAAAACTACTGCGCTGGCTGAACAAGCTCGGCTGAGCACGGCTGCGGATGAATGCCTTGCCGATGGCTGCCTGGCGAGTCGTTCGGGGGTTCGGCAACGCGCAACAAGTCATTGCAGCGATGCCGGCGCAATAGCGCGGTCTGAACCGCGTCGCCGCGTCGCAGCGAGGTAACTTGGGCTTTTCGCCAGCCTTGCGGCATGATGCAGGCTCACGCCAAGGAATCATCATGTCCGTACGCCAGATCATCCTGTTGCGCCACGCCCACGCAGAACCCCCGATCGAGGATCAGACGGACGAATCGCGCCCGCTGACCGAAGGTGGCGTCAGCGAGGCGATTGCCGCCGCGGCGTGGCTGAAGTCGCATGCGGCCGAGCCGAATGTCCTCATCTGCTCACCGGCCATGCGCACCCAGGAAACCGCGGCCCATGTCGTCACCGGCCTCGGTGGCGAACTTGCCATCACCGTCGAGCCACGCATATACGAAGCCACGCCCGCGGTGTTGATCCAGGTGCTTGAAGACTATCCCGATGCCGATTGCATCCTCCTGGTCGGACACAATCCAGGCCTGGAAACCCTGGTTGCCCTGCTCACCGACGGCACCTCGGACCAGGGTCGCGGCATGCCACCCGGCGCGATTGCCTGGCTGCATGTCGATGGCGATGCCAATCTCGAACCGGGTGCAGCCAGCCTGCGCCATTTCTGGTGGCCTTGATCCGGCGCGATTCCGATGTCCGCGACGATTGACCGGGTCCAGGATCACGACGCGTTTGCCTTGCCCCTGTCGCCGCCGGCGGACGCAGCATTGCGTGGTGATCTTGATGGTGGCCGCTCGTGAGGCAGTTCGCCAACAATGAAGGCATCCCGGCTGGCTGGTGCAACCTTGCGCATGCGACATGGCGCGGCGCATGGCGGAAACCACGCCTGCCGGAAATGCCGAGGCGATGCGCGAACACCGTGCGAATCGCGGGTCATCGGGCTGCCTGCCTCGCCGGCTTGCTGGCATGGGCGTCGGCGTCGGCCGATGAGCGCGCTCCGGCCACGGAAACCCTGAGTCTCGACAGCACGCAATCCAGCGCTGCCTTCAGCGTCAAGGTGATGTGGATGTTTGCCGTTGACGGCCGCTTCGGCAATGTTCGCGGCACGGTGCAGGTCGACCGCTTCCGCAGCCAGGCCACGGTCGATGCCTTGATCGACACCGCCGCGGTGACGATGCGCCGCGACAGCGTGCAGGCCTGGGTGAAATCGGCCGAGTTCTTCGATGTCGAGCACTATCCGGAAATCCGCTTCCGCTCGGATGCGTTTCCATTGACGCGCTTGCACCTCGGCGGCCAGGTCCCGGGCGCATTGACCATGCGCGGCATCACCCGGCCAGTGGTCTTCGAGGTCATGCCCTCCCGTTGCGACAGACCGGCAATCGCCTGCCCGATCGAGGCGGCAGGTTCGGTCAGCCGCAGCGAATTCGGCATGAGCACGCGGCGCGCGACGCTGGCCGACAAGGTCGAATTGAGCTTCAGCATCCGCATTGTCGAAGCAGCACCGGGCGCGGCGAAATCATGAGCGCCGCGGCATCGCCAGGACGTCAGCTGCGGCGTCTGCGAGCCATCGCCCTGGCACTGGGCGTGCTCGCCATGGCCGGGTGCGGGGTCAACCGTCAGCTGGCACGACAAGCGGACCGCATCGTGCTCGAGGAACAAGAGCAGGCGGTGACCTGCACGCAGGCCGATCATTGCGCGATCGATACCCCATTTCGCCAGCTGGCCGCCAGCGCAGCGAGTGCCGGCCAGCCCGGCCAGCCCGTCCATTTCGTCAATGTGCTGGAGCTGGGCGAGGATTCCCTGCTCTTGCGCGTGCACCTGATCCGCGCGGCGCGGCACAGCATCGACATACAAACCTTCATCTGGGTCAACGACGACGCCGGCAGGTTGATACTCGATGAGCTGCTCGCCGCCGCCCGGCGCGGCGTGCGCGTGCGCGTGCTGGCCGATCAACTGTTCTCGCTGGAAGACACCGAACTGCTCTCGCGGCTGGCCCTGGTCCATGAGAACTTCGAAGTGCGCATCTACAACCCGACCTTCCACAAGGCGGTCACCCGGCCACTCGAATTCGCCGCCAGCCTCCTTTGCTGTTTCACGCACTTCAACCAGCGCATGCACAACAAGCTGTTCCTCGTCGACGATGAATTCGGCATCAGTGGCGGGCGCAACTACGAGAACCGCTACTTCGACTGGGATCGCGAGTTCGACTATCGCGATCGCGACGTGCTGGTCACCGGCAAGGTCGCCGGTGGCGAAATGGCGGCATCGTTCGAGCAGTTCTGGAACTACAAGCGTGCCGCACGCCTGACCCGGCTCAACGACGTCACCAAACGCCTGGTTGCCGAGGCCGACCAGGGCCTGGCCTTGCCTGCCGCCGAGCGTGGCATTGATCCGATGCGCGTGGAGACGCTGCGCGCGCACGCCGGCCTCAACACGGAGATCGAACGCCGCTTCATTGCCCAGGCACAACGCGTCGGCCAGGTGGATTACTTTTCGGATACCCCGGACAAGCAGGATGGCGGCTCGCAAAGCAACAAGCAGCTGGGCGAGCAGATTGCGCAGATGATTGCCGGGGCCGAGCGGCAAATCATCATGCAGACGCCTTATCTGGTCATCAGCAAGCAGGCGCGCCGTGTCTTCCGCGACTTGCGCGAGCGCGCGCAACCACCGGACATCATCGTCTCGACCAATTCCCTCGCCGCGACGGATGCATTCTATGTCTACGCACTTTCGCACAAGTACAAGAAGCGTTATCTCAAGCTTGGCTTTCGCATCTACGAGTTCAAACCTCGTCCCGGCGATGCCGAACGCCTGTTCTCGCGTTACAACGAATTGAGCGGCGACGGCGAGCCGGGCGGCTATGAGCGCTACGGCATGGCGCCGCTGACCACGCAGGGCGTGCGCGTCGGCATGCATGCCAAGTCGATCATCATCGACGGCCAGGTGACCCTGATCGGTTCGCACAACTTCGATCCGCGCTCGGACAACTACAACACCGAATCCGGCCTGATCATCCATGACCGGGCGGTGGCCGGACTGGTAGGCGAGGCGATCCTTGGCGACATCGAGCCACAGAACTCGTGGACGATCGCCAAGCGTCCGCGCACCAACTTCCTGCACCGCATCAACAATGCCATCGCGGACTTTTCGTCAGCCCTGCCCTTGTTCGATTTCTGGCCGTTCCGCTACGCCACCAGCTACGACTTGAACGAGGGTTGCACGCCGATGAAGCAGACCGACCCGGGCTTCTACCAGTGCTATGGCGCAGTCGGCGATTTCCCCGAGGTGGATCTGCCGATGAAGACCATCTATACGCGCATGGTCACCGCATTCGGCGCCAGTGCCGTCGGCATCCTCTGAGCCGGAGAGGCCCCGGCAGCCATCCCGGCCTCGCGCCGATTGACGCGCCAGTGAGCGCCGTCTAGTCTCAGCGCTCGGAATTTCCCTGCGGAGTGGTACCCATGTCCCTGGACATCACGATTCAACTGGATGATGCGGATCTCGATCATTTCATCGAGGCAATGAAACGCGCGCAAGCCAATGTCAGCAACCTCGCGCCGCAGGCCATTGTCGATGCGGCATCGAAGTTGCTCGTCGACGTGCCGAGAGCCCGGGTTCCGAATTTCGTCAAGGATCGCCTGCAGAATCTCGACCAGATGATCCAGCTTGTCATCGACACGGGATACGGCTTGCCGGACGAGGATCGCCACCGCGTGCTTTCCTGCCTGGCCTACTTTGCCGATCCGGACGACATCATCCCGGACAGCGTGCCGGTGATTGGCTTCCTCGATGATGCGATCATGATCGAGCTGTGCGTGCGCGAGCTGAAGCCCGAGATCGAGGCGTACAGCGATTTCGTGCGCTACCGCAACCAGGAGGCAAGCCGCCGCGGAGTCGATCCCGGCAGCCTCAAGACCGAGCGCGTCGATTGGCTGGAAACCCGCCGCCTTGAAGCCCACGAGAACATGCGCCGCCGCCGCCGCGATGGCTACGGCGCCGGCAGCAACTGGTCACCGACCCTGTTTCGCGCGCGCTGAGCGCGCTTGTCCCTGCCGTCATCGCGGTATTGGCCGCGATGACCGGCGTTTTCCCTTGCCGGCAGGCCGCGCCTGGCGGCAAGCACGGCGGACCTTGCTGGCGGATGCCGCATCAGGGTGACGCATCCGCTTCGCGCTGGCGCAACTCGGCAAGCTTCTGCCGCAACCAGTCGGCGCTGGCCTGTGCCGGCTCGCCGGCACAGCGCACCTGGTAGGCCTTGCCGCTCATGCTGCTGCGACTGGCCGCATCGTCGATGAAGGCATCAGCCGTCGAGAGCAGATCCTTGCGCTGGAAATAGTCGAGCTTGCGTTTGAGATGGCTCTCGGCCTCGGCGCTGTCATGCCAGGTTCCGTTGCGGAAAAACGCGCACTGCGATGCCCCCAGCGCATGCAGCAAGGCGGCAATTTCGCGCTGCGCGGTGGCGTTTTCCGGGTCGGCATGCGCCGCCGCTGACAGCAGCAAGGCGAGCAGCAACCCACAGCGTGCGATGCGCTTCATGCCGGCAAGCCGAAGGGCGGATTTGCGCCCCTGCCGAATGCAGCGGCCACCCCCTGCCTGCCCGCATGAAGGTCTGCCAGCGCTTGTCGAAACGCGTTTTCGTCCATGTTGTGCCCGCCCGCGCCTGACCTTGTCTGCACCGAATGTACCGCAGTCCACGCCGGGCCATGCCGGACCGGGACTTTTGTCCCGTGCCGACATCGGCAATCCCGACTAGGATGATGTGTATTTGCCAGGGGAATACCCATGACCTACCGATCGATCGCCGCCCTGCTCGGCTGCCTGTTGCTGTTGCCCGGCACAAGCTACGCCGCCGTCGACAAGAAGGACGAAAAGCCCAAGTGGGACGTCAACGCCGCCCACGGCAAGACCAAGAGCGTCCGCTTCAGCACCAATGAAGGCACCTGGCTCGATCTCGATGTCAGCCCGAACGGCAAGACCATCGCCTTCAGCCTGCTTGGCGATCTCTACCTGCTGCCGATCGAGGGTGGCAAGGCCCGCCGCATCAGCCAGGGTCCGGCCTGGGACGTGCAGCCGCGCTTCTCGCCCGATGGCAAGGAAATCGCCTATACCTCGGATCGTGGCGGCGGCAACAACATCTGGCGCATGCCGCTCATTGGCGGCGAAGGCAGCCAGGTTTCGAGCGAGGATTTCCGTCTGCTCAACAACCCGGCGTGGACACCGGATGGCCAATACCTGATTGCACGCAAGCACTTCACCGGCGAACGCTCGCTGGGTGCCGGCGAATTGTGGATGTACCACATCTCCGGCGGCGCCGGCCTGCAACTGACCAAGCAGAAGAACGACCAGCAGGATCTCGGCGAACCGGCAGTCAGCCCGGATGGCAACTTTGTCTACTTTTCGGAAGATGTCAGCCGCGGGCCAAGCTTCCAGTACAACAAGGACCCGCACGGCCTGATCTACGCGATCAAGCGCCTGGATCGCCGCGACGGTGAAATCGAGACCGTCATCGCCACGCCCGGCGGCGCAGTGCGTCCCGAGCCGTCGCCGGATGGCAAGTCCCTGGCTTTCGTCAAGCGCGTGCGCGAGAAGACCGTGCTGGAAAAGGTCGATCTGGACAGCGGCGAGGTGAAGACCATCTGGGATGGCCTCTCCCATGACATGCAGGAAGCCTGGGCCATCTTCGGACCGTATCCGAACTACGCCTGGACGCCGGATTCGCAAGCCCTGGTGATCTGGGCCAAGGGCAAGCTCTGGCGCGTCGATGCGGGCAGCGGCACGCACGCGGAAATCCCGTTCACTGCCGATGTCGAGCAGACCGTCACCGAACCGCTGCGCTTCGAACAACACATTGGCGAGGGCACGTTCAAGCCGAAGATGATCCGCGATGTCGCCACCAGCCCGGATGGCAAGACCCTGGTCTTCCACGCGCTTGGCCATCTGTGGCTGAAGGCCTTGCCGGATGGCAAGCCGAGCCGCCTCGGCACGGACGACGATCATTACGAATACCAGCCGAGCTTCAGCGCCGATGGCAGGAAGCTGCTGTACACAACCTGGTCCGATGCCGAACAGGGTCGCATCGTCGAACATGATTTCGCGGCAGGGACCTCGCGCGTGCTGACGCCGAAGCCGGGTTTCTACTACGGCCCGCGCTATTCCAGCGATGGCAGCCGCATTGTCTATGCAAAGACTTCCGGCAGTTCGCTGACCGGCAACCTCAATTCCGGCGAGTCCGGCGTCTACCTGATGGCCAGCAGCGGCGGCGAAGCACGGCGCCTGGCAAGGGAAGGCGGCGATCCGGCGTTCTCCGCCGATGGCAAGCGCATCACCTTCCTCACCGGTGACGGCCTGAAGAAGAAACTCAAGAGCATTGCCATCGACGGCAGCGAGCCGCGCGATGTATTTGATCTCAAGTACGTCAACTTCGTCAGCATCAGTCCGGATGGCCGCTGGGTCGCCTTCAGCGAGTTGTTCAATGCCTACGTCGCGCCGATGCCGGCCACCGGCGGCAGCATCGAGCTGTCCAAGGACACCAAGGCCATCCCGGTCAGCCTGGTCAGCCAGGATGTCGGCTCCTACCTGCATTGGGCCGCCGATTCGCGCTCGCTGCACTGGATGGTTGGCCGTGACTACCACTCGCGCGACCTGACCGATTCCTTCGCCTTCCTGCCCGGCGCACGCAAGGACCTGCCCCAGCCCGGCAGCGACGCGGCCATCGATGTCGGCCTCAGCGTCGGTTATGACGCCCCGGGCGAGGTGTTTGCCTTTACCGGCGCGCGCCTGGTGACGATGAACGATGCCGAATCGAAACAGGAAGTCATCGAGGACGGCGTCCTCGTCGTCGACGGCAACACGATCAAGGCCATCGGTGCGAGCGGTGATGTCGCGATTCCCGCCAACGCCCGCGTCATCGATGCCAGCGGCAAGACCATCGTGCCGGGCTATGTCGATGTCCACGCCCATGTGAACCACTTCACCTCGGGTGTCGTGCCGCAGCAGAACTGGGCGTACTACACCAACCTCGCCTTCGGCGTGACCACCACCCACGATCCCTCGGCAACCACCGAAACCGTGTTCTCGCAAGCCGAACTGGTCGAGGCCGGGGCCATGGTCGGGCCGCGCATCTTCTCCACCGGCACGATCCTCTACGGTGCCGATGGCGACTTCAAGGCCGTGGTCAATTCACTCGACGATGCGCGTGCGCACCTGCGCCGCATGCAGGCGAACGGCGCGTTCAGCGTGAAGAGCTACAACCAGCCCCGTCGCGACCAGCACCAGCAGATCAACCAGGCTGCACGCGAACTCGGCATGCTGGTCGTCGAGGAAGGCGGCTCGACCTTCAACCACAACATGCCGATGATCCTCGATGGCGTCACCAGCATCGAGCACAACATCCCGGTCGCCCCGCTGTACGCCGATGTCATCAACCTGTGGAAGGAAACCGACGTGCGCAACACGCCGACGCTGGTGGTCAGCTATGGCGGCCTCAGCGGTGAATACTGGTGGTATGCGCGCGACAACGTCTGGGAGGACAAGAAACTCAACCGCTTCTTCCCGCGCGAGACGCTCGATGCGCGCTCGATCCGCGGCGAAACCGCGCCGGACTGGGACTACTACCATATTGAAGTGGCCAAGGCGGCAAAGAAGCTGCGCGACGCCGGCATCAAGATCAGCACCGGCGGCCATGGCCAGTTGCAGGGCCTCTCGCTGAACTGGGAAACCTGGATGCTGACCCAGGGCGGCTTCAGCAATTTCGAGGCCCTGCGCGCGGCGACCATCGACGGTGCCGACATGATTGGCCTGTCCCGGCAGATCGGCTCGTTGACGCCCGGCAAGCGTGCCGATTTCGTCGTCCTCAACAGCAATCCGCTGGAGAACATCCGCGCCACAGTCGACACCCGCTACGTCGCCGTCAACGGCCGCGTCTTCGATGTCGATGCGGACATGGCCGAAGTCGGCGGCAAGGGCCGCAAGGCACCGCAGTTCTACTGGCAGCGTCATCACGAAGGCCGCAGCTTCGGCATCGAGTACGGGCCGAGCGCACCCTGCCATTGCCCGAAGTCGGGCACGCTGCACGCGCATTGATCGCGGTCGGGTGCCGACCACGTGTCGGCACCCATTCCGCTTCGCTCTGCTCGAAGGCTTTGGCGGGATGGAGGAGAGCGTCAGCGCACAGCGCCGACCCACAAGAGCCGGAATCCACCAAGGGCGAGGGTTGTGGGTCGGCGCTGTGCGCTGACGCTCTTCCTGCAATTTCAAGCAAAGGCGCTCGATTGGCTCGAACCCTACGGCAGCGCATGTCCGCCCGCCTTGGGTACCATGCCGGTTTTCCGAAAAGCTTCAGGAGTGATCGCGTGATCATCAAACCCAAGGTGCGTGGATTCATCTGCACGACGGCCCATCCGGTTGGCTGCGAGCGCAACGTGCTCGATCAGATCCGGATTACCCAGGCCACGAAACATGAGGGCCGCGGCCCGCAGCGCGTGCTGGTGATCGGCGCCTCGACCGGCTACGGCCTGGCCTCGCGCATCACCGCCGCGTTCGGCTATGGCGCGGCCACCCTCGGCGTGTTTTTCGAGAAACCGAGCAGCGCGGAGAAACCCGGTACCGCCGGCTGGTACAACGCCGCCGCCTTCGACAAGGCGGCCAAGCAGGCAGGCCTGTACAGCAAGTCGATCAACGCCGACGCGTTTGCCGATGAAACCCGCGCCAAGGCGATCGAGATCATCAGGAACGAAATGGGTGGCAGCATCGACCTTGTCGTCTATTCACTCGCCTCGCCAGTACGCAAGATGCCGGGTACGGGCGAAATCGTGCGCTCGGCGCTGAAGACCATCGGCGAGACCTTCACCAATACTTCGGTCGACACCAACAAGGACACGGTCATCGAGGCCAGCGTCGAGCCGGCCACGGAACAGGAAATCAAGGACACCGTCACCGTCATGGGCGGCGAGGATTGGGCGCTGTGGATCGATGCGCTGAGCGCCGCCGGTGTCCTCGCCGATCATGCCAAGACCATCGCCTACAGCTACATCGGCACCGAGATCACCTGGCCGATGTACTGGCACGGCACGCTCGGCCAGGCCAAGCAACACCTCGACAACACCGCCCGGCAGTTGCGCGAGCGGCACCCCGGCCTGGATGCGCATGTCGGCGTGATGAAATCCGTCGTCACCCAGGCCAGCGCGGCCATTCCGGTGATTCCGCTGTATGTCTCGATTGCCTTCAAGATCATGAAGGAGAAAGGCATCCACGAGAATCCGATCGAACAAGCCAACCGCCTGTTCCGCGAACGCCTCTACCGTGCCGACGGCGCACCGGCAGCGACCGACGCGGAAGGCCGCATCCGCCTCGACGACTGGGAACTGCGCGACGACGTGCAGGATGTCTGCAAGAACCTCTGGCCCGGCGTCACCACCGGGAACCTTCGCGAGGTCACCGACTACGCCAGCTACAAGCACGAGTTCCTCAAGCTGTTCGGATTCGATCGCGATGACGTCGACTATGACGCCGAGGTCGACGCGGACCGGCGCTTTGATTGCATCGAATTGTGATGCGCGTTCGTCGCTGACATCGCACGCATGGGCGCAGTCGCGCCCATGCCGTGAGTTCCCGCCGTCAGCTGCCTTGCATAGCCGCAAGCAAGCGCCCGGCAAATTCAGAGAACATGTTGCGCATGCTCGTCGCTGGTGAAAGCGCTCGGTGGCTGTCCTTTCCGGTCGGAGTCAATTCCAGCGCCGCTGCGCTGTAAAGCTGACGCTCGACCAAGCGTTCACAGAGGATCTGGTACCTGCGCGCATAGGATGCGTCGCGAAATTCCTCGAATACGGGGAAATGAGGCTCATCGCAGCGCACGGGTCGCATGGACGCATCGCATTCTTCGAGAAGCATCAGCCACGCGAGAAATGGGGGACGTGGATCGGATTGAATCAACGGGTTGAGGAGTGCCGGTACATGTTCCCGCACCTCGCTTCGGCTCCGCGGTGCGCCGCCGTAGGCACCATGGTGATGTGCGACCCACAGGTCCGCAGCCGATCCGAGGACTTCTTCGCTGCGATTGTTGAAATTGTTTCCGAAAGATCCGACCTGCGACTTGAATTCAAAAACGCCAAGCAGTCGCTTTTCATGGATGACCAGAACGTCCCAGTTCTTGGTTGCGCGAAAGAAGCCCGGGAGGACCACTTGTGACCTGCGTACATGAACCGCATCACGAACCAGACCACAGTGCGCTGCTACTGCCCGAACGATTTCCACGAAGCCATCCATGTTCTTGCCGCCGACCACCGCTGCGCGGCCACCGTCATTTGAAGGGTTGACCATGCCGCTGTTGCGTGAATGCCAGAAAGTGTGGACCGCCTGTCGGGCAAGTTCATCGAACGCAGGTGGAAGCAGACTGATAGTCACTGAAGCATTCCTTTGCCAACACGCGCAGCGTCGGCAATTTGTCGTACCCGGCGGGATTCCGCGTCGCTCAATCCGTACAGTTCGAATACCGGACTGTCGATTTCGTCCTGTGTCTTCATCGTGGCCGCGGCGCCCAGGCGTTCGCGAAGGTCTTCGCTGACATGGTGCCAATGAGGAAGTCGAATCCGGCGCAGATACTGCGCCTGGAATCGCAGGAAGCCTCCCGCCATGCGGGTGCAGTAGGTCGCCACTACCATCAAGGTGAGTGACGAGCGCAGTACGGTCTGAAGCGCGCGCAGATCCCACTCGTCCGAGGTGATGTAGTAAAGGTTGTGGTGCGGGTAATACCGCCCGTCGTCAATAACGAAGACGCCTTCACCCTTGATATCGGGCACGAGCAACTTGGGAGTTTCCAGAAGGCCAGGCTGAATGCGGTCAATGGTGCGGTACCAACCATCTGGGTTGCGCTGGGCAACGTGCCTGCCTGTCACCGCGTCTCTGTGTTCAACAAGATAGCGTTCGAAGCGGGGGAAAGCGTCGAGTGGGACAAGCTGCCCTGAATCTTCGAACGGATTCAGGACACCCTTCCCGCCCCAGCGGATGCCGCCATCCACCAAGTCGCGTGCCATCACCAAGGGAAGCTTGCGCGCCGGTTCGACAGGCAACTCATCCATCGCACCGATGAACACACGATCGCAGCCGGTGGCTACACCAATGCCAACCTTGCACTGGGCCTGTTCAATGGTTGGAAACGTGCTCTCAAGGCGACGAAGCAAAACCAGCCGGGGAATATCGTCGAGCAGCAAAGGGGCTGAGCCGATTGCATCCAGCTTGAATTCCGCGATGGCATCGGAGTCATGCGAGGAATCAAGCAACAAATCCACCAGTGCTGGCAAGGACTGCGCGGCGAGAGCAGCTGATCCCACGGCACGGGTGGGCTCTCTCACTACAAGTTCCTTGGCGGCGCGCTGGAAGATGGTGATGGCAGGATAGGCAGTCACTTCAGTTTGGAAGGCATCCGCCCCTTCCATGTCGATGAAGTATTTCAGCCAGTAGCCATTCGTGATCTTTTCCCTTAACGGCCCACCATATCGATTCTTGAGCCAGCGATTGGCACAGATATAGCCAAGCACGCCCTCATCACCAAGCAGATCCAGGGCACGCTCGAAAAATGGGACATACAAGTCGGCGCGGTCGTAGAGGGTGCGGAAACGTCGCCGATACTCATTCAGTAGCGTTGTGGGAATGCGCTCTTGACGGACGTAAGGCGGGTTACCAATGGCAAAATCGAACCCTCCTTCCAACCGCGTCAACAGGAAATCATCGCGAATCAGCCACGCCTCGCACAAGGCATCAGCATCCGCCAAACAAAGGCCTTGCCGCGTGAGTTGCTCATGCAGCTTGCGGGCGGTCAGGTCGAAAGTTTCAGGATGCAACTCCACGGCTGTTATGGCGTTGTGCAGCCCGTCTACTGCAGTTGCCGGGCCACCCCCGTCGTGCACGAAGGATGACCACAGACGTTGCGCTGCGTGGAGTAAAAAATCACCCGCGCCGAAGGAGGGTTCCAGCAGTCGCATCCTGTGCAACGGGCGATCCGACCGATAACCGGAAAGATCGAGGATCGCTTCGACGATTTCCGGGCGAGTGAAAATGGCGCCGCGATCGGTTTCGTCATGCCGGGCCATCCGCGATATGGCGGCCACGATCTCGGGCGCCCTTGCGGAGTGATTGAACAAGTCCAACGAAAGATTCATGGATGCCATGGTGCCGGGGGAGTCAGGGGGTGTCCAGCACGATCCGGGAACTTGCTGCGACAGGAGATGGACAGCTCTTGCGGCGCTGGATTTGCTGATCGTTGGCTTCCATACCCGATAACGCGACAACCAAATTGCACTCTGCAGTCTTCCGCCTCACGCCGTTCGGTAATGATCCGCCATCGGATAGCGTCTGGCGTACAGCGCAAAGACCAGCGCCGCCAGCAGCGCGAAGCCGGCGAAGAAGAACATCATGAAGGCGTTTTCGCTGAGTCCCGTGCTGGCGATATGCGCGGTGACGGCATCGTTGCGCACGGCGGCATTGGTGAGCAGGACCCAGAGGTTGCCGAAAGTCACCGAAAGCAGCCAGAAGCTCATGATCGTGCCCTTCATCGACGGCGGCGCCTGGCTGTAGGCGAACTCGAGGCCGGTTGCCGAAACCAGCACTTCGCCAAAGGTCAGCAACACATAAGGCAACACCTGCCAGGCGATCGAGGTGGGATCGCCACCGTCGATGCTGAGCTGGATGATGCCGGCAGCGACCCAGGCCAATCCGGAAAAGGCGATGCCCCAGCCCATGCGCCGCAATGCCGTGACCTGGAAGCCCAGGCGTCGCAACACGGGATAGAGGACGATGTTGTTGAACGGGATCAACAGCATCACCAGCAAGGGATTGAGTGCCTGCATCTGCGCCGGCTGCTGCACCAGCCAACTCGGCCACCACCACGAATCGTGCGGCATCTGCATGGCGTTGCCCTGCAGGATCCAGGTCGAGGCCTTCTGGTCGAACAGCGACCAGAACGGCGTGATCAGGGCGAAGATGATGAGGATGCGCAACACCGCGCGCACGCCATCGATGGCGGCATCCGGGTGCAGGCCGCGCGCGCGTTCCAGTTGCAGCGACGTACCGAGGCCACCAAACAGGATGAACACGCCGAGCGCGAGGCAGAAGGTGATGACGAAGCTGAAGTGCTCGGGCCACCAGGACGGCGCGATGGCCCAGGCGGCAAACATGCCGACGGCGGCCAGCGCACCGAACGCGGCGAGCACGAGTCCGCTGCGTCCACGACCGGGTGCCAGCAGCGCGCTGCGTGCGACGTTGATCAGCGAATCGGGATTGTGCGCCGTCGGCGGCACATGCACGTATTTCCTGCGTCCCATCCAGAAGATCACCGTGGCGATGAACATGAGGATGCCGGGAATGCCGAATGCCCAGGCCGGCCCCCACGAGGCCAGGATTCGCGGCATCAGCAGGGATGCGAAGAACGAGCCGAAGTTGATCGTCCAGTAGAACGCGTCGTAGACGACTTTGGCGGTGGCCTTGTTGCTCTGGTCGAACTGGTCGCCGACAAAGGCCGAGACCAGTGGCTTGATGCCCCCGGAACCAAGCGCGATGAGGAACAGGCCCGCATAGAAGCCGCTGCGGTTGGATTCGAAGATCGCCAGGCAGGCATGGCCGACGCAATACAGCAGCGACAGCCAGAGCACGGTGTTGTACTTGCCGAAGTAGCGATCCGAGATCCAGCCGCCGAGCAGCGGGAAGAAATAGACGCCGATGACGAAGGTATGGAAGACATCCTTGGCGATGCCGGCGCGTTCGGCGATCGGCGCGTACAGCAGCAAGGTGGTGACCAGGAACGGCGTGAGGATGTTGCGCATGCCGTAGAAGCTGAAGCGCTCGCAGGCCTCGTTGCCGATGATGTAGGGAATCTGCCGTGGCATGCGCGCGGCCTTGCTTTCGTCGATCTCGGGTTTCGCGGGAATCGGCTGCATCGTGGGTTCTGCATCGGTGGAATGGCGGCTACTATGCACGCTGCGCCGCGGGGCGGGAACCTTGCACGGGCGCGGGATGCTTTTCCGGGCCCGCTCTTTGCGGCCGCAAGAGACGGTTTCGGCGGTGTCAGGCAATGGCGCTGTCGCGCACGAATCAATCCATTCGCCAACGGATTGGCATCAACGGGGAGACATCCATGAGCGTCATCGCTGAACCTGCGCCGCAACTGACCTTGCGCGCGATCCTGTTGTCGATCGTTCTGGTTGTCATCCTCGCCGCGGCGAATACCTACCTCGGCCTGTTTGCCGGCATGACCATCGCTTCGGCGATTCCGGCAGCGGTGGTGTCGATGGCCGTGCTGCGCCTGCTCGGCGGTGGCGGCATCCTCGAAAACAACATCGTGCAGACCGGCGCGTCGGCGGGTTCGTCGATTGCCTCGGGGGTGATCTTCACGATCCCTGCCTTGGTCATCCTCGGCTACTGGCAGGAATTCGAGTATCAATGGGTGTTCGCGATCGCCGGACTCGGCGGCTTGCTCGGCGTGATCTTCTCGGTGCCGTTGCGACGCTCGCTGATTGTCGACCAGGGTCTGGCGTTCCCGGAAGGCAAGGCCGCGGCGGAAGTGCTGAAGACCGGCGAGAATCCGGCGCAAGGCGTGAAGGTGCTGGCGGTTGCCGCCTTGTTCGGCGCTTTTGCCAAGATCGGTGCGGCCAGCGGACTGCGCTTGTTTCCGGATACCGCAGCGGGCGCGACCTGGGTGGGCAAGGCGATTGCCTACATGGGTACCAATCTCTCCGCCGCCCTGCTCGGCGTCGGCTATATCGTCGGCCTCAATATCGGCATCGTCGTGCTCGCCGGGGCGATGATCGGCTGGAATATCGCCATTCCGATTTACAGCAGCTTCTTCCTGCAAACCGATCCCGCGCTTGCCGCGCAAATTGCAGCCGCCAGTGCGGAAGATGCGGCCTTCATGATCTGGTCGGCGCAGATCCGCTATCTCGGTGTCGGCGCGATGTTGATCGGCGGCATCTGGACGCTGATCTCGCTGCGCAAATCCCTGTTCTCGGGAATCAAGAGCGGTTTCGATGCCACCCGTTCCGGCGTCACCACGGTCGTTGCGCACAGCGAAAAAGACATCCCGATGAAGTACATCGCCATCGGCCTTGTCATCTTCACCCTGCCGCTGCTGTGGCTCTATCAAAGCATCGTGCAGCAGTGGGCGGTGAGCATTCCGATGACCGTGATCATGATCGTCGCCGGCTTCCTGTTCGTCTCCGTGTCCGCGTACATGGCCGGCCTCGTCGGTTCATCGAACAATCCGGTTTCCGGCATCACCATTTCGACGATCCTGTTCGCCGCCTTGATCCTGGTGCTGCTGCTCGGTCGCGATTCGTCGATCGGCGCCGTTGCCGCGATCATGATCGGCGCGGTGGTCTGCTGCGCGGCCTGCATCGGCGGCGACAACCTGCAGGATCTGAAATGCGGCCACATTGTCGGCGCGACGCCATGGAAGCAGCAGCTCATGCTGGCGATCGGCGCGGTGTCCTCGGCGCTGATCATGGCGCCGGTGTTGAACCTGTTGCTGCACGCCTACGGCATCGGCACGCCAACCGCCGAACATCCGAATCCGCTGCTTGCACCGCAGGCAAACCTGATGGCTTCGGTGGCCACGGGCATCTTTGGCGGCGAGCTGCCATGGACGACGATCGGCATCGGCGCGGCAATTGGTGCCGCCATCATCATCTTTGACCTGTGGCTGCAGGCCAGCGGCAGGAAATTCCGCGTTCCCGTGCTTGCCTGCGCCATCGGCATCTATCTGCCGATCGAACTGATGGTGCCGATCTTCCTCGGCGGCCTGCTCGCCCACATCGTCGAGCGCAAGATGGGTGGCGCAAGGAATGAAGAGGAACACGGCCAGATCCATCGCAAGGGCATGCTGTTCTCGGCCGGCCTGATCACCGGCGAAGCCTTGATGGGCATCTTCATCGCCATCCCGATCGTCATCACCGGCCGCGCCGACGTACTCGCCCTGCCCGAGAACATGCAGTTCGGCGGCTGGCTCGGCCTGCTCCTGCTCAGCGTCATCGCCTGGCTGCTGTTCCGCTACGCGACCAAGCCGGAAGAGAAAGCGCTGTAAAGGCACAACCACGCATTCTCCCTTCTCCCATGAAGTGGGAGAAGGTGCCCGGAGGGCGGATGAGGGGCATTTGAACTTGATGACCCAAATGCCACGAATCAAACGTAAAGAACGAGATTCAAGATGTCGAGCGGCAATCATGTTGCAATTGCGCGCAAGTTGCGGACGACGATGACCGATGCTGAACGCATCCTCTGGTCACGCCTTCGAGATCGAAGGCTCGAAGGATTCAAGTTCCGTCGGCAAGTGCCAATTTGAGAATTCGTTGTCGACTTTGCCTCTCTCGACTCCAAACTCATCGTGGAAGTCGATGGAGGTCATCATCTGGATGAGGAGGAATCTGATCTGCGGCGAACCAAGAGACTCTGCGAGCTCGGCTTCCGCGTGGTGCGATTCTGGAATGACGACGTCCTGACAAGAGCAGATGATGTCCTTGAGGCGATTCGCTTGGCTTCATCCGGGGTAGCCGAATCGAGCCAAGAGCCCCTCATCCGCCCTCCGGGCACCTTCTCCCGTGAACGGGAGAAGGGAACAAATTGACTGGATGCTTCCGGGTGCGACGTATCTCACCCGGTATTCTGGATTCCCGCCGCGATGCCGTTGACCGTGGCGATCAGGGCGTGCAACAGATCGTCGTCGTTGCGCTCGGTGGCGCGCCAGCGGCCCAGCAGGTCAACCTGGATGAGGCTGATCGGATCGACGTAGGGGTTGCGCAGGCGGATTGACTGGCGCAGGCGCAGATCGTGGGCCAGCAGTTCCTCTTCGGCTTTCAGATCAAGGATCGCGTTGCGCGTGCGTTCGAATTCGCTGCTGATGTCGGCGAAGAAGGATTCATGCAAGTCGCCGGCAAGTCGCGAGTAGCGCTCGAAGATGGCGAGGTCGGATTTGGCCAGGACCATTTCCACATCATCGACGAGCTGGGCGAAGAACGGCCAATCGCGGGTCATTTCGCTCATGGCTTCGCGGCCGTATGCCTCGATGCCGTGGGCAAGCCCACTGCCGACGCCGTACCAGCCGGTCATGGTGGAGCGGTTCTGCGACCAGGCGAACACCCAGGGAATCGCGCGCAGGTTTTCGACGCCGCCGCTGCCGCCACGCCTGGCCGGGCGTGAGCCGATGCGCAGGCGCTCGATGACGTCGATCGGCGTTGCCTTGCGGAAATATCCGGTGAAATCGGGGTTCTCGTGGACGAAGCCGCGATAGCGCGTGCGCGATTCACTGGCAATCGCCGCCGCCATCGCCCGCCACTGCGCTTCGCGTGGTTCCGGCGGACGCGGACGCAGCGTCGCGCGCAGCACCGCGCCGGTCATCTGCTCGAGATTGCGCAGGGCCAGCGCACGGATGCCGTACTTGCGATGGATCACCTCGCCCTGCTCGGTCAGGCGCAAGACGCCATTTACCGAACCGCGCGGCGCGGCGATCACGGCGCGCTCGGCCTTGCCGCCGCCGCGGCTGGCCGAACCGCCGCGGCCATGGAAGAAGATGATGCGCACGCCGGATGCACTGGCCAGGCGGGTCAAGGAGATCTGCGTTTGCTGCAGGGCCCAGCGCGAGGCAACCAGGCCGCCATCCTTGGCGCTGTCGGAGTAGCCGAGCATGACCACCTGCGTGTTGCCGCGCGCGGCGAGATGCGCGCGATAGACGTCATCGGCAAACAATGCGGCAACCACGGCTTCGGCGGCATCGAGATCCGCAACGGTCTCGAACAGCGGCGCGACGTCGAGTGGCACCTGGCCGGCCGCGTCGACACAGCCGGCAATCCGCGCCAGCGCGAGCACGGCAAGGGCGTCGGCGGCACTGCGGCTCATGCTGATGATGTACGGGCCGAACGCCTGCTCGCCGTAGCGCGGACGAAGTTGCGCGACCGTGCCGAACACGGCCAAGGTGCGCCGCGCAGTCTCGTCGTCGCACGCCATCACGCTGCCCGGATCGGCAAGCACGGCCTTGAGGCGGACGACGCGCTCATCGACCTCGCGCGTTGCCCAGTCCGCATCACCAAGCAGTGCGCCGAGGGCAAGATCGTGGATCGCCGAATCCTGGCGCAAGTCGAGGGTGGCCAGATGGAAACCAAAGGTCTCGGCACGGCGCAGCAATCGGCGTGCGGCAAACCAGCCGGCGTGCACGCCGCGGTTTTCCGCGAGGCTGGCAACGACGATGCGGATATCTCCGACAAACTCGGCAGCGTCGGCATAGCCGACTTCGCGGCCACGCTCGGTTTCGCCAAGGCGCGCGCGCACCAGTTTGAGGAATTGCCGGTAAGGCATGTCCTCGTGGCGCGTGCGCAGGCTTGCCGCGGCTTTCGGCAGCAAGGCCCGGTAGACCGCGGTGCGCGCCAGCAGATCGGCCGAACAGGCAACCCGCGACAGCGAATGGCTGAGCAGGCGGCCAAGTTGATAGACCTCTCGCCGGTACAAGGCGAGCACCTGCCGGCGCTGTGTTGCCAGGGTAGCGGCAATGGTCTCTGCGCCGACATTCGGATTGCCGTCCATGTCGCCGCCAACCCAGTTGCCGAAGCGCAGCAAGGTCGGCATATCGAATCCGCGTGATTCGGTACCGAGCGCATCGGCGAGGACTTCGTGGAAAACCGGCACCACGCGATAGAGCACGTCGGTCAGGTAAAAATCGACATTTTCCAGTTCATCGGCGATGCTCGGCTTGTCGAGGGCGAACTCGGCGGTTTGCCAGGCCGCGGTCAAGGCCATGCGCATGCGTTCGAGATCGGCGCGCCGCTCGACCGGCGTACGCCCGCGATCGATGTCGGCAACCAGGGCGCGCACGACCTCGGTTTCCTTTTCCAGCAGGGCGCGGCGTACTGCCTCGGTTGGATGCGCGGTGAACACCGGCTCGATGCGCAGTCGAGCAAGGCAGGCACGCAGCTCGTCTTCGCTGGTGCCGCTCGCACGCAGCTTGCCGATGGCATCGCGCAGGCCACCCGGCTGCGGCGCGCCATCGGCCATTTCGTACTCGCGGCGGCGACGGATGCGATGCACGCGTTCGGCCACGTTTACGGCCTGGAAATAAGTGGAGAATGCGCGCACCAGGGCGGTCGCGTGGGCGACATCGACGCCGGACAATTCGCCCTGCATCGCTTCGGTGCCGGTAGCCGATTCACGTCGCCGGATCGCTTCGATGCGGATGCGTTCGACTTCGTCGAGAAAGGCCTGACCCTCCTGTTCGGCGAGGATTTCACCGACCAGCGAACCGACCCGGTTCACATCATCACGTAGCGCTTTGTCGGTATCCGGAAGGTCGATCGAACGCAGGCTGTCTGCGGCATGGCTGGCAGGATGGGTCATCCATGGAGCCTACCGCGTTGCACGCCATGACGACAGGCGCGCCGCGCTTTCGACCCCCGATTCCCGACTTCTCAGCCCCGCGATGCGCGCGATTTCAGCCACGCCGCGTATTCATCCAGGTCGCCCTTGAACTCCTCGACCTTGCCGTCGCTGACGCGCCAGAAGGTTTCGCAGACCAGTCCGATCAGGTGGCGATCGTGCGAGACCATGACGATTGCGCCGGGGAAGATGCTCAGCGCCTCGGCCAGTGCCTCGCGCATTTCCAGATCGAGATGGTTGGTCGGTTCGTCAAGAAGCAGCACGTTGGGCTTGCGCCAGGCGATCAAGGCCAGCGCCAGGCGTGCGCGTTCGCCGCCGGAGAAGCCATCAACATTCTCGAAGGCGCGATTGCCGGCGAAATTCCAGCGGCCGAGGAAGTCGCGGAACTCCTGCACGCTTGCACCCGGGGCGATGTCGCGCAGGTGCTCGATCGGCGACTGGCCTTCGTGCAGCGACTCGACCGTGTGCTGGGCGAAGTAGCCAAGCTCCATGTCCGGATGCACGCTGCGTTCGCCGGCGAGGATCGGCAGTTCGCCGACGAGGGTCTTGACCAGGGTCGACTTGCCGGCGCCATTCGGGCCAAGCAAGCCGATGCGATCCCCCGCTTCGAGGCCAAAACCGACCTTGCCGAGGATCCTGATGTCGCCGTAACCGGCGTCGACCTTGTTGAGCCGGGTCAGCGAATTCGGCAACTTGACCGGATCGGCGAAGTTGATGCGGATCTCGCGTTCCGCGCGTACCGCTTCGGTTCCGGCCAGCTTGGCCAGGCGCTTGACCCGCGACTGCGCCTGCTTGGCTTTCGCCGCCGAGGCCTTGAAGCGGTCGATGAACGATTGCAGGTGGGCGCGCTCGGCCTGCTCCTTCTCGAAGGCGATCTGCTGCTGGCGCAACTGCTCGGAGCGCTGGCGCTCGAAGCTGGTGTAGTCGCCGGTGTAGAGCCTGGCCGTGCCGTCGTGCAGATGCAGCATGTGCGTGCCGACGCCATCGAGGAACTCGCGATCGTGCGAGATCATCATCAGCATGCCCGGATACTTGAGCAGCCATTGTTCCAGCCAGAGCACGGCATCGAGGTCGAGATGGTTGGTCGGCTCGTCGAGCAGGAGCAGGTCGCTCGGCATCATCAGCGCACGAGCGAGATTCAGGCGCACGCGCCAGCCACCGGAGAACTCCGATACCGCGCGCTGGTGCGTATCGGGCGGAAAGCCAAGCCCGTGCAGCAACTTGCCGGCACGCGCGGTGGCGTCGTAACCGTTGATCTCGGCCATCTTCTGGTGCGCGGCGGCAACCGCATCCCAATCCTCGGCAGCCATTGCGGCTTCCTCGGCCATCAGCACCGCGTGCACTTCGGTGTCGCCGGAGACGACGAAATCAATGGCCGCATCCGGCAACGAGGGTGTTTCCTGGGCGACGCTGGCGATGCGCAGCTTCGGCGATTTTTCCAGATCCCCGGAATCCGCCTCGATCTCGCCAAGGATGGCCGCGAACAGGCTGGTCTTGCCGCAGCCATTGCGACCGACCACGCCGACACGCCAGCCGGCATGCAGGGCGATGTCGACCTTGGACAGGAGCAGGCGTTCGCCGCGCCGCAGGGCGAAATTGCGAAAGGAGATCATGCGAGTTGTTCCGGAGTGATGTGGCGGCGCTTGTGCGGGATCGAAAACACCGCGCACGAGGCAATGCAGCCGCGCATTGTACGGCAAGCCAACACCGAAGCAGAAACGCGGGAACGGCCATCGGAATCCGCGCCGCTTGCACGAGGCCTTCGCCGGTGCCGCTACTCCGGATATTCCGGCTTCTGCTCGCGGGCGAGCAAGGCGTGCAGGCCCTCTTCGGGGGTCATGTCCTCATGCAGCACATGCTGCACATGCTCGGCGATCGGCAGTTCGATGCCGACGCGGCGGGCGAGGCGGACGACCTCATCGACAGTGACGATGCTCTCCACCACCTGGCCGATCCCGGCGACCGCTTGCGAAAGCGGCACGCCGCGACCCAGGGCAATGCCAAGGCGGCGGTTGCGCGAGAGGTCACCGGTGCAGGTCAGCACCAGGTCACCCAGTCCGGCCAGGCCCATCAGGGTTTCGGCCTTGGCTCCGAGCGCCGTGCCCAGGCGCAGGATCTCGTTCATGCCGCGGGTGATCAGGCCGGCGCGCGCATTCAGGCCAAGCTGCATGCCGTCGGCAACCCCGGTGGCCACGGCGAGGACGTTCTTCATCGCCCCGCCGAGCTCGGCACCGAGGATGTCGTTGCCGGTGTAGGCGCGAAAGGTCGGTGCATGCAGCAGCCGGGCCAGGCGCTGGGCGAAGGCGTCATCGTTGGACTGCACGGTCAAGGCGGTCGGCAGGCCCTGGGCAACTTCCTGGGCAAACGAAGGCCCGGTAACCACGGCGGCCGGATGATCGGGCAGGCGTTCCTCGACAAGTTCATGCAGGAAGCGGCCCGATCCGGGATCAAAGCCCTTGGTCGCCCAGGCAATGCCGGCAGCAGGCGCAACCCACGGCGTGATCTCGTCGAGCAGGTCGCGGAAGGCGTGGCTCGGCACCGAAATGAGGACGATCGCGGCATCGCGCACGCAGGTTTCGAGGACGCCGCTGATGCCCAGCGCATCCGGAAATTTCATTTCAGGCAGGTAACGCGTGTTCGCGCGCGCCGTGGCCATGTCGACCACGGCCTGCGGCGAGCGCCCCCACAAGGTGGTGGGGACGCCGTTTCGCGCCAGCAGCACGGCCAGCGCCGTGCCCCACGAACCGGCGCCGAGGACCGCAACCGGTGTGTTCATCGACTCAGGAGTTCAGGGTCGGGCTTTGTGCCGGCGCTTCGACGCGGCGGCGTTGCTGCTCGGCGTAGATCGCATCGAAGTTGATCGGCTGCAGGAACAACGGCGGGAATCCGCCACCCTGGACCAGGTCGGAAACGATCTGGCGCACGTACGGAAACAGCACGTTCGGGCAATAGGTGGCCAGCACGGCTTCCTGCGAGGCGGCATCGAAGCCGGCCACGCCAAAGATGCCCGCCTGGTGAACTTCGGCGAGATAGGCGGTATTTTCTTCGATCTTGCAGGTAACGGTCACGCTGAGGACGACTTCATATACCGATTCCGCAAGCGTGTTGACGCGCTGGCTGAGGTTCAGTTCGACCGCCGGCTGACCCTGCAGCTGGAACACGTTGGGAGCGTTCGGCACCTCGAAGGAAATGTCCTTGGTGTAGATCTTCTGCAGATTGAGCTGGGCCTGGTTGGCCTCGGCAGCGGGATTGGCCGCGCCGTTTGCGGGGGAATTCTCAGCCATGTTGCGTTTGCTCCGGAAATCGATGGAAAAAAGGGCACGGATTATCCCATGCCATGGGTATCAACGCACGCGGCGGCGCGGCGTGCCGCGGTTTGTCGGGCAGATCAGCTGGCGCTGCGGCCCTTGACCAGGGGCAGTTGTGCCTCGACCCAGGTGCGCAGGCCGCCATCGAGGGTGTAGACGTCGCTGAAGCCGGCCTTCTTCAGGCGCTTGGCCGCCACGCCGGCGGATTGCCCGGTCTTGCAATAGACCGCCACCGGCAAGGCCTTGGCCTTGGCCAGCTCCTTGCTCTCGGGGTCGAACTGGCTCATGGCGACGTGGCGCGCACCCGGCACGTGGCCTTTTTCGTAATCCTGGATGCTCGAGACATCGATGAGCAAGGCATTGTCGCGATTGATCAGCTGGGTCAGGCCGGCCGGTGTCAACGCCTTGTAGCCGCGCGTGAGGCGACTGAACTCACCGGCGATCACCGCCGCCAACACGCCAAGGAAGCCAAACGAAAGGAAGGGATGATTGCCGATGAACTCGGGCAGACGCTGCAGGATTTCGGACACGATGGGGATTGGCCTGATGGTGCGCACACGCCGTGCGCCGGGATGAAGTGGGCGCCGATTGTCCGTGCTCAAGGCTTGGCTGGCAAATCCGCCCCGATCCGTGGACACGCAGCACTGTGCGCGCAAACCGGTTCCGCTCAGAGGCGCCCGCAATGCAGGTGGAAATCCCAGGACACCGTGCGCGCCTGGAGCGGATCACCCCAGGCCGTGCGCAGGTCGCTTTCGACCAGGCTGACCGGATCGTGCTCGCGGGCGCGGATGTAGCGCTGGGTCGCCGACCACGAGCGCAGGTAGGCGAGGAATTGCTCGAGCGTCCAGTCCATGCGCAGGGCAATCGCCGGTGCCTTGATGCGCTCGAACGGGAACGGCAGGCTCGCATAGCCACTTTCGACGAGGGCGCGCTCGGCGGGCCAGTACGCGCCGAGCAGGTCGCGGTAGAGGCGGTTCTTCTGCACATCGACGCGCGCATCGACACGACAATCGGCATAGCTCCAGAACGCGACCACGCCCCGGGGTTTCAGCACGCGGCGCACTTCGGCGTGGAAGCGGGCAAGGTCGAACCAGTGCAAGGCCTGGGCGACACACACCAGGTCGACACTGGCCGTCGCCAGCGAGGACTGCTCGGCCGCCTCGACGCGATAGCTGATGTTCGGCCGCGGCGCGGCGTTGGCGATCTGCTCGGCGCTGGGGTCGGTGGCAACGACTTCGCAGAAGCGCGTGGCGAGGTCGGTGCTGGCCTGGCCATTGCCGCATCCGGCATCCCAGGCGCGTTCGTTCGCAGGGGCCACCTCGACCAGGAAATCGTAAAGCGCCGCCGGATAGTCTGGCCGTGCCTCGCGGTAGATCGCCGCATGCGCGGAAAAATGATCCTTGAAGGTCATCGCGAATCCTTGATGATTCGATGTTCGCCCGGCTGCAGGCCGCCCAGCGCATGCGCGCCGACGCGCGTGCGCACGAGGCGCAAGGTGGGCAGGCCGACGGCTGCGGTCATGCGCCGGACCTGCCGGTTGCGGCCCTCGTGCAGGGTCAATTCAATCCAGCTGTCGGGCACGCTCTTGCGAAAGCGCACTGGCGGATCGCGCGACCACAACCAATGCGGGGGCCCGTCCAGCAGCGCGACCGCGGCCGGCAAGGTCGGACCATCGTTGAGGATCACGCCCGTGCGCAAGGCCGCCAGCGCCGCCGCCGATGGCTGCCCTTCGACCTGCACCAGGTAGGTCTTCGACTGCTTGTGGCGCGGGTCGGTGATGCGGTGGGCGAGCACGCCGTCGTCGGTCAGCAGCAACAGGCCTTCGGAATCGCGATCGAGACGGCCAGCCGCATAGACGTCTTCATGGGCAATATGATCGGCGAGCGTCGCCCGGCCCTGGCGATCGGTGAACTGGCAGAGCACGCCATACGGCTTGTTGAAGAGGATCAGCATGGCAGGTGCTGCAAGCGGCCAGGCAGCGGCCGCTTGCAGCGGATTGGCTCATTTCTTTTCGTTTTCCTTGCCGGCGCTGTCGGTGCCCTGCTCGAAGATCCTGTCGGCCTGCGGCTTGACGAACTTCAGGGTCATGCGGTCGGATTCGCCGATCGCCTGGTACTTGGCGCGATCGGTTTCGCCGAGGGTCAGCGACGGCGGCAACGTCCACACGCCCTTTTCGTAATCCTTGGTGTCCTTCGGATTGGCGTTGATCTCGCTCTGCCCGACCAGCTCGAAACCGGCGTCCGTGGCCAGCTTGACCACCGATGCGGTGGTCAGGTAGCCGGACTTGGCGATGGCCGCCGCATCCGCGTCATCCGCCGCGCGGTGATCGACGACGCCGAGCGTGCCGCCCGGTTTCAGCACGTTGAAGAAGCCGGTGAACATGGCCGGGGCGTTGCCGCCGCCGACCCAGTTGTGCACGTTGCGGAAGGTCAGCACGACATCGGCGGAAGCATCCGCGCCGAAGCTCGGCGCCTTTGGATCGAACTCGACGACCTGGGCACCAGCAAAGACTTCGGCATGCTCGGCGAGCTTGGCGCGGAACTTCGTGTTGTTGCGGGCGTTGTATTCGGAGCTGGCGTCCGTCGGGATCGCTGCGACGTAGTGGCCATCCTTCATCAACGGTGCCAACACTTCGGTGTACCAGCCGCCACCGGGATTGATCTCGACCACGGTCTGCTCGGGCTTGACGCCAAAGAAATCCAGCGTGGCCGCCGGATGGCGATAAGCATCGCGAGCCTTGTTTGCGTCCGAGCGCCAGCTGCCGGCGAGCACGCTGTCGATTGGATTGATCGTGGCGGCGGGCTGCGGCGGCACGACCACGGCGGGCTGATCGGATGCAGCTTCCGGGGTTGCCGCTTTCTCGGTTGCAGCGCCGCATGCGGCCAGGGTGAGGCTGATGGCAAGCGCGAGGGAAAGCTGTTTCATGGTCGACTCCAGTTCGTTGCCGACAGGGCGGCAGTGGGCCGCAAAGCCTAGCATAGGGCCATGCTTGATCCTCACCGCGGCACCGCGACCGCGCGCGGAGCCTGCATGAACGCCAGCCATGCGTTCATCCGCCGGTCGGGAAATCTTCGGGCGCAATTCATCTGCCGCCGACTACCTTGGCCGGGACATCGCGGAGCGGGCCGACCCGACAGCAGCGATGGATGCCCAAAGTCAGGAGGTTTACCATGTTGCATTACGCTATCGTCTTTCTTGTCATCGCCTTGATCGCTGCCGTTCTCGGCTTCGGTGGCATTGCCGGTGCATCGGCGGGGATCGCCAAGATCCTGTTCCTGGTTTTCATCGTGTTGTTTGTCGTATCGCTGATCTTCGGGCGCAAGCGCCTCTGATTGCCGGTTTGCCCAGTGCCTGAAGCAGAAAGCCCGCCTCGCGGGCTTTCTGCCTTTCAGGATGCCGCGGGTCCTGGCAGCCGCGCCGAAGCGGGATACGGCGGGACATCACTGTAGTCACCGCGCGCAATGCCTTGCTGGACGCCGCGCCACCACGCCGCATCGAAGATTTCGCCATGGCTTTCGAGCAGGGCATCGCGCAGCTCGGCCGGCACGCCGAGAAAGCGCGGGAACATTTCCGGGAAGACATCGCCCTCGCGCACCGTCAGCCACTCTTCCAGCGGCCGCGTTTCATCCTCGAAGCGCGCCTGCGGGATCGTGCGGAAGCAGCAGGTGTCGAGCAGGCACAACTCGTCGTAGTCATAGAAGATCGCGCGGCCACCACGGGTGATGCCGAAATTCTTCAGCAGCAGATCACCGGGAAAGATGTTGCTGCGAGCGAGATCCTTGATCGCCTGGCCGTAGTCGCGCATGGCCCGCCGCGCCGCTTCCGGCGGCGCTTCGCGCACGAACAGGTTCATCGGTCGCAGGCGGCGCTCGACATAGCAATGGCGGACCAGCACCTCGTCACCTTCCAGGGACACCGTCTCCGCGCATTGGCTGAGCAGCTCGGCGAGCATGTCCGCGTCGAACTGGCGGCGCGGGAAACGCAGGTGGCGAAACTCCTGGGCATCGACGAGGCGGCCGATGCGATCGTAACGGAATACCAGCAGGTACTTTTCCTCGACCTGGCGGCGTGCGATGTCCTTCGGATAGGCAAACTGGTCGCGGATGACCTTGAACACCAGCGGCCAGGATTTCGGCGTGAACACGGCCATGACCATGCCGCGCTCGCCATCGGCGCGGACGAGGCGCTCGTCGGGATGGCGGGCGAGATGGCGAAAGAGATGCCGGTAGCGTTCGGTCTTGCCCTGCTTGGCGCGTCCGAGCACGGTGAAAAGTTCCTCGATCGGCTTGTGCGGCAGCAAGGCGCGCAGGAAGACGACGACGTCGCTGACGGTCGGCAAATCGACATGGAAATAACTGCGCGTGTAGCTGAAGATCAGCGAGACCTGATCCACCTCGGTGATCAGCGCATCGGCACGCACGCCGTCGGCCGTGCTGACCAGGGCGATGACCAGCGGCAAGTCGCCTGCCGCGGTGCTGATGCGGCCGATCAGATAGGCGCGCCGCTCGCGGAAGAAGGCCGATCTGATGAGGTCGATCGAATGCACGTGCCGTACCGCGCTTTCGCGCATGCGCGATCGCAAGGTGCTGGCGATGGCGTTCACGCAGCCGCTGATGTCGGCGTAGCCATTGGCAAACGGATAGTCGGCAAGGATGCGTTCGCAGACCACATCGAGGTTGCCTGCCGCCGGATAGCTGTTCAGATCGGTGGCATCGCTGATGCTTGCGGTAGGCTCGGCATCAAGGGCGACAAACTCGATGTCGGCGGCAACGCCATCGGTATGGAAGAATCGTCGCGACAGCGAATTGAAGAACGTCTTCGGAAACTCGCGATCCAGCATTGGCGCGACGAGTGTTTCCAGCTCATCGCGTATCGAGGACCAGATCGTGCGCGAGCGCAATCGTTCCTCCAGCAGCAATTCGAGCCGGCCCAGCGTCTCGCGCACGCAGACTTCGTAGAGGTCGATGCGCGCCGCCGCATCAACGCGCACGTATTTCCAGTCGCGCCGCTCGAACCGCCGCTTGGCCCGCCGCGTGATGTCGGAAAAGCGCGCGTTGTAATCAAGGAACGCATCAAGGACGAGCGCCGCTGCACGATGATGGAGGGTGGTCGTCACGGTTTCGTCACCCCAATCAAACTGACAACGCAGCAAGAAACGAAGAATGATTCGATGACCAGCGAAGCCTCAAAGCTCAGGGCGAAGGTACTACCCGTCCTGGCTTGACGGAAAGTCCCTTGAGGAACCGCCTGGCCTCACAACCGCATACCCAACCAGAAGACTGCCTCAGTGGAAGCGGATACAACTGGCGTGAGAATCCTGGGCCAGAATGTACCCGCCTGGACATGAGTGGCCGAATCGTCGTGGTGTTGCCGTTCCTCGGCGATGATCGCCGATATGGCTGCAACGGCAGTCGCATCATTGCCCTTGAGCGCGGCAAGCTGCTGCTCAAGGTGACGGAGTACGACGCTCTCTACGGCAACGCTAGTGGCAGCCATGGCGTTCGCGCCGAGCAGGCCGGTAATTGCTCCGAGTACGAAGCCACCTAGACCGCAAAGCCAGTAACTCCGGCACCGCGGGCGGCCTCGGCGCAGCAACTTTGAACGAAAGACCGCCCTTTGCCGTTGCTCGTGCGATCGGAACGCAATGAGCTCGTTGACTGGACGTGGAGCCGTCAGCCTGGCCACCAGAATCTGGCCCGTGTAGATGCATACGGCACCGTGCTCACCGGCATGATTGACCTTGATGATTCGGTCTCCCAGGTCTTTGCCATCGGCCGGCGTGATTGCTCGCATGAGGCTGGACGCGTGGCTTGTCCATACGAGAGGCTGCAGCGTCAGTGAAGGATACTTCTTGCCGGCCCGAGCGCGTCGCCGGGCATCAGCCTTTTGGACCATAGAACACATTGAGGAGCACAAGCCCCAGGCCAAGCAACCAGGTGATGCCAATGTAGAGGCGGAGCTTGCCCGGCGTGAACGGCTTTCCCGTCTGACCGGAGATGATGTAGCCATCGAGAAACTCGGCGCCGCGCATGAAGATTGCCCAGATGCAGAATGCCGTCCAGAGGATGAACAAGAGGATCAACATTGCGGCTCCCGCATTTTCAGTTCCGCGGTGCCTGGCACGACGGAACGGTGGCTGACTGCAATCCGGGACGACCAGCCGTGCGGTTGTCGAAAGCCGGGATTCGGAAAGGCCGGGCGGCGGCCGGACGCCCGCCGCCTATGGTCAAGAGGCGATTGATTTGCGGATCAGGGATTCGCATGGCGCATTCCTTTTCGAATCCCCGATCCCTGCTCTCATCTACATTGCGGCAATCAGGCGATCCGCGAACTCCGAGCACTTCACCTCGGTGGCACCTTCCATGAGACGGGCGAAATCGTAGGTGACCTTCTTCTGGCCGATGGCCTTGTCCATCGCCGCGATGATGGCGTCGGCGGCTTCGTGCCAGCCCATGTAACGCAGCATCATCTCGCCGGAAAGGATCACCGAACCGGGGTTGACCTTGTCGAGGCCGGCGTACTTCGGCGCGGTGCCGTGGGTGGCCTCGAACACGGCATGGCCGGTGACATAGTTGATATTGCCACCCGGCGCGATGCCGATGCCGCCGACCTGGGCAGCCAGCGCGTCGGACAGGTAATCGCCATTGAGGTTGAGCGTGGCGACCACGTCGTATTCGGCCGGGCGCAGCAGGATCTGCTGCAGGAAGGCATCGGCGATTGCATCCTTGACGATGATTTCCTTGCCGGTCTTCGGATTCTTGAACTTGCTCCACGGGCCGCCGTCGATTTCCACCGCGCCAAACTCGTTGTGCGCGAGCGCGTAGCCCCAGTCACGGAAGCCACCTTCGGTGAACTTCATGATGTTGCCCTTGTGCACCAGGGTCACCGAATCACGATCGTTGTCGATCGCGTAGAGGATGGCCGCGCGCACCAGACGCTCGGTGCCTTCCTTCGAAACCGGCTTGATGCCGAAGCCCGAGCTCTCCGGGAAACGGATCTTGCGGTAGCGATCCGGGAAATGTTCCTTGACCAGTGCGGCGAATTTCTTGGCGTCGTCGGTGCCCTGCTGGAATTCGATGCCGGCGTAGATATCCTCGGTGTTCTCGCGGTAGATCGTCATGTCGATCTTGGACGGATCCTTGACCGGCGAGGGCACGCCATCGAACCAGCGCACCGGGCGCACGCAGGCGTACAGATCGAGCATCTGGCGCAGGGCGACGTTCAGCGAACGGATGCCGCCGCCGACCGGCGTGGTCAACGGGCCCTTGATCGAGACCAGGTATTCGCGGCAGGCCTCGACGGTGGCATCGGGCAGCCAGTTGCCGGTCTGGTTGAAGGCCTTCTCGCCAGCCAGCACTTCCAGCCAGTGGATCTTGCGCTTGCCACCGTAGGTCTTCGCGATCACGGCATCGAATACACGCACCGAGGCAGCCCAGATGTCCGGGCCGGTGCCATCGCCCTCGATGAAGGGAATGATCGGCTGATCGGGCACATTGAGGACGCCGTTGGCGATGCTGATCTTACCGCCACCGGCGGGCGGCGTGAGGGTGGATTCGGCCATGGAATTCTCCGCTTGGGGTTGTTGCGCAGAAGGGCCGCTTGCGCAGTGCAGCGGCGGGCGCAGTTCGCGCCTATTGTCGCTGGAATGGCCGATCCGTGCCAATCCTGCCTGCCCGAAACGCAGGAGGCGCGGATTTCTCCGCGCCTCCTGCCGGCATGCACGATCGCCCGCGCTTACTTGACCTCGAACCCCTGGCTGGCAACCGGGTTGCCGTCGATGGTCACGTCGATCTTGTACTTGCCCACTGGCCAGCCGTCCGGCTTGGCAATGTGGAAGGTGGTCACGGCACCGCCGGTCGGCGCGATCGACTGGCTGCTCTCGTCGACCAGCTGGCCATCGCCAAAGGTCCATTTCGCCACGATCGCCGCATTGGCCGCGGCACCCTTGGTGGCGACAGCCGCGTAGATCGTGTCGTTCGGCGCAAACGTCGTCATCGGCGTGGTCACGTTCTGGTCCGCGCCAATCGCGTTGCCGAGGGTCAGGCCGGCAAAGGTGACGCTTTCCGGCGCTGGCGGCGGCGTCGGTGCGGTCTCGACCGGAGCCGGTGCGGGAGCCGGGGTGACAACCGGTGGCGGAGCTTCTTCCTTCTTGCCGCAGGCGGCCAGTGCAACAGCCACGCCGAGGATGATGGCGGCAGGGCGGATCGAGTTGATTTTCATGGTGAATGGTCTCCTTGGGTCAGGGTTTGGCAGGAATCTTCAGGACCTGGCCGATCTTGATCAGGTCCGGATTGCTGATCTGGTCGCCGTTGGCTTCGAAAATCACGCGCCACTTGTTCGCGTTGCCATAGAACGTCTTGGCGATCTTCGACAGCGTGTCACCCTTGGCAACCGTGTAGGTCTGCATGGTGGTATCGGCAACCATCGGCGCACTTGAGCTGACGCCACTGCTGACGTTGCTGAAATCGGGTTTTGGCGCGGCGGCCGGTGCCGTCGAGGCGCCACCACTCTTTACATTGGAAAAATCCGGCTTGCCGGGATCTTTGGGCATGATGCTGGTCTCCAGACGGGGGGCGATTCTCGAAAATACACCGTTGCCCCGTTAAGAAACCATTTCCGCGTGGCGCGATTGTCAACACTGGTTACGCCGTGTTCACGCCGCGGGATGCAGGCCCGCTACTGGCGTTGCTGGCGTGGATTGTCCGCCGTGGCCGCATCCACGTTGCTGCGCCAGGGATTGATGTCGAGGCCGCCGCGGCGGGTGTAGCGCGCATGCACGGTCAGCTGTTGCGGAGCGCAGCGCGCGAGCAGGTCGCGAAAGATGCGCTCGACGCATTGTTCGTGGAAATCATCATGATTGCGGTAGGAAACCAGGTAGCGCAGCAGGCCGGCGCGATCGATGCGCTTGCCGTGGTAACGAATCTGCACGCTGGCCCAATCGGGCTGGCCGGTCACTGGACAATTTGACTTCAGCAGATGCGACACCAGCATCTCCGTGACTGGCTCGGCGGCGGCATCCACACGCAGGAATCCAGATTGCGGCGGACCGTACTGGTCGATGTCGATATCCAGATCGTCGATGCAATCGCCATCGAGGCGCCGGATTGGCGCGGACCGCGGCGGATCGACCGCGAGCAGGACGACTTCGATCGGCATGCCGGCGGCGGCCGACAAGTCCGCCAGCAGCACGGCGAGCACCGCCTCGGCATCGGCAAAGCGGGTCTGGTTCAGGCTGTTGAGATAGAGCTTGAACGATTTTGATTCGATCAGGTTCGGTGAACTGGCCGGGATGCGGAATTCGCCAATCGCCACCTGCGGCTTGCCGCGCCGATCAAGCCAGGACAGCTCCCAGGCGTTCCAGATGTCGACGCCGTGAAACGGCAATGGCTCGGCAAGACCCATCGCCCCACGACCCGCGGCACGCGGAATCGGAAACAGCAGGTCGGCATCGTGGACCGCGCTGCCGGCAACCTGCTTGCCAAGCGGCGAATCGTGGGCGGCTGGATTCATCGGTGGATTCTAGCCGGGATCGGGGATTCGGGATTTGCAGCAGCGGTCCTGGAAGTTGAAAGCTTGCCAGGCACTGCCTTTTCGAATCCCCAATCCCGGTCTCTCAACCCAGCGCTTCGATGTCCTCGACTGCGTTGACCGATTCGCCAAGGTGATCCTGGGCGAGCAGCAGGTAGAACGCCGGCACCACGAACAAGGTGAACAAGGTGCCGATGGTCAGGCCGGTGGTGATGACCAGGCCCATGTTGAAGCGGCCGGCGGCACCGGCACCGGTGGCGATGACCAGCGGCAGCACGCCCAGCACCATCGCCGCGGTGGTCATCAGGATCGGGCGCAAGCGCGTTGCCGCGGCCTGCTCGATTGCCTCGCGCTTGCTCTTGCCGGCGCGCCGCAGTTCGTTGGCGAACTCGACGATGAGGATGCCGTGCTTGGAGATCAGCCCCATCAGGGTGACCAGGCCAACCTGGGTGTAGATGTTGAGCGAGGTCGCCCAGCGCGTGGAGATCATGCCGGCACCGGTGAAGCCCGGCAGCAGGTTGATGAAGACCAGCGCGCCAAACAGCGCCATTGGCACCGCGACCAGGATGACGATGGGATCACGCAAGCTGTTGAACTGCGCGGCGAGGGCGAGGTAGACGATGATCACGGCAAACAGCAAGGTCAGGGCGAAGCCGCCGGACTCGTTGATGTACTGGCGCGACTGCCCCGAGTAATCGATCGAGTATCCGGATGGCGCGACTTCCTCGATGGTCTTGCGGATCAACTCGATCGCCGCGCTGGATGATTGCGCCGCACCGGAAAACGTCACCGAGTTGAGCTGCTGGAAGCGCGTCAGGGCCTGCGGCACGACCGAATCCTTGATCGTCGCCACGGTCGATGCCGGAATGACGCCGCCGGCTGGCGTGCGGATGTAGTAGTCGAGCACCTGGTCCGCATTCAGGCGATCGGCCTGCAGTACCTGCGGGATGACCTTGTACGAACGCCCGGCAATCGAAAAATAGTTGACGTAGCCGCCGCCAAGCGCGGCTCCGAGCGCGCTGCCGACATCCTGCTGGGTCATGCCGAGGGTGGCGACCATGTCGCGGTCGACCGCGACCGTGCTTTGCGGCTTGTCGATCTTCAGGTTGCTGTCGATGAACCAGAACTGGCCGCTCGCCTGCAGCTTGGCGAGCACGTTCTGCGAGACTTCGTAAAGGTTCTCGAATGGTTCGGTGGTGTTCATGACCACCTCGATCGGCACGCCGGAGGCACCGGGCAGGGTCGGGAACTGGAAGGCGAAGGTGTTGGTGCCGGCCATGCCGCCCCATTTCGACTGCAGCTCGATCTGGATTTCGTTGGCATTGCGGCTGCGTTCGGACCACGGCTTGAGCTTGGCCCCGGTGAATATCGAATTCGGCCCGGAGGTGAACTGGAAGGTCTGGTCGACTTCGGGCACGGTCTTGCTGATGTCGTGCATCTGCTTGAGGTATTCGCGCACCTGCGCCGGCGAGGCATTCGGTGCCGCCGTGGCCATGCCGAGGACGATGCCCTGGTCTTCCTGCGGCGCCAGTTCCGATTGCGCGGTGATGAACAGCAGCGGCGTCAGCGCGAGCAGGATCAGGCCCATGACGACGATCACCGAATGGGTTTCCAGCGTGCTGTGCAGCTTGCGCTGGTAACCGGTGTGCAATTGGTCGAAACGACGATCAATGTATTCGACGAAGCGGTTGCTGGCGCGTCCGCTCTTCAGGAAGCGCGAGCCGAGCATGGGCGAGAGGAACAAGGCGATGACCGCGGAAACCGTCACCGCGCCGGCCAGGGTGAAGGCGAATTCGGTGAACAAGGCACCGGTGAGGCCGCCCTGGAAGCCGATCGGCACGTACACCGCAATGAGGACGATGGTCATGGCGATGATCGGGCCGGTCAGCTCGCGCGCGGCGACGAGGGCGGCCTGCAGCGGCGTCTTGTTGTCTTCCTTGATGTGCCGGTCGATGTTCTCGACGACGATGATGGCGTCGTCGACGACGAGGCCGATCGCCAGCACCAGGGCGAGCAGGGTGATCAGGTTGATCGTGTAGCCGAGCACCAGCATGACGAAGAACGCGCCGATCAAGGACAGCGGCATGGCAATGACCGGGATGATCACCGCGCGGAAATTGCCCATGAACAGGAAGATCACCAGGGTGACGATGAGCAGCGCTTCGATCAGCGTCGTCACCACTTCGGCGATCGAGGTGTTGATGAAGTCGGTGGCGTCGTAGGCGATCTGCGCGGTGATGCCACTCGGCAATTGCGCCTGGATATCCGGGAAGGCGTTGCGCACGCGCTCGGCGACATCGAGGATGTTGGCGTCGGGCGCGGTCTTGATGCCGAGGAACACCGACTGGTTGCCGTCGAACGCGACTGCCGAATCGTATTCCTCGGCACCGAGCACGACATTGGCGACGTCTTCCAGGCGCACCAGGGCGCCGTCCTTCTGCTTGACCACGAGCTGGCGGAACTCCTGCACGGTATGCAGGTCGGTCGCCGCGGTCAGGGCGACCGTGACGCTCTGGCCCTTGGTCGCGCCGACAGCGGCCAGGTAGTTGTTCGTCGACAAGGCCGTATAGACGTCCGTCGCGGTGATGCCGTGGGCGGCCAGGCGTGCCGGGTCCAGCCAGGCGCGCAGGGCGAACTGGCGACCGCCGAGCAACTCGGCAGTCTGCACGCCGTCGACCGCGTCGAGCTTCGGCTTGACCACGCGCACCACGTAGTCGGTGATGTTGTTCGGCGCCAGCGTGTCGCTGTAGAAACCGATGTACATCGACGCCACCGATTCGCCGACCTGCACGGTGATGACCGGTTGTTGCGCCTGCGCCGGCAACTGGTTGGTGACCGCGCTGATCTGCGTCTGGATCTCGGTCAGGGCACGGTTTGCATCGTAGTTGAGCGCGAGCGTGGCGGTGATCGTGGAGACGCCAGTCAGGCTCGACGAGGACAGGTAGTCGATGCCCTGCGCCTGCGCGATGGCGGCCTCCAGCGGCTGCGTGATGAAGCCGGCCACGGTCTGCGCATCGGCACCGTAGTAGGTCGTCGTCACCGTGACCACGGCGTTTTCGGTTTTCGGATACTGGCGCACGGTGAGGTCGCTCACCGAGCGCAAGCCCAGCACGAGGATGAGCAGGCTGACGACGATGGCCAGTACGGGTTTGTTGATGAACAGGTCGGTGAATTTCATCTCGGGGTCCTGGTAGCGCCGTGGTGCAAGCCGTTGCCGCGCGGCGTCGCCAGTTCAGGCGCGACGCTGCCGCGGCGGCATGGGCGTGCGCTCACTGTTCCTGCGGCGTTGGATCGGCGTCGTTCTTCGGCGGCTTGCTGTTGTCGATGCGCAAGGGCGTGCCGTTCTTCAGCTTGAGCTGGCCACTGGTGACCACCTCGGTGCCCTCCTCGAGGCCGCTGAGAATGGCGATCTGGTCGCCGCGCGTGTTGCCGGTGGTGACGAAGGCCTGCTGTGCGGTTGGCGCTTCCGGCTTGCCATCGGGTCCCTTCTTCGCCGACGGCTTGACGATGAACACGGTCTCGCCATAGGGGTTGAAGGTGATCGCGCTCTGCGGCAGGGTCAACTGCCGCGCCTGCTCGCCGACATCGACGCTGACATTGGCGAACATGCCCGGCACCAGCACGCCATCCGGGTTTGCCGCCGAGGCTTCGATGCGCACGTTGCGCGTGTCGTTGTCGACCTTGGGATCGATGGCCGACACCGTGGCCTCGAAGACGCGGCCGGCGAAGGCATCGAGGGTGATCGCGGCACGCTGGCCCGTCTTCAGTTCGCCAAGGCTGCGCTGCGGCACATGGAAGTCGATGAACACCGGATCGAGCTGCTGCACGGTGACGATCGGCGTGCCGGCGTTGACGTAGGCACCCGGACTCAAGGTGACGATGCCGGCACGTCCATCGAACGGCGCCCGCAACTGCTTCTTCGCGACCACGGCCTGGGCCTGCTGCACGGCGGCCTGCCTGGCCTTGAGATCGGCGGCGGCATTGTCGTAATCGGCCTGGCTGATGGCCTTGACGTCGAGCTGCCGTCTGGCGCGATCAAAGGTGACCTTGGCCAGCGCCGCCGCTGCTTCGGCCTGGCGCAGTTGGGCCACTTCGTCGTCGTCGCGCAATTGCACCAGCACCTGGCCCTGGCTGACCTCGGCACCGGACTGGAAATTGATGCGGGTGACGACACCGGCGACATCCAGTGCCAGGTCAGCGCCACGCACGGCACGCAGCGTGCCGACGGCACCGAGCGCCGGTTGCCATTCCTCGTAGCTCGCCTTGATCGTCGTCACGGTCGGCGCCTCGGGTGGCTTCATGCCGGCGATCATGGTGCTGATCGTCCACCACTTGATGCCGACGATGGCCGCGATCAGCAACAGCACGAGGCCGATCATGATGAGCATGCGCTTGAGCTTGCCCGGCTTCTGCAATGCGCGCGTCTGCATGCGTGATTCTCCCTAGTTGGATTCGGTGGTGATGGTGTCGCGGGCAGCGGCGGCCTCGCCACGCCAGCCGCCGCCAAGGGCGGCAAACAACGCGACGCTGTCGGCGAGGCGTGCCGTGCGCGCCTGGATGACGGCGATGCGCGCCAGCTGCAACTGCCGGGTTGCATCGAGTACCTGCAACTGGCTGGCGGCCCCTTCGCGATACTGCACGTTGACGAGTTCCAGGCTGGCCGCGCTCGCCCGCTGTGCCTCGGCCTGCGCCCGCAGGCTCTCGGCGTCGAATTCGAGCGCGCGCAGGCTGTCGGCGACGTTCTGGAATGCCGTCAACACGGTCGTGCGGTAGTCGGCGGACGCCTGGTCGAGGCCGGCTTCGGCAGCGCGTTTCTGCGCCCGCAGCGTGCCGCCGCGGAAAATCGGCTGCAGCAGGTTGAGACCGAGGCTCCAGGCTTCGTTGCCGGCGCCGAAGAGATCGCCGCTGCGTGCGGCCTGCGAACCCCAGGAGCCGCTCAAGGTGATGTTGGGGAAAAGATTCGCCGTGGCGATGCCGACTTGCGCCGTGGCCCGGTGCAACTGTGCTTCGGCGGCGCGGATGTCGGGGCGCTCGCGGACGATTGCCGAAGGCAGGCTCAACGGAATGTCGCTCGGCAGGTTGAGGTCATCGAGTGCAAGCGCGGCCAACTCGACTTCGGCGGGGAAATGCCCGAGATAGACGGCAAGCTGGGATTGCGTCTGCGCCAGTGCCTTGCGCAATTCCGGCAGTTGCGCACGAGCGCTGGCGACCTGGCTGCGCGCGACCAGCACGTCGGCCTGCGATTTCGCGCCAATCTCGTTTTGCTTCGCGACCAGTTCGTATTGCTGCTGGTAGACGCTGGCGATCTCCTCGGTGGCGGCGATCTGCGCGCGCAGCGAGGCTTCACGGAAACTCGTGGTGGCAACATTCGCGGCGAGACTGAGATAGGTGCCCTCAAGCTCGAAGCCTTGCGCCTCGGCCAGCGCCGCTTGCACCTCGATGCCGCGACGCACGCCGCCAAAGAGATCCAGCGTGTAGCCGACGCCAATCGACGCGTTGTAGACCGTGAACGGCGAAGTGCCCGGCGCGCCGCGCGCCTGCTCGTCCTGGCGACTCGCACCGAGATTGGCATCCAGCGCGGGGAGCAGCGAACCGCGGGCGGCGGCGGTGCCTGCCTGCGCCTGGCGCAATGCCGCCTGCGCGGAGGCAACGCCTGGACTGTTGGCCAAGGCCTGCTCGATGCGTCGGTTCAGTTCATCGTTGCCGAACTGCCGCCACCACTGCGCGGGGACGCTTGCCGCCTGCAGGAAACGCTGGGCGTCGCCGGTCGGTGCCGCACTGGCGACGGTTGCCGCGAGCACTGGCTCGGCCTGGTAGGCCGCTTCCGCCGGCAAGGCGGGGGCACGGAAATCGGGGCCGACGGCGCAACCGCCCAGCAGGGAAAGCACGGCGACAATCGTGGTTTGGCTGGCCCAACGTGGAAGCACGGGCTTGTCCGCAATCGCCACAGTCCGCGGCGTGCGGGGATCGGGAATACTCATCTTGGGTCCGCTGCAAATCCAGTCCGCCGGAGAATAGGGTTCGCTGCGGGTCGGGACAAGGATCAGAAGTCACGATCTGCGCGGACCCGCGGCATGGCGCAGCGACCTGGATTGGCCTGAAATCGACTATCTGGCTGGGGCGGTGCCGTTCGGCTAGATTTCGTGCATGAGCGGATCGACCGTCGCGCCTCAAGCAGCCACCGCGCAGCTCCTCGATGACGCTGCGCAGCGCGCGGCGCGGCTGTTGGCAATGGAGCTGCAGGCACGTGTCCGCGCTGCCCATGCGCGCCTTGCCGATGCCGCCGACGGCGAGGCGTTGCATGATTTCCGCGTTGCCGTGCGCAGGCTGCGCAGCTGGCTCGATATCGAAGCGGTGTTGCCGGGCAAACTGGTGCCGGCGCACGTGCGCAAGTTGCTGCGCAGCCTGGCCAAGGCGAGCAATGCCAGGCGCGACGACGAAGTCCTTGCCGAGTGGCTTGCCACCCGGCGCGCTGCGTCCGCCGCGCAACACGATGATGCCGTCGACTGGCTGCTGGCGCGCATCGAGGATCCCGGGCAAGGCGATGCTGGCGGGCTGCATGCCGAGCTCGATCGCGACTTCGGCAAAGCCATGGCCAGCCTCGATGAGCACCTGCCGTGGTACTCGGTGCGCCGCCATGTGCATCGTGGCGAGCAAGGCGAAACCTTCGCGGCGAGCCTCGCCGCGCTCTTGCGCCTCGATGTCGGTCGGCTGCAGCGACGCCTTGCAGCGGTGCACGCGGGCGGGGATGACAAGGCGATCCACCGCGCGCGGATTGCCGTCAAGCGGCTGCGCTACCACCTGGAACCCGTGGCCGATGCACTGACCGGCGCGCCGCATGCCCTGGACCGGCTCAGGATCCTGCAGGATCTGCTGGGCGACCATCACGATGGCCTGGTCTGGATGGGGATCGTGCGCTCGTTCGAAGCGCAGGCACCGAATGAAGGCATCCGCCACGGCCTTGGCAGGATCGTGGCCCGCATCGAACGACGCAGGCAGCGCCGTCTTGCCTCCCTCGAGGACGAATGGCTGGGCAACCTCCCGCAAGCGCCATCCTGAGGACAAATCCGGCAGCCGACTGCCCGGGATCCGCGTACACTTTTAAGTTCCAGCAGATTTGAACAGGAAACGCCCATGCAACGTCAACTCGCCCTGCTGCTCGCTGCATTGTTGGCGACCTGGGTGATCAGCCTGCCATCCGCCGGGCTGGCGGCGTTCGCCGGCGGTTTCTGGCCGCTGCGCGGCACCTTGATCCTCGGCAGCGGATACCTGGCCATTGGCTGCATGTCACTGGCGATGATCCTCGCCGCGCGGCCGGCGCGACTGGAACGCCTGCTCGGCGGCCTCGACCAGTTTTACCGCCTGCACAGGAAACTCGGCATTGCCGGCGCGCTGTTCGCGCTGGCGCACTGGCTGCTGGAGATCATGCCGCGCTGGATGGTCGGCCAGGGCTGGCTCGTGCGGCCGCAACGTGGCGGCAATGACGCCGGCCTGCCGGTGCCGTTTGCGGAGTGGCGCGATCCTGCCAGGGAGCTTGGCGAGTGGGGCCTGTACCTGATCCTTGCCCTGGTCGTCGTGGCGTTGTGGAAGCGCATCCCGTATCGGCATTTCGCCAAGCTGCATCGCTTGATCCCGCTGGCCTTCCTGCTGCTTGTGTTTCACTGCGTGGTGCTGATGCCGCCCGCCTACTGGCGCGCGCCGGCGGGTCCGCTCGCGGCCTTGCTGATGGCCGGCGGCGTGGTCGCTGCCTTGCTGTCGTTGAGCGGGCGCATTGGCTTCAGCCGCCGTGCACTGGGCCATGTCGCTTCGCTGCGCCGGCACGAGGACCGCGTGCTTGAGGTGCATTGCCAACTGGCAACGCCCTGGGCCGGGCATGAAAGCGGACAGTTTGTCTTCGTGACCTTCCATCGCGATGAAGGCGCGCACCCATTCACGGTGGTCTCGCGCTGGGCAGGCGATGGCCATCTCGTGCTGGCGATCAAGGAGCTGGGCGACTACACGCGGGCGCTGCCGAAGCGGCTGGCCGTGGGTGACCCGGTGACCATCGAAGGACCATATGGACGCTTCAATTTCGAGAGCGCGCGGGAACGGCAGATCTGGGTGGCCGGGGGAATCGGCATCACGCCGTTCATTTCACGCATGGAACTGCTGGCGCAGGGCGGAGCAAGGCAACGTCCGGTCGACCTCTTCTATTCCACCAAAGAGCCGACCGAGCCGTTGATGGGCATCCTCGCCGGGTTCGCCGCGAGGAGCGGCGTCAACCTGCACGTCGTGGTACCACCGCGCGACGGTTACCTGACCAGCGAGCGCATTGCCGCCATGGTGGCGAATCCCGAGCAGGCCGAAGTCTGGTTCTGCGGCCCGACCGCGTTTGGCGACTCGATCCGCAATGGACTGGTGCAGCGCGGCTTGCCGGCAAACTGCTTCCATCAGGAATCCTTCGAGATGCGCTGAAGGGGCGACGCGATCGTCCACGGAAGAGACGGGAAATGTTGCCGGCGCGCGCGCTCAGTCCAGCACGCCGTCAATGACGAAGGCGCGCAGGACGATGTCGAGGGCGCTGATTCCGGTGCGCTGCAGGTCGATGCTGTCATGTGCCAGCAGGTAACCGTGGATGGAGCCGAGCATGATCATGTGGACGATCGCCGCGGCCGCGTCGATGTCGACGCCGGCACGCAACTGACCCAGCTCGCCGGCGCGGCGCAGGGCATTGGTGATGCGCAGGATGACCTGGCTGAAGCCTTCCCGGCGCATGTCGAGCACCTGCCGGGTGTCATCGCCGGAATCGCATCGCAGCATGATGATGCCCAGGATATGGCGCAGGCGTGGGCTGGATTGGAGGTCGGCCAGGGACTGCTGCGTGACCCGGCGCAGGTCGCGGATGGGATTGGTGCGCGCGCCATCGACCAGGCGCTCCAGTTCCTGCATGAAGGGCAACTTGACGCGATTGATGACCGCTTCCAGCAATTCGCCCTTGTTCCTGAAGTGCCAGTACACGGCACCGCGCGTGTAACCGGCACGCGCGCCGATCATGGCCAGGGTGGTGCGCGCCAGGCCGTGCTCGTGGAAGCAGATTTCGGCTGCATCCAGAAGCTCCTCATGGGTGAGCCGTGCTTCTTCCTTGGTTTTCCTGACCATCTTCAACGGCTCCGGGGGAGTGCGCGCCCATGCAAGAAGACGCTGCAGGTTTCTGACATACATACACGAACGTATGTATAATATCCTGCTTCGGGAGCGTGTTCCAGCTCTTGTTTTTCCTTGCTTGAATCCGACGTACCTTGGTTCGCGGCCGCTTCAATGCGCCGGGATCCCGTGATGTCGAGACTCTCCACCTTTCGAGGTTCACCCATGACCGGCTCACTGTTTCCAAGACTCCTTGCCCTTCTTGCTGCCTGCCTCGCCGTGGCTGCCTGCAGCGGCGAAGTGGCGGCCCCACCGCGACCTGCGGCCAAGGTCACCGTGGTCACCCTCAAAGCCGGGCCGGTGACCCTGGTCCGCGAATTGCCGGGCCGCGCCTCGCCGTTCCGGGTTGCCGAAGTGCGCCCGCAAGTCACCGGCATCATCGCCAAGCGCCTGTTCACCGAAGGCAGCCAGGTCGAGCAGGGACAAGCGCTGTACCAGATCGATGACGCCGGTTATCGCGCCGCCGCAAACAGCGCCCGCGCCCAGCTCGCCCGCGCCGAGGCCACCTTGACCTCCGCGCGCCTGACCGCCAAGCGCATCGGCGAACTGGCGCTGATCGATGCGGTCAGCGTGCAGGAAAACGAGAATGCGATTGCCGCATTGAAACTGGCCGAGGCCGATGCCGGTGCCGCGCGCGCCGACCTCGACAGCGCCAACGTCATTCTCGCCTATGCCCGCATCAGCGCGCCGATCAGCGGCCGCATTGGCAAGTCCTCGGTGACCCAGGGTGCCCTGGTGACCGCCAACCAGGCCACGCCGCTGGCCACCGTGCACCAGCTGGATCCCATCTACATCGACCTGACCCAGTCCTCGGCGGAACTGCTGCAGCTGCGCCGCGCCCTGACCGCCGGCAGCCTGCAGGACACCAGCGGCCTGCCGGTGACGATCCTGCTCGAGGACGGCAGCGAATTCAGCCACAAGGGCACGCTTGAATTCGCCGAAGTCAGCGTCGATCCGGCCACCGGCAGTTTCAACCTTCGTGTAAAGGTGGACAATCCGCAGGGCCTGATCATGCCCGGCATGTACGTGCGCGCGCTGCTCAGCAAGGGCGTGCGCGAGGACGCGATCCTGGTGCCGATGCAGGGCATCACCCGCGATCCCAAGGGCAAAGCCAGCGCGATGGTGGTCGATGGTGAAGGCAAGGTCGCCGTGCGTGCGGTCGAGGTCAGCACCGCCATTGGCGACAAGTGGCTGGTCGAGGATGGCCTCGAGGCCGGCGACAAGGTGATTGTCGAAGGCCTGCAGAAGATCGGCCCGGGCATGCCGGTGCAGTTCACCGAGAAGGGCGTGACGCCCGCCGCCGCGCCGCCGACACAACCCGATGCAGCCAAGGCTGCCGCTCCGGCCCCCAAGCAGTAAGCGGAGAACTCCATGGCGCGCTTCTTCATCGATCGGCCCATTTTTGCCTGGGTCATCGCGATCATCATCATGCTTGCCGGCGGCCTGGCGATCTTCACCTTGCCGATTTCCCAGTACCCGACCATCGCGCCGCCGACGGTGGCGATCTCCGCAACCTATCCGGGTGCCTCGGCCTCGGTGGTGCAGGATTCGGTCGTGCAGATCATCGAGCAGAACATGAAAGGCCTTGACGGCCTGCTGTATTTCTCCTCGACCAGCGAGTCCAGCGGACGTGCCAACATCACCCTGACCTTTGAAATCGGCACCGATCCGGATACCGCCCAGGTGCAGGTGCAGAACAAGCTGCAGGCGGCGATGAGCGTGCTGCCGCAGGAAGTGCAGCGCCAGGGTGTCAATGTCAGCAAGGCCAGCAGTGGCTTCCTGCAGGTCATCGGCTTCGTCTCCACCGATGGCAGCATGGCCAAGGACGACATTTCCGATTACGTCGGTGCCTCCCTGGTCGATCCGCTCAGCCGCGTTCCCGGTGTCGGCACCATCCAGGTGTTTGGCGCGAAATACGCCATGCGCATCTGGCTGGATCCGAACAAGCTGGACACCTACCGGCTGACGCCGGGGGATCTGGTCGCCGCGCTGCAGGCGCAAAACGCGCAGGTCGCGGTGGGCTCGCTCGGTGCCGCGCCGGCGGTCGAGGGCCAGCAGATCAACGCCACCATCAGCGCGCAGGACCGCCTGCAGACGCCCGAGCAGTTCCGCGCGATCGTGCTGCGCAGCAATGCCGACGGCTCGGTGCTGACGCTGGGCGATGTCGCCCGCGTGGAAATGGGTTCGGAAAACTACGAGTTCCTGACCTACTACAACGGCCAGCCGGCAACTGGCGTGGCGATCTCGCTGGCTACCGGAGCCAACGCCCTGGATACCGCGGCCGGAGTCAAGGCCACGCTGGACGAACTGCAGCCGTTTTTCCCGCCTGGCCTGAAGGCGGTGGTGCCGTTTGACACCACGCCGTTCGTGCAGGTCGCGATCGAGGGCGTGGTCATCACCCTGCTCGAGGCGATCGCGCTGGTGTTCCTGGTGATGTACCTGTTCCTGCAGAACTTCCGCGCCACCCTGATTCCGACGATCGCCGTGCCGGTGGTGCTGCTGGGCACGTTCGGCGTTCTCGCCGTGCTGGGCTTCTCCATCAACATGCTGACCATGTTCGCCATGGTGCTGGCGATCGGCCTGCTCGTCGACGACGCCATCGTGGTCGTGGAGAACGTCGAGCGACTGATGTCCGAGGAAGGCCTGTCGCCGCTGGAGGCCACGCGCAAGTCGATGGACCAGATCACCGGCGCACTGGTCGGCATCGGCCTGGTGCTGTCGGCGGTATTCGTGCCGATGGCGTTCATGTCCGGCTCCACCGGCGTCATCTACCGGCAGTTCTCGGCGACCATCGTTTCGGCCATGGGCCTGTCGGTGCTGGTCGCCATCGTCCTCACCCCGGCGCTGTGCGCGACCATGCTCAAGCCGCTGCACAAGGGCGAGCATCATGGCGAAAAAGGCTTTTTCGGCTGGTTCAACCGCAACTTCGACAAGGGCAGCCAGCGCTACCGCAGCGGCGTGCGCGGCATGATCAACCGGCCGCGGCGCTTCATGGCCGTGTTCGCGGCCATGGTCGTGGTGATGGGCGTGCTGTTCATGCGCCTGCCCGGTTCCTTCCTGCCCGACGAGGACCAGGGTGTGCTCTTCGCGCAGGTGCTGGCACCCGTGGGGGCCACCCAGGAGCGGACCATGGAATCGATGCGCAAGCTCGAGCACCACTTTCTGCAGAACGAGAAGGATGCCGTCGAATCCGTCTTCAGCGTGCAGGGTTTCAGCTTCGGCGGCACCGGCCAGAACAACGGCATGGCCTTCGTAAAGCTGAAGGACTGGAGCGAGCGCACGTCCGCCGAACTGGGTGCCAGCGCCATCGCCGGCCGCGGCATGAAAGCACTGGCCGCCATCCAGGATGCCCTGGTGTTTTCCTTTGCGCCTCCGGCCATGCCGGAACTGGGCCGGGCGGCCGGCTTCACCTTCTATCTGAAAGACAGTGCCGGGCAAGGCCATGACGCCCTGATTGCCGCGCGCAACCAGTTCCTCGGTGCCGCGGCGCAAAGCAAGCTGCTGACCAATGTGCGGCCCAACGGCCAGGAAGATTCACCACAACTGCGCGTGGACATCGACCACGCAAAAGCCAGCGCCCTGGGCCTGTCGATTGCGCAGATCAACGCCACCCTGCAGGCGGCATGGGGCGGCCAGTACATCGATGACTTCATCGACCGTGGCCGCGTCAAGCGGGTGATGCTGCAGGCCGATGCGCCGTTCCGCATGCGGCCCGAGGATTTCAGGCTCTGGTCGGTGCGCAACAATGCCGGCGAGATGGTGCCGTTTGCCACGTTCGGCAGCTCGCACTGGGAATACGGCTCGCAGCGCCTGGAACGCTACAACGGCGTGCCAGCGGTGCAGATCCAGGGCGAGGCACCGCACGGCGAGAGTTCGGGCGAGGCCATGGCCGAAGTCGAGCGCCTGATTGCCGCGCTGCCGCCCGGCTTCGACATCGAGTGGACCGGCCTCTCCTACCAGGAGCGCGAATCCGGCGCGCAGACGCCGCTGCTGTACTCGCTGTCGCTGCTGGTCGTCTTCCTCTGCCTGGCCGCGCTGTACGAGAGCTGGTCGATCCCGACTGCGGTGTTGATGGTCGCCCCGCTCGGCATCCTCGGCACCTCGCTGGCCGCCACCTTGCTTGGCATGAACCGCGACATCTACTTCCAGGTGGCCATGCTGACCACGGTGGGCCTGACCAGCAAGAACGCGATCATGATCATCGCCTTTGCCACCGACTACATGGCGGAAGGCAAGGAACTGGTGCAAGCAACCATGCAGGCGGTACGCGACCGCCTGCGCCCGATCCTGATGACCTCGCTGGCCTTCGGCATGGGCGTGCTGCCGCTGGCCATCGCCACGGGTGCCGGCTCCGGCGCGCAGAACGCGATCGGCACCGGCGTGCTGGGCGGCATGATCGCCGGTGCGTTCCTCGGCCTGTTCTTCATTCCCCTGTTCTTCGTCGTGGTCGAGCGCGTGTTCGTGCAGCGCAAGCACAAGCCGACCAACACCGATGCCAGCGACGCAGCGCACTCCATGGCGCCGGCGGCAACTGGAGGCACAAGCCATGATTAGGGCCACCCTGACCACGCTGGCGCTGGCGATCAGCCTGGCTGTCGCCGGCTGCGCCAGCCTTGAACCGCGCCTGCCCGAGGCGGCACCGGCCATCCCTGCCACCTTGCCAGCGCCGGGCACGACGACGACAACGACGACCGCCGAGTCATCGAGGGCGGTGCCCGCCACCGCCACGGTCGGCGAAGTTGGCTGGCGGGATTTCTTCAGCGATGCGCGCTTGAACGAAGTGCTGGCACTTGCCCTGGCCAACAACCGCGACTTGCGCGTGGCCGTGCTCAACGTCGAGCGCGCACGCGCGCAATACCGGATCCAGCGTGCCGATCGCCTGCCCGCGCTGGGCGTCAACGCGCAGATGGAGCGCATTGGCGCGGACAATCCAGCGCTGGAATCGGAAACCCATCGGGCCAGTCTCGGCCTGTCGGCGTTTGAACTCGACCTGTTCGGCCGCGTCCACAACCTCAGCCAGTCGGCGTTGCAGCGCTACCTGGCCAGCGAGTCAGCGCAACGCAGCGTGCAGCTGGCCCTGATTGCCGAAGTCGCCAACAGCTGGCTGAGCCTCGGCGCCGACCGCGAGCTGCTGCGCATTGCCGAAGCCACGCTGGACAGCTACGAGCAATCGCTGCGCCTGACCGAGAAGCGCCAGCAGCTGGGTGCAGCATCGGAGCTGGTGCTGTACCAGACCCGCGCCATCGTCGAATCCGCACGCGCGGACGTGGCGCGCTTTGCCGGCCAGGTCGCGCAGGACACGAATGCCTTGAACCTGCTGGTCGGGCAAATCGTGGATGCGTCGCTGCTGCCCGACGCCTTCCAGCCGCAGATCAGCGGCCTCGGCCCGTTGCCGGCCGGCTTGCCGTCGGAGGTGCTGCTGCGTCGGCCCGACGTGATTGCCGCCGAACACCGGTTGCTGGCGGCAAATGCAGACATTGGCGCGGCGCGCGCGGCATTCTTCCCTTCGATCTCGCTGACAGCCGGCATCGGCTCGATCAGCGGCGAGCTGTCCGGCTTGTTCGAGTCGAACACCGGCTTCTGGAGTTTCGTGCCGCAGATCAACATCCCGATCTTCCAGGGCGGCCGCCTGCGTGCCCGCCTCGGCATGGCCAGGGCCGACCGTGACATCGCCCTTGCCGAGTACGAGAAATCCATCCAGTCGGGTTTCCGCGAAGTCGCCGACGCATTGGCGCTGGGCCAGTCGCTGGCGGTGCAACACCGCGCGCAAGCGGCACTGCTGGAGGCCGCGCAAAAGGCCCATGACCTGTCACAGGCGCGCTACGACGCCGGCCTCGACAGCTTTCTCGTCCTCCTCGACGCCCGGCGCACGTTGTATGCGGCACGGCAGTCCCTGCTGGCGACCCAGCTTGCCGAGCAGGGCAATCGCGTGACCCTGTACAAGGCGCTCGGCGGCGGCTGGCAGAAGGACTGAATCAACCAGCGGGCCCGGCAGCGCGTATCGATGCCCGCCTTCAGCCGGCCTGCAAACGTTCGCTGCCGCAATACACGTTGCAGCTGCCGGCACGGGCGAAGCCGATCAAGGTCATGCCGGCACCACGGGCCAGTTCAATCGCCAGCGCGGTTGGTGCGGAAATTGCCGCGAGCACGCTGATGCCGGCGCTGGCCGCCTTGGTCACCATCTCGTAGCTGGCCCGGCTGGTGACCAGGGCGAAGCCGCTGGCCGGATCGAGACCGGCGCGATGCAGCGCGCCGATCAGCTTGTCGAGGGCGTTGTGCCGGCCGACATCTTCGCGCACCAGCATGTCCGCCCCGCCCGCACGCACCCAGGCGGCGGCATGTACCGCGCCGGTTGCGGCATTGGCTGGCTGGCGCCGTTGCAGTTCGGCCATGGCGCGTTCGAGTTCCGCCATGCCCAGGTGCAGATTGCCATGCACCGGACCTGGCGCACGCAGGGCATGCTCCAGCTGGCGCGTGCCGCAGATGCCGCAGCTGCTGCGTCCGGGCAACAGTCGCCGATGCGCCTGCTCGAGGTGCGCGGCCGGTGCATCATCGCGCACGCGGATGTCCAGCTGGATGCCTTCAAGCAGGTTTCTTGAAACCACTTCGAGCAGTTGCCCCGGCGCGGCGATCAGTCCCTCGCTGAGGGAGAAGCCGAGGGCAAAGTCCTCGAGATCGCGGGGCGTGGCCATCATCACGGCGAAGGATTGCTCGTTGTAGCGCAACTCGATCGGGCATTCCTCGGCGATTTCGTCCTCGGCTTCCTCGAAACGATTGCCGCGCCAGCGGATGATCCGCCGGCGCACATGGCCGCTCGCTGATTCGGGCTCGGAAACGCTCATTCAGGCATCTTAGCGAGGAATGTCTGACTCGGCGTCCTGCCGGTTCCGACAGGACGCCGGCTTTCCCGGCCGATGAAAACATCGCGCGTGAACGGGCGTCCTTCGAAAAGCACTCGCGGGGTTGGCTTTCAGGCCCGATTCCGTTCGATCCGTCGTGCTGCCGTGTCAGGCGTCCTTCGGCAACACCGACAGGACGCGCGCCGTGAAATCGTGGAATTCCTGCATGTATTTGCGCAGGAACTGCTCGGTCGATTCCACCGTGACCTTGCCGTCATCGGTGATCAGGCCGGGAGTGAACTGGATGTAGGCTTCCGGCGCATTCATCTGTGGAGAATTGCTGAAACCCAGGACGCTGCGCAGGCTCTGCTGGGCGACCGCGGTGCCGATGGCACCGGGTGATGTGCCGATCACCGCCGATGGCTTGCGCGCGAAGGAGTTGGTGCCCCACGGCCGGCTCGCCCAGTCGATGGCGTTCTTCAATCCGCCGGGAATGGAGCGGTTGTATTCCGGGGTCACGAACAGCAAGGCATCGACCGCCTTGATGGCATTCTTGAATGCCACGCCGGCTGCCGGGTAGTTGGCGTCGTAGTCGGGGCTGTAGATCGGCAGATCCTTGAACGAAATCTCGCTGAACGAAAGCGTCTTCGGTGCCAGCTTGATCAGCGCATTGGCGAGCTTGCGATTGATCGACGTGCTGGAAAGGCTGCCGATCAGGTAGCCGACTTTGTAAGTGGTCATGATTCTGCTCTCCGTTTCTGGAAGATCCGGATCGTTTCAGGCGACGTGAACACGCGCCTTCGGTGCCCGGCATGCCGCCAGCGCAGCATAGCGAACCGCCGTCCAGCGAGGGTTACGCCACCGTTTCGCCGTTCAGGGCACTGAACGGACGCAATGCGCCCACGATGTTGCAGGCGAGCGCGGCAAATCGCGCATGAGGTGGGCATCATCGCGCACGTCGCGGATCATCGGCTGCGGGTTCTATCGCCATCGGCGCTTGCGGGCTGCTGCGACACCGCGCAAGCCGGTCTTGTCACTGCGCATCGCCACTCGGGTCTGCGCAGATTTCGCGGACCAGGCCACGCAGCCAGCGGTGGGCCGGGTCGGCATCCAGCCGGGGATGCCAGAACAGCGACACGGTGAAGGGTGCCAGGGCAAGCGGCAGGGCAAAGCGGAACATGCCCTCGCACAGGCTCTGCGTGTGCTTCTCCGGCACGCTGGCAACCAGGTCCGAGGCGCGGGCCAGGGCAATGGCCGAGGCAAAGCCGGCAACGGTTGCCACTACCTGGCGCCGCAGGCCAAGCGCCTCCAGTGCCTCGTCGATGGGGCTGCGGTCGCTGGAGCGACGGGAGACCAGCACATGCTGGCCGGCAGCGTAGCGCGCTGGCGTGATGCGCCCTTGCGACAGCACGTGGCCCGTGCGAACGACACCGACATGGCGATCGCGGAACAGGCCGAGGGTGCGGATCTCCGGCCCCATCTCCTTGCCGGTGACACCGGTTTCCAGGTCAACGCTGGCATCGCGCAGTGCCGCGCTGCTCTTGTCCGGCTTGGCCAGGAAGCGCAGCGTCACCGCCGGCGCATCGCGGGCAACGCGGGCGATCAACGCCGGCCCGAAGTTCTCCACGAAGCCCTCGCTGCTGCGCACGGTGAAGGTGCGCGACAGCGTCTGCAGCTCGAGCTTGATCGTCGGCCGCAGCACGCCCTCGGCATCTTCCACCACCTTCCGCACCCGCTCGCGCATGGCGAGCGCCAGCGGCGTCGGCACGAGGCGGCGCCCGGCGCGAACCAACAGGGGATCACCGGTGATCGCACGCAATCGCGCCAGCGTTCGGCTCATCGCCGACGGACTCAACTGCAGGCGCTGCGCGGCGGCGGCGACGCTTGCTTCGCTGAGCAGCGCATCGAGGGGAATGAGCAGGTTCAAGTCGAGTGTCGGCATGGCCTGTAGATACCTCCAAATCACCCGGGACATGGCGTTTCCTGCACTGATGATGTGCGATCCATGCGCCTTCCGCCATCCCTGCGCAAGCTCCACGCTGGAGTCATCGCCAAATGCAGGGATTTCCATGTCGCTCGCCCTTGAACCCGCCGGCCTCGCCACGCCTCCGGCCACATCCCGCTTCCGCTGGGCGTTGCCCGGCCTGGCCCTGACCATGTTGCTGTCTTCCCTGGGTACCAGCATTGCGCATGTCAGCCTGCCGACTTTGGTGCGGGTGTTTGACAGCTCGTTCCAGGCCGTGCAATGGGTGGTGCTGGCCTACCTGCTGGCGATCACCACGATGATTGTCAGCGTCGGCCGATTGGGCGACCTGTTCGGACGCCGCCGCCTGCTGCTTGCCGGCATTGGCGCGTTCAGCGCCGCATCGCTGGCCTGCGCACTTGCCGGCGAACTCTGGCTGCTGCTTGCCGCGCGCGCCTTGCAGGGTTTCGGCGCTGCAGTGATGCTGGCACTGGGCATGGCCTTTGTCGGCGACACCGTGGGCCGCGAGCGCAGCGGCCGGGCCATGGGCTTGCTGGGCACGATGTCGGCGGTTGGCACGGCGCTGGGGCCGACGCTCGGCGGAACGCTGATTGCCGCTTTTGGCTGGCGGGCGATATTCCTGATCAACCTGCCGCTGGGCGTGCTGGCGATGGCGCTGGTCTGGCGACACCTGCCGCTGGATCGTGTCACCGCCAGCACGAACCGACCGGCGTTCGACTGGCGTGGATCGCTGCTGCTGGCCTCGACCCTGGCCGCCTATGCGCTGGCGATGACGCTGGGCGGTGGCCGGGCCGGGCCGTTGAATGCCACCCTGCTGGGTGCTGCCGTGGTCGGCGTCGGCTTGTTCGTCCGCGTCGAATCCCGGGTTGCCGCCCCGCTGCTGCAACCGGCACTGTTCCAGGATCGTCGCATCCGCCACGGGGTCATCATGAGCGGCCTCGCCACCACCGTGGCCATGACCACATTGGTGGTCGGGCCGTTCTACCTGTCTGGCGCACTCGCTCTCGATGCCGCCCATATTGGCCTGGTGATGTCGGCGGGCCCGCTGGTCGCGGCCGTGGTCGGCGTGCCGGCCGGGCGTGCCGTCGACCGCTTCGGTGCCGCGCGCATTGCCGTGGCCGGCCTGCTGGCGATGCTCATCGGCTGCATCGGCCTGGGCACGATTTCCTTCCGCCTTGGTGCCTGGGCCTACATCGTGCCGCTGGTCACGTTCACCGCCGGTTTTGCCCTGTTCCAGGCGGCCAACAACACGGCGGTCATGGCCGACAGCAAGGCGGACCAGCGTGGCGTCGTCTCCGGCCTGCTCAACCTCTCGCGCAACCTTGGCCTGATCACCGGCGCCTCGGTGATGGGCGCGTTGTATGCGCTGGGCACGGCCACGGCCGACATCACCCGGGTGACGCCGGCAGCGGCAAGCAACGGCATGCACCTGGCCTTCGGCGTGGCCACCGGCCTGCTCTGCATCGCCCTCGCCCTTGCCCGGCGCGGGCGTGATGCTGCGACAGCGGATGCTTGATCGATCCCGGCCGGGACGACTCAGTGCGCGGTGTTCCAGCGCGGTCGCGCAAACGCCTCGACGAGGAAATCAATGAGCCGGCGCGTCTTGATCGGCAGGTGCTTGCGCGAGGGATAGACGGCATGGATGCCCAGCGTCATGGCCCGGTATGCGGGCATCAGTTCGACCAGGTCGCCGCGGCGCAGGTCCTCGGCGACGAGGAAATCCGGTTGCAGGATGATGCCCTGGTGATCGAGTGCGGCGGCGCGGCAGGTGTCGCCGTTGTTGGCGTGGATGCGCGCGCGGGTGCGCACGACCACCGCGGTGCCATCGGCTGCATGGAACGTCCATTCGTTGCCGGCCGACCAATAACTGTAGGAAATGACATTGTGCTGCGCCAGCTCGGCCGGCTGCGCGGGCGTGCCGTGCTCGGCAAGGTACTGCGGTGAGGCGCAGGCGACCATGCGCGTGGAAGCCAGTTGCCGGCTGACCAGTTGCGAGTTGCCGAGGTTGGTGATGCGCACGGCAAGGTCGTAACCCTCTTCGACGAGGTCGACGACGCGATCGCTGAGCTCGATGTCCAGCGAGACTTTCGGATACGCCTGGGCGAAGCGTCCCCACAGCGGGGCCAGGTGCAGCACGCCGAAGGTCAGTGGCGCATTGATGCGCAGGCGTCCGCTGGGCTCGCCGCTGCGCGAACGGATTTCCGATTCCGCTTCGTCGACCGCCGCCAGCATGTCCTTGGCGCGGGCCAGGAACAGCTGGCCGTCGTCGGTCAGTGACAGCCGCCGCGTGGTCCGCTGCAGCAGGCGCGCGCCGAGACGCTGTTCAAGCTCGGCGACGTGCCGCGACACCGCCGCCTTGGACAGGCCGAGCGCATCCGCCGCGCCGACAAAGCTGCCGGCCTCGACCACGGCGACAAAGCTGCTCATTTCCTGGAATTTGTCCACGGCGTCCTCCTTTGTCTCGTTTTGCGAGACAGTCAGTCCCTCGTATCGCAGTTTATTCGATTTTCCATAGGCAATAGAATGCCTCGCATCGAATCACTGTCCAACCACGCCAAGGAATCCCCATGAACGACCCGCTTGCCTTGCTCGGCCGCATCGGCCTCTCCTTGATCTTCATCATCTCCGGCTGGGCCAAGATCGCCGGCTACGCTGGCACCCAGCAATACATGGAATCCGCCGGCGTGCCCGGCGCACTGCTGCCGCTGGTGATCGCGCTCGAACTGGGCGGTGGCCTGGCCATCCTCGCCGGCGCCTTCACGCGCTGGATCGCGCTGGCAATCGCCGCGTTCTCGCTGGCCAGCGCCGTGCTGTTCCACGGCAATTTCGGCGACGCCGCACAGGCAACCAGTTTCTGGAAGAACGTGGCGATGGCCGGTGGCTTCCTCATGCTGGCCGCCCACGGTGCCGGCACGTTCAGCCTCGACCACCTGTGGAAACAGCGCCGCAAGGCCTGATTTCCGAAACCCCACCCTTGCCCCGGACTGTGTGGAAACCGGATTGGCAAACACGGCATTCCACGACCCTGATCCAGGAGGTATCGACATGAGCCTTGCTCCTTCGCTTTTCATTTCCCACGGTTCGCCGATGTTCGCCCTGGAACCGGGCCTGCTCGGCCCGAACCTGACGGCCATCGGCCAATCGCTGCAGGACATCCGCGCCGTGCTCGTGGTCTCGCCACACTGGCAGACCCGTGGCGTGCGGGTCGGCAGCAGTGCCGCGCCGGAAACGATCCACGACTTTGGCGGCTTCCCCGCACCGCTGTATCAACTGCAGTACCCCGCGACGGGTGCGCCGGAACTGGCCCGCGATGCCGCTGCCCTGCTCGCCGAGGCCGGCTTCGAGGTCACCCTCGACGAAGGCCGCGGCCTTGACCACGGCGCCTGGGTGCCCTTGCGCTACCTGTTTGCGCAGGCCGACGTGCCGGTATTCCAGGTATCCCTGCCGCATGACATCGATGCGCCCGGTGCCTTGCGCCTCGGCCAGGCGCTGGCCCCCTTGCGCGAGCGCGGCGTGCTGCTGATCGGTTCCGGCAGCCTGACCCACAACCTGTACGAATTCCGCCAGCACATCCGCGATCCGGAGTACGCGCAGGAATTCGCCAACTGGGTCCGCGATGCGGTGGTCGCACGCGATGTCGAGGCGCTGGTCGACTACCGTCGCCGCGCGCCGCATGCCGAACGCGCGCATCCGACCGAGGAGCACTACCTGCCGCTGCTGGTCGCGCTTGGCGCCAGCACGGACGCGGACGCGGCTCGGCGCATCGAAGGCGGCATGACCTACGGCGTGCTGTCGATGGACTCGTTCGCCTTCGGCCTCGCCGAAGCGGGCAGGCTGCCACTGGCGGACGCCGCCTGAGAACCCTGGCGGTACCCGGCGGGCAGCGGGTGTGTGGGCGGAACGGATCACCACAAACCGTTCGCCCTGGGCGCAGCCGGCCCCACGGCGGCGTTGTCGTGTGAAGGTGTCGTATGCTCCCGAGGCAACGGGGGAAGGCCATGCCGCTGAGTTGGAACGAGATCAAGGATCGTGCGCTGCGCTTTTCGCGGGAATGGCAGCACGAGTCATCGGAAGATGCCGAGGCCAAATCGTTCTGGGATGGCTTCTTCGACGTGTTCGGGGTCAGCCGGCGGCGCGTGGCCAACTTCGAGAAGAAGATCAAGAAGCTCGATGGCAAGGACGGCTACATCGACCTGCTGTGGAAGGGCGTGCTGCTGATCGAGCACAAGTCGCGCGGCAAGGACCTGGATCGCGCGCATACGCAGGCGCGCGACTACTTCCACGGCCTCAGCGACGCCGAGTTGCCGAAGTACCTGCTGGTTTCCGACTTTGCCCGCTTCCGCCTGTATGACCTCGAAGGTGCCGAGGCACCGGTCGAGTTCGCGCTGAAGGATCTGCAAAAGCACGTGCGCCAGTTCGGCTTCATTGCCGGCTACCAGGCGCGCAGCTTCAAGGAGGAAGACCCGGTCAACGTGCTCGCCGCCGAGCGCATGGGCAAACTGCACGATGCGCTGAAAGCCGCCGGCTACGACGGCCATGTGCTGGAAGTGCTGCTGGTGCGCCTGCTGTTTTGCCTGTTTGGCGACGACACCGGCATCTTCCCGCGCCATGCCTTCCACGAGTTGCTGGCGCAGCGCACCAGTGTCGATGGTGCCGACACCGGGCAATGGCTGGCGCAGTTGTTCCAGGTGCTGGACACGGCTGCGGAGCGCCGGCAGAAGACGCTCGATGCGCAACTCGCCGAATTCCCTTACGTCAACGGCAAGCTGTTCGCCGAGGCGCTGCCCCTGGCGGCGTTCAATGCCAACATGCGCGACCTGCTGTTGCAGGCCAGCGCGCTGGACTGGAGCCGCATCAGCCCGGCCATTTTCGGCTCGATGTTCCAGTCGGTGATGGACAAGCAGGCGCGGCGCAACCTTGGCGCGCACTACACCAGCGAAAAGAACATCCTGAAACTGATTGGCCCGCTGTTCCTCGACGAACTGAAGGCGGAGCTTGAAAGGATCGGCAACCACGAAGGCAAGCTGAAGAGCTTCCACGTCAAGCTCGCCGGCCTGCGCTTCCTCGATCCGGCCTGCGGCTGCGGCAATTTCCTCGTCATCGCCTACCGCGAACTGCGCCTGCTGGAAATCGAGGTGCTGCAGCGCCTGTACGCACGCCAGGGTTCAGTACTGCAAGGCGTGGCCGACCACGTCGCCATCGATGTCGACCAGTTCTACGGCATCGAGATCGAGGAGTTCCCCGCGCAGATCGCCCAGGTCGCACTGTGGCTGATGGACCACCAGATGAACCTGCGTGTGGCCGAACAGTTCGGTGAATACTTCGCGCGGCTGCCGCTGACCAAGAGCCCGACCATCGTCCACGGCAACGCATTGCGGATCGACTGGAAGGATGTGGTGAAGCCGGAGGCGCTGAGTTTCATCCTTGGCAATCCGCCGTTTGTGGGGAAGAAGGAGCAGAACGCCGCGCAGAAAGCGGATATGGCCGCAGTGTTTTCTGGGGTCAAGAGTGCGGGGGTGCTGGATTTCGTGGCTGCGTGGTACTTGCTCGCGACCAAGTACATTCACGGCACTGCGATTCGCTGCGCCTTCGTCTCCACCAATTCCATCACGCAAGGCGAGCAAGTTGGCGTGCTCTGGAGCGAGTTGTATCGCTTCGGTGTACATATCCAGTTTGCGCATCGAACCTTCAAGTGGAGCAACGAAGCGCGTGGCAGGGCGGCAGTGCATTGCGTGGTTATTGGGTTCGGCTTGGCTTCACCTACCAACAGGCGACTATTCGATTACGCGAGGCCTGATGGACACCCACACGAAACCTTGGTGCGGAATATCAATGCATATCTTGTCGACGCAGCAGACGTCGCTCTCCCCAAGCGAATGTCGCCCCTTTGTAATGCGCCATCAATGGTCTTCGGCAACAAGGCTGTCGACTTCGGCCACTTCATGTTGGACAAGAGTCAACGCGATGCGCTGGTGGCGTCGACACTCGGTGTTTCAAAGTGGATTCGCCGATGCCTCGGTGGCGACGGGTTTCTGAACGGCGACATGGGGTGGTGCCTCTGGCTCAACGGAATCTCTCCGGCCGAATTGCGCACCATGCCTGCCATCACAGAACGAGTCGAACTTGTTCGGCAAGAGCGACTTCGTAGCAAGAAGCTCTCAACCCGGGAGAGTGCAAAATTCCCCACCCTTTTCGGTGAGGACAGGCAGCCCGATGCCGCTTTCCTTGTCATCCCCAAAGTGTCTTCAGAGCGTCGGCACTATGTGCCTCTCGGGTTCTTAACACCCGATTACATAACGACACCTTCCGTGTTGGTCGTGCCCGGCGCCACCCTCTTCGATCTCGGCGTGCTGCAGTCAACAATGCACATGGCTTGGATGCGATATACCTGTGGTCGCTTAGAGAGCCGCTATCAATATTCCAACACGATCGTCTACAACAACTTCCCCTGGCCCGAGTCGCCGGACGCCAAGCACCGCGCCGCCATCGAAACCGCCGCGCAAGCCGTGCTCGACGCCCGCGCCGCCTTCCCCGACAGCACCCTGGCCGACCTGTACGACCCGTTGAGCATGCCGCCGGCCCTGGTCAAGGCGCACCAGACCCTCGACCGCGCCGTCGACGCCGCTTATGTCGCTGCCGAAAAAGCCGCCGGGCGCAAAGCCCCCAGGCTCGGCACCGACGCCGAGCGCGTGGCCTTCCTGTTCGAGCGCTACCAGCAACTCACCTCGCTGCTGCCTGCAGGCAAGGCCAGGCCGAAAAGCCCCAGGCGCGTTGCCCGCGCATCCCGCCCGATCAAGGATGCCGATGCGAGGGGCAGCGACGGCTGAGCGCAAAACGCAAGGACCCTGCCGGAATCGGCAGGGTCATGGTCGGGGCTGGCCAGTGTTGTGCGTGCGCGGCCCTGGTCAAAGCGGTTGCGGGTCGAAACCATCCTTGAAGATCGTGTCGAGGACCGGCGGTTCGTAGGCAATGCGCATGCCGCAAAAGCGCAATGTGTTGTTGTTCTGGGCACCAAGATTGGCCACCAGGTTGATCGGTGCGCTGAAATTGTCGACCGTGTAACTGATTTCCGGCGACAGAGTCGAGGCAAAGCCACCGGCGTCGTTTGTCGATGAAACGCTGGTGAGCTCGTTGAATCCGCCCGCTGCGTCGTAGGTGGTGAAGAACGCGGTGACTTTCTCGGTTGAGGTGTCGAAGAAGTAAAGGCGCAGGTAATGCACGACCGCTCCTTCCGGCAACACCACCTTGTGCGCGAACAAGTTGCCGCTGCCGCCGGTCTTGTGGATGCAGCCGGCGCCCGAATAGGCGAAGGCCGTGGCGCTCTCCAAGGGATGGAAGGTTGCGCCCGCAATGAACAGGTAATTGAACACGGTTCCGGCCGGTTGGTCCGCTTGGGCGAGGTCTGGCGCGCGTGGGGGGAGTGGCTGATCGCCCGCGGTCGCTGCCATCGGCATGGCCGCCGCAAGCATGAACACGCCGCTGGCGATCATCGACACGGGTTTTCGAATGCTGGTCATCATGGCCGTGTCCTAGGGTGAGTAGAAGACGCGCATGCCGCAAAGGCGGGTCACGCCACCCGTCACTCCGGTCAGCACATGGGCGCGGGAAATGTTGTCGACAACCACCGGCACGGCCAGGTTGAAGTATTCGCTGGAATAACCGGTATTGAGGGTTGAATTTCCCGTCAATTGGTCGATGGAGCTGCCGTCGCCCGGATAGGTAGTCAGGAACAGGCCGACGTCGGATGGCGTACCACTGTTGTAGTAGAAGAGGCGGACACCGAGGATGCTTGCGCCTTGGGGAAGTTCGAGGCTGGTGGTGAGGGCGGCCGACGAATTGGAGCAGCCGGAACTGGGATAGGTAACCGTTTGCGTGCTGGTGCGCGGGGTGAATGCCGAGCCGGCCAGGAAAAGGTACCCATTGGCGACAACGCCGTTGGGCGCAAGGCTCCCGTCAGCCGCCATGTCCGGCCCCGGCATGTGGTGGTAGTTGATGCCTTGTGCCGAAGCGGGCGCACCACTGATCCCGTCGCTTGCGAAAACCGGTGAGGCAGGACCGAACAGCATCGCCGCAACCGCGATGCCGGATATCGTTTTGTTCATGACGCTCTCCCTGAGTGTTGGCCACGGCCTGGCTGACCGCGACGCCATCATATTGCCTGTGCGCACCGGCTCCGCTGTCGAACAGTTCCAGGTTGAACCGTGACCCAGTTCACGCCACGTCGAGCGCTGCCAAGGGTGGCTGGCTGCCAGCGCCAGGTGGCCACATGGTGGTGACGCGGGTGCATCACGGGCATTCGGCTGCTGCCGTGGGGCAGCCGAAACTGTGGCACGCTTGCGCCTTTCGCCTCGCCACGGAACCGCGCATGACCTCGACGCCAAGACCGCCAGTGCCTGCGGCAATCCTGCACGGTGAAGCAGCCCTGGTGCGTGCGGTCGGCGGCGTTTCCCTGGCTGCGGCCATCATCAACATCATTGTCGGCTCGGGCATCTTCCTGTTGCCGGCCCTGCTGTTCACGCGCATGGGTTCCTCGGCACCGCTCGCCTTCCTTGCCGGGGCCTTGGCGATCGTGCCGATTGCCCTGTGTTTCGCCGCCATCGGCAGTCGCGCGGCGACCACCGGCGGGCCTTACACCTATGTCGGCGCAGCCTTCGGGCCGTTTGCCGGATTCATCGCCGGGGCCTTGATGTGGATCTGCAATGCCGCCTCCAGCGGTGCCGTGGCATCGGCACTGTTCCTGCAGGTCGCGCGCGCCTGGCCGCAACTTGAGCAACCGCTGTGGCGAACGCTGTTCATGGTCGCCCTGTATGCGGCGCTGATCACCCTCAATGCATTTGGCGTGCGCCTCGGCACGCGCGCGATCAACATCCTCGCCACGCTGAAACTGACGCCGCTGTTCCTGCTTGCCTTGATCGGACTCCCGTTCGTCGACTGGAGCCAGATCAGCTGGCTGGAGATCCCGTCCTGGCCGACCCTTGGCGCATCCATGGTGCTGGTCATGTTTGCCTACTCGGGCATGGAGACCGCGCTGATTCCTTCGGGTGAATTGCGCGATGCCGCGCACAGCGTGCCGCGCGCGACGCTGGCGGCGATCCTTGTCGTGGTCTTGCTGTACATGGGCATACAGATCGTCACCCAGGGCATCCTCGGGCCGCTGCTGGCGACCAGCAAGGCACCGTTGGCCGATGCCGCCGGCAGCATGTGGTCGCCGGGCCTGGTCATCCTGCTGATCACCGCCGGCGTATCCATGGGCGGTTTCATGATGGGCAACCTGCTGGCCTCCTCGCGCCTGCTCTATGCGCTGGGTCGCGACGGTTATCTGCCTGCCGCCTTCGGTCGCGTCAGCGCCAGCCATCGCGTGCCGCTGCTGGCCATCCTCAGCCACGGCCTGGTGGGATTCGGCCTCGCCGTGGTCGGCAATTTCGAGGCGCTGGCGCTGGTTTCCGGCGGCGCCAACTGCCTGATCTACCTTGCTGTCAGCCTGGCCACCGGCGTCGCGCAGAAGCGCGATGTGCGCAGTGCTGGCAAGCCCTTCGTGCTGCCCGGCGGCGCACTGGTTCCGGCCATCTCGAGCCTGGCGATGATCGCCATCCTGGCCACGCTGTCGCGCGCGGAATGGCTGGCGATCGGCATGGCCTTGCTGATCCTGGTGTTTGTGCATGCCGTCCTCGTGCGCGGACGACGCCCGGCCTGAATCAAGGCCCATTCGCGGTCGCGCCACGAGGATCGCGGCGGGCGTGGCGGCGCTCGGGCATGGGCAGTGCGCGTGCGTCGGCACATGGATTGCGCTCGATGAGGGCACGCTTCATGCATGTGAAGCTTGCGTGCGGCCGCTCGCCGCGCATCGTCCACTTCGACCCATCCAGGGAATGCCCGTCTGCTGACCTGCCTGCGCCCGCTTTTCTCGTTGTTGTTCCTCGCCTTCTGCAGCGGCCTGGCTGCTGCGGAACCGGCGCTGCGGCCGATCGACGTGGCCGACGAAAGCCCGCCGACCTTCACCGTGTACTCCTCCAGCGAAGGCCTTTCCGACGAGATCTGGAGCACCGTCGGCTGGGACAAGCAGGGCTTTGTCTGGGCCGGCTCCGCTTCGGGACTGGCACGCTTTGACGGCTACCGCTGGACGCCGTGGCCCTTTGCCCAGGCGCACAGCCTGGTGCGCGACATGCAGGTCGATGCGCGAGGCAACCTGTGGGCGATTTTCGAGCGCGAGGGCCTGGCCCGCCACGACGGCCGCGCCTGGTCGCTCGATCCCAGCCGCAACGCCTTCCACCAGCGTTTCTCGGATACCTTCCTGGCCGATGGCACGCCGCAATTCTGGGTCAGCGAGGAGCATGGTTTCCGCCAGTTGGTGGGTGATCGCTGGCAGGAAGATCCCGGCAACGACTCGGTCCGGACCGGGCCTCTGGCGCGCATCGAGCAGAGTGAAACGCTGTTTGGCCAGCCGCGGCAATGGATGGGCACCGGCAGCGACGGCCTCTGGTATCGCACGCTTGCCGACCACGGCAAGACGAATCCCTGGCAGCGCTTCGAGCAGCCCGGCTTTGCCACCCTGCACACGACCGACTTGCTGCGCACGCATGATGGTGATGCCGAGGAATTGTGGGTGCTCACCTACGGCGACGGACTGATCCGCATCCGCAACGACGGCATTCGCCGCTGGCGCGCGGCGCGTGGAGAGTTGCCGACGGAGTCGATCTATTCGGCGCGCGCCACCTATTCCGCGCGCGGCCAGCGCACGCTCTGGCTGGCCTCACGCGCCGGCCTGCTGCGCTTTCGCAACGACCGCTTCGCAACTTTCGACCGGCGCAACGGCCTGCCCGCCGATGCCGTGCGCGGCATCAAGCTGCAGCGCAACGCCGACGCCACCGAAGTACTCTGGCTGGCCACCGAAGGCGGCATCGCGCGCACGGCATTGACCAACAGCCAATGGCAAACCGTGTCGCTCCTCGGCGCACGCGAGAACGGCATCTTCGCCGTGATGCTGGAAGCCGATGGCAAGGGCGGCGAACGCCTTTGGGTCGGCAGCGCCAAGGAAGGACTGGCCCTGCTGCAGAATGGCGAATGGCGCCACTTCACGCTTGCCAACGGCATGCTGCCGCACGAAGGCGTGCGCCAGGTCTGGCGCCTGGCCGATGGCGCGGGCGGAACGCAGCGCCTGGTCAGCCTGATCAACGGCGAGTTGCTGCGTATCGACGACAACCTCGATTTCATTCCCGTTGCCTCGCCGTGGCCGAAGAACACCGACGAACTTGCGGCGTTTGCGCTGTCGCGTGGCGAAGGTGCCGCCACGGAAACCTGGTTCGGCACCCTGCACAGCGGTGCCTATCGCCTGCGGCAGGGGCAGTGGACGCAATACCTTGCCGATGGCGCGAGCCAGCCGTGGGCGGTCATCAACATGACCGAGCAGATCGACGCGCATGGCCGCTCCTGGCTGTGGGCGGCCAGCAACCAGGGCCTGGCCTTGTTCAATGGCCTGCAATGGAAGCTGATTCCGGGCCTGCCGGCGGACAGTTTTCGCGATGTCATCCTGCTCAAGCATGCGCCGCGGCCGACGCTGTGGGCGGCAAGCAACCGCAAGGGCATCCTGCGCCTGGATGTGGGCAACCCCGAGCAGCCCGTGCTGCTGGACGACAACGGCATTCCGCCACCGCCCGACCCGACCATCTACACGGTCACCGAGGACAGCCAGGGGCGCATTTATGTCTGCACCAACAACGGCGTCCAGCAACTGACGCCCGCGCCCGACGGGCACTATGACGAGCGCGTGTTCCGCCGCCGCGATGGCCTCGTGCATGACGAATGCAACACCAACGCGCAGTTCGTCGACGCGCATGACCGCTACTGGGTCGGCACGCTGGGCGGCCTCAGCATGTACGACCCGAATGTCACCACGCGCGCGCAGCAAGCGCAGCCGAATCCCTTGCGCTTCACCGAATTGCGTGTCGACGGCGAGCTGCTGGATGCGTCTGCGGATGCGCCGCGGATCCTGCCGGCCGGTACCCGGGAAATCGACATTGCCTTTGCCGTCCTTTCCGGATTCCGCGAGCAGGAATCGACTTATCGCAGCCAGCTGGTCGGCCTGGAGCCGGCGGCATCGGCGTGGGGTACCGAGCATCACCGGCGCTTCAGCCGGATTCCCCCGGGTCAATACACGCTGCAGGTGGAAGGGCGGGATTACGCGGGGATCGTCAGCGCACCGATCGCGCTTGAATTCTCCATCCAGGCGCACTGGTTCGAGCAGGCCTGGATCCGCATCCTGCTGGGGCTGGCGGCGCTGGCGCTGGCCCTTGGCCTGGTCATGCTCTACAACCACGGCCTGCGCCGGCGCCAGCGGCACCTCAAACTGGAAGTCGCCCGGCGCACCTCGGAAATCCGCTCTGCAAACCAGCGCCTGACCGAGCTTTCCTACCAGGACCCGTTGACCGGCGTCGCCAACCGACGACGCCTGATGGAGGCCATCAATACGGCGATCGAGCGGGCCCGGGCGCGCGCGCTGCCAATCGGCCTGATCGTCATCGATGTCGATCATTTCAAGGAGTACAACGACCGCCACGGCCACCTGGCCGGCGATGTCGCCTTGCGCGCGATTGCCCAGGCCCTGCAAAGCGCAACCCGCGAGCAGGATCTGGTATCGCGCTTTGGCGGCGAGGAGTTTGCCTGCCTGATGATCGACGCGGGTATCGAGGTGGTCGAGCGTTGCGCCGAGCGCATGCGCGCCCTGGTCGAGGCCTTGCCACCGCGGACGCTGGGCAACGACACGCAGACGATCACCATCAGCGCCGGCATCATGAGTCGCGTGCCGGACGCGGAAGAAGACGGCGCGGACTTGCTGCGCGAAGCGGACACGGCGCTGTACCGGGCCAAGGCCGAAGGCCGCAACCGCATTTGCCGGGTCAGGCCAGGCGGGATTGCCGGTGATGCCTGGCCGGGGTGAGCACGTCGGGTCGGATGCTTGCCGCCGGCGCAAGGGCGCGGCTGCACGGGCATGGTCGCGGCATGCCGGGATGGCCGCGCTGAAACTGTTTCAGGCGCTGCGGCCCAGGGCTTGCGCGGCGGATCCCTGCTGTTCCGCCTCGGCTTGCCGGGCCAGCTGCGCATCCTCCTCGTCCATGGCCGCAAGCACGCTGTCGACACTGCTCGGGCCGCCGCCGAACAACTGGATGGCGGTACGCGCGACCTGGCGCGTGTCGTACCAGGCATAGACACCGACGCCGACGGCACCGATCACCGGCAACCAGCGCGAAATGCCGCCACCGACGATGCGCTTGGTCACGCGGATGCCAATGGCCGTGGCCACGCGCTCAAGCACGCGCATGGGCACATCCTGCGCAATCAGGCGGCCACCGACCTGCACGACCAGGTCGCGCACGGCCTGCGCGGCGGCATGCCGAAACAGGCAATACATCATCTGTTCGCGATTCAACCGCGCGCTGACGCCATAGGCACCCGAGATGTCGGCGACCAGCTGCGCCTGGATGCGCCAGATCGCCACCAGTTCCGGAATGATGGTCAGCCAGCCCAGCGGTCCGGGCGGTAGAGCCAGGGTGCCGGCCGCCAGCGCGGCCTTGTTCGAGGCGGACTTGGTCAGCGCCTGCACGCGCGCCGCGCTGTTGGCACCGCGGGTCTCCTCGGTCAGCGGCACGCTGCCGAGCAGGTCGAGCAGTTGCCGGCTGACGCGACCGGCCAGTTCCTCCTCGGTCTCCGGCGCATTGCGCCGGGCCGGAATGTATTCAGGTTTGTTCATCATCGAATCGTGGTGCCGGATCGGCGCGGGACTGCACGGACATGCAATCTTGACGCCATCGGCGCAAAAACAATGGCTGGCAAGGATAGTCGGCCTGGCCTGAACCGGGCTTTGGCTGTCAGCGGGTCAGCATGCGGGTGACGAAATCCGCCAGTTTCGCGTACGGCGGGCGCAGCAGGGCCATCGACGACCAGCGCGCCTGGTAGAGCACCGGCATCTGCTTGGAGAAGGTGAGGAATCCGGCATGGCCGTGGTAGTGGCCCATGCCCGAGGGGCCGACGCCGCCAAACGGCAATTTGCTCTGTGCAATGTGCAGGACGCAATCGTTGACGGTGACGCCACCAGCCAGCACCGAGCGCAACACCTGGCGCGTGCGCCGGCGCTGCAGGTCGAAATGGTAGAAGGCCAGCGGCCGTGGCCGTGCGTTGACGAAGGCGATGGCTTCCTCGATGCGCGCATAGCCAATGACCGGCAGGATCGGCCCGAAGATTTCCTCCTGCATCACGCGCAAGGCCGGATCCGGATCGATGACCAGGGTTGGCGCGAACACGCGACGTCCGGCGTCGTGCGCGGACTCGTCGGGCAAGCTGATGACTTTCGCCCCGGCCTGGCGCGCCTCGTCGGCGAGGGCATGCAGGCGCCGGTAATGGCCGTCATGGACGATGCTGGTGTAATCCGGCGTGGTCTGCAATTGCGGATAGTGCCGCGCCACATAGGCGCGCATCGCCTCGACGAAGGCCTCGCGCTGGTCGTTCGGAACGAGCACATAGTCGGGGGCAATGCAGGTCTGTCCGGCATTCAGCAGCTTTGCCGCGGCAATGCGCTGGGCGGCGGTGGCGATCGGATAATCCGGGGCGATGATGGCCGGCGACTTGCCGCCGAGTTCGAGGGTCACCGGGGTCAGGTTCGGCGCGGCTGCGGCCATGACCTTGCGGCCGACCTCGGTCGAACCGGTGAAGAACAGGTGATCAAACGGCAATGCGGCAAAGCGCGCGGCCAGCTCGGGGCCGCCGAGGATGGTCGCCACGCGTTCCTCCGCAAACACCTCGGCCAGCAGGTCGCGCAGCAACGCCGAGGTGCGCGGCGTGTGTTCGGAGGGCTTGAGCATCACGTGGTTGCCGGCGGCGATCGCCGAGACCAGCGGAATCAAGGCCAGGTTGACCGGGTAGTTCCACGGCGAAATGATGCCGACGACTCCCAGCGGGCGTTGCTGCACCTCGGTGCGCGCCGGCCAGAACAACCAGTCGGCGAGCCGGTGCCGCGAGCGTGACCAGCGCGCCAGATGGCGGCGCATGTGGTCGATCTCGTGCAGCACGGTCATGCCGTCGGTGAGCAGGCTCTCGTGTTTCGAGCGGCGGCCGAAATCCGCGCTCATCGCCTCGGCGAGTTCGTCGAAGCGCCGCTTGAGGACTTCACGCAGGCTGCCCAGGTCGCGCAGGCGTTGTGCGACGCTGGGAGTATTCGCGCTCCAGGCGGCTCTTTGCCGGGCCAGCAAGGCGTCCAGATCGAGGGATTCAGGCATGTTCATGTGTCCAGTCTAGGACAACGCCGTCGTCGATGCCCGGGCTTTGCGACCGGGCAGCCGGCAGCGGCCGGCTCGTGATAGTTTTCCCGCCTTCCCGCCCGGATTCCGCAGATGAACATTCGTGCCTTCAATGGCATCGTTCCCCGCCTCGGAGCGAATGCCTATGTCGATGCCGACGCCCTCGTCATTGGCGATGTCGAGCTGGGCGAGGATGCCTCGATCTGGCCGGGTGCGGTGCTGCGCGGCGACGTGCAGCGCATCCGCGTCGGCGCGCGCAGCAGCATCCAGGATGGCGCGGTGCTGCATGTCACCCATGATGGCCCGTACACGCCCGGCGGTTCGCCGCTGCTGATCGGCGCCGACGTCACCGTGGGCCACGCCGCGGTGCTGCACGCCTGCACGGTCGAGGATGCCTGCCTGATCGGCATCCATGCGACCCTCCTCGATGGTGCCGTGGTGCGCCGGCACAGCATGATCGGTGCCGGGGCGATGCTCAGCCCGGGCAAGGTGGTTGGCGAAGGCGAACTCTGGCTGGGCAATCCGGCACGCTTCACGCGCAAGCTCAGCGATGAGGAAATCGAAAGGCTCTACTACTCGGCGCAGAACTACGTGCGCCTGAAAGACCAGTATCTGCGGCAAAGTGGAGATTGATCCGTGTCCGCGCATCATCGCAGCCGTCCGGACCGGGCCCTCGGCATGCTCTCGCCGATCACCGCCATCGTCTTCAGCATCGTCTGCTGGCTGGTCTTTTCCAGGCTCTTCGACACGCATGATGTGGATGCGCTGCCCGAGCTGACGCGGCGCTTCCTGATCGTGCAACCGTGGTGGCTGGCGGCAGGCTTGCTCGGCCTTGCCCTCGGCCTCGCCGCGCATTTTTCCGGCACGGAATCCATTTGGGCAAAACGCAGCCACGCCTGGTCGATCGCGTTGGGCGCATTCAGCGTGTTGAACATCGGCTGGGGCATCATCGCCATGTATCAACTGTTGTTGCCGCCGGCTGCCATCTGAGCCGCTGGTCTCAGGCAGGCGCGGTCTGCCGTTCAAGGTCCTGCAGGTAAGCCATCGCCGCCGCCGTATCGGCACCGCACATGATCGGCTCGGGGCGCAGTTGCACGCACACGGCGGGGCGTTCCGGCATGCCGAAAATCGCGCAGCGGTTGTGTTCGGTCAGCTGCACGCAGCGCACGCCGGCCGGCTTGCCGTCGGGCATGCCGGGAATCGGCGAGGAGATCGAAGGCGCTATGCAGCAGGCACCGCAACCGCTGCGGCAAGCCAGCACCCGTCAATCCTCGGAATCGCCGGGCAGGTAGGCACGCAGTTCGGCGTAGATCTCGTCGGTGTCGGGACGCTGGCCGTGCCAGATCTCGAATGCTTCCGCCGCTTGCTCGACGAGCATGCCAAGGCCATCGAGGGCGTGCCCGGCACCGACGCTGCGCGCCCAGGCGAGAAACTTGAACGAGGCCTTGGCGTAGGACAAGTCGTAGCAGATCGCGCGCGAGGCGATCACCGAGGCCGGCAAGTCCAGCGACTCGCCGTGATGACCCGCCGAGGTGGCATTGATGATCAAGTCAAAACCGCCCCAGTTGCCGAGATCGTTCCAGTAGCGCGTGGTCACCCGCTCGGGCTGGCCGATGGCATCGGCGAGCGCGTCGGCATGCTCGGGCGTGCGGTTGGCAATGGTCAGTTCGGAGATGCCGGCATCGAGCACGGCAAAGGCCACCGCGCGCGCAGCACCGCCGGCACCGAGCAGGAGGGTGCGGCGACCACGCACATACAGGCGGTGTCGGCCGGTGATGTCGCGCACCAGGCCGGCGCCGTCGGTGGTCTCGCCATGCCAGCCTTCGCCTCGACGGACAAGGGTGTTGACGCTGTCGGCTTGGCGCGCGCGTTCACTGATCGACAGGCAAAACCGCGCCGCCAGCTGCTTCAGTGGCAGGGTCACGTTGGCACCAAGTCCGCCGCGCGCGGCAAAGGCGGCAAGTGCGCCGACAAAGGTCTCGGCCGAGGCCTCGATTGCCTGATAGTCCAATGGAATCGAAAGCTGGCGCGAGAACGCCGCATGGATGCGTGGCGACAGCGAATGCGCAATCGGTTGTCCGAATACCGCATACAGGCCCGGGCCACCCTGTGCGGCGGTCTGGCCGGTGGCTTCGTCTTCGATGATTTGCATGCGGGACTCCGGATTGAGCGACGGATCAGGCAGCTTTCAGTCTGCGCGCAACCAGCGCGCGGCATCAATGGCGTAGTAGCTGAGGATCGCGTCGGCACCGGCGCGCTTCATCGCCGTCAGCGCTTCGAGGACGACGGCGCGCTCATCCAGCCAGCCGTTCTGCGCGGCAGCCTTGAGCATCGCGTATTCACCGCTGACCTGATAGACGAAGGTCGGCGCGCCGAAGTGATCCTTGACCCGGCGCACGACATCCAGATACGGCAGGCCCGGCTTGACCATGACCATGTCGGCGCCTTCGGCGAGATCCAGCTCGACTTCACGCAGTGCCTCGTCGCTGTTGCCGACATCCATCTGGTAGGTGTGCTTGTCGCCCTTGCCGAGATTGGCCGAGGAACCGACCGCATCGCGGAACGGGCCATAGAAGGCCGAGGCATATTTCGCCGAATAGCTGAGGATGCGCGTGTTGACGTGGCCGGCCTGTTCGAGCGCTTCGCGAATGGCGCCAATGCGCCCGTCCATCATGTCCGACGGGGCGACGATGTCGAAACCGGCTTCTGCCTGGGCCAGGGCCATGCGCACCAGGGCCTCGATGGTGATGTCGTTGAGCACGTAGCCATCGCCATCGATGATGCCGTCTTGGCCGTGCGTGGTGTAGGGATCCAGTGCCACGTCGCCAATCAGGCCGAGTTGCGGATGGCGTGCCTTGAGTGCGCGCGCGGCGCGCTGGAACAGGCCCTGCGCATTCCACGCCTCGGCCGCATCGAGCGATTTCATGCGCGCATCGACCGATGGAAACAGGGCCAGTGCCGGAATGCCGAGGGCGACACACTGATCGGCGAGCACGAGCAGGTGATCGATCGACAGGCGCTCGACGCCCGGCATCGAGGCGACCGCCTCGCGCCGATCGCTGCCGTCGATGACAAAGGCAACCATGATCAGGTCGTTGCAGGTCAGCGTGGTCTCACGCATCAACGCGCGCGAAAACGCATCGCGGCGCATGCGACGCATGCGGGTATGAGGAAATGTCATGGCGGGCTCGCTGTGCGGTCTTGCCGACATTGTAATGAAACCCGGCCATACACCGAAGCCGGGCCGCCCAGGTGCCGCAGTTGCACTTTTTGCGGCCTTGCAAAGCGCAACGTGTGCTGCTCTCATGTGCGGCGTCGCGCGGGGAGCTGGTCGCGACGAGGATCGCCATGCAGCTGTCGTTGCCGGCGACTGCAGCGCGTCTCTGGCGCTTTGATTGCGGATGATCTTGAGGCCCCCGTTGAGCGGAATCCTGCTAGTCGAACGATCGACCACCCTTAATCATCTGTTGCGCCGCACGCTGGACGCGGCGGGGTTGCCGGTGCGCGCGGAAATCGGCAACTACCTGGAAGCCCTCGATCACCTGCGCCGCATCGGCAGTTCGGCGGGTGGTGATCCACCTTATTCGCTGGCCATCGTCGGTGCGCCCGCGCGGCCGACGCGCGAGTACCAGGCCCTGCTCGAATTCACCCGCGACTCGCCGGCGGCACCGGCAACCCTGTTGATGGCGCATGAGGAATCCGCCGAGGTGCGCAAGTGGGTGGCGGCCACCCTGCGCGGGCGCTTCCTGCTGTGGTCGCAGTTCAGCCGCATCCCGAACAGCGTGATCGAGCTTGCCCCGGACGATTTTTCCGCGGACGCGGCGGCGGCCGAATCGGTCGAGCGCATCCGCATCCTCTTCGTCGATGATTCCAAGAGCGTATGCCTGGCCTACAGCGACATGCTCGAACGCAATGGCTATGCGGTGGATGTCGCCGCCTCCATCGCCGAGGCGGACAAGCTGGCCGCGGAGAACCACTACGATCTCGTCGTCGTCGACTATTTCCTGCCGGACGGCAGCGGCGACGAGCTGTGCAAGCGCTTGAGCGAGCGCGAGGATCCGCCCATCCTGGCGGTGATCACCGGCAGCTATCGCGAGGACATCATCCGCCGCTGCCTGCAGGCCGGTGCCAGCGAATGCATGTTCAAGAACGAAGCGCGCGAGTTGTTCCTGGCGCGCATCCGCACGCTGGCGCGCACCATCGAGATGCGCCGCTCGGCGGAGATGGATCGCGAGCAGCTCGACGGCATCCTCGGTTCGGTTGGCGATGGCGTGTTCGGCGTCGATGGCGATGGCCGCATCAGTTTCGTCAACCCGACCGGGCTGCGCCTGCTCGGCTATGGCGATGACAACGACCTGGTCGGCCTGCTCGCCCAGGCGGCGATCCATCCGCAGGAGTCGCCGCGCAGCTCGCCGTTGAGTCGCGCCTATGCCGACGGCGTGGCGGTGCACCAGATCGAAACCATGTTCCGGCGCCGCGATGGCAGCGGAATACCGGTCGAATACACGGTCTTGCCGCTGGCCAGCAACCGGCGCACCCCCGGGGCCGTGGTGGTGTTTCGCGACATTGCCGAACGACGCACCGCCGAGCGCCTGCGCTGGGAGCTCAGCCACGATCCGCTGACCGGCCTGCCGAACGCGCGGCATCTGCGCCAGCGCCTGATTGGCGAGATTGCACGCCTGCGCGACAACGGTGGCTATTCGGCGCTGATCCATGTCGAGATCGATCGCGACGACGCGCATTCCCCGCCACGCGGCGACGAGCTGCTGCGCACGGTGGCGCACGCCCTGGCGCATCGCCTGCGCGAGGGCGACGTGCTGGCCCGCGGTGAAGGCGACAGTTTCCTGTTGCTGCTCACCCAGGTGCAGGTCGACAACATCGACGTGCTCGTCGAGAGTTTCCAGCGCTTGCTCGCCGAGCGCGAATACAGCGTCGGCGACAGCCGCCACCGCATCCTCGCGCGGGTTGGCGCGGAGCTGTTGAGTCCACGCACGACGAGTGCCGATGAGGCGCTTGCGGCAGCCCGCGCGGCGACCCGCAGCTTCGCCCCGGCGGTGCCGTCCGCCGCAGACGCCGGCAACACCGCCGAAGCCGCCATGGCAACGCCGGCAGCGACCGCCACCTTCGAGGCGACAACGGCAGTCAGCGCACCCAGTGAACGCTTGCGCGTGGCCCTGGAACAGGCCCGCTTCGTCATCCTCGTGCAACCGCTGGTTGCCACCCGCGACCTGCCCGTGGCACCGGCGCAGATACCCGAAGGCATCGGTTGGCAAAGTGGTCGCAACAGCGACAGTCCGCTGTTCTTCGTGCAATTGCGCATGGTCGGCAAGGGTGGCCAGCTGATCCTGCCGCGCGCATTCATTCCACTTGCCGAGCGCGTCGGCATGGTGCAGCGCATTGATCTCTGGGCGGTCAACAGCCTGTTGCTGCAACTGGCCAGCCCAGTGAACCGGGCGACGCCATTGGGCCTGGTCATCCGCCTGTCGCCAGCCACGCTTGCCGATCCCGACTCACTGGAATCAATCGAGCGATCCATCGTCAACACCGGCGTTTCCGCGGACCGGCTGCTTTTCGAGATCCGCGACAATCCGGAACTGGCCAACCTGCCGGCGGCCCTGCATTTCATCACCCGCCTGCATGCCATCGGCTGCCGCTTCGTGCTCAACGGCAGCGATGCCGAGAGCGGCCTGATGCCGCACCTGCGCGCACAGCGGCTGCCCGGCGATTTCGTGCGCATCGACCGCAGCGTGGTGCAGCGCGTCGCCAGCGAGGCGCATGATCGCGAGGTGGTCTCGTCCATCGTGCAACTTGCCCATTCGCTGGGCATGGGTGTGCTCGCCGGCGAGGTCGATGACGAGGAAACCATGCTGGCCTTGCGCACGGCCGGCGTCGACTATGTGCAAGGCAAGCATCTCGGTGAGGGACGCCTGAGCAAGCGTGTCGATTTCGCCAGCCTGATGAAGCCAGCCTAGGAAAACCGGGCAAACGCCTCGATCGCGCGGGCGAGCGCCGCGTCGTCGATGTCGAGATGGGTGACCAGGCGCACGCTGGGCAGGTAGCCGATGCTCGCGCGCACGCCGGCCTCGCGCAGGTGTCGATCGAGGTCGCGCAGGCGCTCGGCGGGAACATCGATGAAGACCATGTTGGTGTGGCAGGCCTGCACGCGGATGCCCTTGATCGCACGCAGGCCGGCGGCCAGGGTTTGCGCACGCGCATGATCCTCGGCCAGGCGCGCGACATGATGATCGAGCGCATGCAAACCGGCGGCAGCGAGGATGCCCGACTGGCGCATGCCGCCGCCGAGCATCTTGCGCCAGCGCCTTGCACTCCCGATCAGGCTTTCGCTGCCGAGCAGCACCGAACCGACCGGCGCACCGAGGCCCTTGGACAGGCACACGGACACCGTATCGAATCCGGCGGCCAACTCCGCCGGCGTCGTGCCGCTGGCAATCGCCGCATTGAACAGGCGTGCACCATCCAGATGCAGGCCAAGGCCGCGCGCGCGGGCCCAGTGGATGGCGCGCTTCACATAATCCTGGGGGAGGACGCGGCCCTGCCAGGTGTTTTCGAGGGCAAGCAGTCGCGTGCGCGCGAAATGGGGATCATCCGGCTTCACCGCCTTGTCCAGCAATTCGAGCGCCAGGCTGCCATCGTCTGCATTGGCCACCGGCTGCGGCTGGATCGAGCCCAGCACGGCGGCCCCACCGGCTTCGTATTTGTAGGTGTGCGCCTCCATGCCGACGAGGTACTCGTCGCCGCGCTGGCAATGGGCGAGCAGGGCAACCAGGTTGGCCTGGGTTCCGCTGGGCATGAACAAGCCGCGGGCGAAACCCAGATCGGCGGCGAGGCGATCCTGCAAGGCGCGCACGCTGGGATCCTCGCCATAAACATCATCACCGACCGGCGCCGCGGCCATTGCCGCGCGCATTGCCGCGCCGGGTTGGGTGACAGTGTCGCTGCGCAGATCGACGATGTTCATGCGGAAACCAATGGCTGGCGGGAAGCATGGATGGTAGTCGAGCGCGCGCCCGGCAACACCTGCAGGAAGTCGTTGACGTCGGCTAAACTGGGCGCATGAAAGTCGCCACCTGGAACGTCAATTCGCTGAAGGTGCGCCTGGCGCATGTCGAACAATGGTGCGCGCAGGCGCAACCGGATCTGCTCGGTATCCAGGAAACGAAGACGGAGGACGCGAAGTTCCCGCGCGCGGCCATCGAGGCGCTGGGCTACACGGTCGCATTTTCCGGACAGAAGACCTACAACGGCGTCGCCATGCTGGCGAAACAGGCGATCCACGACGTCGTCACCGACCTGCCGGTCCTCGACGATCCGCAACGGCGCATCCTCGTTGCCACGATCGGCGAGATGCGCGTGGCCAATCTGTATGTCGTCAACGGCCAGGCGGTTGGCAGCGAGAAATACCGCTACAAGCTCGACTGGCTGGCCAAGGTCACGCATTTTCTCGAAGGCGAGCTGCGCAACGATCCGCGCCTGCTGGTGATGGGCGATTTCAACATCGCCCCGGATGACCGCGACGTCTATGATCCCGTGGCCTGGCACGAGCAGATCCTTTGCTCGACGCCCGAGCGCGAGGCGCTCAAGCGCATGCTCGATCTCGGCCTCGTCGACAGCTTCCGCCAATTCGACCAGTCCGCCGGCAAGTACAGCTGGTGGGACTATCGGCAGGCCGGTTTCCGTCGCGACCTCGGCCTGCGCATCGATCTGCTGCTGGCCAGCGCACCGCTGCTGCAACGCGCCACGGCCGCCAGCATTGATCGTGAACCGCGCTCCTGGGAGCGGCCGTCCGACCACGCCCCGGCCTTGCTGGAGCTTGCCGATGTCTGAATCCGACTGGCCCGCATCGCTGTCCGACAGCGAACTGGAAGAACTCGATCAGTTCCTGCGCGCGCATCCGGGCGAGGATCACCTGCTCCTTGATGGCGTGCACGGGCTGCTCACCGCGCTGGCCATTGGTCCGTCGCCGGCGACGCCCGATGAATGGCTGCCCGAGGTCTTGCACGAGCCGTTCGCCGACATTGACGAAGGCGAGCGCATCCTGACCCTGCTTGCCCGCCTCAATGATTCGGTCACCCTGGAAATCGAGACCGGTGCCTACGAACCGATCCTCGGCGAGATCGAGACCGATGATGGCGGCACCGCCTTCACCTCGCGTGGCTGGTGCGAGGGTTTCAGTCGCGGCATCGATCTGCGTGCGGCGGCCTGGGAAGCACGGTTGGGCCAGGATTCCGATCTCATGCAATTCCTTGGCCCGATCATCGCCTTGTCGATCGAGGACGAGGTGTTCGACAGCGATGCCGAATTCGCCGCCTTGAGCGACGAGGAATACGACGAATGCCTGGCGCGCATTCCTGAATCCATCGATGCGGTATCCACGTACTGGCGGGAACACCCGGTCAGCGAGGATGAGTACGTACGCCACGGCGATGACGACCGGCGGCCACGCCCGCCGCGCCGACGTGGCGGACGCTGGGTGCACTGATTGCGCGCCGCACGGGCGACTGCGGCGTCGAGTCCAGAGCCTGGTTTGTTGGCGATGCCTGGCGCTGGTTGATGTGCGCCGAAGCGAGGATCAATCCTGCGCGCGGTAACCGTCGCCGCCGCGGCCCTTGACCTCGTACAGCAGGCAATCGGTTTCGCTGTACCAGATGGCCCAGTCGGCGGCTTCCTCGCACAGTTGCGCGCCAATGCTGACGCTGATCTGCAGCCCGGTGCAGGCCGGGAAGCGCAACGCCCGCACCGCGCTGATGATCTGCTCGGCGCGCGAGGCGAGTTCCTCGGCACCGGTGACCTGGGTCAACAGGGCAAACTCGTCACCGCCAAGCCGGCACGGCAAATCGCAAGGCGAGGCAGCGCTCTGCACTTCTTCGGCAATTGCGCGCAGGACTTGATCGCCAATCAGATGGCCGCAACGATCGTTGATCTGCTTGAAGCGGTCGATGTCGATCAGCAACAGGCCGAGCTCGGTGCCGCCTAGACGCGCGTCGACCAGTTGTTCGAGGAACATGTACAGGCCGCGGCGATTGCACAAGCCGGTCAATTCATCCGTTTGCACGAGGCGCTGCGCCGTACTCAACTGGGTCTGCGTCTGCCGCAGGGAATCAAGGGTGACCAGCAGATCCTCGTTGCGCCGCTTCAGGCTGGCGATCAACTGCTGCTCGCTGGCGACCAGGTAGGCAAACGAGCGGCGCATGAACTGGGCAAGCACGCGCGGCTCGGTATCGAGCAGGCGATCATAGGTTTGCTGCTCGATCACGTGCATCACGGTCGAGGTCGTCGCCACGGCGTTGGCGACGCGCGTGTGATCGCCAATGAAGAGGGTCAGCTCGCCGAAGAACTCGCGCGGGCCGATGAGCTTGTCGGGCATGCCATCGCCGAATTCGAGGCGAATCTGCCCGCTCTCGACAATGAACATGCTGCGGCCAAGCTCGCCGCGGCGGAAGATCACCTCGCCGGGGCTGACTTCGCGGCGCTCGCTGACCGAGATGAACAACGCCAACTCGCGCTCGGACAATTCGCGCGGCAGCAGCGGCGAGCGCGGACGATGGGCGACGACGCCGATCGGAGTGACGTTGTTGGCGGTTTGCTTGATCGACATGGTGCCCTCCCCACCCAATCCCGAGGATCTTACCCTAACAATCGGCCGGAATTGTCGGGCGGTGATGACTTTCGCCACATGCGTGGAAATCCACGACGGTGGGAAGCTGCATCCGCCGGTCGAACCCTCAGACCAGGCAAGGGTCCACTCAGCGGTTCGGTTCCCGCGCAGCGTCGACTTCGGAACAGCCGACCCGGATTCCCACCGGGTCACCCCCCACCCCACCGTTCCGCAGTCGGCGCATTGCGCGCCGACCCGTTTGCTCTGTTTGCAGCGCCTGCCTCAGGCTGCCTTTTCACCGCTCGTGAACTGTGCCTCTTCGGTCGAACCGGTCAATGCCGTGGTCGAGGACTGGCCCTGCTGGATGGCCTGGGTGACCTGATCGAAATATCCGGTGCCCACTTCACGCTGATGCTTCACCGCGGTGAAGCCGCGATCGGCGGCGGCGAATTCCGCCTCCTGCAGTTCCACGAAGGCACTCATCTGCTGGCGCGCATAGCCGTGGGCGAGGTTGAACATCGAGTAGTTCAGCGCGTGGAAGCCCGCCAGCGTGATGAACTGGAACTTGTAGCCATAACCCGCAATTTCCTTCTGGAAACGGGCAATCGTGGCGTCGTCGAGATTCTTCTTCCAGTTGAATGACGGCGAACAGTTGTAGGCGAGCAGCTTGCCGGGGAAGCGCGCGTGGATCGCCTCGGCGAACTTGCGCGCGAACTCAAGATCGGGCTTGCCGGTTTCACACCAGACCAGGTCGGCATACGGCGCGTAGGCGAGACCACGGCTGATCGCCTGATCGAGACCGTTGCGGGTTTTGTAGAAGCCCTCGACCGTGCGTTCGCCGGTGGTGAACGGCTGGTCGTTGGCATCGATGTCGCTGGTCAGCAGGTCGGCCGCTTCGGCATCGGTGCGGGCAACGATCAGGGTCGGCACGCCGAGCACGTCGGCAGCCAGGCGCGCGGCGTTCAACTTGTCGATGGCTTCGCGGGTCGGCACCAGCACCTTGCCGCCCATGTGTCCGCATTTCTTCACCGAGGCTAGCTGGTCTTCGAAATGCACGCCGGCGGCACCGGCTTCGATCATCATCTTCATCAACTCGAACGCATTCAGCACGCCACCAAAACCAGCCTCGGCATCGGCGACGATGGGCTGCAGGTAATCGACTGCATCGTTGCCTTCGGCGTGATTGAGCTGATCGGCGCGCAGCAGGCAATTGTTGATGCGCTTGACCACCGCCGGCACCGAATCGGCCGGATACAGGGACTGATCCGGATACATCTGCCCGGCCAGGTTGGCATCGGCGGCAACCTGCCAGCCGGACAGGTAAATGGCCTTGAGTCCGGCCTTGACCTGCTGCATGGCCTGGTTGCCGGTCAGCGCGCCCAGCGCATTGACGAAGGGTTCGCTGTGCAGGCTGGTCCACAGTTTTTCCGCACCAAGGCGGGCCAGCGAGTGCTCGATGTGCACGCTGCCGCGCAGGCGCACCACGTCCTTGGCCGTATAGTTGCGGCGGATTCCGGCCCAACGTGGATTGCTCGACCAATCGCGGTTGAGTTCGGCGGCGGTTGGCATCGTGGTCTTGCTCATGGCTTGCTCCTCGTGGATCCGCTCGGAGTGGAGTCGGCTGCTGGGTGATGCGAAGTTGGCCCGGCCTGCGCCGGTCGTCGCGTTTGGCTGTCAGGGAAGGCGTTCGTAGGCTGGCAGGGTCAGGAACTCGACCAGCTCGTCGGCGTGACTCAGTTCGCCAAGCATGGCCACGGCTTCGCCAATGCGCGCCTGGCCGGGCAAGCCGGCTTGCGGAAGACGATCCGCGCACCCGGCCAGCACCTCGTCGAACAGTTGGAAATCGATGGCGCGGCCGTCATCAAGATGCAGGCCGCCGTGATGCAGCCATTGCCAGAGCTGGGCGCGCGAGATCTCGGCGGTCGCGGCGTCCTCCATCAAGTGATGGATCGGCACGCAACCGAGGCCGTCGAGCCAAGCCGCCAGATAACGCACGCAGACATCGACGTTGTTCTCGAATCCCGTGCCGGTGATCGTTCCGGGCGGAACCGCCAAGAGATCACTGGCGCTGACCGCAACATCCTCACGCAGGCGATCAAGCTGGTTGGGTCCCTGGAACACCTGGTCGAATTCCGCCATGGCCACCGCGATCAGACCCGGATGCGCGACCCAGGTGCCGTCATGGCCGGCGCGCGCCTCGCGTTGCTTGTCGGCGCGCACGCGCGCCATGGCCCGCTCGTTCGCCTCCGCATCATTGGCGATGGGGATCTGCGCGGCCATGCCGCCCATGGCGAAGGCGCCGCGGCGATGGCAGGTGCGGATCAGCAGTTCGCTGTAGGCCTTGAGGAAGGGAGCCGTCATGCCGACCTGGGCGCGCTCGGGGAGGACGTGTTCGCGGCGTGCGCGAAAGGTCTTGATGTAGGAAAAAATGTAATCCCAGCGCCCGCAATTGAGGCCGACGATGCGGCTGCGCAATGCCCAGAGGATCTCGTCCATCTCGAAGACCGCAGGCAGGGTTTCGATCAGCACGGTGACCTTGATCGAGCCGGGAACGAGGCCGAGGACGCCCTCCGCGTGGCTGATCACCTCGTCCCACAGCGCCGCTTCCTGGTGGCTCTGCAATTTGGGCAGGTACAGGTACGGCCCGCGCGACCTCGCCTGCAGGGCGGCCGCGTTGTGGAAGACGAACAAGCCGAAATCAAACAGTGCCGCGCTGACGCGCACGCCATCGACCAGCACATGCTTTTCATCGAGGTGCCAGCCGCGCGGGCGCACCACGAGCACGGCCGGATCGGGTTGCAGCGTGTACACGCGCCCGTCCGCCGCATGGAAGTCGATGGTGCCGGCCACCGCATCGGCCAGATTGACCTGTCCGTCGATCACATTGGCCCAGGTCGGCGCAGTTGAATCCTCGAAATCCGCCATGAACACCTTGGCGTTCGAGTTCAAGGCATTGATGATCATCTTGCGCTCGACCGGGCCGGTGATCTCGATGCGTCGATCGAGCAGGGCAGCCGGTATCGGTGCCACCTGCCAGTCGGCGGCACGGATCGACGCGGTTTCGGCGAGGAATTCCGGCAATGCGCCGGCATCGAATTGCGCCTGGCGGATCGCGCGGGCGCCAAGCAACGCCTGGCGCCGGGCATCGAAACGGCGCTGCAGGTCGGCGACAAAGGCCAGTGCCGGGGCGCCAAGAATGCGGGGATTGCCGGCGGCGGTCAGTTCTATGCCTGCTGCATCTGCAGCGCCTGGCAAGGCTTGGCGGCTTGGATTGGGCATGTCGGGTTCGCCTGATCGGGAGGTCACACTAGCGCCTTCCATTTACATTTGACAAAACGAATGTTTCAATGCAACACATTGAGTTTGTTGATAGTAGGCTCAATTGGTTGAATTGACTGGAGTTCCGTCCTTTGAGCCGAACGGCGTCAATGCTGAAACGCGGCAAGACAATGGCCTCGGACCCGCGCCGCAAAGGTGCCGATGCCAGCGAGCCGGCGCCGCGCTTTTACTACAAGGGCAGTCGTCTCAAGCAATTGCGGGCTTTTTGCTACGCGGTGAAATTCGGCACCTTGACCCGTGCCGCCGAGGCCCTGTTTCTCTCCCAGCCATCGGTCAGCCTGCAATTGGCGGCACTGGAATCCGAACTCGGCTGCCAGCTGGTCGAACGCCGGCGCCGACGCGTGACCCTGACCGCGGAAGGCCAGATCCTCTACGAACTGGCGCGACCCCTGGTCGAGGGCCTCGAGGGCCTGGACGAGGAGTTCCTGACGCGCTCACGCGGCGGCGGTCAGTCGACCCTGGATATCGCCTGTGGCAATTCGACCATCCAGTACCTGTTGCCGGACATGGTTGCCGCGTTTCGCGAACAACACGACAACGTGCACATGAACCTGCACAACGTCACCGGCACCGACGGCATGGCCTTGTTGCGTTCCGACGAAGTCGACTTCGCCGTCGGCTCGATGGTCGATGTGCCGCACGATGTCTCCTATGAACCGCTCTACCATTTCGATCCGCTGCTGATCACGCCCCTCGACCATCCACTGGCGAAGAAGGCCGAAATCAATCTGCAGGATCTCTCGCCATTCGGCTTGATCCTGCCACCGAAGCGGCTGACCACCTACCGCCTCGTCGACCTGGTCTTCCAGAAGCGCAAGGTTCCCTACCACGTCGCCATCGAAGTCGGCGGCTGGGAAGTGATCAAGCAATACGTGGCCATGGGGCTTGGCATTTCCATCGTCACCGGCATGTGCATCCGCGAGGCCGACCGCGAGCGACTGTGCGTACGCAACCTGCGCGCGTACTTTCCGCAGCGCAGCTACGGCGTGGTGGTGCGCAAGGGCAAGGTGCTCAGCGCCGAGGCGCGTGCCTTCATCGACCTGATCCGTCCCGGCTTGTTCGCCCGCCATGACTGGTTCGAGGCCGGGCATTCGGAGCGTTGACGTGCTGCGTGCGGCACCGCGCACCCATACTGCCGGCAGCATTCCACCGATTGGCGGACAGCCGCTGCCTCGCCCGGTCTGATAATTTGCCGGACATTGCCCGGGCAACCTGCCCAGGGTGCGGATGACTGACGGGGGAACCGACATGACGCGCTGGATCATGATCACCATGACCTTGATTGGCCTGGCTGTCGCCATCCTTACACGCAGTCCCGGCGTGCTCGGCTTCGCCTTGCTGCTGATCGTGGTCGGCTTGTTCGGCACGGTATTCTCGCTGGCTGCGGATCGCATCTCGGCAAACTCGCGTCCGGATGCGGCCATGCTGCCGCCGGAAGTGCTGCATGCCATCCGCGACAAGGCCAATGCAGCACGTGGCGGCGGCCAACCGAAAGCGCCTTCCCCGGCAAAGGCGGCCGGCGCCGGGGATTCGGTTTCCTGAGCGGATCGGCTGTGCCATGCACCGCCTCGCCGAATGCGTCAGTATGGCGGGGCCGCGATCGGCGGCGCGAGCGGGGATGCCAGCATGACACTTCAAGGTCTGTTGATTCTGCTGTTGATCGGTGCAGTTGCCGGCTGGTTGGCCGGGTTGATCGTCAAGGGACGTGGCCTGGGTTTGATCGGCAATATCGTGGTCGGCGTCGTCGGTGCATTCATTTCCAGTTGGCTGCTGCCGCAATTGGGTATCGTCATTGGCGGCGGCATTGTCGGCAGCATCATCCACGCCATGATTGGTGCGGTGATCCTGCTGGTCATCGTGATGGCGATCCGCAAGGTTTGAGCGCCGCTGCCGGCGGCTCGCGTCGCCGGCACCGCGCGCGTTTCGGGTGACATTGGCGCAGGCTGCACACGACGACGGAATCGTTGCCGGCACGGGCGTGTGACATTGCCGCTTTACGGCATTCCGGCTATCGTCAGCGGGCAGGGGTGCGAGCGACAGTCTGACTGTCAAAGATGAGGATGCGCGCGGCGATGAGATTGCGCAGTTTCCTGTTGCTGGCCACGCTGATGGGCGGTGCCAGTGTCGTCGCGCTTGAGTTCGCGGCACGTTCGGCCGCCCGTGATATGGCGGCAGCCATCGAACCTTTTGCAACATTGCAGTACGCGAGTGCCGGTATCGCCCTCGATGGCAGTGTGCGTCTGCGCGAACCCCGGCTCAGCGTGAAGCAGGGTGTCTGGAAAGGCAGCGTGCTGGCGCGGGTCGCCGATCTGCGTGGTGGCGGGCCGTTCTGGCTGGTCACCCACGCGCTCGGCTCGGGTGCGCGACTGCCCGTGCAGATGCGCATCCGTACGCGTGGCCTGCATCTTGGCGAAGGTCCGACGGGCGTGCCGCTGGCCGGCTGGCTCGGCACAACGGACTTGGCCCTGTTTGAAAACCTGGGCTGCGGCAGCGACGCCCTCAGCGACAAGGATCGCGTGCGCATGGGCGTCGAGACCCGCGAGCGCGATGACGAACTGCGCTATCAATACGATGGCGACGCGCATTCGCTGATCCTGTCGATGGACTTGCGCAGCGAAAACATCGCGGCTGTCCGCGCCGATGCCGAGCTGACCGGCTTTCCCGCGAACGGCAAGCTCGACCCGGCAGCGCTGCAGAAATTGCGCCTGGCGCGAATAAGCATCGGCTACCAGGACTCCGGCTATCTCGCCCGCCGCAATCAATTCTGTGCGCAGTGGCTCGGTGTCAGTGCCGCACAGTTCATCGACCGGCACATTGAAGCCGTTGCCGCGTTTCTCGGCGCGCGCGGCATCATTCCGGGCCAGGACGTGCTGGCGCTTTACCAGCGCCTGGCCACGCATGGCGGCAATTTCAAGCTGACCAGCCTGCCGGACAGCACTTGGATACCGGCACGCATCGAGGCGTACCCGAAGGAAGACCTGCTGCGCCTGCTCAATATCACGGCACGCTACGAGGATGCGCCGCCAATCATGTTGCGTCTGGCATTTGCAACGCCGGAGCGTCCGGTCGACATCACCACGGTGGTCGACCCACCCGTGGCGGTTGTGACCACGCCCGCGCCCGCCAGCACGGCACCGCTCGCCGGGACCGGCGCCGGCGGCGAGGCCGGAACCTCGGCAGTCCCGGCAAGAGATGTGCAGCCCGCAACCAGCCCGGCACCTTCCACACCGGCTGCACCCGCCAGCGTGCAGCCAGCGGCCGCTTCGCCGCCGCCGACGATTGCAGCGGACAACAGCGCCACTCCCGATCTCGCGGACACGCAGGGCGAGCGAAGGATCATCGCCAGTGCACCGCCGCCGCCGAAGGATTCGACCCTTGCCCTGGTGTGGAAGCCAGGGGTCATTGAACGCTTGCCGCCACCGCCGGCCGCCGACAAGGAATTCGTGGTTGTCGCCAAGGAGCGCCTGGCCGGCCTGGTCGGCAACGACATCCAGCTGGTGACCGAGAACGGCAAGCGTTTCCAGGGCGTAGTCGTGCGCGTCTCGGCCGATACCGTGGCACTGAGCATTGCCGTCGCCCGCGGCAAAGCCGAGCTTTCGGTCCCGTTGAAGGGAATCCGGGAAGTTCGATTGCGCGCACGCAGTGGCGTCTCGCCATGAATTCGCGCGTGCCAGCGTCGCTGCGACTTGCGACGCTTGAGCGGTCTTCATCGTCATGCTTGGCATGGCTGCGGACGGGTTGGCACAACGAGTGAGTTCCGGCTTCGGCCAGGCACTGGATCCACTCGTCCTGCAACGGGCCCGACGCCGGGATGCGGCAGCCCAGGAAGCGATCTACCGACTCTATTCGAGAGCCTGCTACAACCTCGCCTTGCGCATCCTCGGCAATCCGGCCGCCGCCGAGGACATCGTGCAGGACGTTTTTGTGCGCATGCTGGATGCCCTGCCCGGATTCCGCGGCGATGCACCCTTTGGTGCATGGCTCAAGCGCATGACGACGAATGCCACGATCGACGTGGCGCGTCGCAACCGTCGTCTCGACATGGAAAGCGCAGAGGTGCATCTCGAGCGCGCCGCGGTCGAGCAGCCCGGACCGGATGTCGGCGTTGATGCGTGGTCGTTGCTGATGCGCCTGTCAGTGCGCGAGCGTGCCGTCGTGGTCCTGCATGAACTGGAGGGCTATACGCACAAGGAACTGGCCAGCTTGTTCGGGCAAAGCGAGAGCTACTCCAAATCGGTGCTTGCCCGCGCACTGAAGCGACTTGGCGTGCAGGATGGCGGGGCAAACGAATGGCGAGGTGATGCATGAGTATTTCCACGAGGCAATCCGCTGCGACGTCCGCCGGCGTCTTCTTCCGGCAACTGCCGGAGTTCGATCCCGATCCGGCGTTGTGGGGGCGAATCCAGACGCGAGGCCGGCGCCAGCGGCGGTGGCGACGGATCCGCTTCGGGGCATCGGCGGGGGCGCTCGCTTCGCTGGTGCTGGCGCTTGCCCTGGTCTATCCGCTCGCACCGTGGCAGCGCACGGCGGCCCCTGAGCTTGCCGTGAGGCAAGCGACCTCGCAGCAGTTGCAGGAGAAGCTGGCCGCCGTTTCAGGCGCTCAGGATGATTTTCGGGCGCTCTCCGAGTTGCGCCTCATCGATGCGAGGTTGCAGGCTGCCTACGACCGCAATGCGACGGATGACGAGCTCGCTGCGTTGTGGAGTTTGCGCAATGGTGCTTTGCGCGCGCTCGGCGCGGATACAGGCGCGAACCTGTCGGTGACGCGAATTTGATTCCTGGAGGCTGAAATGACACGTGCAGATGCAGGATTGGGTTATTGCCGGCGCGGGGTGCTGCTGTTGCTCGGCCTGTGCGTGTCCCTGGCTGGTTGGGCCGGCGGGGATGTCTATGCGGCCGATGTCGATGCGCATGCGACGGCAGCGAGCACTGCCAGCACGAATACGCCGAAGGCCGCGGACGTGGTGGAGCAGCGGCTGCGCTCTGAATTGCGCCTGCTCCTGCTTGACCTGGTGCAGTCCGGTGCGTTTGGCGATGTTCCGGTCGAGCGGATTTCGTTGGATCTGGCGATGCCCACGGAGCGCCTGTCGACGCTCGGGGTGCTCGTCGATAGTCGTAGCGGGGAGAATGCCATGGTCGGGCTGCGCGTCCTCGGCACGACGCCAGGCAGCCTCGCAGAGAGCGTGGGCATGCGCGCGGGCGACATCATTCTCTCCTGCAATGGCATCTCGCTGGTCGGGCGCGGCAATGATGCGGACGGCTCGGCTCGCGCAGCGAGCGAGTTGCGCCGGCAATTTGCCAGTCTCGCCGATGGCGCCGCGATCCGCTTCAATGTTCGCCGTGGCGAGCAGGAGCTGGTGATCGATGGAATCGTGCGCACGACACAGATCCCAGCCGTGCATCTGCGCCTCGGCGAAGCCGCGCCGTCGTGGGTGGATACGGATACGGTTGCAGATAGCACCGCTGCCGGTGGCTGCGGGCGCATCAGCGTTGTCGACAGCGCGCCGACGCAGCGCGGTCTGCATCCGCTGAAGCTGATCAGCATTGATGATCGTCATTTCCCGTTTGACGGCCAGAGCAGCTTTCGCGTGAGCGCAGGAACACATGTCATCACGGTGGCGGAAAATGTCGACAGTCGCTACCTCAGCTTCAACAATCGCCTGCGTGACAACCAGGGGCCATCACGCTACAAGTCGTTGACCATTGATGTGAAAGCCGACACCACCTATCGGCTCGCCACTCGCGTGATACCGGAGCATCGCAACGAATGGCGCGACGGCGCGTGGTGGGAACCGGTGGTGTGGAGCGAATCGAGCGAGGCATGCCGCTGACCGTCGCCGTCTGCCGCGCGTCAGCCTGGTCAACTGTTTCTGGGGAGGGTCCGTCGTGACTCTACTGAGTGTCAATGTCAACAAGGTTGCGGTCTTGCGCAATTCCCGTGGCGCGGACGAACCGCGGCCGCTGACCGCCGCGGCCTGCGCGCTGGCCGCGGGTTGCCACGGCATCACCGTGCATCCACGACCGGATCAACGCCACATTCGCCCGGCGGACGTGCTGCAGATTGCCGGTATCGTCGGCCAGGCCGAGCTCAACGTCGAGGGCAATCCCTTCGCTGCAGCGCGCGATGAATATCCCGGCCTGCTGCAGCTGGTCCGGCAATCCCGCGCGGCCCAGGTCACCCTGGTTCCGGACGCTGACGCGCAGATCACTTCCGATCACGGCTTTGACCGGGACACGGACTTTCCACGCCTGCAAGCCATGATCCGTGAATACAAGGCGTGCGGAGCGCGAACCAGCGTGTTTGTCGATCCCGGCTGCACGGTGATTGCGGAACTTGCCGACTGCGGGGTTGATCGCATCGAGATCTACACTGGTCCGTTTGCCCTGGCCCACGCGAGCGGCGCGTTTGAACGCGAACTCGAGGCCTGCGTCGTCACCGCGCATCGTGCACGCGAATGTGGACTGGGCGTCAATGCCGGACATGATCTCAGCCAAGCCAACCTGGCCACGCTGCTGCAGGCCATTCCGACGCTCGCTGAGGTTTCCATTGGCCACGCCTTGTTTGCCGAGGCCTTGTACGCGGGACTCGGCGTGACCGTGCGCAATTACCTGGACATCATCAGGCGCTGCGCGTCCGTGCCCGCTGCCAGTGGTGCGCTACAAAGCCCTTGATGCAGCGTACCGGACGAGCCGCGGCAGGCGCCGGTCCGGGTCTGTTGCGACTACCTGTGGCCGCTGCCGCGGCGTGGAACGCCGCGGTGATCCTGCGCGGTTTTCGATCCCGACCGGGCCGGACTGACGCTGCCTATTCGCCCTGCGGAGCGACGACGCGCAGGCCACTGATGCGGTTGTTTTGCGCAATGGCAAGCACGTTGGCCAGGTTGTCATAGGACGAATGCGGCTCGGGGCGGATATCCAGTTGAATGGGTACGCCCCGCGCGGCGGCGACCTGCAATTGCTGGTCGAGGCCACGGCGGCTGGTCGACTGTCCATCGAGAACGAGCTCGCCAGTGTCGCGAATGGCCAGGTCCAGGGTCAGCGGCTCGATCTTGCCTGGCTCGCCGCTGGCCAGCGGAAAGGGAATGCTTCTGGTCAGCAACGGCGTGGTGACCATGAAGATGATGAGGACAGTGAGGAGGACATCCACCAGCGGGGTGATGTTGATTTCCGCCATCGTGGCTGCAGTCGGATTGCGCTTGCTTGCATGGGACATGTGGCACCTCCGTCGTGACTTCAGTCAGTGTTCCGTCTCGCGGTCAATCCGGAATGGCGGCTTTCGGGATGCCGATCCGGCGTTGACGCCACCGATCCTACACCCCGTGCCGCGCACCACAAACAAGAAAGGCGCCGCTTTCGCGACGCCTTTCCGGATACCTGCAAAGCGATGTCCGCTCGGATCAACGATCGGCCTGCGCCGTGATGAATCCGATCTTGACCATGCCCGCGCTCTTGGCGTTGGCCATGACGGTGGCGATCAACTGGTACTGGGTGGTCTTTTCCGCACGAATCTGCAGCTCGGGCTGCGGGTTCTTTTGTGCGGCGACGCGAAGCTGTGCGGAGAGCATGGCTTCGGTGATCAACTCGTCGTTCCAGTACAGGTCGCCGGTTTCCTTCACCGCCAAGTCGATCGGTTCGGGTGGATTGGTTTCCACCGTATTCGGATTCGCCTGCGGCAGGTCGATGCGGATCTTGTGCGTCATCAACGGTGCCGTGATCATGAAGATGATCAGCAGCACCAGCATCACGTCCACAAGGGGCGTGACGTTGATTTCCGCCATCGGGCCGCCGCCCGAATTGGATGAAAAGGCCATGGCTTATTTCCTCGCGGCTGCGGGCGCCGGTGCTGCAGCGCTGCCTTCGACTCGGGAACCGATGGCGAAGAAGTCGTGCAGGTCGTGTGCGAACTCGTCGAAGCGGGCGTAGATCAGGCGGTTGCTGCGCACATAGAAGTTGTACGCAAGCACGGCGGGGATGGCGACGAAGAGACCGACGGCGGTCATGATCAGCGCTTCACCGACGGGGCCGGCGACGGCTTCCATGGATGCCGATCCGGTCGAAGCGATCTTGATCAGGGCGTGATAGATGCCCCAGACCGTACCGAGCAGGCCGACAAATGGCGCGGTCGAACCGACGGTGGCGAGCAGGGTCAGGCCGCCTTCGAGGCGCATGCTTTCGCGAGCAACACCCTGGCGCAAGGCGCGATCGATGAATTCCGATCGGTTCAGCGCCTCGACGAGGCGGCTGCCTTCATTGCGCGTGTGGTGCTGGGCAGCGGTGGCAGCCTCAAGCGCGATCTTCGAGAACGGCTCGGATTTCGGCTGTTCTTCGAGGAAGCGGATCGATTCCTGCGCGGACGGGGTTTCCCAGAACGTGTGGATCACCCGCTCCATGCGCGATTTGACCATCGTGTTGCGAATGAGGTTCGCAATGATGAAATAAATCGACAACACCGACATCGTGACGAGGGTAATGAAGACTACCCAGCCGACCATATCGAAGTTGTGGATGAGATGATCAAAGCCCATCTGCGACATCGCTTGGGCATTGTTGCCGCCGCCCGGAAGCGGTGTGGGCATGGCACCTGACTGATCCGCAGGTATGGTCGAAGAGGCATCTTGCTGCATGGCGCTACCTTAGATGATTGCTACTGGTTGAGGTTGAACTCGATGGGTACCAATGCGTAACCGCGACTCGCGGCTCCGTTCTTCTGTCCGGCATTGAAGACCCAGGTCTTCACCGCCGCGATCGCTGCCTGATCGAGTACACGATAGCCGCTGGACTTCTCGACGGTAATTTCCTCGGGTTTGCCATCAAGCCCGACCAGTACCTTGAGAAGAACCTTGCCCTCCATCCGCTGGCGCACAGCCTGTGGCGGATACTTCGGCGGTCGCAGCCTACGGTAACTGATATTTTCCGTGGGCGCGATGTCCACTGGCGGCGCCGGTGGTGCCGGTGGTGCCGGCGGCGGTGCCGCAACCGACATCGGCGAGGCTTCCTCGACAATGACCGGCGGCGGCGGCTCCGGTGGCGGAGTCGGCGGTGGCTTGATCTTTTCGATCACCTTCGGTGGCGGCTTTTTCGGCGGCTCCGGCGGCGGTGGCGGTGGCGGCGGCGGTGGCGGTGGTGGTTCGATGAACTCGACCGTCACCTTGTTGTCGACTTTCTTTTGCTGTGTTTCCGGCGGTGCCGCAGGCGTCGCCAACAAGGCGAGAGCAAACACGTGCACGGCAAAGGCGCCCGACAGAGCCGCGACCCGGCTCCAGTTGAATGCGTTTGCTTCGGATTGATAGACGTCAGCCATCGATGTTGACCAAACAGTTGTTGTTCTTGTGCGCGATCCGCCAGGTTCCCCGCGGATGTGGCTGCTGCCAATCCCGCAAAGCGTAGCCCGGCACGGTACAACACGAAGCGGCTATCCGACAAGGGTCCGCGCTCATGTTTGGCTGCCCGGGAATGATCGTTTTTTGTCTCGCCAGGGTCCGTGTCGTCATTTCGACTTGCTGGACCGCTTCAGCTTTACGCCGGAGCGAATCGCCTTGATGCGCTGGTCGGCCATGGCTTTCGTGCTCGGGAAACCCTGGGCTTTCTGCCAGGCTGCCAGTGCGGCGGCTTCGTTGTCGGCATAGCTTTCCACGTCACCGAGAATGACGTAGGCCTCGCCTTCCTGGCGCAGGCCGCCCTTCTTGATGGCGCGCTCCAGGGCAACCTTGGCTTCGGCGCTGCGGTCGGCATAGAACAACATGTAGCCCAACTGGTAATCGGCATTGCCGTCGGTCGATTGCGCCGAGGCCTTCTGGTAGGCGTCAATGGCGCAGGCTTCGTCTTCGGCCTGGCCGCAGACGTCACCGAGCAGCTTGTTGACTTCGTAATCGGGCGTGACCTTGCCGCTGGCAATGCCTTCCTTGAGCGTGGCGGCGGACTCCTTGGGCTTTTCCGCGTTGGCATACAGCTTCGCCAATTGGACATAGTCCTCTTGGCTGCTGATCAGGCCCTTTTCCTTGGCCTTGCTCAGCACTTCGATGGCCTGCGGGTACTTGTCGTCGTTGATGTAGACCGTTGCCAGCTGCTTGATCAGCTTGATGTCATCGGGTGTCTTGGCCAGTTGGCCCTGGATCACCTTGGCGGCCTCACCGTATTGATCAAGCTCGAACAGGCTGGCCATGAGGATCTGGTTCCAGCTTTCCTTTGGCTCGCTGCTCGCCGCAATCGCGCGCTTCATCGTGTCGGCGGCCTCCTGGTACTTTTCCAGGCGATAGTAGATGTTGCCGAGCAAGGCAATCTGGTCCGGATTCTCGACCCCGGTTTCACTCTTGAAACGATCGAGCGTCTTCAATGCGTCCGCATATTTCTCGGTTTGCACTTGCATTTGCGCAAGCTGGTACATCAAGCCGAAATGGGCATTGTTCGGCAGTGCATCGAGTTCGATGGCCTTGCTCGTCGCCGCCAGCGCCGGTTCTTCCTGTTCCTGGTCCCAGTACACGCGGCCAAGCAGCTGCTGGGCAAACGCCTGCGCATAGGCACCGACCTTCCGGCCGGCCAGGACCTTCTCGATCAGCGGCAAGGCCTTGTCGTTCTCGCCGTCGTTGACCAGATCTGCCGCCTTCGACAAATCCCGGCTCTCACTCGCCGACATGCTTGTCTTCGGCTCGCTGCGCGTCGCGTTTGGATATTCGTTCTCGGCCTTGTCGGATTTCTTGGCGAGGACGGCACTCGACGAGAACACCAGCAGCGCCGCGCATAGCGCGATTCGTGCAAGTTTGGGAAGGTTCATGGATCACTCCTCGACTGGGTGAACGGGGTGGCAGGCACCCGCTGATTGTTGAAGTCCGGATTTCCGAGCGTACCGCCGCGACGCCGACCTGTACAGGCACCGGAGACGCAATTTCACGTGCTTCCTGAACAGTCAATGCTCAAACGCAGGATTACCCCGATCGGGGTTTGCGCGCCGCTCGCTGGCCGCCCGGGGATCCCTGGATCACTGAATACTATTGATCATATATATTTGTATATCTACCGTCAGATATCCAGGTTGCTGACCGAGAGGGCATTTTCCTCGATGAATTGCCGGCGCGGCTCGACGACATCGCCCATCAGGGTCGAGAAGATCTGATCGGCGGCAATGGCATCCTCGATGCGCACCTGCAGCAGGCGCCTTGTTTCCGGATTGACGGTGGTTTCCCAGAGCTGCTCGGGATTCATCTCGCCGAGGCCTTTGAAGCGCTGGATGGTGCGTCCGCGCTTGGCTTCTTCCATCAACCAGGCTTGTGCCTGGGCAATGCCTCCGCTGAGCAACTGGCTCTTGTTTGCGCGGCTGACCCGCGCACCCGGCTGGATCAGCCCGTTGATCTGTCGCGCGGCCTCGGCAATCGGCCGGAATTCGCTGCTGAGGAAGAAATTTGACGGCAGGATCTGCGTGGTCTCGGTGCCGTGCTGTTCGCGACGCACGACCAGGGCCGCTGGATGCTCCGGCGTTGCTGCGCGGATCGAGAACTGGTAGCGGGCGCGGCCCGAACCACTCTGGTTGATCTGCGTGGACAGCGCTTCCATCCACGCCGCGAGGAGGGCTTGATCCTGCCAGCCCTCGGCGGCAGGTGGCGGCGCGTCAAGGAAGGTACGCAGCAGGGTGGTGTCGTGGTGGGCACCGAGTCGCTCGGTCTGGTCGAGCGCGGCCTGGTAGTCGATCAGCAGCTTCTCGAGTCCCGGACCGCTCAGCGGTGGCGCATCGGGGCTGTAGGCCAGCTCGGCATTGTCGACGGCGCTGGCGATGAGGTAGCTGTTGAGGGCTGCATCGTCCTTCAGGTACAGCTCCTGCTTGCCCTGCTTGAGCTTGTACAACGGCGGTTGGCCGATATAGACGTGCCCACGCTCGATCAGCTCGGGCATCTGCCGGTAGAAGAAGGTCAACAACAAGGTGCGGATATGCGAACCGTCGACATCGGCGTCGGTCATGATGATGATGCGGTGGTAACGCAGCTTGTCGATGTTGTACTCGTCCTTGCCGATACCGGTGCCAAGGGCGGTGATCAGGTTGCCGATTTCGGCGGATCCCAGCATGCGGTCGAAACGCGCGCGTTCGACATTGAGGATCTTGCCGCGCAAAGGCAGGATCGCCTGCGTCTTGCGGTTCCTGCCCTGCTTTGCCGAACCACCGGCCGAGTCGCCCTCGACGAGGAACAGTTCGCTCAGGGCCGGATCCTTCTCCTGGCAATCGGCCAGTTTTCCAGGCAATCCGGCAATATCCAGTGCACCCTTGCGGCGCGTCATCTCACGCGCCTTGCGCGCGGCTTCGCGGGCGCGCGCGGCGTCGACCACCTTGGCGGCGATGGCACGGGCTTCCTGGGGATTTTCCAGGAGGAATTCCTCGAGCTTCTGGTTGATCGCCGATTCGACGATGCCCTTGATCTCGCTGGAAACCAGCTTGTCCTTGGTCTGCGAGGAGAACTTCGGGTCCGGCATCTTCACCGAAAGCACGGCAATCAGGCCTTCGCGCATGTCATCGCCGGAGAAACCGACCTTGGCCGACTTCTGCACACCGGATTTCTCGATGTAGTTGCCCAAGGTCCGGGTCAGCCCGCTGCGCAAGCCTGCCAGGTGGGTGCCGCCATCCTTTTGCGGGATGTTGTTGGTGTAGCAAAGGCTGGTTTCCTGGTAGGAATCCGTCCATTGCAGGGCCGCTTCGACGGTAATGGCGTCGTTGACGACGGTGAAATAGACCACTTTCGCGTGCAGGGGTGTCTTCAGTTGCGCCAGGTGCTCGACAAAAGAGCGGATGCCACCGGCATATTCAAAGACATCGCGGCGGCCGCTGCGCTCGTCGCTGAGCTCGATGCGCACGCCGGAATTGAGGAAGGACAGCTCACGCAGGCGCTTGGCCAGGATGTCGTAGTGGAATTCGACATCGGAGAAGATCGTCTTGCTCGGCAGGAACCGCACCAGGGTGCCGCGGCGCTCCGACGGGCCGACCTGTTTCAGCGGAAACTGCGGCTCGCCAAGCTTGTATTCCTGATAGTGCTCATGGCCGTCGCGATAAATGGTCAACCACAGGTGCTCCGACAAGGCATTAACCACGGAGACACCGACGCCATGCAAGCCGCCGGAAACCTTGTAGCTGTTGTCATCGAACTTGCCGCCTGCGTGCAGCACGGTCATGACGATTTCCGCCGAAGAACGGCCTTCCTCGTGCATGCCGACGGGGATGCCGCGACCGTTGTCGAGGACACTGACCGAACCGTCGGCGTGGATGGCTACCGTAACGCTGTCGGCATGGCCGGCCAGGGCTTCATCGATCGAGTTGTCGACGACCTCGAACACCATGTGGTGCAAACCGGAACCGTCGTCGGTATCGCCGATGTACATTCCCGGGCGCTTGCGCACCGCATCAAGGCCCTTGAGAACCTTGATCTTGCTTGAATCGTATTGCTCGCTCATGGGACTCCGCATTGCTCGGCTGCCGATCCGGCGCGCGGCGCGCCCGATCCGGAACTAAAGCGATTGATTATAGCAGTCAGGCGTCGATACGGCCTTGTTCCACGTGGAACAGACGTACCGTGCCGAGATCCGCATCGAGTGCCCGTGGGCGCTCCGTGCCCGTTATCAGGACTTGCGCCCCGCTCGCCCGGAGCTGGTCAATGACCTGCACCTGGTGCATCTGATCCAGCTCGGAAGCAAGGTCGTCAAAACAAAGTATCGGCCACTCGCCCGTCTGCAACGCAAACAAGCGTGCCTGGGCCAGGACCAGGGCAAGCGCACAGAGCTTTTCCTGACCGCGCGAGAGGTGCTCGCGACGCGGTGCGTGTTCGAACGCCAGGGTCCAGTCCGCCCGATGCGGGCCCTTGCCGGTATGTCCGCGTTCGCGATCACGCTGGCGGGCGTCGACGAAGGCACCGGCCAGCGTCTGCTCTTCCTTCCAGCCGCGCTCCAAGGTAATTGTCGCTTCGCCCAATTCACCAAGAAACCCCTGCAATACCGACTGCAGGATTGGCCGCAAGCGATCGAGATAGGCCTGGCGAAACTGCCCAATCCGCTCGCCCGCGCCCGCCATCTCGATCTCCCAGGGCTCAAGGTCGGCATCGCTGCCGCCATTGCGCAGCACGCTGTTGCGCTGGCGCAGCGCGCGCTGGTAACGACGCCAATCCTGGAGAAACCCGTGTTCCACGTGGAACACCCCCCAATCGAGATAGCGGCGGCGTTCCTCGGCCACGCCGCCAATTAACTCGTGTGAACCCGGTTCGAAACAGGCTACCGCGCAGGTTTGCACCAGCCCGGAAATGCCAACCACTTCCCCATCCACGCGGGTTTCCAGCTTGCCGCCGACTCGGGCAATGCCAAGTCGCCGCTCCCGCCCGTTCGCAAGTTGCAGTCGACCAAACACGGCATAGCCCCCACTGCCAAGACGACTGAGCGTATCGCGCGCGCCGCGGCGGAAACTGCGCCCGTGGGACAGCAGGAACGCCGCTTCAAGGATGCTGGTCTTGCCCGCGCCGTTGGCACCGACAAACACGTTCCAACCCGGGCCGAGGCTGATGGCTTGTTCACGGATAACGCGCAAGTCGCCGATGCGCAATTCATTCAGGTGCACAAGGGCTGCTCCGACATCGCCTGCAACTGCTCCCGCGTTGCAGGCATACAGGCCATCCATGACATCGCCGACAACTGCTCCTGCATTGTCGGCATACAGGCCATCCATGGCCATAAGAAAAAGCCCGCGCATCCTGCGACGCGCGGGCTTGGTGCTCGACGAAGGACGCCGCGATCAGAGACGCAGCGGCATGACGACATGCCGGGTGTCATCCGAGCCCACCTTGCGCAGCAGGCAACTCGACTGTGCATCACGCAGGCTGAGCACGACCTCGTCGCCGCTCAGTGCCGCCAGCGCGTCCATCAGGTAATTCACGTTGAAGCCGACGCTGAGATCCGATACCGAGGTCGTCACTTCGAGTTCCTCGACAGCCTCTTCCTGCTCCGGATTGTGCGCGACGATGCGCAAGCGGTTTGGATTCACCTCGAGCTTGACGCCACGGTACTTCTCGTTGGAGAGGATGGCCGCACGCTGCAAGGCAAAGCGCAATTCTTCGCGGCCGACCTGTATGTCCTTGTCGGCCCCAATGGGAATGACCGCCTCGTAATCCGGAAAGCGACCATCGATCAGCTTCGAGGTGAACGTCACCGAGCCACGGCGCACGCGAACATGATTGCGCCCCAATTCCAGTTCTACCAGCCCTTCGCCGGCCTCGAACAAACCCTGCAGCTCGAGCACGCCCTTGCGCGGTATGATGATTTGCCGGCGTGCCGCAATCTCCGTCTCCAGCGTTGTCTCGCACAGCGCCAGGCGATGCCCGTCGGTGGCAACACAGCGCAAGGTCTTGTCGCGCAGGTCAAGCAGCAGGCCATTGAGGTAATAGCGCACGTCCTGGTGGGCCATGGCGAACGCGGTGCGCCCGATCAGATCCTTGAGCACCGCTTCGGCGAGGCTGACGCGTTCGACCACGTCGATGTTCTCGACCACCGGGAACTCGCTGGCCGGCAAGGTCGCCAGGGTAAAGCGGCTGCGTCCGGCGCTGATCGAAACCCGATCGCCGTTCTGCTCCAGCTTCACCCGCGCCCCATCCGGCAATGCCCGGCAGATGTCGAAGAGCTTGCGTGCCGGAATCGTCACTTCGCCATCACGCGGATCTTCCGCAGTGGCCCGGGCGACCATCTCCACTTCAAGATCGGTGCCCGTGAAAGTGACCGTCTCGCCGGCAACGTGGACCAGCAGGTTCGACAACACCGGCAAGGTCTGCCGGCGTTCAACAACACCCACGACTTGCTGCAGCGGTTTCAGCAAGGCTTCGCGCGGAAGAATGAAGCGCATGGTCGGTCCCTTCCTGTTTCTGTCTTTGTTATGAATGAAAGCTTGTGGTGGTAGCAGGTCCTCGGGACAACTCGAAAAGTCCGATAATCTGCTTTTAAATCATGGAGTTGAAACGAAATCTCCCCGTGCAAAACCGAGCCGCCAGGTTGTGCGCGATCTGTGGATAATTCTAACCCGATCAACAACCCACAGGTTATCCACCGATCATCAACCGGTCAGCGCACGCACCAGTTTTTCCCAATCCTGGTTGAGTTTGCCATCCGTCTCGCGCAGGTTCCTGATCGTACGACATGCGTGCAGCACCGTCGTGTGGTCGCGGCCGCCAAAGGCATCGCCAATCTCGGGAAGGCTGTGCTCGGTCAATTCCTTGGCCAGTGACATGGCCATCTGCCGTGGTCGCGCCACCGAGCGGCTGCGACGCTTGGACAAAAGGTCGGCAATGCGCAACTGGTAATACTCGACGACGACCTTCTGGATATTGGCGATCGAGATGGCCTGTGCGTGCACGGTCAGCAGGTCGCGCAGGGTTTCCTGGGCAAAGGCGACATCCACTGCGCGGCCACCGAAGTGCGACCGCGCAATCAGCGTGTTCAACGCACCTTCCAGATCACGCACGTTCGAGCGCATGCGCTTGGCAATGAGGAAAGCCACATCCTCGGGCAACTCGACCCCCTTGCTGGCGGCCTTGCTCAGCAGGATCGCCGCACGCGTTTCGAAATCCGGTGGCTCGATGGCCACCGACAAGCCCCAGCCAAGCCGCGATTTCAGCCGCGGCTCGAGGTTTTCAACCTCTTTCGGGAAACGGTCGCAGGTGAGGATGATCTGCTGCTTGCCATCGAACAAGGCGTTGAAGGTGTGGAAGAACTCCTCCTGGGTGGTGTTCTTGCCGGCGAAAAACTGGATGTCGTCGATGAGCAGCGCATCAACACTGCGGAAGCGGCGCTTGAACTCGTCCATGTTCTTCGTGCGCAGGGCATCGATCATGCTGCCGACGAATTGTTCGGAACGCAGGTAGAGCACCTTGCAGGCGGGATTGTTCTGCCGCATCAGGTTGCCGGCGGCGTGCATCAGGTGGGTCTTGCCGAGGCCGGTGCCGCCATATAGAAGGAGTGGATTGAAGGCCCGCCCCGGATTGGTCGCCACCTGGATCGCCGCGGCCTTGCCAAGTTCATTGGTCTTGCCCTCGACGAAGGTCTCGAAGGTGTAGCTGGGATCCAGGTTGTGTTCCATGGTCGCCGGCGCGACCGCCTTGGCCGCAGCGGTCGAGCGCCTGCCTGGCTCCTTGCGCGTGCCCAGCGTGCCAATGCCGAGATTGATCGCCACCGCCGAGCCGTGCTGGTATTCGATGACCGCGCGGATCCTGGCCAGGAAACGCTCGCGCACCACTTCGAGGGTGTAGTCGTTCGGCGCAAGCAGGCGCAGACCCTGTTCGCTCTCGCGAGCCTGCAGGGGCTTCAGGTAGGTTTGCACCTCTTCCGCCCCGAATTCCGTTTCCAGGCGCTCGATGCAGCGCCCCCAAAGCTCACTCATGATTCCTCTGCGCTGTGCATGACCCGATGAAGCGCGCGGGGCAAGCCCGTCGCGAACCGTGCAGTCTACGCGTGCGCACTTGATCCGCGCCAGCGATACGCCTTGACGCACGGCCCGGCGCACCCCTATCATTCGCGCCCTTTTCATCAAGCCTGGCGCCGACTCATGGCCACCAAACGTACATATCAGCCGAGCAACCTCAAGCGCGCCCGTACCCACGGCTTCCGCGCCCGCATGAAGACCCGTGGTGGTCGCGCCGTGATCAACGCGCGTCGCGCCAAGGGCCGCAAGCGTCTCGCCGTCTGATTCCACAGACCGCGGTGGCATGGGGCTGTACAGCCTCCCGCGCACCGCGCGCCTGCTCAAGGCCGGCGACTTCGCCGCGCTGCGTGGAAAATCGAAACGCATCAGCGTCCGTCACTTCCTCGCCGAGTTCTCCCCGAACGAGCAACCGACCTGCCGGCTTGGCCAGGCAGTGTCGCGTCGTGTCTCCAAGCGCGCGGTCGATCGCAATCGCATCAAGCGCCTTGTCCGCGAAAGCTACCGCCATGTCCGCAGTGAACTGCCCTGCGTCGACATCCTCATGATTGCCCGCTCCAGCGCCGTCGACACCGCCTCTGCCGACCTGCGCGAGGATCTCGCCAACCTGTGGAAGAAACTTGCGGCGTTGAAGGTGACGCCCGGCACCGGCACAATGCGCGGCTGATCGCGCGCCAGCACAGCGCCGGCGAACCCTGCAACGCTCGCCAGTCCCGTGAACCCTCCTCCTTTCGCCAGACATCGGCGAGCTCGTCGAAGAACCCGAAGCTGCCATGAACAATCCCCGCACCTTTCTGCTGCTTGCCCTGTTTGCCTTGGGCTACCTGATCTATTCACAGTGGCAGATGGACTACAACCCGCAGGTGGCACGTCCGGCAGCGGCGACCACCGGCGAGCAGGCTGACACGCCCGTCGCGGCTACGCCACTGCCGCCGGATTCGGCGGAAATCCCGCAGGCGAGCAGCACCACACCGCTTGCCGCGCCTACCGAGGTCGCGTCCAGCGAGCGCCTCGTCCAATCGAGCAACCCCATCGTCGTCACCACCGATCTGCTGCGCATCGAGATCGATCCGCGCGGCGGCAGCGTGACGCGCAGCGACCTGCTTGCCTATCCGCTGCAACCCGACGAAGAAGCACGCGTGCGCCTGCTCGACACGACGCCGGCGCGATACTTCGTCGCGCAGAGCGGCCTGGTCAGCCAGGCGAGTCCGGCACCGAATCACGAGGCGGTGTTCAGCGCAGCGGCCAGCACCTACAGCCTGGCCGACGGCCAGGACACGCTGGAAGTGCCGTTGACCTGGAAGGATGCTTCCGGGATCAACGTGACCAAGACCTTCGTCTTCAGCCGTGGCAGCTATGTCATCGAGGAGCAGCAGCGCGTCAACAACCAGAGCGCAGCGACCTGGACCGGCAACGCCTATCGCCAGTTGCAGCGCGTGCCATTGGTCTCGGACCATTCCGGCATCAAGGGTTTCACCAATACCGAACGCTACAGCTTCATGGGCGCGGCCTGGTACAGCCCGGAGGAAAAATTCCAGAAACTTGCCTTCGACAAGTTTGCCAAGGAACCCATCGATGGCAGCGTCAGCGGCGGCTGGATCGGCATGCTGCAGCACTACTTCTTCGCAGCCTGGATCCCGCCGCCAGGCGAGACCGATCATTTCAGCAGCAAGGAAATCAAGAGTCCTGCCGGCAGCCGTTATCTGCTGCGCAGCATGTCACCGGCACTGAGCATCGCCCCTGGCCAGGAGCAGGTGTTCAGCGCGCGCTTGTACATCGGCCCGAAAATGCAAAGCACGCTCGACGACATCGCCCCGGGCCTGGCCAAGACCGCCGATTACGGAATGTTCACGCTGATTTCCGAGCCGCTGCACTGGCTGCTGTCGATGTTCCACAAGCTCACCGGCAACTGGGGCTTCGCCATCATCCTGCTGGTTCTGACCATCAAGGCCCTGTTCTTCAAGCTGTCCGAGGCGCAGTACCGCTCGATGGCGAAGATGCGCAAGATGCAGCCACGCGTGGCGGCGTTGAAGGATCGCTACGGCGACGACCGCGCCAAGATGAACCAGGCCATGATGGAGCTGTACAAGAAGGAAAAAATAAATCCTCTTGGCGGTTGCCTGCCGATGCTGGTGCAGTTTCCGGTCTTCCTCGGCCTGTATTGGGTACTCCTTGAAAGCGTCGAGCTGCGCCAGGCACCGTTCATCCTCTGGATCCACAACCTGACCGCGCCGGATCCGTACTACGTGCTGCCGATCCTCAACGCGGCGACGATGCTGGCCACGCAGATGCTGACGCCGATGACCGGCATGGATCCGCTGCAGGCGAAGATGATGAAGTTCATGCCGCTGATCTTCTCGGTCATGTTCGCCTTCTTCCCGGCCGGCCTGGTCCTCTACTGGACGGTCAATGGCGCGCTCGGCCTGCTCCAGCAATGGATCATCACCCGCCGCATCGAAGCCGGTGAAAAGGAACCGGCCGCGGCCAAGGCGAAATAGTCCGGCATCGCGCGCCGGCTGTGTCCGGCTGCGCGGTATCGGCGTGACGGCCGACAGAGCGATGAACGTGCACGCCGAGACAATCGCCGCCATTGCCACCGCCGCTGGTGCCGGCGGCATCGGCATCATCCGCCTCTCCGGAAGCGCTGCTCCTGCCATTGCCAGGACCCTGCTCGGCAAGAGCCCACGGCCACGCCATGCACATTACTGTACGTTTACTGAAAAAGACGGCAGCGTGCTGGATCGTGGCCTGATCATCCATTTCCCCGCGCCCCATTCCTTCACCGGCGAGGACGTCGTCGAACTGCAGGCGCATGGCAGCCCGGTCATCCTCCGCTGCCTGCTGGCGCGCGTCATCGAACTCGGTGCGCGCCAGGCGCGGCCGGGTGAGTTTTCCGAACGTGCCTTTCTCAATGGCAAGATCGACCTGGTCCAGGCCGAGGCCATCGCCGACCTGATTGCCAGCGGCTCGCAGGCGGCGGCACGCGCCGCCGTGCGCAGCCTCGATGGCGAATTTTCCAGTCGCGTGCAGGCACTGGCCGAAGCGGTCGTGCGCCTGCGCGTGTGGATCGAAGCGGCGATTGATTTTCCCGAGGAGGAGATCGATTTCCTGGCGACACCGCAATTGTTCGAGGACCTTGTCGCGACCTGCGGCCGGCTTGATGACCTGCTTGCCGCCAGCCGCCATGGCGTACGCCTTGCCGACGGCTTGCATGTCGTCATCGTCGGCCGTCCGAACGCCGGCAAATCCAGCCTGCTCAACGCCCTGGCAGCGAGCGATCGGGCCATCGTCACCGACCTGCCCGGCACCACGCGCGACCTCTTGCGCGAGACCATCGATCTCGACGGCATCGGCATGACCCTGGTCGATACCGCTGGACTGCGCGATTCGCTGGATGCGGTGGAAATCGAGGGCATGCGCCGCGCCCGCGATGAACTGGGGCGCGCCGATCTGGCGATCCTGGTCAGCACCGATGCGCAGCTTGAACGCGATCTGCCGCTGCTCGCCGAGCTGCCGGCCACCACCACCCGCCTCATCGTCCACAACAAGATCGACCTTGCCGGCGGCGCGCCGCGACAGGCCGAAATCGACGGCCTCGCGCACATCTGGCTGTCCGCACGCAGCGGAGCCGGCCTTGATCTGCTCATGGCCGCCTTGCGCAAGGCGGCGGGATACACCGAGGACAACCAGGGTGCCTTCAGTGCCCGCGCCCGCCATGTCGATGCCATCGAGCGTGCCCGGCAACACCTGCATGCCGCCTTGCATGCCCTGCGTGAGCAGCGCGCCGGCGAACTCGCCGCCGAGGAGCTGCGCCAGGTGCAGCATGCGCTTGGCGAGATCACCGGCACATTCAGCAGCGAGGACCTGCTTGGCCGCATCTTCGCGGATTTCTGCATCGGCAAATGAGCGCGTCGCGTTGTGCGGCCGGCATTCCACAGGCGAGCCTTGCCGCACCCGGCTGCAATCGCCCGGCGCTTCAAGGCAACGCGGATCCGGTGCACGGCACGGTTTCTTTCGGCCGCCGTCGCCGTGATAATCAGCCGCTTGCCGGGAGGAAACCATGCGTGCCCTGTTGCTTGCCCTGCTGCTCCTGCCTGTCCGGATGGTCATGGCCGATACCCTGAACCTTGAAGCGATCTTTGCCGGCGGCGGCCTCGATGGGCCGGTGCCGCGCGAACTGAAGATTTCGCCGGATGGCCAGCGCATCACCTTCCTGCGCGCCCGCGCCGATGACCAGAATCGACTCGACCTGTGGGAATACCATGTGGCCGACAAGCTGGTCCGGCGCCTTGTCGATGCCGATACGCTCGACACTGGCAACGAACTCAGCGACGCGGAAAAGGCCCGCCGCGAGCGCGCCCGAATTGCCGGCGTCAGCGGAATCGTCAGCTACCAGTGGTCGCCGGATGGCCGCGCCCTGCTGTTTCCGCTAGGCGGCAAACTTTACCTCTACACATTGGACAAACCAGCGGACAAGGCCGTGCGCGAGCTGCCGACCGGCGGCGATTTCCTCGATCCGCAAATCTCGCCGAAAGGCGGCTATGTCTCGTTCGTGCAGGGACAGAATCTCAAGGTCATCGACCTTGCCAGCAATGCAACGCGATCCCTCACCAAGGATGGCGGCGGCACGATCCACAATGCCGAAGCGGAATTTGTCGCCCAGGAGGAGATGGATCGCAGCCGCGGCTACTGGTGGGCCGCCGATGATTCCGCGATTGCCTTCGAGCGCTATGACGAAGCGAACGTGGCAGTGGTCAAGCGCAGCGAAGTCTATGCCGATCACACCGAAGTCATCGAACAGCGCTACCCGGCCGCCGGCAAGAACAATGTCACGGTCAAGCTCGGCCTGGTCGCGCCGAACACCGGCGTGACGCGATGGGTCGATCTCGGCGAGGACAGCGACATCTACCTGGTGCGCGTGGACTGGCTGCCGGATGGCAAGCATCTCAGCTATCAGCTCATGCCACGCAACCAGCAAAGCCTGCAGTTGCGCCTGGTCGATGTCGCCACGCTGGAACAGCGCACCCTGCTCAAGGAAAGCAGCGCCACCTGGATCAATCTCAATTCCGACCTGCGCTTCCTCAAGGATGGGCAATCGTTTGTCTGGGCCAGTGAACGCAGCGGCTACAAGCACCTGTATCTGTACGCCCTGGATGGCAGCTTGCGTCATCCGATCAGTGCCGGCGAGTGGAACATCGACAAGCTGCTCGGCATCGACGAAGCCAGCGGCACGGTGTATGTGCAGTCCAATCGCGACTATGTACCCGATACCCAGGTCTACGCCCTGCCACTCGACGGCAGCCGCGCCGACTCGCCGGAGCGCATCAGCAAGCAGGATGGCACCCACTATGCGACGTTTGCCGAAGACGCCTCGATCTACCTCGACCAGTTCAGCGATCCGGCAACGCCGCCGCAGGTCAGCCTGAACAAGGCCGATGGCAGCTTCATCGCCTGGATCGAGGAAAACCCGCTAAACGACACGCATCCCTATGCGGCTTATCGCGATGCGCGCATCGCCCCGGAATTCGGCACCCTCAAGGCCGAGGACGGGCAGGCGCTCCACTACCGCCTGTACAAGCCCGCCGGGTTCGCTCCCGCCAAGCGCTATCCCGTCTTCATCTTCTACTACGGTGGCCCGCATGTGCAGAAGGTCGTGCGCGCCTGGGGCGAGCACTTCCTCAACTACATGGCCCAGCAAGGCTATGTGGTCTTCACCCTCGACAATCGCGGCATGGATCGGCGCGGACGCGCATTCTCCGATGTCATCCATCGCCAACTCGGCAACGCCGAGGTGCTCGACCAGCTCGTTGGCATCCGCTGGCTGAAGGCGCAAGCCTGGGTCGACGGCGCGCACGTTGGCGTGTTCGGCTGGAGCTATGGCGGCTACATGACAACGATGCTGCTGGCCAAGGCTTCCGAGCAGATCACCGCCGGCGTTGCCGTGGCCCCGGTAACCGACTGGACGCTGTATGACACCTTCTACACCGAGCGTTACCTGTCGACGCCGCAGGAGAACAAGGCCGGCTATATCCGCAGCGCGCCGTTCGCCTGGCTCGATGGACTGTCCTCGCCGCTGTTCCTCGTGCACGGCATGGCGGATGACAATGTCCTCTTCTCCAATACCACGGCGTTGATGGCAGAGCTGCAGACGCGCGGCGTGCAGTTCGACCTGATGACCTATCCCGGCGGCAAACACGGGCTTTCCACGACAACGATGAAACTGCATGCCTATCATGCGATCGTCAACTGGATGGATCGTCACCTGAAACCCGCTGCGGCCAACCAGGCTGGCGGACCCTGAGTCGACAGTCCTTGAGGAAGCCCGCATGCTGATCGCAGTTCTCGTTGCCCTCGGCGTGGTCCTGCTCGCCGCCATCTTCATGTTCAACCGGCTCATCGCCGATCGCAACCAGATGCGCGCGGCGTGGAGCGACATCGACGTGCAACTGATGCGCCGGCATGACCTGACCCCGCAACTGGTCAGTGCGGTGAAGGCCTATGCGGCCCATGAACGCCTCACGCTGGAGACCATCACCGAACTGCGCGCGCGAACCAAGGAGGCGGCCGCGCTGGCCGATCGCGCCCGCCTGGAGGATCAACTGGAAGTGCAGATCGAGCGCCTGCTTGCGCTGCAGGAGAGCTATCCCGACCTCAAGGCCAGCGAGAACTTCATGCAGCTGTCGCGTGACCTGGTGGCCATCGAGGATCACCTGCAATACGCCAGGCGCTATTACAACGGCGCCGTGCGCCAGTTGAACACGCGCATCGAACATTTTCCCGACCTGATCGTGGCCCGCCTGGCCGGCTTTCAACGTGGAGAGTTCTTCGAGGCCAATGCCGAACAAAGGAGCGCACCATGATCCGCCTGCTTGCGATTGCCTTTTCGATCCTGTGCTGCGTGGCCGCGCAGGCCGACGAGCGCATTCTCGATTTCCACAGCGATATCGACATAGCTGCGGACGGCTCGATGAGCGTCGCCGAGACGATCAAGGTCAATGCCGAAGGCGATCGCATCCGCCGCGGCATCTACCGTGATTTCCCGACCAACTATCGCGACCAGTACGGCAATCGCGTCAACGTGTTGTTCAAGCCGCTGGAAGTGCATCGCGATGGCCAGCCTGAAGCCTGGCACCAGGAAGTACTGGCCAACGGCGTGCGCGTGTATTTCGGCAGCGCCGACGTGTTCCTCGACAGCGGCGAACACACCTACGTGTTCCGTTACCAGACCACGCGCCAGCTCGGCTTCTTCGACGATCACGACGAGCTGTACTGGAACGTCACCGGCAATGGCTGGGATTTCGTCATCGATACGGCCAGTGCCGCAGTGCGCCTGCCCGCCGCGATGGGACGTGAGCAGATCAAGGTCGAAGGCTACACCGGGCCGCAGGGCTCCAAGGCGCAGGACTACACGAGCCGCGTCGCCACCGACGGCACGGCGCATATTTCCACAACGCAATCGCTGCCACCGGCAAACGGCCTGACCATGGTGGTCAGCTTCCCGAAAGGCATCATCATCGCGCCGGACATGAACCAGAAGCTGGCCTGGTTTGCCGCCGACAATCGCCGCGAGGCCGTGCTTGGCGTCGGCCTCATCGTGCTGGTCGGCTTCCTCTACCTGCAATGGCGTCGCGTCGGTGTCGATCCGAAGGGCGGCGTGGTCATTCCCGAATACGATCCGCCGCCTGATATTTCCCCGGCAGCCGCGCGCTACATCCGCCAGATGGGGTATGACGATCGTTGCTTCGCCGCCGACATGGTCGAACTGGGCGTACGTGGCGTGGTGCGCATCGACAAAAGCGGGCGCAGTGATTTCTCGATCCGGCGCACGGGCTCGCGCGCCATGGACATGCCGGATTCCGCGCGCGACCTCTTCGATCTGCTGCTTGGCAGCACGGACTCGCTGGAGTTCAAGAACGAAAACCACGCGACCATCGGTGCGGCGCGGCGCGGTCACGAGAAATTCCTGAAGGATCGGCACGCCAAGGCCAATTTCCGCCGCAACGACGGCATTGGCTGTCTCGGCATGCTGATTTCCATCGCTGCGGTTGTCGGCGCATTCCTCATCGATCGTGGCTCGGCTGTTGCCGTGGTGATCGTGCCGACCATCATCACCATGTTCGCCGCCGCCGCATCGAGCAATCTCATCGTCGGGCTGATCGGTGCCTGGAAGGATGGCCGCCGCCCGGTTGGCCTGATCATCGGCACGCTGATCCTGCTGGCGGTGCTTGCCGCAGCGGCGGCGTTCCTGAGCTTGCGGACCAGCATCCTCTTCGCCGCGCTGGCTGCCCTGCTGATGGCCGTGCAGGCACCGTTTTCCACGTGGATGCGCGCACCGACCGTGGAAGGGCGCAAGTTGCTTGATCGCATCGAAGGCTTGCGCCTGTATCTCGGCGTCGCCGAACGCGATGACCTTGCGCGCGCCAAGGCACCGCCGATGAACGCCCGTGAATACGAGCGCCTTCTGCCTTACGCCCTCGCTCTTGATGTCGAGAAGACCTGGGGCGACAAGCTGGCCGCGGCAATCGGCCCGGCGGCTGTTGCCGCCGCTGCCGCCGGATGGGCCTGGTACCACGGCGACACCGAACGTGGTTTCAACGCGAGCAGTTTCGGCAGCGCGCTCGGCTCCAGCTTGAGCAGCGCGATCAGCTCCTCGTCATCGCCCCCCGGATCCTCATCGGGTGGTGGCGGCGGCGGTTCGTCCGGTGGTGGCGGTGGTGGTGGCGGCGGCGGTGGTTGGTAGCTTTCAGCCGGGAATGGGGAATGGGGAATCGAGAATAGGGAGAGCTTGCTTCACGGATCGTTGCCACGCCATTCAATGAACGCGGCCATCTCGCTCTTGCGATTCCCTATTCCCGACCTCTCACCGGGACAACCCGGCTGCCTGCAGTGCATCCAGGTAAGTTGCCCAGTTGGCCTCGTAGCCAAGACCGAGTTCGTGCAGCACCTGCCAGGAGAAGATCCCGGTCTGGTGGCCATCGCTGAACTGCAGGAGGACGGCGTAGTTGCCGACCGGCGTGATCCCGGTGATGCCGACATCCTGCTTGCCGGCAACCAGCACCTTCTTGCCGTGTCCCTGCACTTCCGCACTCGGCGAATTCACCCGCAGGTACTCGGCCGGCAGACGGAAATTGCTGCCGTCGTCAAAACCCACTTCAAGGACGTGCGAAGCGCGGTGCAGGGTGAGTTGTGTGGGTGTGGGCATTGGGTGGGAATCGGGAATGGAGAATAGGGGGTCGCAAAAGCGTAATTGGCAACTCCTCGCGTCGGCTTCGAGCACAGCTTTGGCTTGACCCATTCCCTATTCCCTATTGCCGATTCCCTGCTCTCAATGCAGCGAATCCAGGCGCGGGACGCGAGGACTCATGGGATTGGACGGCGAGCCGGCGACTTGCCACAACGCGTCGAGATAGCCGGTGCCGAAGCCGATCGAGGCGATCTCGTCGAAACCGTAGTCGCCGGCATCGCTGTGCCAGTGCGCGTTCGGATCGACTTCACGCAAAAGCAGGGCATCCCTCTCGATGCCGGCAAGCTGGCCAATGTAGCTGACCTCGCCATCTGCATCCTCGACCACATTGACCGACAGCAACGGCGCAAAACGCATTGCCGCATCGGCAATCGTGGCCCAGTCATCGAGCGGGAAATCCTTCGGAATCAGCAAGGGCTCGTCACGCAAGGCCAGCGCCTTCTCGACAAACTCGCGTGAGGGGTCTTCCTCGATCTGGCTGAGATCGGCGATGAGCACGACGACATAACCGTCGTAGCGCATGGCATCGCCGACTTCGGCAATCAGGCAGAAGTCGCGGGAAAGGCCAATCACATAGCCGTGGATCCAACCGGGCTGGATATGCTCACGGGCCAAACGCATCGGGATGCGTGCCTCGAATGCCTCGCGCAAAACGGCGCGGACGCCTCGGGACTTGAACGGAACAACAGTACTCATGGCGCTATGGTCGGATGAATGGCTTGCCGCTGCAACCATGCAGCGGCGGGATTGGAAATTCGGGATGACCAGTCTGCGGCTGCTGGAAACCGGGATTCGCAGCAGCGGAGCGTGCTGCGGCTGTTGCTGTTGGCAATTCCGGCACTACAAGATGTAACGCGAGAGATCCTCGTCCTTGACCAGTTCGCCGAGCTGCGTGTCGACGTAGGCGGCATCGACGGTGAGGGCGCCGCGTTCGTGGTCGCAGGCGGTGAAGGAGATTTCGTCGAGCAGGCGTTCGAGGACGGTATGCAGGCGGCGCGCGCCAATGTTCTCGGTACGTTCGTTGACCTGGAAGGCGACTTCGGCAATGCGCTGGATGCCCGTGTCGGTGAACTCGAGCTTGATCCCTTCGGTGCCGAGCAAGGCCGTGTACTGCTTGGTCAGGGCATGCTGCGGCTCACTGAGGATGCGACGGAAATCATCCGCATTCAGTGCGCCCAGTTCAACGCGGATCGGAAAGCGGCCCTGCAGTTCGGGAATAAGGTCCGACGGCTTGGCCAGCGAAAACGCGCCCGAGGCAATGAACAGGATATGGTCGGTGCGGACGATGCCGTGCTTGGTCGAGACACTGGAGCCTTCGACCAGCGGCAACAGGTCGCGCTGCACGCCTTCGCGGCTGACGCCGGCACCGCTGAACTCGCCACGCTGGGCAACCTTGTCGATCTCGTCGATGAAGACGATGCCGTTCTGCTCGCAGTTGTCGATGGCCTGCGCCTTGATCTCCTCGTCGTTGACGAGCTTGGCGGCTTCCTCCTCGATCAGCAGTGGGCGCGCCTGGGCGACACGCAGCGTGCGCTTTTGCGTCTTCGATCCGGACAGCGACTGGAACATGCCGTGCAACTGGTTGGTCATCTCCTCCATGCCCGGCGGAGCCATGATCTCGACGCCGATATTGAGGGCCACGTCAATTTCGATCTCGCGCTCGTCGAGCTGACCTTCGCGATACTGCTTGAGCAACTTCTGCCGCGTGTCGGTGGCGCGTGCATCGGCGGCTGGTGGCTCATTGGCGAAACCGACGCCCTGGCGTCGCGGCAGCAGCGCATCGAGAATGCGATCCTCGGCACGATCCTCGGCTTGCGTGCGCACGCGCGCCTTGGCCTGCTCGCGGGCCATCTTCACTGCCGCATCGGCGAGATCGCGGATGATCTGCTCGACATCCTTGCCGACGTAGCCCACCTCGGTGAACTTGGTCGCCTCGACCTTGATGAAAGGTGCTTGCGCCAGGGCGGCGAGGCGGCGCGCGATCTCGGTCTTGCCGACACCGGTAGGACCGATCATGAGGATGTTCTTCGGCGTCACCTCGTTGCGCAGCCCGGGCTCGAGCTGCATGCGCCGCCAGCGGTTGCGCAAGGCAATCGCGACCGCCCGCTTGGCCGCAGTCTGGCCAATGATGTAGCGATCAAGCTCGTGGACGATTTCGCGCGGGGTCATGGATTGCATGGATGCAGGGCCGGGAATGGGGAATGGGGAACAGGGAATGGGTCAAGGCAGGAAGCAGCAAGGCAACAGGCAGGGTTCCAGGTCAGCGATCGAACGCGTGGCTCTTTCGATTCCCTATTCCCCATTCCCCACTGCCAGCTCCTCGACAGTCACATTGCCATTCGTATAGATACAGATGTTGCCGGCGATCTTCAGTGCCTGTTCGACGATCCTGCGCGCGTCGAGGTCGGTGTTCTCGAGCAGGGCCATGGCGGCAGCCTGGGCGAACGGCCCGCCGGAACCGATGGCGATGAGGCCGTTTTCCGGTTCGATGACATCGCCGTTGCCGGAAATCAGCAAGGACACATCCTTGTCGGCGACCGCGAGCATGGCTTCGAGGCGGCCGAGGCGGCGGTCGGTGCGCCAGTCCTTGGCCAGTTCGACGGCGGCGCGGGTCAGGTTGCCGCTGAAACGCTCGAGCTTGGCTTCGAACAACTCGAAAAGGGTGAAGGCATCGGCGGTGGCACCGGCAAAGCCGGCCAGCACGTCGCCC
>MKWR01000015.1:119825-158688 GCA_001899855.1 Lysobacterales bacterium 63-13
GCCTTCATGATGGTGTTGCCGAGGGTGACCTGGCCGTCACCGCCGATGACGACCCTGCCGTTGCGGCGCACCGAGACAATGGTTGTGGCGTGAAAGGATTCCATCGCTGTTCCGCAATCGGGCGAGACCGGACTATCTGGGGTTGGCCCTGCGCATTCCAAGTAGCCGGCGAGCCGGCACGGCTCAGCGCGGCACCAGCTCCACCGACATCACCGTGCCATTGAGCAGGTGCAGCACCCGCAGGCGCTGGGAATCGCCGAAATCGTAGGTCCATTCCTCGCGGCGCTGCTCGCGCCAGTTCTCGATGCCCGGACCCGGCCGGAACACCGTGCTGTCGTGCGCGCTGCGGCGGGCGGCGGGCTCGCCACAGCGCGCCACCAGTTCGCCGCTGCCGAGGCCGGTGAAGTTCATGTTGGCGCGGCAACTGTCGCCAATCTCGCGCACGCCATAGCCGAGCGTCTCGCCACGCTGCAGGTCGCCATCGCGGAAGACCAGGCGCAGCATCAGCGCGCGCGGACCGAAGTTGTAGTACCAGACACTCCATTGCACCTCGCGCTGGCGTTCAAGCGGCGAGTCGCGACCGATCACGTCGACGCCCATCCAGGTTTCCGACCAGAACGGATCGCCGCAGCGCTCGCGAACCTGGAAATCGCGTGCGTCATCGGCGAGCACGCGGTTGCCGCAGCGCAGGGCCAGCGCGGCCGGACTGGCCAGCAGCAGGCCGAGGCCGAGCACGACAGGGAATCGCATCATGTTCAGGTTTCCACTGGCGGGGCCGGAGTGACCAAGCATAGTGCGCATCCACGCTGATTGGTTCCCTGGCGTGCTTGATATAGTCGGCCCCTGCACGCACAGGAGTTCAGCCGTGGCCATCTGGAAGCAGTCGATCGATCTCGATCGCGTCAATGCCTGGAACCGCAACACCCTGGTCGAGCTGCTCGACATGCGCGTCACCGAAATCGGCGAGGACCACGTGCGTGGGACGATGCCGGTCGATGCGCGCACCCGGCAACCGTTTGGCCTGCTGCACGGTGGCGCCTCGGTGGCCCTGGCCGAATCGCTGGGCAGCCTTGCCGCCAACCTCGTGCTCGACGGCGATGCGTCGATGGCGGTCGGCCTCGAGATCAACGCCAATCACCTGCGCGCGGTGACCAGCGGGCACGTCATCGGCACGGCGCGACCGCTGCACCTTGGCCGTTCGACCCAGGTCTGGGAAATCCGCATCGAGGATGCCGACGCCAACCTGGTCTGCATTTCGCGCCTGACCATGGCCGTCGTGCCGCGCCGTCCCGGCAAGGCGGCGTGATCCGATGCACGCGCGCGCTGCCCCATATGCGACGCTCAGCCCGGATCTGATCCTCGATGCGGTGGCCGCCGCCGGCTATGAGCCCGATGGGCGCATGCTGGCATTGGGCAGCTACGAAAACCGCGTCTATCAGGTCGGCATCGAGGCGGCGACACCTCTGGTCGCCAAGTTCTATCGCCCCGGCCGCTGGAGCGATGCGGCCATTGATGAAGAACATGATTTCGCCCTTGAACTCGCGCAAGCGGAACTGCCGGTGGTGGCACCGCTGCTGATCGACGGGCAGACCCTGCTCAAGCATGCGGGATTCCGCTTCAGCCTGTATCCGCGCCAGGGCGGGCGTTCGCCGGAACTGGAATCGGCCGAGAATCTCGCCTGGATGGGCCGCCTGCTCGCGCGCATCCACGGCGTTGGCGGGCGCGCGGAATTCCACGAACGCGGTTCCATCGATGTCGAGACATTTGTCCGAGCCCCGGCCAGCGCCGTGCTTGCCTCGAAACTGCTGCCGGCCAGCCTGCGCCCGCGTTATGCCGACGCCAGCGAACGCCTCGCCGGCCTGCTCGACCAGCGCCTGCAGGCGTGCGCGCCCATCCGCCACATCCGCCTGCACGGCGATTGCCATCGCGGCAATGTCCTGTGGACCGATGCCGGCCCGCATTTCGTCGATCTGGATGACGCGCGCATGGGCCCGGCCGTGCAGGACCTGTGGATGCTCGCCGCGTCGCCGGCCGCGCTCGACAGCCTGCTTGAAGGCTATGCCGAATTCCGCGATTTCGATTTCGCCGAACTGGCCCTGATTGAACCCCTGCGCATCATGCGCCAGGTGCACTGGGCCGGCTGGGTGGCCTTGCGCTGGCACGATCCGGCTTTCCCGCTCGCCTTCGCCCACCTCGGTGAGGCGCGTTGGTGGGAGGAGCATTGCAACGACCTTGCCGTGGCCATCGACCTGCTGCGCGAATCGATCGATTAGAGCATTCGGTCGATTCGATCAGGCGAGTATCCTTGTCGCTTCCGCTACGATGGCAACCCGATGAACTCCGCTGCCGACCGAACCACCGCCAGTCCGCGCCGCGATCGGATGCGTCCCTTGCGCTACCTGGTTCGCACGCCGCTGCTGCTGCTGCACGTCGGCCTCGGCCTGCCGTTGACCGTGATCACCCTGAATCCGCTGCTCGGCAAGATCCCGGTCGGCAAGCGGCGCCTGGACCAGTTCATGATCAGCTGGTGGTCGGGCACCCTGGTGCGCGTGTTCGGATTCCGCATCCGCAGGTTTGGCACGCCGCTGCCGGGCGCGGTGATGTACGTGGCCAATCATTTGTCCTGGCTCGACATCGAACTCATGCACAGCCAGCGGCCGATCAGTTTTGTCGCCAAGAGCGAGATTGCCGGCTGGCCGCTGGTTGGCTGGCTGGCCACGCGGGCCGGCACCATCTACCACCGCCGCGGTGACTCCGATTCAATGTCGGCGGTGCTCGGGCGCGTCGTCGAACGGCTGCGCCTGGGTGAGCCGGTGGGCATCTTTCCGGAAGGCGGCACCGGCTCCGGCGAACGCGTGCGAACCTTCCATGCGCGGGTTTTCCAGGCCGCGCTGGATGCCGAGGTGCCGGTGCAACCGGTGGCCTTGCGCTATGGCCGCGAGGGTCGCCAGGATCCCAGCATGCCGTTTGCGCCAAAGGAAAGTTTCTTCGCCAACCTGCTGCGCATCCTCGGCAATCCGGCCATGGATGCCGAGGTGCATTTTCTCGAGCGCGTCGAGGCGACCCCGGATGCACGTAGGCGCATGGCCGAGGAGAGTCGCGCGCAAATTGCCCGCGCGCTGGGTTTCGGTGACGCCTGAATGCAGGCCGCGCATGCCCCGGGTTCAGGATCCGACGCGGAACATGCGCGACCATGAAGATGGCCGATTTCCAGCCGCCGCGCTTGTTGAGAAATCCGCATGTGCAATCGGTGCTGGCTTCCAGTGGCGTGCGCCGCATGTTGTTCCGGCGGCGCCTGTCGGTGCTCGAACGCGGTGCCCGCGAACATCTGCTCGATTGCGGCGACGGCGTGCGCCTGCTTGGCTTGCACACGCCGCAACAGGCGTTGCCACGCCCGCGCGGCCTGGTCGTGCTGCTGCACGGATGGGAAGGCAGCGCGCAATCGAGTTACCTGCTGCACACCGGATCGCGCCTGCTCGACGATGGTTATGACGTCTTCCGCCTGAATTTTCGCGACCACGGCGCCACCCACCATCTGAACCGCGAGTTGTTCCATTCCTGCCGCATCGACGAGGTGGTTGGCGCAGTTGCCGCGGTCGCCAGGATGTTTCCCGAACTGTCCCTGGCCATTGCCGGATTCTCGCTCGGTGGCAACTTTGCCTTGCGCGTCGCCCTGCGCGCGCCGCAAGCCGGCATTCCGCTTGCCTATGCCCTGGCCGTCTGCCCGGCGATCAGTCCCAGAGACGCGATGGACGCGATCGAGCGCGCGCCGTGGTTCTACGAGGCGTATTTCCTGCGCAAATGGAGGCGCTCGCTTGCTGCCAAGCAGCGCACGTTTCCCGACCAACCGTTGTTTGCGCCGGAAGACATGCGCGGCAACCTGCGCGCGCTGACCCGCGCCCTGGTCCTGCGGCATACCGCTTTCGCCTCCATCGAAGCCTACTTCGACGGCTATTCGATTGCCGGCGATCGCCTTGCACCGCTGCAGGTGCCGACCACGATCCTCACCGCCGCCGATGATCCGATCATCCCGGTCGAGGATTTCCGCCGGCTGCAACTGCCGGCTTGCGCCGAACTCGACATCACCCCGGGCGGCGGTCATTGCGGCTTCATCCGCAACCTCGCCTTGACCAGCTGGACCGAGGATTACATTGCCGAACGCATGCGCCGGCACCTGCCGCCGGCGCGCCAGGCGATGCGCGGCTGAAGCGGCCAGCCGGTGCCGCGCCGCTGGCGCCACGGAATCCGGCTAGTCGGCCGACACCGTGCGTTCGCGCGCCCACTCGCGCAGGGCGGAAACGCGGTCGGCCATCATCACCGACAGCGGTCGCGTCAGGCGTGCTTCCTCGATCAGATGGCGGGTTGCCAGCGGGGTGTTCTCGGAAGCCGCCGTGTACAGGGCGGCAACCACCAGTTGTTCGATCTCGGCACCGGAAAAACCGGCGCTTGCGGCGACGATGGCATCGAGGTCGAAGTCGAGCGGATCGAGATCGCGCTTGTGCAGGTGGATGCGCAGCACCTCGGTGCGCACCTCGGCATTCGGCAGGTCGACAAAGAAGATCTCGTCGAAGCGGCCCTTGCGCAGCAACTCCGCCGGCAGGGCCGCCACGTCGTTGGCCGTGGCCACGACGAATACCTGGCCCTTGCGCTCGGCCATCCACGTCAGCAGGTAGCCAAGCACGCGCCGCGAGACGCCATCGTCGTTGCCTTCGGTGGCCAGCGCCTTCTCGATTTCGTCCAGCCAGAGCACGCACGGCGAAAGCATTTCCGCGTTCTTCAGCGCCGCGCGCAGGTTGCGCTCGGTCTCGCCGTGATACTTGTTGTACAAGGTGCCAATATCCAGGCGCAGCAAGGGCACGCCAAAGCCGCCGGCAACGGCTTTCGCCGCCAGCGACTTGCCGCAACCCTGCACGCCGAGGAGGAGGATGCCTTTCGGTGGATCGAGCTTGACTGCGGTCTTGCGCCCGATGAAGGCCGGTACGCGCTGCTGGATCCAGCGCTTGAGGCGGGCCAGTCCGGCGACGTCGGCGAAACGCGCGGTCTCGTATTCGAAGTGCAGCAGGTTGTCGCGATCGAGCAACTCGAACTTGGCCTGGGCCAGGCCCGGAAGGTCGGCCGGGCCGAGCGCGCCATCGGCATAGATCAGCTTGCGCACGATGCGTCGTGCGTCGGCATGGGTGAGGCCGGAGAGATTGCGCACGATGGTGCGTGCGGCGTCGGCATCGACCTCGACGCGGCGACCGCTGTTCTCGCGCGAATAGTTGAAGGCCTCCTCGCGGACAAGGGCGGCCAGCGCCTGGATGTCCGGCAGGGCCATCTCGAAACGCGTCGCCAGCGCCTGCAGGTCGTCGGGCAGTTCGAACTTCGAGCCGACCAGCACCAGGGTGTGCTCGACCGTTGCCTGGCGCAGGACGATTTCGCGCATCAGGCGCAGGGTCATCGGATAGCGCAGGTAGGGCTGGAAATCGAGCAGCAGGAACACTGCCGCCTCGGTGCGCTGCTTGATCGAGGTCAGCGTCAGGGTCGCATCGGGAACGGCGCTTTCGCCCTCGTCGTCCATGTCGATGCGGCGCAAGCCCTCGGTGATGCTCCAGGTGAACAGCGGGCGCAGCGACTGCGCAATGGCGTGCCGGAAACTGTCGATGACGCGGCCTTCCTCGACCGATTCAATGACCAGCAGCGGCGTGCGCGCGCGCAGCAAGGTGGTGAGATCCTGATTGACGCCCATTGATTCCCGGCTACGCCGCCAGCATGAAGCGCAAAAGCCTAGCACGCCCGCATGCGGCATAATGGGCGTTTCCCTCGCGCGCGAGCGCCGCCACCAGACGCAGAGAACATGCTCAGAGAAGCCATTGAACACCATCGCCAGGGCCGTCTTGCCGATGCCGAAACCGCCTATCGCGAGGCACTGACGGCCAATCCCGTCGATGCCGAGGCCCTGCGTGGTCTGGCCGTGGTGCGCCGTGCGCTGGGCGACCTCGCCGAAAGCGCGACGCTGATTGCCGCCGCCCACGAACAGCAACCCGAGCAGGCCAACCTGCTGCTCATGCTTGGCGCGGTGCGCTTCGAGCAGGGCGATGTCGAGGCCGCGCGCATTGCCTACGAAAAGGCCCTGGCCCTGGATCCGAACCTGGCCGGCGCGCACACCGCGATTGGCCACATCGCCATGATGCAAGGCAAGCCGGAACTGGCCGACCAGCATTTCCGCACCGCCTTGCGCGTCGAGGAGGACCCGCAGGCCTTGAACGGGCTTGGCACCCTGGCCCTGAACCGGGGCGATGCCGAGACCGGCGTCAAATACTTCACGCGGGCGGCCGACCTGGCACCCAACGATGCGCCGATCGCCTTCGGCCTCGGCCGTGCGTTTGCCGCGCGCAACATGCTGGCGTTTGCCGAGCAGTCGCTGCGCAAGGCACTGAGCCTGCGCCCGGGCATGCCGCAGGCCAGCGGTGCGCTGGGCCAGTTGCTGATCCAGGACAAGCGCGTTGCCGAAGCCGAGCCGTATTTCCAGGCGCTGCGCGGCATTGCCGGCTTTGAACTGGCCCACGAGCTGGGCCTTGGCGATGTCGCCCGCATGCAGGGTCGCCTCGAGGACGCGGTTGGCTTCTACGAGCGCGCGCTGCGCGTGCGCCCCGAGCATGAAGCCGGCTTCGAGGCCTTGTTGTGGTCACTCGGCAAACTGGGTCGCAGCGGCGAACTGCTCGCCCTGCTCGACCAGCGCATTGCCGATTTCCCCGAACAGCCGCGCTGGCGGGCTACGCGCGCGCGCATCCAGGCCAGCAGCGGACATCCGGCCAAGGCCGTGGCCGACTGGCAGCGCCTGCACGAGATGGAACCGACGAACGCCGAAGTCGCACTCGAACTGGTGCGCGCCCGCGAACGCAACGGCGAATTCGAAGCGGCCAGCAAACTGGCCGAAGCGATCGTGGCGTTGGCGGCGAACAATCCGGAGCTGACCCTGGTGCGTGCCCGCGCGCGCCTGCGCAACGGTGACCTGGCGGCGGCACGCGAGCTGCTGTCGACCGTCAACCTTGCCCGCATCGACGCCGACCTGGCGCGTGCCTGCAAGAACCTGCTCGGCCAGCTGAGCGACCGCGAGCGCCAATATGGCGATGCCGTGCGTTTCTTCCGCGAAGCGCAGAGCGGCTTGCCCGGCGCCTTGCCGAGACTTGAATCGATGCCTGCCGACTATCAGGCAGCCATCGCCAAGCCGCAGGGGGAGGCGTGGCAGCACGCGCCGATCCTGCTCATCGGTGCCCCGGGCAGCGGCGTCGAACGCATTGCCGCCCTGCTCGCCGACCAGGCCGGGGTGAATGTCCTCCGCGATCGCGTGCAAGGCGCACGCAACGATTGCTTCGATGCCGCCACCATCAATCCCGCCGATGACATCTCGGCCAGCGAAATCGAGATGCATCGCGAGCGCTACCTGAGCTCGATGCGCGAGCGCATGGACATGGACAAGCCGCTGGTCGACTGGATCCCGCGTTTCTATGCGCAGTACCTGCTGGTCGCGCGACGCCTCATGCCCGGCACCAAGGTCATCCTCGTCGATCGCGACGCCCGCGATTGCCTGCTTGGCTGGCTCGCTTTCGGCTGGCTGCCGTATGCCGGACTCAATGATTTCGACAGTTGCGTCGAATGGCTGGATCGCGCCATGGCGCACTTGCGCCTCGTCGACGAACAAGGTGGCCTGCCGCATCTGGTCGTCAATGCCGAACAGGTGCTCGCCGATCCCGCCGGTGCCGGTGCCGAGCTGGCGCGCTTCGTCGGTGTCGAATCCCTGCAGCCCGGCAAACTGACAGCGCTGGTCGACCAGGGCCCGGGCGGCCTGCCGACCCGTTTTGCCGATGGCCATTGGCAGGAATACGCCGAGGTGCTCGCCGAGGCATTTGCCAAGTTGCCCGTGAAAGCCTGATCAATCCGGAGGTTGCCGTGCATATCCGCAGCAAGAGTTTCCATGACATGCAGCCGATCCCCGCGGAGTTCGCCTTTGGCCAGCCCGGCCCGCAGGGCGAGCCCTGCGTGTTTGCCGCCAACCGCAATCCGCACCTGACCTGGAGCGATGTCCCCGAAGGCACGCGCTCGTTCGTGCTGACCTGCATCGATGTCGATGCGCCAAGTGTCGGCGATGACGTCAACCAGGTCGGGCGCAGCGTGCGTGCCGCGCTGCCGCGTACCGAGTTCGTGCACTGGCTGATGATCGACATCTCGCCGGAATATCGCGAGTTCGGCGTCGGTGCCTGTGCCGAAGGCGTGGTCGCGCATGGCAAGCAGGAGGTCTCCGGGCCGCCCGGATCGCGCCAGGGCATCAACGACTACACCGGCTGGTTCGCCGCTGACGAGAGCATGCGCGGCGACTACTACGGCTATGACGGTCCGTGCCCGCCCTGGAACGACGAACGCCTGCACCATTACCATTTCCGCGTCGCCGCCCTCGATGTCGCCAGCCTCGGCCTCGAAGGGCGCTTCGACATCAGCGCCGTGCGCAAGGCCATGCAAGGCCACGTGCTGGCCGAAGCCGAGCTGATTGGCACCTACACCCTGAGTGCCTCGCTGCGGCGCTGAGCAGCATCGATGATGCATTCGCCCAAGCCTGCCGATTTGCTGGAAAGTGCCCGCGCCGCGCTGCGCGACGGTGAGCGGGCGCGCGCCGACACGCTGTTTGCCGCGCTGCTCGACGCCGATCCGCAATCGTTCGAGGCGCTTACGCAACTCGGCCAGAGTGCGTTTGCCGCTGGCCGCCTGGACGTGGCGCTGGATCTGCTTGGTCGCGCGCAGCGGCTGCGCCCCGCCGATGCGCATGCCTGCAAGAATCTTGGCGCGGCCCTGCGCGCCGCCGGCAACAACGAAGCGGCGGTCGACCTGCTGCGCGAAGCGGTGCGCCTGGATCCGAATTTTTTCGTCGCGCGCCTGCTCTACGCGGCCGCCTGCGAGGATCTTGGTCGCACGCAGACCGCGTTGTGCGCCTACTACGGTGCCTTGAACACCGCGCAACGCCAGGGTCGCTGGCTCAACACCGCGACCACCGCGCCGCTGCTGCGCCCCCTGGTGACGCACGCCATGCACACCGTCGATGCCGGTCGCGGCGCGTTTTACGCCAACGCGCTGGATCCGTTGCGCGAGCGCTTTGGTGCCGAGGCGCTGCGCCGCGTGGAAAAGGCGCTGGAGATCTACCTGGGCAACCTGCCCGCCGACTATCCCGATCCCCGCCAGAAGCCCTCGTTCCTGTATTTCCCGGACATTCCCTCGCAACCGTGGTTCGAGCGTTCCCTGTTTCCCTGGTACGAGGAGTTCGAGAGCCACGCCCCGGCAATCCGTCGCGAGCTGGATGCCGTGCTCGATGACGAGGCCGCCTTTGCCGCCTTCCTCAAGGCCCGCCCGAATGTGGACATGGAGGAATACCTGAGCAACGCGCGCGGCCCGGCAAGGTGGGACGGCTATTTCTTCTACGACCACGGCGAACGCTTCGAGGAAAACTGCCGGCGTTGCCCGGAAACCGCGGCGGCGCTGGATCGGCTGCCGTTGGTGCGCCTGCCGGCGCATGCACCGGAATGCCTCTTCTCCAAGCTCACCGCCGGCTCGCATATCCGCCCGCATCGCGGCGTCACCAACACGCGCCTGGTCACGCACTTGCCGCTGATCGTGCCGGGCAACGGCGCCCTGCGCGTTGGCGGCGAGGATCATGTCTGGCAGCAGGGCCGCTGCATCACCTTCGACGACACCTTCCTGCACGAGGCCTGGAATTTCAGCGACCACACGCGCGTGGTGCTGCTGTTCGACGTGTGGAACCCGCACATGACCGAAGCCGAGGTCGCCGCCTGTTCGCAACTGGTGCTGGCGATCAGCGGCTTCAACCGCGAAGCCATGCTCGGTGCACCAATGCAGGAAACCGGCGAGCCGTAGCCTCCGCTTTCACGGCCATGTGCCCGGCACGTTCAGTTTGCCGGCACCCACAGCAGCAGGCCGATACCGAGGGCGATCCGGTACAGCGCAAAGGCATTGAAGGTGTGCGTGCGGATATAGCCGAGCAGCCATTTCACGGCGATGAAGGCGGTGATCGTTGCCGCCACGAAGCCGACGCCGACGCCCAGCCAGTCCTCCTGCATGGCACCGTCCTGGCCATGCCTGAGGATCTCGTAGGCACTTGCCGCGAACATGGTCGGGATGCCGACGAGAAAGGCGAACTCGGTCGCCGCGGCGCGATTGTTGGTGCCGGCGAGCATGGCGATGAAGATGGTTGCCGCCGAGCGCGAGGTGCCGGGAAAGATCCCGGCGACAACCTGTGCAATGCCGACGAGGATGGCCACCGTCCAGGTGATGCGTTCGCTTTGCGGGCGGCGTGCGCTGAACCACTCGGCGGCAAGTATCCAGAATCCGCCGACAATCAAGGCCAGCGCAATCGGTTTCACCGTATCGGGCAACTGGAAGCCGAGCTTGGCGACAATCAATCCCAGCCCGGCCGTGATGGCAAAGGCAACGACGAGTTTCAGCAGGTAGTCGCGATTGGCCGCCTCGCGCCAGCCGCTGGCAAGCTGCCACAGGCGTTTGCGGTAGATCAGCGTCACCGCGAGGATGGCCCCCGCCTGGATGACGATGTTGAAGGCATCCGAGCGCTGCCCCAGCCAGTGCTGGGCAATCAGCAGGTGTCCGGTGCTCGAGATCGGCAGGAACTCGGTGATGCCTTCGATGATGCCAAGCAGGATGACGTTGATCAGGTCAGGCACGCGTGTTTCCGCAACAATCGGCGCGCAAGGATAAGACAGATTCCCGCACCCGCGGCATCCGCGCCTTGGCCGTGCGCGATCATGCGAGAATCATCGACCGCCCGCCGCCTACCCTGCTCGCGGTCAGGCGCAGCGGATCAGGCACCATCGCAAGGCGCCACAACTGATTGAATTGCAGTTGCAGGACTCGATCCGGGTGACGGATTGATTCGGCAGCTGAGCCGGCAAGGATTGATGCGTGAACATGACACCCTTCGAATGGGCCCTTGGCCGCCTTGGCGGCTTGTTGCCCGAGAACAACACCATGCTCCTGGTCGAGCGCCTGCGCAGTGCCGAGGCTGGCGAATCGGAATGGCTGATGGCCGCCGAGTTGCTGCTGCGCAGCGATCCGGCGGCGGCCGCCGCCTTGCTTGAAGTTGCCGTGCGGCAACGCCCGGATGCGCCCAGGCTGCACTATCTGCACGGCAATGCGTTGCGCGTGAGCGGCCAGCCCGGCGCTGCCGAGAGCGCCTTGCGCACGGCCATTGCGCTGGATCCCGCACACGCCAATGCGAGCATCTCGCTGGCCCATCTGCTGCGCGAGCAGGGCCGCATGAAGGCCCTGGCCGAGGTCATGCTGGCGCTGTGGCGAAACGAGCCGCGCAGTCTCGAACGCGATCGGCGCATTGTTTCCTTCCTCTTCGAATGCACGCGTCATGCCGATGCCGACAGCCTGCTGCCGGCCTTGCTCGCGGCGCATCCGCAGGATCCGTTGCTGCTGCGCCATGCCGGCGAGTGCGCCTTGATGTTCGGCCGTTTCGACGAGGCGCGCACGCACCTGCGCGCGGCCATCGACGTCGACCCGGAGCAAGCCTCGACCTGGCTGCGCCTTGCGCACACGCATCGTTTTGTCGATGCAGAGGACGACGACCTGCGCTTGTTGCAGGCCGGCGCGATAAGAGGCGAACTCGCCGAGGAAACGCGCATCGCCATCGGTTTCGCGCACGGCAAGGCGCTTGATGATCTCGGTCGCCTTGGCGAATCCGTCGATGTGCTCAAGCGTGCCAATGCCGACTGGCACCAGGGCCACCGCTGGGACGGCCAGGCCTGGCGCAAGTTTGTCACCGCGCAGCTGCAGGCACCGGTCGCCGCGCGCTCGGCGGCATCGGGCCCGACCATCCCCATCTTCATCGTCGGCCTGCCGCGCTCCGGCACCACCCTCGTCGAGCGCCTGCTCAGCCGCGATGCGCAAATCCGCGGCCGCGGCGAGTTGAACTGGATTGCCTCGCTGGCCCGCCAGCTTGGCCCGCAGGTGCCGGCATCGAACCTGACAGCGGCAGGAAATTTCTATCTTGCGCAATTGCGCCAGGATGATCCGCCGACACGCTTTGCCATCGACAAGAACCCGCTCAACTTCCGTCATCTCGGCTTGATCGCCGGCATGCTGCCGATGGCACGGATCATCCACTGCCGGCGCGACCCGCGCGATGCCGCACTGTCGATCTGGAGCCAGCATTTTGCCCATGCGGACATGGCCTGGAGCTACGATTTCGGCGAGATCGGCGAGTACGCGCGCGGCGAAGCCGAATTGATGGCGCACTGGCGGCAGGTGCTGCCGCTGCCGATCTTCGAGCTGGACTACGAGGCCCTGGTTGCCGATCCCGAAACAACCATCAGCGCGGTGCGGCGATTCCTCGGATTCACCGCCGACGCCGTGCCGACGCTGTTCGACGTGCCCGACACGATTTCCACGGCCAGCGTCTGGCAGGCACGCCAGGATGTGCATTCCCGATCCGTCGGTCGCTGGCAGCGTTACCGCGGGTTCCTGCCCGAGCTTGAGGCGTGGGCAAGTGTCTCGGGCGCTGCCGGTGACACGGCGGCGGTGTTCCCTGGACAGCGCTGAGCAAGCCGCGCCGTATGCAGCCTGGCGGAGCCTGCGCTAGCATGTCGCACCACTTCTTCCACCCTTGCAAAAGGAAGCGGCACCATGCCAAAGCTCGACCGCGAGGGCATCCTCGCGATGCTGCAGGAGTTCCTCAACCAGCGTTTTGACATTCCGCTGGAATCCGCCAAACCGCACTTGCGCCTGTCGGAACTCGGACTCGATTCGATGCTGATGCTCGACATCATGCTCGAGTTCGAGGATCGCCTTGCCATCAAGCTGAGCGACATGAGCCTGCCGCGCGATGCCAGCCTGGGGGATGTCGCCGCCTTGATCGAACGCAACCTCCCCTCGGACTGACATGCAGCCCCGGGAAAACGATGTGCTGATCAGCGGAATCGGCGTGATCTCGCCGATCGGCTCATCCGTGGCCGCGCTGCATGCCAGCCTGCTGGCGAATCGTTCCGGGATACGTCTCTGGCAATCGCCGGAACTGTCCCGAACCTTGCCGGCCGGCCTGATCGAAGAGGATTTCAGCAGCCGGTTTTCCAAGCTGGAGCTGCCCTATCTGGATCGCTGCAGCCAACTGGCCATGCTCGCGGCGACGCAGGCAATCGACGATGCCGGGATTGCCGGCTTCGCCGCGCATGCACAGCGTGCCGGCCTGTATTACGGATCGGTCGCCGGCGGCGTCAAGACCGAGCACGACTGGGTGCATCAGTTCCATGTCGAGCATGCGCAAGTCTCGCGACCGTTCACCATCATGGCGAGCATGCTCAACGCGGCACCGGCACTGATCTCGATTCGCCACAAGATCCTCGGTCCGGTGATCACCAACAGCAGCGCATGCTCGTCCTCGGGTGCGGCAATCGGCGAAGCGGCGAGGGCGATACGTGACGGCTACCTCGACATTGCCGTGGCCGGCGGCGCGGAAGCTGCGCTGACGCCAACGTTCATGGCCTTGTGGGGCGGCTTGCGGGCCCTGGCCGAGGTCGATCCCGTCGATGTCGGGCGCAGTTGCCGTCCCTTCTCGGCCGATCGCAGTGGCCTGGTGCTGAGCGAAGGCGCGGTTTTCCTGGTGCTTGAATCGCGTCGCCACCTCGAGCAACGTGGCGCCGACTGCTATGCGCGGCTATCCGGTTACGGAATCGCCTCCGATGCCCACCACATCGGCTCGCCGCACGCGCCAGGCCAGGCCGCGGCCTTGCGCGCGGTCCTGCAGGATGCCCAGCTTGATCCGGCGAGCATCGACTATTTCAACGCCCATGCGACGGCCACCCGCGGCGGCGATCCGGTCGAGGCGGCTGCCATCCGCGAGGTGTTCGCGGAAGAAACCGAGCGCCTTCCGGTGAGCTCGACCAAGGCCATCCATGGCCATCTGCTCGGCGCCGCCAGCGCCATCGAGCTGGCCGTCTGCGTGCTCGCCGTGGCCGATTCCTTCCTGCCGGCGACTGCCCACCTCGACCAGGTCGACGCGGAATGCGCACTGCACCACGTGAGCGGCCAGGCACAACGCAACCAGGCGGTCGAACACGCGCTCTCGCTGTCGGCCGGATTTGGCGGGACCAATGTGGCGCTGGCGGTGTCGAAGGAGCACGATCTGCGGACAAGAACTCTCCAAACGGGAGAGTCCAGCGGCTGACGAGCGCTTCGCCCCGGGGTGCTCCGCCACGACAGGAGAGCGCCATGAATGCGTTGAATTTGTTCCAGCACGATGCAACCAGTTTTCACGTCGAAGCACGTTTCGATGTAAAGGCAAACAATACACTATGGATCACCTTGCCATCGTCCAGAGATGGCGGCCCTCCGTACTTCTCGCGCCCTTTGCTCGATGAGTTGATGGCGCTGCTGCAATCGATCAAGCAACGCGGCGTGACCTGGCCGGCGAACGGCGCGATGCAGCCGATCCACTACGTGGTGATGAAATCGGCGCACGCGGAATATTTCAGCCTCGGCGGCGATCTTGCCCATTTCCATGAGTGCATCACGCGCGGTGACCGCAAATCGCTGCACGAGTATTCGGCCAATTGCGCCGACATGCTGCACGACTGGTCGAGCCTGCTCGGCAACGAGGCAACCACGATCGCCCTGGTGCAGGGTCGTGCCCTTGGCGGCGGTTTCGAAACCGCGCTTGCGGCCGACCTGATCGTCGCCGAGGAACACGCCGAGTTTGCCTTCCCGGAAATCCTCTTTGGACTTTTTCCCTGCACCGGCGGCATGAGCCTGCTGGCGCAGCGGATTGGCGCGCGGGCGGCGGAGCGCATGCTTGGCGATGCCCGCGTGCACGCCGCGCCGGCGCTGAAGGAGCTTGGCATCGTCGACGAGATCTGTCCGCGCGGACAAGGTGAGCTGGCCGTGGAACGATTGATTGCAGGCCATGCCCGCCAGCGCCGCGCGCGCCTGATGCTTCAGCGCAGCCGGCATCGACTGAGTGGATTGAACCGGCGTGAGCTGCATGCGGTGGTCGAGGAATGGACGGAGACCGCGATGCGCCTGGATCAGCACGAATTGCGCGTGATGGATGCCCTGGTGCGTCTACAGCGTGGTCGTGCCATCCGCTGAACGCGTACCGCCGGCTGCAGCAATTTCCTGCCGCAGGGCGGCCAGGGTGACCTGCAATGCGTCGCCAAGATCCACCGACAGTCGCTCGGCGGACTCCTCCAGATCGGTCCTGGATGCCGACATCAGTCGGTTCGCCAGGGCCAGGCAACGCTGCGCGCCAACGTTCGCGCTGACGCCCTTGAGGGCGTGGGCGGCATCACGCACGCAAGAATGATCGTGCATCGCAAGGGCGTGGCGGATCTGCTCGCCACAGCGCTGCATGTCAACACTGGCTTCATGCAACAGGGCCGGGAAGAACTCGGCTCGCTGGCTGACCGACTTCAGTTCATTGATGATCTCCGCATCCAGCGGGTTGCTGGAAACCACCGCCAGCAGCGGCTGCGTGGCGCGCGCGGCGGGTGCCGCCGGCGCCTCGGCAAGCGCGTCCGGCATGGCCGCGTCGCTTGCGGCATCCAATTGCGCAATCGCCTGGCGCAGCTTGGCCAGGGTAATCGGCTTGTAGAGCACGCCATTGCCGCCCGAATCGCGCAGGCGCGCCGCCGTCAGTTGCGTGGTGTCGGCGGTGAGGAACAGGGTTGGCATGCGTTTCGTGGAACCCAGTTGCCAGGTTTGCAGGACGCGCACGCCATCCATGTCGCCCAGGTTGTAATCAAGCAGGAGCAGGTCGAAATCCTGCTCGACCAGCAAATCCAGCGCCTGCATGCCGCTGCTGCAGGTGGTCACGGCATGCCCGTCCCTTTCCAGAAGCTCGCGCAGCAGCAGGAGGTTGGTCTCGTGGTCCTCGGCGACAAGAATGCGTCGCGGACGGCAGACATTCTCCGCGAGCGCATCGTCAGCCGCGCCACTGACCGGCAACAGTGGCGTGCAGCGCAACAGGGAAACCTCGAACCAGAAGCGGCTGCCCTTGCCGGGCGCGCTATCGACCTTCAACACGCCACCCATCATCTCGACGATCTGCCGCGACAAGGCGAGACCCAGGCCGATACCGCCATAGCGCCGCGCACTTCCCTGATCCACCTGCATGAACGGCTCGAACAATTGTGCGTGGAAGGATTGCGCGATGCCGATGCCGCTGTCGGTGACGCTGAAGCAGAGACGATAACGAGTGGCGCTCTCCTCAAGCAATTCGATGCGGGTCTCGACCTGGCCGCTGTCGGTGAACTTGACGGCATTGCCGGCCAGGTTCAGCAACACACGGGCCAGGTGATGTGCATCGGCCTGCACCCAATCGGAAATGCGCGGATCAACCACCACCTGGAAGCCGATGCTCTTGCTTCGTGCCGTGGCTTCCAGTGCATCGCGGACGAGTTCGAGCTCGCGGGCGAGATCGGTCGGATGATTGTCCAGGCGTGCCGCGCGCGCGCCAAACTTGGCCTCGTCGAGCAGAGCGTTGATTTCATGCAGGAGTTCGTTGGAAAGCGCCAGGATTGTCCCGGTCAGGTGGGCGACTTCGACCCGGCCGGGTTCGGCGGCAATCAGCTCGGTCGCCGAAACAATGCCGGTCAATGGCGTGCGCAGCTCGTGGCTGACCATGGCCAGCAGCTCGGACTTGGCCTTGCTTTCCTGCTCGGCGTGCTCGCGTGCCTTGCGCAACGACTTGAGCAGGCCCCCCGAGTAAACCGGAACCACCACCAGCGGCAGCATCAAGGCGGCAAACAAGGTCGGGTTGGCCTGCCAGTACGGCACACTGAAAAACACCAGCAGGAAGCCGCCGATGGCGGTCAACTGGCACAGATACATCAAGGCACGGCCGGTGCGAAAGCCAAAGCCGAGGATGGTGAACAGGTAGAAGCCGACAATCAGGCTGCCGTATTCGCCGGTCACCGCCAGCCAGGCTGAAAGTGCCAACGGATCGAGCACCGCCGTCGCCACCAGCAATTCGCGCGCGTGCAGCGTCGTCCGATAGCGCAGCAGCAAGTGCACGATCAATACGTACAGGCAATAGCAGGCCGTCAGCAGCACCAGCCGGGCGGCGACATTTTCCGGTGAGGCCAGGTACAGCAAGGCCTCGACGATCACCACCGGAATGGCGATGCCGATGCGCACTTTCGCCTGCGCCACCAGGACCGCGCGCAGCCCCGCTTCGGAGCGGTCGGGGGCACCTTCGACTATGTCTTCGATCATGGCATGGCCAGGGACAGCGGCCAGTCGCCGCGTGCTTCATCATCAAAATAAATGTGCAAATAACACAGAATTGCGCATTGCGCAACAAAGCAATCGGCAGCGTCGTCACCGTCCTGGCACAGAATCTGGGCAAAGCCGGACCGGCAGTCTGCGCCAGAAAGCGATGCGCTGCCGACGCAGGGGCATGCTGCTGCCAAGGTGGCCTCGGCGAACGGATCGGCGGAAAGTCCAAGGATTTTGCCCTACTATCGGGCAATGACCGATATTCGCACCAGCATGATGCAAAATGGCGCGGCGCCCGCCGTCGACGTGCTGATGCAATGCGTGACCGCGATGGCCGGGCTGGATGCCGAGCTTCGTTTTGTCTGGCTCAATCCGGCCATGTCCGACCTGCTGGGTGCCGGCGGCGTGCGCTGGCAAGGCACCTTGCTGGAGGCAATCGATCCAGGTGCCTCGGCCATCGTCGCTGCGGCCAGGCGTGCGCTTGATGGCGAGCAGGTTGTGCTGCTGCGCCAGGTGGCAGTGCGCAGCGGCGGCGCGCGCGAGCGCGTGGTCGATCTGGCTTTCAGCCCGCTGCCCGGCAAGGGCTTGCTGCTCGAGGTGCTGGCGGCGGCAGCGGCCAGTGAACGGATCTCGCCGCTGTTGTCCGAATCGCTGCGCGGCTTCGCCCACGAAGTGAAGAATCCGCTGGCCGGCGTGCGTGGCGCGGCGCAATTGATTGGTCGGCGTGTCGAGGGCGCTGAACTGCGCGAGCTGGCCGATCTGATCATCGCCGAAAGCGATCGCCTGGCAGGCCTGGCCGACCGCCTCCTGCGCGCCGGTGGCAAGCCACGCCTCGCGCGCCTGAACGTGCACGAGTTGCTCGAGCGCGTCGCCTTGCTGCTCGCGGCCGAAGCCGGCGCACCCGAGGTGCGTCGTGATTACGACCCCAGCCTGCCCTTGCCGATTGGCGATGCCGATCGCCTGTTGCAGCTGCTGCTCAATCTCGCCCGCAATGCGCTCGAAGCCGGCGCACGGACATTGACCCTGCGCACCCGCGTCGAGTTTGGCGCGCGGCTCCGAGATCGCCTGCGCCGCGCGGCCATGCGCATCGACGTCATCGATGACGGCCGCGGCATTGCGCCCGAACTGGCCGACTCGCTGTATCAGCCGCTGGTCTCCGGGCGCGCCGACGGCAGCGGTCTCGGCCTTGCCCTGGCGCGGGAAATCGCCGACGAGCACGGCGGCCAGTTGCAGCATGTCAGCCGCCCCGGGGCGACCACGTTTACCCTTTTGCTGCCGCTGGAGTTGTCCGCATGAGCACGGTCTGGATCGTCGATGACGACCGCGGCGTGCGCGTCGTCCTCAGCGCGGCCATGCGTGATGCAGGATTGACGCCGCGCGAGTTCAGCGATGCCGAAAGCGCCATCGATGCGCTCGCCAGCGAAACACCGGCGGTCATGTTCACCGATGTGCGCATGCCCGGCAGCAGTGGTCTGGAGCTGCTGGGCCGGCTGGCGGGCACGGCGGCGTTTCCGATCATCGTCATGAGCGCCTTCACCGATGTCGCGACCACGGCGGCGGCCTTTCGCCAAGGCGCGTTCGACTATTTGCCCAAGCCCTTTGACCTTGATACCGCCGTGGCCATGGCCGAGCGCGCCCTTGCGCAGTCGCTGCAGGCCAGCGAGGAAACGAGCAAAGGCGCTGCGCTGGCCGACGCAGAATTGATCGGCAGCAGTGCCGGCATGCGCGACTTGTTCCGCGCCATTGGCCGCGTCGCGGCGAGCGGCTTGAGCGTCTTGATCACCGGCGAGACCGGCACCGGCAAGGAGCTTGTTGCACGTGCCCTGCACCGCGAAAGTCCGCGCGCCAAGGCGGTGTTCGTGGCCATGAACACGGCGGCGATCCCGGCCGACCTGCTCGAATCGGAACTGTTCGGTCACGAGGCCGGTGCCTTCACCGGGGCCACGCGGCGCCACGCCGGTCGCTTCGAGCAGGCCGATGGCGGCACCTTGTTCCTCGACGAGATTGGCGACATGCCGCTGGCCTTGCAGACGCGCCTGCTGCGCGTGCTGGCCGCCGGAGAGTTCTATCGCGTCGGCGGACGCGAGCTGATCCGCAGCGATGTGCGCGTCATCGCCGCGACCCACCAGGATCTGGAAGCCAAGGTCGAGCGCGGCGAATTCCGTGCCGACCTGCTGCATCGCCTCGATGTGGTGCGCCTGAGCTTGCCGCCGCTGCGCGAACGGCGTGACGACATCGCCGTGCTGGCCACGCACTTCCTCGCCCAGGCCAGCGTCGAAGCCGGTCTCGAACCCAAGCGATTTGCCCCCACCGCCCTGGCCGCGCTGCGCGAACTGCCCTGGCCGGGCAATGTGCGCCAGCTGGAAAATCTCTGCCGACGCCTCGCCGTGCTGGCCAGCGGACGGCAGATCCATGTCGCCGACCTGCCGGCAGCCATGCGCCAGGGCGTGCCCGCGCAGAGGCCAGCCTGGAGCAGCGCCCTGGCCGAGTGGACCGAACAGGAGTTGCGCGGCGGCGCGGCGGCCGTGCACGCACGCGCGCTGGCCGAATTCGACCGCGTATTGCTGGAAACGGCCTTGGCGGTCAGTGCAGGACATCGGCAGAATGCAGCAAAGGCACTCGGCCTCGGCCGCAACACGCTGACCCGCAAGCTCGGCAGTTCGCGCAAATCCGCGACGCGCAAGCCGCGTTGAGCGCGCGCGCCACGTTCGCTCACTTCCATCAATGTCCCAGGGCGAGGCTCACTCATGAACGATGCCATCTCCATCCGCGCGGCGAGCCTTGCCGACACCGCGTTCCTCGTCGACTGCAATGCCGCGATGGCACTGGAAACCGAACACAAGCTGCTCGACCGCGAGGTACTGAAGCGCGGAACCGAGGCTGTCTTCGCAGATGCCCACCGCGGCTTCTACCGCATTGCCGAACGCGCAGGCGTGGCGGTTGGCTGCCTGCTCGTCACCCGTGAATGGAGTGACTGGCGCAACGGTGACTGGTGGTGGATCCAGAGCGTCTATGTCGCCGCCGAGGCGCGGCGCGGTGGCGTCTTCAGCGCCTTGTACGCCGATGTTGCCCGGCACGCGCGGGCAACGCCCGGGGTAGTTGGCCTGCGCCTCTACGTCGAGAATGAAAACCACGCCGCGCAAGCGACCTATGCAGCGCTCGGCATGCGCGATTCCGGCTATCGCCTGCTGGAGACGGCCTTTGCCGATCCGCTTTGAGCGACGCGTCGGAGGCGCACTGCGCCGGCGTCAGTGGCGCGGCGTCGCCATCAACTCAAGCCCGTGCGCGGCGAGGATCGCCCGACTGTGCGCAAGTTTCCGAGGCTCGGAGGCATCGCTTTCCACGCCGCCGTGCCGGTAGCGCAGGCTGCCATCGCCCAGGGTGACCGCGTGTTCCTGATCGGGTCGCAGCAAGGCGGTTTCGATGATCTGCCAGATGTCGCCAAGCCCGGCGTGCTCGTATTGCGCACAGGTCAGCGCGCACAGGTCGAGGGTGGTCAAGTGTCGCGCATGCGCGGTCTTCACGGCAAACGCCTCGCCAATGGCCAGCGCCAGTTCGGCACCGATCAGGCCATTGTCGAAGAGGCCACGCTCGAGGCGCTGGCCGACGGTGTGGATGGTTTCCGGGTTGCCGCAAAGCAGCCACGGCATGACCAGCATCGGACTGCCAAGCAGGCGCGTTTCCGGTTCCAGGGCGCTCAGCGGCAGCTTGCCCTCGTGTGCCCCGAGGGCAATCACATGGCCATCGCCAGCCTTGCGCGGCAAGCGTTCCAGCGCGTCGCCGAGCGCGGCGTGCAAGGGCCAGCCCGGGCGCAGCAGCTGGGCCTGGTCATACAACGCACCGACAAAGACAAAGTCGAGTTCGCGGATCTCGGGAACGTGCACGGCCAGATCGTGGGCAAGGGCATCGGCGAGGATGCTGGCGGTTGCCCGATCCAGCGCGATCACCGGCGGAATCCCGGGTTGCTCGCATTCGATGGCAACCAGGGCGAGGAAATGCGATCCAGCAGGCACGTTGCGGTTTTCGCAGTGGGAGCCGCAGTGTACCATCGCGGCCCCGTTCACCGTGTCTGGCCTGCTCATGGATTCTCAAAAGAACTACAAGAATTTCTGGAATGAAAAAGCCGCCACGCCCGATAGTGCCTTCATTGCCGTCGATGGCAGCACAAACGAGGAAACCGCACGCCTGACCGGCCACTACAGCGCGCGCCAGGTTGTCGCTGCGCTCGAACTGAAGCCGACTGATCGCGTGCTCGAACTTGGCTGTGGCGTTGGCCGCATCGGTCGCGAGATCGCACCCCTGGTTGCGCACTGGCATGGCACCGACATCTCCGCAAACATGATCGAGGTCGCGCGCGAGCGTCTGCGCAATCATGCCAATGTCGGCTTCACCGAACTCACCCGTTCCAGCCTGCAGCCGCTGGCTGATGCCAGCTTCGACAAGGCTTACTGCGTCGCCGTCTTCATTCACATGGACAAGGAGGATTTCTTCCTCTATCTGGAGGAAATTGCGCGTGTGCTCAAGCCGGGAGGCCTGATCTATTTCGACGTCTGGAACATGGCCAGTCCAGTGGGTTGGCGTCGCTGCGCACTCGAAATCAATCAGCACCGGATCGCAGATCATTCCAGGCGCAAGGATGTTGCTCGCAATCAGTTTTCCTCGCCCGAGGAAGTACGCATCTTCCTCGATCACGCCGGTTTCGATTTGACCCTGTTGCTCGCTGAATCGCCGTGGGTGCAGGCAATCGGCGTGCGTCGTGGCGGCCATGTCGATGTCGAGGCATTGCGTCGACAGGCTGCCGAGCAGACGGCGCGTATCGCCTATTCGCCGCTGTGGACCGAATTGTTCGATGGCATTCTGGATGTCGTCATCGGCAGGATCTCGCCCGAACTGATGTGGCAGTCACTCGGCGACGATTCGCGAGGTGAGGAAGTGCCAATGTTCCGCGAGTGGTTCCTCGGCATGTGGAAGGGCAACGAGACGGCCTGGGGCCCGGCACCACGCTGAATGATCGTCGCGCACGCACGACGTGCGGTGTGACATCTGCATCGATCCATGCGGGTCCGAGGGACGGCGTGCCGCCAATTCGGCGCAGCACGCGCAGGCGTTGCATAATGGCTGCCGATTTCAGCTGCCCTGAGCGAGGTTCGATGTGACTGCGATCAAGCGAGTCGGTGTCATCGGTGGTGTGCGCATTCCGTTTTGCCGCAACAACACCACGTATGCCGACATCGGCAATTTCGGCATGTCGGTGAAAACCCTCGGTTCGCTGGTCGAGCGCTACGGACTGCATGGCGTCGAACTCGGCGAGGTCGCCTTCGGCGCGGTCATCAAGCACGCTTCGGAATGGAACCTGGCCCGCGAGGCGACCTTGTCCTCGGGACTGGCACCGACCACGCCGGGCATCACCACGGCACGCGCCTGCGGCACCGGCCTCGACAACGCCATCATCATCGCCAACAAGATTGCCAGCGGCCAGATCGAAGCCGGCATTGCCGGTGGCAGCGATACCACCAGCGACGTGCCGATCGTCTACGGACGCGCCTTGCAGCAGCGCCTGCTCGCGGTCAATCGCGCGAAGAAACCGTTCGACAAGCTGAAGACCGCGCTCAAGGGTTTCTCCTTTGGCGAGTTGGCACCGTCGTTCCCCGGCGTCGCCGAACCGCGCACCGGCAAGTCGATGGGCGATCATTGCGAGCTGATGGCGCGCGAATGGAACATCTCGCGGGAAGATCAGGACAGGCTCGCCTGGGAGAGCCACCAGAAGGCCGCCGCGGCCTATGAACGCGGATTCTTCAAGGATCTGGTGGTGCCGTTCCGTGGCCTTGATCGCGACAACATCCTGCGCCCCGACACCACCCTGGAAAAACTCGCTGCGCTGAAACCCGCCTTCGACAAGAGCTCCGGACACGGCACCCTCACCGCCGGCAACTCGACGCCGCTCAGTGATGGCGCATCGGCCGTGCTGCTGGGCTCGGAAGCCTGGGCCAGGGAGCGTGGCCTGTCGGTGCAGGCCTGGATCACCCACGCCGAGGTGGCCGCGGTGGATTTCGTGCATGGCGAAGGCCTGCTCATGGCACCGACGATCGCCGTTCCGCGCATGCTCGATGCGGCGGGCATCACCCTGCAGGATTTCGACTACTACGAAATCCACGAAGCCTTTGCCGCGCAGGTCTTGTGCACCCTGCGCGCCTGGGAATCGGAAGACTACTGCAGGAATCGTCTTGGTCGCGACAAGGCGCTTGGCGCCATCGATCCGGCCAAGCTCAATGTCAACGGCTCGAGTCTTGCCCTTGGCCATCCGTTCGCGGCAACCGGCGCGCGCATTGTCGCGACCCTGGCCAAACTGCTGGAACAGAAGGGATCCGGCCGCGGCCTGATCTCGATCTGCACCGCCGGCGGCATGGGCGTGACGGCGATACTCGAACGTTAGCGGCGCGCGCGATGGCGTGGGGTCGCTGTCGCGGGAAATGCATCGACGTGATACCGAATCGGGGAGGGGAGGCATGGAATCGAACAAGCATGCGCTGATCTTGACCGGCGATCTGCTGGCGGGCTTCGAAGCGGGTGCCGTCTGGCAGGCGGTTGCCGAGCACTTCCGCATCGAGCCTGCGCGCCTGCACGGCGAGGTGCTGGCGCGGGTGCCGATGATGCTCAAGGAATCCGAAGACCTCGCCGATCTCGAGCGCCGCGCCGCTGCCCTGCGTGCCATCGGTGCGCAATGCGAAGTGCATCCCTCCAGCGGTGGCAGCTACTTTGTCCTCCTTGAAAATGTGCCACGCGGCCCGCTGCCACGCAGCTACATTGATCAGCGCATTCGCAGCGGTGCCTGGCCGGCGGTGCTCAAGGCGGCGCCGCCCGGCAGTTCCGAATGGCGCGTGCTGCCACCGCTCGCCGCCGGCGTGCCACTGGCAGCGCTTGCCGCTGCAGCGATCCCGGCCGCGGCCGAGAGCGAGGCCGATACGGTTGCGGCGAAAATCGCCCGCGTCGCCGACGGCATCGCCAGTCGCAAGGAAGCCGTGTTGCCCTTGCCGGCCGGCGAGGCCATCCATGCCGGCTTCTGGCGTCGCTGTGCGGCGTATCTGATCGACAACCTGATCCTGGCCATTCCGACCACGATCATCCTGATGATTCCCATCCTCGGCTTCTTCGTCTACATCGCCGGTCGCTGGGCGTATTTCGCACTGATGGAAAGTTCGCCCGCGCAGGCGACCCTCGGCAAGCGCGCCATGGGCATCATCGCCACCGACGGCAAGGGCCAGCGCCTGAATCTCGGCCAGGCCAGCGGACGCTACTTTGCCGGCGCTATCTCCTACATCACCTTGTATATCGGCTATGCGCTGGCGGGCTGGACCACGCGCAAGCAGGCCCTGCACGACCTCATTGCCGATACCTGCGTGGTTTTCGACACGGTGCGCCCGGACCAGCCGCTGCCGACGGTGCGCCCGCGCATGCCATGGTATGGCTGGGCCGCAAACTGCCTGCTTCTGGCCGTGTTCCCGATTGCCATCCTTGCCGCGATTGCCCTGCCGGCCTACCAGCAATACACCGTGCGGGCCAAGGTGGCGATGGCCATGGTTGATGCCGATGCGGCCAAGCTTGCGGTCGCCGAAGCGGTCGCTGCGCAGGACGGTTGCCAGGCGCAATTCCCCGCATCGACCAATCCCCTCGTCGCCTCGATCCGCATCAGCGGCGAGGCTCCGGACTGCGTGGTGACCCTGTTGTTCGCCGCGGATTCCAGTACGCCCGGCATGATCCGTGGCCAGGCCGTCGAATGGCAGTATTCCGATGCGGCAGCCTGGACCTGCAGCTCGGCCATCGAGTCGAAATACCTGCCGGCTTCCTGCCGCTGATGGGCGCCGCGGGCCGAAGGCGTGCATCTGCCGCGCCTGCCGGCGATACTTGATCCGCAATCGGGCCGCTTGCCGGCACTGGCCCGCAACCACCACTGAAATCGAACGGGAATGGAAACAATGCAACCCATCAAGCACGCCCTGGTTCTGACCGGTGAAATCCTGCCTGGTTTCGACGCCGCGACGGTCTGGCCGGCTCTGGCCGCCTACTTCCGCATGGAGCCCGAGCGGCTCAAGGCCGAGTTGCTGGCCCGCGCGCCCATCTCGATCAAGGAAAGCGACGATCTCGGCAAATTGCAGAAATTGCAGGATGGCGCAGCGGCCATCGGCGCGGCGACGGATCTGCAGGCCGTCAGCGGCGACAACCTGTTCGTGCTGGTCGATGGCGTGCCGCGCGGTCCGGTGCCGCATGCCTTCGTCGAGGATCGCGTGCGCAGCGGGGCCTGGCCATCGAGCATCAGCATTGCCGTGGTCGGCAGCTCCGACTGGAAGCCGTTCATCGTGCCGAGCTCGCCAGCCACCGACATGGACCAGCAGGCCACGGTCGCCTTCAGCACGATTCGCGCCGAAGCCATGGCGCCAAGTGCGGCAAGTGCACCAAGGCCGGCGGCACCGGCGGCCGTCGACATGCGCATGGCCGCTGCGGCGCCTGCCGCCGTGGCATTCACGCCGTCTGCCGCCGCCGGCAACCTGTTGCCCGAAGGCGGTATCGTGCATGCCGGCTTCTGGCGCCGATTCGCCGCCTACTCGCTGGATTCGCTGATCCTGACGATTCCCTTCCTGATCGTCTTTGGCCTGCTCGGATACCTCAGCTTCCGTGCCGCGATGTCGGGCGAGTCGCCGGGTGGCATGATCTTCCTGTTTTACTTCCTTGCCTATGTGGGTGCGATCGTCGGCTCGTGGCTGTACTTCGCCAAGTTCGAGAGCGGCGTCAACCAGGCCACGCCGGGCAAGCGCATCATGGGCCTGAAGGTCACCAATGCCAGCGGCGAGCGCATCACTTTCGGTCGCGCGACCGGTCGCTTCTTCGGCAAGATCGTCACCGGCATCATTCCCTTCGGCATTGGCTGGATGATGGCCGGCTTCACCGGCCGCAAGCAGGCCCTGCACGACATGATGGCCAGCACCTGCGTGGTGTTCCGCGAGGTGAACCCCGGCCAACCGCTGCCGACCGTGCGGCCGAAGATGCCGTGGTACGGCTGGGTGCTCAACGGCCTGCCGATCCTCGGCATGATCATCATGATCGCTGGCTACAGCTACATGATCAGCATGTTCATGGGGCGCATGGGCAGCATGGATATCCCCGATTCCTCGATGTCCGGGCTTCCGGACATGTCGAGCAGCAGCCCGGACCTGTCCAGTTCAAGCAGCAGCTCGGGCGTCGACGAGGGCGACAAGGAGACGATCCGCACCGGCCTGACCGCCGTGTACATGGTCGCCAGTGCCACGCAAAGCGAAGTGGCGGCCGTTGCCGATGCCGCCGGCGATTGCCCGGCGGAGGAACGCAGCTCGGACAATGCCTGGATCGAATCGATCCAGCTTGGCGGCATTTCGCCCGCATGCACGGTGACGATCCGCCTGTCCTCGTCATCCGACATTCCGTTTGCCGCGCGCATCGAACGCATCGAGTGGACCTACACCGGCAACGGCAACTGGCGCTGCGAATCGAGCATGGCCTCGGATCTGTTGCCGTTTGCCTGCAACTGAGTTGCCGGGACGCGGGTCGGCCCGTGGCCAGCATGACGACAGGCAAGCCCGCGCGAGCGCTTCGCGCAGGCTGCCTGTCGTCGCCGTGCGGGAAACAGCGCGATGATCCACGTTCGTGAAATCGACCACCTGGTCCTGCGCATTGTCGATGTCGCGGCCATGCTGCATTTCTATTGCGACGTGCTCGGCTGCCCGGTCGAGCTTCGAGACGACAGCATCGGCCTCATCCAGTTGCGCGCCGGGCAAAGCCTGATCGACCTGGTGCCGGTGGCTGGAAAGCTTGGCCGCGAAGGCGGTGGCACGCCCGACCCGCAAGCGCGCAACCTCGATCATTTCTGCCTGCGCATCGAGCCGTTCGACGCGGTGGAGATCCGCCAGCACCTGGCGGCATTCGGCATCGAGGCCGGGGACATGCAGTCGCGCAACGGTGCCGAGGGTGAAGGCCCGTCCATCTATGTCGCGGATCCCGAGGGCAATGTCGTCGAGTTGAAGGGACCGCCGAGCCCTTGATTCCTGTTCGGCAAGCCGGAGAAAGCCATTGGAAACCATCAACCTGAGTCCTGCCACGCCCCCTGCGGATGCCCATCGAAACATGTCGATCAACAACGCCATGGTCACCACCGCGCTCGAGCTGCCGGGTTTCCGCATCGTGCGCAGCCTCGGCGTGGTGCGCGGCCTGACCGTGCGTTCGCGCTCGATCGTCGGCAACTTCATTGGCGGCCTGCATTCGCTGTTTGGCGGCAACATCACGGTGTACACGACACTGTGCGAGCAGACCCGCGCCGAGACCTACCAGTTGATGATCCGCCAGGCACGCATGCTTGGCGCGAACGCGATCATCGGCATGCGCTATGACGCCACGGAAATCATGCCCGGCCTGGCCGAGGTGCTCTGCTACGGCACCGCCGTGGTCGTCGAGCCCGCCTGAACCGAACGGGGCAAGAACTGGCCAAGGAGGGCTCGATCGTGAAGGTGGGTTCGATCCGTGATCGAACGCTTTGCCCCATCGTGGAAAGCGTCAGCGCGCAGCGCCGACCCACGGGATGCGCCGATGTGTGAGGTGGTATCGCTGCGCATTGCAAGGTGGGTTCGATCTGTGATCGAACGCTTTGCCCCACCCTGGAAAGCGTCAGCGCGCAGCGCCGACCCACAAGAAGCGGGATGTTGGAAAGCGTCAGCGCGCAGCGCCGACCCACAAGAAGTTGTGGCTTGAGTCGCGCATCCGGCCAGGCCGGTCTGCGATGATCGTCATCTGCCAGGCCAACGGAATCGCCAGCATGCCAATCTCCACGCGAACCAACCTGATTGCGCTGATGCTGGCGGCATTGTTGTTCAATGCAGTCGATGCCCGCGCCGCCATCAATATCGATCTGTCCTACGTCAACCTGCAGTCGGCCGAATACCAGCGTTTCAAGCTCTGGGTCGATCAGGCCGTGGCCGGCAATCCGGGTTATGAATTCTCGGCCACCGATGCGGTGACCATGTACCGGCTGACCGGGCAGGCGGCTTATGCCAATCTCGCCATCGCCATGGTCGAGGCACAGGTGGCCGCGGCCGAAGCCGCAATGGCGCTTGGCCAACGCCCCGACGTGGCCGGCGACTCCTACCTCGAAGTCGGGCCGATGATTGGCGATCTCGCGCTGACCCTCGACTGGTGTTCGGCGTTGATAACGCCGACGCAACGCAATCGCTGGTCGGCCTATGCCGAACAGGCGGTGTGGAACGTCTGGCATCCTGCCAATGCCCAGTGGGGCGGCGTTGCCTGGCCGTGGTCCGGCTGGTCGATCACCGATCCGGCCAACAACTACTATTACAGTTTCCTGCAGGCGACCATGTACTGGGCGCTGGCCTCCGGCAACAACACCTGGATGCAGTTGCTGCAGAACGACAAGCTGCCGGCGTTGAGCGCCTACCTGGCAACGCTGCAGGGCGGCGGCAGCGAGGAAGGCACGGCTTACGGCCTGTCGCATCGCAGCGTGTTCGCCCTGTACCGGGTCTGGCGCGATTCCACCGGCGTCAACCTGGCCGCCCTGAATGGCCATCTGGATGCGAGTATTTCCTGGTGGATCCACGCCACCGTGCCGACCCTTGACCGGGTTGCGCCCATTGGCGACCAGGCGCGCGTCTCCGAGCCGGTCATCTACGACTACCACCGCACGCTCATGCTCGAAGCACGGGCAATGTCGACCGATGCCGTCGCCCGCGACGATGCCGCCTGGTGGCTGCACTCGATTTCCAACCAGATCATGGAAAGCGGTTTCAACTACCGGCACAACCTGCTGCCCAGCGGTGCAGGCGGCACGCCGCCCGCCGCGCTCACCTACCATGCCACCGGCACCGGCCAATTGTTCTCGCGCAGCGGATGGGATACCGGCGCCATGTGGCTGCAGTTTTCCGCCGGCCCCTATGTGCAGAGCCACGCCCACCAGAACCAGGGTTCGTTCACCCTGTTCGAGGGCGATTGGCTGGCCGCCACGGAAAACATGTGGACGCACAGCGGCATCCAGCAGGGCACCGAGGTGCACAACCTGCTGCGCTTTGTCCACAACGGCACAACCGTGCCACAGCGCGAGGGCACCACCTCGAGCATGCTGGTGACGCCGGGCAGCGGCGGCGACGTGCATGTCGTCGCCAACCTGACCCCGGCGTACGACGGCAATGCGGCCGTGCAATCCTGGCAGCGCACCCTCGATTTCGCGCAACGCACATTGCGCGTGCACGATCAGTTCAGCCTTGGCAGCAACACCAGTGCGGTGTTCCAGATCAATGTGCCGGTGCAGCCCGTGATCGTCGGCCGCACCGCCACGGCCGGCAACCTGCACATCCGCGTGCTCAGTCCGGCCAACGCGAACTTGAGCGCGCTCGACTGGCGCACGCAATCGGTGCCTGGCGATGAAACCTATTACTCGGGCTGGCGCATCGATGTCAGCGGCGGCAGCACGGAATACCTCGTCGAATTGACCGGCAACGACAGCATCTTCGCCCACGGTTTCGAGTAGCGTCGCTCACACGCGCAAGGGCAGCTGCTCGTGCAGGCTGTCGCGATGGGTACCAATCACGCGCACGGCGTACTGATAACCGGATTCGACCGCGCGTTCGTAAGCCTTCCAGTCGAGCAGGCCAATGTCGCGTACCGGTGGCTCCAGCAGCAGGCTGACCAGCCTGCGGCGTTCGGCGCTGGCCAGCTCGGCATTGACCATGCCCGAGCGGATCAGGATGTCGAAGATGCCGGGTCGCAGGGCACGCCTGAAGTCGAAGATGAGTTTCCAGAATGGCGGGGTTGCGTATTCCTCGATGCGCGTGCGCAGGGAATCGTCGGCGCCAATGTCTACGGCGGCCATCGCCCCGGGCTGCAAGGCATGCATGACGTCGGTCGGCAGGTTGTTGATGACCGCGCCATCGACATACACCTCACCGTGGTGGCAGACCGGCGGAATGACCCCCGGGATGGCGCAGGAGGCACGCAGCCAGAACCACAACGGTCCTTGCCGATGCGTATCCAGCTGGCCGCTGCTGAGGTTCGAGGAACAGCAGAAATACGGCACCGCCAGGTCGGTGATGTCGCGCGCGCCAAACTGCTCGCGGAGCAGGCGCGAGACGCGCCTGCCACGGGTCAGTGCCACCAGCGGCAAGGTGTAGTCGCCGAGCGGACGGCTGCTGACGAAGCTGTGGCGGTAATTGTCGAACATTTCCTGATCCGACCATTCCAGCGCCACGCCGGCACCGATGATGGCGCCAATGCTGGTGCCGCCGACGCAATCAATCTCCAGGCCGGCTTCGCGCAGGGCACGCACGATGCCGATCTGGGTAAAGCCGCGCGCACCGCCGCCTGACAGCACCAGGCTCAGGCTGCGCCCGGTGAGCAGGCGCGCGATGCGGCGCACGTCGCGCGCATCGCGGACGTGGTGGTGGCGAATGCCGGGTGTCTTCTGCAACCAGCGCAGCGCCGCGCCCTCGATGAGCTGCCGCGGATGCACGAGGATCAGGTGACGCGGCCGCGACAACGCCAACGAGGCATCGGCGCAGGCACCCGCCGGCCATTCGCCTGGATCTTCGTCGGCATTCGCCAGCAGCAGCAGGCAATCGGCCTGGCGCACGCACAGGGCCTGCCATTCGTCGTCGGCATCGGCGACATAGATGACAAAACGTGTGCGCGCCTCGAGTTCGTTGAACCAGCTGCTCAGGTGACCCTGGCCTTCCTTGCGATCGATCATCGCGCAGCTGGCAAAGGCGCCAAGCATGCGCACCAGTTCCTCGGCAAAGCCATGCACGTCGACGCCGGCATTCTGGCGCAGCACGGCAAAGGTGCGCGGCGCGCTCATCGAGGCGTTCTCGTCTTGCGAGGAGGTACGCCGCACGGCCAGCCGCGCCATGGCCAGCATCGAGCGCGGATGGTGGTTGACCAGTTTCTCGAAATCGTGCCGGGAAAGGCGCAGCAATTCCGAATCGCGCAGGGCGCGGATGCTGGCATTGCGCGGCATGTCGACAATCATGCCGACCTCGCCGACCGTCTCGCCGGCGGCGACCACGCCGACCAGTTGCGCGTTGCCATGCGCGTCGTTGCGGAAGGCACCGACACTGCCGCTCTTCAGCACATACAGCGCATCGCTGGCATCGCCTTGCTCGAACAGCGACGAGCCGCCGGGCAGGGCGAACCACTGCAGTTCGGCACCAAGCTCGGCAAGGGCGGCGTCATCGAGATGGCGGAACAACGGCAGGGCACGCAGGATGTCGCGGGTCTGGCGGGCATCTTCGATGTTCATCGAATCCGGTCAGGGTCGTGGGTTGCGCTTGATTTTGCGCCATCCGCGCTCCAAGTTCACCGCTCGACGCTTGGCCACGAGCGTGCCCGCATGGAAACCCGCATGAGCAATCCGCTGCTTGAAAACACCGTCCTGCCACGCTTCCCGGCGATCCGCCCGGAGCACGTCGAGCCGGCGATCGACACCATCCTCGCCGACTACCAGGCCGGCATCGATGCCTTGCTCGCGACGAAGACCCCGCGCAGCTTCGAGAATGTCATCGGCGTCTGCGAGGATCTCGACGACCGCCTGTCGCGGGCCTGGGCACCGGTCGGCCACCTGCACGGCGTTGCCGACTCCGAGGCATTGCGCGAGGCCTATGCCAAGGCGCAGGAAAAGATCGTCGCCTTCAGCAGTGCCCTTGGCCAGAACCGCGAGCTCTATGCGGCAGTCAAGGCGGTACATGAAGCGGCCGCGTTTACGGCCTTGCCAGCGGCGGCGCGCACCCTCGTCGAGCACGAGCTGCGCGATTTTGTCCTTGCCGGTGTCGCCCTCGAGGAACCGGCACGTTCGCGTTACCGCGAGATCTCCAGCGAACTGGCGCGGCTTTCCACCGAGTTCGAGGAGGCCGTGCTGGATGCCACCGATGCCTGGAGCGAGCACATCACCGATGCCGCCGGTATCGCCGGCATCCCGGAATCGGGGCGCGCCGTGCTGCGTGCCTATGCCGAGGAAAAAGGCCTCGAAGGCTGGCTGGTCACCCTCAAGCAGCCCAGCGTGCAAGCCGTGCTGAGCTATGCCGATGATCGCGCACTGCGCGCCCGCGTCTATCGCGCCTATGGCACGCGCGCCTCGGAAAACGCCGATGGCGGGAAATTCGACAACACCGCGCGCATCGAGCGCATCCTCGCCCTGCGCCACGAATCCGCCCTGCTGCTCGGCTTCGCCAGCACCGCCGAGGAATCGCTGGCGACGAAGATGGCGACTTCGCCAGAACAGGTGATCGCCTTCCTGCGCGATTTTGTCGCCAAGGCGCGGCCGATGGCCGAAGCCGACCTCTCCGAGTTGCGCGCATTCGCCGCCGAACACCTGCAGATCGCCGACCTGCAACCCTGGGATGTCGGCTATGCCTCGGAAAAACTGCGTGAGCGCAAATACGCATTGAACGAGGAGGAGTTGAAACCCTACTTCCCGCTGCCGGCGGTCATGGATGGCCTGTTCGCGGTGATCGAGCGCGTGCTTGGCGTCGGCGTGCGCCTGCGCGAAGGCGTCGATGTCTGGCATGAGGATGCGCGCTACTACGACCTGCTCGATGCCGACGGCGTGGCTTTCGCCGGTTTCTATGTCGACCTCTACGCGCGCACCGGCAAGCGCGGTGGCGCGTGGATGGACGTATGCACATCGCGATTGCGAAAAAAGGATTCCTTGCAGTTGCCGATCGCCTTCCTCACCTGCAATTTCGCCCCGCCGACGGCAAGCACGCCGTCGCTGCTCACGCATGACGATGTGATCACCCTCTTCCACGAATTCGGCCATGGCCTGCATCACATGCTGACCGAGGTCGATTTTGCCGGGGTTTCCGGGATCAGCGGCGTGGAATGGGATGCTGTGGAATTGCCCAGCCAGTTCATGGAGAACTTTGCCTGGAAGCGCGAGGGCCTCGACCTGATCACACGCCACTGGCAGACCGGCGAGCGCCTGCCGGATGCGCTGTTCGAGCGCATGCAGGCGGCACGCAATTTCCAGTCCGGCCTGTTCCTCGTGCGCCAGCTGGAATTCGGCCTGTTCGATTTCCGCCTGCACCACGAGTTCGATCCGCAACTGGGCGCGCGCACGCTGCAGCTGCTCGACGAGGTGCGTCGCGAAGTCGCGGTGCTGCAGCCGCCCGAGTGGCATCGCTTTCCGCATGCCTTCACCCACATCTTCGCTGGCGGCTACGGTGCCGGCTACTACAGTTATCTGTGGGCCGAAGTGCTGTCCGCCGATGCCTTCGAGCGTTTCGAGCAGGAAGGCGTGTTCAACCGTGAAGTCGGCGAAGCCTGGCGCAAGGCGGTCCTCGCCGTCGGTGGATCGCGGCCGGCGCTGGAATCCTTCGTCGCCTTCCGCGGCCGCGAACCGAGCCCGGATGCGCTGTTGCGCAGCTACGGCGTGGCCGCCTGACAGGCCCCCCGGCATGACAATGGCAGGGCCGTCCAACTGCGCACGCCTGCCATTGCGCACCGCGCGCCTGATCCTGCGCGAACTCGATGTCGATGACGCAGCCTTCATCCTGAGCCTGCTCAATGATGCGGAATTCCTGCGCCATATCGGCGATCGCGGCGTGCACACGCTGGAACAGGCGCGCGCCTACATCGTCGCGGGTGCCATGGCCAGCTATCGCCAGCATGGTTTTGGCCTCTGGGCGGTGCGTCTTGCCGAGGCAGCGGATTGCATCGGCATCTGCGGCCTGATCCGCCGCGACACGCTGGAGGATGTCGATATCGGCTATGCCTTCCTGCCCGCATGGCGCGGCCAGGGTTATGCGCTGGAGGCGGCGCAGGCGTGCATGGCGCTGGCCCGGCAGGACTTCGGCCTGCGCCGTGTGGTGGCGATCACCGCGCTGGACAATCCGGCGTCGGCGCGCGTGCTGGAAAAAATCGGCCTGCGTTTCGAGCGCCTGATCCGCCTTTCCGGGGATGCCGAAGAGCTGCGCCTGTTTTCCTGGAACGCCGGGGATGCGCTATCCGGCACTTGAGCGTGGCGGCGGTGGACAGCCGCCCGGGTGCACCGCAAACTTCACCTTTGCCTTCATGGAGCGCGGCAAGTGCCGATTCTCGGGCTGGGTCTGCATGTCATCGTGGCGATCCTCTGTGCCGTGCATGTGTGGCGCACGAACCAGGAGCGCAGCTGGCTGTTCGTGCTGTTTTTCTTTCCGCTGTTCGGCAGCATCATTTATGCGCTGGCGGTGATCGCGCCGGAGATGTCGCGCTCGCGTGGCGGACGGCGTGTTGTGCGCAGCGTGCGCCACTCGCTGGATCCGGGCCGCGAACTGCGCGAAGCCGAGGCCGCATTCGAGCATTCGGCAACGATCGCCAACCGCATCCGCGTCGCCGATGCCCTGCATGGCGCCGGCCGCCATGCCGATGCCATCACCGCCTATCGCGAGGCCTTGCACGGCGTGCACCGCGATGATCCGGACATCCAGGTCAAGCTGGCCGGTGCCCTGCTCGACAGCGGCGATGCGCCGGCGGCACGCGCCCTGCTTGAGACGCTGATCGCGCAACAACCGGATTTCAAGTCACCTGCAGGCCATCTCATCTATGCCCGGGCTCTGGCGGCATGTGACGAGCGCGCCAAGGCCCGCGAGGAGTTCGACGCCCTGGTCGGCTATTTCGCCGGCATCGAGGCCCGCGTGCGCTATGTCGGCATCCTTGAATCCTGGGGCGAGCAGCAGGCGGCACGCGCGCTGGTCGAGGATTCCATGCGCCACATCAAGCACATGCCGGCCGGCTCTCGACGCCTCAACGATGAATGGATCCGCCAGCTCAAGCACGCGGCGTCGCGCCTGGCCACGCCAGCCTGATCCGGCCATTGCCGAACCTTTCCGCTGCGCTCCGGGTCCCTGCCGCGCGGCGCGGCCTGGCGGGCGTGGGTTCCCTCGTCCTGCAAGAAGAACGCCGTCGGCAGCATGCGGTCGGGTAGAGTAGGCACATGTATCTCGAGTATTACGGCCTGCGCGAGGCCCCGTTCTCAATAACGCCGGACCCGCGCTATGTATTCCTTTCCGAGCGCCACCGCGATGCGCTCGCGCACCTGTTGTATGGCGTCGGCAAGGGCGGCAGCGGCGGCTTCGTGCAGCTCACCGGCGAAGTCGGCACCGGCAAGACCACCCTCAGCCGCCTGCTTCTCGAACAATTGCCGGAAGACACCCAGGTTGCCCTGCTGCTCAATCCCAAGCTCTCGCCCGTGGAGATGGTCGAGACCGTCTGCGAGGAGCTCAAGCTCGACATCACCGGCAAGCACGGCAGCCTCAAGGGGCTGACGGATGCACTCAACTCCTATCTGCTGGATGCCTACGCGCAAGGCCTGCGCGTGGTGTTGATCGTCGACGAGGCGCAGAACCTGTCCCTGGATGCGCTGGAGCAGATCCGCCTGCTGACCAATCTGGAAACGCCGACGCAGAAGCTGCTGCAGATCATCCTGCTTGGCCAGCCCGAGCTGCGCGACATGCTCAATCGCCCGGAACTGCGCCAGCTTGCCCAGCGCATCACCGCGCGTTATCACCTGACCCCGCTGGATGCCGCCGAGGCCGAGGCCTACGTCAAGCACCGCATGGCGGTTGCCGGATGCCAGCATGTGCCGTTCTCGCGGCTTGGCATGCGCGCGTTGTTCCAGCGTTCCGGCGGCATTCCGCGCCTGATCAACGTCATCGCCGACCGCGCCTTGATGGCCGGTTATGCGCGCGAACAGCAATCCATCGGCGAACGCCTGGTTGACCGCTCCGCCGACGAGACCCTGCCCGGTCACGCCCGCTACTGGGTGCGCCGTTACGCGCGTTGGGTGCTGGCAGCCCTGGTGCTGCTGGTGGCGGCTTATTTCGTGCTGCGCCCGGCACCACCCGAGCCGGCCGTGGCCACGCCCACCACCGCCGCGCCGAGCGCGCCAGCGGATGCCGGCATCGATCGCCTCGAAGCGCGCCTGGCGGCACCGCCGGAAACCGAATTGTCGACCCTGACGCAACTGCTTTCGCGTTGGCAGATCGGCTCGGGCGAGGTTTCGGTGCGTGCGGCGACGCGCTGCCAGGCGCTGGTTGCACCGGGCATCTTCTGCCTGCGCGGGCGCGCCACGCTGGAACAGGTGTTGCGCTTCGATCGCCCGCTGATCCTCGTCCTTGGTGCCGCGGAAAAGCCCATGCACGTGTTGTTGCAGGGTGCCGGCAAGCGCGAGGTGCATGTCGACGTCGGCGGCGAGACGATCAAGCTGCCGCGCACGGCGCTGGGTCGCTACTGGGCCGGGGATTTCATCGCCATCTGGCGGGTTCCTGCGGTGATCAGCGGGCCGCTGCGCAAGGGCGATGCCGGCCCCGGCGTGGCCTGGGCCAAGCAAAACCTGAGTCGCCTCGATGGCGGTGCCGATGCCGAGGCCGGCCCCGCTTATTTCGATGCCGAACTCGAGGAGCGCGTGCGCAAGCTGCAACTCGCCTATGGCATCCAGGCCGATGGCATCATCGGCCCGGAAACCCTGTTTGCGCTGTCCGCGCTGGAAGAAACAGGCCCGCACCTGACCCGCAACATCGAATGACCGCCGGACTCTCCATGAATCTTGTTCGCCCAAGCTTGTCCCCTGCATCCACAGCGCGTTGCGCGTGCCCGCTGCCCGTATCGGCGCGGCGCTTGATCGCGCAATGCGCCGTGCAGCGCATGCCCTGCGCGAACATCGCGCGTGTTTCCGCATAAGCCGGGCCAGTCATCATGTCCTTGATCCTCGAAGCCCTGAAAAAATCCGAACGCCAGCGTCGCCTCGGCGAATCGCCTTCGCTTGGTTCGCCGGTCATGGCCGTGCGTCGTCGGCGCAGCCTGTTGCCCGCGCTCATCGTGCTGATCGCCGTCGGCCTCGCCGTGTTGTGGTGGATGGGCCGCGAAAGCGCCACTCCGGGAAGCGGCGCGGATGTCGCCGCGACTGCCCCGACGGATGCCGCGAAGCCGGCGCCGCCTGCCGCCGCGGTCATTGAAAGCGTGAAGCCCGCGCCCGCCGCGGAACGAAAGACAGCCAGGGTGCCGACCCTGGCGAATGATGCCGAAGCCAGCCAGCGTGAAAAGCTGCGCAGCGGCGAACTTGTTGCCGCCAATCCGCAAGCCGGAGTGGCGGCCACGATCAAGGAATCTGCGCCGGTTTCCGCAACGGACACGGCGGCCATTGCCGCGGCCATGGGCGAGGCCGCGAAGCCGCTGCCCGCCGGCAGCGAAAAGGCAGCCAGCGTGAATGCCCCGGCAGGGACTGCGCCGGCAGCCGCCACCGTGGGTGCAGCAGCTGCGCCAGCCACCGCCGCGGAATCCAATCTCAAGCTGATGTGGGAGCTGCCACTGGCGACCCGCCGCAGCCTGCCCGAGTTGAAGCTCAGCATGCACGTCTTCGCCACCCAGCCCGACCAGCGTTTCGTCATCATCAATGGCGAGCGCCGTGCGCAAGGCGACGAGTTCGAGGGCCTCAAGCTGATCGAGATCCGCAGCGACGGCATCGTTCTCGAACACGAGGGTGTGCGCTTCCTCTATCCGCGCGGCGGACGCTGAGCGCGGACGGCGGCGGGGTTCGTCCATCTGCAGAGCCGCCGGCGTCGCCAACCACCCTGGGCCATCCTGTTCCTGGTCGCCGCCTGCGTGGCCATGTTCCTGTGGATCGTCGCCGAACCGGCCAGCGGTCGCGGCCGCTTGCTGACATTCTGGGGCACCGTGCCAACGACCTTGCTGGATTCCAGCGTGCCCTGGCAGACGCAACTTTCCGAATTGCGTTTCGCCCGCCTCGTCACCGCCTTGTTCATCCACGCCGACTGGATCCACCTCACCACCAACCTGCTGTTCCTGATCATCTTCGGCGTGCCCACCGAGCGCGCCCTCGGCGCCGGTCGCTTCTTCGTCCTGTTCATCCTTGCCGGTGCCCTTGCCAACCTCGCCGGTGCCTGGACCCTGGCCGCGACCAACTCGCCGATCATCGGCTCCAGCGGCGCGGTGTCCAGCGTCGTCGGTGCCTATCTGGTGCTTTATCCAAGGGCCGATCTGGGCCTGGTATTGCCGCTTGGCTTCTTCCTCGAATTCGTGCGCGTGCCGGCCTCGCTGCTGATCGGCTTCTGGGCCGTGCTGCAGATCCTCTTCACCTATGTCGGCCCGGCCTTCGGCGCCGTCGCCTGGTGGACGCACGTCTCCGGTTTTCTCCTCGGCATCGTCCTCGCCCTGCTCTGGCGACCCGGCATCGCCCGCCGCGCGCGGCGATGAATTGCAAAATCCGCCCAGCGCGCTTCCCGCAACGGCCGACACGGCACGGAAGCAACTGGAGGTTGCTTAAGGTTGAGTTGCCTGTTGGTGAATCGCGTCGCTGCACTTGACTGTCGCCCGCGAGCGGAAGCTGGGGAACCGACAGGCATCAAGCGGAGGCCTTGGTCCATAAGGAGCCGAATCCGCAAATTGCAACTGGAAAAGACATCATGCGGATCGAAGAGGTCAGAGTCGAATGGCACTTACTTAAGCCCAAGCCACTGATCTGAAAAGTGAAGTCGGCTCCAAATGCTAAGGTGAAGCTACCAGACACCACCAC
>MKWR01000016.1 GCA_001899855.1 Lysobacterales bacterium 63-13
TCGGTGGCCAACACCGCGACAACGGGCGGCACGAACATCTGCAACCCGACCACAGCAGGTTCGACCTGCAGCGGCACGACGACCACGCCACTCGATCGCGTGCCGGTGCTTACGGTAATCAAGTCGGCGACCCCAACCGGGTTCACGGTCGGACAGCCGGCGAGTTATTCGATCACGCTGACAAACAGCGGCACGGCGAGCACCAGTGGCAATCTGGTGATTGCCGATATGCTGCCTGCGGGCATCACCTTGATTGCTGCCAGCGGCACGGACTGGGCTTGCACGGGAACCACGACGCTGTCCTGCACGTTCAGTGGTGTCCTTGCGCCGACGGAAAGCACGGTGTTGACACTCGATGTCGATGTGGCGGCCGCGGCAGTCAATGGCGACAACACGGCAACGGTTGTGGGTGGTGGTGATCCGCAATGCCCGGCAGCCCAGCGCTGCAGTGATACGGTGATCGTGCCGGTGGGCCAGTTGCCGGATCTCACCATCGCCAAGTCGCATGCCGGCAGTTTCAGCCAGGGGCAGGTTGGTGCGGCCTATACCCTGGTCGTGAGCAATATCGGACTGGGCGCGACCAGCGCTCCGGTGAGCGTGACCGACATGCCGCCAAGCGACCTGGTGCCGTCGGCCATTTACGGGCCGGGTTGGAACTGCGTCCTCGCGACCTTGACCTGCACCCGCTCGGATGTGTTGAACCCGGGTGCAAGCTATCCGCCAATCACCTTGATCGTCGATATCGCATTGACGGCGACGTCACCCCTGGTCAATGAAGCAGTCGTTGCCGGCGGTGGCGACGACACGCCGTTCAACAACCAGGATGAAGACTCGGCATTGTTTGGGGAGACCATCGTCATTGCAGTCGATGTCAATTCGACCTGGGCGCTGTTGCTGCTGGCTGCGTTGATGTTGCTGTTGAGTTCGCGCTCGATAAGGCAGCGCATGTCCTGATTGCGTGCCGGATCGTCGCATCCAAGCGGCGATCCGGTACTTCATCGGGCAGTAATCATCCGGCTCCCGACGGAGAGGTCAATCGGCACATGGACGGAACGTCGGGCCGCAATTACCATCAACGTGATTCGCCATTCGGTGGATCTTCCGGGGATCAAGATGAAATCTGCATACGTTGCGAGCGTTATCACCTTGGCATTGGCGGTGGCGGGCGGATTGTTCGCCTTGTCCTCGCACGAAGAACAGGATTCCGACAGCGTTGGCCCATGGGCCAAGCCCGTCGCCGGGGATTATTGGGCGCATCGCGTTGCCTATCCGACCATGAATTTCAGTCCTGCCTGGTATGAGGAGGCGAAGCCGGCCGACCGGCAGATGACTGCCCGGGTCCCCGCTGGCGACAAGAGCTACCAGCGTTCGGTGCAGTCGCCATTGACCCTGACCCCGGAGGGCTGGACCTTTCTCGGTCCGTCGCCCTTGCTCAACGCGGGAACCAAGGTCGCAGGCCGGGTCAATGTCATCGCCGTTGATCCGGATGGTCCGGACATCGATGGCCTGTACACGGTTTACGCGGCTTCCGACGGCGGCGGGCTGTGGAAATCGACCAATTGCTGCAGCGCCAACACGACCTGGCGCAATGTCACCGACGATCGTGCCATCGCCAGCACGGCGATTGGCGAAATCCATATCGTGCCGAGCGATCCGAATGTGATTTACCTCGGTACCGGCGATCTTCGCTACGGTTCGTTCTCGTTTGGTTCGTCCGGCGTGCTCAAAAGCGTGGACAAGGGCGAGACCTGGAGCGTGCTTGGCGAGGACGTGTTCAATCCGCACTATCCGCCATCCGCGGGGCTTGGCTTCCCGCAATACCAGGCGGTCGGCAAGATCAGGACCAATCCGAACGATCTTGACACGATCATCGTCGGCACCAAGACCGGCCTGTTTGTCTCCAACAATGCCGGCGTCGACTGGACCGGGCCGTGCTACACGAACAACCACCTCGACCAGCGCCAGGACATCACCGGCTTGATCGTGCAGGATGCCGGTGGCGGTGCGACGCGGGTCTTCGCTGCCGTCGGCACGCGTGGCAATCCGACGACCGTGCAGCCCGACCTGGCCAACCTCGGCGCCAATGGCGTGTACCGGGCAATCTTGCCGGCCAGTGGTTGCCCGGCGACGGCCGATTGGACCCTGCTCGACAACGGCTGGCCAGCCGGAACCGGCAATGGCAACCCTGCCGGCAAGAACCTGGGTCGCCTCGAACTGGCCGATTCCGCGAGCAATCCGGACATCCTCTACGCGATGGGCTCGAATGCTTCCACCAGCGCCGTGCTGGGTGTCTGGCGAAGCAATGATGGCGGCGATACCTGGGTGCAGCGCGCGACCAGTTCCGGCGTGCAATCGGGGGGCTGCAGCAATGCTTCCGGTGGTGGCAGCCAGATGTGGTACGACGCCGGCCTGACGGTATATCCGGGCAATCCCGAGATCGTCCTGCTCAGCGGCGTCGACATGTATCGCTCCATCAACGGCGGCACGACATTCCAGGACATCACCTGCGGTTACGGCAATGGCAACGTGCATGTCGATCACCATGCCCGCGCGTTCCTGCCCAATGCATTTGGCGGCTATGACGCCAACAAGGTGCTCAGCGGCAGCGATGGCGGCGTCTTCTATACCGCGAATGCGCAGTTTGGCAGCGGTGGTTCGTCGACCGCCAACCGGCCAACCTTCATTTCGCTCAACCAGACGATCGGTTCGATCGAGCTCTACTCCGGCGACATCACGGCGAATTTCGCCACCGCGCCCTCGCCGGGTGCCAGCGCCGGCGCGCAGGACAATGGCAGCGATGCGGTGCGCTGGAGCAATACCGATCCTGCCGCCGTGCAATGGAACGTCAGGCTCGGCGGCGATGGCATCTACACGCGCATCGAGCCGGTCAACGAGCAGCGCTGGTATTTTTCATCACAGAATGGAAATCTTGTTGTTTCACAGACCGGCCCCACTGGCTCGACGACATCGGCAAATTCCGGCTGGGGTGGCGACACGCTGAGTTTCGTCATGCCGATCGAGATCTATCGCTACGGTGCCCTCGATGTCGCTGGCAGCGGTTGTTCCTCGTCCATCGGTTGCAGCTACATGCTGGGTGGGACCAACCGCGTCTGGGAAACGCTGCTTGGCGGAATCCCCAGCAGCAGCTGGTATGCGAACAGCCCGAACCTGACCAAGGGCACGCTGAGTGATCGATCCTTCATCAATCAGCTTGCGCATGCGACGAAGACTCCCAGCGTGGTCATTGCCGGAACAAACGACGGCAATGTCCAGGTCGGTTTCGGCATGAACCAGGGCACGGCGGGTTCGGCAAGCTGGGTCAACCTCACTGCGGCCAATGCCGTGTTGCCGAATCGTCCGGTCATGGATGTGGCGATCGACGTCGCCGATGCCGCCAACCCGGCGGCGAGCGCGACCGGTTATGCGGCGCTCGGCGGATTCGACCAGAACACGCCGGCGACGCCCGGTCACGTCTACCAGGTCAGTTGCCAGAACAGCTGTGCGACATTCAGCTGGCGCAATGTCAGTGGCAACTTGCCAAATATTCCGGTGAACGCGATCGCGGTCAATCCGAACATGCCGAACCAGGTGTTTGCCGGCAGCGACTGGGGCCTTTACTACACCGATGATGTCAGCGCGGCTTCACCCGTCTGGTATCGGTTCGAGAACGGTCTGCCCCGCGTGATGATCTGGGACATGGCGATTGATCGGGGTTTCAGCACCCTGGCCGTGTTCACCCGCGGGCGTGGTGCCTGGGCCTGGCCGTTGCCGAGTGGCCCGATCGACCTGATTTTCCGCGATGGATTCGAGGTGCCCTGAAGCGACATCTGCAGCGCGCCGCCAGATCCATCACGGCTGGTCGGTGCGCAAGGAGTTGCGCTGATTGCACGGGCCATGGCGGACGCGCGAGTCCTGGTTCATGACGCCGGCAGCAGTGAGCGCGCCTCAAGCCAATCGCGCGCGTCGCCCGCATCGTTCTCGAACCAGGCGCGCGCGGAGCCGAGGCGGAAGGTGTAGCCCCATGCATCCATGTCCGTCATCAGGCGGTCGCGGCCGACACCGGGCAGGGAATCGGCAAGGATGATCTGCAGATAGCAGGCGGCATCCTCTTCGGCGATCGAGTCGGTGGCATCGGTATGCACCTGCGCACGCCGTTCCACCGGCAGCACGATCAGGTGACAGGCTTCATGCAGCAAGGAATGCAGCGGCGTGTCGCTGCGCGCGAACACCGTCGAGCCGATCAGGCCGGCCTCGGTCTCGCCCCAGTAGCTGCCCGGGATGGTTTCGCCCTCGGCAACGTGTTCGAGCTGCAAGGCGTATCGACCGAGCAGGTCGCGGATGACCTGCTCATCGACATCGGCAAGGCGCAGCATCGATGCTCAGCCATTGCCGAGTGCGGCATTGGCTTTTTCCGGCAGGGCGACCGAGAGTTCCAGCACCTCGTGTTCGCCATCCCGTTCGACACTGATCAGCACGGCATCGGGATCGACGTTGACGTATTTCTTGATGACTTCGAGGATTTCACGGCGCAGTGTCGGCAGGTAATCCGGGCTGTCGCGCTGGGCGCGCTCCTGGGCAACGATGATGCGCAGGCGTTCCTTGGCGACGTTGGCGGTGTTCTTCGGCTTGTTCTTGAAGAAGTCGAGGATTCCCATGCTCAGCTCCTGAAAAGTCGTGACAGCAGGCTCTTCTTCTGCGCATCGATGAAGCGCAGCGGCCTGTTTTCACCGAGCAGGCGCGCGACCGCATCGTCATAGGCGAGACCGGCGTTCGAAGTCTCATCGAGAATGACCGGGATGCCCGCATTCGATGCGGCGAGCACGCCTTCGGATTCGGGAATCACGCCGACCACCTCGATGCCGAGGATTTCCTGCACGTCGGCGATGCTCATCATGTCGCCCGACTCGACCCGGTTCGGGTTGTAGCGGGTCAGCAGGAGATTTTGTTCGACGGCGCCGTTGCCGAGTTCGGCGCGTCGGGTCTTGCTTGCGAGCAGGCCGAGGATGCGGTCGGAATCGCGAACGCTGGAAACCTCGGGATTGACCACGACCACGGCGCGATCCGCAAAGTACATGGCCAGGGCCGCGCCTTTTTCGATGCCCGCCGGCGAATCGCAGATGACGAAATCAAAACCGTCTTCGGCAAGTTCCTTGAGCACCTTGTCGACGCCGTCCCTGGACAGGGCATCCTTGTCGCGTGTCTGCGATGCCGCAAGGATGAACAGCGAGTCGTAACGCTTGTCCTTGATCAGCGCCTGCTTGAGCGTGCATTCGCCATTGATGACGTTGACGAAGTCATAGACGACACGGCGTTCGCAACCCATGATCAGGTCGAGATTGCGCAAGCCGACATCGAAATCGATGACGGCGACTTTCTTTCCGCGCTTGGCCAGGCCGACGGCCAGCGACGCGCTCGTCGTGGTTTTGCCCACTCCGCCCTTGCCGGATGTGACAACGATGATCTCAGTCAATGTCCCAACTCCCATGGCTCTTGTTGATTCCGCCGTCAGCCGAGCCTGGCCAGCAGCAGTTTTTCCCCCTCCAGCCAGGCCTGCACGGGTTTGCCGCGCAAGTCTTCCGGAAGATCCTCGAATACCCGGTACCGGCCGGCAATGGAAACCAGCTCGGCATGGAATTCCTGACAATAGATGCGCGCGCTTTCATCGCCTTGTGCGCCGGCCAGGGCGCGACCGCGCAGGGCACCGTAGATGTGTATCGAGCCGTCCGCGATCACTTCGGCGCCGTTGGCGACCAGTTTGGTCACCACCAGGTCGCCGCCGCGGGCATAGATCTGCTGGCCTGAGCGCACCGGGCTGTCCTGGTGCAGGCTCGATGCACGCGCACGGCTTGCCGGGACGGGTGTCGGCGTGTCCACCGGCACGGGCGTCGGCTCTGCTGCCGATGCGGATGGCGGTGTGACCATAGGTTCGCCGGCACGCTCGAATGCGGCGCGGAATTTCGCGAACAGCGGCAGGTCGAGCGCGCGCGCGAGTTCCTCGTTCTCGGTTGTTCCATAAGACAGGCCGACCGGCAGCATGCCGGCGGCACGGATCCGTTCAAACAGGCCGCGCACTTCGTCCGCCGTCGGCAGGCTGGGCAGGTGGCTCAGGTCGAGGATTACCGGCGTGCGCAGGAAGAGCTGCGGCGCACTGTTCAACTTGGCCTGCAGTTCGGCGGACATCGCATCCGCATGCAGACGCTTCAGGCGCAGGTTGGCGACGCCGACCTGGCCGAACTTGAGTTCGGATGCCGGTTCGATGGACTTCGCGGATTCGCTCATCGGTCGCGGTCAACTGCCGGTGGCACGCGCACCGCGCTCGCTGGCCCGTGCTTCGGTGCGCTCGGCAAGCCAGGGCAGGTCGGGCAATTCGCCGGTACCGGCCGTCAGGTAGGTATCCCGCACGAATTCGTGGCTGCACAGCGCCTTGGCCAGCAGGCTGACCGTGCGGCCGACGCCAGGCATGACTTGCTGGCCGACTTCGTTGAAGCCGTAGGTGCCATGGAAAAGCACGGCGACATCGTCACGTGGCTCCAGGAAAACCTCGCAGGCAAGCAGCGGAACGCGCACTTCGGCGTAGCTGGTCACGTCGCAATAGAAGATCCGGCCCAGGCCAAGGCCGCGATACGGTTCGGCGATGACGATGCGATCGATGTAGACGAACTCCGGATAGCGCTCGCGAAACCAGAGGAAGTTCGGGCTTGCGTAGGCCGCCGTTTCACGCAAGGCAATGAGGAACCCGGCAATCACGCCATCGACTTCGGCCACGCGGAAATAGGATGCATGGGTGAAGAACCAGCGCATGCGACTGGAATCCAGGGCCAGGATGCGCGGACCGACGGCGTTGTTGAGTGCGAGCACGGAATCGAGCTCGTGCTCGCGCACGTCGCGAATGACTAGGGTCATGCCTTGAACCACTCCAGCGGAATAATCTGACCTTGCCGATTCATTCGGCACGGAGCGTGGATTATCGCATGCGGTCGATCCACGAACCATTAAATAAGCGTAGGGGTCCTGCCTGCAGCCGTCCTGTGCCCTGTCGGGCAGCGCCAATCGCCAGCGCTGGCAATGACTTCGGGCAGGTTGCGGGCGTGCCCGGCCAGCTTATGATGAGGTCATGCCGACGCCGCATTTCAATCATATCCGCCTGTTGCGCTATGCCAGCCTGTTCACCTACGCCTGCGTGGGTATCCCGCTGTTGCAGTACGACACGGTGGTCGCCGACATGCTCGATCGGGGGCGACCGGCCTGGTTCTACGATGTCTGGCTGGGCAGCTACCTGGCATTCGGCCTGGTCTTCTGGTTTCTCACCCACGACCTGGGTTCGCGCAATGCTTCGGGATTGCGCCGACTCGTGCAGGTCGCCTCCTTGCTCCTGCTCAATCTCCTCGCTATTGCCGTAGGCTGGCTCAGCCAGAGCGGCTTGTGCGCCTTGCTGCTGGTCGTGGTGTCTGTCGCCTTGCCGTGGATCCTCAGCCTGCGTGTCGGCGTGGCCTGGATGATCCTGCAGAATTTCTCGTTGCTGCCGTTGTTTGCGAGCTGGCCGAACTATTCGGTGAGCCTGGCTGCCTGGCAGGCGATCATGTACCTCGGCATTTCCGCGACGACGTTCGTGACTTCGCTGATTGCCAGGCAACAAGCCGAGGCGCGCGAGGATCAGCGCCGGCTGAATGCCGAATTGCGTGCAACCCGCGCCCTGCTGGCGGAATCCAGCCGACTGGGCGAGCGCATGCGCATTTCACGCGAACTGCACGATCTGGTCGGCCACCATTTGACCGCGCTGAGCCTCAACCTGGAAGTCGCCAGCCATCTGGTCAGTGGCCAGGCGCACGAGCATGTGCGCCAGGCGCAGTCGGTGGCGCGCCTGCTGCTCAGTGATGTGCGCGAGGTCGTCAGCCAGCTTCGCGAGCACGACAGCATCGATTTGACGGCCGCGCTGGAAGCACTTACCGAGGGTGTGCCCGGGCTCGACATCCACCTGCAGTTGCCGCCGCGCTTCACCGTCGATGATCCGCGCCGCGCGCAACTCCTGTTGCGCTGCGCGCAGGAGATCATCACCAACGCGGTGCGTCACGCCAATGCACGCAATCTCTGGCTGAGCTTCGAGCGTACCGAGGACAGCCGGCTCGCCATCCATGCCCGCGACGATGGTCGCGGTGTGATCCAACTCAAGCCGGGCAATGGCTTGACCGGCATGCGCGAACGCCTTTCGCAGTTCGGCGGCCAACTCGATATCGTCACTTCACGCGATCAGGGATTCGCCCTTGATGCCTGGCTGCCCCTGGAGGCAACACCATGATTTCCGTATGCCTGGTCGATGACCAGACCCTGGTTCGCCAGGGCATTCGCTCGCTGCTTGAATTGTCCGACTCCATCCGGGTCGTCGCCGAGGCGGTTGATGGTGCCCAGGCCGTGCAGCTGATCCCTGAAGTCGCGCCGGACGTTGTCCTGCTGGACATGCGCATGCCCGGCATGTCCGGCCTCGATGTCCTCAATGCCCTCGGCAGCAGCGGCAAGTTGCCGCCGACGATCATCCTGACCACGTTCGATGACGAGCAACTGGTCCTGTCCGGCCTGAAAGCCGGCGCACGTGGTTACCTGCTCAAGGATGTTTCACTCGATCAACTGGTTGATGCGGTCAAGGTGGTTGCCGGCGGCGGCTCGCTGGTCGCCCCCATGGTGACCCAGCGCCTGCTGTCCGGGCTCGAGCGCATGCACAACGATTTCACCAGCCTTGACCGCCCGGATCCGCTGACCGAGCGGGAAACCGAGATCCTGCGCCTGATGGCCGGCGGTTACAGCAACAAGGAAATCGCCAATTCGCTTGGGGTTGCCGAGGGCACGGTGAAGAATCATGTCTCCAACATCCTCTCGAAACTGGGCGTGCGCGACCGTACCCGCGCCGTCCTCAAGGCCTTTGAGCTCGGCATAGTCTGAGCATCCCGTTCAGGCCGGAATCGTGGTTCGGGTCGTAGCCATCGGGGCCAAGACTCAAGTACCATGGCCGGTCTGAGCCATGCGGATCGGGGAGGATCGATCCGTGGGCACCTAACCGCCGGGCCGGGCGATCCATCGCGTTGCAGGCGTTGGGCCGGCTGGAAGTTGCACCGGTTGTCTATCAAACGCTGGAGAGGTCCGGAATGACGCGTGTTCTCGAATTGCTGGTTTCCTTGCTGATCGTCGCCGCGCTGGTCGTCGGGGTCGGTGCGTTGTTGCCTGACCATGGGCATGTTGAGCGGACGGTCGAGGTGTCCAGCCCCGTGCGCCAGATCTTCGATGCGGCCAATACCCTGCGTCGATTCCCGGAATGGTCGCCCGAGCGCCGACTCGACCCGCAGTTGAACATGACCTATGACGGCAAGCGCAACGGTCCGGGTGCGGTCGTCAACTGGAATGGCAATGAAACCGTGGGCAAGGGCAAGCTGGAGATCGTCTCTTCCGACGAGGACAGCCAGGTCAAGATGGCCGTCGAGAACGACTTCACCGGGACCAACAAGTTCTACACGATCACCTTGAACCCGTCCGAGAACGGCAAGACCACGAAGATCGTCTGGGCCTACGACGTCGATTACGGCTGGGATCTGAAGTCGCGCTATGCAGGGCTGTACATCCACGGCAAGCCGGACGCCAATGTGCAGACCGCCGTGTCGAACTTCGCCAACATGCTCGCCTCGTTCCCAAACGTGGATTACAAGGACCAGGACATCCAGCCGGTCGAGGTGACAGGCGTTCCGCTCCTGTTCGTGTCAACAAAATCGCCACGCACGCTGGACGAGGTTGCCGATGTCACCCTCACCGCGGTGACCCAGATCGAAGAAGTGATGAAGAAGACCGGTCTGACCCAGGCTGGGCCGGTGCGCACGATCACGACCAACTGGGGTGACGAGAACTACGTGTTTGATGTCGCCATCCCGGTCAGCGCGGCCGAATTCACGCTGGACGGAAACACCTACACGATCACCACGCCGGTGGTTTCCGAAACCGTCGAGGAGTTGTCCGATGCCGAGCCTGCAGCGGAATTGAAGACCGGTGACCACGACGAGGACGGCAACCTGATCGTCGATGGCAAGGTCAAGGCCAGGCTCAGCTACAGTGGTCTTGCGCTGGTGACCGAGTACGCCGGCAGTCCGGCTGCGCTGCCGCTGCTGCGCCTGCAGGAGAAGGCCTTTGCCGAGACCCACGGCTATCTCTACAGCGAGATGAACGGCGGCCGCTTCTGGGACGAGATCAGCGCGACCAGTGAAGAAGGCGAGAACACCTACAAGGTCTACCTGCCGGTCGAACCCTGATCGCTGGCAGGCAATGAATCCCTGAAACGGGTGGGTCGCAAGGCCCACCCGTT
>MKWR01000017.1 GCA_001899855.1 Lysobacterales bacterium 63-13
TGGCTTGTCACCCCCCGCAATGGCTTGTCACCCCCCGCAACCGGCAACCTTTCGTCGCCAGCGAGCCGCACATCATACAACCAAATTCTTGACCGTCAACACCCCGCGAAAACTATTTTCGCCATCCCGCAGAGCCGACTGCCTCACCGCAAAACACCGCACATTCCTCATGCCTGCGTTCGCGGGGCGCGCATCCTAACCGCAGCAGCGGGAGAACGGAAGGGGTTTCGACAATGAAATCGGCACATCCATTGCGGCAAGCCCGCAAACCCTTGTTTCAACTGATGCCGGATCACGCTTCCTTCATCGTCGATGCATCCGATTCAGGAGGACATTCAAGCGACGGGGCATCCAGGTTCCATTCGTCGAATCCACGCAACTCGTGCGCACAGGCAAGTCCGCAGCGATAAGGCACCAGCAAGGGAATGCCGTTGCCGGAGAGAGCATCTTCAGCCGGTACGAAAACTCGCATGACTTCCGCCTTCGCCACGTTGGCGCTTGTTGACCGGGTACCAGTCAAACAGCGGTGGCGGCAATGCCGCTGATCGCGTGTGTCGAAGGCCGGGAGACATGTGGCGGAACGCGGGCATTGCGGCGCAGCGGAACGCGGCTCGAATCAGAGCTCGATCATCTCGAAATCGGACTTGGTCACGCCACAGTCCGGGCAAGTCCATGTTTCAGGCACATCTTCCCAGCGCGTGCCGGCCTCGATGCCGTCATCCGGCCAGCCCTCGGCTTCGCTGTAGAGAAATCCGCAAACCACACACATGAACGTGCGAAACGGTGTATCAGCCTGGGTCATGATCACTCGGTATGAATGGAGGATGCGCGCGAGCGCAGCGCATATCATTGTGTCAGCTTGCGCATGCCGCGCAAAGTCGAAAGCGACGAGCACATGCCCAGCCTCCGCGGTCTTTACGCAATCACCAATGGTCCACGCGACGACCTGCGGCAAGCTGTCGCGGCCGCGCTGAGCGGTGGCGCCCGCGTGATCCAGTATCGCGACAAGACCACCGACCAGGCGCGGCGCCTGGCCGAAGCAAACGCGCTTGCCGGACTCTGCCGCGAGCATGCGGTTCCGCTGATCATCAATGACGATATCGAACTTGCCCGCGCCTGCCGTGCAGCGGGCGTGCATCTTGGCGCGGACGACAGGGACATCGCCACGGCACGGCAGCGCCTCGGCGACCAGGCCATCATCGGCATTTCCTGTTACGCCTCGCTCGAGCGCGCGCGATCCGCAGTCGATCAGGGTGCCGATTACGTCGCCTTTGGTGCCTTCCATGCGTCCTCGACCAAGCCGCTGGCGCAGCGCGCGACCTCGCAGATCCTGCGCGAGGCAACGACACTTGGCGTGCCGGTGGTGGCGATTGGCGGGATCACGGCCGACAATGCCGCAGCCCTGATCGATGCCGGTGCCGATTGCGTGGCCGTCATTTCCTCGCTGTTCGACGCGGACGATATCGAAGCGGCCGCGCGAAGCTTCAGCCAGCTTTTTTCCTGATTCCAACGAGAAGCCCATGAGTTCAAATCACGAGTTGTTCCAACGCGCCCTGGCCTTGATGCCGGGCGGCGTCAATTCGCCCGTTCGCGCGTTCAAGTCGGTCGCTGGCGAGCCATTCTTCACGACACGTGCGGACGGCCCCTGGTTGTGGGATGTCGAAGGCAATCGCTACATCGATTATGTCGGCTCGTGGGGACCGATGATCGTCGGCCACAACCATCCGGCCGTGCGCGAAGCGGTCGCCAGGGCCATCGGCAACGGCCTGTCCTTTGGAACACCCTGCCCGGCCGAGATCACCATGGCCGAGACGATCAGCAAGCTGGTGCCGTCGATCGAAGTCTCGCGCATGGTCAACTCGGGCACCGAGGCGACCATGTCGGCGATCCGGCTTGCGCGTGGTTTCACCGGACGCTCACGCATCGTCAAATTCGAAGGCTGCTACCACGGCCATGCCGATGCCTTCCTGGTCAAGGCCGGATCCGGCGCGCTGACCTTCGGCACACCGACCTCGCCAGGCGTGCCCAAGGCCCTGGCCGACCTGACCCTGACCCTGCCGTTCAACGATTTCGATGCGGCGACGCGGATGTTCGACGAGCTCGGCAGCGAAATTGCCGGGCTGATTGTCGAGCCGGTGCCGGGCAACATGAACTGCATTCCGCCACGTGAAGGCTATCTGCAACACCTTCGCGACTTGTGCACGAAACATGGCGCATTGCTGATCTTCGACGAAGTCATGACCGGATTCCGCGTTGCCCTTGGCGGCGCGCAAGCGCACTACGGCATCACCCCGGACCTGACCACGCTCGGCAAGATCATCGGCGGTGGCATGCCGGTGGGTGCCTATGGCGGCAAGCGCGAGATCATGAACCAGATCGCGCCGGCCGGGCCGATCTACCAGGCTGGCACGCTGAGCGGGAATCCGGTTGCCATGGCCGCAGGCCTGGCCATGCTCGAGCTGATCCAGGCACCGGGGTTCCATGCGGAGTTGAGCCGCCGTACGCAACTGCTGGTCGACGGCCTGCAGGCGCTTGCCGACGGTGCGGGCATTCCATTCACGACCACGCGCGTCGGCGGCATGTTCGGCCTGTTCTTCAGCAGCGAGAAAATTGAAACCTACGCCCAGGCCACCGCTTGCGATACGACGCGCTTCAAGCTGTTCTTCAAGGCCATGCTGGATCGCGGGGTCTATCTCGCGCCCTCCGCCTTCGAGGCCGGCTTCATGTCCATGGCCCACGACGAGCAAGTCATTGCCGACACGCTGAAGGTTGCCCGCGAGGCATTCAAGGCGCTGGCGGCCTAGGCATCCACGATCAAACCTGCATTCCTGCGGAGACCCAGCCATGCGCCTTGAAACCCTTGCCGTGCATGCCGGCGGTGAAAGCGATGCGGCGACCGGAGCAGTCGCTCCGCCGATCCATCTGGCGACCACGTTCCGGCACGGCCCGGCGGCCGAAAGCATTGCCGGCTACGAGTACCAGCGCGGCGGCAACCCGACCAATGATCGCCTGTGCGCGGCGCTTGCCGGGCTGGAAGGCGGTGCGGCGGCACTGACCTTCGCCTCGGGCATGGCCGCCATCAGCGGCCTGCTCGAATCCCTGCAGCCGGGCGCGCACATTGCGTTGCCGGATGATTGCTATACCGGTTTGCGCACGCTGGGCGCGGAGTTCCTGCCGCAACGCGGCGTTCGCGTGAGTACGCTGGACATGAGCGATCTCGACGCGCTGCAGCGGCTTTGCCGGGATGGCGTCGACATGATCTGGGTCGAGACGCCATCGAATCCACGCATGAACGTCAGCGACATCCGGGCCCTGGCCGGCATCGCGAAAGCGCACGGCAGCGTGCTGGTTTGCGACAACACCTTTGCCTCGCCGGTGCTGCAACGCCCGTTGCAGCTTGGTGCCGATATCGTCATGCATTCGACGACAAAGTATTTCGGCGGCCACAGCGATGTCCTCGGCGGTGCACTGGTTTTCGCGCAGGCTGGCGACTGGCACGCGCGCGTTGCCCATCGCCTGCACATCACCGGCGCAACGCTTTCCCCGTTCAGCGCCTGGCTGACCTTGCGCGGTTGCCGATCATTGCCGGCGCGCATGGCCATGCATTGCGCCAACGCACGCGCAGTCGCGGGATTTCTCGACGCACATGTGGCCATCGAGCGCGTCAACTATCCGGGCCTCGCCAATCATCCCGGGCACGCGATTGCCGCGCGCCAGATGAGTGATTTCGGCGGCATGCTCAGCATCCAGGTGCGCGGCGGGCGCAACGCGGCAATCAAGATGGCCGGCCGCTTGAAGCTGTTCACCAATGCCACTTCGCTTGGCGGCTGCGAATCGCTCATCGAGCATCGCGCCTCGGTCGAGGGAGCCACGCCGACGTCGCCGGACAACCTGCTGCGCATTTCCGTGGGACTCGAACACCCGGATGACCTGATTGCCGATCTCGCCCAAGCCCTCGATTAGGGTGCGGACAAGGGGCACACCGACTGCGCCAGCGTATCCGCGCGCAGGCCGGGTTCAATGGTTGTTGCGGCATTCGCTTCGGCGGCGGCGATTGCCTGCGGGACATAGCTGGCGATGATGCCGGCCAGCAGCGGATTGCAGTTGTTGCTGGTGGCGTAATTGGTGATCGTCACCACTGGCGGCATGAGGTCATCGCTGTAGACGCCGTCGACGCCATCGGCCTGCATGAGGTAGTCAAGCAGGTAGCCAAGCGTGATGGCGGTCAGGTTGATCGTGCAGTTGCCGAACGCCGTGGTCGTCACCGGGATGGCAATGTTGTTGGCGCTGCCGGGACCGGAAAATTCGCCATTGACAAAATTGCCGGAGAACGCACCGGCATGCATGGTCACGGCGCATCCATTGACGGCGGTGCCACAGCCGTTCACCGTCTGGCAGATCGTGTAGCCCACGCCGGATTGCTCCCCCGATCGCGGCGGAATGCAGGCGGTCGTGCCTTCGATGCTCGTGCGCATCGACTCAAGGAACTGCGGCCTGGTCTTTGCCGATGCCCAACAGGTCTCGAAACCGTCGTGGATCAGCAGGTCGCCTGCACTCGAAGGTGACGCGGCAACGGCGAACGCGGCAAGCACGGCGAATCGAATGGCGTTGAGCATGATTTCCTCCCCGAAAGATCGCTGATTCTGGGCAAGCGCGCACGAATGCGCCATGCCCAGGGCAACGCTGATTAAGTAGCGCAACCGTCATGGCGTTCGAAAGGTTCGCCATGCGTGCTGCGTGGCGAAGCGAAGGCTGGTGGCCTTGGCGAGCCGCGCGGTGCGCGTGGCGGACCTTCCGAGCGCCACCGTTTCAGATATGAATCAATGAGTTCGGCGACACCTGTCTGCGCGCGGATCTTTGTTGCGCTGCCTTGAAGGACGGCCAGTCCATCTGCGTCAGCGCGCCGTGATCTGCACGCAGACAGGTGTCGTGACGGTTGTGCCACTTGATCAGCGTTGCCCTAGTCGAGGAAAAGATCAGGCAGCAGGGGCTTCCCGGGCGAAACCGCATAGCGGTCAAGATCGGTCACGCCTTGCGCCGCCAGCACTTCTTCATCGATCAGGAATCCGCCGGTTTGCGTGCGGCTGGGCAGGGTCAGGATCGCATGCGCGGCATCGGCGACAATCTCCGGCGTGCGCGCATTCTCGGTGTTGACCCCGGGAATCATGTTCAAGGCATCGGTGGCGATCACCGTGCGCGGCCACAACGCATTTACGGCTATGCCGTCAGCACGGAATTCCTCGGCCATGCCCAGCACGCACAGGCTCATGCCGTACTTGGCCATGGTGTAGGCCACATGTGGCGCAAACCATTTTGCATGCATCGACAGCGGCGGCGACAGATTCAGGATGTGCGGATTGGCCGCCTGCTTCAGGTATGGCAGGCAGGCCTGTGAACAAAGGAAAGTGCCGCGTGCATTGACCTGATGCATGAGGTCGTAACGCTTCATCGGTGTCGCGGCGGTACCGCGCAACCAGATCGCACTGGCATTGTTGACGAGGATATCGATGCCGCCAAAGCGATCGGCGGCGGCGGCAACGGCAGCAGTGACACTTTCCTCTTCGCGGATGTCGACCTGCAGCGGCAAGGCCTGGCCACCGGCCGCTTCGATTTCGGTGGCGGCGCTGTGGATCGTGCCGGGCAGTTTCGGATTGGCCACGGCACTCTTGGCGGCAATGACGATGTTGGCGCCATCGCGTGCCGCGCGCCTGGCGATCGCCAGTCCGATGCCGCGCGAGGCACCGGTGATGAACAGGGTCTTGCCTTGCAGGGTGCTCATGTCGATCTCCTTCAACCGCCCTGGAAGCGCGGCAGGTAGTGCATCAATTGCCTGAGCCGTTCGATGGGATCGGACATCTGCAGCAGCAGTTGCCGCTCCGTCTGCTCCAGCGCAAGCGCTTCGGCAAGCCGCCAGGCGACCCAGCTCGCGTCATCATAGCGGGCACGTTCGATGCGCGCGTATTCGCCACCGGCCTGCTCGTGGAAGCGTTCGAGGATGGTTGCCAGCAGGCCGCATTCGGCGGGAACCGCTTGCGGCTCGTCTTCCTCGATCCATTCGACCTGCGCATGGATCAGGCCGTTGTCGCGCACGCGCGTGTGCTGCACGCGGAAGCGACGCTCGCCGCGGGCGAGAATGCCGAGCAGGCCATCCGCCTGGACATTGAAATCGACAATGCGGGCGCATGTTCCCACCGCGGCTGGCGTCGCCGGTTCGCCGACCTCGCCACCTTCGAGGATGAGGCAGACGCCAAATCCCGAATCGTTGCGCGCGCAATCGCGGATCATGTCGAGATAGCGGGGCTCGAAGATGCGCAGGCTGAGCGTGCCCTGCGGGAACAGGGCCGAGGACAGCGGAAACAGCGGCAGGTCGAATCCGCTCATGCCGCGATCAAGCCTTCAGTCGATCCGCGAACCGACGCGGTGCCGATTCAAATCCGCCATTCGACATGAAGACGACGTGGTCACCCGGCCGGGTCGCCGCGTGCAGGGCAACGAGCAAGGCATCAACGTCGGCGAGCGCCTGCGCGCGACCATCGAGTTGCGCGATCACCTTGTCGGCGTCCCACGGCAGTTCCGCGCGGCGCAGCAGGAACACCTGATCGGCCGCAGCCAGCGACGGCGCCAATTGCGCGGCGTGCGCGCCAAGGCGCATGGAGTTGGAGCGCGGCTCGATGGCGACCAGGATGCGCGCCTTGCCGACTTTCGCGCGCAGGCCGGCCAGGGTGGTCTCGATCGCGGTCGGGTGATGGGCAAAATCATCGTAGACGACGACACCGGCATGCTCGGCAATCTGCTCCATGCGCCGCTTGACGCTGCGGAACTCCGCGAATGCCGGCAGCACGCTCGCCGGATCGCTGCCGAGCGCATGCACGGCGGCCAACGCAGCCAGCGCATTCATGACGTTGTGCCGACCAAGCAGCGGCCAGCGGATCGTGCCTAGCAGATTGCCATGATGGCGGACCTCGAAGACCGAGCCGTCCGCTTCAAGCAGGCGCGCGCGCCAGTCGCCGGCATCGATGCCAAAACTCTCGACACGCGACCAGCAGCCCATCGCCAGCACTTCGGCCAGGTGCGCATCCTCGGCGTTGACGATGATCAGGCCGTTGCCGGGGATGATGCGGACCAGGTGATGGAACTGGCGCTGGATTGCCGCGACATCGGGAAAGATGTCGGCATGGTCGAACTCGAGGTTGTTGAGGATGGCGATCGATGGGCGGTAATGGACGAACTTCGAACGCTTGTCGAAAAACGCGGTGTCGTATTCATCGGCCTCGATGACAAACGGCGCGCCCTGGCCAAGCCGCGCCGAAACCGGGAAATTGCCGGGCACCCCGCCAATCAGGAATCCGGGATCAAGTCCTGCCGCCTGCAGCAACCAGGCGATCAGCGAGGTGGTCGTGGTCTTGCCATGCGTGCCGGCCACGGCGACCACGCGGCGTGGGCCAAGCAACTGCTCGCCCAGCCATTGCGGGCCGGAAATGTAGGCAAGGCGCCGGTCGAGCACGTGTTCGACGGCGGCGTTGCCACGCGACAGCGCATTGCCGACGATGACCTGATCGGTGTCGCTGGCGATGTTGGCAGCCGTGTAGCCCGGCTTGAGGGCGATGCCGAGCGCTTCAAGCTGAGTGCTCATCGGCGGATAGACATTGCTGTCGCTGCCTTCGACGTCGTGACCCAGCTCGCGTGCCAGTGCGGCGATGCCGCCCATGAAGGTGCCGCAGATTCCGAGGATATGAAGTTTCATCGTGCCAGTTTAGGACAACGCCGGTCAGGGGGCAGCGACAAAGAGGACCCGGCTGAGGGCGAAATCGGCAACCGACCAGGCCAGCGCCAGCGCAAACCCGAGCCAGAACGGTGCCTCGATGGCCTGGCGGACATTGTGCGCATCCACGGCGATCTTCCAGACGAGTACGCCAAGGCCCAGCCAGGCAACGAGGATCTGCTGCGGACTGAGCACCGCCTCGGCACCGTCCGGCTTGCCGAACAACCAGGCCAGCGGAACGATGAGGATCGAAAAGATCATCGCGCAGCCGACCAGGGCGATTGCGGTCTGCACGAAGCGGGCAAGCATGCCGCGGATGCCCAGGGCGATCCAGCACAGGGCCAGCAACAGGGAAGTCGAGAACAGGCTGCGCGCGAGCGCGTTGTCGCCGATATCGAGCAGGTTCGCCGAGCTCAGGTCGAGGATGACGCTGGCGACGAGCAAGCCGATCAGCAAGCCGGGCTTGTGCGGAAGATCCTGCGGGCCACCGCGGAAGCGGCAAAGGTTGATGATCTGGCCAATCAATCCGGACATCAGTGCTGGCAACTCAAGTCCGCACCCCGCGACACGGGTTGCCGGCGCACGAGGCAGGGCCCGCGGACAGGCCGACGCCCGGCAACGGCATCAAGCTGGCAGCGCCTTGCGGATGCGCTGGAAGACCTCATCGAGCTCACCGACTCCATCAACCGTGACCAGCTTGCCGATCTCGGCAAAATGGTCGGCCACCGGCGCAGTCTGCTCGGCATACACGCGCAAACGTGCACGCACCGTTTCCGGCGTGTCATCGAGGCGACCCTCGGCCGCCGCGCGACCGGCGATGCGCTCGACGATCAGTTCATTCGGAACCTCAAGCTTGACCGCGACATCGAGTGGCTGTCCCAGGCGTTCGAGCAGCGCTTCGAGCGCGGCACACTGGGCGACATTGCGTGGATAGCCATCAAGGATGAAACCCGCCTTGGCATCGACCTGCGCCACGCGCTCTTCGAGCATGCCGAGGACGATGTCGTCGGAGACCAGGCCGCCGGCATCCATCACCGACTTTGCCTGCATGCCCAGCGGCGTCCCGGCCTTGACCGCGGCACGCAGCAGATCGCCGGTGGATACATGCGGGATTCCCAAGGTGTCACGGAGTCTGGCCGCCTGGGTGCCTTTGCCCGAGCCGGGCGCGCCGAGAAGCACGAGTCGCATACAGTTCCTTGAAGTGATGCGCACGCGCGGAAATCCGTTGACGCTGCGCTAGACTTTGAGCGGTTGAATCCAGCGTAAAGCTATCCGCTGGAGGCATTTCAGTCAAACCTTCACACTGTCCCATTCCCTGTCACCAAGGAGCCTCCTCGATGCAAGGCAACCTGCTCTATGCGCAGTCCGGCGGCGTCACCGCCGTCATCAACGCCAGCGCCTGCGCGGTCATTGAAACCGCACGCAAACACAAGGTTCGCGTTTACGCGGCGCGCAACGGCATCATTGGCGCCCTGCGCGAAGAACTCATCGACACCTCGAAAGAGTCCGCCAGCGCGATCGCGGCATTGCGCCACACTCCCGGCGGCGCGTTTGGTTCATGCCGCTTCAAACTCAAGTCGATCGAGGAGAGTCGCCCGCAGTACGAGCGCCTGATCGAGGTCCTGCGTGCCCATGACATCCGCTGGTTTCTCTACAACGGCGGCAACGATTCGGCGGACACCGCCAACAAGATATCGCAGATCGGCAAGGCGCTTGGCCATGATGTCAAGGTGATCGGTGTGCCGAAAACAGTCGACAACGATCTGGCCGTGACCGATTGCTGCCCCGGCTTTGGTTCGGTGGCCAAGTACACGGCGGTGTCGGTGCTCGAGGCGAGCCTGGATGTCGCCTCGATGGCCGAATCCTCGACCAAGGTCTTCGTCATGGAGGTCATGGGCCGGCATGCGGGATGGATCGCCGCTGCCGCCGGGCTTGCCGGAAAGACCGCCGATGACGCCCCGCACATCATCCTGTTCCCGGAAATCCCGTTCGACGAGGAAGCCTTCCTGGCCCGCGTCAAGGCCACGGTCGAGCGGGTTGGCTGGTGCACCGTGGTTGTCTCCGAAGGCGTGCGCAACAAGGACGGCAAGTTCCTCTCCGAAGTCGGCACGCGCGATGCCTTCGGCCACGCCCAGCTCGGCGGCGTCGCCCCGCTGCTGGCCGACCTGGTCAAGCAGAAACTCGGCTACAAATACCACTGGGCCCTGCCCGACTACCTGCAGCGCTCGGCCCGTCATATCGCCTCGAAGACCGATGTCGAGCAGGCTTACGCGGTAGGCAAGGCAGGTGTCGAATACGCGCTCGCCGGAAGGAATGCCGTGATGCCGGTGATCGTGCGCACCTCCGATGCGCCGTATCGCTGGAAGATCGAGCCGGCGGCGTTGAGCAAGGTCGCCAACCACGAGAAGACCCTGCCAAAGAACTACATCCGCCGCGATGGCTACGGCATCACCGAGGCCGCGCGCCGCTACCTGGAGCCGCTGATCCGCGGCGAGGATCCGCCACCATCGGGCAAGGATGGCCTGCCGAAGTACGTGCGCCTGAAAAACGTGGCGGTCAAGCAGAAGCTTGCCGCATACAACATAAATGACAAATAGCATTGTTCCTCGGTAGCCGCACAATGCAGGGCACGCATGCGGGTGACAGCGACACCATGGCCGGGCCGATCGGAGTTTGGCTGCTGGTGTCGCTGGGGTTCTGCATTTCCCTGGCCTTGCTCTATCCCGGCCATTATCCGTTCGATTCCGCCTATCAATACTGGCAGGCACGCAGCGGCGAGTTTTCCAACATCACGCCGGTGCCCATGATCGGTGTCTGGTCATTGCTGCTGGCCGCCTTTGGAAATCCGGCCAGCCTGCTGTGCCTGAATCTCGGCATGTTCTGGGCCGGCATGGGCTGGTGCCTTGCTGCCAGGAAGCTCTCGTTCGGCTGGCTCCTGGTCGTGGTGCTGGCGGGCGGCCTGAGTCCGCTGGTACTCGTGCAGATGGCGCATCTCCTTTCCGATGCGCACATGACGGCCGTGCTCGTGCTGGCCATGGGATTGCTCGCAAGGCATCGCCCAGGCCGGTCACCTTCGGGCATCTGCATGGCCCTGGCCTTGATCGTCTACGCGGGTTGCATCCGGCAGAACTCCCTTGTCGCGGTGGTCCCGCTGGGTGCCACCGCGGCATGGATGATGTCGACGTTGGCCACCTCGCGATATCGCCTCGTGCTTGCCGGTGCCCTTGCAACCGCCTTGATCGGCGTGGCGGCAAGCATTGCTTTCGATCGCGCCCTCGCCGACGAGCGCCGTTCCTTGTGGCCCATGCTGGCATTGTGGGATCTGGCCGCCGTGTCGGTGGCCACAGACCAGTTGCTGCTGCCGCACTTCACCCACGGTGCGGGACTGGACGTGCAGGAACTTCGCGACAGCGGGGCCTTCGATCCCTCCTCTGCGACGCATTTGTTTGCCCGCTCGCGCTCCGGTATCGGCAGCGGATTCATACGCCCCTATGCCGCCGCGCAACAACGGCAGCTGGCCGCCGCCTGGTGGTCGGCGCTGCGCGAGCATCCGCGCGAATACCTTGCCCATCGATTGAGGACGACCCAACTGGTGTTCGGCAGGCACGATGGGGCGACTGCAGGGCTGGCCTATTACACCGATCGCTCCAGCTACCGCGACAATCCGCCATTGCCGGAAATCCTCAATCCACGCGCCCATCAGGGGTTGCTCGATATGGCGGCGCGCCTGCGACCGACCTGGATCTTCAGTGCATGGCCGTACCTGCTGGCCCATCTCGCCGTGCTGATCCTCGCCTGGCGAGGCCGTCAGGATCCACGGGCGGCGCTGGTTCTTGGCGTGACCTCCAGCGCGCTCGTATATGCCGCCAGCTTCATCATCCTTGCACCGAGCGCGGAGCTGCGCTTCGTGACCTGGCCGATTGTTTCCGCAACGCTGGCCATTGTGCTGTGGTTCGCGCCCATGCAGGCCCGGCACCCGGACGCGCAGTCGGGCGGCGCACCTCGATCAGTCCCGGCGCGGTCCGCCGCCGGTTGATCGGGCCGGCAAACGCGGCGGCCTCGATCCTCTCCTGTTCTCGCCCGCGCCCGAAGCATCGGCATGCAGCCAAATCCGCATCGCCACCGCGCCTGCGCCGGATGCTGCAGCGCAAGGCTGTGATGCCCGCGCAGGCACGGCTATACTCGACCGGATAGGGATGCCTTGATCCCTGCCTCGTTCCGGCCATGACCGGAAGGAGGCATGCGCATCACGAGCATCCATGGTGGGGTTTTCAGTGGTCCTTGTCCTTTGCTTGCCTGCTCCCTGGGAGGAATGATGTTGCAGCAACATGGTTTACTGTTTTCATTGATTTGCGCGGGTGTCGCCCTTGTCTATGGCGCATGGTCGATCCGCTGGATCCTCTCCAAGCCGGCCGGCAACGAGCGCATGCAGGAGATCGCCGCGGCGATCCAGCTGGGTGCGCGGGCCTACCTCAACCGCCAGTACATGACGATTTCGGTTGTCGGCGTGGTCCTCTTCCTTGCGATCGGGCTTGCCCTCAACTGGCTGACGGCGATCGGCTTCGCCATCGGCGCCATCCTCTCCGGCCTCGCCGGCTATATCGGCATGAACGTCTCGGTCCGAGCCAACGTGCGCACCGCCGAAGCGGCACGCAGCGGCATCGCCGCAGCTCTGGCAGTTGCTTTTCGCGGCGGCGCGATCACCGGAATGCTCGTGGTCGGCCTTGGCCTGCTGGGCGTCGCCGGCTATTTCGTCCTGCTGGCGAAACTGGGCTACGCCTCCGACCAGGCCTTGCACGCGCTGATCGGCCTGGCCTTCGGATCATCGCTGATCTCGATCTTCGCCCGCCTCGGCGGCGGCATCTTCACCAAGGGTGCGGACGTCGGCGCGGATCTGGTCGGCAAGGTTGAAGCCGGCATCCCGGAGGACGATCCGCGCAACCCGGCGGTGATCGCCGACAACGTCGGTGACAACGTCGGCGACTGCGCCGGCATGGCCGCCGACCTGTTCGAGACCTACGCAGTGACCCTGATCGCGACCATGCTGCTCGGCGGCGTCATGTTTGCCGGCAACCCGAATGCCGTGCTGTATCCGATCGTGCTTGGCGGCGTTTCCATCCTTGCCTCGATCATCGGCACGTTCTTCGTCAGGACCAGCGAAGGCGGCAAGATCATGAATGCCCTGTACAAGGGAGTCATCGTCTCGGCCGTGCTCTCGGCGATTGCCTTCTGGTTCGTCACCCACGAACTCTTTCCGACCGGCCTCGATGTCGGCAACGGCGTCAGCATTTCCTCGAACAGCATCTTCTACTGCTCGCTGGTTGGCCTGATCCTGACCGGTGCCATGGTCGTCATCACCGAGTACTACACGGCCACCGAATATGGCCCGGTTCGCCATATCGCCAAGGCATCGACCACCGGACATGCAACCAACATCATTGCCGGCATCGGAATTTCGATGAAGTCGACGGCATGGCCGGTGCTTTCCGTGTGCGTGGCCATCTGGGCTGCCTACTTCTTTGGCGGCCTGTACGGCATTGCCGTCGCCGCCACGGCAATGCTGTCGATGACCGGCATGATCGTCGCCCTCGATGCCTACGGCCCGATCACCGACAACGCCGGCGGCATCGCCGAGATGGCCGAGCTGCCAAGCGAAGTGCGCGCCGTGACGGATCCGCTGGATGCGGTCGGCAACACGACCAAGGCCGTGACCAAGGGCTACGCGATCGGTTCGGCCGGCCTCGCCGCGCTGGTGCTGTTTGCCGACTACACGCACAAGCTCGCCGTGGAACACCCCGACAACATCTACACCTTCGACATCTCCAACCACTACGTGATCATCGGCCTGCTCATCGGCGGCCTGATTCCGTACCTGTTTGGCGCCATGGCGATGGAGGCGGTCGGTCGCGCGGCAGGCAGCGTGGTCGAGGAAGTGCGCCGCCAGTTCCGCGAGATCAAGGGCATCATGGAAGGCACGACCAAGCCCGACTATTCGCGTGCGGTCGACCTGCTGACCAAATCGGCAATCAAGGAAATGATGGTTCCGTCCCTGCTGCCCGTGCTCGTGCCCGTGATTGTCGGTTTCGGCATCGGCTGGATTGCCGGTCCGATGGCCGGTGCCCAGGCCTTGGGCGGCGTGCTCATCGGCACCATCGTCACCGGCCTGTTCGTGGCGATCTCGATGACCACCGGCGGCGGTGCCTGGGACAATGCCAAGAAGTACATCGAGGATGGCAACTTCGGCGGCAAGGGTTCCGAAGCACACAAGGCCGCCGTCACCGGCGACACCGTCGGCGACCCGTACAAGGACACCGCCGGCCCCGCCGTCAACCCGCTGATCAAGATCATCAACATCGTCGCCCTGTTGCTGGTGCCGCTGCTCTGATGTGCTGATTGCACGGCTACACCCGCACAAGAAAAACCCCCGGATTCCGGGGGTTTTTTCTGAACGCAGGTACCACCCGGGAAACCCGTACCGGTCGTCCCGGCTTGCTCAGGAAGGGCCTTCAGGCCCGATGCTCTTCACCGCGTTGCGACAAGTGCATCGTGGCTGACTCCGCTTGCCGCGAAATCACGATGCATCACGGGCAAATCAGGATTTCCGCGAAACCAGCCCGCGCAACTTGCCCATCGCATCACCGAGGCGATTGAAGCGCGCACCCAGCCCGTATTCGCGCTTGAGCATGGCGATGTCTTCCTGTTGACGCGAGGCGATCTGCGACTCCCAGCGCCGCTTGACCTCATCGTGATGGACGCGGGCGCGCAATTGGCTGCGGTAATCCTCGGGCAGCACTTCGCGCAACAGTTCGGTCGGCTCGCGCATCAGATAGCGACCGATCTGGTCATACAGTGCCTCGCTGACCTGATCCGACGCAACCGTCTTCACCGCCGTGGCGAAGTCGTCGAAATTCGTGAAGCTCATGCGCAACTGGCCAGTCGCGGCATCGGCGCTGAACACGGCGGTCAGCGGCACGCGGCCCTTCGCCTTGAAGGTTGCCCCGACGATTTCACCAGACGCATCCTTGCTCGCCGCCAAAGGCGCACCCAGGCGATGGCGCTGGAACAGCGCCGAAACGGCTCGCACGCGCGCCGAGCCCTCGACCTGCACGTTCGGGCATTCCGAACTCGCCACGGTGGCAAAGAATGCCAGGGTGATTTCCCTGGAAGACGGCTGGCGCGCCTCGCGAACGTCGTATTCGTGCTCGACATAGGCCACGACATCACCGTAGCCGGCCAGCGCATGGCGGATGGCGATCTTCGGTTGCAGTTGCTTGAGCTTGGTCACCAGTTCGGTGAGATAGGCGAACAGCTTGCCCATGGCCGGCTCCAGCGCCGTGCGATACGCCGTCTCGCGCGCAGCCTTCAGCGCAGCCGCGTCGTCGTCGTTCGACTTGCGCCGTTGCGCTTCACTTTCAAGTTCGTCCAGCAATCCCACGATCTGCCCCCTGCCGATGGCGTACAGCCTGCTGCGGAATCATCGCCCGTGACCATGTGGTGCAAGGTGTCCGCCTGCCGCATCCGCCCGTGGACGATAGCCCCGACCCATCAGCGAAGCAAGATTCAAGGCCGTACAGCCGCATGCCGCCCATGCGGGCGTTGCCCACCCACTGCGCCCGGATTCCCGGAATACTGAGGCCAGCCCCGATACAATCCCCGGTTCCCATACCGCCACGAACTCCGTCCATGCACGCAGCGGCCGAATCAGTACTTGTCCTTGGCTCGGCCGGCTTCATCGGTTCCGCCCTGTGCACGCACCTGGCAAGGCAGGGCCATCATGTCCACGCACTCGGGCGCTCGCAGGCCGATGGCAACCAGGCCGGCATCACCCACATGCGCGGCTCGATCGAGGATCGCCACCTGCTTCGCGATGCGCTGGGCAAGTGCAATCGGGTTGTCTATGCCGCGTCGATGACGACGCCCGGCGTTTCGGCGCGGGATCCCTCGCTGGAGGTGCTCGGCAACCTGCTGCCGCTGACGCGCCTGCTCGAATGCGCTGCCGAATTTCCCGGGCGCCGCATCGTCTACCTGTCCTCGGGCGGCGCCATCTACGGTGACGAGGCGGCCAATGCCGTCGAATCCAGGCCGCTTCGCCCGCGCTCCTACTATGGCGCCGGCAAGGCTGCCGCCGAGGCTTTCCTGCACGCCTGCGTGGCAACGGGTGACTGCTCGGCGGTCATCCTGCGACCGAGCAATCTCTATGGCCCGGGTCAGCGTGTGACCAAGGGATTCGCCATCGTGCCGACCATGTTCGACCGCGCCAGCGACGGCAAGGCATTCCAGATCTGGGGCGATGGCTCGACCGTTCGTGACTATTGCTATATCGATGACCTTGTCGAAGCGGTGACTGCCGCGTTGTTCTCACCACTGCAGCGCCAAGTCAATGTGTACAATGTCTCCAGTGGCCAGACGGCATCCATCCTCGAACTGATCGATGCCTGCCAGATCGCCAGCGGTCGCAGCATAAACGTGGAATTCAAACCGGCGCGTGGCGTCGACGTGGCCTGTGTTTCACCTTCTCATCAGCTGATCGCAGATGAGCTGGGCTGGACGGCACACGTCGACCTCGCCAGCGGATTGCGAAGAACCTGGGCCTGGCACCAATCATCAACGCTTGCCTGAACCACCCATCGAGACCTGGCCAAATGTTTCATCCAAGCATGCCCCCTGAAATCGACGTCACCGTGGTCGTGCCCGTGTTCGGCGGCAGCGACGCCCTGGCGGAACTGCATCAGCGCCTTGCCGCCAGCATGGCGAAAGCCGGATTGTCCTGGGAGTTGATCCTCGTCGATGATCGCGGACGCCCGCAATCCTGGCCGGCAATCCGTGCACTGGCGAACAACTCCAAGGAAGTGACCGGACTGCGCCTGAGCCGCAATTTCGGCCAGCACGCCGCGACCATCTGCGGCATCGAGCACGCACGGGGGCGCTGGATCATCACCATGGATGATGATCTGGAGCATCCGCCCGAAGCCATCGCCTCGATGCTCGAAGCCGGCAGCGAGGAAACGCCCCTGGTCTACGGGCTGTTCCCGCGCCGCACCCATTCCGGCGCGCGCAACCTCAGTTCGGAACTGATGCGCTGGACGCTCAAGCGCGCGTTTCCCGAACTCAATGAACACTACTCGTCGTTCCGCGCCATCCATGCACCGCTGGCCCGCCAATTGACCGGATTCCGCCTCGCCCGACCCTACATCGACGGCATGCTGTCGTGGATGACCTCGTCGGCGAAGACTGTCGAAGTCACCCACGGCGAACGCGAATACGGCGAGAGCGCCTACACCTGGCGCAAGCTGATCTCGCATGCGCTCAACATCTTCGTGACGTTCTCGCATCTGCCGCTGCGCATCGCCAGCTACGGCGGTGCGGCAATCGCGGCAATCAGCTTCCTCTACATGATGTACGTGGTGTACGGCTATTTCAGCGGCCAAATCACCAACCCCGGCTACACCTCGCTGATGTCGGTCATCCTCTTCGCCTGCGGCATCCAGTTGCTGATCCTCGGCATCATTGGCGAGTATCTTGGGCGACTGATGGGCGCAACCTATCGCAAGCCGGTTTATCTGGTGGAAACAAGACTGAGCTCCCGCGCGCAGCCCGGTTCGGATGAAACCTTGTGAACCCGGAGCCTGCTTCACGCAATGACGTGGCACCGGTTGAGCACGTGCAGCGGCATCGGAAAATGGCGGGAGAATTCCTGCGCTTCCTGATCATGGGCGGCACCAACACGATTGTTGCCTACGCGATCTACCTGCTGCTGCTGCAATGGATGCGTTACGAAATCGCCTACTCGATCGGCTACGCCGTCGGCATCGTCCTGGCCTATGCCCTGAGTGCCGCGTTCGTGTTTCGCCAACCCATGCGCAGGCGCTCGGCGATACGATTTCCGCTGGTCTACCTGGCCCAGTTCCTGATCAGCCTGGGACTGCTTCGCCTCGCCGTCGAGGTCATCCACATCCCGCAATGGCTGGCATTCGCCTTCGTTGTCATCTTGACCATCCCGGTGACGTTCCTGCTTTCACGCTGGGTTCTGCGCTCCGGCTGATTCCGATCCCAGCGGGCGACGTCCGCAAACGACGTACTGCGCACCGAGCGGCAACCAGCGCAGCAGGCGATCAAACCGACGCGCCCACGGACGATCAAACGGCATGAAGAAAAGATATCGGCGCGTGACGATCTCGAAACCCTGATCGCGCAGTAATTGCCGGACCTTGCCAGCCCGCAGCAGCACGGCATCATGATCGAACGGGCAACGCCAGACCGCCCAGCGCGTCATTGGATTTATCGGGTTGTGCTCATACACGGCGAACAGCCCTCCCGGCCTGGTCACCCGCCAGGCCTCGGCGACAAACGAAGGCCATTGATCGGGTGGGACGTGATGCATGACACATGCAGTGTTGCAGAAATCAAAAGATCCGGATGGAAACGGTATCACTCCATCGTGCTGTACCCGATAGTCGACATCTGCGTTTGACTTGCGTGCGACATCAATGGCTTCATCCGAAACATCCACAGCCGAAAGGCACGCCACCATGGGTCGGATCCTGGGGTGCGATACCCCAATACCGCAGCCGATATCGAGACATTCCGACTTGCCTGGCGCCCATGTTGAATGGCTGCGCAGCAATTCCAGCATGTCTTCGACCTTGCCACGCGCGAACATGTCCACGTCCAAACCGGAAAATGCGATGGACTCGTTGACATCTTGCCGATAATTGGAAGGAAAACTCTCCGATGCCCAGCGATTGTCACTCATTGGCTTCGTGTGCCGGTTGTTTGCAAAATTGACTGCCTGGACGAAACTACCCGTCGGGGCAATGCCAAGCATATCCAATTTCCACTGATCCTATTGAAAGGAGTTTTTTGATTGAGCACTTCAAGTACCGACTTTCAATTGGAAATCAACCGGATGTGGCGGTGGTTGGGTGTACTTGTCTGGATCTCTGTCGCCATGGCAACCCTCGCGCATTTCCATGACCGACTCTACTCGACAAGCATCGATGTCGGATTGCACGGCACTCTGGTTGCCCGGCTCATGGAGAGCTCGAATCTGCCGGCCGTCGACGAAAACCTGTCGATGATGGCGACTTATCCACGCATTGCCCATGCCATCGCCTCTGCGGTAGGAGCGGAAGTCGATTCGGCTCTGGAAGGCATGCAATACATCGCCTATCTCTCCGTCTTCCTCTTGTGGTCGGCGATTGGATTCGCCTTTCTTCGACTTCCGCCTCGAACCCGTCTCGTTGCGTTCAGCGCATTGGCCATGATGCTGCTGGCCAATCGACAATGGTTCGAGCTGGAAATTTTCGGCAGCGAATTGGTTGCCACCTATTTCTTTGCACACTTTGTCGCACAGGCGCTCGCGCTGTGCCTGCTTGTCTGCGCCATCCAGCTGGAATGGCGCAGGCCTGATTCAGTCGAAAACCTCCTCGTTCTCGGGTTGGGCGGCGCACTGCTCACCAGTGTCCACCTGTTGCCTGCGGTTGAGCTGATTGGAACACTCGGTGTGCTGGTGCTGTTGAATGCAATAACCGATTCCAGGGAAAAGCGAACACGAAGCCTCCTCGCCGGGGCTGGCATCAGCCTTTTCAGCCTCGGCCTGATGGTGGTCAACCCTGATTTCCTTGCCATGTACCGGGTCAGCTCCAACAACGGACTGATGCTGCTGAAATACATTCACAGTATCCGCGGCATGGCCGTGCTGGCTGTCGGAGTCGCCTTGTTTTCGCTTGGCCTCATCGCCCTCTGGTGGCGAAAGCAAAAAGTGGCAGTCACTTACGAAGGACTCCTGCTCAAGTATTTCGGCGCTTTCGGTTTGGCGATTTCCGGATTGTGCGTGATCCAGATCGCACTTCTTGTCGGTCTCTCGAAAGGCTCTGAGTACGCGTGCTTCAAATACGCCAACGCTCTCCAGTCGATGCTTGTTCTCGATTTCATTCTACTTGTTGCGCAACTCGGAAAGGATCGCCTCCAAAGCACTGGCAGCGGTCCCGGCGTTTTCGCCCCGAGCGCCTTGGCACTGCTGGCTTGCGTGTGTGTTTTTTCAAATGGGAGCTTCATCCTCACTGGGAAGATCATCTCGGCCGAGCGAGAGGCCCGGGCATTCGCAAAATCGGCTGGACAACCTGCTCCCGGCACCCATGATTTCGCCATCGGAATTGCCGAAATCGGCGGTTTCGGCAATTACCTCGTTTCACGTTTCTCCCTGGGCACGCCCGCGCTGGACGACTCGTTTGAGATCTTTCAGGGGAAATTCCCGAAAGATGCAACGAGGATCAACCGCATACTGAGCAGCAGCGGCTCAGACCCGTGGGACAGGAAAGACTGCCGCCGAGGCACCGCTGGTTCGCTGATCGTACTGGATGGTGATTGCGCCTACGCTGGATTCACGACCGTCAATTGCGCCGGCGTGATCGAGTTCGCTTCTAGAGGTGCTCTTGACACGGCCAGCAGCGGACTCTCAAAGGCTGAAGTGAATGGCCGATGGAGTGAAGGGTCGTCCGCTACGCTGACCTGCAAAACCGACGGGAATTCCCCCCGCATGGCCTATCTTCAGGCCACCGGCTTGGTTACCGAAACGCACCGCCAACGCATGACCGTACGTGTCAACTCAGGCGACCTGCAAAGCGTAGAGTTCAACGCCCAATCACCCTCGCAACGAGTGCGAATAGCACTCCCCCGTGACCAATCCGCACAATTGGTTTTCCACTTCTCGTTTCCAGATGCGATCGCTCCGAACGCGCTGGGGATAAACAACGATCTTCGAACGCTTGGCGTCTTCATGTATTCGATGAGTTTCGCAGATGATTGAATACCATGTTCGTTAGCGAAAGCCACGTTGCACAAGTTGCTCGTATCCCTTGGTCGAACCACCCGCAATAGGTGACCACCACTGGGGGCGTACGACAGCCTTTGGCAAGACTCGTCAATCTTCCCCAGCCGATCGATCAAACCCCGCGCCAAAGATCTCCGGCGATAACCCGACCAGGAATGGAACCTCCAAGCTCGCTTCGCTGAGCTCCCTAAGCCCGTCCGGAAACTGCTGCACCAATGCAATCCTGAGCTTGCCCGCGCCAGAAGGAGCTTCAGGCAACTTGATCTGAGCCGAACGGGTTTCACCCGGAAGGATTGCGCAAGGAAGCGGGATTTCCACGGAAGAAGTAATCGAGTCGCTTTCTGCACCACGGACCCACGCGAATGCCAGCGCAATGGGTGCCACACCCTGGCCAGCGAGCACCTGGGTTCCGCGATTGCGAATCAGCACGCTGACCACATCGTCGGCATTCATCGGATTCCTTCTTGCCAGGCTTGCAGACAGGATATTCCCGCGCGCGTGGTTTGATTCATCCGGCGCAAGCATCAATGATGACTGATCGCAGGAAAATCCACTGGCGATATTCCAGTCGTAGACAAAAATGGTGAATTCGTCCGAGTTGATCGTTCTGTTCGCTGCCCCCAGCAACATCCCAATTGAAGACAACTTCTCCTGAGTGGCCTCACCTCGTGAGAGAACGAGAAAAGTCTCGCCCGTCCAACTCGCTGGCTTGTACCAACGACGATGGATCATCGTGCTGAAAGGTACCAGCCCCTGTTCGGATTCATAGATCGGGCTGACGCGGCTCGCGCCTGCCGAAAGTACCGTCGCTGCACCGGCATTCCACCAAGTGGCATAACCCCACTGCAACCTTTCCTGCACGAGAAGTTCCGCAAGCCTTATTGCATGGGAACTCCGAGTTTGAAGAAACCGCATTTCCGGATTTGTTGCCGCGGGAATGAATCTCACACTCGATACGGCGATCAGGAAGGAGCTCATCAAAATGCCCGCTGCTGGGGCAAATACCTTCCATGACTCTCCGGCACTGGCCACTCGAATCGCGGCCATCGCCAACAGCATCAGCAATGGCAAAGTGAAGTAGCGCATCGTCGAGGAATCGATCGCCAACGGTGCAAACACAATGAAAAGCATGAGGGTTGGAATCAGCGCAGCCAACCATGCCAGCACAAGCGCAGTTCGCAAGGGATTTCGGTTTTGGCGCAGTCGCATGACCTCTGCGAGCGCGACCCATGTCAACCAGGCTGCAAACAAAACTCGAATGTGTCCAAGCCATCGCTCCAGGGAACCGGGGGTCGCGATGAACTCCGGACCACCGCCCAAACTTGGCAGCCATCCCCGCAGAAAGACCTCCGCATGCTTGCGGAGGCTTCCCAATCCGTCCCAATAGAGTCTTGACGCATTGTGTGTTGTTTCGACAATTCCTAAATGGAACAAACACATGTAAGAAATCGAAGCGACCAAGAACGGCAATGCAAGGCCAACCAGCACCGAGGCATCGTTCAGGCCGACCATGCCAGCAAATTTGCGCAGTCCTGCGCCCGAGCGTGGCAAATGCAGAACCAATGCGCGATCGAACACATAGAGCGGCAACAGCAACATCACCAATGCACGCCCCGGATTTGCGAACAAGAGCAGGAACACGATCACCGCCAAACTGATCAGGCCAGCGATACCTGGCCGTTGCCCTGTTTCTCTTGCGCAAAAGCGCCGCCAGATCAAGGTAACCGAAATGAAGAATCCTGCAGCCAACCATACATAGGTGGTCTGCAGGAAGAGCATGATCGCCAGAAGCCTGGAGGGCCCCGTTGCGAGCACTGCCGTTGCCAGTAGAACAATCGGGATCGGCACCCGAGCCGATTTCAAGAATGTGAAGAACGACAGCAGCATCAATGCAACGGCGAGAACACCCGCAACCGCATGGAGCGCAAAACTGTTGGAGAACCAAGCAAGCAACGGCGCGAGGATAAGAGCACCCGAAGGCACCATGAGGTCGCCATTGTTGGAGACCCAACCGATTGGAAACAGGGCTTTTTGCTGCGCAATCGCCTCAGCGAGCATATTGAGCACGGCATCGTCGCTGCTGAAATCCGCGCGGCCGAAATGCGTGACATAGAGCAACAGCACGCCAATCACCACAACGAACGCGGTGATGATCGCGAATTGTGCAATGCGCATCAGAGCGGGGGTGCAACCCGGAGCCCCAGGGTTTGTTGTGCGCTTCACAAACACCCCCAACCTTACCGATACGCGGCGGTTCGACCCGGACTCATCAGGATAATGCAGCCTCCAACTCGCTGGCCAAATCCGCAACATCCTCGACACCCACCGACAGCCGTACCAGTCCATCGCTGATACCAAGCCGCTTGCGGTTGGCAGGGGGTACCGAGGCATGGGTCATGATCGCCGGATGCTCGATCAGGCTTTCGACGCCGCCGAGCGACTCAGCCAATGCAAACAGCTTGCAGCGCTCCAGCATGCGTCGCGCCTTGCGCAATCCGCCCTTCACTTCAATGGAAATGATGCCGCCGAAGCCGTCCATCTGGCGCTTGGCCAGCGCATATTGCGGATGCGACTTGAGGCCGGGATAAATGACCCGCTCGACGGCAGGATGCTTGTCCAGCCACTGCGCGAGGATCATGGCGCTTTCGCAATGCGCGCGCATGCGCAAGTGCAAGGTCTTGAGGCCGCGCATCGCCAGGAAGGAATCAAACGGGCCGGCCACGGCACCGACGGAGTTCTGCAGGAAGGCCATCTGCTCGGCCAACTCGGCATTTTCGCCGGCAATGACGATGCCGCCGACCATGTCGGAGTGCCCGTTGAGATACTTGGTCGCCGAATGCAGGACAAGGTCCGCACCGTGTTCGAGTGGGCGCTGCAACATTGGCGAGCAGAACGTGTTGTCGACGACAAAGATCAATCCATGCTTGCGCGCGAACGCGCCAATCTTCGCCAGATCGACCAGCTTGAGCATCGGGTTGGTCGGCGTCTCCGCCCAGATCATGCGCGTGTTGGGCTTCAAGGCAGCTTTCAATGCCGCACCGTCATTCAGATCGACAAAGCTGAAATCGAGTCCCGCTGATCGCCTGCGCACACGCTCGAACAAGCGATAAGTGCCGCCATAGAGATCATCCATTGCGATGACATGGCTGCCCGAATCAAGAATGTCGAGAACCGTGCTTGCAGCAGCAAGGCCGGAGGCAAATGCATAGCCCTGGCGACCACCTTCCAATTCCGCCACGCAACGCTCATAAGCCATGCGGGTCGGATTCTGCGTGCGCGAATACTCGTAGCCCTGATGCACACCCGGACTCTTCTGCACATAGGTCGAAGTCGCGTAGATTGGCACCATGATCGCGCCGGTCGACGGATCCGGGCTCTGCCCGGCGTGGATGGCGCGCGTGCCGAGCCCCATGCGATCGACGGACTTTCCGGGTTTGCTCATGTCAAAGATTCTCGTGGAATGGAAGCTGTCACGCTGCCTGGAGGAATCCAGGCGCGGTTTGTTGTCTGGACCCGCATTGTACAGAACGGACTTGGCCATGGCCCGGCGACACCGATTCAGGGCGTCAATTCAAAGCCGTTGGTGAAGATCAAATCAGGCAGATAAACGCCGCCGTTGATGGCATCACGGCGAAACATCGGCCAATCCATCAGTCGCGGATCCGCCGTACTGCTGTTGAACGTCCACGCGTAAACAGTCACAAACGACCCCGACTGCCCCGGTACGTTGCTGTTGGTACCCGCGCCGATGACTTCCAGCCTGCCGTTCCTGTCAATGTCAGCCACGGCTGCAGAATTGAAGAATGCATCGCTGTTGGTGCTCAGGTTCAATGTTCCTGCCGGGATGGGGCAACCCGTTGCTGCCGTCAGTTGTTGACCCGCCCGATTCCAAATGACGAACTCATTGGCAGCCGGAAGGATGATTTCCGGATCCGTGTCGCCGAGAAGATTCGCCACCACGGGCGACGCCTGGGTTCCGTAGTGCCAGGAATTCCCCACGCAATCCGCCGCAATGCTGGGTTCGCGCGGCCAACCAGGTAGCTCCACGCCGTTTGGCTGGATGGCATGCACAACACCAGTCTCATCGTCATTTCGCAAATTGTTGATCACGCTGACGAGCCCATTGACCCCGGAGAATTTTGCCAATGCGGGTGATGCGACGCGAGAACTCTCCGCTGGCGTCGCAACCGGCCAACCCGGCAAATCCTGGCCATTGGACTGGACGCCGAGCATCTGTTTGGTAACCGGATGCACGACAGCGCAACTTGGCATGTCCCAGCAGCGGCCGCTTCCAATCGTGATGGCTACTTCACCGATTCCACGGATATCGCCTATTGCGGGTGAGGAATAGATGACCTCGTCATACAACTTTGGAAATCCCGGAAGCTCTCCACTGCCATTGCCGTGCATGGCGCGCAACAAGCCTCCGTCTGGCAAGGTGATTCCCGGCAATTGGTGAAAATTGCTGTCTGCGCCGACAACGATGTCCATCGTGCCATTGCGATCAAGATCGACGATCGAGGGCGACGACCAGATCGAATCAACGACATATTCCTGCACGCCTTTTTCCCACCATACCGAGCAATCATGGCGCAGTACGCGGAATTTGAAGTCGAAACTTGCCACGGCAATCTGCATCTTCGTCGGTTGGGACGGATCCAGACGCCCAACGGCCGGTGAGCTGTACATGCCCTGTGGATGCGCTGGATTCAACGCAGTGAACGAACACTGCAATTGCCCCGTGTTGCTGAGGACGTAGATGCCGCCACCATTGAAACTCGGCGACCCCACGCCGACCACGACCTCGACCAGACCATCGCCGTCGATATCAGCTATCGCAGCCTTGCTTTGGACAGGAACCGCACCCGTATCGTAAGTCCACAGCAGGGTTCCATTGGATCTGACGGCAACAACACGGCCACCTTCGGTTCCAAAGACGATCTCCGGATCACCGTCGCCATTCAGGTCCGAAATGGTTGGGCTTGATGGCCCCACGCGGTCGTTGCCCAACTCAGTCAGCGCAGAAGGAAATCCGGGCTGGCAAGGAGGATCGTTTGGAATTCCTGGATGATTGCGCGTCGGGCACGGCAACGTAACAGCTGCGGAAGCGAATCCGCATGCGAACGCACAAACAATGAGCGCCCCGGCAACGAATGCCAACGCACGGAGTTTCCACTGACGAGCTCCTGTATTTCTTATGCCATCTTTACAGATGTTCAATCGACGTTGCAGCCTGCATGCCAGCGCAACCGGAAGCAAATGTCCCGGGCCACATTCGACTAGTCGAATGAACAATGCATCGGCTGACAAGTCACTCATGGTTCCGTGCTCCCGTCCGCTCAACAACCAAACATTCGCGCTGCAGAGATGTTGATGCTACCTCGCTAGCGGCCTTGCAATAACGCCGAGATGAGTCTTGCCACGGCGCAGCGAAAATCAGCGGGGGTTGCAGTTGCTCGTCGACAGGTGCGTCTATTCGGTAAAATCACAACTTTCGAAGTACGACCTGACTGATACTGATTTTGGTACGTCCGTCGATTTGAATCCGGAACTCAACGTCGTTTGCTGCCTGGACAATCCTGAATCTGGTGTGTGCAATTATGTTGTTCGGCTCCCCTGCAGGTCCCGGGGAAATCGAGAAGTCTGCCACGCCAAGTATCATCTGCCCCCCATCGCTGGCCACATCCGCCCGACCAGTTGACGGGTTCCCCATTGCAAGCCCAAGCCATTGGACTTCGTAGAACCCTGCATCAAGCTTCGCATAAGGTCCGTAAACAAGAAATCCCGCTGCGCCAGTCGACTCGATAGCGCGCGAATCAGAGGTCAGAATCCCCACCTGCGTGCGCAGTTCTGGATCCTTGGCCTCCCAAGTTGCCATGACTTCGTTGCCGCTGGGCATTGAATAGATGCTGTGACCCTCCGGACGCCTTGCGATCCATATATCCATCAGCGGCAAGGCTCGATTCGGCTTGAAAGAGAGGCTCCAGTCCATGCTTTCCAACAGGCTCCTGAAGTAGTCCTCCTTGAATCCCAATTCCATCCACCCGTGTCGGCGGATGCACCAAAGACTGAGTCCGTCCATGCGCAATCCCCAGGGATAAGGAACAGCAAGGGAGCCCTCAGGCACTATGGGCTCGCCACCAAATACCAACACACCGTTTGGCTCCAGCAATCGGGGCAACGCCTTCAGCACGGCTGCATGGTCGGCGGCATGATGAAATGACTCGAAGAATACGATCGCATTGAAACTGCCCTTGAGTTCCAGTGAATTCATATCCGCAACCAATGTCTCGACATTCCCGGGGAGGCCTCGAGTACGCTCGTCGACATAAGCGAGGAGCGGCTCGTGCACATCGACACAGGTGACGTGAATACCCATGCTGGCCAGATGCCAGGTCAACGGGCCATATCCCGATCCGATTTCCAGAACGCGCGCACCTTGCGCGAGATTCATGGTCTTGATCAGGTTGCCATAAGTCATCAGGTAGTCGCCGACGAGCGATGCGCTGCGCGTCGAATAGGGAAACGGCCAGCGCAACATCTGTTCACGATCGAATGGCGTGCTTTCGTTCTCCGTCGTGTAGTTCCGCTCAGCCAGAAATTCGTACAATTTCATCTGCTGTTCGCGGTATCTGTCGCTCCTGGGATTCGCGTCGAGGCGGCCCGCCAGTTCGCCAGGATCGAGCACGAAGCTTTCCAGCACCCGCCGAAAATCGTCGCCGGATCGGTTGGCCGCATCAGCTGCAAGATTGAGCTTTTCGTCCAAAGCTGCGATCGAATTGATGATCTGCATGGCTATTCAGCTCCGATGCCGAACTGGACCCACGGCGTATCCATGCAAGCTGGATTGGGTGATTCGACGCACCTTTACTGCACGCGCCTGCGCAAATAGTTCAATAGGTCAATCCGCGTGATCAAGCCGAGGAATTTCTCGCCATCCATGACGATGGCGACATGGCCGGCATCGAACAGTGGCAGCAGGCTTTCGATCGGCGATTTCACGTCGAGCTTTTCCAGGCGGCTGACCATCGCGGTCGAGACCGGATCGCGGAATTTCGATTCATCGGCATAGACGTGCATGAGAACATCGGATTCGTCGAGGATGCCGACGATTGCGTCACCTTCCATGACCGGCAGTTGCGAAACATCGTAGAGCTTCATGCGGTTGTAGGCGGTGACGAGCAGATCCCTTGGCGCAACGACAACCGTGTCGCGCAGCGAATACGGCCTCAGGATGAGATCGCGCAAGTCGCCATGGCGTTCGCGTTCGAGGAAGCCGTTGTCGAGCATCCAGTAATCGTTGTACATCTTCGACAGGTACTTGTTGCCCGTATCGCAGACGAAGACGACGACGCGCTTGGGTTCGATTTGTTCCTTGCAGTACTTCAAGGCGGCTGCGACCAGGGTGCCGGTGGATGAACCGCCGAGGATGCCCTCTTTCGCAAGCAACTCGCGGGCAGTGAGGAAACTCTCCTTGTCGCTGATCGCGTAGGCTTTCTCGACCCGCGAAAAGTCGCTGATCGAGGGCAGGAAATCCTCGCCAATGCCTTCGACCATCCAGCTCGCCGACTTGTCGGAAAGCACGCCATCGTTGATGTATTCGGCAAGGATCGAGCCGACCGGATCGGCGAGCACAAACTCGGTTTCCGGCGAATGCTCGGCGAAGTACTGCGAGAGTCCGGTCATAGTGCCGGATGAGCCACAGCCGAAGACGATCGTATCGACCTTGCCACCCATCTGTTCGAGGATTTCCGGTCCGGTGGTCAGCTTGTGGGCAAGCGGATTGTCCGGATTGCCGAACTGGTTGATGAAATAGGCGCCGGGTGTTTCCTCGGCGATGCGAGCGGCGAGGTCCTGGTAGTAATCGGGATGGCCCTTGGCCACATCCGAGCGGGTCAGGATCACCTCGGCACCCATGGCCTTGAGGTTGAAGATCTTCTCGCGACTCATCTTGTCCGGCACGACGAGGATGAGCCGATAGCCTTTCTGCTGGGCGACCAGGGCAAGGCCGATGCCGGTATTGCCGGCGGTGCCCTCGACCAGGGTGTCACCGGGCTTGATGCGGCCATCGCGTTCGGCGGCCTCGATCATGCTCATGCCGATCCGGTCCTTGATCGATCCACCCGGGTTGTTGCACTCCAGCTTGAGGAACAGCTCGCAGCTTCCGGTTTCGAGGCGCTGGGCCTGAACCATCGGCGTATTGCCGATCAGTTCGAGGACGCTTTGATGGATCGACATGCAGGCTCCGCGTGACTACAGGGGGTCCCGGCATGATAACCCACGGTGGATTTTGTGCGTCTCCAGGCAGCGGGCGTGGAATTGAAGGATCGGCCTGTCAGCCACGTCACCGGAAGCTGAGGTCGGTTTGCTGGGGGATTGGTGGATGCATTGCGCTTGTCCACCATACCGATGCCAGTCGCGCCACTGCCTGGTGACGGGCAGCGGCGCCGGAAATACGGTTGGATCAGCGTGCGGGGGGAGTATGCATGTGTGCCCACATGGTAGTGAGCTTGTCCTTCGCGAGAAGCTTTTCCTTCTTGAGCGTGTGCAGGGTGACGACATCCATCGGCAACACGCCGAGTTCGGCATCACGTACCTTGTCATCGAGTTCGCGGTGCTTGTGATAAAGCTGGCGGAATTCGGTGTTGCCATGCATCAAGGATTCCAGATCTTCTCTCTCAGCTTGTTCGAACATCAGGCTACCTCCTCTCAGGACGGAAATGCAGACACCATGACGCGACACCTTTCGGCGTCGCGTCATGGGTTGCAGGGACGATGGAACAGACACGCTATGGCCTGGATTCAGGCCGCCTGAGCCGCTGAGGTCAGCGCTCGGATCGCAATCGGGCTGCGACACGGGCGTGCGCCACTGCCAGGCACCCGACCGTGCGTATCGGCTGGCTGGTGCCGATCTCGCGGGATGAACGGTCTTCTGTGCTGAACTCATGGGCTAGGCAATATCCCATGCGGGTTCCAGAGAAACACCGGGTCGCATGGGGTTTAGAAACTACTCCTTTGCCTACCCCTTGGCAACCGCTTTTCCGGCAGTTTTCGAATTGAAAATAATTCGTTAACTCATTGTTTCTCAACAAGAATAACGTCAACCCGCCGATTTCTCGCGCGCCCGTCGGCATCCTCGTTGGAGGCTACCGGCCGCTCCGCTCCGACGCCGACCGCGGTCATCCGCGAGGCTTCCACGCCAAGCGCCACGAGTGCATCGCGCACGGCCTCGGCACGTTTTTGCGAGAGCACCTGGTTGGCATTGGCGCTGCCGGTGGAATCCGTATGCCCCTCGATGCGGATCAACTTGGCCGGATCCTGGGCGACAAACTCGGCTACCTTGGCCAGCGAATCGTTTGCTTCGGCACGCAGCCGCGATTGTCCGGGCGCGAAGGCGACGTCATCCAGTGACATCTGCATGCCCTGCGTACCGCGTGTGGCGCGCATGGTGGAGATGCGCGTGCGCAAGGCATCGGCGGCGGCACCGGCAAGCTCGGCCTCCCGGCGCGCCAGGGCAGTCTCTCGCGCCTGCGCGTCGGCGAGGCGCTGTGCCTGATTGGCTTCCTCGCGCGCGGCAGCCGTCTCCTGCTCACCCAGTGTGCGTGCCTCCTCGGCCTGACGCTCCGCCTCTTCGAGGCGGATTTGCGCCAGCAGGCGTTGCTGGTCGAGTTCACGCCGCGCCTGCTCGGCTTCGTGGCGAGCGGCGGCAAGCTGCAGGCGGCTGTGCTCACGCTGCAACTCGGCTTGCTGGTCCTCCAGATCGAGGACATTGGCGGTCGCCCAGGCGATATCCACCCGGCGTTCGGCCATGTACAGAAGGTGCGCGCGCTTCTTGCCCTTGCCGCTCTCGCCGAGGGTCACCAGGGCAGCGCGGGCGCGGGCAATCTCGGCCGCCGCATGACGGCCGAGCCTGGCATCAGCTTCGAGCTGGCTCAGGCTGCGCGACAGGCGTTCCTGATCGACATCAAGCTTGGCTGCCCGGGCTGCGGGTGCCAGCGAGAGCACAGCGAGCAAGACCAGGGCCAACACGCCGGGGCGAGTCATGGCGCACCCCCTGGAACAGCGCCTGCAGACTGCAGGACCCGGTTGATCTCGGCGTTGTCTCGCTTCAGTTGATCAATCGATTCGCGCAGCTTGCCAAGGCTGGCCTTGATCGTGGCCAGCTCGCTGTTGGCGGCGGATTCATCGGCCAGATTCGCGGCCAGGTTGAAATCGTGTTCCAGCATCGCCGTCTGGGCTTGGCTGAAGCGCTCTTCGGCGAAACGCAGCTCAAGTGGCGCGAAAGTTGCAGCGCCTGAACTGCGCGCGCTGGTCAGGCGCTGCTGGGCATTGCCCAGCAGATCCGGTGGTGGTTTTGTCGGCCCGCAAGCCACCAGGATCAGGGCCAGCGAAAGAACGATTGGGCCATGGATTTTCAAACCGCTTGGTGTCATAAGAGTAGTCTGCGCCCGGGGCGATCCCCTATTGTGGGAAGGCTGCCAGGCATTCGCAATGTTCACGGCGATTTTCCTGCCGAGTTTCCGAGGATTTGATCAGATGGACATCGGATATTTTCTCAAGCTGATGACCGAGAAAGGCGCGTCGGACATGTTCCTGACCACAGGCGCCCCGGTGAACATCAAGGTCGAGGGCAAGCTCTATCCGCTCGGCAATACCGGGCTTCCCGGCGGCATGGTCAAGAAGATCGCCTATTCGCTGATGGATGAGGGCCAGGTCCCGCTGTTCGAGAGCAAGCTGGAATTGAACATGGCCATTGCGGTCAAGGATGCCGGCCGCTTCCGCATCAACGTGTTCAAGCAGCGCGGCGAAGTCGGCATGGTCATCCGCGCGATCAAGAGCGAGATCCCGAGCATCGAACAGTTGCGCCTGCCGCAGTTGTTCAAGGAACTGATCATGGAGCCGCGCGGCCTGATCCTGGTGGTCGGTGCCACAGGTTCGGGCAAGTCGACCACGCTGGCGGCAATGATCGATCATCGCAACACGAACACTTCCGGTCACATTCTGACGGTCGAGGATCCAATCGAATACCTTTATCGTCACAAGAAATCGGTGGTCAATCAGCGCGAGGTCGGCCTCGATACGCACAGCTATTCCGAGGCGCTGAAGAATGCGATGCGCGAGGCGCCCGATGTCATCCTGATCGGCGAGATCCGCGATGCCGAGACCATGGAGGCAGCCATCTCGTTCTCGGAAACCGGCCACCTGTGCCTGGCCACCCTGCACTCGAACAACGCCGACCAGACCCTCGAACGCATCCTCAATTTCTTCCCCGAGGCCGCGCATCGCAACATCCTCATGAACCTGGCCCTGAACCTGCGCTCGGTCATTTCGCAGCGCCTGGTCATGGGCAAGGACGGACGCCGCCTGCCCGCCGTCGAAGTACTCCTGAACACGCCACTGATCCGCGACATGATCCGGCGTGGCCAGATCCACGAGATGAAGGAAGCCATGGATCGCAGCCTGCAGGAAGGCATGCAGACCTTCGACCAGGCGCTGTACGCGCTGTACAAGGATGGCCGCATCGAACTGGAAGAGGCATTGTCGAAAGCCGATTCACGCGACGGCCTTGCCCTCAAGATCCGCCTTGCCGAAGGCGGCGAGACGCCGATGGACGAAGGCTTCGAGGATTCACACTTCTGATTGCGGTCTGGCGGCCTACATGGCCGCCGCAACCGGTGCCGAACGTTCGTCGGCCAGCATTTCCGCATCCGCGTCATTGATGGCGACGGCGACGATCAGGCTGTTCATGGCCTTGATCAGCCCGGTGCCATTCTCCAGCTTCATGCCTTCGCCGATCCGCGCCAACTCGTCGGCGAACAGCTTCAGTGCCTCCGCGTAGTCGGCATGGCCACCGCCCGCGTCACCGTGCATGGCCCAGAGTGATCGCCAATGCCGATGAAAGTGGCCGGCCAGTTGATGCACCATGCCCAGCGCGGGATGCGGCAGCGCGCCTTCGAGGACAAAGCTCAGCTGATCCTGGACTTCCCACGGCGTCATCACCGCCGGCACATTGAACGACTCCAGACGCAACTCGCCGTGGGCGCGCGGATTCGGTGGCCGCTCATTGGCCTTCCAGCCGGGGATGGCCGCGCCATGCGGTCGACCCGCCGCGATCAGGTTCCACAGGCCCGGGCCGCCGACGGAATCCGCAACGAGGTGGATGCGTGAGAGTTCGTTGGTGTTGACCACCCGATGCGGTTGCCAGGTATCGAAGATCCAGCATTCACCCTTGGCCATGTGGATCGATTCGTTGCCACAGTGAAAGCGCACTTCGGGCTGGGTCACGATGGGAACGTGGACACGCATGTGGTCACGCCAGTAGTAGTCGATGTCGACGTGGGCAGTGACTTCGGCATTTCCCGACAAGCGCATCAAGCGGCTGCGTCCCCAGACGCCGCCAATCTCGCTCAGCACCTGGAGCAGATACGGACAGCGCTCAAGTTGCGGGGTGGGCCTCATGGCACCCTTCACCGCATCGCTTTGCGGATTGCCATCGCGGGCGATCAATGGCACGGCGGAATTGCCCTTGAATCCCTGCGGATGGGGCCGCCATACGGACTCGCCAAGTGCGGCGATTTCCGCGGCAAGGAGTTCGGCGTCAAAGCGCAGGGGCAGTTGCAGAAAGGGAACCTGGAGCTTCATGTGTCTGATCCAATCGGGTTTTCGACGATGCGACGCGATGAATCCGGCGCAAGGCCGGGAATCATAGCAAGGCCGGCCAGTGCGGGCTGTATGGGCCATGCCGGTGCGGCGGATACATCGCTGGAAGGCGGCGGCAGGCATGCGACAATAGCGGTTTGCCCCGCGGAATTCACGCGTCGATGATCATATCCAACCGGCACCGGTTCATTTTCTTTGCAGTCCCGAAAACCGGGACGCATTCGGTTCGCCAGGCGCTGCGCCCGTTCCTGGCGGAAGACGACATGGAACAGGTTGGCCTGTTCGTGCAGAAGCGCATTCCATTGCCGCAGCTTGGCGAACTGGGCCATGGCCATCTCAGCGTCGCGCAGGTCCGGCCGGTACTTGGCGAGGAGATCTTCGGCAGCTATTTCAAGTTTGCGTTCGTGCGCAATCCGTTTGATCGCTTCATTTCCTATTGTGCTTTCATGAGTCGCAACAACGGGCAATTCGAGGCGAATCCGCAGGCCTTCATGCGCTTCATCATCCGTGACCGTCCACCCCTGCAACACATCCTGTTCCGGCCGCAACACGAGATGCTCTGCGACGCCGACGGACGCCTGGCCATGGATCAGCTCGGCCGCGTCGAGACCATGCAGGCCGATTACGATGCGATCTGTGCGCGGATCGGAATTCCTTCGCTGGCGCTTGAACAGGTCAACGCCTCGCGTCATCGCCATTACGCCGAGTACTACGATGACGAACTGCGCGAGCGGGTCGCGGCCATGTATGCGCGCGACCTTGAATTGCTCGGCTACCGCTTCGAATCAGACCGCACGGTTCAAACCGGATAGTTCCAACGCTCGATGTGTCGGCGCAGGATCGGAATGGCCGGTTCGAGATATTCCCGGTATTTCTCCCAGCGCGCGACACCGCGGCGGTTGATCGGTTCGACAACCTGCTGGTAGCTCGGCGTACCGATGAAACCCCGATCCTTCGCGCGCTCGTGGAAATTGACCATGCGCTCATCCCAGTCGATGCCGATGAAATCCGCGATCCGTCGCGATTGCGCGTCGATGTCGTCGACGACATCCTCGTAGCGCAACTCAAGCACATCCGGCGACAGCACGCCCGCCTGGTCAATCCAGAAATCAAAGGTGTCGGCGTAGCCTTGCGCGGTCGACTCGATCGTCGCGCACATGGCAATGTAGGCCGGCGCGCGGAAGGTCTGCATGAAGTTGCTGAGGACGACATCGCAGGGATGGCGCAGGGCAAGGATGATCTTGGCCTTCGGGAAAAGTCGGACGATCAGCGGCAAGCGCATGATGTTGAGTGGATTCTTGTCGACCAGACGCAGGGTCGGATCGACCCGGGCCTGGGTCTTCACCAGATTGGCATACGTCGCGCGCAGGTGCGCGCATTGCGCGTCGTCAAGCTCGCCGAGGCCGTCGGGATAAGCGAAACCCATCTTGTGCATTTCGTCGACGACATCCTGGATGAATGCGCGCTCGTCCATGCTGGCCAACTGCGGATGTGCATCGAGCATGGTTTCAAGCATGGTCGTGCCGGAGCGAGGAAAGCCCACCACGAAGATCGGTGATTCTTCCGCACTTGGAGCCGTGACGGGTTTCCAGGCCGCAACCTGTTCCGCGGACAGCGGCTGGCGGATGATGCGCAAGGGATCCGCACCCTCTTCGAAAATCTGGGGTGCGCGTTCGCGCAGTTGCGCCAGATGCAGCGCACGACCGTGGACCAGCCACATCATCGCCGCGGCAGGATCACCCAGTCGATCACATACGCGGGCCAGTTGCGACGGCAGTTGCGGATCACGACGAACCAGATCAGCGTCTACAACAAGCTTTTCGTAGAGATGACGCGCGCCTTCCAGATCGTCGCCGCGTGCGGCCAGATCGGCGCGCAGGATCGTTGCATCGGTGCCAAGACCTACCCGGTCGAGCGCCTCCTGCGGAATCTGCTGGAGCAGCGCGCGCGATTCCGCGACGCGATTGGTCCGTTCGTAAAATGCCGCACGGCGCAGGTCGACGCGGGTGTTGTTCGGCATCATCTGTGCCGCCATCTCGAGTGCACGCCCGGCTTCTTCGGCGCGTGTCAATCGGGTCAATGTCCAACCGAGATCGGTGAGCACCTCGACGTTGCCGGTTGCCCATCGCTCCCAGTCGACAAGCAGGCGATCGGTCTGCTCGAAATCGGCGCATTCAAAGCACGCGGCGACGGCAAGCGCACGGATTGACGGGTCTTCCGGCGCGGTCTCCAATGCCCGCAACAGAAGGCGGCGTGCTTCGCCGTAGTTTCCCTTGTCGAAGCTCAACGAACCGAGGTTGAACAGCGAGTTCGCGTCCCCGCCGTCGCGATCCAGGGCAGAGCGAAATGCCTGCTCGGCCTTGTCGGCTTGTCCGGCCGCACGCAACACGGTGCCCAGATTCGCCCAATTCGCGGCTTGTTCCGGGGACAAGACGGTCAGGCGCTCGAAGAGCTGGATCGCTTCAATGGTCCGGTGTTGGGCATCGAGGCTCATGCCCAGGAAAAGCATGGCCACCTGGTCATCCGGTTTGGTCGCAAGTATTTCCCGGCAAAGCGTCTCGGCCAGCTTGGGGTTGCCCGATTGATAGGCTTCAAACGCACGCTGCAACATTGAATGGCTCCTGCATTCGGACGCTGGCCGTGCATTACCCGCACGGCAGTACACCTTCACAATGAAAAGGCCGCGTGGCTTTCGCCACGCGGCCTCCTTTTACACGCGTGAAACGTCAGATCAGAACTTCACGCCAACACGAGCCCAGTAGTAGCGGCCGACGACGTCATAGGTACGCTCGTCGGTGTTGCCGTTGAAGCCGTACTGCCACAAGATCGGCGGCTGCTTGTCGAAGACATTGTCCACGCCGATTTCAAAGCGCGTGTTGATGGCTTCGGCATTGTATCCAGCCGTCAGGTTGTGGAACGTCGAACCGCCGATGCGGAACGAGTTGTCGAGCGGATCGCCACCCGGAGCGATGACCTGCGAACCGTCGCCAGCGGTGGCGTAGACACCGAAGCGGGTCGGGCCGACGAAGCGCATGCGCCAGCCTGCATCGAACGCACCCATGTTCCAGCTGATCGCACCCAATCCGCGCCAGCGTGCGTAGTTGCCATCACCGCCGGTCGAAGACGAGGTGTAGGTTCCTGCACGATGGTAACGCGTGGTGATGTCGCCTTCGATGACTTCGGCGTCATACTTGGCGACGTAGGTCGTATCCAAGGAGACGTTGAAGTTGCCGAAGCGGGTTTCCGGCAGACGATACTTGATGCTGAAATCCACGCCGTTGGTATCGATGCGACCGATGTTCTGGGTCAGGTTGCTGACGAAGTCGATGTCGCCAGTGCCGCCGGCACCGAGCTGACGCGAGAACAGGTTGCAGAAGCGACCGAAGGTGAAGCACTGGTCAATGATGACCTGGGTGCCGATCGCGCCGATGGTGTCGGTCAGCCTGACCTTCCAGAAGTCCAGGGAGGTCGACAAGCCCGGCAGCCACTGCGGGTCATACACAGCGCCCCAGGTAAAGGTACGGCCCTTTTCCGGCTGCACGAACGCATTGGCACCGTACAGGGCCTGAGTCTGTGTCGTCACCTGCTCGAAGCCCGCTGCCAGGCCGGCGCAAGCCGGATTGGACAGGCGCGGATCACCCGCAACGAGCCCATCGCATGGATCGTTGTAGGTATCGGCGCTCGGCGTGGTGCCGCCGTACAGATCGCTGATGGTCGGCGAACGGAAGACTTCCGCGATCGTGCCACGCAGCATCAGGTCGTCGATCGGACGGTACTCGATGCCGATCTTGGAATTGGTCGTGGTGCCGAATGCCGAGTAATCCGAATAACGCGAACCCAGGGTCACGTTGAGGGACTTGGCAAACGGAAGGTCGGCCAGGACCGGGATGAACAACTCGCCGTAGAACTCACGCACGCTGAGCTGGCCACTGGAGGGCGAACCGCAGGCGTCGGTGAAGGTCAGGCAGGTGCCCTGATTCGGATCGAGAATGGTCGAAACGAAGTCCGGCTGGAAGTACTGGTAGTCCTTGCGGTACTCGCCACCAACCGCGAGACCGACCGCACCGGCGGGCAGATCGAAGATTTCGCCGGTGAGGTTGAACTGTGCGCTCTTCTGCGTCGAATAGCTGTGCGAACGTACGATCAGCTGGAGCTGATCGAGCTGGGCACGGGTCAAGGCGCCGGCAGCCGTCGTGGCGTCGAGGTTGAACAGGTTCAGCGGCGTGCAGTCAGCGATGGGTGCGTCCGGCGTACCGCAGGTCGGCACACCATTGTCGTCATAGAACGACGGACCGATCGCATTGGCAAAAGCCGGCAGGTAGTAGTAGCCGGTGTTGCCCGTATCCTGCGAGGTGCGCGCCCAGGTGATACCCGCATCCCACTGCCAGGTGTCGCCGAAGCTGCCGCGCAGGCCAGAGCTGAACTGGTCGGCCTGGGTTTCGAACATGCCTTCACGATTGCCGCCGAAGGTATCGCGGATACCACCGGACGAGATATCGACGCCAAACGGGTTGTAGATGTTGTCGGCCGAAATCGGCGCACCCAACTGGGAGACGATCAGCGGCAGCGGCGCGATGATGTAGCGCGAACGGGTCTTGTTGGTGAACGCCGTCACGTACGCTTCGATCGTGTCGGTGAGGCGGTAATTGCCGTTGACGAACAGGCCGCCGCGTTCCTGCGGGGTCAGCTCGAGGTTGTACGGCGAATAGTTGTAGGTGTCGTTGTTGTCGCCACTACCCCTATAGCAACGGAAGTCCGCTTCCGAGCCGTGGACACGGGTAACCTGGACGTTCGTAGTGGTGCCAGGGCAGAGGACGCCAGCGGCTTCTGCGTTAACGCGAGGAATGACGAAACGACCATCCGGGACGGAGCCGGAGCCAAGGGAAATAACCGTGCCGTAGTAGTTGTACAGGGCCGGATTGGAGAAGCTGCGGTCGCCAGCACCAATGGCGTCCTGCTTGTTGTAGGTCGCACCGATGTTGATGCTGCCGCGGTCGCTCGAATGACCGAGGTTCATCTGGAAGCCACGACGCTCGCCGTCATCACGATCGGAGATGCCGTAGTCGAACGATGCCGAGAGACCCTGGTAGTTCTTGCTCAGGATGAAGTTGACCACGCCGCCGATTGCGTCGGAGCCGTAGATCGCCGAGGCGCCATCCTTGAGGATGTCAATGCGCTCGACCATGTTGATCGGAATCGAGTTCACGTCCGCATAAGCAAGACGACGTCCGTCGACCAGCAACAGGGTGCGCTGTGAGCCGAGGCCGCGCAGCGAAACCGTCGAAGCACCGCTACCACCACCGTTGTTCACGGACGGGTTGGTTGCCGCGCCCGAGATTGACGGGCTTTCCTGGATCAGGTCACCGATGGTGAGCTTGCCGCTCTTCTGGATATCGGCTTTCTCGATCGAAAACACCGGGCTTGCGCTTTCGACGTCAACGCGACGAATGCGTGAACCGGTCACTACGATGGTTTCCAGCCTTTCGCTGCCCTGCTCGTTGTTGTCCTGGGCAAAAACCGGCATGGAAGTCAGACCCACGGCGGCCGTGGCACTCGCATACAGCGCGAGTCGCACAGCTTTCAAAAGCTCGTTGTTCGTTAATCTCATTACGCTCTCCAACGTTTTTAGAGTGGTGTTACAGGTGACACGGATTCGGGACGTTGCGCGGAAAGGAACTATGAGGCACTCATTCCCTGCTGCTGGGTAGCCAAAAACAGACCAGATGGCTGCTGGCATTGGCGGGATACTAACAACATTCTCACGTTATGGGAATCCCTGATTGCGCTCTTAACAAGACCCGCAAATTCGACACTTAATTCATCATATTCAGGGACTTAGATTGCGGTCACACGATCGCCGGCCGCAGACCCGTTTGCACCGATCCGACTTCAAAGGGGGGGGGTGATGCCGACACGCGCGCGATGGCTCAGGCGCGAACTGCGCCTGCCAAGTGAAGACGGGAATCGGAAAGGGCCGCCGGCTCAAGGGCAGCGGAGTGCGCACAACAGGGCGAAGCCATGTCGAAGCCGGCAACGCGGATTGGCTCAGAGATCCTGCCGATACTGCACGTAGGGCATGCGCGCCTGGCTTGGATCGGCCTCGCGGGGTGCCGATGCATCAAGCTGGGCAGACCACACGTTTTGCGCGCCAACGGTGACTTCGCCGCGCCAGGGCGTGCGCCATGAGACACCCAGATCCAAGCCGCTCCAGCGACGAGTGCCGATCTGGCCGGGGACATCGATGCTGCTGATCCTGCCAACGATGCTGCCACGCAGGGGGCCGCTGGCCAGACCCAGTCCGAGTGAAGCCTGATCCAGATCGAGTCCGGAATTCGCCAGTCCGTACCAGATTGGCGAGACCTTGGAGCGACCGATGGCAGCACTGAGATCGACGACCTTGTCCTGCCCCAGCTGCCAGACACCCCGCGCATTCACCTGCCGCGAAGAATTCAAGCGGTAATCAACCAGGCCGGGCATGTCGACAAGGGCCAGGTCAATCGGGCTGGTATTGGCCGCAAAGCCCGACAGCAACGGCAACTGCTGGTTTTCGACATTCAACCAGGACAAACCAAACGAGAGATCCGGGCCGTACCCGGACAAGGACGTCCAACCCAGACCAATGCTCGCGGCCAACGCTTCGGCCGGGGCCAACGCGTCGGCGTCAGCGAAACATGATGCGGACAGGCAACTTGCATGGGCTGCAAAACCTTGCGAAAGCGGCGAGGACGCCTCGCGACCAAGCGCCAGGTCGGCACGCAATCCATGGCCCATGCGCAAACGCAGCCCGGCCGAGAACAGATCGGTGGCATCAACGATGCGCAGATCCGAAACGCCACCAAATGACGGCGAGGGCGGCAAAGCCGGCGCACCTGCATTGCGCGACATCGCGACAATGGCGAGCAGGCGACCGTCCGGGCTGGCCCACAAGGGAACGACCTGTGTGGAACTGCCGGCCAGCGGCGCATCCACCTCGATCGACAGCAGGTGGTCCACCAAGGGGCGCTGCGCATCGACCAGGGTCGCAGGTGCAATCTTCTGCGCGACGGCATCAACCGACAGCAGCAGGGACAACACGATGATGGCAAGGCGCGACAACATCTCGATCTTGGCGAATCCGGTCGGGGTGACAGGTGACTGTGGCGAGCCTCGCAAGTTCCCTGCGATCCTTGTCTGGAGCGCGGGTTTCACGGTGGCCTTCTGCCGTTGAGTTTATCCGCATTCACGGAAAATAAACAGTCTACCGGGTCTCAACTATGCACCGGTAATGCTTGAATCAACAGAAGTTTTCGATTGCCGGTCAAGGGCTTGCGATAGTGCTGGCCATGCCTCGCGCAAAGCCAGTCGATGGGCAATTGGGCGGCTGGAACCGCTTTGCCCTCCTGGCTGGGCGATTGCCGCCGGAGCAGGAGCCCGGCTACTGGGCGGTTGCTGGACCAGGTGCCTGGGGGAATTTGGCGAACTGGCCGGCAAGATCGACTTCATCCAGCAGGTAGTCGCGATTGCAGAACTCGCAGGTCACCTTCAGCTTGCCCGACGCGTCAAGGCCGGCAAAAGCCTCCTCACGTCCCAGTGCTCGCAGCATGTCCAGCACACGCTTGCGCGAGCAACTGCAGCGAAAGCGCAGCGGGCGCGCGTCCTGCAGGATCACCCCTTCTTCATGGAACAGGCGCAGCAGCAAGGTTTCGACCGGCAGATCGAGGAGCTCGTCCTCGCGCAAGGTCGCCAGCAGGTGGCACACGCGGTTCCACGCATCGCCATCGCTTGCCGCCGCCAGTCCACCCGCTTCGGCAACCCGCTGCAGCATGATTCCGGCGCAACGACCATTGCGCTCGACCAGCATGAGGCGGGTTGGCAACTGTTCGGAACGCTCGAAATAGCCCTCGAAGGCCCCGGCCAACTGGTTTGCTTCAACCGCGACCAAGCCCTGGTAACGCGTTTCGGTTTGCGTGTTCTCGATGGTGATGGCGAGCTGGGTCCCGGGCTGGGCGAGATCCACGCGCACATCGCGCACGCCTTCCTCGACACGCGCGATGCCGCGCAGATCACCCGCATGCGTGCATTCGGCAAACAGCAGGCGCAGCGCACCGCTGCCGCGCAGGTGAATCGACAGGCTGCCCTCGAATTTCAGGGCACCGGCAAACAGGGCGCTGGCCACCAGCGATTCGCCGAGCAGCCGGCGCAGGCTGGCCGGGTAGTCGGCGGTGGCGAGGACCTGCTGCCAGCTCGACTGGAGATGCACGACTTGCCCGCGCACGTCGGCATTCTGCAGGTGGAACGAATAGGCCTTGTCGTCATTCACATTCATGGTTTTGCGGTGATGGATACGGTTCAACGAAATGCGGACTGCGCTGGCGGATGCAATGGCGGCATGGAACTGCGGAAAGCCGGCCGTGGCCCGGCCAACCGGGGCTCTGGACACGGCAGGGTGTTCAGGCGCAATTTCCGCACTTCAAACGCAAAACGCGTGGTTACCGATCCGCCGCTGGAATGGTCGCGGATCGTTCCCGGGCTGGAGCATTTGAACGGCGGCTCAAGTCAATATCAGGATTGCCGGAAAACCCAGTGACCGGATCGGCATCGCACGAGCTCTTGCACTGTCAATCGAATTCGTATCCCACCGCAACCAACCTTCGAAAATCGAATCTCCCGGGGAACCACATGAAATCGAAAAACCACGTTCGCTCGGCTCTCGCCGCTGCGATCCTCCTTGCAATTGGCAACGTTCACGCTGCGACCGACAACTTGCCGCGCGTTGCTCCCGAAGCCGTGACGCCCGACCAGTTGACCGACGCGCGTGCGGGCGACAGTCATCTCTTGCTGCTTCGATCAGGTCTCATTGATCCAACCAGCGAACGCATCGATTTTTCCGCGACGGGTGCTGCCGCCGATGTGCAATCGGGCCGCTACGCCATCGTGCAGTTCAATGACGATCCGGCAAAGGCGCGGGCCCGGCTTGAGCAGCGCGGCGTGCGCTTCCTTGGCTACGTACCAAACAACGCCTATCAGGTTCGCCTCGAAGGCAACGCGCTGCGTGAGTTGCACGCCGATGCCGACGTGCGCTGGGTTGGCGTCTACCAGCCCGGACAGAAACTGGATCCCGCACTCTGGATCAGCGTCCGTGCAGATTTGATACTCGCTCCGCAAGGGGGACTTGAAATCGATGTGTTCGGTTTTGCCGGCGAATCAGCCAGCCAGATCGGCGCCGCCCTTTCGAAAGTGCCGGGTACAACGATCGTCTCGGTTGCGGAAAGCGATTCCGTACCTTTCACCCGCGTGCATGTCGGCGAACAGGGTCTTGACGCCCTGGTTCGTGCGGCAACCGCCGAGGACAGTGTCGCCTGGGTTGCCCCGCATCTCCAGGAATACGTCAACAATTCGGGCGGCATCAGCGCAATCCAGGGCGATTCCCCGACCGCCAGCACGCCTGGGTCAGGTGCCGTCGAGGCGGGACGTCAGCCGCTCTGGGATCACGGGCTGTTTGGCACAGGTCAAATCATCAGCATTTCCGATTCCGGCCTCGATGCCAATGAAGCGTGGTTCACGACACTCAACAAGGGTGCCGGCGACCACATCGAGATCACGACGGCCGACACGCCGGTACCGCCGGCACTCGGCGTCGCCCACGCCGACAACAAGGTCTATGCCTACTGGGTACAACCAGGCGCGACCGCTTATGACAACACCACCACGTGTCCCGGCGGCAACCCGACCGGCTTTCACGGCACCCACACCAGCGGCACGATCGCTGGTGATGCCGGCGGCGCGGTTGGCGCCACCACCTATACCGCATCGACGCCGACTTCATCGGGCCACGAACTGGCCGATGGCATGGCGCCGAATGCGCAACTGCTGTTCCAGGATATCGGCAACGACACCACGGGCTGCCTGTCCATAACCAATCTTGGCGGCACGATCAGGCAGGCGCACAGTGCCGGTGCACGCATCCACAGTGCGAGTTGGGGAAGTGCGAGCGCGGGCGCCTACAGCGGCAGTGACCGCATCGTCGACAATACGTTGTCGCTGATCGAAGACATGATCTTCGTTGTCTCGGCGGGCAATAACGGCAGCGGGCCAACCACGACCGGATCGCCGGGAAATGCCAAGAACGCGATCACGGTCGGCGCGCTCGGACATTCCGGCAGCAAGGTGGTTGCGAGCTTTTCAAGTCGGGGACCGACTGTCGACGGACGCCTGAAACCGGACATCATGGCTCCCGGGAGCAGCACCGTTTCCGCATCGGGTGATGCCAGCACGACGGGCACGATCGAGGCCGCCGTGTCGAAAGGGCTTTCCGGAACATCGATGTCCGCACCGACGATCGCAGGCAATGCCGGACTCGTGCGCCAGTTCTTCACTGACGGTTTCTATCCACGCGGAACAAAGACCATCGCCGACTCCTACAACCCGAGCGGCATGGCGTTGAAGGCTGTGCTGCTGAATGGCACAAACCCGATCCTGAACTCGAACACCGCGCCGACCGACCAGTTCTTCAACGGCAACTACGGCTGGGGTCGCGGCTGGACCGACTCGAACCTCTGGTTCACGACTACGCCGAGCGCATTCGGCAACGACAATCGTCGCCTGCGCATTTTCGAGCGCACCAACGTGGCCGGCGTGCAGACCGGCGACACGCAGGAATACACGATTGCCAACGTCGCGGCGGGTCAGGAGTTGCGTGCGACCCTGACCTGGTATGACCCCGAGGCAACCAGCGGTGCCGCGCTGAGCCTGGTCAACAATCTCGACCTCGAAGTGGTCGGCCCCGGTGCCACGCTGTATCGCGGCAACGTGTTCACCGCCGGTGTATCAACCACCGGCGGCAGTGCGGATATTCGCAATACGGTCGAGCAGGTGCGCCTCACCGCGCCGACCGCCGGCAGCTACACGTTCCGTGTGAAAGGCACGGCGGTCCCGGGCGGTTCGCGGCCGAACACGAATCGGCAGGGCTATGCACTTGCGGTATCCGGCGCATTCGGCCTGCCCAACACGCCGGCCTTCGCGGCACCAACCGGACTCAGCGTAGCGCCGGTGGCAGGCGGCACCCAGGTCGCCTTCAGTGCCGCTGGTGGCGCCCAGGGCTTCCAGCTCTATCGTGCGGCCGGCACATGCGCGGCAGCGGCAGCCGGTGATTTCCGACTGGTTGGCTCGTCCGCATCCAGCCCGGTGGTTGATTCCACGAGTCAGGGCGGCTATCCGTATGCCTACAAGGTTCGTGGCGTCAGCAACGATATCGAGGGTGATGCCTCGGCCTGTATCGATACGACTTCCAGTGGTGCATGCAACCTGCAACCGTCATTCGACGGCACCAGTGTGGTCGGCGGCGCATCGCTCAACGCAACCTGCAAGGTGCCACTGAACTGGGCGGCCGCGACATCGAACTGCCCGCTTTCTCCCAGCGTCAGCTATTCGGTGCAGAGATCCTCGGATCCCTATTTCACGTCGCCGGCCACGATTGCCACGAACGTTGCAAGCACGAGCTATGAGGATTTCGCGGTCCTGCCCGCGGCACCTTACTACTACAAGGTTCTGGCGACCGATTCGCAAGGCAACAGCGCACCAATCAGCCAGACCGTCGGTGGCACGGCGATCGGGCCCAGCGGCGTCGATGGCAACACTTACCTGGATGATGGCGATACCCATGTCTACTCGAACCTGGCTGCTCCGTGGCAAGTCACCAACACGGCGGCCACCTCGGGCACCCTCAGCTATCACAGCGGTGCCGATGGGGCGAACTATCCCGCCAGCAGCTGCGGCGCGATGACGACACCGCCGATTGTCGTACAGCCGAGCGCTACGCTCGACTTCAAGATGAAGTACAACATCGAGACGGGCTGGGATGTGCTCATCCTGGAAGTCTCGACCAACGGCGGTGCCAGCTGGGCCGATCTGCCACCCAACGGTGGCTACCCGGCCTCGGGTACGGTGACCAATGCCGGCAATGCCTGCGGATATCCGGTTGGCAAGACCGGATTTGCCGGCTCGACGTCCGCGACACCGACCAATGACGCGGCGGTGGCTTCGTTCCAGAACTTCTCGGCAAGTCTCGCTGCGTATTCCGGCCAGACGATCCAGTTGCGCTGGCGCTTCTCTTCGGATGGTGGCTACGAAGTGGGCGGTGCGTTTATCGATGAGATCAGTCTGAGCAGTGCCGATCGGATCTTCGTCGACGGCTTCGATCCGGCCAACAGCGCCTACGTGTGCACACCGCTGTAAGAGCTTTCTCGCGATCGTGAAGGCAGCAGACGGGCGCGGATTTCCGCGCCCGTCTGCATTTCTACAGCCATTCAGCGTTCGCTGGATGGCACAATCGACGCAATGGAATCCCGAAAGTTGCCGCGCCGATCCCTGCCCCACCGCATCGTCCGCTGGGTGGCAGTTGCCTTGCTGCTTTGGTTCGCCTTGAGTGTGTTGGTCGTGGTGATCCTGCGCTTCGTGCCGCCGTTGACCTCGGCCTTCATGATCGAACGCCGCCTGGAAGCCCTGGTCGAGGGTCAGCAGGATTTCACCCTGCGCTATCGCTGGACGCCGCTGGCCCAGGTTTCCACGAACCTGCCGATTGCCCTCGTCGCGGCCGAAGACCAGAAATTCCCAAATCACCATGGCTTTGATGTCGATGCGATCCAGTCGGCGCTGGCCGATGCCGAGGACGGCGCGCGGCTGCGCGGTGCCAGCACGATCAGCCAGCAGGTGGCGAAGAACCTGTTCCTGTGGAATGGCCGCAGTTTCGTGCGCAAGGGCCTGGAAGCGTATTTCACCGCCCTCATCGAACTGCTCTGGCCAAAGCAGCGCATCATCGAGGTCTATCTCAACATCGCCGAATTCGGTGACGGCATCTACGGTGCCGGTGCGGCCAGTGCGCACTTTTTCCGCAACACGCCCGCGCAATTGAATCCACGCCAATGCGCCCTGCTCGCCGCCGTGCTGCCAAATCCGCGCAAGCTGCACGTCGAGCGGCCTTCGACCTATGTGCAGCGGCGCGCCAACTGGATCGAGCGGCAGGTCCGCCAACTCGGCGGCGCCGACTGGCTGAAACCCTGATCGCCTTCGATCAGGGTTGCGGCCTCCGGAAGATCTATTCTTCCGCGGCAATGCCCGGCATGCTGCCGCCGGCCGTGGAATGCCCGAGCACCGCTTCGGCGCTGTGCGTTGCCGAGAGGCGCTTCATCAGCGGCAAGACCGCGATCGCGATCAGCGCGCAGAGCAGGGCGGCGATGCCTAGCCGATTGAACAGGCTGGTGTAGATCGGAAGGGTTTGCAGCGGTTCGGTGATGTCCTGCGGCACGCTGGCGTAGGTGGCGACGACACCGCCAAGGTATTGCGAAACGCCCGAGGCGACGTAATAGGCACCCATCATGAAACCGCCCATGCGCGCCGGCACGTAGCGCGCGATCATCGCCAGGCCGAGTGCGCTGACCAGCAGTTCGCCAAGCGAGATCGCGCCATAGCCCCAGACCATCAGCCACGAGGAAACCTTGCCGCTGGCATCGGCAAAATGACCGGCCGCACCATAGATGAAGAAGCCTGCCGCGACGATGACGAAGCCCAATGCAAACTTGCCGGCGATCGACAGATCCTTCTTGTTGCGCCCGGCGACCGCATAGACCCATGCGAGAATCGGGCTGAGGATGAAGATCCAGATTGGATTGAAGGCCTGGAACTGCGCCGGCGACCAATCCCAGAGATGGTTGCCGAACACGTTGAACGCCGGATCGATATTGCGCAATGCAAACAGGCTCAATGACGTCGACATCTGCTGGTAGAAGATGAAATAGAACATCGTCTGCACGACCAAGACCAGGGCGGCGATCAGGCCGGCCCGCTCGCCGCGTTGGCCGGTGGCAATCAGCCAGCCGAAGATGCCGACAACGGTAATGGCGGCGATGTAGACAAAGGCACGAGCAACGCCCTGATGCTCGAGGATGTAGGCCGAAGCGAAAACAGCGACGACACCGAGGCCGAGGACCATGCCGAGCTTGCCCCAGTCAAGCGGGCGCGAATCGGGATCAGAACCGATATGCGACATCGCCTTGCGCATGAGGAAGTAGTTGGCCAGGCCGAAAACCAGGCCGATCGCGCAGACTGCGAAGGCGACATGCCAGCCGAGTTCGTTGCCGTAATGTTCGTTGACGTAGTCCTTCAGCCAGGGCGTCAACAACTGCGAAATCATCGCACCGAGATTGACCGCCATGTAGTAGATCGTGAAGGCGCTGTCGATTTTCGAATCGTCGCCTTCGTAGATCTTGCGCACGAGGTTGCCGGCATTGGCCTTGAACAGGCCATTGCCGACGACGACCACGCCGAGCGCGCAGAACAGGAACCACACGCTTTCGCCCGGCACCACCATGAGGCCATAGCCGATGGCAAGGATCACGGCACCCAGCAACATGGTGCGCCGCGTGCCGAGGATCTTGTCGCCGATCCAGCCACCGATCGCCGGGGCCACGTAGATCAATGCGGCCGCGGCACCCCAGACCAGGGTCGCGCGTTCGTCGGCGAAGCCGAGGCGCTGCACCATGTAGTAGACGATCAACGCCTGCATGCCGTAGTAGCCGAAGCGTTCCCACATCTCGATCAGGAAGATCGTCGAGAACGATCGGGTCTGGCTGTTTCTGGCGCTTGCTGCGTTCATCGTCGGCGTCCACGGGCTTGCGGAAAGTGGGCGAGACTAGCGCATGCGTCCGGTTTGCGCTTGTGCGAATGCACAACGTCGCGGACAGCGCTAGACTTGAACTCCGCGATTGTGGCGGGCATCGGATCCCAGCGGAGGCAGCCATGCTTCAGGTCAAGCACCTACTCGATGACAAGGGCCACGAGATCCTCGCCATCGCCCCGGGTTCGCCCGTGATCGACGCGATCAAATCGATGGCTGAACACCGTATCGGTGCCTTGCTGGTGATGGATGGCGGCGAGCTTGTCGGCATCATCAGCGAGCGCGACTACGCGCGCAGCATCGTCCTCAAGGGGCGCTCGTCGGCGACGACCCTGGTCAGCGACATCATGGGCAGCGGAATGATCACGGTCGGCCCCGACGACAGCATCGACCACTGCATGCGCTTGTGCACAAACGAACGTGTCCGATATCTGCCGGTGCTCGACAAGGGCAAGGTCGTCGGCGTGCTTTCCCTCGGCGACCTGGTCAAGGCGGTGATCAGTCAGCAGAGCGAGCAGATCGAGCAGCTGCAGCGGTACATCGCCGGTTGAACCGTCAGGCGGTGCCGGCCCGCTTCGGCGCGTCGGGCTGATTTTCAGGACGCGCGCTGTCGAAGGCAGGCAGGCTGAGGCATTCCTGCTCGATGCGTGAAATCACCGGGTAGGCGCTCATGTCGATGTCGTAGCGACGCGCGTTGTAGACCTGCGGAATCAGGCACAGGTCGGCCAGGGTCGGCGTATCGCCGTCGCAATAGATGCCGGTACCGGAATTGTCATCGAGCATCTGCTCCAGGGCGCGGAATCCCTGCACGATCCAGTGCCGCGCCCAGCGCTCACGCTCGACTTGTGGCGAACTGAATTCATGCTCGAGGAATTGCATGACGCGCAGATTGCCGAGTGGATGGATGTCGCAGGCAACGACCTGGGCAAGTGCGCGCACGCGCGCACGCTCGCGCGCCGTCGAGGGCAGCAGCGCCGCGCCCGCGGGATAGGCTTCCTCCAGATACTCGATGATCGCCATCGATTGGCGGAACACGCGCGAACCATCAAGCAGGGTCGGCACGCAGGCTTGCGGATTGATGTCGCGATAGCTGGCAGCATGCTGCTCGCCGCCATTGTTGACGAGATGCACGGGCACGATTTCGTGCGGCAATTGCTTGAGGTTCAACGCAATCCGCACGCGATAGGCGGCACTTGAACGCCAGTAGCTGTAGAGCTTGATGCTGTCGGACATGGCCCACCCCTGCATTCCGGAACGGTCGACGATCGCGCAATCACCGCGCAACCCCGCGCGGATGTTCAGGCTGGCGAATACTTCGCGACAACCTGCTCGATCGCGCCGAACACCGATTTCCCTTCGCCATCGGTCATTTCAATCCGCACACGATCGCCAAACTTGAGGAACGGGGTCGTCGCCTTGCCGTCGCGCAGGGTCTCCACGGTGCGCTGCTCGGCCAGGCAGGACGCTCCCTTTGCCGTGTCCTCGTTGGCAATCGTACCTGATCCAATCAAGGTTCCGGCAGCCAGTGGTCGGCTTTTTGCAGCGTGTGCGATCAGCTCGGCAAAGCTGAATTGCATGTCGACACCGGCTTCTGCCTCGCCGAACCAGTGGCCGTTGATCCAGGTGCGCATGGGCAGGTGCAGCTTGGAATCCCGCCAGGATTCACCAAGCTCGTCCGGCGTGACAAATACCGGCGACAGTGCCGAGCGCGGTTTCGATTGCAGGAAACCAAAGCCCTTGGCCAGCTCGCCCGGGATCAATCCACGCAACGAGACATCGTTGACCAGACCGACCAGCTGGATATGCGCGGCGGCGCGAGCCGGGGTGGTGCCCATGTTCACGTCATCGGTGACGACGACGACTTCAGCTTCAAGATCGATGCCCCACTCCTCGCTGGCGGCCAGGATCGGATCGCGCGGTGCGAGGAAGCCGGCGCTGGTCGCCTGGTACATCAGTGGGTCGGTGTAGAAACTCTGTGGAACTTCGGCACCACGCGCACGACGCACGCGCTCGACATGCGGCAGGTAGGCGCTGCCGTCGACGAACTCGTAGGCGCGCGGCAACGGCGAGGCAAGCTTGTCGACATCGAGCGCAAACGCATCGGCGGCCGTGCCGGATTGAAGTTGTTCGAACAGCGCATTCAGCCGGGGCGCGATGTTGCTCCAATCCTCCAGGGCGGTTTGCAGGGTTGCGGCAATGCCGGTGGCGCGGACGCCGCGGCTGAGATCGCGATCGACCACGATCAAGGTACCGTCGCGGCCACCTTCCTTGAGACTTGCGAGTTTCATTTCGGCTCGGTTTCCTGGTTTCCTGTCAACGACGCTGCGGGTCGAAATGCTTGCGCAACCCTTGCCAGCATTCAATGTAGTCGTGTTGCAGCTGCGGCGATTCGAGGGCTTGCCGGGTCGGCTGGATCACCGCGCGGGTCTCGAACATGAAGGCCATCGTATCGGTGATGTGATCCGGTTGCGAGGTCTCGCTGCGCGTCGCCTTGTCGAATGTCGCCGCATCCGGTCCATGCCCGGTCATGCAGTTGTGCAGGCTGCTGCCACCGGGCACGAAACCACCGGCCTTGGCATCGTATTCGCCATGGATCAGGCCCATGTATTCGCTGGCGATATTGCGATGGAACCACGGCGGCCTGAAGGTGTTTTCCGCACAAAGCCAACGCGGCGGGAAGATGGCGAAATCGATATTCGCCGTACCCGGCGTGTCGCTCGCCGAAGTCAGCACGGTGAAGATTGACGGATCGGGATGGTCGTAGCTGATCGAGCCGATGGTGTTGAAGCGGCGCAGATCATAGCGATACGGCACGTGATTGCCGTGCCAGGCGACGACATCAAGCGGCGAGTGCCTGATGGTCGCTGTCCACAACCTGCCCTGGAACTTGCTGAGCAGTTCGAATTCGCCTTCGACATCCTCGTACGCCGCCACCGGCGTCTCGAAATCGCGGGCATTGGCCAAGCCGTTGGAACCGATCGGGCCGAGGTCGGGCAGGCGAAAGGCGCTGCCGAAGTTTTCCGCGACATAGCCACGCGCTGCGGCATCGAGCAGGTCGACGCGAAAGCGAATGCCGCGTGGAACCACGGCAATCTGCTGCGGCTCGATTTCGATCACGCCAAGTTCGGTGGCAAGGCTCAGGCGCCCCTGCTGCGGGACGATCAACATCTCCGCATCGGCATTGCAGAAGAAGCGGCCCTGCATCGAGCGGTTGGCCGCGTAGACGTGGATGCCGATGCCGCACTGGGCAGCCGCACTGCCATTGCCGGCCATGGTTTCAAGGCCATCGATGAAATCGGTGGGTGCTGCAGGGATCGGCAAGGGATCCCAGCGCAACTGGTTTGGATCGGCCGGAACCTCGGCGAAGCGGTTGTGGAATCGTCCGCCCTCCAGCATGACGAAGCGCGTGTGCATGGCCGCCGGGCGAATCCGGTACAGCCAGGCGCGGCGGTTGTGCGAACGCGGCGCGGTGAACGCGGTGCCCGTCAGTTGTTCGGCATACAAGCCATAGGCCACGCGCTGCGGCGAATTGCGCCCCTGCGGCAGCGCACCAGGCAAGGCCTCGCTGGCAAACTCGTTGCCGAAACCGGTTTGGTAGGGATCACGGTTCATGTTGAAGACTCATGGATGGTGAGCCGCTCTCCCGACGGGAGAGGGTGCTGATGGCTAGAGCACGCCACGGCGCATCTGGTCGCGCTCGATGGATTCGAACAATGCCTGGAAGTTGCCTTCGCCGAAACCCGGATTGCCCTTGCGCTGGATGATCTCGAAGAAGATCGGACCGATGCAGTTCTGCGTGAAGATCTGCAGCAGAAGTTTCTTCTTCGTTTCGGCATCGGCGTCGATGAGGATCTTGTTCGTCGCCATGCGCGGCACGTCTTCGCCGTGGTTCGGGATGCGCTCGTCGATCACCTCGTAATATGCCGCCGGTGTATCGAGGAACTCGACGCCTTGCGCGCGCATGGCCTCGACCGTGGTGTAGATGTCATCGGTGAAGCAGGCAATGTGCTGGATGCCTTCGCCCTTGTATTCGTTGAGATACTCGTTGATCTGCGATTTCTCGTCCGAGGACTCGTTGAGCGGAATGCGCACCATGCCGTCGGGTGCGGTCATCGCCTTGGATACCAGACCAGTCTTGGCGCCCTTGATGTCGAAATAGCGGATTTCGCGGAAGTTGAACAGGCGCTCGTAGTAGTCCGACCACTTTTGCATGTTGCCGAAGTACAGGTTGTGGGTCAGGTGGTCGATGAAGGTCAGACCGAAACCTTTCGGGTTCTGCTCGGCACCGGCAATCGGCTCGTAGTCGGCCGAATAGATGTCGCCGGCGTCGCCATAGCGATCAACGAGATAAAGCATGCAATCGCCAATGCCCTTGACCACTGGCGCGGCAACGGCCTTGCTCGCCGCCTTGTGCGTGATTGCTTCGCCACCGTTGCCGATCACCTTGGCACAGACCTTGTCGGCCGGCTGGTTGACGCGAATGGCGAAACCGCAGGCGCTGGGCCCGTGCGCCTTGGCGAAATCGGCGGCAAAGGAATCGGCATCCTCGTTGACGAGGAAGTTGACGCCGCCCTGGCGATAGACCGTGATCGGCCGGCGCTTGTGCCGGAGTACCGCGCTGAAGCCCATCAGGCGAAAGTATTCATGCAGTTTCCGCGGCTCGGGCGAGGCGAATTCGACGAACTCGAAACCGTCGATTCCCATCGGATTCTCGAACGTCGTAACCTGCATGCCGGCGTTGGCGGATTCGAGCTGCGCGTTCATGATGATTTCCTCGATGCCTGCGCAAATCGCGCATTGAGCCACCCACCTTAGTTACATGTGCAACCACTTGCAAGAGACGCGCGATGGCCGGTCATGCCCTGCTTGAACTTGAAACCTTCCTGCCGTACCGGCTTTCGGTGCTTTCCAACACGCTGAGCCAGGCGATAGCCAAGGTGTATGACAAGCGATTCGACCTTTCAGTGACCGAATGGCGAGCCATGGCCGTGCTCGGCAATCGACCGGATATCTCCGCTCGTGAAGTCGCCGAGCGCACGGCAATGGACAAGGTGGCCATCAGCCGCGCCGTGGCGCGCATGCTGAAGAAAGGCCGCATCGAACGCAGCAGGGCGCGCCACGACAAGCGCCAGTCGGTGCTGCGCTTGTCCGAGGAAGGCTGGAGGATCTACAACCAGGTCGCGCCATTGGCCCTTGAACACGAGCAACGCCTGCTGGCCCATCTGGATACCGAGGAGCGCCAATGGCTGGCGCGGATCCTCGATACCTTGTGGAAGGCCGAATTGGCCGAGTCGATCGACTGAGGCGCGATTCCCTGGCGCTGACGATCTGCACGGACGAGCCGGGTGACTCAAGAACAAGATTGCAGGTCGTGCTTCGTGCAATCTTCCCGTCTCACCCGCGTGCAGGCATTCGTTGCCGGCACGGGGTGAATTCATTCCCCCATGGATCCCGTGTCATCGGCCATCCATGGCCGGCACGGGATGAGTCCATCCTGAACTCACTTTACGCCGTGCATGAGTTTGTTGATGAGGGGGGCGATCAGGAACAGGAACGCGCCGGAGCCGACCAGCACCCAGAAACCGAAGGTGTAACCGGACAACGCCGACTCCACGCTCATGCCGCCTTCACCGCTGACGTGGCTGGCGAAGATGCCCGAGAGGTTGTTGCCGATCGCGGTGGAGAGGAACCAGCCGCCCATGCCGAAGCCGACCAGGCGCACCGGCGCGAGCTTGGTCACCATCGACAGGCCGATCGGCGACAGGCACAGCTCGCCGATGGACTGGATCACGTAGACCATGAACAGCGTCCAGAAGGGGATCTTCAGGGACTGCGGATCCACCATGCTCGACAGCGCGATCATCAACAGCAGGAAGGCCAGGCCGTTGAAGATGATGCCGAGGCCGAACTTGCGCGGGATCGACGGATTGGCGCGCCCCAGCTTCACCCAGATCCATGCGACGACCGGTGCCAGGGTGATGATCGCCAGCGAGTTGACCGACTGGAACCAGCCGACCGGGAAGATCCAGCCGCCAAAGTCGCGATTGACGATGTTCTGCGCGAGGAAGTTGAACGAGCTGCCGGCCTGTTCGAAGAACATCCAGAACAGCACGTTGAAGGCGAAGATGATCAGCATCGCGATGGCCATGTCGCGACGCACCGCGCCATCACGAAAACCTTCGCGCAGGATCAGCACGCACAGTGCCACGAACAATCCGGTCAGCAACCACTGCAACTGGCTGGCGTCGATGGAGAGCAGGAAATAGATCACCGGGATCGAAACCAGCGTCCCCAGCAGCGTGTACACCACCCGCGGCATGCCGCCGCTGCCTTCCGCCGGGCGACCGATGCCCGCCAACTGTTTGCGGCCGAACCAGAACCACACCAGGCTGATCAGCATGCCGATGCCCGAGGCGATGAACACCACCTTGTACGCCGGCATGTCGGGCGAGCCGCCGAACATGCGCTCGGCCAGCCAGCCGGTCAGGACCGGCGCGATCAGGGCGCCGGCGTTGATGCCCATGTAGAACAGGGTGAACCCCGAATCGCGGCGCTCGTCGCCGGTGGCATACAACTTGCCGACCATGGTCGAGATGTTCGGCTTGAACAGGCCGTTGCCGGCAATGATCGTGGCCAGTCCAAACTTGAACACCTGTTCGTTGGGCAAGACGATCATGAACAGGCCGGCGGCCATGATGACCGCGCCGAGCAGGATCGAGCGCTGGTAGCCGATCACGCGATCGGCGACGTAGCCTCCGAACAGCGCGGCCGCATAGACCAGGGCGAGGTAGGCACCATAAAGTCGGCTGGCCGGTGCTTCACCCGCACTGTCGCCGGCGTAGAACTGGGCAACGATGTAGAGCGCCAGCGCCCAGCGCATTCCATAGAACGCAAAGCGTTCCCAGAACTCGGTCATGAAGAGCATCCACAACGGCCGCGGGTGCCCCAGGCGATCCTGGAATTGGCGGGGCGGCGGTGCGGGTGTTGCTGCGTCGGTAGCGCCGGTCATGCATTTCTCCGTCGAGGATCAGTGGCTCAACTGGCGAGGATCACCGACCGCAGGCTGCGCCGTCAAATGCGCCGATGGATGCTGCAACGCAGTATCGCGGACCCGCGTCAGGCCCAGGGCAACGCCCTAGACCCCGATCACCGTGCGCACATCGAGCAATTCCGGGAAGAAGGTCAGGTCGAGCGCCTTCTTCAGGAAGCCAACCCCGGACGATCCGCCGGTGCCGCGCTTGTGGCCGATGATGCGTTCAACCGTCTTCATGTGGCGGAAACGCCAGAGCTGGAAGGATTCCTCGACATCGACCAGCTGCTCGCAGAAATGGTATTCGGACCAGAACTCGTCGGCGTTTTCGTAGATGCGCTTGAATACCGGCACCAGGTCCTCGCGGCGACGATGCGGCAGCGACCAGTCGCGCTCGATGCAATCCGCCGGGATGGCATGGCCGGCGCGGGCGAGATGGCGCAGGAACTCGTCATACAGGCTCGGTGCCTCGAGTACGGCGCGCAACTCGGCCTGACGCAGCGGATCGTGATTGAACACGGCGAGCATGTCGGCGTTCTTGTTGCCGAGCAGGAACTCGATCATGCGGTACTGCTGCGACTGGAACCCCGAGGCCGGACCGAGGACATGGCGGAATTGCTGGTACTCGGTTGGCGTCAAGGTTTCCAGCACCGCCCATTGCTCGAACAACTGGCGCTGGATCTGCTTGACCCGGGCGAGGATCTTCAGGGACGTGTCGGTCTGGTCGGTCGACAACAATGCCGTGGCCGCACGCAGTTCGTGGATGATCAACTTCATCCACAGTTCGCTGACGTGGTGCTGGACGATGAACAACATCTCGTCATGGTGTGTCGGCTCGCTGAGCGGCTTCTGCGCAGACAGCAAGGTGTCCAGTTGCAGGTAGCCACCATAGTTCTGGCGATCACGCAGATCGACCTCGATGCCTTGTTCGAGTTCGCGTCGGTTTTCCATATCGGTTCGTGCAGTGTCGGGAGTGAATGTGCACGCTACCGGACGCGCCCGCGCTGCGCCAGCGCCCGCAAGCGCGGCCGAATTGCTGCAGTGAGCCTTGCGCGTCGCGGCGACGCTTGCTATCAAGTCACGGTAGTTTCACGATACCGGGAAGCAATACGGCGCAGTATCGCGCAATCCGGCACTGGATCCGGATCCCGCACGACACGTTCGCACCGCTCCCCGGAGCCGGTCGGCAATGCCGATGTCGCACAGCGACGACAACTGACACCTCCGGTCCCGACAGACCCGCATGCGCTGTCTTCGCGAAGCGCGATCCAGTGGAGAATTCCGTGCCAACAGCCGCCACGTTTGAAATCGAATACGTCCAGTATCTCAATGCCGAAGGCAAGCTGGTCCGCGACGACCTGCCCGCCTTCGCGCGCGATGTCCGACAACTGGTCAAGCTGTACCAGGAAATGCTCATGGTGCGCATTTTCGATACCAAGGCGATCGCCCTGCAGCGCACCGGCAAGCTGGGCACCTACGCGCCCTGCCTCGGCCATGAGGCGACCTACCTGGCCATTGGCAGCGCCATGCAGGAAGACGATTGCTTCGCCCCGAGCTACCGCGAATACGGCGTGCAGTTCCATCGCGGCGTGAAACCGCGCGAGCTGCTGATGTACTGGGGCGGCGACGAGCGTGGCAACAATTTTTCCGGGCCGGCGCATGATTTCGCCTGGTGCGTGCCGATCGGCACGCAGTGCCTGCACGCAGCCGGCGCAGCGCTGGCCTTCAAGACGCGCAAGGAGCCGCGCGTGGCGGTCTGCACGATCGGCGATGGCGGCTCTTCAAAGGCCGATTTCAACAGCGCCATCAATGTTGCCGGGGCGATGACGCTGCCGCTGGTCGCGGTGATCGTCAACAACCAGTGGGCCATCTCGGTGCCGCGCAGCGCGCAGACCGGGGCAAAGACCCTCGCCCAGAAAGGCATTGCCGCGGGCCTCGAATGCGTGCAGGTCGACGGCAACGACCTCATCGCCATGCGCACCGTGATGGACCACGCCCTAAAGCGCGCCCGCCACGGCCATGGCGGCATGGTCATCGAAGCGGTCACCTATCGCCTGTCCGACCACACCACTGCCGATGACGCGCGTCGTTATCGATCCGAGCAGGAGGTCAAGGATGCCTGGATGCGCGAGCCCTTGCGCCGCATGAAGGCTTACCTGATGTCGCTGAACGCGTGGACCGAGGACGAGGAAACCGCGCTCAAGGAGCAATGCACGAAATATGTCGATGGCGAAGTCAACGCCTATCTGGAAACCCGCGCGCAACCGATCGAGAGCATGTTCGACTACACCTATGCCGAACTGCCACCGGATCTGCTTGTCCAGCGCGACGAAGCGATCTTCTGGGAAAAGCGCGGCTGAAGCCGCTTCCTGAAAAGTTGCGCAACACGCATGGCACTCGCGACAACGCTGCCAGGCAAACATCCAATGCAAACCGACGAATCCAAACCATGGCCCAAATCACCCTGATCGAAGCAGTCACCCAGGCGCTGGCCTGGGAAATGAAACACGATCCCAGCGTCGTCGTCCTTGGCGAGGATGTCGGCGTCAATGGCGGCGTGTTCCGCGCCACCCAGGGCCTGCTCGACAAGTTCGGCGCGGAGCGCGTGATCGACACGCCGCTCGATGAAACGACGATTGGCGGCATCACCGTGGGCCTTGCCGCGCAGGGCATGAAACCGGTTGCCGAAGCGCAATTCGAAGGCTTCATCTACGCCATGCTTGAGCAGATCATTTGCCACGCCGCGCGCATGCGCAATCGCACGCGCGGACGCCTGACCTGTCCGGCCGTCTGGCGCGCGCCCTGGGGCGGCGGCATCCGCGCGCCGGAACACCATTCCGAGGCCAATGAAGCATTGTTCACGAATGTACCTGGCTTGCGCGTGGTCCTGCCGTCGTCACCCGCACGCGCCTACGGCCTGCTGCTCGCCTCGATCCGCGATCCCGATCCGGTCATCTTCTTCGAGCCCAAGCGCATCTATCGCCAGTACAAGGAAGAAGTACCCGATGACGGCGAAGCCTTGCCGCTGGATGTCTGCTTCGTGCTTCGTGATGGCAGCGACGTGACCCTGGTCACCTGGGGCGCGCAGGTCAAGGAAACCCTTGAAGCCGCCGAGGCACTGGCCGCCGAAGGCATCAGCGCCGAAGTCATCGACGTGGCCACGCTGAAGCCGCTTGATTTCGACACCATCCACGAATCGGTGCGCAAGACCGGGCGCTGCGTGATCGTGCACGAGGCACCGCGCACGGCCGGCTTTGGGTCCGAGATTTCCGCACGCCTGGCCGAGCACGCGATGTACGATCTTGTCGCGCCGGTCGAGCGCGTGACCGGCTACGACACGCATATCCCGCTGTTCCGACTTGAAATGAAATACCTGCCGAGCGTCGACAAGATTGTCGCCGCCGCCAAACGCACCCTGGCCGCAAGCTGAGCCGACGGAGTCGATGCATGAGCGAGACAAAAACATTCCACCTGCCCGACCTCGGCGAAGGCCTGCCCGATGCCACCATCGTCGAATGGTTCGTCAAACCCGGTGACGTCGCCAGGCTCGATGAGCCGCTGGTGTCGATGGAGACGGCCAAGGCCGTCGTCGAAGTGCCCTCGCCGTTCTCGGGCAAGGTCGTCAAGCAGCATGGCAACGCCGGCGACATCATCGAAACCGGAGCGGCGCTGATTGAGATCGAGATCGATGCCAGCCTGCCGCAACGCGCCGACGCCGAAGCCACAGGACATCATCACGGGCCGCCAAAGCCGGCCGCGCCGAAAGTCGAATCCAGTGTGGCAAAACCGGCGCCGGCCGAAAGCAAGGCCAGCACGGAGCGCGCCGACTCGGGCACCGTGGTCGGCGCGATGGAAGCGAGCGATCGCGTGCATGCCGAGCAGACCTCGAATGTCGGCGGCGTCAAGGCCGTGCCTGCGGTGCGCGCGCTGGCGAAGAAACTCGGCATCGACCTGGGCCGGGTCAAGCCCAGCGGTGCCGATGGCGTGGTCACCCTCAAGGACGTCAAGGCCGCCGCTGAAGCCGGAAGCGCACGTATCGGTGCGACACCGGCCCCGGAGCGTGCAGCCGCCGCAGCGAGCCCGCCGCCTGCCGCGGCGGTTGCGCAAAGATCCGCAAGCGAGCGCACCACGCTTTCCGCATCCGGCCAGCCGATGCGCACGACGCCGCCGACACAGCGGGTCAGCGGCCAGCCCGAGCAACTCAAGGGCGTGCGCCGCAACATGGCGCGGGTGATGGCCGCCGCGCATGCGCAGGTCGTCCCGACCATGGTCAGCGATGACGCCGACATCCACGCCTGGCTGCCGGGCAATGACATCACCGTGCGCCTGATCCGCGCGATCGTGCGCGCAGCCCAAGCCGTGCCGGCGCTGAATGCCTGGTTCGACGGCGAAAACCTGACCCGCACCCTGCATCCACACGTCGATATCGGCATCGCCGTGGATACCGACGACGGCTTGTTCGTGCCGGCCTTGCGCAATGCCGACGTGCTCGATGCCAACGGCATCCGCCAGGCGGTCAATCGCTTGCGCGACCAGGTCATCAACCGCAGCATCCCGGCCGATGAACTCAAGGGCTACACGATCTCGCTGTCGAATTTCGGCGTCTTCGCCGGCCGCTACGCGACGCCGATCGTGGTGCCGCCCACGGTTGCCATCATCGCGGCCGGCAAGGGCCGCCACCAGATGACCCCGGTCATGGGCGGCTTCGAATCGCACAAGGTCATCCCGCTGTCGCTGACCTTCGACCATCGCGCCGCCACCGGCGGCGAGGCAGCACGCTTCCTCAAGGTGATGCTGGACGATCTGGCGCGGCCGGCCTGATCCGGCGGATTCGCGATCGCCGCGGTTCAGTGTTTTTGGGTTTGATGCTCGGGATCAGGAGTCCCTCATCCGCCCTGCGGGCACCTTCTCCCGCAAGGGGAGAAGGAAAGGAAAAGCGCGATGCAGAAGCATGCGGAAATCTGCTTTGGCGTTGCTGCGCAGGATGCGCAGTGAATGGGGCCCCTATGCAGCGGCAACGTGATGGAGGGATAGCCCGCAGGGTGGGCGCAGGGGATTGCGCCCAGTTCGACGTCAGTCCAGGGATGGACTGTCGGCGAACCCCCGGAGTCGCGTTGCGCAGTCGGAGGGCAGGATGCCCGGAGACCGCTGCATCGGGGTGGCCTTTCTTTTGGTTACTTTTCTTTGGCCACGCAAAGAAAAGTGACTCGCTCGCCGGAGGCGAGTGAAAAAGGACAGGATGCCGCGCTCCGAAGGAGCGTGCTCTGAAGATGCAAGGAGCACAGTCACTGGATCCGAAGGTGATGGACTCGAATGCAGGAAATGCAGGAGCAGTTTCCTGCCGGCCTGCGCCGGGATAGCAATCAGCGAAACCCCAGGCTATCGATCGTTCGATGGCACGGAAACATCCTCGTAACCGACGATATCGAGGTCGAAACCTGCCAGGCCGACCAGCTTGCGCGGCGTGCCGAGCACGCGCAGGTGGCGCACGCCGAGATCGGCGAGGATCTGCGCACCGAGTCCATGGCGGCGCCATTCGCTGGCCGGATCGCTGGCTTGCTTTGCCGTCGTTCCCGCCAGGCAATCGAGCGCGGCTTCAGCCTCGCCAGCCTCGCTCAGCACGACGACGACACCGCGATCTTCGTCGGCAATGCGGCGCAGGGCCGCGGTAACGCTCAGGCCGAGATCGTCGCGCCGCAGGTGCAGCACGTCGGACAGCGTGTTGCGCACGTGCACGCGGGTCAGCACCGGCTGGCCATCGGCGACGTTGCCGCGCACGAGGGCAAAATGCAGGGCCTTCTGCACCAGATCGCGATAGACGACCAGGTTGAACGTGCCGAACTCGGTATCGACGGCGACATCGCGCACCCGCTCGATGGTGTTCTCGGTCTGCAGGCGATAACGGATGAGGTCGGCAATGGTGCCGATCTTCAAGCCGTGCTTGCGCGCGAATTCCTCCAGCGCCGGCCGCCGCGCCATGGTGCCGTCGTCGTCCATCACCTCGACGATCACGCCGGCCGGTTCAAGGCCGGCCATGGTGGCCAGATCGCAGGCTGCTTCGGTATGCCCGGCGCGCACGAGCACGCCACCGGTCTGCGCGGTGAGCGGGAAGATGTGCCCGGGCTGGGCCAGGTGTTCCGGGCGCGCATCGGCGGCCACCGCGGTGCGGATCGTGTGCGCACGATCGTAGGCCGAGATGCCGGTGGTGACGCCTTCGGCGGCTTCGATCGACACGGTGAAATTGGTGTGGTGCGAAGAGGTGTTGTTGTGCACCATCGGCTTCAGGCCAAGCTGGCGGCAGCGTGCCGCGGTCAGGGTCAGACAGACCAGACCGCGCGCTTCGCGGACCATGAAGTTGATGTCCTCGGGGCGCACCTTTTCCGCAGCCATGACCAGATCACCTTCGTTTTCGCGATCCTCGTCGTCAAGGATCACGACCATGCGGCCGGCGCGGATGTCATCGAGGATATCGGGGATCGTGTTGAAGCTCATCATCTGTTTCCGTGGAAATCCATCAGTGGAGATCTGGCGTCACATTGCGGGGGCTTGTTCGCGGAACTCGGCGAGGCGCTCGGCGTAACGCGCCATGCGGTCGACTTCGATGTTCACCGCATCGCCGATGCGGCGCGTGGCAAACGTCGTCACTTCCTGCGTGTGCGGAATCAGGTTGACGCCGAAGCGCAGGCCTTCGACCTCATTGACGGTGAGGCTGACGCCATCGATGCAGATCGAGCCCTTGCTGGCGATGTAGCGCGCAAGCGTGGCGGGCACCTCGAAGGTCCAGCGCTGCGAACGCGCATCGCCGTGGACATCGATGACCCGGCCCAACCCGTCGACGTGACCGGACACCAGGTGCCCACCGAGCCGATCACTGAGGCGCAATGCCTTTTCCAGATTGACCGGCGCACCCGGCAGCAAGGTGCCCAGCGTGGTCAAACCCAGCGTTTCCAGCGAGACATCGGCAGCAAAGGTATCCGCGGTCAGCTCGAGCGCAGTCAGGCAGACGCCGGCCACGGCAATGCTGTCGCCCTGGCGCACGTCATCAAGCGCCAGCGTTCCGACATGGAAAACCATGCGCCGATCGCCACCGCGCTCTTCACTGCCGAACAGTCGGCCGATCGACTGGATGATTCCGGTAAACACTCACGCCTCCAGGGGTCGCAACAGCAAACGCCAATCCGCGCCGATCATGCGCTGATCGACCACACCCAGTTTCCAGCGCGCGGCCATCTCGCCAAGCGCGGGCAGCGCCAGCAAGGGACGTGCGCTGTCGCCAAGCAGGACCGGCGCCACATACAGCAACAGCTCATCGACCAGGCCAGCGGCAAACAAGGCTCCAGCAAGCGTCGGCCCGGCCTCGACCTGGATCTCGTTGATCTCGCGCGCGGCAAGCAAGGCCAGCACCGCTGACAGGTCGAGCCGCCCTTGGCGGATTTCAACCGCGGCCAGCTCGACATGCTCGAAACGTCGATCGATTGGTCGCGCCCCAGGCCCATGCAGGACCAGGGTCGGCAGCGAACCATCAAGGACCTGCGCAGTAGCTGGAACACGCAGTTCGCGATCGAGGATGACGCGCAGCGGCGGCAGCGGTGCCATGGCGGCATCCGTGGCATCTGGCAGGCGCAGGCTCAGCGCCGGATCGTCGGCGAGCACGGTGCCGATGCCGCTCAGGATCGCCGAACTGCGTGCGCGCCAGCGCTGCACATCGGCGCGCGCGGCCGCTGCGGTAATCCATTTCGACTCGCCGCTGGCCAGCGCCGTGCGGCCATCGAGGCTCATCGCCAGCTTGACCCGCAACCACGGCCGGCCACGTTCGATGCGCGAAAGGAACCCGCGATTGATCTCGCGCGCGGCACTGGCCATAAGGCCGCTCTCGACGATGATCCCGGCCTCGCGCAATTTGGCTGTTCCGCGACCATCGACCTCGGCAAACGGATCCGCATGCGCGATGACGACCCGTGCGACGCCCGCGGCGATCAAGGCATCGGCGCAGGGCGGCGTGCGCCCGAAGTGCGCGCAGGGTTCGAGCGTCACATAGGCGGTGGCGGCGCGTGCGCGATCACCCGCTTCGTTCAAGGCAAAGACTTCGGCATGTGCGCCACCGGCACGCTGGTGCCAGCCACTGCCAAGGATCTGCTCGCCGTGCGCGATCACGCAGCCAACGCGCGGATTGGGGTCGGTGGTGAACAAGCCGCGTTCGGCCAGGCGCAGCGCAAGCGCCATGTGCGCATGGTCGACGGCGCTGAATTCCACCGCGCTCACGGCAAGCCGGCCATGCCGCTTCAGCCCCTGGCCTTGCGTGCGGGACCTTCCTCAAGCAAGGGCAGTTGCAGGGTTTCCAGTCCGGGCAGGTCGCGTTCGAGCTTTTCGATTTCCTCGCGGAAGGCCTGCACGTCCTCGAAACTGCGATAGACGGAAGCAAAGCGCACGTAGGCGACCTGGTCGAGCTTCTTCAATTCGCGCATGACCAGTTCGCCGACATGCATCGAGGCAATCTCGCGCTCGCCACTGCGCCGCAGATCATCGATCACGCTGCGCACGGCCAGGTCGACCTCGTCGCTGGCAACCGGACGCTTCTGCAAGGCCCGACTGAAACTGGTGCGCAGCTTGCGCTCGTCGAACGACTCGCGACGGCCATCGGACTTGACCACCGCCGGCAATTTCAATTCGGCCGTCTCGAAGGTATTGAACCGCTCATTGCACTTCTCGCACTCACGCCGCCGCCTGATCGTCGTGCCATCGTCGGACACGCGCGAATCAATCACCCGGGTATCTTCGTGCTGGCAGAAGGGGCAGTGCATCTAGGGGAACGGGAATGGGGAATTGGGAATGGGGAATGGGTTGAAAGCAGTCCTCGCACCCTTGGCGGACTCCCGCACGGATATCGAAATCCGGCTCTTGCCGATTCCCGATTCCCTGTTCCCCATTCCCTGCACCTCAGCCATACACCGGATACTTCCGGCATTGCGCGGTGACTTTCTCGCGTACGGCCTTGATCACTTGTTCGTCGGCTGGCGCATCGAGGACGTCGGCGATCCAGTTGGCGAGGTCGATGCAATCGCTTTCGCCATAGCCACGCGTGGTCACCGCCGGCGTGCCGATGCGCAGGCCGGAGGTGATGAACGGCGAGCGTGGATCGTTCGGCACGGCGTTCTTGTTGACCGTGATATGGGCCTTGCCGAGCGCGGCTTCAGCATCCTTGCCGCTGGACTCGCGACCGATCAGGTCGATCAGCATCAGGTGATTCTCGGTGCCGCCCGAGACAATCTTGTAGCCACGCGCCATCAGGGTCCTGGCCATGGCCTTGGCGTTGACGACCACCTGCTGCTGATACGCCTTGAACTCGGGGCTGAGGGCTTCGAGGAAGGCCACCGCCTTGGCCGCGATCACATGCATCAGCGGGCCGCCCTGGATGCCCGGGAAGACGATCGACTGCAGCTTCTTCTCGCCTTCCTCGCCGAGTCCCTTGGCAATCACGAAGCCACCGCGCGGACCGCGCAGGGTCTTGTGCGTGGTCGAGGCGACCACGTGCGCATGCGGCACCGGATTCGGATAGACGCCGGCGGCAATGAGCCCGGCGACGTGGGCCATGTCGACGAAGAAGAGAGCGCCAACCTTGTCCGCGATGCGGCGCATGCGCGCCCAGTCGACAATCTGCGAATAAGCGCTGAAGCCGCCGACCAGCATCTTCGGCTTGTGCTCGACGGCAAGGCGCTCGACTTCGTCGTAATCGATCAGGCCGTTTTCATCGACGCCGTACTGCACGGCATGGAACAGCTTGCCCGAGATGTTCGGCTTGGCACCGTGGGTGAGGTGACCGCCGTGGGCGAGGCTCATGCCGAGGATGGTGTCACCCGGCTGCAGCAAGGCCAGATAGACCGCCTGGTTGGCCTGCGAACCGGAATGCGGCTGCACGTTGGCATAGTCGGCACCAAACAGTTCCTTGAGCCGCGCGATGGCCAGGCGCTCGGCGACATCGACATGCTCGCAACCGCCGTAATAACGCTTGCCCGGATAACCCTCGGCGTACTTGTTGGTGAGCACCGAACCCTGCGCCTCGAGTACGCGTGGACTGGCGTAGTTCTCGGAAGCGATCAGTTCGACATGGTCTTCCTGGCGCACGGCTTCGGCGGCAATTGCCGCGGCCAGCTCAGGATCCAGATCCGCGATTCGCAAACCTTTGGAAAACATCGACATACTCTCGGCAACCATGACGGAATGCGCATGTTACCGCGTTGCAGCATGAAGCATCGAATCAGCCAGCCTGCGGGTGCCAGGGACTCGCTCATCGATGCGCGGTCAAGGCAGGCTCAAGGACCCCATCATCCGCCCTTCGGGCAGCTTCCCCTTTGTGCTCCGTGGGCAGAAAAAGCACGCTTTCCCTATTCCCCATTCCCGGTTCCCGGCCCCAGCAGCTCGATAGCCATGACCAGCGCATCCTCGCGCCCGCGCTTGCCCGGGTAATAGTTCGGCCGCCGCCCGATCTCGTTGAATCCGCTGCTGTGATACAGGGCAACAGCGGCCGTGTTCGAGGGGCGCACTTCGAGGAAGACGCGCTCGGCATGATGCCAGCGGGCCAGATCGAGCAGGCGGGCGAGGATGCGGCGGCCGAGACCTCGGCCCTGCTCGGCCGGGGCAACGCAGATGTTGAGGACATGCGCTTCGCCGCCGGCGACCGAGAGCACGCCGTAACCGATCACCTCGCCGGCGCGTTCGAGTACCCAGCATTCATAACCGGAGGCCAGGCAATCGCGGAAGATCGTGAACGTCCACGGATGCGGATAGGCGCTCAGTTCGATCCGCGAGACAGCCTCGAGATCGCTCGCGCGCATGGCACGGAAACTCGAAATCGGATCCTGCAGGTTGGCAGCCATGGGCGTTCCGGCTCAGCCGCCGGCGCGGTGCTTTGCCTGCGCACGCGACAGGCGCTTGATCTCGCCCCAGAGCGAGCGCTTGGCCTCGGCACTGCCGGCGAGCACGGCGGGTTCGCTGCTGATGATCCAGGCCATCTCGTTCTGCCGTTGTGCCGGAATCCCGGCGCCCAGCGTCCGCACCAGGGTTTCGCCGAGGATCAGCAAGCCCCGCGCGGCGGCGATGGCTTCGAGCCGGGAGATATCGGCCATTGCCGCATCGAGCCTGGCCATGCGCAGACCACGCAGCAAGTCGTCAAGCAGGCGTCCGTGCCGTGCCTCGCTGCAGACAATCAGGATGGGCGCCGCACCCACAGCCCGCGCTGGCGGTACGGAGTTGCCGGCAGCGACGCTGTCCTGCGGCTTGTCGTCGGCTTGGTGCGCAGCCAATTGCACGGCAGGCGCGGCGACAGCGGCACGCGGCACATAGACTTCAATGCCGATTTCAGCGAGCAGGCGCAGGCTGTAGTCATCGAGCATGCTCGTGGACCTCGCTCTGCAGCAGATCGGCGTGGAACTCGGCAAAGGCCTGGTCGACGGCTCGCGACAAGGCCACGGCGGTCGCGCCAAGGCCCTTGTCGGCGGCAACGACATCGGCATGATAGATCTCGTCCAACTGGGGCGTGCCATCGGGTCGATCGACGCGAATCCGCACCACCACGCTGGCGAGGAAGCCGCCATCCACGCTTGGCACGCGCTCGAAGCGCAGGATGCTGCCGCTGATGCGCAGGGCCGCCTGGCTCGCCGCGAGCTCATCGGTCACCAGCGGCGCCACGGCGGCGTCGCGCAGCACGATCAGCAATCGGCGCTGCAGGGATCGGGTCGGTGGATCGGTCCACAACTGGTAGTGGTACTGGCGCAACTCGCTGCCGGCGGGATCGAGCGCATAGATCAGGGCGCGATCGGCATAGAGCCCGTCGGCGGCGAACAGGTTGACCACGATCGGCGTGTTGAAAACCTGCGCCTTGCTGACCGGCAGCGGTTGCGGCTCGGCCATGCGGAAATACGTGTGGTCGGGCACGCCCGGGATATTGCCGCAAGCGGCGAGAACGAGCGCACACAGTGCAGCGATGAGGGCTCTCATTTGCCGTCGTCCTCCAGCTTGTCGGGTTCCGGCGAGCGCAGCAGTTGTCCCGGGTTGCGGCGGATCTCGCGGCTGAACTCGTCGAGGTTGCGCGTGGCCGATTCCAGATGATGGGTGATCACGTCCATGCGGCTGGACAGGCTGGCCATGACGGTCGCCAGATCGGTCATCGCGCCACGGATGTCGCCGCGATTCTCGCGGGCGATATCGGCCAGTTCGCCGACCGTCTGGTCGAGCGTCTTGCGGGTCTCGCGCAGCTCGCCGCTGAGCCCTTGCACATTGCCGAGGATGCTGGCGACGGCGGCGCGATTCTGCGGTTTGAGCAGGTCATCAAGGGCGCCGGAGGCATCGTTGAGCTTGCCAAGCAGGGTCTGTGCCTGGCCGAGGATTTCCGGGGTGTTGTGATCCAGCGAACCGGTGATCGAATCGACACGTTGCGAGAGCCTTGCGACCATCGGCGTGATCTGCTCGCGGGTCAGCGCGGAAACCTGCCCGGCCAGTTCGCCGACCGCGGCGAAGATATCGGCATTCTCGGCACCGCTGATCTCGGCACCGCGCGCCAGCATCTGCTTGCTGGCACCTTCCTTGATGCCGATCGACATGTCGGCAAGCAGGCCGCTCGATTGCAGGCGGGCGACGCTGTCGACCGGAATCGTCCAGTCGCGCTTGACCGACACGGTGACCTTGTAGCGCGTTCCCTCGCTGCTGCGCTCAGGCTCGATGGCGGCAACCTCGCCAATGCGGTAACCCTCGTAGAACACCGGCGCGCCATAGCGCAGGCCGGTGACATTGCGGTAGTGGACGAGATAATCCGTCGAAGCCCCGCTGCGTCCGGTGATCAGGGCAAGGCCAACCAGCAGCAGCACGATCGCCACCAGGACCACTGCACCGACCGCCACGTAATTGATCGTGTCGCGCTTCACCCGATCTCCCCCATTGCCATCGGCCGCATTCTACCGTCGGATCGAAATTCCATGCGCGCAGGCCCGATCATGCGCTCGTCCCGACCAGGCGCCGCAGGTAGTCATCGGCATCGACCTGGATCTCGCGCGGACGCCGGTTGAGCAGATCCTGGATGCGCTCGTTGTCGGCAGCGCGCACCTCGGCCGTGGTGCCCGTCATCAGCACGTCGCCCTGGTCGAGCACGGTGATCGTGTCGGCGATCTTGAACGCACTTTCAAGCTCATGGGTGACGACGACGATGGTCATGCGCAAGGCATCGCGCAGGCGCAGGATCAACTCGTCCAGTTCAGCCGAGACAACCGGATCGAGACCTGCCGAAGGCTCGTCGAAAAAGAGCAGCCGCGGATCCATGACGATGGCGCGCGCCAGTGCCGCACGCTTGATCATGCCGCCGGAAAGCTGGCCCGGCATGAGGTCCTGGAAGCCGCCGAGATTGACCACCTCGAGCTTGATCCGGCTCATGATGCGGATCGTCTGCTCATCCAGGTTGGTGAGCTCGCGCAACGGCAAGGCGACGTTGTCGCCGACCGTCATCGAGGTCAGCAGCGCGCCGCCCTGGAAGGAAACACCGATGCGCTTGCGCACATCGAGTTTCTCGCGGTCGCTGGCTGCGGCCAGGTCGATGCCGAACAACTTGACCGTGCCCGACAACGGCCGGTTGAGGCCGAGCATGTGCCGCAGCAAGGTGCTCTTGCCGGAACCCGAGCCGCCCATGATCACGCGGATCTCGCCGGCATGGACGCTGAAATCGACACCATTGAGGATGCGCCGCTTGCCGTACCAGGCTTCGAGCTTCTCGACTTCGATCAAGGGAGCGGCAGTGGTCATGTCTAGCGATTGAGAAAAAAAGAAAAGATCATGTCGGCGACAATGATCCAACAGATCGAAAGGACGACCGCGCGTGTCGTCGCGCGGCCAACGCCTTCGGCACCACCGCTCACCGAAAAGCCGGTGCTGACGCCGATCAAGGTGATCAGCAGGGCAAACACCGCACTCTTGGCAAGGCCCTGGCCGATATCGCCAGGATCAAGCAGCGACATCGACTGCAGCATGTAGGCAGTCGGCGTGACGTCGAGCGCCGGCGCGCTGTACAGGGCGGCGCCGAAGATCGCCACCGCATCGGCGAACACGGTCAGCAAGGGCAGCATGATCAACATCGCGATCAGCGCCGGGGCGACCAGATAACGCACCGGATTGATGCCGATCACGGCCAGCGCGTCGACTTCCTGGGAAACGGTCATCGAACCTATGCGTGCGGCAAGCGCCGAACCGGAGCGACCGGCGACGAGGATGGCGGTGATCAGCGCGCCGAATTCACGGGTCACCGACTTGGCCACGGCAACGACAACCTGCGATTGCGCGCCGAACTCGCCGAGCGCCGAGATGAACTGGATGCCGAGCATGATGCCGACGGTGAAGGCAAGCAGGCAGACGATCGGCAAGGCATCGACACCGACCTGGCGCATCTGCTCGAAGACCGCGCGCAGGCGCAGCGGCTGGCCAAGGCGCCAGCCCCAGACTGCCAGGTACAGCGACTCGACCAGCAGCATCGCCGCATAGCCCATGCCGCTGAGCGCACCGACCGCGCCACGGCCGATCTTTGCAAGGGGTCCGGTCAGGGCTTCCAAGCCGACGCGCCGTTGGCTTCGGGAATCGCCGCGACATCGGCAACGATCGGGAACACGCGATCGAGTCGCGCCAGTTCAAGCACGGCGCGCACCGCGTCGCTGATGGCGACCAGGGCAAAGCCGCTGCCCCGCGAGCGCGCATTCTGGAACCCCTCGACAAGGGCGGCGATGCCGGAGGAATCGATGTAGCTGACTTCGCTGAGCACGACCCCGACCCGCGCGCTTTTCCCCAGCGCCGCGAGTACCGCTTCGCGCACCTGCTGCGACCAGGACAGGTCAACCTCGCCGCGCAGGCGGATCAACATGCATCCATCGGCCGATTCGTGTTCGATCGCATTCATTCCTGGTCTTCCCCGCTTGCCTGGTTGGCGCTCACTTTCTTGTGCATGACCATGCAGTTGCCGCGCCCGTCCGGACGTTGCTGCATGGCCCAGTCGTCCATCACCGTATCGATCAGGGCGATGCCAAGTCCACCACTGCGGCATTCGCCGAGCGGCTTGGCGCGAACGCAATGGGGATCGACGACGGGCGCCGTATCGAGCAGGCGGAATTCGAGCTTGCCGGCATCGCGGGTGACGCGCAGGTCAATGTCACCCGAGCATTCCGGCCCGTAGGCGTGCCGGATCACGTTGCAGCAGGCCTCATCGACAGCGAGGACGAGTTTATCCCGGATTGCCGCCTCGACACCGGCATCATCGAGCGCCGTGCGCAGCAGCGAGCGGATCCCGCGCATCTGCTCCGGGCGCGCCGGGAAACGCCGCTTGAGCAGCACTTCCGGGCCATGCGCCTGCATGCGTTCGATCAGCAGCAAGGTCGTGTCATCGACCAGGCGCAGGTGCTTCAACTCCGAAAACATGCCGCGCAGGCGCGGCTCTGCCGAAGCCCCGGCGTGTCGGGATATCAGTTCGCGAACGCCCTCCGAGCCGATCGTGCGGCGCTGCGCATCGCGCACGTCGGTGACGCCGTCGGAATAGCAGTAAAGCGAAGCATCGGTGAGATCGATGTGATGCCCTTCGAAGGTTTCCCCGGCAAGGATGCCAAGTGGCGCGCCGCCGGAGAGGAATTCGGTGAATTCGCCATGCCGGTGCAGCAGCGCCGGGGGAAAGCCGGCCGCGGCAATCTCGACCTGCTGCGCGTTGCGATCGCAGTGGCCGACCAGGGCGCAGACGAAACGGCCATCGAGGCTGCCCTGGCAGAGTTCCTCGTTGACCTTCTGCAGCCATTCCGAGGGCGGCGTGCCGTCCTTGCCAACCCAGCGCAACAACGAAGCCACGCGCACCATGAGCAAGGCGGCGTCCAGTCCCTTGCCGGAGACATCGCCGATGAAAAAACCGATGCGCCCGTCAGCGAGGTCGAAATAATCGTAGAAATCGCCGGAGATCTCGTGCGCCGGCAAGTTCATGCCGATCAGCGGGAAGCCGTCGCGCCGACGCTTGGGCAGCAGCGATTTCTGCATGCGCCGGGCGAGGTCGAATTCGCGGCGCATGCGCGCCTGCTGCACCAGCTCATGGGCCATGCGCGCATTGTTGATGGCCAGCGAGGTCGGTGCCGCGACCAGGCGCAGGATTTCGGCATCATCCGCGCTGAACGCACCGCCGGTGCGCTTGTTAACCACCTCCAGCGCACCGATCGGCCCCTTGGCCGTGGCCAGTGGCGCGCACAGCAGGCTGCGCGTGACGAAGCCGGTATCCACATCGTTGCTGCGGTCGACGCGGGCATCGCTGAGCGCATCGGAGACGACCTGGTTGCGGTTTTCCGCAACCGCGCGGCCGACCACGCCCTGGCCAAGCGGAATGCGCAAGCCGGTAATGTCGATCGGACCGACGCAGACCCGGCATTCGAGCATGTCGCCGTCTTCCTCGAGGAGGAACAACGAGGCGGCCTCGGCATCCATGAAATCGGCAATGCGGGTGACCGCTTCGCTCAAGGTCTGGCGCAGGTCGAGGGAAACGGCCAGGGTTTCGGAGAGATCGGCGAGAAAGGCGAGCGCGCGCGCTTCACTGGCGACGGCCACCGGCATGGACATGGCCGGCTGCGGACTCATTCTTCGCTGCGCTCGGTGCCGCGCAGGGCACGCTGTTCGCGCCAGCGGCGCAGGCCCCACAAGGTCATGATCGGCCCGGACAGCACATAGAGGACGCCGATGCCGAACAATACCCGCGGCGGATCAATGGCCAGCGCAACCAGTATCAGCAATGCCGCCGGAATCCAGATGAAGGGCACGCGATCCGAGGTTGGCCAGGCCTTGAAGCTGAAATAGCGAATGTTGCTGACCATGAGCAAGCCGGCGAGGATGGCAATGACCGGGGTGACGAATTGCACATCGATGCCGCTCAGTTCGAATTTCTCGTCGACCGTCCAGACGAAGGACATGCACAGTCCCGCCGCCGCCGGACTGGCCAGGCCCTGGAAATAGCGCTTGTCGGCAACACCGACCTGGGTGTTGAAACGGGCCAGGCGCAGTGCCGCGCAAGCCGCGTAGATGAAGGACGCCGCCCAGCCGAACTTGCCCCACAGCGGACCGTATTCGACCAATGAAGACAGCGACCAGGTGTACATGACCAGGGCCGGAGCGAGGCCGAAGCTGACCAGGTCCGACAAGGAGTCGTACTGCACGCCGAACTCGCTCTGCGTGCCGGTCATGCGGGCGACGCGACCGTCGAGGCCGTCGAGGATGGCGGCAATGAACACCGCCAGCGCGGCGTCCGAATAGCGCCCGCCAATGGCCGCGACAATCGCGTAGAAGCCGGCGAACATTGCCGCGGTCGTGAACAGATTCGGCAGCAGGTAGATCCCGCGCGATCGCTTGCGTGGACTGGGGGATGTTTCTGCCATGCTCGGGGCCATTCGGAAAAGTGTGTCGAGTTTAACTGATCGTTGCGATTTGCCACCGAAGTGCTTGTCAGACAACGAAACTAGTGCTATCCAGTGCGCTGATTGAGGGCCCAACAGTCGGCTCGCACCGACGCGGAGAAAATGATGAAGCCCAGTTCGATTGTACTGATCCTCGCCTGCCTGAGCGCCGTCCCTGCGGTGGCCCAGCAGGTCTACTCGTGGACCGACAGCAACGGTACCAAGCATTTCTCGGATACCCCGCCACCACCGAATACGGCGTCGGCAAAGAAGCTCATCGTCCACAGCGGGGTCACCAGCACCGCTACCGAACCCGAGGCCGAGCAGCCCAAGGCCGGCCCGAGCATGGCTGCAGCCGCCGGCTACAGCGAGGATGACATCAAGCGCAATTGTGCCGCCGCGCGCAAGAATCTCGATATCTACAACGCCTCGGCACCCGGCGACGAAGCCCTGCCGGAAACCCAGGTGCAGTACCAGATGAACCTGAACAAGGCCAAGGAACAGATCAAGCTGTTCTGCGGCTGAGCGCTGGCCAACCGCGGCTGTTGGCCAGCATGGAAATCCGTTGATGGCCACCACGGCCTGGCGACTGGGAGTCGTCCACTCGATCAGGTCGACGCGCCCGGCGCGGTGAAAACCCACCTGCTTCTGTAGAATTGCCGATCCACTGCGATCGAAGCAAACCCATGCGCCTGTCCCGTTTTCACCTCGCCACCGTCAAGGAAGTCCCCGCCGATGCCGAAATCATCAGCCACAAGCTGATGTTGCGCGCCGGCATGATCCGCAAGCTCGCCTCCGGCATCTACACCTGGTCGCCGCTTGGCCTGCGCGTCTTGCGCAAGGTCGAGGCGATCATCCGCGAGGAAATGAACCGCGCCGGCGCGATCGAGCTGCTGATGCCTTCGATCCAGCCGCAGGAACTGTGGGAGGAAACCGGGCGCTGGGAGAAATTCGGTGGCCAGTTGCTGAAGATCAAGGACCGCAAGGACGCCGGCTACTGCTACGGCCCCACGCACGAGGAAGTGATCACCGATTTCGCCCGCCAGGAGCTGAAGTCCTACAAGCAGTTGCCGATCAACTTCTACCAGATCCAGACCAAGTTCCGCGACGAGATCCGCCCGCGCTTCGGCATCATGCGGGCGCGCGAATTCCTCATGAAGGATGCCTACTCGTTCCACATCGACGCCGACAGCCTGGCCGCCGAATACCGCAACATGTACGACGCCTACACGCGCATCTTCACGCGCCTTGGCCTGCGCTTCCGCGCCGTCGATGCCGACACCGGTGCCATCGGCGGCAGCGCCTCGCACGAGTTCCAGGTGCTTGCCGATTCGGGCGAGGATGCCATCGTCTTCTCGACCGGTTCGGACTATGCGGCGAACGTCGAAAAAGCCGAGGCGCTGGCACCGGCCGGCAAGCGCCCCGCGCCCGCTGCGGCAATGGAAAGCATCGACACGCCAACGCAGAGGACCATCGAGGAGCTGACCGCCTTCCTCGGCATCGACGCCAGCCAGTGCATCAAGACCATCATCGTGCGCGGCAATGATGGCCTGGTCGCCTTGTGCGTGCGCGGCGACCACGAGGTCAACGAAGTCAAGGCGGCGCGCCTGGAGGAACTGCCCGGCGAATCCGCACTCGCCGATGAACAGGAAATCGTCCGTGCAATCGGCTGCACGCCGGGCTTCATCGGCCCGGTCGGCCTGCCCGCGTCGATTCCGGTCATCGTTGATCGCGATGCGGCGCTGGTTGCCGATTTCGTCTGCGGCGCGAATGCCGCAGGCAAGCATCTGCGCGGTGCGAACTGGGAGCGCGATGCCCGCATCACGCGCATCGTCGACCTGCGCAAGGTCGTCGAAGGCGACGCCTCGCCGGATGGCAAGGGTCATCTGTCGATCGCCCGCGGCATCGAGGTCGGCCACGTCTTCCAGCTCGGCAGCAAGTACGCCGAGGCGCTGGGCGCGAGCGTGCTTGACGACCAGGGCAAGGCACGCATCATGTCGATGGGTTGCTATGGCATCGGCGTCAGCCGCATCGTCGCTGCGGCGATCGAGCAAAACCATGACGAAGCCGGCATCCTCTGGCCCGCACCGATGGCGCCCTGGCAAGTGGTCATCTGCCCGATCAACATGGCCGGCAGCAGCGTCGTGCGCGAGGAAGCCGAGCGACTTTACGAGGAACTCGCCACGCGCGGCATCGAGGTGGCCCTGGATGATCGCGGTCTGCGGCCGGGCCCGATGTTTGCCGATGCCGAGTTGATCGGCATTCCGCAGCGCATCGTCATCGGCGAGCGTGGCCTTGCCACGGGCACTTTCGAATACCGTCGCCGTGACGAGGCTGAAAATCGTTCATTGTCGCGTGATGCGCTGCTCGCGCTGTTTGCCTGAGCGGCCTTGGATCATCCCGCCATGCCGAGGATTGCTCGCCGCGGGGTGAGGCGCATCAAGGGGGAACCGCATGGACGCCGATGAGCCGGAAACGCCGCAGGCCGAGCGCCGGCGGCAACTGCTCGGCGGCGAGCTGCGTTCTTTGCTGCCGCTGGCGCTGGCGGTGATCCTGGTCGTGGTTGCCGTGGTCGTGCTTGGACACGAAGCCGAGCTCCACCTGCAGGCGATCGAAGCGGCGATCGCCGCACTCGGCCCGTGGGGTCGCGTGGCCTTTGTCGGCTTGCTGGTCATCGGCACTTCGATGCTGGTTCCCGAAACATTGTTTGGCCTGGTTGGTGGTGCCTTGTTTGGACTCGCCTGGGGAATTGGCCTGCTGCTGCTTGGCAACCTCATTGCCGCCGCGCTGCAATACGGTCTCGCCCGCCGCCTGCTGCATGCGCGGATCCAGAACGCACTGCAAAGCCGCCCCCTGCTGCGCTCGATCCAGTCGGCGGTGATCCGCGACGAGTTGCGCCTGCAGGTACTGCTGCGCCTGACCCCGCTCAATCCGGCCTTGATCAGCTATCTGCTTGGCGCGGCCGGCGTGCGTTTTGCCGGCTTCATGCTTGCCAGCCTGGTCCTGCTCAGCCACTACGCGATCGAGGCGTATATCGGCCACGCCGGCAAGCAATGGCTGACGCGTGGCCTTGCCGGCACGCAAGAAGGCTGGCAACACGATCTGCCGATCTATGCCGCTACTGCCGTCGGCGTGCTCGCCATCATCCTCGTCTCCAAGGCCGCGCATCGCGCCGTGCTGCGCGCGATTGCCGAGAACCCGGCTGGCCCGACCGCCACGCGCAAGCCGTAGCGGCCCGGGCGGAAGACCGCGAGCCTCAAGTGCCGGGACCGCAATCCAGGCATGGCGACGGCGGCTTCGTGGCCATGCCGAGTTCCTTGAGCAGCGCGCGCAAGGCAGTGCGCAGGCCTTCCTCGATGACCGGGTGATAAAACGGCAACTCCAGCACTTCTGCGACGCTCTTGCGCAATTGCACGACCCAGGCCAGCAGGTGCGCCAGATGTTCGGCGTCCGGGCCAAACATCTCGGCACCCAGCAGCAGGCCGCTGCCGCGTTCGGCATAGACGCGCAGCAGGCCCTGGTTGACCTGCATCACGCGCGCACGGCCCTGGTTCTCGAAGGAAACCTGGGCGCTTGCGAAATCGATCTTGTCGGCAAGCAGCCGTGCATGTCGTGCACCGACAAACGCCGCTTGCGGATCGCAGAAGACGATGCCCATCGGCGTGCGTCGCGGCTTGCGCAATACTTCCGGATAGCGTCCCGCATTGCGTCCGGCCAGATGGCCCTCGTCGGCTGCCTCATGCAGGATCGGCCGGTCCGCCGCCGCATCGCCGGCGATGAAGATGTGCTTGACGCTGGTCTGCATGGTCAAGGGATCGAAAACCGGCACGCCGCGTGGGTCGCGTTCAATGGCGGTGTTTTCCAGGGTCAGGCGATCGACATTCGGCGTGCGTCCGGTGGCCGCCAGCAGCCAGTCGAAGCGCTCGCTGCGCGGACGCCCCTCGTCGTCGATGAAGTCGATGCACACGGCATCGCCATCGCGGCTGACGCGCACCTCGCGGGCATCGAGACTGACCGGCATTTCCGCGGCCAGCGTGCGCACGGCGACTGCGCGAACCGCGGCATCCTGCAAGCCGGCGATGCCGCCACCGCGGCCGAACAGACGCACGCGCACACCCAGCCGATGCAGGGCCTGGCCGAGTTCGACGCCAATCGCGCCAGCGCCGAACACGGCGACCGATTGCGGCAGATCCTGCCAGTAGAACACCTCGTCGCTGCTGATCAGGCGATCGCCCGCCGGCTTCAGGGCATCGGCAATCATCGGTCGCGAGCCGCTGGCAATGACGATGCGCGCCGCCTCGATGCACTCGATATCCGCTGCCGGTGCCTGTTCCGCATCCGGCGCGTCCAGATGCAGGCGATGGGCTTCGGCGAATCGTGCGTAGGCACGCACGATGTGGCCCGGGTCGAATGCGGCAACGGTATCCGTGGCAAAGCCGACAAAGCGATCGCGCTCGGCACGCACGCGCCGCATCAGCGCCACGCCGTCCACCTTGCCGGCATCGCTGCCGATACCGAACGCCGGCAGAGCCTGCAGGCGGTGGCGCGCCTCCGCGGGCGCAACCAGCAGTTTCGACGGCATGCAGCCGATGCGCGCGCAGGTGGTGCCAAATGGCCCGCCTTCGATCAAGGCGATGCTCCCGGTGTGCTTGCGCACCTCGCCATAGGCGACCATGCCGGCGGTTCCGCCACCTATGATCGCGACATCGACCTTGCGGGTTTTCATGGCCTGATACCTCGCTTGCAGGGATCGCCCGGCCTGGGCAGCGCATCGGCAAATGCTGCCCGATGATGAACATGGAATAAGCCTCGCGGACCTCGATGCTGCGTCGCAGCAACGAGTCCCGTATGATGACGCCCCCGAAAATCCCGGCGCTCATGCGCTGTGCGCGGATGTCCTCATCAAGGAGTTTCCATGGCTTTGCAGCTCGTTTCCACCGGCAAGGACGTGCCGAACGAAATCAACGTCATCATCGAGATTCCCAAGGATGCGGAACCGGTCAAGTACGAGGTCGACAAGGCCAGCGGCACGATCTTCGTCGATCGCGTGCTGTCCACGCCGATGCGCTATCCGTGCAACTACGGCTACATCCCGCAGACCCTGGGTGGCGATGGTGATCCGCTCGACGTGCTGGTCATCCTGCCGCTGCCGCTGGTACCCGGCTCGGCAATCCGCTGCCGTCCGGTCGGCGTGCTGCGCATGAGCGACGAGGCCGGTGCCGACGAGAAGCTGGTTGCCGTACCGATCCCGAAGGTGTTCGAAGGCTACGCCCATATCAGCGACATCGATCAGGTCTCCAGGCATTGGCTGGAACGCATCGGCCACTTCTTCGAGCATTACAAGGATCTTGAAAACGGCAAGTGGGTGAAGATTGAAGGTTGGGCCAACGCCGACGCCGCCAAGCAGGAAATCCTCGCCAGCGTCGAGCGCTATCGCAACTCGGAAAGCTGAGCTCAGACGAGGAGATCCTGGTAGTCGGGGTGCTTGTCGATCCACGCTTGCACATACGAGCAGGCCGGCACCACCTTCCATCCTTTCGCACGCGCCTCGTCGAGGGCAAAGCGCGCCAGCTGGCCGGCAATGCCGCGTCCGCCGAGGCTGGCCGGCACGCCGGTGTGGGTGATCGTCATGGTGTTGCCCGACAACTGGTATTCGACCACGCACTGCTGCCCTTCGACCACGGCGACAAATCGCGTGGCGGCGGGCTCATGGACAATCTCGATACTCATCGGCACTCCCTGGTGGCATCCACAGTGGATCCAGCGAGGGTTTCCGTTTTGCCGGCGCAGGTCAAGCGCAATTTCCCGCCTGAGGGAATTGCGCTTCGATCCATTCATTCAACGCCGCAATCCGTCATCGAGCACTATTCCTCCTCGAAACGCCGGATCTCGTCGAGGATCGATTGTGCCTTGCGCAGGCTGCTGCCGGTCATGTTGCTGTCCATGGCCTCGCGCAGCCGCGTGCGGCCACTGCGCTGGGCCCATCGATGGAAAGCCCATGTGCCGAGCAGGCCGACCACTCCGCTGGCGATGCACCAGCCGATCGCGGCGCCCATGTTGGCGTAGAAATCGACGCCGGCCAGCCAGGCGAAAAGGCTGGCCACGAAAGGAATCCAGAACAGCCACCACGACAGGCCAATGATCATCCCGCTGCGGATGTAGAACCCGCGCAACCGTGCAAGTTGCTTCTGGATCGTCAATACCGGTGCGGCATAGTCGAGCCGCTGGATCATGCCCAGCGTGATGCCGGCGAACATGATTGCGAGCACGCCGTAGACGTGCACTATGATTCCACTGAAGAACAGGCCGACGACCTCGCGCTGGCTGCTCCATGTCGAAACGCCAAGCAGGATCATCAATACACCAAAAATGATCTGCGCGATCTGGCCCCAGAACAAGGGTCGCAAGCCGCTGCGCGCCTTGTCCGCGCGCGAATCGCGGAAGAGTTGCAGATTCAGCGCGTGCTGCTGTTCGAGGCGCCGATCGAGGGTTTGCCATGCGGCTTTCATGTCATCGAATTCCATCGTCGTATCCATGTTGGTTCAGCCTTTGAATGAGGTGTCGTTGCGGATGCGTTGCTTGAGGCGCGATATGCGTGTTGCCACGTTGGTTTCGCTCAGGCCGAGGATCTCGGCAATCTCGCGATAGCTGCGCTCTTCGAGGACAAGCAGCAACAAGGCACGGTTGAGCGGGTCGAGTCGCGCCATGAAATCCTCCAGCGCACGGACGCGCTCGTCTGGCTCGTCGATGCCACCGACAAGCGCTGCTTCGTGCGCGGATTCGTCGAGTGGCAGGCTGTGCCGGTCGCGTCGCTCGGCATCGCGCAGATGCGAGATCGCCACGTTCAACGCGATGCGGTACATCCAGGTCGGGAACGAGCGCGATTCGTCATAGCCGGGAAACGCCCGCCACAGTTGCGCACGAATCTCCTGGGCCAGGTCGGCCCGATCGGTGGCCAGCCGGGCATAGCTGCCGGCGACCTTGAAAACGATCCTGTGATGCTGTTCCAGCAACTCGCCGAAGCGTTCGCGTCGTGATCCTGGCGCCGTGAATGCCATGGTCTGCATGATCCCCTTGCCCGTCCGATTGTGCCCGTGTGCCTGCATGATTCGCCGCACAGCGGAAAAAATCACAGTGGGCCGAAAGCCGGGAATGGGGAATCGGGAATCGAGAGTCGGATCGTGGAGACGGCATGTCGGAACGAACAGCGCAGCCGCTCCGAAGAAAGCGCTGCAAACGGCGAATCAATTGGAAGCGGAAAACATGAAACATTGCCACCAGGGCAGCGCCTCCACGACGCGTGCTTTCGCATTGCCTGTTCCCTGTTCGCCATTGCCGCCTACCCGCGCTTGAGCAGCTCGCGCAGTTCGATCAGGGCGGCATTGGCGCGCGAGATGTAGTTGGCCAGCACCAGCGAGTGGTTGGCAAAAAAGCCGAACGGCGAGCCGTTCAGGACCATCGGGCTGCTCAGCGGGTTTTGCGCTTCCTCGATTTCGCGGATCACCTGCTCGAGGCTGATCATGGCGTTCTTGTCGCGCAGCACCGGGCCGAAATCGACGCGGATCGCCTCCAGCTGTTCGCGAATGGCCCAGGTATAACCGCGCGCCTCGTAGAAGTTGTCGTCGATCTTGGTCCACAGGGTCTTGACGATGCGCGAACCGGCGGCGGGCCTGGATTGCTGGGCATTGGGATCATTGGCCAGATCGGTGTCGATGCGCATCTGCCCGACACTCGCCGAAAGACGTTGCGACAGCGAACCAAGCCGCGTCGAGACAACCGAAAGGAAATCGACCAGGTTGTCGGCACGCGCATAAAACTGCGCATCATCCTTGTCGGCGTCGGCGAGGCGCGCGGAGTAGCTGTCGATGCGCCCGATCGCCTTGCGATACTGGCTTTCCGAACTCGGCAGCAGCCAGCGGTCGTTTGGCGAACTTATCAGGGGTTCGGCCTCCTGCAGATCCTTGTCCTCGACCGACTGCGTCTGCGAACGGCTGAACTCGTTGCGCAGGGCGCGGGTCAGGTCGCGCGATGCGGTGACGACGCCAAACTCCCAGTTCGGGATATTGTCCAGCAGCACGCCCGGTGGCAGCTTGTCGTTGCTCAGGTAACCGCCACGCTTGTCGAGCATCACCTCGAGGCTGCGGATCAGCGCCGTGGTCGTCGCCGAACCCACCACCACCGGCTGCTGCCGCTCGGTGGCACGCTGCTGGGTTGCCTTGATCGGATCGAAATAGCCGGGCTCGGTATCCCACCACCACATCATCGCCAGGATCGAGAGGCCCACGGCAAGCAAGAGGGCCAGCAGGCCACGGACGAACCATGACGAGCGGCGGACGACAAGCGCTGACGATTCCATGAAGCCTCCTGGGAACGACCCGGATCCGCTTGGCCCGGTTGATTGGCAATGCCGGGCAGGATCTTCGAGTGCGCATCTTCGCACGGCGCAAATGAATCGTGCAGACCTGCAAGCCGCCGGAAATCCAGCGTCCGCGCCACCTTCATTTTCGCAATCGTGTGCTGGCCATGACTCTGCGCCGTACCGATTGCCGGGGCGGCAATGGCCGGATCCGGGAACTCCTGCAAGGCGTGTAGGAAATTTCCTACAGGCAGACGCGATGAAACCCTGACGACAGCCAAACAGCGTTGCCTGATGCTGTCGCCCTCATCCGCAACGACGCCGCGCGAGCACAACGGATCGAACCGCAGCGGCATGGGTACTTCCAGGAAATCCGCAACATGCGCAAAGAAGCACGCGACACCCTCGCCACGATCAAGACGCTGACCCGCCTCGAAGCGTGGATCCGCTGCGCCAAGGCCGAACTCGCCAGCACCCCCGGGGACGAATTGCTGGCCGAGTTCATCCGCGTCAATGAGCGCCTCGTGCAGATCGAGCGCAACAAGCTGCTTGCCGCCTGAGCGCAGCCGCGCGCGTGCGGCGCGGGTGCCATGCCGCGCCGATCCACTACAATCGGTCCCCCGGGAACGCGCCTCGGCAAACCGATGCGCGCCCTTGCGATCGAGGCGACGATGTCCAGGCAAAACACGCTTGCCGAGCAATTCCGCGCGCTCCATGTCCGCGGAAATCCGCTGCTGCTGTTCAATATCTGGGATCCGGGTTCGGCACGTGCCGTGGCTGCAGCCGGTGCCAAGGCACTTGCCCTTGGCAGCTGGTCGGTTGCTGCCGCCAATGGCTATGACGACGGCGAACTCATCCCGCTCGATTTCGCCGTCGGCAATCTGCAACGCATCGTCGCTGCCGTTGACCTGCCGGTTTCAATCGATCTGGAAAGCGGCTACGGCGAGAAGCCCGACGACGTTGCCGCCACGGTTGCCCGCGCGATCAAAGCCGGCGCAATCGGCTGCAACCTCGAAGACAGTTTTCCGCAGGACGGCCGCTTGCGTGAACCTGCCGACAATGTGCGACGGCTGGCGCGCGCCCGCGCTGCCGCGGAAGCAACCGGCGTGGCGTTCTTCATCAACGCGCGCACCGATGACTTCATGCAGGCACCCGCCGAAAACCACAATCTCGCGCTGCTGCGCTCGGCACTCGAGCGCGGTCGCGCCTATGCCGACGCCGGTGCCGACGGCCTGTTCATCCCGGGCCTCGTCGATCCGGCCCTGATCGAGCGCGCGGCCCGCGAATCAGCGCTGCCGCTAAACATCATGAAAAGCGCCAGCGCGCCGTCCCTGCGCCGCCTCGGCGAGCTCGGTGTCGCCCGCGTCAGCCACGGCCCGGGGCCCTATCGCGCCATGATGAAGCACCTTGAGGATGCAGCCCGCGAAGCGCTGATCGCCGGCTAACGCGGCACGCCCTGGCAAACTCGCCTAGTCCTTTTTTTCCAGCGCCTGCACCGCTTTCAGGGTCTCGCTGACATGGTGATCGGGGCTGAGATCCGAATGCACGTGCACGATCGATCCCGCGGGCGATATCACGTAGGAGGTGCGATTGGACCAGCCCGGCTTCTTCGTCAGCAATGCATCGTACTGCCCGGCAATTTTCGCCCCGGGATCGGCGGCAACGGGAAACTTGCCGCCGCAGTATTCGGTTTCCCTGGAGAAGGCGGCAAGTTCATCGACGTTGCCGGCAGTCACGCCGATGACGCTCGCACCCGCCGCCTTGAACTCGTCGATGGCTTCCGAAAACAGATGTGCCTCGATGTTGCAGCCCGGCGTGTGCGCGGCGGGAAAGAAATAGACGACAACCGGACCCTTCTTCAAGGCATCGGCAAGCGAATAGGTGAACGGCTCGCCGGCGAGGAAGGCGGAGGCGGTGAAGTCGGGCGCTTGCGACCCAACCTTCAACGCCGCCTGCAAGGGCGATGCCGGCACCAGGGCAGCCAAAGCGAGAAGGACGGCAAGTGGATGGATAAGCCTCATGACAGGAGCTCCGCAGCGGGGAAGAAAGCCTTATACACCCGCATGGTCAAAGGAGGGCATTGACGGCAACCGGTTGCGTGCTTGCCTCAGCGCGCGGACTTGCGCCTGCGCTTGTCAGGCGGGGCCCTGCGCGGCGTTGGTTTGGCCGGCTCGCCTTTCTTGCCAAGCTGTTCCAGCAAGGTGCCCATGTCCTCGGCATGCTCTTCCTCGACCTCGAGGATTTCCTCCATCAAGCGCCGCGTGGTCGGATCGGCGGATCCCAGGTAATCGACGATCTCGCGATAACTGTCGATGGCAATCCGCTCGGCGACGAGATTCTCCTTGATCATGTCGACCAGATCATCGCCTTCCACGTAATCGGAATGGCTGCGCGTCAACAAGCCATCGGGGGAAAAGTCCGGCGCGCCACCCAGCTGCGTGATGCGCTCGGCAATGCGGTCGGCATGGCCTTGTTCCTCGTTGGCATGCGCAAGGAATTCAGCCGCCACGCTGTTGGCATTGATGCCCGAGGCCATGTAGTAGTGGCGCTTGTAGCGCAGCACGCAGACGATCTCGGTTGCCAGCGCGGCATTGAGCACCTTGATCACCGTGTCCCGATCGGCCTTGTAGCCTTCGGTGATGGCACCGCGTTCGATGTGTTCGCGGGCGCGTTTGCGGATGTTCTCGATATCGGAAACAAAGGGCTTTTTCGTGGCCATGCTGTCAGCTCCTCGGGTCAGGGACGGTTCGGACATCGCCACGCGCGGGAGTATCCCCGCGCTCGCGACAATGACATGAGGGGGCCATTCTCCTCAGTACATTGCAGCGCAGGCTGAACAAGCGGCTGAGACCGCGATCACTGGGGCGCTAGCCGGTATTTCCGACCAACCAAATCGCCAGCAGCGGCGCAAGATTGAACAGGAAAATGCCGATCTTGTACGCCGCCATTCCCGCGTAGTGGACACAATCGAACTGTTCCGGAGACAAGCGGAACCAGCGTGAATGCAGCTTGCGCATCGCCTCATGGGCGAACACAAAGCCGCAAAACCAGACCAGCAGGATCGCGTAATTCACTGCCAGCGAATAAAGCAGGAATTGCTGGATGGACAAGACATTCATGAGCTTCTCCAGAAATCTCCGTCCTGCGAATCACGCCGCCGCAGCGATCCTTCGGCCACGAATCTCCTATTGATAGACATCCCCGCCGCTGGCACGGAACTCGGCGGCCTTCTCCGCCATGCCGGCGTCAAGCGCGGCCTGCTCGTCGGTGCCGAGTTTCGCGGCATAGTCGCGCACGTCCTGGGTGATCTTCATCGAACAGAACTTCGGCCCGCACATGGAACAGAAATGGGCGGTCTTGTGCGCCTCTTTCGGCAGGGTCTCGTCGTGGAACTCCTTGGCCTTTTCCGGATCGAGGCCGAGGTTGAACTGGTCGGCCCAGCGGAATTCGAAACGTGCTTTCGACAGCGCGTTGTCACGCGCCTGTGCGGCCGGGTGGCCCTTGGCGAGGTCGGCGGCATGCGCGGCGATCTTGTAGGTGACGATGCCGTCGCGCACATCCTGCTTGTTGGGCAGGCCGAGGTGCTCCTTCGGCGTGACGTAGCAGAGCATGGCCGTGCCATACCAGCCGATCATCGCCGCACCGATCGCGCTGGTGATGTGATCGTAGCCCGGCGCGATGTCGGTGGTCAGCGGGCCGAGTGTGTAGAACGGCGCCTCGCCGCACTTCTCCAACTGCCGCTCCATGTTCTCCTTGATCAGATGCATCGGCACGTGGCCGGGGCCTTCGATCATGGTCTGCACATCGTGCTTCCAGGCGATCTGCGTGAGCTCGCCAAGCGTGTCGAGTTCGGCGAACTGCGCGGCGTCATTGGCATCGGCGATCGAGCCCGGGCGCAGGCCGTCGCCAAGCGAGAACGCCACGTCGTAGGCCTTCATGATTTCGCAGATTTCCTCGAAACGCTCGTAGAGGAAGGATTCCTTGTGATGGGCCAGGCACCACTTGGCCATGATCGAGCCACCGCGCGAAACGATGCCGGTGACACGCTTGGCGGTCAGGTGGATGAAGGGCAGGCGCACTCCAGCATGAATGGTGAAGTAATCCACGCCCTGCTCGGCCTGCTCGATCAAGGTATCGCGGTACAGCTCCCAGGTCAGGTCCTCGGCGATGCCGCCGACCTTCTCCAGCGCCTGGTAGATCGGCACCGTGCCGATCGGCACCGGCGAGTTGCGGATGATCCACTCGCGCGTCTCGTGGATGTGCTTGCCGGTGGACAGATCCATCACCGTGTCGCCGCCCCAGCGGATCGACCAGACCATCTTCTCGACTTCCTCGGCAATCGAACTCGACAAGGCCGAGTTGCCGATGTTGGCGTTGATCTTCACGAGGAAGTTGCGGCCGATGATCATCGGCTCGGATTCGGGATGATTGATGTTGTTCGGGATGATGGCGCGACCGCGGGCGACTTCATCGCGGACGAATTCCGGCGTGATCAGCTTCGGCAGCGAAGCACCAAACGATTCCCCGGGATGCTGCTTGAGCAGATGCTGTTCACGGATGCGCTCGAGATTCTGGTTTTCGCGGATGGCGATGAATTCCATCTCCGGGGTGATGATGCCCTGGCGCGCGTAGTGCATCTGCGTGATGTTCCTGCCGGCTTTGGCCCGGCGCGGCTTCGGCACGTTCGGGAAGCGCACGTGATCGAGCTGCTGCGCATCGGCATGCCTGCGCGTGAACGGCGAGGAGAATTCGGAAAGCGGCTCGCTGTCGCCGCGCGCCTCGATCCAGGCCGCGCGCATTGCCGGCAGGCCGGCGGCGAGATCGACGCGGTAATCCGGATCGGTGTACGGCCCCGAGGTGTCGTAGATCGCGAACGGCGCGTTTTTCTCGACGCCGAACGTGCTTGGCGTATCTTCGAGCCGCACTTCACGCATCGGCACGCGAATGTCCGCCCGGCTGCCCTGGACATGGATCTTGTGCGATCCCGGAATCGGACGCACGACCGATTCGGAGAGTTCGGCGGCTTCGCGCAACAGGGGAGCGGGTACGGCGTTCATGGATTCGGGTCCTGCGTTTCGTGAATGTGGCACGCGATAGTCGGCGCGACGATGGGTCTTCACAAAAGCGGGCGTCGACGAACGCGTGGTGGCGTGCGTCTGACGAAGCTCCCTACGCCGGTACCAACCGGATCAGGTTCCAAGGGACTCTCTCAGCCGACATTGCGGCACCCCCGCTTCCAGACGCGCATTCAAGCATGTTCGTGCCGCACAGGCCAGCCATTGCCGGAATCGGCGATGGTCCGGCCGCATTGATTTGCGGATGCGCTGCAACTGGCCGAATCGGCGGATGCCCCGGCAGCACTTCGGGTAGGTTGGCGGATCGCAACACGGGCACAGACGCGGCACAATGGATCCACGTCGCCAGGAGTTGCCATGGATACCCAGCATCCCGATCTGCATCCCTTGTTTGCCGCGCATCTGTCCATCCTCAAGCAGCGCAGCGATGCAGCCCTGGCACGCGGCGGCTTCGATCATCTGGTCATCCCGGCCGGTTCGCTGCGTTACCAGTTTCTCGATGACCGCGATTACCCGTTCTTCGTCAATCCACATTTCAAGCACTGGTTGCCGGTGACCCGCGCGCCCGGCTCATGGATCATCTACACGCCCGGGCGGCGTCCCAAGCTGATCTACCTGCAACCGGCCGATTATTGGCACGTGGTTCCCGATTCGCCAGCCGGTTACTGGGTCGAGCATTTCGACATCGTCATCATCCGCCAGGCCGACGAGGCGCTGGCCGAGATGCCGAAGGACCCCGTCCGCTGCGCGATCCTCGGCGAGGAGAACTCGGCGCTGGACCGTTTCGTGCCGAACAATCCGCGCGGCGTGCTCGATTTCCTGCATTTCCATCGCTTCATAAAGACCGAATTCGAACTGGCGATGATGCGCGTGGCAAGCAAGATCGGCACGCGTGCGCACCGCGCGGCGGAGCGGGCGTTTCGCGCCGGCGAATCGGAGTTCGGCATCCACATGGCCTACCTAGCTGCGGCCAGGCAGACCGAGAACGAATTGCCATACACCAACATCATCGCCCTCAACGAACATGGCGCCGTGCTGCACTACCACGATTTGCAGCACGCGCCGCCGGCACATAAACATGCGTTCCTGATCGATGCCGGGGCCAGCTTCCACGGTTATGCCAGCGACATCACGCGTACGTATGCGGCGGCCGATGCAACGGAATTCCAGGCCCTCATCGACGCGGTTGACGCGGTGCAGAGGAAGCTTGGCGGGCAAGTCCGCGCCGGGCTGGATTACGCCGCCCTGCATATCGATGCGCATCATCAACTGGCTGGCGTGCTTGTCGAGCATGGCTTCATCCGCATGAGTGCCGAGAGCGCGGTCGAAAGCGGGGTTTCCTCGACCTTCTTCCCGCACGGACTTGGCCATCCCATTGGTTTGCAGGTGCATGACGTCGCCGCATTCGCCGCCGACGAATCCGGCAGGACGATCGAGCGCCCGCCAGGCCACCCCTATCTGCGCTTGACGCGCACGATCGAGCCCGGTGCCGTGGTCACCATCGAACCGGGCCTGTATTTCATCGACATGCTGCTGGCCAGGCTGAAGGTCGCCCGCGAAGCGCGCGACATCGACTGGAAGCGCGTCGATGCATTCCGCAAATTCGGCGGCATCCGCATCGAAGATGACGTGGCGTGCACGACGGCGGCAGCCGAGAACCTGACCCGCGACGCCTTCGCCCTGCTCGACCAGGCCTGAGCAATGCGCATTGGCGACATGGACTTAACGACTAGCCAATCTGCGCCCGAACGGCTGGGCAAAGTGCAACCAAACAGCGTTCGCCGACGTCCTTTGACCAAGGCAGCGAACCCATCGCCGCCAAATCAGCGGAGACCGACATGAATCCCATCGACTCGAATCGAACTTTTTACAGCTTGCTGTGCGGCCTGCTGCTGTTCGGCAGCCCGCTGCTGGCGCACGCCGAGGACGCCGCGAAGAAGGACCACAACAGCGATCAGGTCAGTGTGAGCTGGACGGATCCGACGCAGTTCACCGAGGCCAAGTATGGCCGACCGTTCCGCCAGCCCGAGCCTGAAATCTGGCTCACCGAATTCCAGAAGCTCGTGGTCAAGCAGGCCGGTGCTGTGCTGCAGCCCGACCAGCACCTTGATGTGACGATCACCGATGTCGATCTGGCCGGCCAGGTCGAACCCTTCCGCGGCTCGGCCGCGACCGACGTGCGCGTGATCAAGTCGATCTATCCACCGGAAATCAATCTCAACTTCACGCTCACCGGTGCCGATGGCCAAGTCCTCGAGCAAGGCGAACGCAAACTCCGCGACGCGGCATTCCTTGATCGCGGCTCGGCCAGCCGCAGCGATTCCTACCGCTTCGAGAAACGCCTGTTGTCGGACTGGATCAGCAAGGAATTCGGCAAGCGCTCGAACAAATGAGTTCCTGATGCAGCCGCGCGCGACGACGACCGGCGGTCGATTCACTCATTACAGGCGACGCGCCTGGTTGATGACGGCAAGCCCATCCGGCAAGGCAGCCGGGGTTATGTTCCGGGCCAGCACCATGGCCTGGAACTTCTCGCCCATTTCGCCGGGCAAGGTCAGGCGCTTCACTTCCTGGGCAAGTCGATAACGGCCGATGTCGTCGGCATCGGCGCTGGCCTGCTCGAAGTGTTGCGTCAGGCCATTGGCAATCAGGAATTGCGCCTGCGTGGCGTAGCCGGCGACGGCGAATCCGGCCTGGTTGCCAGCCTCGGCCAGGCCAGTGAAATCGACGAAGGCGGTGATGTCCTGCAAGCCCGGCAGGAACAGGGCATCGGCATGCGCGCGATGGCGGTAGTGGCAAACCAGGGTGCCGTCGTCGCGTTCGGCCCGGTAGTACTCGTCCCGCGGGTAGCCATAGTCGACAAACATGGCGATGCCCGCCTCGAGGCTGCCCAGCACCGCCTGCATCCAGTAGGGCAATTGCGCGAGGATCTCCGAGCGATAACCCTCGGCAAAGCTCAACCCGAGATCGCGCTCGACATGGCGCACGGCACTGGCTACAAGTGCATCGGCCGGACGATCGCAGCGCACGAATGCACCTGTCGCGTCGACCGTCACATGCTCTTCGAAGACCTCGCCGTCGTGGATGGCGAAGCGCGTGGCCGGCAAGGCGTCAATCACCTCGTTGGCAAACAGGACGCCACGCCAGGTCTGTTCCGGCGGGCGCTCCAGCCATTCGATGCGCGCAAAAAGCTCCGCGGGCAATGCGCTGCGCAGGCGCTCATGTTGGCGCTCGCGCAGATCGGCGCTCGGCTCGAGGATGCGATAGCGTCGTGGCAAGGCATTGGCCGCGGCCAATGCCCGCATCGCCACCTCGACAAATGCCCCGCTGCCGCCACCAAGCTCGCAGAAGTCCGCCTCGCTGCCGAGCTCACGCAGGCACGGCGCCAGCGCGTCGGCAATGCACTGGGCAAACAGCACGCCCAGTTCCGGCGCGGTGACGAAATCACCGGCGGCGCCGAATTTCGTCCGTCCCGCGCTGTAGTAGCCCAGTCCCGGCGCATACAGGCAGCGTTCCATGAAACGTGAAAACGCAATCGGTCCCTGCGCGGCAATCTCGGCACGGAGCAGGGCGGACAGTTGAGCGGAAAGGGCGAGTTCGTCGTCGCCCGGTGTCGGCAAGGTGGGATTCACGGCTGGCTCGCTGCGCCGAGTTGCGGCACTCTTGACAGCATACCGACGTGCACGGAGAAGACCAATGACGGAACTGCCGAACAGCCGACCGGTGGTGCTGGTTACCGGAGCGGCGCGACGGGTTGGCGCGGCCATTGCGCGTACCCTGCACGCGGCCGGTTACGATCTCGCCCTGCATTGCCGCAACTCGCGCGCCGAACTCGACAGCCTGATTGGCGACCTGGAACTGCAGCGCGGCTCAAGCACCCTCGCCCTGCAGGCCGAACTGGCCAATGTCGAGGCCCTGCCCGACCTGGTCACCGACACGATCGACCGCTTCGGCCGCCTCGATGGCCTGGTCAACAACGCATCGGCGTTCTTTCCGACCGCGCTGGAAAGCGTGACGGCGCAGCAATGGGACGAGTTGTTCGCCTCGAATGCGCGCGCGCCGTTTTTCCTCGCCAAGGCGGCGGCTCCCCACTTGCGCGAGCGCGCCGGGGCCATCGTCAACCTGCTCGACATCTATGCACAACGTCCGCTGCCCGGCTATTCGGTCTACTGCATGGCCAAGGCCGCGCAGGCGGCGATGACCGAGGCGCTGGCGCATGAGCTTGGCCCGCAGGTGCGCGTCAACGGCGTCGCCCCGGGCGCGGTCATGTGGCCGGAAAACGGCACGAGTTATGCGAACAAGGACGAAATCATCGCGCGCACCCCGCTGAAACGCGCCGGCACGGCCGATGACGTCGCCAGGACCGTGCTCTGGCTGCTGCGTGACGCAGGCTTTGTCACCGGGCAGATCGTGCGCGTGGACGGCGGACGCTCGCTGGCGATCTGAGCTTAGCTTGGCGGCCACGGCGGCTGGCTTTCGGGCCATTTGCTGGCGGGAACAGGGAATGGGATCAAGAACAAGATCCCCTCATCCGCCCTTCGGGCACCTTCTCCCGCAAGGGGAGAAGGAACAACACTGCTACCCTATTCCCTATTCCCTATTCCCTATTCCCTATTCCCTATTCCCTATTCCCTATTCCCTATTCCCGGCCTTCAAGCCTTGACCTTGAATGCCTCGGCAACCATGGCCTTGTCGAAACCCTGGCCGGCATCGCCTTCAGTGGCATAGCGGTACAGCGCTGCCGCATAGACGCCTTGCAGGGCGGCCTGGATCAGCACCAGCAGCAGGAAGGCCACGAGCACGGCGACAATGGCGGTGATGGTGATGGCGAGGACGCCACCCGAAACAGCGAGCACGATCAGGCCGCCACCGATGATGACCAGGCCAAAGAACAGCAAGCCGAAGACGAGGCCGATGCCGGTGTTGCCGATCAGGTTCTGGCCCCAGGTCTTCTTCAGCAGCTCGGCACTGCGCTTGACCGCATCGATCGGGCCGATGTCCTGGCTGACCAGCACCGGCACGACGAGGAACGAGGCCACCGTCCAAGCCAGGCCGATCAGGCCGATGACGAAACGCCCGATGAAACCGGCACGCTCCTGCAATGCGCGCAGGATCACGCCGACGGTGGCCGCGATCACGGCATAGCCAAGGATGGTCGGCAGCTTCGACATGGCGATGCGGAAACCGTCGGCAACGGTCGGATCTCCGCCGTTGAGGCGGATCATCGCCGCGCCAATCAGGGCCGAGTTGAAGAAGATGATGACGAAGTACTGCACCACGTAGAACGCGAACAGGAATAGATAGAACAAGGGATTCATCTGTTCGCGATCCATGCCGGCGAACATCCCGGAAAACATGGCCGGCACGAAGAACGTCGCGGCAACGATGATGCAACTGATCGCCGAGAGCAGCGGAAAGACCAGCAATTCCTTGTCGGATCTGAGCACCGACGCACTGGCCTTGACCAGTGACCAGCTCTGCGAAAACTTCTCGAACATTTCGACTCCCTAGGTCGCGAAAGAAAGGCCGCCTTCCGGCAGCGCGTTGAGTATAGCGGCGCGCGAACGCTGCTGCCGACGCGTCACGCTGTGCCGGGCTTGCCGATCAGTCCAGGCTGACGATGTCCGCTGCCGAGTCGTACTGCGCATGCGCGCGCCACAGCTCGGAGATGCTGCGGCCACTCTGCGGATGCCGCGCAAACGGAGCGATTTCGGCCAGCGGCGCGAGCACGAAGGCATGCTTGAGTTCGTCGCGCGGAATCTGCAGATGACCCGGGCCGTCGACGATCAGGTCACCGAACAGGACGATGTCGATATCGAGCGTGCGGCTCGAATAGCGCTCGACATCGCGGCGGCGGCCATGGCGATCTTCCAGCGCATGCAGCCAGCGATCGAGTTGCTGCGGCGTCCAGTCGGTATCCAGGCCCACCGCCAGATTGAGGAATACCGGCCCGTCGAAACCAACCGCTTCGGTGCGATGGACGCTGGATACAAGCAAATCCCCGAATTGCGCGTGCAGGGCAGCGATTGCCGCGCGCAAGTGCTGCTCGGGTTCGATGTTCGAGCCGAGGCTGAGGTAAACCCGGTTGAGCCCTGCGGCGGCGGTCATTGCCGCACGTGTATTGCCGCGTGCGCTTCCCCGCGCTCACGTTCGATCTGCACGCCGACGGAGCGGGACCCGGTCACCGCGCCGGGCTTGGCCAGGCGCAGGCGCACATGCTGCACGTCGAACTCGTCGAGGACGATAGCCGCGCAGCGTTCGGCCAGGGTTTCCACGAGCTGGAATTCCGCAGCTTCGACAAATGCGATCAGGCGTTTCGAGACGGCCTTGTAGTCGAGCGTGTCCTCGATGCGATCGCTGGCCGCCGGGCGCGTGTTGTCAAAGCGCATCTCGATGTCGAGGGCGACGACCTGGCGGATGCGCCGTTCCCAGTCATAAATGCCGATCACGGTCTCGATGCGCAGGTCCTCGATGAAAACTATGTCCATGGCGTCTCCACTCCGGAATTTGACGGTGCCGTGCCCAAGGCGGACAGGCTTTGCAGGTCCCAACGCGGGAACACCTTGATCTGCGGATCGTTGCATTGGCCGGCATGCAGGCGGATCGAGCCGGCGAGGGCAATCATCGCGCCGTTGTCGGTGCAGAATTCCAGGCGCGGGAAATAGGTCTTGAAGCCATCCTTGTCGGCCGCTTCCGCCAGTTGCCTGCGCAGACGCCGGTTTGCGCCAACGCCGCCGGCGATGACCAGGCGCTTGGCGCCGGTCGCCTGCATGGCGCGGCGACACTTGATGACCAGGGTTTCGACGATGGCTTCCTCGAAATCACGGGCAATCGCCGCGCGCACGGCATCGCCGTGGTCGCTGCGTTGCCAGGCCAGCAAAACCTGGGTTTTCAGGCCGGAAAAGCTGAAATCGAGACCCGGCCGATCGGTCATCGGCCGGGTGAAACGGAACTGGCCGGGCACGGCGGTTTCCGCCAGCCTGGCCAGGGCCGGGCCGCCCGGATAGGGCAAACCCATGAGTTTGGCGGTCTTGTCGAAGGCTTCGCCGGCGGCGTCATCGAGGGTGTCGCCCAGCAATCGGTAGCAGCCGATCGCCTCGACTTCGATCAGCATCGAGTGCCCACCCGAGACCAGCAGGGCGACAAACGGCGGCTCGGGGGAATCCTCCTCCAGCATCGGCGCGAGCAGGTGCCCCTCCATGTGGTGTACGCCGATTGCCGGGATCTCCAGCGCCCAGGCCAGCGAGCGCGCGGCAGCGGCACCGACCAGCAAGGCACCGACCAGGCCCGGCCCGGCCGTGTAGGCCACGCCGCCGAGGTCGGCCACGGCCATTCCCGCCTCGGCCAGGGTCTGCCGGATCAGCGGCAGCAGCTTGCGCACATGGTCGCGGGAGGCCAGTTCCGGCACCACGCCGCCGTATTCGGCATGCAGCTCGACCTGGCTGTACAGGGCATGCGCCAGCAAACCGCGTCCACGGTCGTACACGGCCACGCCGGTTTCGTCACAGGAGGTCTCGATACCAAGCACCGGACCGGGTTTTGCATTGATCGAAGGCATGAAATAGAATGCGCGGCTCGCCCGAGAGCCCGGGTTGTCGAGTTTAACAGCGGAGAGACTATGCCAAGCGTCAAAGTTCGCGAGAACGAACCCTTCGAGTTTGCCCTGCGCCGCTTCAAGCGCACCTGTGAAAAGGCCGGCGTGCTGGCCGAAGTGCGCAAGCGCGAGTTCTATGAAAAGCCGACCCAGGAACGCAAGCGCAAGCGCGCGGCTGCGGTCAAGCGTCACCTGCGTCGCGTCGGTCGCGATGTGACCAAGCGTCAGCGCATGTATTGATCAAGCGGTTGCGCGGTCGCTTCGGCGCAGCGCACGACCGATTGATCGCCGGATCGGCTCCGCGCTGATCCAGCAACATCCGGGCTGAAACTTTCGGCCGGCACTGCCCACGCAGCGCCGGCCGTTTGTGTTTGTGGCGCACGCATCCGGCAAGCTGCAAGCCCCCAACCAAACCATCAACGAGGTGCACGATGTCACTCAAGGCCCGCATTACCGATGACATGAAAGCCGCGATGCGCGCGGGCGAGAAGGAACGCCTCGGCGCCATCCGCCTGATCCTCGCCGCGCTCAAGCAGCGCGAAGTCGACGAACGCATCGTGCTTGACGATGCGCAAATCCTCGCCATCCTCGAAAAGATGCTCAAGCAGCGCCGCGACTCGATCGAGCAGTACGGCGCTGCCAACCGCGAGGACCTGGCGGCCGTCGAGCGCGCCGAAGTCGCCGTCATCCAGGCTTACATGCCGGCACCACTTTCCAGCGAGGAACTGGACAGGATCGTGGCCAAGGCCATCGCCGACTCCGGCGCGACCAGCGCCCGCGAGATGGGCAAGGTCGTCGGGCTGGTCAAACCCCTGGTCGCCGGCCGTGCCGACATGGGCCAGGTTTCCGAGCTCATAAAGGCTCGGCTGGCCTAGGAAATCGGGAATGGAGAGCGGGGAGTCGGGAATCGATAGAGCCACATTCCGCGGCACCCTCGCCTTTTCGATTCCCCATTCCCCCTTCCCGCCATGACCGGCCGCATTCCCGAACGCTTCATCGACGAGCTGCTGACCCGCATCGACATTGTCGATGTGATCCAGGAGCGGGTAACGCTGAAGAAAGCCGGGCGCGACTGGTCGGCGCGTTGCCCGTTCCATGACGAGCGCTCGCCGTCGTTCACGGTCAGTCCGGCCAAGCAGTTCTATCACTGCTTCGGCTGTGGCGCGCATGGCAGCGCGATCCGCTTCCTGATGGATTACGACCGCCTCGAATTTCCCGACGCGATCGAGGAACTGGCCGCGCGCGCCGGGCTCAAGGTCGAGTACGAAGGTGGCCAGCGCGACAAGCCGCGCGAAGATGCCAGCGACCTGTATGCCTTGCTGGATGCGGCCGCCACATTCTATCGCGAGCAGTTGGCGCGCAGCGCCGGCGCACGCGCGTATTTCGAGCAACGCGGCCTCGATGCGGAAACACTGAAGCGATTCAATCTCGGCTATGCCCCGAACCAGTGGGATGCGCTGAAGACCGCGCTCGGCACGACGCCGCAACGCCTCGCCCTGCTCGACAAGGCCGGCATGCTGGCCAGCGGCGATCGCGGTGGCAAGTACGACCGCTTCCGCGACCGGGTGATGTTTCCAATCCTCGACCGGCGCGGGCGCACGATCGCGTTTGGTGGTCGCATCATGGCTGCCAGCGAACCTGCCGCGGCTGACGGGCAGGCCGCGCACGGCGCTGTCCGCACGGCCGACAAGGGTGCGGGCCCGAAATATCTCAACTCGCCCGAGACGCCGCTCTTCCACAAGGGCCGCGAACTGTTCGGCCTCTGGCAGGTACGCGATGCCAACCCGAAGATCGCGCGCCTGCTGGTCGTCGAAGGCTACATGGATGTGATCGCCCTGCATCAGTACGGCATCACCCAGGCGGTAGCCACGCTCGGCACGGCGACGACCAGCGACCATGCGGAAATCCTGTTCAGGAACTCTGCAGACGTCTACTTCTGCTTCGATGGCGACCGCGCCGGCCGTCAGGCCGCATGGCGAGCGGTGGAATCGGTGCTGCCACGCATGCGCGACGGCCGCCAGGCATGGTTCCTGTTCGTTCCGGATGGCGAGGATCCCGATTCGCTGATCCGCGCAGAAGGCGTGGATGGCTTCGAACAGCGGCTCAAGCAGGCGACCCCGCTCAGCGAGTTCTTCTTTGCCGAGACCGGCAAGGACGTGAACCTTGCAACGATCGACGGCAAGGCGCGACTCGCCGAACGGGCACGTCCACTGATCGCGCAGATTCCCGATGGCGCCTTCCGCGACCTCATGCATGCCGAACTCGAACGCCTGAGCGGGGCGAGGACGGTGCTTCCTGGCGGCACCGCCCAGGTCGACATCCGCGCCACCGCTCGCCTTGGCGGCGCGCGACCCGCGCAACGCTCGCTGGTGCGCACGGCGGTCGCCTTGCTCGTGCAGAGCCCGGCGCTCGCCGCCGAGATCGAGCCGCCGTGGACCTTTTCCGAGCTGCGCCAACCCGGCATCCCCTTGCTGGTCGAGCTGATCCGGCTCTGCCGCGAGCGCCCGACGCTGACCACCGGCGCCCTGCTCGAACAGTTTGCCGGGCGCGAGGAAGCAGTCGCCCTGAACAAGCTGGCGACCCTCGACCTGCTCGTCGATGCCAGCCAGGGCCGTGCCGATTTCATCGGCGCACTGGCGCAATTGGACGTCCAGACGTCCCAACAGCGCCTCGATGACCTGATTGCGCGGCAGCTCGATGGCGGCCTGTCCGACAGCGAACGCGACGAATTGCGCCAGTTGATGGCAAACAAGCCCGCGCACCGCAAACGCTGAGCGAGTCTGCCGGCAAATCCTGCTTGACAACACCGCGCTGGATCGTATCCACTTGCTGCATGCGCACAATTATCATGACGACGACGATGACTACACCCCTTCGGGTGCGGTCCGTCGTGCGCAGATAGTTTTACCGCACCGACACCGCAGCCCGACACGGCTGCGGGATGCGTGATCCCGACCAGCCCTGGAAAGCGCGGCGCCACCCACCGGAGGCCCGATGAGTCCGTTTGCCAAGTTGTCAGCCACGCTTGCTGCCGTGCGTCACGATATTGGTGCGCTTGCGGCCGGGAATTCCGAAACGGTCATCGCGCACAAGTTCGGCGGCTCCTCGCTCGCCGATGCCTCGTGTTTTCGCCGGGTCGCGGCCATCCTTCTCGAACGCGACGATGCAACCCAGGTCACCGTGGTCTCGGCCATGCAGGGCGTGACCAATGCGCTGATCGCCCTTGCCGCGACCGCGGCGGCGCGCGATCCCGCCTGGCAAGCGCAATGGAGCAGCCTGCGCGAGCGCCATCTCGAGACCGCGCGCGACTTGCTCGATGATCGCTCCGGCGCCGTGCGGGTCTGGCTTGAAGCGCGCTTTGCCGATCTTGCCGACACCTTGAAGGCCCTTGCGGTGCTCGGCATTCCGGCACGCGAGGCGTTCGACGCGATCCAGGGCCTTGGCGAAGTGTGGTCGGCCACTCTGCTGCGCGCCCACATCGAAGCGCTCGGCGAGGATTGCGCCCTGCTTGATGCACGTGAGGTGCTGGTCGTCAGCCACGGTGAACTGGGTGTCAGCGTCGACTGGCAGGCCAGTGCCGCGCGCCTGGCCGAGTGGCGCGCACGGCATCCACAACGGCGCATCGTCATCACCGGCTTCATCGCCCGTGATGAAGCCGCGCGCGCGACCACGCTCGGGCGCAACGGCAGCGATTTCTCCGGCGCAATCTTCGCCGCCCTGTTCGAGGCCCGCGAGCTGCATATCTGGACCGATGTCGATGGCGTGCTCTCGGCTGATCCGCGCCTCGTGCCGGAAGCCGTCTCGCTGAATGCGCTGTCCTACGAGGAAGCCTGCGAGCTGGCCTATTTCGGTGCCAAGGTCATTCATCCGCAGACCATGCTGCCGGCCATGGCGCTGGGCGTGCCGATCCACATCCGCAACACCTTCAAGCCGGCGCATCCGGGCACCTGCATCGCCACTGTCGGCGATGCCGCCGAAGGCCCCGTGCGCGGACTCTCGCTGGCCGATCAACTGGCCATCGTCAACGTCGAAGGTGCCGGCATGATCGGCGTGCCGGGCACGGCCGAGCGTGTATTCGCAGCACTGCGCGAGGCCAGGGTTTCGGTGGTGATGATTTCGCAGGGCTCCTCGGAACACTCGATCTGCGTGGTCGTGCGTGGTGCCGATTGCTCGCGTGCCGAGGTGGCCCTGGATGCCATGTTCAATCGCGAGCTGTGCCAGGGCCAGATCAAGGCGATCACGGTGACACGGGACATCAGCGTGCTCGCCGCCGTCGGCGACCGCATGGCCGGCATGCCCGGTGTGGCAGCGCGCCTGTTTGCCACGCTCGGCCGCGCCCAGGTGAACATCCGTGCAATTGCCCAGGGTGCCTCGGAGCGGAACATTTCGGTGGCACTGGACAGCGCCGACGCGGCGCGCGCCTTGCGTGCCGCGCATGCCGGATTCTGGCTCTCGCCACAGACCCTGTCGGTCGGCGTGATTGGCCCCGGCAATGTCGGCCGCGCCCTGCTCGACCAGTTGCGCGAGGCGATTCCACGCCTGCGCCGCGAGGCCAACCTGGACTTGCGCGTGCGCGCGATCATGTCCAGCAGCCGCCTGTTGACCACTGAACGCGGGGATCTCTCCGCCGACTGGTCGGTGCAACTGGCATCGAGCGACCAGGCTGCCGATTTCGAACGCTTCAGCAGCCACGTGCATGCCGCGCACCTTCCGCACGCCGTCATCATCGATTGCAGCGCCAGCGACGAAGTTGCCTCGCATTACCCGGCATGGCTGCGCGCCGGCATCCATGTCATCACGCCAAACAAGCAAAGCGGTTCCGGGCCGCTGGCACGCTGGCAGGCAATCCGAGATGCCCGCGCTGGCGGCGGCGGGCGCTTGCGCTACGAGGCCACGGTGGGCGCCGGCCTGCCGGTGATTTCGACGCTGCGCGACCTGCTCGATACCGGTGATGAGCTGATCGCCATCGAGGGCATCCTCTCCGGCACCCTGGCCTGGTTGTTCAACCGCTACGACGGCAGCCAGCCGTTCTCGGCGCTGGTGCGCGAAGCGCTCGCGCTCGGCTACACCGAGCCGGATCCACGTGATGACCTGTCCGGACTCGATGTCGCACGCAAGCTGGTGATCCTCGCCCGCGAGGCCGGGCAATCAATCGAACTTGCCGACGTCGAGGTACGCGGACTGGTGCCTGCCGAACTGCTCGAACTGGACAAGGAACAAGCCATTGCTTCCCTCGACACACTGGATGCGACCATTGCCGCACAATACGCCGCGGCACGCGCCAGGAACTGCGTTCTACGCTATGTCGCCCGCCTCGACAGTAACGGCCACGCCCGAGTCGGCCTCGTCGAATTGCCCGGGACGCATGCTTTCGCCAACTTGCGCCTGACCGACAACAGCGTGCAGTTCACGACCCGGCGCTACGCCAGCAATCCGCTGATCGTGCAAGGTCCCGGCGCCGGTCGCGAAGTGACTGCGGCCGGCATTTTCGCCGACCTGCTGCGCCTCGGCGCAGCACTTGGGGCGCGCCTGTGATTTCGGCGACAGCCTTTGCGCCGGCCAGCATCGGCAATGTTGCGGTCGGCTTCGACATCCTTGGCCAGAGCATTGCCGGCATCGGCGATCAAACCACGGTGCGGCGCATCGATGAGGCCGTGGTGCGCATCGACGCCATCCGTGGCTGCGTGCGCAACTTGCCGCTGGAGCCCATGCAGAACACCGCCGGGCGCGCATTGTTGGCAATGCGTGAGGCGCTCGACTTGCCGTTTGGCTTCGCCGTCGAACTGGAAAAGGGCATCGCCCTCGGTTCGGGCATGGGCGGCTCGGCAGCTTCATGCGTCGCCGCCCTGGTCGCTGCCAACGCCCTGCTTGAAGAACCCCTGAGCGCGGAGCAGCTTTATCCTTTTGCACTCGATGGCGAGGCCGTGTCGAGCGGCAGCCGGCATGGCGACAACGTCGGCCCGATGCTGCTCGGTGGCCTCGTCCTGGCCGCACACGGGCGCTTGCTGCGGATCGAGGTGCCGGAGGCCTGGTACAGCGTGGTGGTGCATCCCGATGCCGTGCTGGAAACGCGGCGCGCACGCCAGGTACTACAAGGAACGTATGCCCTCGCCGATTTCGTTGCACAAAGTGCAAACCTTGCCCTTGTCCTCAGCGGCTGCCAGCGTGGCGATGCCGAACTGGTCCGCGCAGGGCTGGCCGACGTGCTCGTCGAGCCACGCCGCGCGCCGCTGATTCGCGGTTTCCATGCAGTCAAGGATGCCGCACTCGCCCACGATGCGATGGGCGCGTCGATTTCCGGCGCCGGTCCCAGCGTCTTCGCCTGGTTCGAGACGCGCAGCCGCGCCGCGGCGGCAGCCGCGGCAATGGTTGCCGCGTTCGAGCAGGCCGGGTTGGCCGCCACCGCCTTCCTCTCGCCGATCAATGGCCCTGCCGCGGCACTTGTCCGATGAAATATTCCAGCACGCGCAACGCAGCCACGGCTGTCGATCTCAGCCATGCCCTGATGGCCGGGCTGGCCGACGATGGCGGCCTCTATGTGCCGAAGGCTCTGCCTGCCTTCACGCCGCAGGATTTCGCTGCCGACGAATCACTGCCAGCCATTGCCACGCGCCTGCTGCAACCGTTCTTCAGCGGCGATGCGCTGGCCGACGAACTTGCCGCGATCTGCACGCAGGCATTCGACTTTCCAGCCCCGCTGAAAGCCCTGCCGGTCGCCCAGACCCATGTGCTCGAACTGTTCCACGGCCCGACCGCAGCGTTCAAGGATTTTGGCGCGCGCTTCCTTGCCGCCTGCATGCAGCGCCTGCATGCCGTTGATCAAGCGCCACTGACCATTCTCGTCGCCACCTCGGGTGACACCGGCGCCGCCGTCGCGGCGGCCTTCCATGGACTGCCGGGGCTGCGCGTTGTCGTGCTCTATCCGGATGGCCGCGTGTCGCCACGCCAGGCCCACCAGTTGGGATGCTTCGGCGGCAACGTCCGCGCCCTGCGTGTGGCGGGCAGTTTCGATGATTGCCAACGTCTGGTGAAACAGGCCTTGTCGGATCGCGAATTGCAGGCGCGCGTCCCCTTGAGTTCGGCCAACAGCATCAGCCTTGGTCGCCTGCTGCCGCAAATGGCCTACTACGCGTCTGCCTCGATCGGGCATTGGCGACGGACTGGCACGCCACTCGATTTCGTCATCCCCACCGGCAATCTCGGCAATGCGCTGGCGGCGATCCTGGCCCGGGCCTGCGGCCTGCCACTTGGTGAGATCGGGCTGGCCACAAATGCCAATCGCGTCCTGCCCGAGTTCTTCGCCGGCGCGGATTATTCGCCACAAGCCAGCGTGGCAACCCTGGCCAACGCCATGGATGTTGGCGCACCCAGCAATTTCGAACGACTGCGCTGGCTGTACCCGGATGCCGATGCCTTGCGCAAGGCGTTCAAGGCCCGCGCCGTCGATGACGAGGCCATTCGCGCAACGATCCGCCGTGGTCCGTCGCGCTACGCCGAAGTGTTCTGCCCGCACACCGCCTGCGCCGTGCGCGTGCTTGAGGAGCTCCGCGAAGCAGGCGCGACCGGCGACTGGGCGGTTGTCGCCACCGCGCACCCGGCGAAGTTCGAGCAGATCGTCGAACCCCTGGTCGGCCATCCGCTCACGCCCCCGGCCGCGCTCGCCGACCTGCTTGCCCGTCCCGCGCACGCTGAAGCGCTCGCGGCGGATTATCGGGCCTTGGCTGATGCGCTGCTCGGCAAACCGTGATCGACATGGGCTTTTGCGGCCAATTGGGCCACTGCCGGAGCCCGGTTTCGCGTGCAACCCCGATTCGGCCGGCTTTGCCGTTTCCCGATGACGGCGCTGCCCAGGAGCGGCTTGTACGCACAAGTCACTGAAAAACAAGATGTTTCATCCCGTTTCTGGACGTATTGCGCACAAAAAACCGGGCATTGCAAGGGTTATGCCGAATTTTTTTCTCCGCCACAGTCGCTTTGTAGAACAATCCTCTGTACAGTACGCGCACTGTGTTTGCCAGGGTCACTGTGAATCGTGGCCCGATGTGGTCGAATTTCACGATTCCATCGTTCCGATTGCGCGCTCCTTAGCAACCTCAGTCTCGCCCCCAGGGGATTCCCGGGGACGTGAATACCATTTCATTTGAGTTGTTAGGAGTTTCGATATGTCCAATCGCCAGAACGGTACCGTCAAGTGGTTCAACGATGCCAAAGGCTTCGGCTTCATCACGCCGGAAAGCGGCCCCGACCTGTTCGTGCATTTCCGCTCGATCCAGGGCAGCGGCTTCAAGTCCCTGCAGGAAGGCCAGCGCGTGACCTTTGTCGCCGTGCAAGGTCAGAAGGGCATGCAGGCTGACGAAGTCCAGGTTGCCTGATCTTCGCGCCATTGCTTGATCAAGAACCCCGGGTGGAAACGCCCGGGGTTTTTTTATGGCCATGGATGGCCTGTATGCCGGCAACGCAGGAGCAATTGTCGACGATGGTCAGGGAGCAAGGTGGGTTCGATCTGTGATCGAACGCTCTTCTTCGAAGCAGTTGCTGGCGATGCCAGAGATGACGTCAGCGCACAGCACTGACCCACATCAACAGTTGGCCCACATCAACAGTTGGCCCACATCAACAGCTGGCCCACATCAGCCGCTGACCCACATCAGCAATCGACCAAAGAGCAATGTGGATTCGATCTGAGATCGAACGCTCTTCATCGAAGCAGTTGCTGGCGTATGGCCATGGATGGCCTGTATGCCGACAACGCAGGAGCAGTTGTCGGCGATGGCCATGACTGCCAATACTGATGCCAATACCCGATGGCACCATCAATGCGCCGATCCCGCACCCAGATCGCGCGGCTTCTACCACTGCATCTCGCGGTGTGTGCGCCGGGCATGGCTGTGTGGTGTGGATCCCTACAACGGAACATCCTACGAGCATCGGCGGGACTGGGTGGAACAGCGCCTTCTGGAGCTGGCGGAGATCTATGCCGTGGGTTTGTATGCCTATGCCGTGATGAGCAATCACGTGCATGTCGTGCTGCACATCGCCCCGGATGCGGCCGCGATCTGGACCGATCGGGACGTGGCGGCGCGCTGGGTTCGCCTGCTCCCGGCGACGACCAATGGCGCGATCGACCCCGCGGCGTGTCGCATGAAGAAGCAAGCCCTGCTCGGCATGCCGAACGTCTGTCAGTCTGCCGTCAGCGCCTGTCCAGCCTGTCCTGGTTCATGCGCAGCCTCAATGAACCCATCGCCCGCCGCGCGAACCAGGAGGATGCCTGCACGGGCCGCTTCTGGGAGGGGCGATACAAGTGCCAGGCCTTGCTCGATGACGCGGCGGTGCTGACCTGCATGAGCTACGTCGATCTCAAACCTATTCGCGCCGGCATTGCCGGAAACCTGGAATCCTCGATGCACACCAGTGCCGCGCGGCGCGTGGCGGCGATCCGTTCGCACGCTGAGGAAGCCAAAGCACCCCTGGCACCGGTCAACGTCCTTCCGTCCCCTCAGGCCCTGCCGGTCACCTGTGCCGGCTATCTCGAACTCATCGACTGGACCTCGCGCCTCACGCGTAAGGACAAGCGCGGAGCCCTCGACAGCGCCGAGCCGCCCATCCTGAGCACGCTCGGACTCAGCGAACAGCAATGGCAACAGCAAATGCTGGGCACCGAAACCCGCTACTGGCGAGCCATCAGATCCGCCCAGACGCTGATCGAGAAGGCAGCTGCCATTGGGCAAAGCTGGCTGAAGGGAATCGGCAGCGCTCAGCAACTCCGAAGAGCGCAGGCAGCATGAGCGCTGCAAAACAGCCGAAGCCGGCGACTGCTACGCAAGTTGCTCGGTGGTGATGACCTGCCCCCATTCCTAGGGCCATCTGCTACTTCGTAGAGTCCTGGGTTGCGAGCTTATCGCTCGCGGGTTTGGTTGCAATGGTTCCATCCGCTCGAATGGTCGCTGCGAACTCGGCCGGTGTCCGTCCCTGCAGTGAGCTGTGTGGTCGCACCTCGTTGTAGTCACGCCGCCATTCCGCGATCTGCGCCTTGGCCTGCTCGAGCGTGACGAACCAGTGCTCGTTGAGGCATTCGTCGCGGAACCGTCCGTTGAAGCTTTCGATGTAGGCGTTCTGCGTCGGCTTGCCTGGCTGGATCAGCATCAGCTTGACGCCGTTGGCATGGGCCCATTGGTCGAGCGCGCGCCCCGTGAACTCCGGCCCCTGATCGGTGCGGATGATGGAGGGATAGCCGCGGAATCGACACGCGGCGTCGAGCAGATCTGCGACGCCCTGTCCGTTGATCCGACGCGCGACGGCGATCTCGACCGATTCCTTGGTGCAGTCGTCGACGACCGTCAGGCACTTGATCGGCTTGCCGCTGGCCAGGGCATCGAAGACGAAATCCATCGACCAGGTGTGGTTGGGGCCCGGCGGAATCTGCAGCGGGCGCCGCTCGATCGCGACAGGGGCGCGCTTGCGCCGTTGGCGCACGGCCAGGCCGGCCTGCCGGTACAGCCGATGGACGCGCTTGTGATTGACCTCGAACCCCTCGCGCTCGACCAGGATGTGCAACCGCCGGTAGCCGAAGCGCCGGCGCTCGCCGGCGAGCTCGATCAGGCGCTTCTGAAGCCCATCCTCCTTCCGCTGTGAGGCGTAGTGCAGCACGCTGCGCGACAAGCCCAGCACGCGACACGCCCGCCGCTCGGACACCTGACTTGCAGCCCGCACGGCGGCGACGGCATCCCGTCGCGCCTGCGGGCTCAGAATTTTCCCCGCGCGACGACCTTCAATGCCTCGTTGTCGAGCATGGCTTCGGCCAGCAGCTTCTTGAGCTTGGCGTTCTCTGCCTCAAGCGCCTTCAGCCGCTTGGCGTCCGGCACGTCCATCCCGCCGAACTTCCGGCGCCACAGGTAGAACGAGGCGTCGCTGAAGCCGTGCTTGCGGCACAGCTCCTTGATCGGCGCGCCCGCCGCCGCCTGCTTCAGGAACCCGATGATCTGTTCTTCGGTAAATCGCTTCTTCATGTCCGCCCTCGCTGGGTTGGCGGACTCTACTTAAGTCAGACTGGTCCTGAAAATGGGGAGCAGGTCAACTCACCGAGCTTGCTCCGATCCGACGCTCGGCTGGTTATCCAGAGCTCGTCTAGCCCTATCCACTTCGAAGTTAGCCTCACCTCAATCAAGACAGTGATCAGAGTTTTTGTATAGATACAATACACCATTAAAATCATATCTTTTGGAAATACGTTTCGGCGTAGAGTAGCTCCACAAAAATGTTAGCTCGCTAATGTCTTCAAGAGAACCGACATCAACAAAATGCCGATCAAGCATCATTTCATTAGAAATACTCTCTCCACGCGAAACTATAACGCTGCCTGGCGGAAAACTAAGGGGCCTGTGCTTCTGCTGTAGCTCGAACCCGACGCCGGGGTTCCCGCGGTATAGAATCATTATAATATTTTGATTCCATGGTAATTCGGTGTACGGGATCTCCAACTGACTACTGCCTTGGTTAGTCAGAACAAATCTAACCACAGGCCGATCATTTTCAACAAGCCAACAAGCGTCAATACCAAATGGCCTCTCGATAGCATGAGAGAGCGGCGTAATGAACATTACTATACCTAACACTTTATATAGAGTATTCATTAATACGTGAACTCGTAGTCAGCTTTCATTTTCCTGTGGACGTTTATATAGGCTTGAACTGTATCTTTGCATTGAGAGCATTGCACCAAGAGCTTCTCTAGACATTCGAGAGATACCGTGTACGCATCATATTCAGACCTATTGTGCGCTCGCGCGTCGGGTTCATATACCGTAGTTGGGTAAGGCAATGGTCCGGTACACACCCAAGGATTTACTTTCAGGTAATCACTTTTGTGAACTAATTCGTGGGCTACTAGACAACCCCGACACAGAACCAATCCCACGCGCTAGCCCTGATATAAGGAACCAATCCACCATTACCATCACATACAATGGTGCCTTGCTCCGGCGGAACCAATACGGGCCCACTATAGCGCTTATCCGCCGTTGGTATCATTCCACTTGCGTCAATAAACTTTAAAGGTTTTTGATCGGCATATATGTACCTATTTATACCTCCGTATAGACTGAGTGGGTCACTTTCTGCGTAACGTCCGGCTGAAAAACTATATTGGCGTCGGTAATTGTAATAGACATCGGTTTCTTCATCGCGATACTGCCCTGGGAAGCGCAGGGGATTATCAGTCACACTGACCGAATTTTCCGTATTTCCGAATGCCTCACTGACCGCACTCCAGGTGACGTTGCCAGCGATGTTCGTCAACCGCTGCGAGGTGCCCAGATGATCGTTGTGATAGAGGTTGAGCGTCCAGGCTGAACCTGAGACATCCGCCAGCCAGACCGGATCCGTGCCCCACAGACCGCCCGGCTTCCAGCCATAGGTTCGCCTCAGCGCGCCGTTCTGCGCGAACTCGGCGATCAGCCCTTCGTCGGCGTACTGGAACCAAGTGACGGTGCCGTTGACCTCCTTCCTGAAGCGACGGCCCATCGGGTCGTACTGGTATTTGGCGATCGTCGCGCCGTTGTCCTTGATCTCGCTCAGGCGCTCGGCCGCGTTGTAAAGGAACAGGCGGACCTTGCTCGGGCTGGCGGGGTTGCCGGTCGTCTGCTTGCTCGTGTTGCCGTTGGCGTCGTACTCATAGGTTTCGGTGTTTGCGTCGACGCCATAGCCTTGCAACTCGTTGTTTTCGTTGTAGGTCCATGGCCCGGGCTGGTGCGCACTGGTCTTGCGGTTGTGTACGCCATCATAGGTGTACTGCTCCAGCGGCAGACCATCCGGATTGCCCGGTCCTTGCTGCAAGGCAAGCGGCGGCGTGGCTGCAGTCAGGCGATCGAGTGCGTCATAGCCATACAAATACTCCCCGTCTTCGGTCGTGCGCTGGGTGATGTTGCCGGCGGCATCGTACTGGTACCGGTAGTCCATGATCGTGGCGACGAGGGATTCGCTCTTGATCCGGGTTGGGCGCTGCAGCGGGTCGTAGCTGATCGTGCGCGTGGCACCGGGCAGGATGATCGAGGTGGGCACGCGCCACAGGTAGTCCTGATAGCGGATTGTGCTGCCCTTGATGCCGATGCTGGCCAAGCGATTCTTGTCGTAGCTCGCCGTCTGGATCGTCCCGTCGGCATAGGTCAGGCTCTTCTTGAGCCCGTTGGCTTCGTAACCGTAATGGAGGGTCTTGGTGATGGCGCTCGGGCCGGAGCCGTAGGTGACGGTCTCGTCCTTCCTCTGACCCTTGGCGTCGTAGACATAGACCGCACTGCTCTCGGTGTCGCCGCTCTGCGTGTAGCCGGTCAGCAGGTTGCGCCCATCATAGCTGTAGACGATGGTCTGGCTCGCCGTCTCGCTGTTGGTCGGATAGTGGTTCTCATCCGTGCGGCGTCCGGCCTCGTCGTAGATAGAGACGCGACGCTCACCCTGCGGGCTTGTGCGCACGAGCAGATTGCCGACTTCGTCGTACTCGTAGGTGATCGGATCACCCAGCGGGCGCGCTTCGGTCTTGAGCCGATCGGCCAGATCGTAGGTAAACGTGTGGGTTTGATCGTTCGCGTCGGTAACCGTTTTGAGATTGTCGCGGGTATCGTAGACATAGGTGGTGATGCCGCCGGCCGCATCCGTCACCGTGTGCATCCGTCCAAGTGCGTCGTAGGCGGTCTGGGTCGTGCGCCCGAGCGGATCGGTCGTGCTGATCGCCTGACCCTTGGCGTCGTAGCCCGTGTGGTGTTGGCGCTCGTTGAAAACTGACCATCTCTGCTCGTTGAAAATTGACCAGGGATGGAAGCCGAGGGAAGGCTCCTTCGGCTTGGTCGGAGTGTAACTCCGAGCGTTG
>MKWR01000018.1 GCA_001899855.1 Lysobacterales bacterium 63-13
CTCCCTGCCGGTCCAAAAGGTCGGCAGGTTAGGTCAGAACACCCTGGTCAATTTTCAGCGAGCAGAACCCTCGTTTTCTGGTCAATTTTCAACGGGCAGCAACACTCCTAAGCGGAGAATGGACCGCGGGAGTTGAAGACGGCAAGCCAGTGCTTTGCGGTAAGGGTGAAGCGCTTCAGGCACCAATTGAGCTACGGGCCATCCTTGAGCGGTGGGGACAGGGATGACCACTTCAGCTATTCGTCCGAACTTGATGGGAAGATTCTCGAGGAACTGCTAGAGGTCACTTGCTCGGTTTGGCATCAGTCGAGGTTTGTTGCGGCGTCTCTGCGGTAGTCGGGGTCTGAGTTGGCGCAGCTGCAGGCACTGGGTCTACGGGCGGGCGCAAGCGCACCATGCGGGCTGGATCGAATGACTCGATGATAGTAGTTTCGCCCGAGATGATCTTTTCAATTACTCCGGGAGGCGGCTCGTTTCGGCTCATGGTTGGGTCCTTCAAGGAGAGCGCTACGAATAGCGCGGTTAGGAGTGCTGCCACTGCAAATGAAAGGCCAGAGGCCCAATTGGCTACGGTGCAGCGCTTAATCCATGTGATGGACGAAGCCGCTACGCGGCAAAAAAAGGAGCAGCTTCGCGGAATTGTAAAATGTAGCCTCACACCCTCGTTTCCGGGGGACATTCGACCAAGAATTGATGAGGCTACCTGGTCATGAAAACAGCACTGACGACAGACTTCAAGCAGCAGTATGCAAGCCACCTCAAACGCCTGCGGTTGCAAGGCCTGCAGCCCAAGACCATCGAGGCCTACGCGCTGGCGATCCGGCACGTGGCCGCGTATTTCGATGAGCGCATCGATGAGCTTACCGAAGCGCAACTGACGGATTACTTCAGCGACCTGATTGCCTCCCATTCGTGGAGCACGGTGAGGCATCGCCTGTATGGGCTGAAGTTCTATTACACCCATGTGCTGCACAAGCCGTGTCCGGCACCGAACCTGGTCAAGCCGCCCACGGTGCGGCGCTTGCCCAACGTGGTGACGGTGGCTGAGGCCGGCCAGTTGTTTGCGGCGACACGGGTGGTGAGTTACCGGGTGCTGTATTTCACGCTCTACAGTCTGGGCCTGCGCCTGGGTGAGGGCTTGCGCCTGCAGGTGGGCGACATCGACGCTGCGCGACAGCGCGTGCACATTCGCAACGCCAAGGGCAACAAGGATCGACTGGTGCCATTGCCGGCGATGACGCTGGCGGTGTTGCGTCGATTTTGGCAACTGCACCGTAACCCACGGCTGGTGTTTCCCAGCCGTCAGGGCGGCGTAAAGGCAGCGGCGTGTACGACCACGGCGCTGGATCGCGGCGGCGTGCAGGTCACCTTGCGCAAGGTCGCGGCCGAGTGTGGTCTAAAAAAAACGGGTATCCGGAATCTGGTGTGGGTTTCAGGGTTTATGGCTGTTGTAGCTCTCATTTCAAAAGGCGGATTCTAGTGTTGGAACCGAGAACGAGCATGCTAAGCTAGAAACCGGATTTCAGTGTGGGCTCGCCCAGGTGTTGAGTGACCGATTTTCTGCAGTTGCGTAGCCTCAATACACTTGAAGTCGTAGGCGATGACGAGCGCTATGTCGTCAAGGCTGAAGGCGTTGCGCCAGTGGCAACCTGCCCGCTGTGCAAGGTCGGACGTTTGCACGGTCACGGCTCACAAGAGCAGTCGTTTCAGGATACGCCGACGCACGGCAAGCCGGTCGTGGTGTTCATCCAGCGCAGGCGATATCGCTGCATCTCGTGCAATAAGACGCTCTTCGAGCCTGTCGCCGATCTCGACAGCAAGCGTCAAGCCACGGCCCGCCTGGTGCGTTATATCCGTAAAGAGAGCTTCACCAAGACCTTCGCGGCGCTGGCGCGCGAAGTGGACTTGGACGAGAAGACGGTCCGCCACGTCTTTGACGACTTCATCGAGGAGTTCGAGGCCAAGGTCCGGTTCCGGACGCCCCGCATCCTGGGGATCGACGAGCTCAAGATCATCGGCCAGTACCGGGCGATGATCACCAACATCGAACGCAAGACGGTATTCGACCTCCGGCCGAGCCGGGCCAAGGCCGACCTGCTGCCCTATTTCCGCAACCTGCGGGACAAGGACACCATCGAGTGGGTGGCGATGGACATGTACCCCGTTTACAAGCAGGTGGTGCGTGCCACGCTGCCGCAGGCGCGGATTGTGGTCGATCGTTTCCATATCCAGCGGATGGCCAATGACGCGCTGGAGAAGCTGCGCAAGCGCATTCGCAAGGATCTGCCGGCTCGGCAGCGCCTCAAGCTCAAGGATGAGCGCTTCCTGTTGCTCAAGCGGCATGCGCGACGTGGTTAGGCAACATTCCGCCGGAGCTGGCGGCCACGTTCAAGGATCTGACCACCGCCGTGCACAACTGGCACGACGAAATCTTCTCTTACTTCGAACAACCCATTACCAATGCCTATACTGAATCCGTCAACCGACTGGCCAAAGACATGAACCGCATGGGCAGGGGCTACAGCTTCGAGGTGATTCGGGCGCGGATGCTCTACAACGAGAAGGCGCGCAAGGACGGGGCCGTAGTCGAGACCGTAGATGTCGATGATGACCAGGTATCAACGAACTTCGAGTTCCAGCGAATGACGATGGCATCGATCCGCAAGAAGCAGGTCAGACGCGTGGTCGAATATGGACCTTACATTCCGACGTTGGTGCGGCTGCTCGAAGAGGGGTATTTCGAGTAAACCTTGACCCATCGCACAAGCCCCGAAGCTTCAACCTGGGTGTTTGGCTCAACGGATGAAGCTGAGCATTTGGGCCTGAACGCTCAGCACAGCACTACCCCGCGCAGCAGGACAGTTGCTTCACATCCTTGGTGAAAGTCTGCGCTGCGAGCTTCAGTCCCTCGACCATGGTCAGGTAAGGGAACAACTGGTCGGCCAGCTCCTGCACCGTCATCCGTGCCCGGATGGCGAGCGCGGCCGTCTGAATCAGTTCGCCCGCCTCGGGGGTCACCGCCTGCACACCGAGCAACCGGCCAGTGCCGGCTTCCGCGACCAGCTTGATGAAGCCACGTGTGTCGAAGTTGACGAGCGCCCGGGGCACGTTGTCGAGTGTCAGCGTGCGGCTGTCGGTCTCGATGCCGGCATGGTGTGCTTCGGCTTCGCTATAGCCCACGGTGGCGACCTGGGGATCGGTGAACACGACCGCCGGCATCGCCGTCAGGTCCAGCGCCGTGTCGCCGCCGGTCATGTTGACCGCGGCGCGGGTACCGGCCGCCGCTGCGACGTAGACGAACTGCGGCTGGTCGGTGCAGTCGCCCGCGGCGTAGATGTGCGGTGTGCCGGTGCGCATCCCATTGTCGATGATGATGGCGCCCTGCGCGTTGACCGCGACACCTGCCGCGTCGAGATCCAAGGCGCGGGTGTTCGGTGTGCGGCCGGTGGCGACCAGCAGTCGGTCAGCGCGCAGTTCGCCGCGCCCGGTCGTGAGCACGAATGCTCCGCTTGCAAAGGCCACCTCACTGGCCTGCGTGTGCTCCAGCACTTCGATGCCTTCGTTGCGGAACGCGGCCGTGACGGCTTCACCTATAGTGGGATCTTCGCGGAAGAACAGCGTGTTGCGCGCCAGGAGAGTCACCTTGCTGCCGAGTCGGGCAAAGGCATGCGCGAGTTCGACCGCCACCACCGACGAACCGATCACCGCCAGCCGCTCGGGAATACGGTCGCTGACCAGCGCCTCGGTGGAGGTCCAGTAGGGGGTGCCCTGCAAGCCGGGGATCGGCGGAATCGCCGGGCTGGCGCCGGTGGCGATCAGGCAGCGGTCGAAGGCGACTGCGCATTCGCCGCCTTCTGCCAGTTGCACGTTCAGATGGCGGTCGTCCAGGAAGCGGGCGTCGCCGCGTAGCACGGTGATGGCGGGAGTGCTGGCCAGAATACCTTCGTACTTGGCGTGACGCAGTTCGTCGACGCGCTCCTGCTGCTGCGCCAGCAAACGCTCGCGCAGGATCGCCGGCGAAGCGGCCGCAATGCCGTCGTCGAACGGACTCTCGCGCCGTACATGGGCGATATGCGCGGCACGGATCATGATCTTGGACGGTACGCAGCCGACATTGACGCAGGTACCGCCGAGGGTGCCTCGCTCGATCAAGGTGACGCGCGCTCCTTGCTCGACGGCTTTCAGCGCCGCCGCCATCGCCGCGCCGCCACTGCCAATCACAGCGACGTGCAATGCCGGCTCTGCATCTCCGCGCTTCGGCTCGCCGTTTAACCCGCCCAGCGTCTTGTTCAACAGGTCCGCAGGCTTGCTCGGCATGTCGGCAGCCTGCGCCCGGTAACCGAGTGCAGACACGGCGGCGACCAGCGGTGCCATCTCCAAATCGGCGCCCGCATCAGCCGTGATTTCAGCCCGCCGTTGCGGATAGGACACCGCTGCCGAACGCACACCGGGCACCTTCTCCAAAGCTTGCCGGACGTGCTCGGAGCACGCCCCGCAGGTCATGCCATCGACGTGCAGTGTGATCGCCTCGGTCATGGGACGATCACTTCTTGACCGTGGAAGGGTAGCCTGCGTTCTCGGTGGCTTTGGTCAAGGCGGCTGGCGTCGTCTTGGTGTCGTCGTAAGTCACCACCGCTTCCTTGGGCTCCCAGGTCACCTTGGCTTCAACGACGCCTTCGACCTTGGACAACGCCTTCTTGACCGTGATCGGACAGGTGGCGCAGGTCATGCCCGGTACCGACAGCGTGACGGTTTTGGTGGCGGCCCAAGCTGGAGCGCTCAGGGCTACAGTCAAAGCGAACAGTGCGACAAATTTCTTCATGACAGTCTCCTTCAGTAGAACAGGGGCATGACGTAGGGGAACGCGAGGGCGATCAGTACCAGGGCGGACACGATCCAGAAAATCACCTTGTAGGCTGTTCGCACCTGGGGCACGGCACACACGTCGTCCGGTGCACAGGCGCGGGCGGGCCGGAAGATGCGGCGCCAGGCGAAGAACAGCGCGACGAGCGCGGCGCCGATGAAGATCGGCCGATACGGTTCGAGCGCGGTTAGGTTGCCGATCCAGGCGCCAGAGAAGCCTAGCGTGATCAGCACCAGCGGGCCGAGGCAGCAGGTCGAGGCAAGGATGGCGGCCAAGCCGCCGGCAGCCAGTGCACCGCGGCCGTTGCTAGGTTTTGCCATGAGGGTCTCCTTCCGGGACTTTGCGTGATGCGCTAACGTTACTTCCGTAGCCAAGTACGGAGTCAAGCGCCATGATGAACATCCCGGAAACCCTGACCATCGGGGCCTTCGCCAAAGCAGCCGGGGTCAACGTGGAGACCATCCGGTTCTATCAGCGCAAGGGCTTGCTGCTGGAGCCGGATCGGCCCATCGGCGGCATCCGCCGCTATGGGCCGACGGACGTGGACCGGGTGAAGTTCGTGAAGTCCGCTCAGCGCTTGGGCTTCAATCTGGACGAGGTTGCGCAATTGCTCAAGCTGGAGGACGGCACCCATTGCCACGAGTCCGCCGACCTCGCGGCAGCGCGGCTGGCGGATGTGCGCCTGCGGCTGGCCGATCTCCAGCGCATGGAGTTGGCGCTATCCCAATTGGTCAAGGCATGCAGTTCGAGCCAAGGCAAGGTGACCTGCCCACTGATTGCTTCCTTGCACCGACATGCGCCAGCAGGAAAAACCCACACTGAAGGCTTGAAACGGACGAGCCTGCGAAACTAGAAACCTACAAGCAAGAACAGTCAGACAAGCAAGTGCTTTAGCTGTCGTCCCACACTAAAATCCGGATACCCGATTCTTTTACGCCATTTCTTTCCGTCAGACCACTAGAAATTGGCGGCTACCGGCGGGCAGGGCTCGACGTACAAGAAACGATCGTTATATTACGCTCTTGGAAGAGTAATGCGAACTTGCGTGGCTCCGGATTACACGGCTTCTCCGCTGCTGCGAGCTATGTAAGGAATGTCCGTTAGACCTCACGAGTTCATAAGGACAATGACGATTCCTTATAGTGGGCACAATACCCACTATAGTTTACAAGAAGCGGATTTCGGCTAAGATAAGTGGGTAACTTACCCACTATAGGGGGATTCGATGTTCCAAGCCTCCGATGCCACGCGGTTGACCGGCTTAACCCGAAACCAGTTGAGAGAGTGGTGCGGGAGTGGCCGCCGCGGAATTCTGGAGCCGGATGTCAGTCCAGCCGGCCCTGGCCGTCATGCGATGTACGCTTGGCAGACGCTACTGACCCTGCGGCTACTACTGGTACTTCATGCTCGGTTTGGCGTGGAGATTGGCCAACTCGCAGATGTGGCGAAAACACTCCGGATCCGGCTAAAGGGCACCTCATTCCCCGCGCTCTGGCCGTTGCGGGCAGCCATGGTCGACTCTCAAACGATCGAGCTGACGACCCATCCAGAAGACGTCATCGCCGATGGCGGCATTGTCCTCCCTTTGCGACCGCATCTTGAGGTGCTGGCCACCGCGATGTCGTTGCCGGTTGACGAGCAGCTTCCCCTCCTGCCCCCCATGGCGGTATCTCGATGAATCGCGAACTTCCCAATGAGTGGGCCGCGCATTTCGGTCTGGCGCCGGTGCCGCTGTTTGCTGCCGACGATGTTGAGGATGGGGCCACTCACAGCGTATTGCTGGATGGTGGTTTCGGCAGCTTTGCGGTATCCGTAACAGAGGATCAGCCATGGAGAGATCGGCTCGCCGCTTCTTGGGCATGGTCCAGCAATTTGCCTCACCATGTCACGGTTACCGAACAGAAAGTGGCGGTCACGCGCTGGGACAACCCGCAAGTTGAAGTACTTTCCCGCCGCAGCGTGGAGTCGCAGCTCGACGCCTTCTATCAGTTTCTGCGCACTGATCGCGTGCGGTCCAATCAGACCGTAGTCGACCACGTTCTGACGTTGTTCCGTCAGGTGCGATCGCTTGTCGCTGGCCAAGGCATGGACGATGCCAATAGTGTCAAGGCGTTCTTGGGTGTACTCACGCGGCTGATCGAGGAAACAAAGCCTGGAGCGAAGTCAAACACCTGGTCCAGCGAGGCCGAAGCCGAAGCTCTGGTGCAGGCTCTACCGAACGGCGCGCTGACGCAACTCACCCGGGATGCCCGCGAGGCATCATTGGCGCTGCGTCTGGATCCTGCATTGGCAGTCCGCCATGCGGGTAGTGCCATTTTCCAGGAGGCACACTTCGCGCTGCTGCGGGCACCTGCCGCCGATCTGTTCGGCTACGCGGGCGTGGCACAGTCGCAGCAGACTACTAGGGGAGGCGCCCACTTCACGCCTGCAGCGCTGGCGCGCATCGTCGTGGAACAGGCAATCGCACAGGTACCTGGTTTGGTTAACCGATCTCGCTTGGTAGTCAGCGACCCTGCCTGCGGATCGGGTGCCTTCCTGCACGAAGCGATGCGGACGCTGCGGCGCATCGGCTATAAGGGTGAGCTCGTCATCGCGGGCCGCGACATATCGCCAGCTGCTATCGACATGGCGACCTTCGTAGTGGGTCAAACTGCATCGGAATGGACACCAGTCGGTGGCCTCGCTGTCGATCTGAAATGCGCAGACACTTTGCGTGATCCGCTGCCGGTGTCGGACTTGACCCTGATGAACCCGCCGTTCGTTTCTTGGGCGGCTATGACCGAAGAGCAACGCGATCATCTCAAGACCGTGCTGGGTCAGCAGCAGGCAGGCCGTAGTGATCTGAGCATGGCATTCATCACTCGGGCCATCGAGTTTCTTGCTCCTGGTGGCGCGCTTGGCGTGCTCTTCCCGGCGAGTCTGCTGTCGCTGCAAGCGGCGGCCGCGTGGCGGGAAGACCTACTTGACCGTACGGATCTGCGCTTGCTGGCCTCGCTTGGGGACTACGGGCTGTTCACTCACGCGCTGGTGCAGGTCGCAGCGGGCGTCTTCACCCGACCGGCTAGTAACGACGCACGGCCGGCTAACACCCTCGCGCTCGTCACGAGCAACCAACCTGAGGCCACCAGCGATGCCCTACGGGGTCTGCGTCGTGCCAGCCAAGTTGTCGGCGAGATGGGCGATCGTGACGCGTGGCGACTGTTCCAAGTCCCTAGCGCCAGCTTCAAGGGGCGATCAACTTGGCGACTGGTGTCGCCGGGCGTGCAGCGTGCATTGGAGACGATCATCGAGTCTGGTGCCACGACCATCGGTACGTTGTTCGATGTCAAACAAGGGGTTCGCACGGGCAGTAACGAAGCCTTCATCATCGACGACGCAGCTCTGCGACGATTGCCTGCTGGCGAACGCAAGTACTTCCGGCCCGCGCTTATGGGAGCTTCTATCCGAGACGGGCAGATTGTCCCCGAGTACTGGGTGTTCTACCCGCACGGAGACAACGCCGGTCGCGAGATCGAGTCTGAAGCCGCCCTGCAGAAGCACCTTAAGGTGTTTGCGAACCAATACCTCTTCCCACGCCAGCAGGAGCTTCAGAAGAGGCCCAACATCCGGCAGTCTGATCGGAACAACTGGTGGGAGCTCACTCGGCCTCGAACGACTTGGGCGTCGGATGCTCGCCCTCGTCTAGTCTCGAAGTACTTTGGGGGACCCGGCGGCTTCGCCTTGGACCTGAGCGCTAAGTCAGTTGTGGTCCAAGGGTTCGCGTGGCTGCTGAAAGTCGACAGGGAACTTGACGAGCAGGCTGGCGATGGGCCAGCTACACGTGACGTGCTCGCCGCGTACGCGGCGCTGTTCAACTCGCGTGCCTTCAGCGCACTGCTAGCGCATTATTCGCCGCACGTCGCGGGCGGCCAGTTCGACCTCAGTCCGCGCTATACCAATAACGTTCCGATCCCCGATTTGATCGAATTGATGCGCCATGAACAGGCCGGCAGGCTTGTGTCGCAATTGGTGGCATGTGGCCATGACATTCGACTGGACGATCCATCGTGGGTCGATCAGGTCGAATCTGCGACCTGCGCTTTGTATGGAAATGAAGCAATCCGCGAGTTGGCCGACGCATGAGCCGCACGCTGGAGGTGACCAGCCGGGATCTCGATCAGCACATCGTCGAAACGAGCCGAATCCTTCTTGATGCGACCGATGATCGACGGCGCCGAGCACGCTTGGAGGCTGAGACCGTCGGCGACGCCATCGTTACGGGCTTGGTAGGTGTTGACTCCGAGTCCATCGAGCGAATCGTCGGTGGTCGCGCGAACGTCATTGCATTTCTGCCACTGCAAGGGCGCTTGGTCGCTTGGTTGAGTTATCGGGAGAACTGGAAGATTCGGGCCGGGCGTGGCAGGAATCGCGAGTTCCGATCAGCGTCCTTGAGCGTGTACTTCGGCTTGGAGAACGAAGCCTACAAGCCGCAGGTATTTCGCGCCGAATGGGCCGGCTGGGCCAAGTGGAACGCACAGGCTGCTGCATCGTTCCAGACCGATGCGGGACATCCTCACTGGCAATTCGATGCCATTGATTCGCTGGGCGAGGATAGCTCCGTGCTTCGTCGGCAGACTCTTGAAGTATTGAGAGACTCCGATGACGAAGAGCCGGTGCGCGAATTCGACCCAAGTCCGGAAACTGTACGTGACCTGGTTCTCGCTCAAGGTCTCAGTCGCGTGCACTTCCCGAGCGCAGCAGCGTGGTGGCGGCCAGCGCCGCATAATGGACATGCCTTCGCGCCTGAAAGCACGATGGAGCTCAGATCCTGGCTCAGCCATACCCTGCGATACCTTAAAGCGGAACTGGGTACCCTTCGCAACCGACGACGAGCATAGACTCAGAGCCCAACTGTTGGCGCTCGTTGAAAACTGACCATCTCTGCTCGTTGAAAATTGACCAGGGATGGAAGCCGAGGGAAGGCTCCTTCGGCTTGGTCGGAGTGTAACTCCGAGC
>MKWR01000019.1 GCA_001899855.1 Lysobacterales bacterium 63-13
ATTCGATTTGTTCATGGCTCCATTCTCTCAAGAGTTGGAGCCTCCTCAAAACCCGGGGCGGTTCAATATCCCTGATTCCGACCAGTCACCTTGACCCAACTGCGCCAGCAGCTTGAGTCAGTGGTCCAGACTCTACAAGCGCGACCACCGCCCCCTCATTGCCCGTCGTGATCAAGGCCCACAAAGCTCGGCACTTGGCCAGCGCATCGCCCGGTATGGCTTCAAGTTCACCCCGCCTTGCGACGAGTTGTCTTTTCCGTTCCCAGATGCTCGATAGCCAAGGGCGGTCGATTCGGAAACCGCGCAACGAGTTCGAGTGTTCCTCCCATACTCTCGATATAGTGCCGCAGCGTTGAAAGCAGCATGTCGCTACGTCGTTCCAGTCGCGAGATTGTGTCCTGACCAACGCCAAGCTCCGCTGCCAGTTCGACTTGCGTCTTTTCTACGGCTAGGCGCAAGTCCTTCAACGTCGCCAACTCCTGCGCGCGCTTTTCGATCCGCTTCCGTCGGTTTGCCGGCAAGGCGGCGATCACGTCATCGAGTTTTCTTGCCATGGGGAGCCTCGGGAGTACGGATGTTGCGGAGTGTGGCGAGGTGCTCATCGTATCGAGCGTCAGCCACGGTGATCAGTCGTTTGTAGAAGCGGCGCTGGTTGGTGCCCGCTTTGTCGCCAGCGGTGAGCAGGATCGCTTGGCGTTTCGGGTCGAAGGCGAAGGCCACGCGCCAAACTTCGCTCGCCCACTCGAAGCGCAGTTCCTTCATGTTGGCGTGCTTCGATGCCTTGAGCGTGTCCACCGTGGGGCGTCCGAGGTTCGGGCCGAACTCCGCCAACAGCTTTGCGTGCGCCAGCAACTCGTCTTGCAGGTCTTCCGCCAAGTCTGCGAACTCGGCGCCGAAGTCGGAGTGAAGCAGGACGATCCAAGTCATGGCCAATTATGACTCAAAGACCATATGGAGTCAAAGCCATAACTCTCATGGACATATGCCGCGCTCGGTAGGCACCTTCGAAGGGCGCTGGAGCAGGTTCGAATGTGTCCATATGGTGTCCATAGGGCCGCTTCTTGCTCGGTGGCTACAGACAACATGCGGAAAACGCCGGAAAAAGCAGGGCTACACAACCTCGCGTAAATTCTGGCGCATGAGCGGCGTGTGGGAAGACGGTTTCCCGGATTCTCCATAGCTGTCGACAGGATTCGGCGTAGTTGAGTCCGTCATTTCAGTGCTGCTTGGGCTTGTCGATGGCATCAGTTGGCTCGTTTCCATGCGTCCTTTATCCATATTGCCTGCATGGATGTCGAATCCTGCCGGCGCAAGTGTCCATGAAACGGCTGCATTGTCTTGTCATCGTCGAGCATTGCGGGATCGATTGACGCTGCCGGCTTCGGGATCCTGGCTGCGCGAGCCGGGAATGATAGTGGGAGCAATCGACATTTCGTGCTTGCATGCGCCGGACCGTGGTGACCTGCCATGTCGAAGCATCCATTTGCCCAGGCCGGGCAGGTGGATATTCGATGGGTTCTCATCGATGCCTGGGCAAGCGGCAGAATTCCGGCAGATCCCGTTGATGCGCAATCAGCCTGTCGCGGACGGTTGGTGCGGCACTTTGCGGATCTTGTCCATCGCATAGCCCAGGGCCCTCACCCTGGCCAGCAAGTCGTCGTAGTCGGCTTCGGAAATCGTCGGCGTGCGTGCCATCACCCAGGTGTAGTCGCGCGCGTCGCGGGCCACGATCACCTGGCTGTAGTCCTCCTTCAGATACGCCACGATGTACTGTGCCTGCAGCGGCCAGAACACCTGCACGCCCCACACGGCGTTGCCGCTGCCCTGCTTGACGATGCCGGTGGAGCGGATTTCCTTGCGCTCGCCGTCGAAGCTGCCGCTGCGGAAGTGGAACGAGGTGGCGACGTGGCCATTGGGCTTCAGCGTGTACACCTCGACCGCGTCGTAAGCATTCTTCTCGAAGTGCGTGGGAATGGTGGCGATCACGTACCAGTTGCCCATGAAGCGGGGCAGGTCGACATGGGGCACCGGCGTGATTGGCGGCAGCTTGCTGGCACCGGCGTTGAGGTTGAACAGCATGGCGCAGGCCAGCAGCAGGATCACCGGACGCTTCATGGCGCCTCCGCTGCAAAGCTTGGGTGGGCATCAAGCGGAGGCCGCACGAAGCGGTAGTGCGCGACCAGCCATTCCTGCCCGTCGGCGTAACCGAACAGCTCGGCGCAGGACATCCAGAACATGCGCCAGCGCTGGAACCACAATGGCGCAGCCTTGCTGCCGTAGGCTTGCGCCAGCACCTTCATCACCTCGTCGTGGTGCGCATCCTGGTTGGCCAGCCAATGATTGGCGGTGCGCTGGTAATGCGTGCCGTCGACATGCCAGCGCTGCTCGATGTGCAGCGCCGACTGGAACCACAGCAAGGTGTCGGACGCCGGCATCAGCCCGCCGGTGAAGAAGTGCCGGCCCATCCAGTTGTCGTCGCCCTGGGTCTCGAACGGGTACATCGCGGTCTTGTGCGCGAAGATGTGCACGAACAGCTTGCCGCCGGGTTTCAGCCAGCCGGCGATGCGGCCCAGCAGCGTCTCGTAGTTGCGCATGTGTTCGAACATCTCGATCGACACGCAGCGGTCGAACTGCGCCGGATCGAGTTGCAGCGCGTTGACGTCGCAGGTGACCACGCGCACGTTGAGCAGGCCGCGCCGACGACATTGCGCCTCGATGTGCTGGCGTTGCGGAGCGGAGTTGGACACGGCGGTGATCCGCGCATCCGGAAAGCGCTCGGCCATCCACAGGGTCAGCGAACCCCAGCCGCAGCCGAGTTCCAGTATCGACTGGCCATCGGCGAGCTGGGCGCGCTCGCCGTACAGTGTGAGCATCGCCTCCTCGGCTTCGTCCAGCGACTCGTCGCCGCGCGGGTAATGGCAGGACGAATACTTCAGGCGCTTGCCCAGGCAGAGCTCGAAGAACGCCGGCGGCAGTTCGTAGTGTTGCGCGTTGGCTGCGTCGGTGTGGATCGCCACCGGGCTGTGGCGCAGCATCTCGATGCGCTGCGCATAGCGCTCGGCCTGCGCATCGAGGCCACCGGCCTGTTCCTCGCGCAGGCGTTGCGCACACAGTCGGCGGATTCCCTGGCGCAGCAGTGCGTCGGGAATGCGGCCGCGTTCGGCCATGCCCAGCAGGCCGGGCGCCGGGCGCTCGCTGGCCAGTTCGGTGGAAGCGGGGGTGGTCATCGTGAGGGCCTCTTCGGAAACCAGGGAATCAACATGGGCGTGGTGTTTTGGTAGTCGCGGTAGTCCTCGCCGCGCGTGCGCAGCGCCTGTGCCTCGGTGTACGGCACGCCGCTGATCCAGCGCAGGAACACGTACATGACCACTGGCCCGGACCACGCCAGCCAGCCGATCGGCGAGCCGACCGCCAGGCAGACGTAGGCGAACCAGTGCAGCCATTCGAAGAAATAGTTCGGATGGCGCGAATAACGCCACAGGCCGTCGCGGCAGGTCTTGCCGCGGTTGCTCGGATCGTTGCGGAAGCGCGCCAGCTGCGCATCGGCAATCGACTCGCCGAGCACGCCGAGCAACCAGAGGGCAACGGCCGCGACCAGCCACGGCGCGGACGCCTGCGGGTTGCGCGCCACCGCCGCGAACGGCAGGGCGAACAGCACGATCAGGAAGGCCTGGAACTGGAAGAAGGCGAAGAACTTCCACTGCGCGCCCTGCCAGTGCGCGCGCAAGCTGCGGTAGCGACCGTCTTCCGCTTCGCCTCGCACGCGACGCCAGAGGTGCAGGGACAGACGCAGGCCCCACGCGCCGCCGAGCAAGGCCAGCGCTGCGCGTGTCCACACTGCGCCGTTGCCGGTAATCGCCAGCAGTGCCGCGCTGCCGCCCACACCCGCCGCCCACAGCACATCGACGATGCCCGCATTGCTGCGCCTGCGCTGCCATTGCCAGCCCAGCGTCATCATCAGCGCGGCCAGCAGCCACACGAGCAGAAGTTGCCACCAGGGGTTCATGCGCGGGCTCCTCGCGTGGCCGACTGTCGTTGCGACGACCTGCTGCCGGTGCGCGCCAGCCAGGCCAGCGTTGGTGTCGCCAATGCCCAGCCGAGCGCCAAGGCCAGCAGGGTGCGCCACGTCGGTTCGGCAAACGTCACTACCTGCCAGGCGCGCGCCGCACCCAGATAGGCCAGCGGCCCGCCGAACAGGCCCAGCAGCGCCGCCAGCCACAGCCGCGTCTGCAGGTAGCGCAAGGACTGGCTGAAGGTCAGCGCAAAGGTCACCCACAGCGCGAGAATCCAGCCCGGTGCCAGCGCCGGGTCCGGCCAGCCGGCCGCGTAGTCGGCCAGCCCGCTGCGGCTCAGCGTGCCGTCCAGCAACAAGCCGAACATCAGCCCGGCGGCCATCAGGGCGAGATCGGTGCGAACGTTGCGAGCGCAAGCCAACTGCACGAGCGCGTAGACGAGCATGCCGAGCACGCCCGGCCACGCCAGCCCGTGGCCCGCGCCGATCACCGCGGCAAACCACACGGCCTGGTAGCCGATCAGGCTGAGCCAGAAGCTCATGCCGGCCGGCCCGTCGACGATGCGGCGGGGCGATGGCCCGGCTTGGCCATCAACAGGTGCGCCACGCCGATCGAGCGTTCACGAAAGCCACCCTCGCAATACGCCAGGTAGAACTCCCACAGGCGCACGAAGCGCTCGTCGAAGCCCTGCGCGCGCACCCGCGGCAAGTGGGCCATGAAGCGCTCGCGCCATGCTTCCAGGGTCTGCGCGTACGAACCGCCGAAGTCCTCCAGCCGGATCAGGCCCAGGTCGCTGGCGCGGGTCTTGGCCGCGAGCAGCGCGCTGATCGACGGGATGAAGCTGCCGGGGAACACGTGGCGCTTGATGAAGTCGACCGACTTCAGCGCCTGCGCGTAGCGGTGGTCCTCGATGGTGATCGCCTGCACGAGTGCCAGGCCGTCCGGCTTCAGCAGGCTGCCGAGCTTGCCGAAATAGACGTCCAGATACGGCGCGCCGATCGCCTCGACCATCTCGATCGAAACCAGCTTGTCGTACTGCCCTTCGAGGTCGCGGTAGTCCTCCAGCAGCAAGGTGACATGCCCCTTCATGCCGGCTTCGGCGACACGCCGGCTGGCCAGCGCATGCTGCTCGCGCGAGATCGTCGTGGTGGTGACATGGCAGCCGTAGTGCTGCGCCGCGTACAGCGCGAAGCCGCCCCAGCCGGTGCCGATCTCGATCACCCGGTCGCTGGGCTGGAGGTCGAGCTGGCGGCAGATGCGCTCCAGCTTGCGCGCGGAGGCGGTTTCCAGCGTGTCGGCCGGGTCGCTCCAGATTGCCGAGGAATACATCAGGTCCGCCGAGAGGAACAGGCTGAAGAATTCGTTGCCCAGGTCATAGTGCGCGGCAATGTTGCGGCGGCTGCCGCCGCGGGTGTTCCGGCGCAGCGCGTGCCACAGCTGCATCGCCACGCCGCCTAGTCTGGCCAGTCCGCTTTCCATGCCGTCGAGCAGGTCGCGGTTGCGCAGCAGCAACTGGATCAGGCCGACCAGGTTGTCGCAGCGCCACTGGCCGTCCATGTAGGACTCGCCGGCGCCGACGCTGCCATTGCGCGCCACCGCGCGATAGAAGCCGGCGTCCAGCACCTGCAGGTGGATCTGCAGGTCGGGCTGCGCGCTGGCGGGTTCGCCCAGCTCGATCGTGCCGCAGGCGTCGCTCAGCACCAGGCGGCCGTGGCGCAGGCCGCGCATCCGTCCGAGCAGTTGGCGGCGCAGGAAGTGATCGAGCCCGCCGAATGCGGCGGTGTCGCGGGTGCGGGTGCTGGCGATATCGTTCATGGCAAGCCTCGGGGCGTTGGTTTCAGTTGGCAGGGCGCGCAGGCGGCGCCGGATGGTCGTGGACGGGGTTGTGCTTCAGCCACAACCGCAGCGCATGCCAGTGGATCGCGGCGACCACCTGGGCGGTCATCAGTGGATAGCGCCACAGCACGCGCGCCAGCGAGGCGCCGGTGAGCGGCAGGCGTTGCAGGTTCAGCGTGGCGTCGAACGTGCGCCGGCCCTCGCGCATCACGTTCATGTGCACGCGCAGATCCTCGCCGGGCACGGTGAAGCGCCAGTCGTAGGTGCAGTCCATCGGCATGAAGGGCGACACGTGGAAGCGCTTGGCAAAGTTCCAGTGCAGCGCGCGGCCATGCACCTGTGCGTCCTCGACCGGCAGCACATAGGCGTGGCGCTCCTTCCACGGCGTGTTGGTGATGTCGGCCAGCACCGCCAGCAGGGTTTCGCCGTCTTCGGCGTAGCAGTAGTAGAAGCTCACCGGGTTGAACACCATGCCGGCGTAGCGCAGGTGGGTGAGCAGGCGGATCGGGCCGGTCGGCCGCGCTCCGGTGGCCTGCTCCACGCGCTGGCGCACCGCATCGGACAGCGACAGGGTGGCCGGGCCCAGGTAGTCGCTGCGGCGGAACTGCGCCAGGTTGCGATGGGTGGTCGACCACAGCCAGCGCTTGGCGATTATTTGCTCGACCTCGTCCAGGTCCAGGTACAACTGGGCCATGCGATAACTGAACGCATGCGCCTGCGGCTCATGCCGGCGATGGCGCACCACGCCTTCGTACACGGCGCTGGCCAGCGGCGGTTTCGAGCGGGCCGGCTTCGTCATCACGCCACCGGCTCCGCTTCACGCGTCCTGTCCATCGACTCCGGCGCCGAATCCAGCGGCCAGCGCACGCCCAGCGCCGCAGCCACCTCGACCGCGCTGCGCATGCCGTCCTCATGGAAACCCCAGCCCCAGTACGCGCCGGCAAACCAGGTGCGGCGCCAGCCCTGGATTTCGGCCTTGCGCGCCTGCGCCTGCACCGAGGCGCGGGTGTAGACCGGATGGTGGTAGCGCATGCGCGCCAGGATTCTGGACGGGTCGATCGCCTCGCTGCGATTCAGGGTCACCACGAACGGTTCGGGCGAGGCGATGCCCTGCAGCAGGTTCATGCAGTAGCTGACCGTGCACGGCGCGGCGCGATCGCGCGGCAGCCACGCGTTCCAGGCCGCCCACGCCTTGCGCCGGCGCGGCAGCACGCTGGCGTCGGTGTGCAGCAAGGTGTCATTGGCCTGGTAGGTCATCGCGCCGAGGATCGAATGCTCGCGCTCGTTCGCGTCGCCCAGCAGGCGCAGCGCCTGGTCGCTGTGGCAGGCCAGCACCAGCTGGTCGAAATGCTCCACGCCCGCCGCGCTGCACACCTCGATGCCGCCGGCGTGGCGCAGGATCGAATGCACCGGGCAGTTCAGCCGCTCGCGCACCGGCCAGTGCGCGCGCAGCGCCGCCACGTAGGTCGACGAGCCGCCCTTCACCACCCGCCACTGCGGCCGGTCGCTGAGCTGCAGCATCTGGTGGTTGGCCATGAACTGCACCAGGTAGCGCGCGGGAAACTCAAGGATCTGCGTGGGCGGCGACGACCACAGCGCGGAGGCCATCGGGATCAGGTGCTCGTCGCGGAACGCGGCGCCGTAACCGTGCTGCAGCAGATAATCGCCGAGGCTGGTGGTGTCCTCGCGCGTCAGCAACAGCGCGGGCGCCTCGCGATAAAAGCGGGTGAGGTCGCGCACCATGCCGAGGAAGCGCGGCGACAGCAGGTTGCGGCGCTGGCAGAACAGCGTGTCCAGGGTGCTGGCGTTGTACTCCAGTCCGCTGGCCTCGCTGTGCACCGAAAAACTCATCGTGGTCGGCTGCGAGGCCACGCCCAGCTGCGCGAACATCCGCGTCAGCAGCGGATAGTGCGCCGGGTTGTGCACGATGAAGCCGCTGTCGATGCGGTAAGTCGTTCCGGCCTGCTCGACCTCGTGCGTGTGGGTGTGCCCGCCGAAATAGTCGCTGGCCTCGAACAGCGTCACCTCGTGCTGGCGCGACAGCAGCCATGCCGACGCCAGCCCCGCGATGCCCGATCCGACCACGGCAATGCGCATCGCTCAGCTCCTCGCCCTGGCCAGCACCCACGCCGGCACCGGTTTCAGTCCGCGCACCAGGCCCAGCATCGCCATCAGCTTCAGTCCGTACCAGGTCATGTCCACTTCCCACCAGCGAAACCCCTGGCGACTGGAGCCGGGATAGAAGTGATGGTTGTTGTGCCAGCCCTCGCCGAACGTCAGCAGCGCCAGCCACAGGTTATTGCGGCTGTCGTCCTTAGTCGCGTAACGGCGATGGCCGAAGCGGTGCGCCAGCGAATTGATCGTCACCGTGGCGTGGAACAGCACGATGGTGGAGACGAAGAAGCCCCACACCAGCATCTGCCCGCCGCTGGTGCCCAGCTGCGGCGCCACCTGTTGCAGCAGGGCGCCCAGGCCGTACATCGCCACGGCCAGCAATAGCGGCACCGCGATGTCGAAGCGGTCCAGCCAGCGCAGTTCCGGATACTTCGCCAGGTCTGGCACGCGCGCCAGGTCGGTGCGGAAATGGCGCGGGGTCAGGAACCAGCCGACATGGCTCCACAGGAAGCCGTGCACGCGCGGCGAATGCGGATCGGCCGGCGTATCGGTGACCCGGTGGTGCTGGCGGTGGTGCGCCGCCCACCATAGCGGCCCGCGCTGCACGCAGGAGGCACCGATCAGCGCGAACACGAACTGCACCGTGCGCGAGGTCTGGAAGGTGCGATGCGAGAAATAGCGGTGGTAAAAGCCGGTCAGTGCGAACATCCGCACCGCGTACGCCACGACGGCCATCGTCAGGGCGATCGGTGACACCCCGACAAGGAACACGCACAGGCAGGCCAGGTGCATCGCCAGAAAAGGAGTTGCACGCAGCCAATCTATGCGGTCCTCTCGTTCTTCGTCCGTCTTCATCACCGTACTGGTGTCAAACCAGCGGCGCAGCGTGCGCAACGGTCGGCAACGCGTCGGTTTTCCGGGATCGGCCATGCCGATGCCTGGCGCATCGACCCGTGTTGCGGCCACAGTCATGATTGGTTGGGGGAGGGCCATGCATATCTGCCAGTCAGCTCATCAAGAGCACATACGGAAGAAAACACGCCGTGGATGCATGCGCCGGCAAAACGAACTGTTTTGCGTCGCCACCCAGGGCATGATCGAAGAAACGAATCCGAATGCCCCTCTTTTGCGTATCCGAGCAGGTCACCAGGAGACACGCATGACAGTCTTGAAGCAGACCATTGGGCTGATCAGCTGGCAGCTGATCAGCTTTGCCGGGGCCGCGATGGGTGCCGTCGCTTCGGTACAGGCCGCCACTTTCTACCAGCAGCTCGCGAAGCCGTCCTGGGCACCGCCCTCGTCGGTGTTCGGACCGGTATGGTCGGTTCTTTATGCACTAATGGCCATCGCCGCATGGCTGGTCTGGCGTGATGGCGGCTGGCGCAGGCAGCGCGGCGTCCTCGGTCTTTTCGTCATCCAGCTGGCGTTGAATGCCCTATGGAGCTGGCTGTTCTTTGCCTGGCATCGCGGTGCGCTGGCGTTTGCCGACATCGCCCTGCTGTGGCTGCTTATCGTTGCCAGCGTGATCGGGTTCTGGCGTGTACGCCCGCTGGCCGGTGCCTTGCTGTTGCCGTATTTGCTCTGGGTGAGTTTCGCTTCTGCGCTGAACCTCGCTGTGTGGCAACTGAATCCGCAACTCCTGGGCTGAGGCCGCCGCGAGTTTGCTGGCGGCGCAACTTGTCCGGGGAAGCACGTCAGTCGCTTCGCCGTAACGACAGCGCCGTGCACATCAAGCATTCCTCCGCACAGCAGCGCGATCAGAAACCGAAAAGCGGCTGCAATGTGCGCGCCATCCAGCGCGAAAACACCAACGGCGCATCGGTGGCCGCCACGCAGATGCATGGCACGCCAGGCGAAGTCACCGGCTGGTGCACGGTCTCGGCGTCCAGATCGGCAACGTCGCCCGGGCCGAAGTGGCCGAGCAGATCGTCGTAGGCACCATCGAGGATCATGGTCAGCTCGCTGCCGCCATGGCTGTGCAACGGCAGCTTGCTGCCCGGCGCAACGCGCAGCAGCATGAGGTCGCCGTCCCCGATGCCTGTGGCGCGTATGCGCTGCACACCTGGTGCCACACGACGCCAGCGCAGGGCGCGCATGGAGTTGCCGAACCACGGATGCAGCGCGCTGGGCAGGCGGTCGGGATCGTGCTCTTCGACGATGTCGACAGGCGGAGCCAATGGCTCGGTCGCCGGTGCAGCGTCGAGCGAGGCCAGCATGGCGGCGCGCGCATTTTCCGTGGGCGCGTCGACGTACTGTTGCTGCATCAGCACGCCGCCGATCCGGTCGGCGTCGAGCAAGCCAGCACGGCAAACCGCGCAGCGTTCCAGATGCGTGGAGGCGACCACCGCCAGCGCCACCGGCAGGGCACCTGCGGAATAGCTGAGCAAGGTGGCATCGTCGAGATGATGTCTTGGTTTCATCGCGAGGCCCTCATGCTGCCCTGGAGTTTTGAAAACGCGCGCCGCAGTGAAGATTTCACCGAACCCAGCGGCATTTGCAGTTCGTCGGAGATCTCGCTGTGGCTCCTGCTCTCGAGGTAGCACATGCGTATCAGTTTGGCCTGCACCGGCGGAAGGCGATCGATGGCCTGTTTCAGGATGTCCTGGTCGAAGAACGATTCGGGTTGCGAATCCGGTCGACCGAATTCCGCTTCTTCCAGCCGTTCCAGGCCTTTCTGGATCGGCAGCCATTCGGGTTGCTGGCGGACGTGGTCAATGTACAGATTGCGCGCCACGCGAAACAGCCAGGTGGCGAGGCTGGCGCGGCTCGGATCAAACATCCCGGCCTTTCGCCACAAGGTCAGCAGCGCTTCCTGAACAAGCTCGTCGGCCATCGAATCTTGCATGCCCAGACTGCCAAGGTAGCACCGCAGGCGTGGGGCGAAATGATCGTAGATGCGCATGAAGCTGGTGCGATCGCGTTGTGTTGCCACGGCGACCATTTGCATCGACCAGTAAAGTGCATCGGGCACGGCGCTGTTTGCGGAAGGGGACACGGATCGTTTCGCCCGGGAGGGCGCTACCTCGGCAACAAGTTGATGCAAAGCCATGGTACGCATGTTCACGCCGGAGTTGATTGCTTTGCGCGGCCCGCGGACGAGCGTCGCTCTATTCACCTCATATACGTGGACAGGCGGGATTTGGATCCTTGCGTGACGAGCATCCACGCGCACGAGAGCAAACCATTGCCAGGGCTTGCCAGCGGCAGCAGATCACTCCCCGCTGCATCTCTTCCTACATGCCTGGAGTCAGGGCGCAGGCTGCAGACTCCTTCCGTGCGCGGCAGGCACGCAGAATTCCGGCTTGCGGCCGGCGACTGCCAACCAGCGCAACCCACGCGGATGAACAACGGCACCGGCACGATGGCGTCGTCGCGCCGGCTGCAAGGCCTACGCGGAAAAATCGATGTAGCGCTGGGCAAACTCCGCTTCCGGCAACGGGCGACCCATCAGGTAGCCTTGCAGGACATCGCAGCGCAACAAGCGCAGCAGCTTCATCTGCTCTTCTTCTTCCACGCCTTCCGCGACGATCTGCAGGGACAGGGAGTGACCGAGGTTGATGATGTTGCTGACCAGGCCCATGGTCTCCGGACTCTGCGTCATCAATGCGACGAAGGACTGGTCGATCTTGATGGTGTCCACGGGCAGGCGCACCAGGTAGTTCAACGAGGAATAGCCCGTGCCGAAATCATCGACGGCAATCCGGCAGCCCAGATCGCGCAATGCCTGCAGGATCCTCGTGCTCTGCTCCAGATCATCCATCAGCAGGCTTTCGGTGATTTCAATGTCGAGCAGCGACGCGTCGAGGTCTTCCTTCAGCAACGCCGTGCATTCCGCAATGAAGCGGGCATGGCGGAGTTCGCGCGAGGACACGTTGACCGCGATGCGCATGCCCGCTTGCCGGCTGCGCCAGGCGCGCGCCGTGCGCAACGCCTCGCGCATGATCCACTGGCCCACCGGCACGATCATGTGCGTTCGTTCGAGTACCGGAATGAACTCGGCCGGCGGCACCAGGCCGCGCTCCGGGTGGTTCCAGCGCAAGAGCGCTTCGGCACCGACCACCCGGTGCGTGGCGGCATCGAACTTGGGCTGGTAGTGCAGTTCGAATTGCTGGTTTTCCAGGGCACCGTGCAGATCGGTCTCGAGCTTCAGCCGACGCGTGGCCCGGCCGCGCAGTTCCTCGCTGAAGACATGCACCCGGTCATCGCGCCGGCGCCCTTCGAACAATGCGCTCAGGGCATTCTGTTCGACGGCTTCCGCGCTCGCTCCGTGCTCCGGTGCCAGTGCCAGTCCGCCGTGCAGGTCGATGTGGACTTCCTCGCCATCAAAAACGAACGGCCGGCGTCCGAATTCCCGGATCAGCGATTCGAGATGGCTGTAATCGGCATCGACATCGCCAAGACTCGGATAGGCGAGGGCAAAGCTGTCTGCTTCCGGATGCGCCAGCAGCGTGTCGACGCTGAAAAGTTCACGCAAGCGCTGTCCGACCCGGTGCAGGAGCAGGTCGCCGAAGGCCCGTCCACGCGATTCGTTGATCGCCGAGAAATCAGAAATATCCACGACTGCGACACTGAATCGACGGCCCTGCATCAATTCCTGCAGCTTGGAGAGGAAGGCGACCCGGTTGTACAGGCCACTGACCGGATTATGGTAGGCGAGGTACTCGAGGCGTTCGCTCTTGGCCATGAACTCGATCGCATAGTCGATTTCACCGGTCAGGTGCTGCAGCAGTTCGAGTTCCTCGTCGTCGAAATTCTGTGGCTCATGGGCATACAGCCCCATCACCGCCCAAGCCGGATTGCCGATCGGCAGGCAAATCTGCGAGCCGACGCCAATCCGCGCCATGTCGGCACGGCGCCTGGTCGAAACCTGCGGATCATCGGCGTAGTTGCGGATGATGATTTCCTTCTGTTCCTGCAGGGCACGCAAGGCGGGTCGTCCTGCGGCTCCGGCCGGATCGTCCGTAGCCATCGGACCGAGGCTGGCGACAAACTCGGCCAGGCGCAAATCGCCAAAACTATGGGTCAGCGCCAGGATCGTGCCGTCAACAGCCAGCTCACTGATGCAGGCGGCGATGAAGCCACCCTTGTCGACGGCGACTTCGCAAATCTGCTGCAACAACTGGCTGCGTGATCCCGCGCGCAGGATGGCGTTGCCGAGCGCCCCGAGCACCGAATGGATGCGTGCCAGGTGCCGGATCTGCGCTTCCTGGTTGAGGCGTTCGGTGATGTCGTGGGCAATTCCACGAAAGCCGATGATCTTGCCGTGCTTGTTGAAGCGCGGAGAGCCGGTGCTTTCAAGAACGTGCACGCTGCCATCGCGATGGTGCCAGCGCATGTGCCAACCTTGCCAGCCCTGGCCGGCCTCGGCCAGGAGCTTCAGCTTCTCGACGACTTCGCCGCGATCCTCGGCGAGCAGGAGGTTTTTGCTCGGCATCGTCGAGAGTTCCCGGGGTGTATAGCCAAGAATGCCCTGCACCGCGCTGTTGGAATAAGTGACGCGGGTATCCAGGTCGCATTCCCAGATCCAGTCGTTGCTGCTTTCGACAATGGTGCGAAAGCGCTCTTCGCTGTCGCGCAAGGCATGCTCGATCTGCTCGCGTTCGTGCCGCGAGTGGGCAATGTCCAGGGCGCGCTCGATGGCGTTCGGCAGGCGCCGGAGATTGTCCTTCAATACATAATCCGCCGCGCCTTTCTGCAGGGTGTCGATCGCCAGCTCTTCGCCGATGGTGCCGGAGACAAACAGGAAAGGCACGGCAGGGGCGAGGGTCATGACCATCTCCAGCGCCTGCTGGCCACTGAACCCAGGCATGCGGAAATCGCTGAGGATGACATCGGGCCGGAAATCGGCAAGGGCGGCACGCAAGCCGCTTTCGCTGGCCACCCGAAGGTGTTCGAAAGCACGCGGCAACTCGCGCAACTGGCGCAGGACCAGCTCCGCGTCGGCCTGGGAGTCTTCCACGAGCAGGATTCTGAGCATGGTCACGGTGACATCTATGGCTTGGTCAGCCAGGAGCCTGGTTGGCGATCATCCAGTACATGCCGACCTGGGCGACGGTCTCGGCAAAGGCATCGAACTCCACCGGCTTGACGATGAAGCTGTTGACGCCGAGCTCGTAACTGCTGACCAGGTCACCTTCTTCTCGTGAAGAGGTCATCATGACGACGGGAATCTTGCGCGTCTCCGGACGCGACTTCATCTGCTTGAGGACTTCCAGGCCATCGAGCTTGGGCATCTTCAGGTCCAGCAGGACCAGTTTCGGCTGGCCGTTCCTGCGCTGCGAAAACGATCCCGTGCAAAAGAGATAATCGAGCGCCTCGGCGCCATCACGCACCCACTCCACGTTGTTGGCGATGCCGCGACGCTTGAGCGTGCGCAGGGTCATTTCCGCGTCTGCCTTGGAGTCCTCGACAAGCAGGACTTCGACGTGCTGGTAGTTCATGGCCGGGTTTCCTCCCTGGATTTCATCGGGGATGCTGTCTCCACATCGGGTAATGCGAAACTGAACGTTGCGCCGACACCCACTTCGGCTTCGGCGGTTATCGTACCGCCATGTCGACCGAGAATGCGCTTGACAATGGCAAGGCCGACGCCGGTGCCTTCGAACTCTTCGTCGGCATGCAGGCGCTGGAACACGCCAAACAGTTTGTCGGCATAGCGCATGTCGAAGCCGACTCCGTTGTCGTGGATCCGATAGTGGACGGCCGCGCCCATGCGCTTGCCGGAAATTTCGATGCGGGCGGCCGGGCCGCGGGGCGAACTGTACTTCAGCGCATTGGAAATCAGGTTCACCCAGACCTGCCTCAGCAGGACGGGATCAGCCTGAGCATTTGGCAGGTCTCCAAGGTGCACCCGTGAATCGCTTGTTTCCTCGAATTTTCCCAGTACTTCGCGGATCATTGCGCGCACGTCGACTTCGGTTCTTTGCAGGGGTTTTCGTCCCAGTCGGGAAAAGGCCAGCAGGTCGTCGATGAGTGCTCCCATGCGCCGCGCGGATTCGCTGATTTCGTCGAGGTAGCGCCGCGGCTCGCCTGTCAGCGTATCCGCCGCATCCTCGTGCAGCATGCGGGCATAGCCGTCGATATGGCGCAGCGGTGCGCGCAGGTCGTGGGAGATGCTGTAGCTGAAAGCTTCAAGCTCCTGGTTGCTCTGCTCCAGTTGCATGGAGTTGGCAACAAGTTCGGCGTGCAGGAGGCGGATGTTCTTCTCCGCCTGCACGCGATCGGAGATGTCGGCGATGAAGGCGTTGTAGGTGCGCGAGGAGGCGTTGCCAAGCGGCCAGATCGTCATCTGGATCGGAAATTCCCCGCCGTCGCGGCGCAGCGCGGTCAGCTCCACGCGGCGATCGAGAAAATCTCCGCGTGGTTCATCAAGGTCTGCACAACGGCGCACACCCTGCTCATGGGCCGCGCGTTGCCCCGGCGGAACAATGAGGTCGGAGACCCTTTTCCCGATGGTTTCGCTTCGCGTCCAGCCAAACATCCTTTCCGCGGCATGGTTCCAGTCAATGATCAATCCTGCGGAATCGATGGAGATGAAGGCATCGTAGGCGGTATCGACAATGGAGCGTGCGCGTGCATCGCTCCTTTTCAGATCGTCAAACGCACGCACACGTGCCTGCTCCGAGGCTATTTGCCGGGCTGCCGTACGATTGAGCACCAGGGCGGCGCGCAAGGTCAGGATGCTGCCGAAGATGATGATGGTCAGGGTGAAGTACGCCACGCCGACGCCCGACACGAAGAGCCCGCGCTTTTCGCCCTCGAAACGCAGCCAGCCGAGAACCGTGACCAGGAGGATCAGGCCGGGGAGCATCAAGCGCGCCATGGCGCCGCCTGTACCTGTCCCGGTCAGCACCTGCATCCAGCCGGCATGCGGTCGCGCGCTCAATACCGCGGATGCAAGCAGCAGGAAAGCCACGGCCGAGTGCCAGGCCATGGGGATGTAGTCGCCGATCGCAGCCATCGAACCGACCCCGTAGGCGTAGCCGAACAGCGCCAGCAGGGCTATGAGACTCGCCGCCGCCGCGAGGTATTCGCTGGGGCGCTGGTCTTCAAGGATCGTTGCGTCAATGAAAAACAGGGATAGCCCGAGGAACAGCAGGGCAAAGGCGGAATTGGGTGCCATGCGGTTCACGTGGCCGCCTGCGCCATCCGCCAGTTGCGCGGCGAACATCCAGGTATCCAGACCGGCTTGCCAACCAACCAGTACGCCAGTGAGTTTGGTGGCGGCGATGAGGACGACGATGGCGGCAAGCACGCGTGACTGCCGCGTGCGCCGTGGTGATCCGGGTTGCAGACTCGTCAACAGGCTCGCCGCGAGGACGATGAGCAGCGTTGCGGTCATCGGGTTCATCGCCACGAAATCCGTGCCCGTCCCCGGCTTGCCGATCGCCCAGCCCAGTAGCACCAGCAAGCCCAGGCCGATGACGAACATGGCAATTGCCGCTGCATAGCGCCGGAAACCCATGCCTTGCTGCTGGTCCTGCGTGCCGGTCATCTCGATGGCCCCCCGCCATGCCTGGATTCCACACTGGATCGGGGATCAACCGATTCCGCACCGTCGCTTCCGTCGAGCACACACCGTGTTTCACGATGCCCCGGGGTGATCCGCTGCCAGCGAAACATTCCGCCTCGTGAACAATACTGATGCCTCGAAACATGGCCATTTGCCCCGTGTCGCCCGGCCCATGCGTCGCCGATCGACTATGGCGAGTGCTTCGCGCAATTGCAAATCCGCGTTCAGTTGCGCACGCCTGGTCGTTCAGCAGGCGGCTCCGAGTCGCTCGAATCGGCGCTGATGCTCGACGCCCCGGACGCGATCGGATACCGTCCCGCAGCTGACGTTGTGGAGAACGGTCGTGTCCAGCCTGCAGACCATTGATGACGCGCACCTGTTTGCGCTTGGCAACACGATTGCCGAATTGCTGATCACCCACGGCCAGACCATTGTCTGCGCCGAATCCTGCACCGGCGGCTGGATCTCCAAGGTGCTCACCGATATCCCGGGCAGCTCGACCTGGTTTGAATGCGGGGTTGTCGCCTACAGCTACGAGGCCAAGGAAGCCCTGCTTGGCGTGCAGCCGCATACGCTGGAACGCACTGGCGCGGTCAGCCAGGAAACCGTGGTCGAAATGGTTTCCGGCGCCTTGGCCCGCTATGGTGCGGGCGTGGCGGTGGCGGTCACCGGAATTGCCGGACCGGGTGGTGATACGCCCGGCAAACCCGTCGGCACCGTCTGGATTGGCTGGAAGCGGCGCGGTGGCTACGCCCGCTCCGAGCAGTTCCATTTCGATGGTGACCGCGAAGCCGTGCGCCGCCAGACCGTGCACGCGGCACTGGAAGGCGTGCGGCGAATTCTTACAAGCTGACGCGGCGATCCACCCTTTCGCGAAAAGCCTGCTGTGAAATAATCAAAGCCGAAACCGCGATGTCTCAGCCTCTGAGATGCGCAATCGGCACGCTCCAATCAAACTTACTGCCCAAGGAATCCCCGATGGACGACAACAAGCGCAAGGCGCTCTCCTCCGCGTTGAGCCAGATCGAGAAACAGTTTGGCAAGGGTGCGGTCATGCGCATGGGCGATCGCGTCAACGAGGCGATCCCGACGATTTCCACCGGCTCGCTCGGCCTGGACATCGCGCTCGGCATCGGCGGCTTGCCGACCGGCCGCGTGGTCGAGATCTATGGCCCGGAATCCTCCGGCAAGACCACCTTGACCCTGCAGGTGATCGCCGCCTGCCAGAAGGCTGGAGGCACGGCAGCGTTTGTCGATGCCGAGCATGCGCTGGATCCGAGCTATGCGGAAAAACTCGGCGTCGATGTCGACAATCTCCTCGTCTCGCAGCCCGATACCGGCGAGCAGGCGCTGGAAATCGCCGACATGCTGGTGCGCTCGAACGCGGTCGACGTGGTCGTCGTCGACTCGGTCGCCGCGCTGACGCCGAAGGCCGAAATCGAGGGCGAGATGGGCGATACCCATGTCGGCCTGCAGGCGCGCCTGATGAGCCAGGCCCTGCGCAAGCTGACCGCAAACATCAAGAAATCCGGATGCCTGGTCATCTTCATCAACCAGATCCGCATGAAGATCGGCGTCATGTTCGGCAGCCCGGAAACCACCACCGGTGGCAACGCGCTGAAGTTCTACGCCTCGGTGCGCCTGGATATCCGCCGCATTGGCGCCGTCAAGCGCGGTGACGAGGTGATTGGTTCGGAAACCCGGGTCAAGGTGGTGAAGAACAAGGTCGCGCCGCCGTTCCGCCAGGCCGAGTTTGAAATCCTCTACGGCGAGGGTACCTCCCGCGAAGGCGAGCTGATCGAGTTGGGCGTGTTGCACAACTTGATCGAGAAATCCGGTGCCTGGTACAGCTACAAGGGCGACCGCATCGGCCAGGGCAAGGACAACGTGCGCCTGTTCCTCAAGGAGCATGCCGAGATGGCCAACGAGATCGATGCCGCGCTGCGCGAGAAGCTGCTGGTCAAGGGCGGCAATTCGCCGTTGCCGGCAGTCGAGGTCGAAGAAGCTTGATGGTGGCGCGTGATCGCGCTGTTCGCCGCCTTGGCCGCTGACGCCGCTCGGTCGCACCTGACGGAGAATGTTTCTCAAGAATATCCAGCAAACATCTGAACAAAAAGGATATTTGTCTTGAGTGCCGACAAGCCAGCCAAGCCCGCAAAGGAAAAGCCCAGCGCCTACAACAAGGCCCTGGGCTTGCTGGTCAGGCGCGAGCAGTCCGCGCGGGAACTGAAAGCCAAGCTCGATCGCAGCGGATTCAGCCGCGATGAATCCGCCACCGCGATCGACGCGCTGAAGAAGCAGGCATACCAGAGCGATGAACGCTTCGCCGAGCTGCTGGCGCGTTCACGTGCCGCCAACGGCTATGGCCCCCGGCGCATCTTCGCCGAACTGAAATCGCACGGCATCAGTGATGCCTGGATCAACGCGGCGATCAACGGTCTGGATTGCGACTGGCGCGAGCTTGCCCGCCGCCAGTTGCAGCGGCAGTACGGACGCAAACCCGCGGCCGATGCCAGGGAAAGCAGCCGACGCGCGGCATTTCTCTTGCGCCGTGGCTTCGATGCCGCCACAGTAAGCGTTCTCACGCGCGCCGACATCGGCGATCCCGGTGACGAGTTCGATTGAGAACTCCGCTGCGGACGTTCATCGGCGTGTCCGCACTCCGGGTTGAACCGATTGATGAAAACCAGCGCCGACATCCGTTCCGATTTCCTCGAATTCTTCCGCTCCAAGGGCCACCTGGTGGTGCCTTCGGCGTCCCTGGTTCCGTCCAGCGACCCGACCCTGATGTTCACCAACTCGGGAATGGTGCCGTTCAAGAATGCCTTTCTCGGCAGCGAGAAGCCGCCAGCGCCGCGCGTCGTCGACGTGCAGCGTTGCCTGCGTGCGGGCGGCAAGCACAATGATCTCGATCAGGTGGGCTATACCGCGCGCCACCACACCTTTTTCGAGATGCTTGGCAACTGGTCGTTTGGTGACTACTTCAAGCGCGATGCCATCCTCTGGGCCTGGGAATTGCTGACCGAAGTCTGGAAATTGCCCAAGGATCGCCTGCTGGTCACGGTGTACCAGACCGACGACGAGGCCTATGCGATCTGGAAGGATGAAGTCGGCATCCCGCCCGCGCGCATCGTGCGCATTGGCGACAACAAGGGTGCGCCGTTTGCCTCGGACAATTTCTGGCAGATGGCCGACACCGGGCCCTGCGGTCCCTGCACCGAGATTTTCTACGACCATGGCGCGCATATCGCCGGTGGCCCGCCGGGCTCGCCGGATGAGGATGGCGATCGCTACATCGAGATCTGGAACCTCGTCTTCATGCAGTTCGATCGCGCCGACGACGGCACGCTGTCGCCGCTGCCCGCACCCTGCGTCGACACCGGCATGGGTCTTGAGCGACTGGCAGCGATCCTGCAGCACGTGCACACCAACTACGAGATCGACCTGTTCCAGACCCTGATCCGCACGGCGGCCGAGCTGACCGCGATCACCGATCTGGAGAACAAGTCCCTGCGCGTGATCGCTGACCACATCCGCGCCTGCTCCTTCCTCATTGTCGATGGCGTGATGCCCTCGAACGAAGGGCGCGGCTATGTGCTGCGCCGGATCATCCGCCGCGCCTTGCGCCACGGCTGGATGCTTGGCGTGCGCGGCGATTTCTTCTGGAAGATGGTCGCGCCGCTGGTGGCCGAGATGGGCGAGGCCTATCCGGAGCTCGTCGCCAGGCAGGCACTTGTCGAAGCGGCGCTGCGCAAGGAGGAGGAGCGTTTTGCGGAAACGCTGGAGAACGGCATGAAGCTCCTCGAATCCGCACTCGCCGACAATACGCAGCATGCGGGAACGCAGGCCTCGCCGAAGATGGTTCCCGGACAGATCGCCTTCACGCTTTACGATACCTACGGTTTCCCGGTTGACCTGACTGCGGACGTGGCCCGCGAGCGCGGCTGGTCGGTGGACATGGCCGGCTTCGAAGTGGCCATGAACGAACAGCGCGAGCGCGCCCGCGCCGCCAGCCATTTTGAATCAAAGGGACAGTTGCCCGCCGAAATGGCGAGTTCATTGCCGGCAACGCTGTTTTCCGGCTACGAAGTCTGCCGGGAAAGCGGCGAGCGCGTGCTGGCATTGCTGCGTGGCGGCCGCCGGCTGGAGTCAATGGCCGATGGCGAGGAAGGCATCGTCATCCTCGACCGCACGCCGTTCTACGCCGAATCGGGTGGCCAGGTCGGTGATGCGGGTGTGCTGGTTACATCCGCCGGACGTTTCATCGTCAGCGACACGCTCAAGCTCGGTGGTGCCTTCCACGGTCATGTCGGGCGCTGGCAGGGGACCACGGCGCTCGTTCCCGGCAGTGCCATCGAAGCTGCCGTCGATGTGAATCGACGCCAGGCCATCGTGCTCAATCATTCGGCGACCCATCTGCTGCATGCCGCCCTGCGCAAGGTGCTGGGCGAGCACGTCACGCAGAAGGGTTCGCTGGTCGCGCCGGATCGCCTGCGTTTCGATTTCTCGCATTTCCAGCCAATCGCCGCCGACGAGCTGCGCCGCGTCGAGAATCTGGTCAACGACGGGATCCGCGCCAATGCAGAAGCTGAAATCCGCCACATGGGCTATGACGAGGCCATCGAATTCGGCGCCATGGCGCTGTTTGGCGAAAAGTACGGCGACGAAGTGCGCGTGTTGCGCATGGGCGAGTTCTCGACCGAGCTGTGTGGCGGCACACACGTCAGCCGCACTGGCGACATCGGCTTGTTCAAGATCCTCGGTGAAGGTGGCGTCGCTTCCGGCATCCGCCGCATCGAGGCGATAACCGGTGCCGCTGCCACTGCGCACGTCGTTGACGAGGAGATGCGCCTTGGCGAGATCGGCCATCTGCTCTCGGCCCAGGGCAACGAAGTCGTCGACAAGCTTCGCCAGTTGCTGGATCGGCAGAGAAAACTCGAACGCGAGCTGGAAACCTTCAAGGCCCGCGCGGCAAGTGCGGCAACCGCCGACCTCGCGGGTCAAGCGGTCGATGTCGGCGGCATCAAGGTGCTGGCCGCACGCATCGATGGCCTCGATGCCAAGGCCTTGCGCGAGGCCGTGGACAATCTCAAGCCGAAACTGGGTGATTGCGTGATCCTGCTGGCTGCGGGAGCGGACGGCAGGATTTCGCTGGTCGGAGCGGTCGGCGGTGCCGCGCTCGGCCACATCAAGGCCGGCGAAGTCGTCGCCCACGTGGCGGCCGCGATCGGTGGCAAGGGTGGTGGTCGCGCGGACATGGCCCAGGGCGGCGGCAATGACACGGCGGAGCTGGCCGCTGTCCTTTCCGCATTGCCCGTCTGGATCGCTGAACGAACCGCCTGAGTGCACAATGTGCCGGGTGATTTCCGCGGGTTTCCGCCACGCCGGCTGTGGCGAATCGCCATGACCTGCTCGCGGTACACAAATTCGATCCGGGTTTCATTGCGCGAAACCGGCGTCATCGCTTAGTATCGCGCGGTCCTGAAGATGTATTCCTGCGTGTTGCATGGCAATGGAATTGTCGATGGGACAAAGGCTGCGAACTGGGGGGAACGGGCCGCGAGTTCAGCTAGGGAGGCTGGATTTGGTCCCCGGACCTGACGCCAGGATGCGCACGGGAATTGCGTGACTGGCAGCCAGGCCGGATAGACGAGAAAGTTTCAAGGAGCAGACAACATGTTGATTTTGACCCGCCGGGTTGGTGAAACACTGATGATTGGCGACGAAGTGACGGTAACGGTGCTTGGCGTCAAGGGCAATCAGGTTCGCATCGGCATCAATGCACCAAAAGACGTGTCGGTTCATCGCGAAGAGATTTACCAGCGCATCAAGCGTGAGCAGAATCCGGACGACGATTCCACTGCGCTCGCCAGCGATTCCTGAGCTTTACCGGGCGACGCGTGACCGGTATGCTGCGCGTCCCGTCGATTCCCGGTGATCGGCGAGACGCAAATGGATCGCAGGATCCAGACAGTTCCGGGGAGATGGCCGAGTGGTCGAAGGCGCGCCCCTGCTAAGGGTGTATAGGGTCAAAAGCTCTATCGAGGGTTCGAATCCCTCTCTCTCCGCCAGATACGAAAAGAGCCCCGCAAGGGGCTTTTTTCGTATCTGGCGGAGAGAGAGGTGTGGACGAAATCTCCAGGGTTGACTCCGGGCGTTCCGCCCTTCGCCCTACGGGCCATCGCCTTTGGCGATGTTCGCTCCGGCATTCCCGGACCAAGTCCGGGACAGGCTCTGCCTGCGCAGTGACAAATGATTCGAGCCGATCCCGGCTCTCACCCTTCGGGCCATTGCTGTCGGCAATGTTCGCTCCGGCATCCTGCCTTCGCAGTCGACTGGATCGACTGGACAGCCGAAGGGCTGGCCCTCCGCGCCGCGCGCGGAGGGTGAGTCCCATGGATGGGACGAACATATCCCTCTGCACGCGACCACGGGCGCCAACGAAGCAACCCCGCAAGGGACTACTTCGTATCTGGCGGAGAGACGAGGTGAGGCCCCGCGCCGTTCGCGGTGGGCGCAGCGGTCGAAGGCCACGCTGTCGAAGCCGCGGCGCACGCAGCCTGGCGAGTCAGTCGCTCGACTGCGCCCGCTGCAACATCTGCCTGGCGTGCGCGAGTGTTTCCCTGGTGATCTCGATGCCGCCAAGCATGCGCGCGATTTCGTCGCGGCGGGACTTGTCATCGAGGCGCTCGATGCGAGTTTCAGTCAGCTCGCCATTGGCCGATTTGCTGACCTGAAGATGGGCATGGCCCTGCGCGGCAACCTGGGCCAGGTGGGTGACGCAGAGCACCTGGCGCTGGCTGCCGAGGCGGCGCAACTTCTGCCCGACGACTTCGGCGACGGCGCCGCCAATGCCGGCATCGACTTCGTCGAAGACCATGGTGCCGACATCGTCCAGCCCGAGTGCGGCAACCTCGATGGCGAGACTGATGCGCGAAAGCTCGCCACCCGATGCGACCTTGCGCAAGGCGCGCAGCGGTTGCCCGGGATTTGCACTGACCATGAATTCGCAGCGCTCGGTGCCGTTGACTTCGGGCTCGTCGCTGGCGCTGGCCTCCAGTTCCACGCCGAATCGGCCACCGGCCATGCCGAGCTCCGTGAGCAGGTCGCCAACCGCCTTGCCGAGTTTCCGCGCGGCATCGCTGCGTGCCTTGCCCAGTTTCTTCGCGGCGGCGTGATAGCGATCCAGCAACAGGGCGCGTTCCTGTTCGAGTCTGGCGAGATCGCTGCCGGCATGGCGCAGTGATTGCAGTTCTTCGCGAAGTGCCACGCCATGTGCGTGGAGTTCGGCCATGCCGACGCGGTGCTTGCGCGAGAGCTCATGCAGTTTCGCCAGTTGCGCATCGAGCTCGGCGTAGCGCTCGGGATCGAGATCCAGCGCGCTCTGGTAGCGGCCGAGGCTGTCGACCGACTCGTCGACATGGATGCGTGCGGCATCCAGCAACTGGCCCAGCGGCTCGAGCGCGGGATCGAGTGCGGCCAGGCGCAGGCTTTCGGCGTGGGCCCGCGAAATCAGGCGCGAGACGCTGAATTCACTGTCGCCATCGAGCAGGTCGGCAAGACCCGCACAACCCTGCAGGAGCTGCCCGGAATTGGCCAGGCGGCGATGGCTTTCCTCAAGCTCGGCCAGGGCTGGCGCAGTCAGCGCATGGACATCCAGTTCCTCGACCTGGTGGCGCAGCCATTCAATGCGTTCGGCGTGATCTTCGCCAGCGGAAATATCCTTGATGCGCGCAACCACGGCGCGCCATTCCCGCGCCAGTGCCTGCACCGCCAGCAAGACATCGCCATGCGCACCAAAGGCATCGAGCAGGGCAAGCTGCTGGTTGCGCTCAAGCAGCGCCTGATGCTCATGCTGGCCATGGATCTCGATGAGGCGCTCGCCCAGCGCCTTCATCTGCGCCAGGGTCACCGGGCGACCGTTGATCCAGGCGCGCGAGGTGCCTTCGCTGCGGATCACGCGCCGCAACTGGCAGGCATTGTCGTCATCGAGTTCCTCGTTGCGCAACCAGGCCAGCAGGTCCTCGCGCTGGCCGAGATCGAATTCGGCGGAAAGCTCGGCACGTTCGCAGCCATGGCGAACCATGCTGGCTTCGGCGCGATTGCCGGCGAGCAGGAGCAGTGCGTCGACCAGCAAGGACTTGCCGGCCCCGGTTTCGCCGGTAACCACGGTGAGGCCGTTGTCAAAGCTGATTTCGGCTTCGCCGACAATGGCGAAATCCTTGACGTAGAGCGAGCGCAGCATGCAATTTCCCTGGCGATTCGGGCCGGATTGTCCGCATCGCCGGGCATTGTCGCAATTCCCGGATCAACAGGTGAGATTGCCTGCGGCGGATGCATTCCGCGCTTGCCTGTCGGATGGCGCTGTGTATGCTGCCGGGATGACGAGTTCCGCCCATCACGATTCGCTCGACGCGCGCTCGCGCTCCCTGCTTCGCACCCTGATCGCGCAGTACATCGCCGATGGCCAGCCGGTCGGATCACGCACCCTGGCCAAGTCCTCCGGACTCGACCTGAGTCCGGCAACCATCCGCAACATCATGTCGGATCTCGAAGACGCGGGTCTGGTCGCTGCGCCACACACCTCGGCGGGGCGCATTCCGACGGCGCAGGGCTATCGCATGTTTGTCGACAGCCTGCTCGAGATGCGCCCGCTGGGTGAGCCGCAGGTGGAGCAATTGCGCCGGGAACTGCCAACCGGGGCGGCGACGCCGGCCCTGCTCGGCAGTGCCAGTGCCCTGCTGTCCGAGATCACGCGCTTTGTCGGCGTGGTCAGTGTGCCAAGGCATGACGAGTTTCCATTCCGGCACATTGATTTCGTGGCCCTCGATGGCAACCGCATCCTGGTCATCCTGGTTTTCACCGATGGCCAGGTGCAGAACCGCGTGATCGAGACCCAGCAGCCGTATTCGGCGGCCGAGCTCGAACAGACGGCGAATTATTTCAACGCCCATTACGCCGGCATGCGCCTGGACGAGATCCGCCGCCGCCTGCTGCGCGAGATGCGCGACGAAGGCGCGCGCCTGAATCGCCTGCTGGCAAATGCCGTCGAGGTGGCGCAAGCCGCGTTCCAGACGCCGGCGGACAGCGACATGCTCGTCAGCGGGCAGACCAACCTGATGGGCATCAACGAGCTGTCCGAAGTCGATCGCCTGCGCGACCTGTTCGATGCCTTCCAGCGCAAGCGCGACCTCCTGCAATTGCTTGAGCGCTGCTCGCGCGCCGATGGCGTGCGTCTGTTCATTGGCGAGGAATCCGGCTTTGCCGCCCTTGGCGGCTATTCGCTGGTCACCGCGCCGTACGGCGTCGGCAATCGCGTCCTCGGCGTCCTCGGTGTCATCGGGCCGACGCGGATGGCCTACGAGCGGGTCATTCCGGTGGTCGCGACCACCGCCCAGCTGATTTCGGGTGCCTTGAACCGGTCATCCGTGCCCCCATAGGGTGGGCGGGGCCGGGAGATCCGCGGCAAGTGCCTGGCGCTTGTCGCACGCGGACTTTCCGTCCCACGCATTGAATGACGATTGCTGTGCCAACTGGCCACGGCGCGATGGCGCCAGGTCGTTCTCATGTTTCTGGAGGCGAGATGGAAAATACCGACCCGACGCGGGATCCGGCCGAGCAGGGATCGATCGACGAATCGACCTTGGCCAGTGGTGAGGAAGCGCTGAGCCAATTGATGGCTGACTACGAAATCAAGCTCGGCGAGATGCGCGAGCTGGTCCTGCGCGAACGCGCCGAGCTCGACAACCAGCGCAAGCGCCTGCAACGCGACCTCGACCAGGCGCGCAAATTCGCCAACGAGCGCCTGCTGGGCGAGCTGCTGCCGGTGATCGACAACCTCGAGCGCGCGCTGGCGGCCGACGTCGCCGAAGCAGGTGGCCTGCGCGCCGGCGTGGAGATGATCCTCAAGCAGTTGCTTGGCGTGGCCGCCTCGGCCGGACTGGTCACCGTCGATCCGCTCGGCCAGCCGTTCGATCCGGAGCGCCACCAGGCCATGAGCATGGTCGAGGGCAATGGCCAGGCATCGAATACGGTGGTCGCCGTTTTCCAGAAAGGCTATGTGCTCAATGATCGCCTGTTGCGCCCGGCCATGGTCAACGTGGCCCAGTAGGCCCCACGGATCGGCGAAGTTGCAACAAATCCCTTGTCGCAACGCTTGAAAGCCGACACAACACCCCCAGTTTTTGCGCCAGTGGCCGCTGCGGCCGAAACCGATATTTTTGGGAGAGAGACAAATGGGCAAGATCATTGGTATCGACCTCGGCACCACCAACTCGTGTGTCGCGGTCATGGAAGGCGGCAGTGTCCGCGTCATCGAGAATTCCGAAGGTGATCGCACGACGCCGTCGGTCGTTGCGTTCAAGGATGGCGAAGTCCTCGTCGGTGCCACGGCGCGACGCGGTGCCGTGACCAACCCACAGAACACGTTCTCGGCGGTCAAGCGCCTGGTCGGTCGCAAGTTCACCGACGCCGAGGTGAAGAAGGACATCGGCCTCGTTCCGTACAAGATCATCGGCCACGACAACGGCGATGCCTGGGTCGAGACCGCCGATGGCAAGAAGATGGCACCGCCGGAAGTCTCCGCGCAGGTGCTCATGAAGATGAAGAAGACCGCCGAGGATTATCTTGGCGAGCCGGTGACCGAAGCGGTCATCACCGTGCCGGCCTACTTCAACGACAGCCAGCGCCAGGCGACCAAGGATGCCGGACGCATTGCCGGTCTCGAGGTCAAGCGCATCATCAACGAGCCGACTGCGGCCGCGCTTGCCTATGGCCTGGACAAGAAGGGCGGCGATCGCAAGATCGCGGTCTACGATCTCGGCGGCGGCACCTTCGACATCTCGATCATCGAGATTGCCGAAGTCGACGGCGAAAAGCAGTTCGAAGTGCTGGCCACCAATGGCGACACCTTCCTCGGTGGCGAGGATTTCGACAAGCGCATCATCGACTACATCATCGACGAGTTCGAGAAGCAGCACGGCGTGGATCTGCGCAAGAACCCGATCCAGCTGCAGCGCGTGCGTTCGGCAGCCGAGCGCGCCAAGATCGAACTCAGCTCGCGCCAGCAGACCGACATCAACGAACCCTTCATCACCCAGGTCAACAACGAAGGCGTGCATCTGGAAATGCGCCTGACCCGCTCCAAGCTGGAGTCGCTGGTCGAGGACTTGATCAAGCGCACCATCGAACCCTGCCGCACGGCGTTGTCCGATGCGGGCCTGAAGGTTTCCGACATTGCCGAGGTCATCCTTGTCGGTGGCCAGACGCGCATGCCCAAGGTGCAGGATGCGGTCAAGGATTTCTTCGGCAAGGAGCCGCGCAAGGACGTCAATCCGGATGAGGCCGTGGCCATCGGTGCGGCGGTGCAGGGCGGCGTGCTCGCGGGCACGGTCAAGGATGTCCTGCTGCTCGACGTCACCCCGCTGTCGCTCGGCATCGAGACGCTCGGTGGCGTGTTCACCAAGCTGATCGAGAAGAACACGACGATTCCGACCAAGGCGTCGCAGGTGTTCTCGACCGCCGAGGACAACCAGAACGCGGTCACCGTGCATGTGTTGCAGGGCGAGCGCGAGCAGGCCCGTTTCAACAAGTCGCTGGCCAAGTTCGACTTGGCCGGCATCGATGCCGCGCCGCGTGGCATGCCGCAGGTCGAGGTCACCTTCGACATCGACGCCAACGGCATCCTGCATGTCTCGGCCAAGGACAAGAAGACCGGCAAGGAACAGCGCATCGAGATCAAGGCCGGTTCGGGCTTGTCCGATGAGGAAATCCAGCGCATGGTCAACGATGCCGAGGCCAATCGCGAGGAAGACAAGCGCTTCCAGGAACTGGTCACCACGCGCAACAAGGCCGATCAGCTCGTGCATTCGACCCGCGCGGCGCTCAAGGAGCACGGTGGCAAGGTGCCGCCGGAGCAAATGGGTGGCATCGAGGAAGCCCTGGCGGATCTCGACAAGGCCATGAAGGGCGATGACAAGGCGCAGATCGAGGCGAAGATTGCCCGCGTCGAGGAAGTTGCCCAGTCCCTGCATGCGGCGGCATCGGCCGGATCCCAGCCAGGTGCCGATGGCGGCGCACAGGCCGGTCCGGGTCAGCCCGAGGATGTGGTTGACGCCGAATTCACCGAAGTGAAAGACGACCAGAAGTAAATCCGGGTGGCAGGGCGGGGCGGCCAGCGGCGCATGATGGCCGGTTGTCGTTCCGCCCTTCACGTTTTCCTGCCACTTTGATTCCGGTTGCCGTCCGACCATGACCACAAAGCGTTGCTATTACGAAATCCTCGGCATTCAGAAGACCGCGTCGGATGACGAACTGAAGAAGGCATTCCGTCGCCTGGCGATGAAGTGCCATCCGGACCGTTGCCCGGATGACCCGCAGGCGCAGGAGCGCTTCAAGGAAGCCAAGGAAGCCTACGAGGTGCTTGGCGACAGCCAGAAGCGCGCGGCCTACGACCAATACGGACATGCGGCCTTCGAGCACGGCATGGGCGGTCGTGGAGGCGGCTTCAACGGCGATGTCGGCGACATCTTCGGTGACATCTTCAGCGACATCTTCGGCATGGGCGGCGCAGGCCGCGGGCGTCCGCGACGCGGTTCCGACCTGCGCTACCTGATGGAACTGGATCTTGAAGAGGCGGTCTTCGGCGTCGAGAAGAAGATCGACGTGCCAACCCTGGTTGCCTGCGCTGAATGCGAAGGCAGCGGTTCGCAGGATGGCAAGACTTCCACCTGCACGACCTGCCGCGGCCATGGTCGCGTGCGCATGCAGAACGGCATTTTTTCCGTGCAGCAGACGTGTCCGCATTGCGCCGGCACCGGCAAGACCGTGGCCAATCCCTGCCGCGGTTGCAGTGGCGAGGGGCGCGTCAATGACGAGCGCAGCCTCGAGGTGAAGATTCCGGCAGGCGTCGACAACGGCGATCGCATCCGCCTGAGCGGGCAGGGCGAGGCCGGGCCGGCCGGCACCGTGCCGGGTGATCTGTATGTCGAGGTGCATGTCCGCGAACACCCGATCTTCACCCGCGAGGGCGACGACCTGTACTGCGAAGTGCCGATCCGCTTTGGCCAGGCAGCGCTGGGCGCCGAGCTCGTGGTGCCGACACTGGGCGGTGAGGCGACCGTGACGATTCCCGCCGAGACACAAACCGGCAAGCTGTTCCGCCTGCGTGGCAAAGGCGTGAAGTCGGTGCGCAGCGGTCGCACCGGCGACCTGCTCTGTCGCGTGGTGCTGGAAACGCCGGTCAAGCTCACCGAGCGGCAGCGCGAATTGATCGAGGAACTCGAAACCACCTTCGTCGGCGAGCACGCGCAAACCCATTCTCCGCGCAATCGCAGCTGGGTTGACGGGGTCAAGCAATTCTGGGATCGCGTCACCTCCTGAATTGCTCGCTCACCCGGGTCGATGCGGTTTACCCTGATCGTCCCGAGGCCAGCCTGGAATGTGCGCAATGAGCGAGTCGACACGGATCATCGTCAATGGTGCCGCCGGACGCATGGGCCGCGCCGTGTCGCATGCGATTGCCGATTCCGCTGATGCCGTCCTTGCCGCCGCCATGGTGCGACCGGGCAGTGCGCTGCAGGCGACCCCGACCGGCCACGCATCGGCTCCCGCCTACGTCACTGAAGTGCCCGCGACGATGGCTTTCGATGTGCTCGTCGATGTTTCCGGTGCCGCAGGATTCGATGCCGCATTGCGCCTGGCCGTCGAGCGATCGGTCGCCTTCGTCAGTGGTTCGACCGGCCTGGATGCGCTGCAGATGCAGGCATTGCATCGTGCCGCCGAGGATATTCCGGTGCTCTGGACAGCCAATTTCAGCGTCGGTGTGGCCGTGCTGGCGCATCTGGTCGGCGAGGCGGCGCGCCTGTTGCCGGACTGGGACGTCGAAATCATCGAGGCGCATCATCGGCACAAGCGCGATGCACCCTCGGGTACCGCGCTGATGCTGGGGCAACGCGCCGCCTTTGCGCGCGATATCGACTTTGCCGATCCGGCGGCGGATCGTCGTGGTCCGCGCAGCGCCGGATCGATCGGTTTTGCGGTCAGTCGCGGTGGCGACGTCATTGGTGAACACGAAGTGCGCCTGCTTGGCTCCGGCGAGCGCATCGAACTGGTCCATCGCGCCGCCGATCGCGAAATCTTCGCGCGCGGAGCCCTCAAGGCCGCCTGCTGGCTGGCCCGGCAAGCGCCCGGGCGTTACCTGATGACGGACATGCTCGGACTCGGCCGCGCCTGAGCGGTTTTCTATTGGCCCGGATTGAACGGAGTCGCTTGGCGGGCGAGCCCGCGTCGCGCATTGCGCAGTGCTCGTGCGTCACGCTCGGCGGCATTGCGCGTGGCAATCACCGGATCAATCGATGGCGCAGGCGTGACGGCGTGATTGACGCCGGCAACGGTGGTGGTACCGCTGGCAGCGGGATCCAGCCAGTCACGCAAGCGGCTCGACGGCGAAGCACCGTCCCAGGCTGCCGAGAACTTGCCGTAGCAGTCGTAGCCATTATCCGGATTGGAACCGAAACAGGCTGCCGTACCGCCCGACAACACGCCGATCAGACGCTTGCCGCGGCTGCTGGCATCGGTCGACGGGATCCACAATCCGGAACCCGACGAACCGCCTTCGGTGGTGCCCTGGTCGTAGGGGCCGGTGTGCCAATGGGTGTTCTGGCTGGCACCGCCAGTGCCGATGCAATTGTTGAACGTGAACGGGGCAATCGGGGCATTGGTGACCTTGGCCACGTCGCCGCTTGGATGGTGCAGGCCGATGCTCGATGAAGGTGCGATGTTCTGCGCATCCCAGCCGGCATGGAACAGGTTCCAGGTCGGATCCGGTGCCTGGTTCAGTTCGACCAGGGTGAAATCGGCATCGGCGCGCGTGGCGCGCAGGCTGGCCCCGGTCTGGTTCTGCGTGAACGACCAGCCCGTGGTGACGACGCAATCGGCGGAGCGGTAATTCCAGTACAGGCGCATGCTCGCCGCCTCGGCCGGCGACGTGACGCAGTGCGCGGCGGTCAACACGTAGTTCTTGCGATCCGCCGGCACATCGTTGAGCAGGGTTCCGGTGCAGAGATAGGTGGGACCGTCATCGCCGCGGAATTCGTAGTAGGCCAGTGCGCGTTCTTCGTCCGTGTAGGGCTGACCCAGGGGACAGACGACGTTGATGTTGCAGGATCCAGAGGCACCGGGCTGGCCGACCTTGGCAGGTGCATCGAACAGGTTGCGGAAGCCCGCGCCGACGCTGCTCAGCTCGATCAGGTCATTGCTGATCCCGGCACCGGCAGGCAGTCGCAGTTCGATCGTCGCGTGATCGCCCGGAACCATCGGTATCCACAGGGGCAGGGCATCGGCATCGGTGTACGGGCCCTCGTAATAATCACCGGCACCGATCACCCAGAGCGCGGCGCCGGCGGGCAGCTTGCCGCTCTCGAAGCCAAGGTGCAGGTCGGTGGCGCCGGCCACGCTGACCTGGATGCGCCAGAGCAGGCGACCGTCCGCCAGTGTCTGCCATTGCCCGCTGGAGGCCGGCTGCAGGCGAAGCTTGCGTTCTTCGGCAATGGCCAGGCGCTTTGCATGGGCGATGCCGCTGCGCTGCAACTTGGCGTCGTCGACGGCGCGCAAGGCCGCGGCGTCGATGGCGGCCAGGCGGATTTCCGCCGGCGGCATGCCACGCTTGGCCACATCGCCAATGCTCCACGGGGATTCGCCACGGCGCGCTTCGGCAGCCGTGCAAAGCAGGGAAAGAATCAGCGCAGCAAAGGCCAGCAAGTGTCGGTTCATGGCAATCCAGGCTCGGTCAGTCGAGATGCGAAGCATCATCCTTGCGTCCGGCACCGATGCGTCGATCGATGGCGCCGAACAGTTTCTTGAACAATCGGGAGAACTTGCCGCGTTTGGTCTTGCGCAGTTTCTCATCTTCACTGGTCAACCATGCGACCTGGATCACGCGGCGCTCGCCGGCAAACGGCAAATGCCCGTGGAACGAGTTCTCGCTGCGGCGGAAGGCGGCAAAATTGCCGTATATGGGGCGCAACTCGGGGCAGACCATGTCCTCGATGCTGTCGGCCCGATTGAGGAAGCGCAGGCAGCCATCGCTGGTATCCGGCCAGCTCTCGTTGAGATAGAGCAGGGCAGTGGCGATCTTGGAGCGGCTGTCGGTATGGATGGTGCCGTGGCGCTTGTTCAGGGCCCGGCAGATCGTCACCAGGGTCGGATACTGGCCCAGTGATTCAATGCCGAGTTGCGCACCAATCGTGTCGGCGACCGTGGCGCTGGTCAGTTCCTCGATCAGGAGGTTGATCGAAGGGCCGCAATCGGCGGCTTCATGCGGGAAAAAGCCCGCCCCGGGATAGCGTGGAAAGTCCGCAGCAAGTTGCGCGCGTGCCGCATCGTCCAGCAGGCCGGCGCTGGTCATGAACGAAAACGGCTTGTGGCGGATATGCGTTTCGGCGCTGTCGAATGCGTCGCTGTGCAGGAACTTCAAGGCGCTCATTGCCCTTTCCGGACGATTGTGGCGGCAATTCTATCCGGCTTTGCCCCGCGTGTTCCGCGTTCAGGCGGCAATGGTGGACAGGCAAGCGGCTGATGCCTATCATTCCGCCTCGCCTCGACTCCACTTCCGCCCATGCCACGGACTGGTCCATCCCAGTCTGCGGGTTTCGTCGCATCCATCGATTGGATGCCATGTTGCAGGGCCTTCTTCAACCAGGCGAACGCATGTTTCGACCAGCCATACTTGCCCTCGCCGACGGTAGCCTGTTTCGTGGCCGTTGCATCGGCGCCCACGGCAGCACCAGCGGCGAAGTCGTGTTCAACACGGCGATGACCGGCTACCAGGAGATCCTCACCGATCCTTCCTACGCGCGCCAGATCGTCACCCTGACCTACCCGCATGTCGGCAACACCGGCTGCAATTCTATCGATGTGGAATCCGCGCGGGTGCAGGCGGCGGGACTGGTCATCCGCGACCTGCCCCTGCTGGCCAGCAGCTGGCGCAGCGAAGAATCGCTCGACGCCTACCTGCGCCGGAACGGCGTGGTCGCCATCGCCGATGTCGACACGCGCCGCTTGACCCGCATCCTGCGCCAGAGCGGTGCCCAGGGTGCCTGCATCATGGCCGGAGAAGATCTTTCCGCGGATGCTGCCATTGCTGCAGCCCGGGGCTTCCCGGGGCTCGCCGGCATGGACCTGGCCAAGGTCGTCAGCATCACTGCAATCACGCCATGGAGCACGGGCACCTGGGATCTCGACCGGCAACAGGCCAACACCAGCCAGGCGCGCTTTCGCGTCGTCGCCTACGATTTCGGCATCAAGTACAACATCCTGCGCATGCTTGCCGATCGCGGCTGCGCGATCAGCGTGGTGCCGGCACAGACAGCGGCGGAGGAAGTGCTGGCGATGCAGCCAGATGGCGTATTCCTTTCCAACGGCCCGGGCGATCCGGAACCTTGCGATTATGCAATCCGCGCGATCCGCACGTTCATCGACAAGCGCGTGCCGACCTTCGGCATCTGCCTTGGCCATCAATTGCTCGGCCTCGCCGTTGGCGCCCGCACGCTGAAGATGAAGTTTGGCCACCACGGCGCCAATCACCCGGTCATCGACCTGGCGAGCGGGCGCGTCATGATCTCCAGCCAGAACCACGGTTTTGCCGTGGACGAGGCGACCCTGCCCGAGCGCGCCCGCGCCACCCATCGTTCCCTGTTCGACGGATCGTTGCAGGGCCTCGAGTTGGTCGATGCACCGGCGTTCGGTTTCCAGGGCCATCCGGAGGCCAGTCCAGGGCCGATGGATGTCGCACCCTTGTTTGACCGTTTCATTCACCTCATGGAGGCGCACGCGACTCGCGCGGCGTAAGCACATGTCCGGATCAAGCCTTTTTCTCAAGATCATGTTGGCACTCGCCGGCGTCCTGCTGCTGCCTTGTGCGCAAGCGGCCAAGCCGGCGCAGGGCGGCAAGGCCGTCAAATCCGTGGAAGCACAGGCGAGCCTGCGCGAAGTCGGGTACGAGTCGCTGGAGTCGCGCATCGGCAGCGTGCTGGTCATCCATACCAGCAACGACACCACGCGGCGCGGCACCTTGCTGCGCTACACCAAGGTCAGCCTGACCATGCAGCTCGGCCCGGAAAGCGGCTCGATCGAGCTGGCCGTGCCGCGCAGCACGATCCGCAAGATCATGCTGGAGATTGGCCCGGCCGATCCGCTGTTCCCCCAACAAGAACCCCAGAACAAAGGCAAGCCTGGTGCCAAAACGAACTGATCTCCGCACCATCCTGGTCATTGGCGCCGGGCCGATTGTCATCGGCCAGGCCTGCGAGTTTGATTATTCCGGTGCGCAAGCCTGCAAGGCGCTCAAGGACGAGGGCTATCGGGTTGTCCTGATCAACTCGAACCCGGCGACGATCATGACCGATCCGGAAACCGCGGATGCGGTCTATATCGAGCCGATCACGGCGCGCGTCGTCGAGCGCATCATCGAAACGGAAAAGCCCGATGCGCTGCTGCCGACCATGGGCGGGCAGACGGCGCTCAATTGCGCGCTCGACCTGGCTGATCGCGGCGTGCTCGAGAAGCACGGCGTCGAGTTGATCGGTGCATCGCGCGAAGCGATCCGCATGGCCGAGGATCGCGAGTTGTTCCGCGTGGCCATGGCCGAGATCGGTCTTGCCTGTCCAAAGGCCGAGGTCGTGCGCAGTTTCGAGCATGCGCTTGAAGCGCAGGTCAAGGTTGGCTATCCGACCATCATCCGCCCGAGTTTCACCCTCGGCGGTTCCGGTGGCGGCATTGCCTACAACCTCGAGGAGTTCGAGGAGATCGTCAAGCGCGGCCTGGATCTTTCGCCGACCAACGAAGTGCTGATCGAGGAATCGGTGCTTGGCTGGAAGGAATTCGAGATGGAGGTGGTGCGCGACACCGCCGACAACTGCATCATCGTCTGCGCGATCGAGAACCTCGATCCGATGGGCGTGCACACCGGCGATTCAATCACCGTGGCGCCGGCGCAGACCCTGACTGACAAGGAATACCAGCGCCTGCGCGATGCCTCGATCGCCGTGCTGCGCAAGATCGGTGTCGATACCGGCGGCTCCAACGTGCAGTTCGGCATCAATCCCGGGAATGGCCGCGTCGTCGTCATCGAGATGAATCCGCGCGTGTCGCGCTCCTCGGCACTGGCCTCCAAGGCGACCGGATTCCCGATCGCCAAGGTCGCCGCCAAGCTCGCCGTTGGCTACACCCTCGACGAACTGCGCAACGAGATCACCGGCGGCCTGACCCCGGCTTCGTTCGAGCCATCGATCGACTACGTGGTGACGAAGATCCCGCGTTTCGCCTTCGAGAAATTCCCCGCCGCCGATTCGCGCCTGACCACGCAGATGAAGTCGGTCGGCGAAGTCATGGCCATCGGTCGCACCTTCCAGGAATCGCTGCAAAAGGCACTGCGCGGGCTCGAGACCGGCAAGAACGGATTCAGCCCGGGCGAGCTCGACTGGTCGAACGAAACCGGCCTGGCCACGCTCAAGCGCGAACTGCGCGAGCCGGGTCCCGAGCGCATCCTCTGCATTGGCGACGGCTTTCGCGCAGGCCTGTCCTTGCGCGAGATGTACGACCTGACCCGTGTCGATCCGTGGTTCCTCGCGCAGATCGAGGAGCTGATCGCGATCGAGAAGGAAGTCAGCACACAGGGACTTGGCGCCATCGATGCCGAGCGCATGCGTGCGCTCAAGCGCAAGGGGTTTTCCGACTCGCGCCTGGCCGAACTGCTCGCCACCGACGAGAATGCGGTGCGCCACCTGCGCCGCGCCTTCAACGTGCGCCCGGTGTACAAGCGCGTCGACTCCTGTGCCGCCGAGTTCGCCACGACCACGGCCTATCTCTATTCGACCTACGAGGAAGAGTGCGAGGCCGAGCCGAGCGCACGCGACAAGATCATGGTCCTCGGTGGCGGCCCCAACCGCATCGGCCAGGGCATCGAGTTCGACTATTGCTGCGTGCACGCGGCACTCGCGCTGCGCGAGGATGGTTACGAAACCATCATGGTCAACTGCAATCCGGAAACCGTGTCGACCGATTACGACACCTCGGATCGGCTTTATTTCGAACCGCTGACCCTGGAGGACGTGCTCGAAATCATCGACACCGAGCAACCCAAGGGCGTCATCGTGCAATACGGCGGACAGACGCCGCTGAAGCTGGCGCGTGCGCTTGAAGCTGCCGGCGCGCCGATCATCGGCACTTCGCCGGATTCGATCGATCTCGCCGAGGATCGCGAGCGCTTCCAGAAGATGATCGTCAAGCTCGGCCTGGCGCAGCCGCCCAATCGCACGGCGCGCAACGCCGACGAAGCCCTGGCCCTGGCCCGCGAGATCGGTTATCCGCTGGTCGTGCGGCCGAGCTATGTGCTCGGTGGCCGCGCCATGGAAGTCGTCCACGACGACCAGGACCTGTCGCGTTACATCCGCGATGCAGTCAAGGTTTCCAACGACTCGCCGGTGCTGCTCGATCGCTTCCTCGATCACGCCACCGAGATCGACGTCGACCTGGTCGCCGATGCCGAGGGCAATGTCCTCATCGGCGGTGTCATGGAGCACATCGAGGAGGCCGGCGTGCATTCGGGCGATTCCTCGTGTTCGCTGCCGCCGTATTCGTTGAGCGCGGAATTGCAGGACCAACTGCGCGACCAGGTCAGCCGCATGGCCCGCGAACTCAAGGTCATCGGACTGATGAACACGCAGTTCGCCATCCAGGGCGAGTCGATCTACGTGCTCGAGGTCAATCCGCGCGCTTCGCGCACGGTGCCGTTTGTATCCAAGGCAACCGGAGTTGCGCTGGCCAAGGTGGCCGCGCGCTGCATGGTCGGCAGGAGCCTGCCCGAACAGGGCATGACGCGCGAGCTGGTGCCGCACTACTTCTCGGTCAAGGAGGCGATCTTTCCCTTCCTCAAGTTCCAGAACGTCGACCCGATCCTTGGTCCGGAAATGCGCTCGACCGGTGAAGTCATGGGCGTCGGCCGCAGCTTCGGTGAGGCGTTCGCGCGTGCCCACGAGGCCGCGGGCATTGCCCCGCCGGCCATCGGCAAGGCGTTCCTTTCGGTGCGCGAATCGGACAAGGCGCGCCTCGTGCCGGTCGCCGAGGATCTGCTGCGTCGCGGTTTCAGCCTGGTTGCAACCAGCGGAACCTGCGCCTATTTGCGCACACGCGGCATCGAATGCGAGCGCATCAACAAGGTCATCGAAGGCCGCCCGCATATCGTCGACTTGATCAAGAACCGCGAGATTGTCTTCATCGTCAACACCACCGAAGGCAAGCAGGCAATCGCCGACTCGTTCTCGATCCGCCGCCAGGCGCTGCAGCAGCGCGTGACTTATTCGACTACCATCTCGGGCGCACGCGCCTTGCTGCATTCGCTGGATTTCCGCCAGAGCGAGAACGTGTCCAGCCTGCAGAAACTGCACAGGGAATTGATTGCATGAATCGAGCTCCAATGACGCACAAGGGCGCCATCCGACTGCGCGCCGAACTGGATCGGCTGAAGTCCGAGGATCGTCCGCGCATCATCCAGGCGATTGCCGAGGCACGCGCGCATGGCGATCTCAAGGAGAACGCCGAGTACCACGCCGCGCGGGAGATGCAGGGTTTCACCGAAGGCCGCATCAAGGAGCTTGAAGCCGGGCTGAGTTATGCCGATGTCATCGACATTTCCAAACTCAACGCCGGCAAGAAGATCGTCTTTGGCGCAACTGTCGTCCTCGCCGACGAAGACAGTGGCGAGGAAGTGACCTACCAGATCGTTGGCGACATGGAAGCCGACATCAAGCAGAAGCTGATTTCGGTGATGTCGCCATTCGCGCGTGCGCTGATCGGCAAGAGTGAAGGCGACAGCTTCGAGTTCCAGGCCCCCAACGGCACGCGCAACTACGAGATCCTCAGCGTCCGCTACCTCGATTGAAGGCGATGAATCGCGCCTGCGTGCTGCTGCCGGAATGGAAACGCTGCGTCGCCTCGGCGCAGGTGGCCAACGGCATCTTGAGCCGCTGGCTGGCCCGCGGTGACCGCCTCGAATCCCGTCCTTCGGGAATCGAGCAGGCAATCCGCGAGCTGTTCGAGTTCAGTGGCAGGACCTTCCCGGCCGCGGCGCTGAGCCGCCAGGTCGATGTCGGCGATGCCGCTGGCTTCGCATGGCTGCGCGCCGATCCCGCGCATGTGCGCGCCGACATGACCACCGCGCGCATGCTGGCCTGTGGCGAGCTTGGCCTGAGCGCCAGCGAAACCAGCGAATTGGCCAAGGCCCTGCAGCCGCTGTTTGGCGATGCCGGTTTCGAGTTCGATGCGCGTCTGCCGAATCGCTGGTACCTGCGTGCGCCGATGGCTGCCGAACTGCCGGACTGTGCCACGCCGGACGAGGCCATGGGCGATGACCTCAAGTTGCATTTGCCGCCGGGTGCCGCGGGCAGGCGCTGGCGCCAGCTGTACAACGATGCGCAGATCATCCTGCACAACCACGCCGTCAACGAACGCCGTGCCGCACGCGGTGCGGTGAGCGTCAACAGCCTGTGGTTCTGGGGCGCAGGTGCGTTGCCCGATTGGGTGCGCAGTCCGCTAACCAAGGTCGTCAGCCAGTCGCTGGAAATCCGCGCATTGGCGGCACTGGCCGGCATTCCCGTGCATGAGGCGGACGGTGATGCAATCGGGGCGGTGCCGCAACGCAATGCCGAAGCAGTTTGCCTGATCGATCTCGCCAACCTGCGTGGCGATGCCCTCGAACAGGGCGGATTGCAGCCGCTCGACCGGGCCCTGCGCCGTGGTGGCTTTGGCGCCGTCGAACTCTTCTTTGCCTCGGGTGAACGATACCTTTGTCGCGCCGCGCACCGCTATCGCTTCTGGCGTCGCCCACGCGGATTGCAGCCCTGATACCGACACGCATCCAGCGCCGGACGGTCGGCGAGATCGATGGCGACTGGCCGCAGGCCATGCATCCGGTCCTGCGCCGGATCTACGCGGCGCGTGGCATTGTCCACTTTGCCGAGATCGAACACCGACTCGCCGCCATGGCCAGCCCGGCGGCGCTGGGTGGCATCGAGGAGGCCTGCGTGTTGCTGGCCAGCGCCATCCGCGAGAACCGGCAGATCGTCATCGTCGGTGATTTCGATTGCGACGGCGCCAGCGGCACGGCCGTGGCCGTCCGCGGCCTGCGCCTGCTTGGCGCGCAACGGGTCGACTATCGCGTGCCCAATCGGCAAGTGCACGGTTATGGGTTGAGCACGGCCCTGGTCGCGACTTTGCTTGAACCGCCGCCGGAGTTGATCGTCACCGTCGACAACGGCATTGCCAGCATCGCCGGCGTGGCCGCGGCCCGCGCTCGCGGCATCGATGTGCTGGTCACCGATCATCACCTGCCTGGCCCCGTGCTGCCCGCAGCAAACGCCATCGTCAATCCGAATCTCGATGGCGATCGGTTTCCAAGCAAGGCCATCGCCGGCGTCGGCGTGATGTTCTGCATCCTCGTCGCCCTGCGCGCGCATCTGCGCGATGAGGGCTGGTTTGCAGACGGGCGTGCCGAGCCTGACCTGGGTGTCCTCCTTGATCTCGTTGCACTGGGTACGGTGGCTGATCTCGTCGCCCTTGATTTCAACAATCGCGTCCTCGTCGAAGTCGGCTTGAAGCGCATCCGCGCGCAGCGTGCCTGCGCCGGCATCCTCGCCCTTCTGCGAGTTTCCGGACGCGATGCGAAAAGCCTCGTGCCCGCTGACCTGGGTTTTGCCGTGGCACCCCGAATCAATGCCGCCGGACGTCTCGAGGACATGGCGCTCGGCATCGAATGCCTGCTCAGCGATGATCCTGCACAGGCTGAAGAACTCGCCGCACGGCTCTCGGCGATAAACACCGAGCGCCGCGAGGTGCAGGCCAGCATGATCGAGCAGGGCGAAGCGGCAGTCTCGCGCTGGATCGCGACCCATGGCCAGCAGCAATTGCCTTGTGGACTGACCTTGTTCGAGCCCGATTGGCATCCCGGCGTGGTCGGACTGGTTGCCTCGCGACTCAAGGATCGCCTGCATCGCCCGGTCGTCGCCTGCGCCCCGGCCAGCGAGGGCAGCAGCGAGGTGCGCGCTTCGGCCCGTTCCATCCGTGGCATCCACGTGCGTGACATGCTCGCCGAAGTCGATGTGCGCAAGCCCGGCCTGATCCAGCGATTCGGTGGTCACGCGATGGCCGCAGGGCTGACCCTGGATCGCGCCGGGGTTGCCGAATTCGCCGCCGAATTCGATGCCGTGGTGCGCGCGCGTGCAGCCGCGGACCTGTTCGAGCCGGTGTTGCTGAGCGATGGCGAACTTGCGGAGGATGATTTCACGCTCGATCTGGCCCGGGAGCTTCGATTTGCCGGGCCATGGGGGCAGGGCTTTGCCGAGCCGGTGTTCGACAACGCCTTCGAGCTGGAATCCTGGCGTCTGGTCGGAACGCGTCACTGGAAGCTCAGGCTGCGCCCATGCGGGCATGCCGGCCCGGTAGACGCGATGTTGTTCAACGCCGAGCCGGGCACCACGCCGCCGGCGTTGTTTCGCGCCGCCTACCAGCTCGACATCAACGAGTGGAACGGTCGCGAATCCCTGCAACTGATCCTGCGCCATCTCGAACCGGGCTGATCCGCACCGGCATCAGGCGAACCCGATACGCGCATTCATTTGCTATGCTTTGCGGCCCACCTTGCACTGCAGCAATCCCGTGATCGAGACCAATCCCATCCGTGCCAGCATTGACGACCTGACCGAGCGCCTGCATTCGCTCCGGGGGTATCTTTGACTTCGACACCCGCGCCGAACGCCTGGAGGAAGTCAGTCGCGAGCTGGAGAATCCGGATATCTGGAACAACCCGGCGCATGCCCAGGAGCTGGGCAAGGAACGCGCGCAGCTGGAACGGGTGGTCAACGGCATCACCACGCTGACGCAGAGCCTGAGCGATGCCGGCGAGATGCTGGAACTGGGCGAGGCGGAAGCCGACGAGGATGTGATCAAGGGCGTCGAGTCCGACGTTGCCGGTATCGTCGCAAAGGTCGAGAAGCTCGAATTCCAGCGCATGTTCTCCGGCGAGATGGATCATGCCAATGCCTTCGTCGATATCCAGGCCGGTGCCGGCGGCACCGAAGCGCAGGACTGGGCCGAGATGCTGTTGCGCATGTACTTGCGCTGGGCCGAGGACAAGGGCTGGAAGACCGAACTTCTGGAGGCCTCGGCCGGCGAAGTGGCCGGCATCAAGAGCGCCACGTTCAAGGTCGAGGGCGACTACGCCTATGGCTGGCTGAAAACCGAGATCGGCGTGCACCGCCTCGTGCGCAAGTCGCCGTTTGATTCGGACAACCGCCGGCACACGAGTTTCACCTCGGTCTTCGTCTCGCCCGAGGTCGACGACAACATCGATATCGAGATCAATCCGGCCGACCTGAAGACCGACGTCTACCGTTCCTCCGGCGCTGGTGGCCAGCACGTCAACAAGACGGAATCGGCCGTGCGCATCACCCATGTGCCGAGTGGCGTCGTCGTCGCCTGCCAGACCGGGCGCTCGCAGCATTCCAACCGCGACAACGCGATGAAGATGTTGCGCGCCAAGCTGTATGAGCTCGAGGTGCAAAAGCGCAATGCCGAAAAGGATGCGCTCGAGGCAACCAAGTCCGATATCGGCTGGGGCAGCCAGATCCGCAACTACGTGCTCGACCAGAGCCGGATCAAGGATTTGCGCACCGGCGTCGAGCGCACCGATACGCAAAAGGTACTCGATGGCGATATCGACGATTTCATCGAAGCCAGCTTGAAGTCCGGGCTCGAAGCCGGGGCGAAACGCATCGACGCCTGAAGCAGCCCGCCACACATCACTTACTCCCGGCACCCTTGCAGCGAACCACGAAAATGACCGACAGCGTTTCTCCCGATCCGGCACAGCCTTCGATTGCCCCGGCCGCCATTGCGGCGGACGAGAACAAACTGATCGCCGAGCGTCGCGAGAAACTGCACGGCCTGCGCAAACACGGCAACGCCTACCCGAACGATTTCCGCATCGATGCATTTGCCGGCGACCTGCAGGCGGAATTCGCCGATGTCGACACCTGCACCGCCGAGGCGATTGCCGCACTGGCGCGCAGGGTTCGCGTGGCAGGACGCATCCTCGCGCGGCGCATCATGGGCAAGGCCAGCTTCGTCACCCTCCAGGACATGAGCGGGCAGATCCAGTTGTTCCTGCAAGGCTCGACCCTGGCTGAAACCTACGAGGCGTTCAAGGGCTGGGACATCGGCGACATCGTTGGTGCCGAGGGTGAATTGATGCGCACGCGCACCGGCGAACTGTCGATCAAGGTCGATGGCTTGCGCCTGCTGACCAAGTCGCTGCGCCCGCTGCCGGACAAGTGGCATGGCCTGTCCGACATCGAGCAGCGCTACCGCCAGCGATATGTCGATCTGATCGTCACGCCCGAATCGCGCAATGCGTTTGCCTTGCGTTCGCGGGCAATCGGTTTCATGCGCCAATGGCTGGAAGCCGAGCCGCGCCGGTTCATGGAAGTCGAGACGCCGATGATGCACGTGATTCCGGGAGGGGCGACGGCGCGACCGTTCGTGACCCATCACAACGCGCTCGATCTGCAACTCTACCTGCGCGTTGCCCCCGAGCTGTATCTCAAGCGCCTGGTTGTCGGCGGTTTCGAACGCGTCTACGAGATCAACCGGAATTTCCGCAACGAAGGCGTGTCGACCCGGCACAACCCCGAGTTCACCATGCTCGAGTTGTATCAGGCGTATGCGAGCTATCAGGAAATCATGGATCTCACCGAGGACATGCTGCGCGAAACCGCGCGGGCGACGCTCGGGCGCGCCGACCTGACCTGGGAGGGCAGGGACATCGACCTCGGCCCGCCATTCCGGCGCTGGCGCATGGATGATGCGGTGCTTGAATACAACCCCGAAATCAGGCGCGAAGAACTGCGGGATCGTGACGCAATGGCGGCTCACTGCGCACGCCTGAAAGTCGCCGTGAAACCTGCCTATGGCTGGGGCAAGATCCTGCTGGAAATCTTCGAGGCAACGGTGGAAGCGCGCCTCGTGCAGCCGACCTTCATCACCGCGCATCCAGTCGAGGTTTCGCCGCTGGCGCGTGAAAGCGACAGCGAGCCTGGCCTCACCGATCGCTTCGAGCTGTTCATCGGTGGCAAGGAGATCGCCAATGGTTTTTCCGAATTGAATGATCCGGAAGACCAGGCGGCACGCTTCCAGGCCCAGGTCGATGCCCTTGCTGGCGGCGACGATGAAGCCATGCATTTCGATGCGGACTACATCCGCGCCCTCGAATACGGCCTGCCACCGACCGGCGGGCTCGGCGTCGGCATCGATCGCTTCGTCATGCTGCTGGCCGATGTCGCCTCGATCCGCGATGTGCTGCTGTTTCCCTACATGCGACCGCAAGCCTGAGCGCGCCCGAACCCATTTCCCGGCGGCGATTCGAGGTCGATCCGGGCAGCCGGACACGCTTGTCCGAAGGCAGATTTTTCAACGGATGTGATAGCCTTTCCGGCGTGTCGACGTGCCCGGTCTTGCGCGTTTTTCCGGGTCCGGACATTCGTGCGTCAGCAGGTTTTTTGGCATTGCCTGTGCAACTCCTGATCTGGTCATTCCCGCCGGAGCCAATGCAATGAACGTGATGATCGTTGATGACCAACCCTCTGCCCGGACGATGCTTCGCCACATCGTCGAAGGGGTCGGGCCAATCATCCGCGTATCGGAATTCGGCAATCCGGTCGATGCCTTGCATTGGTCGGATGCAAACGCGCCGGACCTGCTCCTGCTCGACTACCGCATGCCGGAAATGGACGGTCTCGAATTCACCCGACGTTTTCGCCGCCCGGCATCACGCCGGGATGTGCCGATCATCCTCATCAGCGTGGTCGGTGACGAACCGGTGCGCCAGGCTGCACTCGATGCCGGCGTCACTGATTTCCTGGTCAAGCCGGTGCGTCCGCGCGAGTTGCGCTCGCGCTGCCGCAATCTGCTGCAGATGCGTCGGCAATCCGAGGTGATCAAGGATCATGCGCGCGCGCTCGAACAGAAGCTGGCCGATGGCTTGCAGGAGGTCGAGCAACGCGAAACCGAAATCCTTTTTCGCCTTGCCACCGCCATCGAATACCGGGATTACGGTGCCAGCGCGCACCTCATGCGCATGGCGCGCTATTGCGAGTTGATCGCCGAAGGGCTCGAACTTGGCGAGGACCAGGTGCGTTTGCTCGTCCGCGCGGCACCCCTGCATGACATCGGCAAGATCGGCATCCCGGATTCGGTGTTGCTCAAGGCGGGCGCGCTCACTGACGAGGAAATGGCCGTCATGCGCAAGCATTCACTGCTTGGCTTCGAGATCCTGCGTGACAGTCGCAGCCCCATCGTGCAGGCGGGTGCGCAGATCGCCTTGCGTCACCATGAGCGCCTGGACGGCAGCGGTTATCCCGATGGCCTGAAGGGCGAGCAGATTCCGTTGTTTGCACGCATTGCCGCCATCGCCGATGTGTTCGATGCGTTGACCTCGGAGCGCCCGTACAAGCGGGTGTGGAGCGTGGAGGATGCATTCAGTTACCTGCAGCAGCATGCTGGCATTCTCTTCGATCATGCCGCGGTCCACGCCCTGTTGGCCAACGAGGCGCGGGTCAGGGCGATCCAGGCAAGCGAAACCGCACTCAAGCCGGCAACCGCCCACTGATCGGCATCACGCCTCGGGCGAGGGCGACGCCCTGGGACAGGGGCCGGATTTGCCTCGAAGTAGCGAAAACGGTCAAATTGGCGCGCTCGCGCAGTCGCCTGGGGAGGTCTGGCGACCGAGCGGCATGCTTCCGTGCATGGCAGGCTGCATGACCGTGCGCTGCGGCTGGCCGCGCGAGATTGGCCCGGATCGTGCTTGCAGAAACCTGTGCCGAGGTCGTCGGACGATGGGCAAGGCAAGGCTAACAGCTGTGCCCGGAGGAGATTGAATGAAATTTGACGGTTCCGGAAAGCACCGGCGCCACGCCCGAATGCCGATACGCTCGATTGCGCTGATCAGCATGGGGCCGTTTTCATGGATCACCGAAGTGGAGAACATTTCGGCAACCGGTCTGCTCGTGCATCGCCCGGAGGAATGGGTTGCCGGCGCCGGCGAAAGCGGCGTGCTCGACCTGCTGCTCGGTGACGATCTGCATATCCACCTTGAAGCAAGTGTCACCCGCCTCACCCCGACGCACGTCGGTTTTGCCTATACCAGCATTCCCGAGGACAAGGAGCATGCCTTGTGGAGCCTGCTTGGCGAATACGCCGAGAACATGGATCAACCGGGCGCGGCAACCGACAGCAATTGATTCAGCCGTGCTTGATCTCGGCCTCGCGCAATTCGCGACGCAGGATCTTGCCGACATTCGACTTTGGCAGCGAATCGCGGAACTCGATATGGCGCGGCTGCTTGTAGCCGGTCAGCTCGCTGCGGCAATGCGCCCGAACCGCCTCCTCGGTCAGCGCCGGATCCTTCTTGACGATCACCAGTTTGACCGCTTCGCCAGACTTCTCGTCGGGCACGCCGATCGCCGCCACTTCGAGCACGCCCGGCATCATCGCCACGACATCCTCGATTTCGTTCGGATAGACGTTGAAGCCGGAGACCAGGATCATGTCCTTCTTGCGGTCGACGATGTAGAAGAAACCTTGCTCGTCCATGCGCGCGATGTCGCCGGTGTGCAGCCAGCCCTGCGCATCGATGATCTTCGCCGTCTCTTCCGGGCGATTCCAGTAACCCTTCATCACCTGCGGGCCGCGCACGCACAATTCGCCAATCTCGCCAACAGCAAGAAAGGCTCCGTCGTCGTCGCGGATGCAGACATCGGTGGAGGAGACGGGCAGGCCGATGGAGCCGTTGTATTCGGCGAGATCGAGCGGATTGATGCACACAGCCGGCGAGGTCTCGGTGAGTCCGTAGGCCTCGGAAAGCGTGCATCCGGTGACCTTCTTCCAGCGCTCGGCAACCGCGCGCTGCACGGCCATGCCGCCGCCAAGGGTCATGCGCAGGCTGGAGAAATCAAGCTTGTCGAACCCCGGTGTATTCAGCAGGCCATTGAACAGGGTGTTGACGCCGGTCAGGCCGGTGTAGCGGATGCGCGCAAGCGTGGCGACGAAGCCGGGCATGTCCCGCGGGTTCGTGATCAGGTGGTTGTGGCCACCGAGTTTCATGAAGGTCAGGCAATTCGCGGTCAATGCGAAAATGTGATAAAGCGGCAATGCGGTGATGATGACTTCCTCGCCCTCGCGCATGCCGGTGCCGATCCAGGCGCTGGCTTGCTGCATGTTGGCGATGAGGTTGCGATGCGTGAGCATGGCACCCTTGGCGACCCCGGTGGTGCCGCCGGTGTACTGCAGGAATGCGATGTCGCCCGGGGCAATATCGGCTTTTGCCAGCTGCGATGCACTGCCGCGACGCAGCGCTTCGTTGAAGCGGATGGCAGCGTCGATCGAAAACGCCGGTACCATCTTCTTGACATGGCGCACGACGAAATTGGTGATCAGGTTTTTCGGGAATCCGAGCAGGTCGCCGATGCCGGTGGTGATTACCTGGCGAACCTGGGTGTGGGCCAGCACGCTGGCCACGGTATGGGCGAAATTGTCGAGGACGAGGATGGCTTTGGCGCCGGAGTCCTCGAGTTGATGGCGAAGTTCCCGCGCCGTGTACATCGGGTTGGTATTGACCACGACAAGGCCCGCACGCAAGGCGCCGGCGATGGCAACGGGATATTGCAGGACATTCGGCATCATCATGGCGATGCGGTCGCCCTTGACGAGTTTCAGCTCGTTGACGAGGTAGCTGGCGAATTGCCGGCTCATCTGGTCCAGGTCGCCGTAGCTGATCGTGCGGCCCATGTTGGTGTAGGCCGGGCGGTGGCGGAACCTGTCGAAGCAGTTGTCGAGCAGGGCCACGATCGACGGGAACTCGTCGAGATCGATTTCGGCCGGGACGCCCTTTGGATAGTGGGCCAACCAGGGCCGATGGATGCTCTCAGACATGTTTCACTCCAGGTCTGCCCCGATGCTGGGGGCGGATGATTCCGTGGCAGTTCGAGGCCCACGGAGGTACAGGCCTGATTGCACCACACGGCGCGAAGTTGCAGCAAGGAGCAGCGCAGCGACAATGATCCGATTCAATCCCCATGGGCGGGCAGGAGACACGCGATGACGAACGTAAAGATGCAGATCGACGTGGCCACGTTGCGCTGGCGATGGCGGGCACATCTGCTGGCGGCCGCACTCGCCGCGCTGGCGCTGGGTGCCTGTTCGCGGCCCTCGGACGAGGTGCGGATCCGCACGGCGATCAGTGACATGCAGGCCGCCATCGAGGCCGGCAAGCCTGGCGACTTCATGCAGCATGTGGCCGAGGATTTCACCGGCGACGGCGGTGCGGTCGACAAGCAGGCGCTGCACAACCTGCTGCGCGCGCAGGCGCTTGGCAATGCCCGCATCGGCGTGACGGTGGTTTCGATGGATATCGAATTGCTGGGCGATCGCGCCACGGCCAGGGTCGATGTCACCCTGACCGGCGGCAATGGACGCTGGATGCCGGAGCGTGGCTCGATCCAGCAAATCGAAAGTGGCTGGCGCCACGAGGGCGGAAAATGGCTTTGCTACAACGCCCAGTGGAAGCATGTCCTCTAGGGCAACGCTGATCAGGTGGCGCAACCGTCATGGCGTTCAGAAGGTTCGCCGCGCCGGCGAGGTGATTCGCCCACGGCAAGGAACCGTGGGCGAAAACATCGGCGTGTCGACGACGAGGGACGACGCAGCGTCGTCCCGCTGCCGCGCTGACCGGTCTAGGCGGCTTTGCCGGATCGTGCCAGTTGGCGCAAGACGTAGGGCAGGATGCCGCCATGACGGAAGAACTCGCGCTCCTTTGGCGTCGCCAGCAGGACATCGACCATGAATTCCTTTCGGCTGCCGTCGCTGGCCGTTGCCACCACCCGCATCTCGCGCGCCGCGCCGTCATCGAGTCCGCTCAACTGGAATGATTCGAGCCCGCTCAGGCCCAGCGAAGCAGCGCTTTCGCCCGGCTTGAACTGGCAGGGCAGCACGCCCATGCCGACCAGGTTCGAGCGATGGATGCGTTCGAAGCTCTGCGCAATCACCGCCTTGACGCCAAGCAGCAAGGTGCCCTTGGCTGCCCAGTCGCGCGAGGAGCCGCTGCCGTACTCCTTGCCGGCGATGACGATCAACGGCGTGCCTTCTTCCTTGTAGCGCATGGCGGCATCGTAGATCGCCAACTTCTCGCCACTTGGCACGTGGCGGGTGAAGCCGCCTTCGACGCCATCGAGCATCTGGTTGCGGATGCGGATGTTGGCGAAGGTGCCACGCACCATGACGTCGTCGTTGCCGCGGCGCGAGCCATAGGAATTGAAATGCTCGACCGCCACGCCACGACCGAGCAGGTACTGGCCTGCCGGTGAACTCTTCTTGATGTTGCCGGCGGGCGAGATGTGGTCGGTGGTGATCGAATCGCCAAACAGGCCGAGGCAGCGCGCCGCGTCGAGGTCGCCGAGTTTCGGCAATTGCATGGTCATGCCTTCGAAGTAGGGCGGATTCTTGATGTAGGTGGAATCGGCATCCCACTTGAAGAGCTTGCCATCGGGGAAGGGGATGCCATTCCAGCGACTGTCGCCCTTGAACACTTCCGCATAGTTGGACTTGAACATCTGCGGGCTGATCGTGCTGGCGATCAAGGCGCTGATCTCGTCGTTGCCAGGCCAGATGTCCTTGAGGAAGACCGGCTGGCCATCGCTGCCGGTACCCAGCGGTTCGCTGGCAAGGTCGATGTCGATGGTGCCGGCGAGGGCAAAGGCGACGACCAGAGGCGGCGAGGCCAGGTAGTTCAACTTCACCTCGGGATGGATGCGTCCCTCGAAGTTGCGATTGCCGGAAAGCACTGCGGCGACAGCCAGGTCATTGCCCTGGATGGCGGCGCTGACGGCGGCATCGAGGGGACCGGAATTGCCGATGCAGGTGGTGCAGCCGTAGCCGACCAGGTAGAAACCGAGTTTCTCCAATTCGCCGAGCAGGCCGGCCTTCTTCAGGTAATCGGTGACCACCAGCGAGCCCGGCGCCAGCGAGGTCTTCACCCACGGTTTGCGCTTGAGACCCTTGGCCACCGCATTGCGTGCCAGCAGGCCGGCACCGAGCATGACTGCCGGGTTGGATGTGTTGGTGCAGGAGGTGATGGCCGCGATGACCACCGCGCCATCACGCATGCCGGCCGAGATCCGTTGCGCGTCGCTTGTCGAGCCTTGGTCGCAGGCGCTCTCGTCATGTCCGACTGCGGTACTGCCGCCCTCGTTCTTGAAACGGGCGATTTCCGCGGTCTTTGCCTGGCGTCCCTCATTGAGCAGTTTCATGGTTGCGTTGTAGCTGTTCCGCATATCCGACAACAGCACGCGATCCTGCGGGCGCTTGGGTCCGGCCAGCGATGGCTTGACGCTGCCCATGTCCAGTTCAAGCGTGGAAGAAAACTGCGCCGGCGGCGTGGCATCGTCGTGCCAGAGTCCCTGGGCGCGGGCGTAGGCTTCGACCAGGGCAATCTGCTCCTGGCTGCGTCCGGACAGGTGCAAGTAGCGGATCGACTCCGCATCGATGGGGAAGATCGCGCAGGTGGCACCGTATTCCGGCGACATGTTGCCGATGGTGGCGCGATCAGCCAGCGGCAGGTGTCTGAGGCCATCGCCGTGGAACTCGACGAACTTGCCGACCACGCCGTGCTTGCGCAGCATCTGCGTGACGGTCAGCACCAGGTCGGTGGCGGTGGCACCCTCGGGCAGGCGACCGCTCAGCTTGAAGCCGACCACCTGCGGAATGAGCATCGAGGAGGCCTGGCCGAGCATGGCGGCTTCGGCTTCGATGCCGCCCACGCCCCAGCCGAGCACGCCAAGGCCATTGACCATGGTGGTATGCGAATCGGTGCCGAACAGCGTATCCGGATAGGCCCATTCGCGGCCATCGATCTGGCTGGTCATGACCACGCGCGAGAGGTGTTCGAGGTTGACCTGGTGGACGATGCCGGTGCGTGGCGGCACGACCTTGAAATTGTTCAGTGCTTCCTGCCCCCAGCGCAGGAAGGAATAGCGTTCCTGGTTGCGCTCGAATTCGATATCGACGTTCTTCTCGATGGCATCGCTTGAAGCGAAGACATCGACCTGCACGGAATGGTCGATAACCAGTTCAACAGGAGCCAGCGGATTGATCAGGCCGGGATCGCCACCCAGGGCAACCATGGCGTCGCGCATCGCGGCCAGGTCGACGACACAGGGAACGCCGGTGAAATCCTGCAGGATCACGCGCGCCGGCATGAAGGCGATCTCGGTATCCGGCTCTGCCTTGGGATTCCAGTTGGCGACCGCGCTGATGCTCTTGTCGGTGACATCGATGCCGTCTTCGTGACGCAGCAGGTTCTCCAGCAGGATCTTCATCGAATACGGCAGCTTGTCGAGGTCGAAGCGCTGGCCAAGCCTGGCCAGACTCGCATAGCGGTAGGGCTTGCCGTTGACCTCGAGGGTATCGTGGGTCGAGAAGCTGTCTTTCATGGAGGTTCTCCTTGGCTGTCGCGGTGACAAAGGCGGGGGCGGGAAGGCAGGCGGGTATCGTACCGCCTTGCCTCGGTGCAGGCTTCGATGACGGCTTGCAGGTGGGGGCGGATGGCCGTGACTGCAACCGCATGGCGTTTCGATGCGCATCGCTGTTCGCGTTGCGGCAGATGCCGGGAAACGGCTAAAATACGCGGCTGCCGACGTCGCGATGAACAGCTGGCCGGCCCTGCGCGGCGTCTCTTTTCCAGCTCCACGCCGATGCGGTGATGGCCGTGTTTCATCGCCTGACGCACACTTTCCGCCTGCCCACTGGATGCCTCCCATGCTGACCTCCTATCGCCAACATGTTGCCGAACGCGCCGCGCTTGGCATTCCGCCGCTGCCGCTTTCCGCCGGGCAAACGGTCGAGCTGATCGAGTTGCTCAAGCAACCCGGCGCGGAGGACACGGCATTCCTCGTCGACCTGATCACCCATCGCGTGCCCGCTGGCGTCGACGATGCGGCCAAGGTCAAGGCCTCGTTCCTCGCCGCGCTGGCCTTTGGCAGCGAGCATTGCGCACTGATTTCCCCGACGCGCGCGACGGAACTGCTCGGCACCATGCTTGGCGGCTACAACATCCATCCGCTGGTCGAACTGCTCGATCACGACACGCTCGCGCCGATCGCCGCGGAAGCGCTGAAGAAGACCCTGTTGATGTTCGACGCCTTCCACGATGTCAAGGACAAGGCCGACAAGGGCAACGTGCATGCCCGTGGCGTCCTGCAGAGTTGGGCCGACGCCGAATGGTTCACCAGCCGACCTGAAGTCCCGGCATCACTGACCATCACCGTGTTCAAGGTCAGCGGCGAAACCAATACCGACGATCTCTCGCCGGCACCCGATGCGACCACGCGCCCGGACATCCCGATGCACGCGTTGGCCATGCTGAAGAACAAGCGCGACGGCATCACTCCCGAGGAAGACGGCAAGCGCGGACCGGTCGCCTTCATCGAATCGCTGAAGGAAAAGGGCAACCTGGTCGCCTATGTCGGTGACGTGGTCGGTACCGGGTCGAGCCGCAAGTCGGCAACCAACTCGGTGCTCTGGTTCACCGGCGAGGACATCCCGTTCATCCCGAACAAGCGTTTTGGCGGCGTCTGCCTCGGCAACAAGATCGCGCCGATCTTCTACAACACGATGGAAGACGCCGGTGCCTTGCCGATCGAACTGGATGTCAGCCGCATGGAAATGGGCGATGTCGTCGAGCTGCGCCCATATGAGGGCAAGGCGCTCAAGGATGGCCAGGTGATCGCCGAGTTCAAGGTCAAGTCCGAGGTGTTGTTCGACGAGGTGCGCGCCGGTGGACGCATCCCGCTGATCATCGGTCGCGGCCTCACCGCCAAGGCGCGCGAGGCGCTTGGCCTGCCGCCATCAAGCCTGTTCCGCCTTCCCGAGAATCCGGCCCGCAGCAGCAAGGGCTTCACCCTGGCGCAGAAGATGGTCGGCCGTGCCTGCGGCTTGCCTGAAGGCGAGGGCATCCGCCCCGGAACCTACTGCGAGCCACGCATGACTTCGGTCGGCTCGCAGGACACGACCGGTCCAATGACCCGCGACGAACTCAAGGACCTGGCCTGCCTCGGCTTCAGCGCCGATCTGGTCATGCAATCGTTCTGCCATACCGCGGCCTATCCGAAGCCGGTCGACGTGAAGATGCACCACGATCTCCCGGAGTTCATCAGCACGCGTGGCGGCATACCGCTGCGCCCGGGCGACGGCATCATCCATTCCTGGCTCAACCGCATGCTGCTGCCGGATACGGTCGGCACCGGCGGCGATTCGCATACGCGCTTTCCGATCGGCATCTCGTTTCCGGCCGGTTCCGGACTGGTCGCCTTCGCGGCGGCCACCGGGGTCATGCCGTTGGACATGCCGGAATCCGTGCTGGTGCGTTTCAAGGGCACGCTGCAACCCGGAGTCACCTTGCGTGACCTGGTCAACGCCATCCCTCTCTATGCGATCAAGGCCGGCCTGCTGACGGTCGAGAAGAAGGGCAAGAAGAACGTGTTTTCCGGGCGCATCCTCGAAATCGAGGGCCTGCCCAACCTCAAGGTCGAGCAGGCATTCGAGCTTTCCGATGCTTCGGCCGAGCGCTCCGCTGCCGGCTGCACGGTGCACCTGGACAAGGCACCGATCATCGAATACATCACCAGCAACATCGTCATGCTGAAATGGATGATCGCCCAGGGCTACAAGGATGTGCGCAGCATCACGCGGCGGATCAAGGCCATGCAGGCCTGGCTGGCCAATCCGAAGCTGATGGCGCCCGACGCCGATGCCGAATACGCCGCCGTGATCGAGATCGACCTGGCCGACGTGCATGAGCCGATTGTCGCCTGCCCGAATGATCCGGATGACGTGAAAACCCTTTCCGATGTCGCTGGGGAAAAAATCGACGAGGTCTTCATTGGTTCGTGCATGACCAATATCGGCCACTTCCGCGCGGCGTCGAAGCTGCTCGAGGGCAAGCGTGATATCCCGACCAAGCTCTGGGTTGCGCCGCCGACCAAGATGGACGCCGCCGAACTTACCAAGGAAGGCCATTACGGCACCTTTGGCACCGCCGGTGCGCGCATGGAGATGCCAGGCTGCTCGCTGTGCATGGGCAACCAGGCCCAGGTGCGCGAGGGCGCGACCGTGTTTTCCACCAGTACGCGCAATTTCCCGAACCGCCTTGGCAAGAATGCCAATGTCTATCTGGGATCCGCCGAGCTTGCAGCGATCTGCTCGCGCCTCGGGCGCATCCCGAGCAAGCAGGAATACATGGCCGACATGGGTGTGCTCAAGGCGAACAACGAGCAGATCTATCGTTACATGAATTTTGACCAGATCGAGGAATTCAACGAGATTGCCGCTGGCGTCTCCGCCTGACCAGGGCCTTTGCGGGGCAGGCCGATTGGCGCCGGCGGGGTGATCGCCGCGCGCAACATGCAAATGGCAGCCTGTTCGCCTAGAGTGCAGGTTCGCCATGGCGTTCCCGCCTTGGCGGGATCGTTCCACGTACGGCATTGTGGCAAGGGAAAGTACGAGGTTGCATGTCGTCAGTTCAGCGAAAACTCGGGCGTGAGACCGGCGAATCGGGCAGGGGTTTCGTGCGCGACTTGCTGCATGTCTCGGAAATCCAGGCCCTTGCCGAGCTGGCCCTGCGCGAAGCACGCGACAGGTTCGGCATTGCCGAACTCGCCTTGTCCTGGAATACCGAGCGCATTCACGTCGACGGCCGCAGCGACTCGCGCGGCTGCCATCCGCCCGGTCTGGCCGACGACCCTTCTGCCCAGCGCATTCCCTTGTTCAATGCGGCCAACGGCATGCGCGCCGAGCTCGCCTGTAAACCGGCCGCCGAGCAGGGCAAGGCGAATGGTCGCGAGTGGGATAGGTTTCTCGAAGATCTCGCGGTAGTCGCCGAGCGCATCCTGCAACGTGATTCACTGGCGCAATCGGTACGCCGGCTCGAGCGTGCCGAGCATGTGCAGCGCGCCTTGTTCGCCATTGCCAACATGGCCAGCTCCGAACTCGACATGCCGGAGATGCTGCGCGGCATCCACGAGATTGTCGGCTGGCTCATGTATGCGGAGAACTTCTTCATTGCGCTCTACGAACCCGAGCGTGACAGCCTGCGTTTCCTCTATTTCGTCGACACGGTCGATCAGGACACCTTCAGTCCGGATCGCGAGATCGCCGGCGTTGACCTGCCGAACAGCCTGACCCTGGCAATGATCCGCTCGGGCGAATCGCAGATGGGGCCATCCGAACAGGTCCGTGATGCGCTGAAGATTCCGCGCGATGATTCCCTCGGCCCCGAGTCCGAGGACTGGCTGGGCGTGCCGATGATCGGCGCCGCCGCGGCCATTCGCGGCGCCATCGTCGTGCAGAGCTATCTGCCCGACACGCGCTATTCGGAGGAAGACCGGGCGATCCTGATCTACGTCGCCCAGCACATCCTCACCGCACTTGAACGCAAGCAGGCGAAGACCGATCTGGAAATCCGCGTTGGCGAGCGCACCCGCGAGCTTGCCGATGCCATGGTCGATTTGCAGCTGGAGGTGATCGAGCGGCAACGCAACGAGCGCCTGCAACGCGCGTTGTTCCGCATCGTCGAATGTGCGGCGGCGGCGGATTCCATGTCCGATTTCTATGCCAATGTGCACGCCATCGTCGGTGACCTGCTCAATGCGCGCAATTTCTACATTGCCCTGGTCACCGAGGACGGCAAGGAGCTGGAATTCCCGTATTCGGTCGACGAGATCAACCCGTTGCGACCGCGGCGACCGCTGGCCAACGGCATGACCGAATACGTCATTGGCACTGGCCGTGCCCTGCTCGCCGACCGCACGCGCATCGATGAGCTGGTCGGTTCCGGGGATGTCCAGCGCTTCGGCACGCGAGCCAGTTTCTGGCTTGGCGTGCCGCTGATCTGCAGCGAGAAAACCGTGGGCGTGCTGGCCGTGCAGAGCTACACGGCGGATTCGCCGTTCAGCGAGCGCGACCAGGAACTGCTCACTTTCGTCGCCTATCACATCGCCAACGGCCTCGAACGCAAGCGCGCGCAGGATGCGCTGGTGCACGACAATGTCGAACTCGAGGCGCGGGTCAATGCGCGTACCCGCGAGCTGGCCCTGGCCAATCGTGACCTGACCGAGCAGATCAAGGAACGCGAACGCATCGAGGCGCGGCTCACCCATGAAGCCTTCCACGATACCTTGACCGGCTTGCCCAACCGGGCCTTGCTGTTGCAGCGCCTGGGCACTGCCATGCAGCGCTTCCGGCAGAATTCCGAGCAAGGCTATGCGGTGCTGTTTCTTGATCTGGATCGATTCAAGGTTGTCAACGACAGTGTCGGTCATCTGGTCGGCGACGAGATGCTGAAACAGGCGGCATTGCGCCTGGCCAGCGCCAGCGCACCGTTCATGGTCGCGCGCCTGGGTGGTGACGAGTTTGCCGTGCTGGTCGACAGCCTGCCTGATCCGGCCGTGGCGACCCGGGTCGCCCAGCGCCTCATCGATGCACTGAATGACCCGATTCGCGTGGCCAACAAGGAGATGTTCACCTCGGCCAGCGTCGGTATCGCCTATGCGGATGTCCAGTACACGCGTGCCGAGGAATTGCTGCGCGATGCCGATACCGCGATGTACCGGGCCAAGGCGCGCGGTCGCCAGTGCTACGAAATCTTCGACGAGAACCTGCGTGCCGAAGCGATGCGTGCGCTGGATCTGGAGAACGATCTCCGCCACGCCCTGGTCAGGCGCGAGTTCGAACCGCATTTCCAGTCGATCGTGTCGTTGAAGGATGGCAGGATCCTCGGCTACGAGGCGTTGCTGCGCTGGAACCACCCGAAGCACGGCTTGTTGCTGCCCGCCGATTTCCTTGGCGTTGCCGAAGAGATTGGCTGCATCGAGCAAATTGACTGGCAGATGTTCGCGCTGGCCTGCGAGCAGGCGCGGAACCTGCCGGATTCCACCTATGTTTCCATCAACGTGTCGGCGCGCCGCCTGCGCGTGCCGAACTTCGACGAAGTTGCCTTGCGTACCATCGAGGCCAGCGGCTTGCCGCCGCGGCGCGTGCGCCTCGAGGTGACCGAGGGCGCCTTGCTCGACCAGCCCGAGCAGATGCGCAGCATCCTCTTGCGCCTGCGCATGGCTGGCGTGCTCGTGCAACTCGATGATTTCGGCACTGGCTACTCGTCGCTGAGTTACCTGCATCGCTTTCCGATCCACTCGCTGAAGATCGATCGCTCCTTCATCGCCGACCTGGCCGAACCGGGCAGCAGCCCGGCCGTGGTCAAGGCGATCATTGCGCTGGCCGAATCACTTGACGTCGAGGTGATCGGCGAGGGCATCGAGACGCCGCAGCAACGCGATGCATTGATCGAGATGGGCTGCGCGATCGGCCAGGGTTTCTACTATTCGCATCCGGCATTGATCGCCAACCTGGCTTGAGCCGGACTGCGCGCGCGGTCCGCTGTCGGCAGCGGCTGCCCGCATACCTGCGGGAGCCACAGGCAACGCGTTAGAATCACGCTTTCCGAATCGATTCCGATGCCTCCATGAGCACGACCGCCGAATCCCTGCCGGCCAGCACGGCCCCCCGCGATGCCGCTCCGTTGCGTTTCGTCACCGCCGCCAGCCTGTTTGATGGTCACGACGCCGCGATCAACATCATGCGCCGCCTGATCCAGTCGCAGGGTGCCGAAGTGATCCACCTCGGCCACAACCGCTCCGTCGAGGATGTCGTCCGTGCGGCCCTGCAGGAAGACGCCGATGCCATCGCGCTGTCGTCCTACCAGGGTGGCCACGTCGAGTATTTCAAGTACATGGTCGACATGCTCAAAGAGCGTGGCGCTTCGCACATCCGCGTTTTCGGCGGTGGTGGCGGCACCATCACCCCCGAGGAAATCCGCGAGCTGGAAGCCTACGGCGTCGAGCGCATCTACCATCCCAACGACGGCATGCATCTCGGCCTGGTGCCGATGATCGAGGATGTGGTTGCACGCGCGCAGCGCGCGCGAATCGGGAGTCGGGAATCGGGAATGGTTCAAGCGCTGAACATCGACGATGAAATCAGCATCGGTCGCATGTTGACCGCGATCGAGAATGGCGCTTTCAGCGAAGCGGAACTGGTGAAGTTGCGCAAGAACTGGGCGAGCGGCCCTGCCCATTCCCCAGTCCCCATTCCCCATTCCCGTCCGACGACCCCGGTCGTCGGGATTACAGGCACCGGCGGTGCCGGCAAGTCCAGTGTCGTTGACGAGTTGCTGTTGCGCTTCCTGCACGCGTTTCCGCAGATGCGCATCGCCGTGCTGGCGGTCGATCCGACCCGGCGTCGCTCCGGTGGGGCCTTGCTGGGTGATCGCATCCGCATGAACGCCTTGCGCAGCCATCGCGTGTTCATGCGTTCGATGGCGACGCGTCGACAGCACGCGGCGACGAGCATCGTGCTCAAGGATTGCGTCGGTTTCCTCAGAAGCCAGGCGTACGATCTGGTCATCGTCGAGACCGCCGGCATTGGCCAGTCCGATTCCGAGATTGTCGATCTGGTCGATTTCCCGATGTATGTGATGACCAGCGATTACGGCGCGGCCAGCCAGCTTGAAAAGATCGACATGGTCGATTTCGCCGAGCTGATCGTGCTCAACAAGTTCGACAAGCGTGGCGCCGAGGATGCACTGCGTGACGTGCGCAAGCAGTGGAAGCGCAATCGCGTCAAGTTCCAGCTCAGCGATGACGAAGTACCGGTCTATCCGACCATCGCCAGCCAGTTCAACGATCCCGGCATCACCTGGATGTTTTCAAATTTGTGCCGCCTGTTGCGGCACAAATTGGGAATTGGGAATGGGGAATCGGGAATGGACTGGACGCCGGATCTCGATACCTCGCTGAAGGAGCCGCGGGCTACCGTGCTGATCCCCGGTGCGCGCGTGCGCTACCTGGCCGAGATCGCCGAACAGGGTCGCGGCATCAATGCCGAGATTGGCAAGCAGGCCGGGATTGCCGACCGCGCCCAGTCACTCTGGAAAGCGCTGAAGGAACTGCAAGACCCGGATCTGCCTTCGGCGCTCGGACTCTATGACGAAGGGATACTGCGAATCCCGGATCCCGGCTCTCAACAGCCGAACGGCTGGTCATCCCGAATCCCGGTACTTCTGCGCCAACGCTACAACGAGGCCGTGCAGGCCCTCAGCGCGGACTCTCTGCGCCTGCTGCGACAGTGGCCGACGCGACTGAAGTCGATCACCGACGAGTTCACCGAGTACGAGGTGCGCGGCAAGACGATCAAGGTCGAGAATTACCGCGAGTCGCTGTCGCACCAGAAGGTGCCGAAGATTGCCGCGCCGACCTACACGTCCTGGGGCGAACTGCTGGTGTTCCTGCAGAAGGAAAACCTGCCGGGCAGCTATCCGTACACCGGTGGCGTCTATCCGTATCGACGCACCGGCGAGGATCCGATCCGCATGTTTGCCGGCGAAGGCACGCCCGAGCGCACCAATCGCCGTTTCCATTACCTCAGTGTCGGCCAGCCGGCGGTGCGCCTGTCGACCGCGTTTGATTCGGTGACCTTGTATGGCGAGGATCCGGCGCCACGTCCCGACATCTACGGCAAGATCGGCAACTCCGGCGTCAACGTGCCGACCCTCGATGACATGAAGAAGCTCTATTCGGGCTTCAACCTGTGCGCGCCGACGACATCGGTGTCGATGACGATCAACGGTCCGGCACCGATCATCCTGTCGATGTTCATGAATACGGCGATCGACCAGCAGATCGAGTTGTACCTCAAGCAGGACGACAAGCGCTGGCAGGAAGCTCAAGGGAAGATCGCGAAATTCTTCGACGGCCGCACGCGCCCGACCTATTCCGGCGAGCTGCCGCCAGGCAACGATGGTCTTGGCCTGGCCTTGCTCGGCATCTGCGGTGACCAGCTTGTCGATGCCGGGACCTATGCGCGGATCAAGGCCGAGACGCTGCGCTCGGTGCGCGGCACCGTGCAGGCGGACATCCTGAAGGAAGACCAGGCGCAGAACACCTGCATTTTTTCGACCGAGTTCGCGCTGCGCATGATGGGTGACATCCAGCAGTATTTCGTCGACCAGAAAGTACGCAACTTCTATTCCGTATCCATTTCCGGATACCACATTGCCGAAGCCGGCGCCAACCCGATCAGCCAGCTTGCCTTCACCCTGAGCAACGGCTTCACCATCGTCGAGTACTACCTGGCGCGGGGAATGAGCATCGATGACTTCGCGCCAAACCTGAGCTTCTTCTTTTCCAACGGCATGGATCCGGAATACACGGTGATCGGCCGTGTCGCCCGGCGCATCTGGGCGCGCGCCATGCGCGAGCGCTACGGCGCCAACGAGCGCAGCCAGATGATGAAGTACCACATCCAGACTTCAGGTCGTTCGCTGCACGCGCAGGAGATCCAGTTCAACGACATCCGCACCACGTTGCAGGCGCTCTATGCCTTGTTCGACAACTGCAACTCGCTGCACACCAATGCCTACGACGAGGCGATCACCACGCCGACCGAGGAGAGTGTGCGCCGCGCGGTGGCGATCCAGATGATCATCAACAAGGAACTGGGCCTCAATTTCTGCGAGAACCCCTGGCAAGGCAGTTTCATCGTCGACAAGCTGACCGACATCGTCGAGGAAGCGGTGTACAAGGAATTCGAGGCGATCAGCGATCGTGGCGGCGTACTCGGCGCGATGGACACGATGTACCAGCGCGGCAAGATCCAGGAAGAATCGATGTACTACGAGCACAAGAAGCACGATGGCTCGTTGCCGCTGGTCGGCGTCAACACCTTCCTGCCCAAGGAGCATGCCGGCGACATCGTCACCGAGATCGAGCTGATCCGCTCGACCGAGGCCGAAAAGGGCCAGCAGATCGCCAACGTGCTGGCCTGGCAGGCAAACCGCAATGCGCTGGCACCCCGTGGCGAGACTTCGCATGCGAACGCGACGATGGCTGACGAGGACAGCGAATCCGAGCCGCATTCCGGGCACGGCCTCGCCTACCTGCAAGCCACCGCGCGCGAGCGCAGGAATGTCTTCGAGGCGCTGATGGAGGCGGTGAAGACCCATTCACTCGGCCAGATCAGCCACGCCCTGTATGACGTCGGCGGCGAGTACCGCAGGAACATGTAGCCGCGCGGACGCTGCGACGGACCAAGCCTGGGCAGGGTTGACCGCGCGCATCAGGTCAGCCAGGCTTCGAGCTCCCTGAGTGCCGCCGCCTGTGCGTATTCCGTCTTGCCATCGGCTGCATGCATGAACCCCGCATAGGCGACCACCAGCTCGCCGAACGGATCATCAACCTCGTCGGTTTCCTCGAGAACCAGCTCCAGGTCCTCAAGCGCCTCGTCGATGCTTTCGACAGGCAGTGGCATGCGCAGGACCAGCAGCCAGGTGATGAAGCGGGCATCCGGTGTTTCCCGGCGCGCCTGCGTTACTGCCACATCGAGCAGGGATGCGCGATGCGCGAGATGCGCGCGTGCCGCTGCTTCGGAATCAAACAGGGTGATCGATTCGCCCTGCGCCTGCATGTCGCCGGTTTCGACATTCTCGAAGCTGCTGATGACGGCGTGATTCATGGATATCTCCGTTGTGTTCCGGGCATGCGCGGGCGAGTGCCGATGCGCCTTGATTGTTCTTGCGGCCTCGCCTTCAGCGTCGCGTGGCGAGCACGCCGTCGAGGGCCAACTGTGCCTTGAAGCCGGCCTTTTCCAGGCGCTTGCTGACTTCGCGTGGCACATCGCGTCCGCTGGTCAGCTTGTTCGGGCTGCCCGTGTAATGGAACAGGCGCCCGCCACGGCGCAGCACGCGCGCGAGTTGATCGTAGAACACCTGCGCATAGAGTTCGCCGGCGATGCCGAATCGCGGCGGGTCGTGCAAGGCGGCATCAAAGGAGGCATCGGCAAGGGCCTCGATTGCGGTGGCTGCATCGGCCTGGGCGAGATGCAGGCGACCTCCGTGCTGTGCGGCCTCGGCAGCGGGTGACCACGGATTGATCGTGCGCAGCCAGAGCACATCGGCATTCTTCTCGAAGGACTGCAGGCGCGACACGCCGGCTTCCAGGCAACAGGCGGCGAAATAGCCGAGTCCGCCGCAGGTATCGAGCACGATCTTGCCGCGTGGCTCGATCAGGGCCACCTTGCGCCGTGCATCCTCGAACGGTGATTCCTTCGCCGTCGGCAGCATCTTGATGCCATCGATCTCGAAGGTCGGTGCGCCCCATTCGGTCGGCACCAGCTTGATCAGCGATCCGGAAAATCGCGACACCGCGACAAACGCATCGCCATCCCAGCAATAGATGGTTCGCTCCTTGAGCTTGGCGGGATAGGGAAACTGCTGACCGTGCCAGCTCCAGCAATCCGCGCCCGGCGATGCCGTTGTCAGCGAGCGGCCAAGGTCCAGCGAGCCGGTCCATTCCGACGCGCCGCAATCGCGTGCCGCGAGCAGGGATGCGCCTACTTCGAGAACGAGCAGTGGGCCGGAATGACGAGGCACGGCGGAGAAGCTCCCGGGTTGCGCGTGGGTGACGCTCAGGTGAGGGCGGCATCGTAACCCGACGCAGCGCAAAGCGGCCGCGGTTCGCCCGTGGATTGATCCAGGATGCAATCACGCGGATGCTTGGCTGGCACGGCAAAGTTGTATTGCCCACTGACGAGCATGCCCATGTCCGAGTCCCGTCCCCGATTCCTGCAGCCCGCTTCGATCCTCGACTATCGAGAGATGGCTCGGCGACGCTTGCCGCGGCAGCTTTTCGACTACATCGACGGCGGTGCCTACGACGAATGCAGCCTGCGCGCGAACGTGCAGGACCTGCAAGGCGTGCGTTTGCGCCAGCGCGTGCTGCGCGATGTCTCGGAAATCAACCTGGCCACCACCCTGGCCGGCCAGGCAATGGCCTTGCCGGTGGTGCTCGGGCCGGTTGGCCTGGCCGGCATGTTTGCGCGACGGGGTGAAGTGCAGGCGGCCCGTGCGGCGCGCGACGCAGGTATCGTGTTCTGCGAATCAACCGTCTCGATCTGCCCGATGCACGAGGTGCATGCCGCGGTCGGTTCGGCGTTCTGGTTCCAGCTTTACGTGCTGCGCGATCGTGGCTACGCCACCGAGCTGCTGCAACGCGCGCAGGCGCTTGGCTGCGAGGTGCTGGTCTTCACCGTCGATCTCGCCGTGATGGGCGCGCGTTATCGCGACACGCGCAACGGCATGAGTGGCAATAACGATGTACGCATCAGGCTGGCGCGCGCCTGGGACTTCCTTTCGCACCCGCGCTGGCTGGCCGATGTCGGCGTGCGCGGCAAGCCGTTGGTGTTTGGAAACCTGCACGGTGCCGTTCCCGATGCGCAAGGCCTGGCCGAGTTCCGCCAGTGGGTCGATGCGCAATTCGATCCCTCGGTGCGTTGGCAGGACCTCGACTGGCTGCGGGCAAACTGGTCGGGGAAAATCATCATCAAGGGCGTGCTCGATGTCGAGGACGCACGCACCGCGGCGGACATGGGCTTCGACGGACTGGTCGTTTCCAATCACGGCGGGCGTCAGCTCGATGGCGTGCCATCGACCATTGCCGTCCTGCCGGAAATCGCCGCCGCGGTCGGCGAGCGCATGCAGATCCTCTTTGACGGCGGCATCCGCAGCGGCCTCGATGTGGTCAAGGCAATTGCCCTGGGTGCCGATGGTTGCATGCTTGGCCGCGCCTGGGCTTACGCCCTTGCCGCCGGTGGCGAAGCGGCGGTCGCGCACATGCTGGAAATCCTGCGCAAGGAAATGCTCGTCGCCATGGCCCTCACCGGCTGCACGCGGCTCGCGGATTTGCGCGGATCGGCGACGATCCACGCGCCGCAACGGAGAACTTGAGCTGCCGCATCGGCGCGATCATCGGCGTGGCGACAAGGCATGCGGGCAGAGCACGCAAAGGGACGTTAAAATAGCCGGCCCCGTCCAGCGTAGAAGTGCCATGTCCGATATTCCCGCGTGCCCGATTTGTTCGATGGAAAACACCTATCCGGACGGCGACAACTACGTCTGTGCCGATTGCGCACACGAATGGCCGATCGTCGCGGTCGCGGCGGCAGGCGACGAGGATGCGGCCACGGTCAAGGACGCCAACGGCAACCTGCTTGCCGATGGTGATGATGTCGTCCTGATCAAGGATCTCAAGGTGCGTGGATCGTCGCAGGTGATCAAGCAGGGCACCAAGGTGCGCGGCATCCGCGTGGTGGGCGGCGATCACGATGTCGAAGGCAAGGTCAACGGCAGCGCGATGATGCTGAAATCGGAATTCCTGAAGAAGGTTTGAGCGTTCCACGCTGGTGTGCGCGGATTCGGCACGGCGTGCCATCAGGCACGCGCATTTCCGGATTCGCGTGGAAGAGGGGAGAATGCGGTTCCCTGACGCAGTGCGGAGGCAACCGATGAATCCGGCATTCCATGCATTCAGGCCTGGCCTGGTCGCGCCTGCCATCCTCTTCGCCGCATTCGCGGCCTCGACCTGGGCGAAGGACCCGCCGGCGATCGAGAAGCTGCGGGTTCCCGCCGGTTTCCAGGTCACCGTCTATTCGGCCGATGTGCCGAACGCGCGTGCGCTTGCGATTGGCTCGAAAGGCACGGTGTTTGTCGGTTCGCGCAGCGCGGGCAAGGTCTACGCGCTGAGCGATGCGGATCACGACGGTCGCGCGGAAAAGTCCCGCGTGATCGCGACTGGTTTGAACATGCCGGTGGGCGTCGCCTTCCACAACGGTGATTTGTATATCTCGGCGGTCAGCCAGATCCTCGCCTTGCGCGACATCGAGGAGCATCTCGATCAGGCACCAGGACTCGAGATGGTTGTTTCCGACTTGCCGAGCGAAACCCATCATGGCTGGAAATTCATCGCCTTTGGCCCGGACGGCAAGTTGTATGTGCCAATTGGCGCGCCCTGCAACATCTGCGATCGCGATGGCTACGCAAAGATCCTGCGCATGGATGCGGACGGCAGCCATCGCGAGGACGTCGCCTTCGGCATCCGCAACACGGTCGGTTTCGATTGGCAACCGGGGACGAAGCAGCTCTGGTTCACCGACAACGGCCGCGACCTGCTGGGCGACGACCTGCCGTCGGATGAGTTGAATCGGATCAGCCGCATTGGCGAGCATTTCGGTTACCCGTATTGCCACCAGGGCGATACGCTTGATCCCGAGTTCGGCAAGGGCAAGGCGTGCAAGGACTACACGCCGCCCGCGCTACGGCTCGGCGCGCATGTCGCCGCGTTGGGCATGCGTTTCTACACCGGCAAGATGTTCCCTTCGGCCTATCGCGGCGCGGCAATCATTGCCGAACATGGCTCGTGGAACCGCACGGAGAAATCCGGTTATCGGGTGATGACGGCGCGTATCGACGGCACACGCGTCGTCGGCTACGAGCCGCTGATCGAAGGCTTCATGGTCGATGAGAAAAGCTGGGGCAGGCCGGTCGACGTGCTGGTGATGCCGGATGGCGCGCTGCTCGTTTCCGACGATCAGGCCGGTGCGGTTTATCGGCTGACCTATTCCAGGTAAGGTCGTTGCACGATCTTCCTGGATTGCCTCGACGCCAGTGATTCGGCCACCCTCGTGTCGCGCGCATTGAATCACTCGAAAGCTTGCACGGGTATGATCCGCCGCGGTATCCCTTGAGGAGTTCCAGGCCGGTGGCGACTCGTCAATCAAGCAAGGACAATGGTCGCGGATCCTTTGGGCCCTGGCATCGCTTCCATCGCTTTCCGCGTCTGAGCGCGTGCACGGCGATTTTTGTCGTGCTGGCCATTGCCTTTGTCCTCGGCGGCTTGTCGCCGGTGCTCGGCGTGTTGCTGGCTTTTGATCTGGCCGCGCTGATCTTCCTTGGTGCGACCCTGTACATGATCCTCCACGCGGACGAGCGCAGCCTGCGCCAGCGCGCCCGCCGGGAAGACCAGGGCTATTGGGGGTTCCTGCTCAGCAGCGCTGCGGTGTCCGTGATCGCCGTGGTCGCCCTGGCCATCGAGCTGCACGCAAGCAGGAGCGGTGGCCTGCTCGAAGTGGCGCTCGCGGCATCGAGTCTGCTGCTGGCCTGGCTGTTCATGAACACGATTTTCGCGCTGCATTACGCGCATGAGTTCTACGGCGATTGGGGCGGCAAGGGCAGCGGCCTCGACTTTCCCGGCACCCGCGAACCGGATTACTGGGATTTTTTCTATTTCGCGTTTGTCATCGGCATGACCTTCCAGGTCTCCGACGTGCAGATCAGTGGGCGCCAGATTCGCCGCGTCGCCCTCGCCCACGCCGTCATCGCCTTCTTCTTCAACGTCATCATCATCGCCCTGAGCGTCAACGTGGTTGCCAGCAGCGTCTGAGGTTGGATTGCAGCAGAGGCTGGCCTTGTGCAACGCGACAGTGACAAGGCGCTGATGCGGGAAAATGCCGGGGTGAGCAACAGCTTGAAGGTGATGCAACGAGGCGAACCCGCGGGCTCGCCTCGTTGTCTTGCCGGTTTGTCGGGCAGGCGGGTCAATCCTTGGCTTCGCCAATCACCGAGCCGTCGTCCGGGTCGATCAACAGATTGACTTCCTGGCCCTTGCCATTGTCGGCTTCGGCCTTCCAGATGCCGTCCTTGAATTTGACGTCATGAACGTTCTGGTAGCCCGCAGCGGTAATCTTGGCTTCGATTTCCTGCTTGTTCAGGGGCGAGGGCATGCCTTCCTGGAAGACCTTGCCGGTGATCGGGTGCACGTAGATCTCCACCCATTCCTTTTCCCCGCCACGGGCATCGGCCTTCCAGATGCCTTGCTTGAAGGTCAGCAGGCGGAACTCGGTGAAGCCGGCCGCGGCGATGCGGCCTTCGACTTCCGCCTGGGTCAGCGCGATGGCGGGAACCGTCGTCGTGTTGCTCGGCTGGGTGGTCGGCGTGGTATCGGCAAACGCGGGGCCGGCCAGCAGGGTTCCGACAGTCAGTGCAATGAGGATGTTGCGCATGATGGGGTACTCCACAGTTGGTGCGGTGGTGCCGGCGACAGTGGAGTGTCGAGTCGAAATATGCGCTGAATCCAGGGAAATCGAGTCATCCGGGGTTCAATCGCCCGGTCACGGGCAGTCGATGTTCGTGATCAGCTGGCGACCTTGAGCACGGTCAGCGCACCCATGATCATGGTCACGATACCGATGACCAGCTTGAGCAGGTGTTCCCGGGTCACGCTGATGATGAAGACCGAGAACGGCACCGAGAGCAGGGCACCGACACACATCGGAATGAACAGCAGCCAGTTCATGTGCTCGCCCTTGGCAAGGAACAGGCTGACTGCAAGCAGGCAGGTGAAGGCTTCCGCAAACGAGGTGATGCCGACCGATGCCTTGCCGCTGACGCCACTGAGCACCTGGCCGCTGGTCACCAGGGGTCCGTAGCCGCCGCCGCTGACGGCCTTGTTGAAGGAGGCGACAATCGCCAGGACCACCATCTTCCAGCGTCGATATTCGATGTGCCGCCGCGAATGCAGGAGGACGAAGAATCCCGAGGCGAGGATGATGATGCCGACACTGGCGTTGAGCGCGTCCTTTGGCAGGTTCAAGGCGATCACCACGCCGGCACTGACGCCGAGCACGCTGCCCGAAGCCAGGATCAGCGCCGGCCAGAAGTCCCTGCCACGGATGCCGAGCGCGACGTTGCGGATCTCGTTGTGGAAAAATGCTGCAGCGAATCCGCTCAGCAGTTCGGAAAGGAGAACGGTCGGCACGATGTCGTGCGCATCGTAGCCGAGCAGCAGCAGCGCCGGGGTGAGGATGGTCCCGTAGCCCATGCCGAGGCCGCTGTCGACCAGTTCGCAGACGAAGCAGAGGGCGAAGATGATCAGGGCATCCAGTGGATCCAGGCCGCCATGCAGATGGATCGCCGTGGCAAACATGCCCAGCACGAGCGCGATCCAGGCAAGGCTCTTCTGTTTGTAGGAAGCATTCATCGCCAAGATCCGAAGCCGCTGCCGGGTTGCCCCCGGAACTGTGCTGCGTGAACGCCGGCCGGAACATCGGGGACTGGAATCCTAACCGTGGCCGCTTGCCTCACGCTACCGCCATGATGAATATCGAAAACAGGAATCGGCATGATTGACACCGACTGCGGCGTCCATGCGGATTTCGGCTCGCTGCCGCCGCGCTCCTCCAGCAATGCGAGGAAGGAGCGCGGCAAGCCAGCCCGGATGCGTCGCAGGCTGCCGCGACTCTTGATCAGACTCGCCCTAGTGCAGGGTCCAGTTCAAATTGATGCCGATCGAGCGCTCGGGCGCGTACGTCGACAACTCGTCGGACGTTGCAAAGTACTGCTTGTCGAGCAGGTTGCGCACATAGACCTGCATGTTGAGCGCCGGCGTGAAGTGGTAGCGGGCATCGGCATCGACGACATCGACGGCATCGCGCGGGAGTTCCTCGAAGCCGGGGCGATCGACCTTCCAGCGATGGCTGTAGCGCGCGCTCAGCTCGAGTTTCGGCAATCGATAGCGTGCTTCAAGATCAGCGCTGACCGGCGGAATGCCATAGAGCGTCTGCCCGGTGTTGTCCGAGCCGCGAATCACGGTGACGCTGCTGCGAAGAGTCAGCTCGCCGGTCGGCGACCAGCCGATCGCGGCCTCTGCGCCATGCAGTTTCGCCTCGCCGACATTGCTGTAGCCGTTGACATCCGGGCTGATGTCGACGAGCTGGATGAGGTCCTTCACCTTGGTGCGCCAGACATGGATCTCGCCGCCCCAGTTGCCGGCATTCAAGGCATAGCCGAGGTCGATGCCTTCCGAATGCTCGGAGGCGAGATCCGCATTGCCGACGATGTCCCCCTGCGCCGTGACGCCGGTGAAGAAGCGCTCCTCGAGTGTCGGGAAGCGATAGCCCGAGGCAAGGTTCAGTGTCCAGCGGCTCCATTCGTTTGCAGTCCAGGTGACACCGCCGGTGAACGCGTGATCGTTGTTGCTGGTGCTGGCGCCCGCCTCCTCCTGGCGGATCGATGTCGTGCGCGCACCGAACTCGAAGCCGAGCTCCTGCGTTGCGCGCCAGTCGGTAACGGCAAACAGCGATGTCGAATTCTCCTCGCCGTCGCGCAGGCTGTAGACGCGATCGAGCAGGGAGCCACGGGCATCGTAGCCATTGACGTTGCGCCGACCGAGGAACTCCACGCCGATGTTGCTGGTGAAATTGCCGGTGGCAAACGTCTGCTGGGCGGTGCCGCCGAAATCGGTGCTGCTCACCGCGGCAAACGAATCGGGCGTCCCTGGGCGCTGGTTGTAGGTGCCGAGGTACTGCTCATGCGCATGCACGGTTGCCTCGAAACCGCTGGCATGGCGCAGGCGCAGGCGGCCGAGCGTGTGGCTGTCCTCGGGGTAGGTCGTGTCACGCGCTGGATAGCGCGAGTTCGACTTGCCGATGTTTTCCGTGCGCGAGGGCAGCAGGAGGGCATCGAGATCGAAGTCGCCCAGTTTCGTGCGGTACTGCAGGGAGGCGCTTTGCCGCTCGTAGCTGGTGTTCAGCGGCGTGCCATCGGGAGCTTCGCTGTCGCCGGCCTGATGCCGGGCGACGGCGACCGAAAACTTGTCCGAACCCATGCCGGCGGCCAGCGACGCCTCATCTCCGGATGTCGCATAACCGGCACTGACGAAGGGCGATTCGAACCAGCGTGGTTCGATCGAGATGGCGCCGCCGAGCGCACCCGCGCCGAAATGCACCACTGCCGGACCGCGGGTGACATTGAGGTCGCCGAGCAAGGCGGGTTCGACAAAGGCGACCGGCACGCCGGCACGGCGTTGCGCGGTGATCGGCATGCCGCCAACCAGGATCAGTATGCCGTTGGCGCCGCTGCCGCGAATTGAAAACGTCTCGAAAATACCATTCTGCCCGGTTGCGCCGACACCCGGCACGCGCGTGATCAGATCCTGGAAATCGGAGGGTGCGGCCACCGCGTCCTGATAGGTGAGCACATCAGTGGCGAGTGCCGATGGCCAGTCGTTTGCCGTACCGCGTGCCGTCACCTGGATTGGATCGGTTTGCCAGGGCGCATCGTTGTCCTGCGGCGGGCCGGATTTGCGATCGGTCGCCATCGAGGTGCCTTCGCGCCATGTGGCATCGGCCTCGCCGGCTTCATTCATGTCCTCGGCAAATGCGCCAGCACTGGCGAGGGTGACCAAATTGAATGCCGCGGCGATGGCGGTACGTTGAAGCAATCGGGACATGGGATTCTTCCTGGCTGCCGGGGTTCGGGGTCGAGCCGCGGATCGCGCAGTTTAGAGAAGCAGGATGGATTGAAAAATCCGCCTGCAGGCGGAGTGATGGCGGCTGGCCATCGGCGTGGCCCGGCTTGATGTGCGCTTGCCAGGCGCTCGTGATCAGGGACGGCTTGCATGGCACGCGCTTCGGCAATCCGTGGCATTGATGCAGTAGTCTGCGCTGCTTGTCCGATGCGAAAGGAGTGAAAACATGCTGGCAACCTGCACGAAAAGCTTCTTCGTTGCCTTTGGCCTGTTGCTGGCAGGTACCGCCACTGCTGCCGGAACCGTTGAGCCGGCACCTGCCCATGCGCGGAACATCTATCTTGTTCGCCACGGCAACTATGCGCCCGACGCGACCGCCGACAAGCAGCTCGGTCCCGGCTTGTCCGCGCTCGGTGCGGCCCAGGCGCATCTGGCCGCGGCGCGATTGGCCGCTGTACCTGCACATTTCGATGCGCTCTATGTGAGCCCGCTGCAACGCGCGCGCGATACCGCGGCGCTGATTGCCGGGGAATTTCCGGGTCGCGCGTTCAACGTCCTTGAGGATCTGCGCGAGTGCACGCCGCCGACGCGCCGCAGCGAAGCAACCCGCGACGAGAAACCCGCGGAGCTGGCCGCGTGCAAGGCGCAGCTCGACCGCTTGTTCGACACGCATTTCAAGCCGGATGCCGTTGCCGAACGCAGCGAGATGTATGTCTGCCACGGCAACGTGATCCGTTACCTGACCAGCCGTGCGCTCGGTGTCGATACCCGGGCCTGGCTGGAAATGTCGGTGCACCATGCCAGCATCACGCAGATCCGGGTCGAGGCGGATGGTCGTTTCAAGGTGATCACGGTCGGCGAGTCGGGCTTCATGCCGTTCAACATGCTGACGGGGTCGACCGGCGATGCGGATCGCAGCCTGGCCATTCCGACCTTGCCGGTGTCGCCGGCGAAGGCGGAGTGAACGGCAATTCCGGCGCGGCGTTGACGCACCGGATGCGCAAGCCTGCAGCCGCGCAAGCGTGCCGTGCGTTCAGTGTTTGCCCTACTATCCACGTCTCGTCAGCACGACCATCACCGGGAGCGTCCATGAAATCGTCTCGTCTCAGCATGCGTCAAAGGGGTGGCCGGCTTGCCGTGGCAATTGTGGCGCTGGGCCTGCTTGCCACATCGGGCGTCGCGCTGGCGGCGAAATCCGACCTGGCGGCGATCAATCGCGAGGTGCTCAAGCAGCATGATGCGTCGGTCAAGCGCCTGCAGGACTGGATCGCCCTGCCATCGATCGCCGCCGAGAATCTCAATTCTCGCGAAGGTGCCGAGTACATGGCGAAACTGGCGCGTGAAGCTGGATTCCAGGAAGTGCGCATCCTCGAGACCGACGGCAAGCCGGGCGTGTTCGCGACGTTCGATGCCGGCGCAGCGAAGACCGTGGGCCTCTATTTCATGTACGACGTCAAGCAATTCGATCCGGCCGAATGGAGTTCGCCGCCGCTGCAAGCGCGCATCGTCGAAAAGCCCGGAGTCGGCAAGGTCATCATGGGTCGCGGTGCGGTAAACCAGAAGGGCCCGGAATCCGCCTTTCTCGCCGCACTGCATGCCATCCGTGGCGCCGGCAGGAAGTTGCCGGTGAACCTCGTGCTGGTCGCCGAGGGCGAGGAGGAAATCGGTTCGCCGCATATCGGCCAACTGGTGAACCGCCCCGAAGTCCAGGCGGCGCTGGCGAAGTCGATTGGCGTGTTCATGCCTTCAGCCTCGCAAGGGCTGGATGGCGGCGTCACCGTCAGCCTCGGTGCCAAGGGCGTGGTTGAACTGGAGTTGATTGCCAGCGGCGAGAAATGGGGGCGCGGCCCGGTCAAGGACATCCACTCCTCGCTCAAGGCGATGGTCGACAGCCCGGTATGGCGACTGGTCAAGGCACTCGACACCCTGGTATCCGAGGATGGCAACACCATCACCGTCGATGGCTATCCCGTTGCTGCGCCGATCAGCGCCGAGGAGAAGTCGATGATTTCGGCGGCGATTGCCGGCCGCGACGAGGCGGTCATCAAGCAGCAATACGGCGTGGCTCACTGGATCGATGACTTGCCCTTGCAGGAGGCCTACGAGCGGCTGGTTTCGCAACCGACCATCAATATCGAGGGGCTTGTCGCCGGCTACACCGGCCCGGGCGGCAAGACCGTGCTGCCGCACCAGGCGGTCGCCAAGATCGACATGCGCCTCGTTCCCGGCATGTCGATGGACGCCGCCGTGGCTGCGCTCAAGGCGCACCTGGCCAAGCGTGGCTATGCCGATGTCGAGGTCAAGGTCAGCGGTGGCTACGACTCCACCAGCACGCGGGCCGATGCGCGCTTGATCCAGGCGCAGATGGAGGTGCTCAGGCGTGACCGCCTGAAGCCGACCCTGTGGCCGCGCAATGCCGGTTCCTACCCGGGTTTCATTTTCACCAATCCGCCCTTGGGTCTCGCCTCGGGGCACTTCGGGCTGGGCCATGGCAGCGGTGCACATGCGCCGGACGAGTACTACGTGATCGAATCCGTCAATCCGGCCGTGCGTGGCTACGATGGTGCGGTGATGTCGTTTGTCGAGTATCTCCACGAACTGGCAAAGTAAGGCCGCGCAAGTATTTGTCCTCAACGGCGCGGTGCCCGGACGCTCCGCGCCGTTGCTCCATGCACGCTTCCACCCCAGCCAGGCGAAACCAGCCACGTGACCAACAACGATATCCTGCGCAGCATCCGCTACATGCTCGACCTGGGCGATGCGAAGGTGGCCGAGCTGGCAAAGCTGGCCGATTCCAGCCTGCAGATCGACAAGGATGTCGTGCAGCGTTTCCTGAAGAAGGAAGACGATGCCGAGCACCTCAATTGCAGCGATCGCATGCTCGCCTGCTTCCTCGATGGCCTGGTCGTCCATCGCCGCGGCCGCAACGAGGGCCAACCCGCACGGCCGATTGAAAGCCGCATCAGCAACAACATCGTCCTCAAGAAGCTGCGCATCGCCTTCGAGCTCAGGGACGACGACATGCATGCGATTTTTGCGCAAGCCGGATTTCCCTTGTCGAAACCCGAACTGTCGGCCTTGTTCCGCCAACCCGGGCACAAGCACTACCGCGCCTGCGGCGACCAGATCCTGCGCAATTTCCTCAAGGGCCTGACTTCCCGCTTGCGCGACGCGCCCTGAGGGATTCGCGCGACGGCGAGGCATGCGCGCCATGTTCACCCGGGTGCGCCGCGATCAGCGCAACGTGGCGGCCTTGCGCAGGCAGCGCTGGTAGCGATCGTCGACGCGTTTGGCAAACCATTCGGTAGTCAGCTTGCGCGTGATCTTCGGGCTTTCCAGGGCAATCTGCGGAATGACCGCGCGGGGCAGGGCGTGACCCCCGGTTTGTTCGGCGAGCGCAAACACCGCCTGCCAGGTTCGGCTCTTGCCGAAATCCGCAGTGTCGCCTTTTTCAAGATCGCGACGGATGCGCGCATTGCCCAGGTCCAGTTGCCTGCCAAGTGCGCGCACCGCGCGTTCGGTGCTGCCGATGCCGCTGCCATCCTTGCCGCGGTCATGCAGGACCAGGTCGCCGTCCTGCGCCAGCGGAATGCCGCTGGCAAGGCTGACGGCTTTCTGGAAGGCGGCATTGCGGCTGGCATGGATGCCGGCGTTGAAGTCGGCAAAGCGGAAGATCATTTTCTCGTAGTCCGCGGGATAGCCAAGCAGGTGGGCGATGCCGAAATACATGCCACCGCGCCGCGTGAAGACTTCGCGGCGGATCGATTCCCTGATCGGATACGGATAGCCGTGCGCCTTGGCATGTTCTTCGGCAAAGCGGATGCCGACCTGCATCGGTCCGCCGGTGCGCACCGGATTGGCGTCGGCGAACAAGCGCTTGCCCAATGGCACCGAGGCAATCAGCTCCTCGTAGATCAGGCTCAGCTCGCGTTCGGTGCGGATCCCGGCGAGGCGTTCGTCATAGCGTTTGCCATTGGCTGATTGCAGGCGCAGGGCGGCGCTGACGGCAAACTTCGGGATGTGGTGAGCGGCGGCACGTCTGTCGATTTCACTGCGCGCAATCCGCGCCAGGTCGGCCACGACCGGATCGGCGGTGAAGGTCGACTCCTGTTCGGTGACGGCCAGGGTCGCGCACAGATTCCCGTCATCCGGTTTGATATCGAGTGCCGCGAACGCTGCCTGGATATCGGCCGCCCAGGCTGCGCGATCGCGGGTCTGCGCCGGCAGCAGCCGAACGATGCGTGCACGCACCTCGGTCGGTCGATATTCGGGCCGGATCGACTTCGGCGCGGTGGAACAGGCAGCCAGCAGCATGCCGAGGGTGATGCCGGCAAGGAGTCTCGATCCTCGTCGCATCAGCGGGAGTCCATGCGGGTCACTGCGATGAGCATGCTGCTTCTGGCGTTGCGGGCTGGGCACGGACGGATAGTCGCATGCACGAGCAAGGCGTGCACGCGGCGATCAGTGGGTGATGCCGGCGGCGATGCGTGTGCGGGACACTCGCAGATGCCGGCCAGGCCATACAATGCGCGGCCAGATCATCCCGATTCCGACGCTTCCATGCGACTGAACAAGTTCATCAGCGACACCGGCCATTGCTCGCGGCGTGAGGCGGATCGCCTGATCGCCTCGCGAAAGGTCATGCGCAACGGCCAGGTCGCGCGCATTGGCGATGAATACGCCGACGGTGACGAAGTGCTGATCGAGGGCCAGCGGATTCGCGCGCGCACGGTTGCCAGCGGCACGCGCAAGCATGTCTATATCGCGCTGAACAAGCCGGTCGGCATCACCTGCACCACCGAGAGCGCCGTGAAAGGCAACATCATCGATTTCATCGACCACCAGCAACGCATCTTCCCGATCGGGCGATTGGACAAGGATTCCGAGGGCCTGATCCTGCTGACCAGCAACGGCGACATCGTCAACGAGTTGCTGCGTTCGGAGAACCATCACGAAAAGGAATACCTGGTCGGCGTCAACAAGGCGGTGACCGACGAGTTCCTCAGGGGCATGGCGCGTGGCGTGCTCGTGCACGGACAGATGACCAAACCCTGTCGCACCCAGCGCATCGCGCGTTTCGGTTTTCGCATCGTCCTCACCCAGGGACTCAATCGGCAGATCCGCCTGATGGCCGATGCGTTTGGCTATCGGGTCAAGCAGTTGCGTAGGGTGCGCATCGTCAACGTCAAACTCGGTGCGCTCAAGCTTGGCCAATGGCGCAACCTGAGCGATGCCGAGCTGCACGGCCTGCTGCCGGACCGCACGCAATGGTGATCAGCGCTGCCGCGTGTTGATCCAGTTCGCCGCGGCGGCACCGGCGATGCGGCCACTGGCGAAACTTGCGCTGAGCAGGTAACCGCCGGTCGGCGCTTCCCAGTCCAGCATCTCGCCGGCACAGAACACGCCGGGCAGCTTGCGCAGCATCAACTGCTCGTCGAGTGCTTCGAGGCGGACGCCACCGGCGCTGCTGATCGCCTCATCGAGCGGGCGCGGGCGCAGCAGGCGCAGGGGCAGGGCCTTGATCGCGGCGGCCAGGCGCGCGGCATCGTTGAACACTTCGCGTTCGAGCACCTCGTGCAACAACGCGGCCTTGGCCCCGTCGATGCCGGCATGCCGGTGCAGATGCTTGGCCAGCGAATGCTTGCCGCGCGGGCGTGAAATGTCCTGCGTGAGCCGGGCGAGGTCGCGGCCGGGCAGCAGGTCGAGATGGATCGTCGTCGATCCCTGCCTGGCGATGTCATCGCGCAGGTGCGAGGAGAGCGCGTAGACCAGGCTGCCTTCGATGCCATCGCGGGTCAGCACGAATTCGCCCTGGCGCTGGATCACCTCGCCGCTGGCGGATGTCCAGCGCATCGACACCGGCTTGATCGGCGCGCCGGCATGGCGCTCGCGCAGGAACGCTGTCCAGTTGACGTCGAAGCCGCAGTTGGCCGCTTGCAGCGGCGCGATGTCGATGCCGCGACCGGCAAGGATGCCTTGCCATGAACCATCCGAGCCGAGGATCGGCCAACTGCCGCCGCCCAGGGCAAGCACGACGGCTTCGGCCTCGACTTCGCGTTCACCGGCATCGCTGCCGAAACGCAATGCGCCGTGCTCGCTCCAGCCCAGCCAGCGCTGCTGCACATGGAAGCGCACGCCGCTCGCGCGCAGGCGACGCACCCAGCCGCGCAGCAAGGGCGCGGCTTTCAGATCGCGCGGAAACACCCGCCCGGAGCTGCCGACGAAGGTCTCGACGCCGAGCCCGACCGCCCAGGCGCGCAATGCATCGGCATCGAATGCCTCCAGCCAGCGCCTGATTTCCGCCTGGCGCGCGCCGAATCGCGTGACGAATGCGGCAAACGGTTCGGCATGGGTGAGATTGAGCCCGCCCTTGCCGGCGACGAGGAACTTGCGCCCGACCGAACCCATGCGTTCGTAGACATCGACCTGCATGCCGGCCTGGGCAGCGGTTTCCGCTGCCATCAGCCCGGCCGGCCCGCCGCCAATGACCGCGATGCGATTTCCCTTGTGCAGATTCATGGCGGAATACTCGCATGCTTTGCCGGCGCGCGGTCGATGCGATACTGCGCAGCCGCCGCGTTCATCCGCGCGTGCGCAGCATCCAATCCGGGACACCCATGTACGCAACGTATCTCATCATCGCCGTCACTTGCGTCATCTCATTCCTCGCCTTCAGGAATGAAAAGCTGATCAGCGACCTGATCCTGTGGCCGCCGGCGATCAGTCGTGGCAAGCAGTACTACCGCCTGCTCAGCTATGGTTTCATCCACGCCGATGGCCAGCACCTGCTGTTCAACATGATCACGTTGTTCTTCTTTGGCCGCCTGATCGAGCAGTTCGTCATGGGCTATGTCGGCACGCTCGGTTTTGTCGCGTTCTACCTGTCGGCGATCGTCGTCTCGATCCTGCCGACCTACATGAAGAACATCGGCAATCCGGCCTATCGCAGCCTTGGCGCCTCGGGCGCAGTTTCAGCCGTGTTGTTCGGCTTTGTCCTGCTGCAACCGTGGACGACAATCTACATCTTTTTCATCCCGTGCCCGGCAATCGTCTATGCGGTCGTCTACATCGCCTATTCGATCTACATGGATCGGCAGAATTCCGACAACATCAACCACAGTGCGCATCTGTGGGGCGCGGCCTATGGCGTGTTGTTCCTGCTGGCGATGGAGCCGCGCCTGTTCGGCGTTTTCCTGCAGGCGCTGCTGCAGCCGGACTTCCGCTGACGCGATCAGGGGCGCGCTTCAAAGCCGTCGAGGAAGATGGCATCGGTTTGCGTCGACGGCGCGCCAAGCATGATCCAGTCGAAGATCAAGGCCTGTTCGGCCAGCGGCAGTGGCGTGCGGCCGCGCGGCATGCGCATGCCCGCGTTTGGCGTCGTGCAATTGATCTTCTCGAACAAGACGCTGTCCAGTGGCTGCCCGGGAACAACGAGCAGGCGGCCCAGTTGTTCCTGCGAGGGGACGTTGACCAGCGCATCCCAGGACGCACCCGGATCGAGATCGAGGCCTGCTTGCGGATTGCCGCCACTCTTGACGTGGCAGTTCGAGCAACGGTTGTTGAAGATCGCCTGGATGTCCTTGCTGTAGTCGATATTCCAGGTGATCGGGATTCCGGCAATGCTGTCGCAGCCGCTGGCGGCGAAAAGCGGGCAGGAGAGTCCGGCGAGGAAGATTGCCGCGACAAGCTGGAATTTCGCCCGCTTCATGCGCTGGCACCCGCTGCGAGGTGTGTGGTCAAGGCTGCATGAATCCAAGGTTGCTGCTGGGGAAATTGGCGAGGTTCGGGAAGATCGTGTCCAGATCGCCGCTTGCGGTGACGCCCATCCAGCGCGCCAGGGTCGCCGCCATCTGGTCGACGCTGGTCGAGGGAATGAACTGGCCACGGCTCAAGCTGACCGGGCCGTTGAGCGTCTGTTCGGGAAACGCGCCATAGATCCTGCCGCCCTGCACGGCACCACCCATGATCATGTTGACCGAACCCCAGGCATGGTCCGAGCCATTGCCGTTGGTCGACAGCGTGCGCGCGAATTCGCTCATGGTGAACGTGGTCACCTGGTTTTGCGCGCCAATCTCGCCGAGCGCCGTCCAGAACGCGCCAAGCGCCTGCGAGACCCGGGTCAGCAGGTTGGCATGGCCATTGGTGCCGGTGCTCATCAGGTTGTCATGCATGTCGAAGCCGCCAATGCGCACGTAGTAGATCTGCCGCGCATGCTGGATGTTGAACGAGGTATCGCGGGACAGCTTGATCATCCGCGCAACCATCTTCAGCTGGTCGGCGAGGGAGTTCTGCGTCGGGAAATCGGTGTTGACGTTGCCGATGCCGCCACTGGCAAGGCCCGAATTGAGCAGGCTGTAGAGGTCGCGCGAGCGACCGAGGATCCTTGCGTACTCGTCCTGGTATGGCGAGGGATAGCTCGCATCAAGCATCTGCTGCAGGGCCACCGCGCGCTGGAAGCTGGCACCGGTGGTGCCAGTGCCGGAAACATTGGTGACGCCGTTGCTCGACATCTGGTACGGAAACGTCGATGCGCCAATCTCGAAGCGGTTGCCGCCGCCGATGGAGATGCAGGGCGAAAGCACCTGGTTGAGGTTGCCGGAGCGCACGAGATCGGCGATTTGCCCACCCCAGCCCCGCGCCGAGGAGCTTGTTCGTCCGATATGCCAGAGGTTCTCCTGGTCGCTGTGCGAATACAGTTGTGGAGGACGCAACGCCGGGGTGGAATTGTATTCGGCCTTGCTGATTGGCCGGATCAGGGTGCCGATATTGCTGATCAGGGCCAGCTTGCCCTGGTTGTACAACGAGCGCAGGCCGGGCTGGCTGGGCCCGCTGCGGTCGAGGCAGCTCGGGTGCAAGGCGTAGCTTCCGCTGGTATCGCTGATCTGGGTGGCGGCCAGGGCGGTACGCGCAATGGCCAGGCCGCCGGGATTGCTGCTGGAGTTGTAGACGCCGCTGCGCGATGCCGCGTAGACGTCGTAGCGCGCCTGGTCATAGGGCATCAGCAGGTTCCAGGCATCGTTGCCGCCGGCGAAATAGACGCAGACGAGTGCCTTGTAGCCGGGAACGGTTGTTTGCGCGAGCGCGCTGCCGATCAGGTTCAATTGCGGCAGCAGGGTCGATGCGCCGCCGGCACACAGGGCACAGGACAATTGACGCAGGAAGTTTCTACGCGATGTGGATTCGCCGCTCATGGTCATGCCCTCAGCGCTGCACTGCATACTCGGGCGAAATCGCCACGAGATAGATGATCGAGCGCGCACGCTCGGCTACGGAGACGTTGCCGTCCATGAAAGTGAGGGCATTGATCAGCGCGGTGCGCATGCCGGCGGACATGCTGCCGTAGAGCATGCGCCGGTTGGCTTCGTCGACCATCGCCGCGTAGTCGCTGCCAAGTGCGGTGAGCGGCGAAATATCCAGCAAGGGACGATTGTTCGGTGGATTCGACATGCCGACATAGCTGTTGTAGCCGTAGGTGTACAGGCTGTTGGCGGTGGACACGATCGTGCTTTCGTTCAAGGTCTGGAATTCGGGTGAAAAGAGCCCGGCATTGGCAATCGCGCCGGGCTGCTGGTAGTCAGGCTCGAAGAAATTGAACACGGTGTCGGCTCCCAGCGGGCGCTGGCCGTAGGTTCCAGTGGGACTGGTCATGCCCATGGCAATGTTGCCGTAGGCGTCTGCAACAGGCATCTGTGCGCCCCATGCCCGCCACAGCGCAGTCAGCTTGAGCAATGGTTCGCGGGGCTTGCCGCTGTTGGCGGTGGGCGCATTGCGGGCATCGGGATCCAGCAGGATCTGCCGTATCACCGCGCTCAGGTCACCACGTTCGCCAAAGCCGTTGTTGTTGAATTTCTGCGCGACACGCTGGATGTAGGCGGGCGATGGCGAGCTGGTGGTGAAGCGCTGGATCAGCTGGCGCGAGATGAATGGCGCGATGTTCGGGTGGGCGAAAAGCAGGTCGAGGCCATCGGCGACATCGTCCGGGCAGGTCTGCCCGGCCGGCAGCGGCGAACCGCCGACGAGTAGTTTCGCCGTCGCATCGTGCGCGCTCTCGATGCAGGTCATGCGCAGATAGGTGTTGGTGCCATTGGTTATCGTCGTGGCGTTGTTGTAGTTGAAGCCGGTGAACACCTTGGCGTAATTGCTGACGACGTTCTGGTCATAGGTGGGAATCGGCAGGCCGCCGCTGAGGATCGGCGTGAAATCGAGGTTGCGCTCGATCAGGCCGATGCTGAACAGTTGCATGACTTCACGCGCGTAGTTCTCGTCGGGCTGGCGCAGCCCGTCCGCCGAAGCCTTCTGGTTGCGGAAGTGGCTGAGATACTTGCCCATAGACGGATTCCAGGTGGTCTCGTCGATGAGCTCGCGGTAGTTGCCGAAGGCGTTGCGGGCGAGGATGTCCCAGTACTCGCTCATCTGGATCGGCTCGCCGCTGATCGAGCCGTTCTGGTCGGAGATGACGAGGATCTGGCTCAGCGCAAAGGCAAGGCGCTGGCGCAACTGGTCGCTGCCGGTGGCCGCCGTGTGGAACCAGCGATCGAGGCGCTGGTTCTGGCTGGCACCGCTCTGGCCGGCACTGAGCAGGGCGGCGTTGACGGCTTCAAGATGCGGTCGGGCCAGGGTCGCCGGCTTGTTGAATTCCTGGCGCAGCCATTCCGCATAGCCGATGGCGCGCAACCGGGTGATTTCGGCAGGCGTCGGCCCATAGCTTGCCTGGGTCAGGAAGCGTGCGGCTTCCGCATCGCTGGCTGGAAGGTCGGTCGGTGATTCGAAGGAGTTGTCGAACAGCGGATCATGGGTAAGTGCAGCGGCATGCAAGGGCAAAAGCAGCGCGCAGCAAGCAAGCAGACAGCAGGCAATCCTGTTCATCGTCGGTCCCCGGAATTCGCACGCAAGATACGTTGAACCCAGGCGTCCATGTGTGACGCCGGTCCACGGAAACGACGCGCCGCCAACTCATCGGCTGGCGCTGGATGGCGGATTCTGCTTGCCGCCACGTGCCCGCTGCAATGGTCTCGTTGGCAACCATTCGCTCGATCAGAGCATGCGACTTGTCGTTGTCGGTGCGGAGGAATAGCCTTCGGCAATGAACAGGGGAGCGATTTCGACGGCAAGTCCGGACCGATGCGGATGGCTGCTGGCCATGCTGTTCGCGTGCTGCCCGATCCAGGCTCTCGCCGATTCGGTTCCCGGCATCGAGCGCATGCATTTCCGCACCTACGGACCGGCGCAGGGCCTCTCCCAGGCAACTGCGCGGGTCATGGTCCAGGATCGCAGCGGCTTCATCTGGATTGGCACCCAGGATGGCCTCAGTCGCTTCGATGGCTACGAGTTCAGGGTCTACAAGGCGGATCGCGACGATCCCTGGTCGCTGTCGCAGAACCACGTCCTCGCCCTGGCGGCGGACGCCGACGGCAGCCTGTGGATCGGTACCCAGGCCGGTGGTCTCAACCACTACGATCCACTGCTCGACCGTTTTGTCAGTTATCGAGCGGATCCCGCCCGGCACACCGCGATTGCCAGCAATCAGGTGACGGCCTTGTTGCTTGATCGCGACGACCGCCTGTGGGTGGCCAATTCGGTTGGACGCATGCAGTGGCTTGATCGCGCCAGGGCCGAGCTCGTGGATACGCCCGTCGGCACGCAGCCAGCCTTGCGCATGGTGCGCAGCATGCTGCAGACGGCCGATGGCGGGATCTGGCTGGGAGCCCGCGATGGCCTCTGGCGCGTCGAAGCGGATGGCAGTGGACTGCGCGAGCTGCGTGATCGCGACAACGCCGCGCTGGATGTGCATGCGCTGGCGCAGGCCCCGGATGGCGATGTCTGGGTCGGCGTTGCCGAGAACGGCTTGTACCGCCTCGACGAAGACGGTCGATTCATCGAGCACTACGGCGAATCCTCGAACTCCGCCGACAACGCATTGCCGGATCGCGCCGTGCGCGCCTTGCTGGCGGATGCCGATGGCAGCTTGTGGATTGCCGGCAACAGTCGCGGCCTGGCCAGGCTTGATCCGGCGCGCCGACATTTCACCCACTATCCGCATGATCCCGCGCGCGATCACACGGTCGCGGCAAATCGCCTTTCGGCCTTGCTGCGCGGACGCATGGGCACCTTGTTTGTCGGTTCCTGGGCAAATGGATTTTCCGTCCACGATCCGCGTACCGAAGCATTCACGCGCATCGAAAGCATCGCCAACGATGCGCGCACCCTGCCGTCACGACAGGCGATGACCGTGTGGGGCGATCCCGACGGAACACTCTGGGCCGGCGTGCTCGAGGGCGGCGGCCTGGTTCACCTCGATCCCGCACACGGCGTGCTTGCGCGTTTCACGCATGATCCGCAGGTTGCAGGTTCGCTCTCGCATGATTTCGTGCAATTCATCACCCGCACCCGCGATGGCAGCCTGTGGATCGCGACCATGGGCGGTGGCCTCAACCGGTTGCGACCGGGCAGCAGCCAGTTCGAGCATTTCCGTCATGATCCGGCGGATGATCGAAGCCTCGCCGAGGACTCGATCCTCTACCTGTATGAAGATCGCGCCGGAACACTGTGGGCAGGAACCTTGAGCAAGGGGCTCGACGAGCTGTGTGCGGGATGCACGGAATTTGTCCATCATCCGCCCGATCCGCTCGGTGCCGATTCGGCCACGCACATTGGCGGTGAGGCCGTCGGCAATATCGTGGAAACGCCTGCCGGCGATCTCTGGCTTGGATTGCGCTCCGCCGGGCTCAATCGATACAACCGCTCGACACGCACGTTCGAACACTTCCACCACGATCGCAAGGATCCCGGTTCGATTGGCAGCGATGCCATTTCCACCATGGCCGTCGATTCGCGCGGCGAACTCTGGATCGGCACCCAGGGCGGCGGCATCAGCCATCTCCTGCCGGAGAGCGAGGCGGCACCGCGCTTCGAGACATTCGGCAGCAAGCAGGGCATTGCCGCCGAAGCCATCGGCGCGATCGCCGAGGATGCGGAAGGCCGCTTCTGGATCAGCACGACCAGCGGCATCAGCCGTTTCGACCGCGAGCGCGAGCGGTTCATCAATTTCGGGCCGAACGACGGCACGCTTTCGTCAGGCTACTGGATCAATGGCACGACCCGACTGCCGGGCGGACTGATCGTCTTCAGCGGACTTGAGGGAATCTCCATCTTCGATCCGTTGCGCGTCTCGTTGCGGCAGCCGCAGAAGCCGCTGGCAACGCGCCTCCTGCTGCAGAACATTCCGGTCCAGCTGCGCTGGCGCGATCCGGCTTCACCGCTCGACGTCAGCCTGTGGCTGGGCGGCAGGATCGATCTTGACCATGACCAGGACAATGTCACGATCGAGTTTGCTGCATTCGATTTCGCCGATCCCGAATCGATCCGTTACAGCTATCGGCTCGAAGGACATGACCCGCAATGGATCGAAACCGGCGCCAATCGACGCTTTGCAACCTACACGGACCTGGCTGCGGGCAGCTATCGCCTGCTGCTGCGCGCGCGCCGGGATGGAACCGATTGGCTGCAGGGGCAGGAGCAATCGGTCGATCTGCGCGTGGCACCTTCGGCATGGGCCTCGCCGATCGCATATTTCAGCTACTTTCTGGCGACTGCCTTGCTGATCAGCTTGATCGCCTTGCAGGCGCGCGCGACCTTGCGCCGGCGCGAAGCCGTGCAGGAAGCGATCAGGCAGAGCGAGGAGCGCCTGAAGCTGTCGTTGTGGGGCAGCGGCGGCGAGCTATGGGACATTGACCTGCGCACGCGGAGCATGGTCAGGGACAACATGCTGATGAACCTGGCGGTCAATGTCGAGGCTGCCGGCGACAGCATCGACAGCTACGAGCCCTTCATCCACGCGGAGGATCTGCCGCACTTCAAGACCGCCCTGAGGGCGCACCTGAAAGGGCACACGGCAGCCTTCGAGACGACCTATCGCGCGCTGGGCGTGAAGCACGACTGGATCTGGGTCATCTCGCGCGGCCGCCTGGTCGAGCGCGACGCAAGCGGTCACGGCGTGCGCATGGCGGGCACCACGCACGACATCAGCGCGCTGAAGAACGCCGAGGATGCCTTGCGCAGACTCAACGAGGAACTTGAGCAACGGGTGGAGCGACGCACAGCCGACCTGCGCTCGGCAAACGCCGACCTGCAACAGGCGCTGGATCGCCTGACCCTCACCCAGCGCCAGCTTGTCGAAGCCGAAAAGCTCGCCTCGCTGGGTGCCCTGGTCGCCGGCATTGCCCATGAGATCAACACGCCGATCGGCGTCAGCGTGACGGCTGCTTCGCATCTGACCGAGGAGGCTGGCCGCATCTCGCGGCTGCTTGCTGCCGGCGAATTGAAACGATCGGATCTCGAACGCTTTGCCAATGCCGCGCAGGACAGTTCACAAATGATCCTGCGCAACCTGCAGCGTGCGGATCGCCTGGTGCGCAGCTTCAAGCAGGTTGCCGTGGATCAATCCAGCGAAGACCGGCGCATCGTCGACCTGGGTGCCGCCATCGAGGAAATCCTCACCACGCTGGGGCCGACGCTGAAGAAGTCACCACATCGGATCGACCTGGTCTGCGTCGAAAAGGTGGTCTGCGAAACGGCGCCCGGCGCGCTTTACCAGATCATCACCAATCTGCTCATGAACTCGCTGATTCACGCCTTCCCGGATGGGCAGCCGGGCAGGATCGGCATCACCGTCGCGCGGCACGCGGAAACCATCGCCATTGAATACGAGGACAACGGCGTGGGCATGGATGAAGTGGCTTGTGCCCGCATCTTCGATCCGTTCTTCACCACGCGCCGCGGCAGCGGTGGCTCGGGACTCGGCATGCACATCGTCTACAACCTGGTCACCCAGGTGCTGGGTGGCACGATCGTGGTCGACAGCGCGCCAGGATCCGGCTTCCGCCTCTCCATCTGCTTCAAGGGCTGATGCGGATTCCGCATCAGTCGTCCGGCAGTTGCCGGCGCAGGGTGGCGATCTGGTTCCAGTTCGCAAACAGCAGGTCGGTGAGCGAAGGATCGAACTTGACGCCGCGCTGGCCCTGGATGAATTCGTGGATCGCCGGATCGGGCCAGGCTTCCTTGTAGCAACGGCGGCTGCCCAGAGCGTCAAAGACATCGGCAAGCGCGGTGATGCGTCCGGCAATCGGGATATTCTCACCGGCCAAGCCGTTCGGGTAGCCGCTGCCGTCGAAGTTCTCGTGATGGGTCAGGGCGATTTCACCGGCCAGGCGGAATATCGGTCGCCGCGAGCCGGCCAGCAGCTTGGCACCCAGTTCGGCATGCGTGCGCATGATGACGGTTTCTTCCGGCGTGTGGGCACCGGGCTTGTTGAGGATCGCATCCGGGATGCCGATCTTGCCGATGTCATGCAGGGGCGCTGCGTAATTGAGCATCTCGCAGGTGGCTTCATCGAGTCCGTGCAGGCGACCCAGCATGGCAGCGATGATGCCGACGCGACGGACATGGTTGGCAGTCTCGCGCGAGCGCGATTCGGCGGCACCGGCAAGCAGGTAGACCATGTCGAGCTGGCTGTCGAACAATTCCTTGTTGAGATGCAGGTTCTCGTAGGCGATCGCGACGTTGCTGCAGAAGACCTGCAGCAGGCGGTGACTGTGCTCGTCCATCCGCTGGGTCTGGCCGACGTAGACCAGCGCCTCGGCAGCGTCACTGTCCGCGAAATGCAGGACATAGTGGTCATCCGAAAACACGTGCCGCTTTTCCCTGAAGGCGTGTCGCAGCGACTGCACCAGGTGTGCCGGCAGCTGTTCGTCGGCATTGCCTGCCAGGTAACGGGAATATCCGCCGGTTGCCGCCGCAACGGTGAAATGTTCGGGGCTTTGCCCGTTCGGCCGGTCGATGCGGCAGCAGAGGATGCCGCCGTGGACGCCAAGCAGGTCGCCCAGCTTCTCGATCACCATCGAGGCAAAGTGCTGGGGCTGCTGTCGGGCAAAGACATCCGTGGATGCCTGGATCACGGATTCCAGGCCGCGACGGCTGGATTCGATCGTGCGCATGTCGCGATACGCGCGCAAGGCGGCATAAAGCGTTGTCGAGAGCTTCTGCGCGGTGAGCTCGGTCTTTTCCTTGTAATCGTTGATGTCGTAGGCGGCGACAACCTCGTGTTCGGGTGCCTGGCCAGGCTGGCCGGTGCGCAGGACAATGCGCACGAACGGGTTGTCGAGGCGTTCGCGGATCGTGCGTACCAGGGCGAGGCCGGCCTGCTCGGTCTCCATGACCACATCAAGCAGGATGACGGCGGTATCGTGGTGCTCGCGAAGCTGCTGCTCGGCCTCGATGCTCGAGTAGGCGCTGATCAGTTGCAGCGGGCGGTCATCGAAGCGGAAATTGCCGAGGACCAAGCGGGTGACCTGATGAACCTCGGGCTCATCATCGACGATCAGGATCTTCCACGGAGAAGTTTCTTCCGTCGATTCCTGCGGAAACTCAAGGCTGTCGTCTATCAGCCTCATCGCGCCCCCCTGCAGCCGTTGCGCTGAGTCTACTCCTGATCATCCTGTGCCTGACAACCGGCAACGCGCCGCCCGCGGGCGTTGCCGGCTGGCGAGGTCAAGGCGATGTGTCGCCGCGTGGCCGCCTGCAGCCTGGCTCAGCTCTTGCCGTGGAACAGCTCGCGGCCAATCAGCATGCGGCGGATTTCATTGGTGCCGGCACCGATCTCGTAGAGCTTGGCATCACGCAGCAGGCGTCCCGCCGGGAACTCGTTGATATAGCCATTGCCGCCGAGGGCCTGGATCGCCTCGAGGGTGACCTGCACGGCCGTCTGCGAGGCGTGCATGAGGCAGGAGGCGGGATCGATGCGTGATTTCACGCCGCGATCGAAATCCTGGGCAACCATGTAGGCATAGGCGCGCGCGGACTGCAGGCCCGTGTACATGTCGGCGATCTTCGCCTGCATGATGCCGAAGGTGCCGATGGGCGCATTGAACTGCTTGCGCTCGCGCACATAGGGGACCACCAGATCCAACGCGGCCTGCATCAATCCGATCGGCCCGCCGGAAAGCACGAGGCGCTCGGTGTCGAGGCCGCTCATCAGCACGCGCACGCCTTCGTTGACCTGTCCGACCACGTTTTCCGCCGGGATCTCGCAATTCTCGAAGACCAGCTCGCAGGTGTTGGATCCGCGCATGCCGAGCTTGTCGAGCTTTTGCGCGGTGGAGAAACCCGGCATGCCCTTCTCGATGATGAAGGCGGTCATGCAGCGCGAACCGGCCGGCTTCGGCGCGGTGCGCATGTAGACCAGCAGCACGTCGGCATCCGGGCCGTTGGTGATCCACATCTTGCTGCCATTGGCGATCCAGACATCGCCTTTCTTCTCGGCCTTGCAGGTCATCGAGCCGACCACGTCGGAACCGGCACCCGGTTCGCTCATGGCCAGCGCGCCGACCCACTCGCCGCTGCACAACTTTGGCAGGTACTTGCGCCGCTGCGCGTCGCTGGCGTTGTTGCTCAGGTTCTGCACGCAGAGATTGGAATGCGCGCCATAGGAGAGCCCCACCGAGCCCGAGGCGCGGGAGATTTCCTCCATGGCGACGACATGGGCCAGGTAGCCCATCTGCGAACCACCGAACGCCTCCGGCGCGGTGATTCCCAGCAAGCCCATTTCACCGAGCTTGCGCCACAGGTCCCTGGGGAATTCGTTGTCGCGGTCGATCAGGTCCGCGCGCGGAGCGATCTCCTTGTCGGCGAATGCCTGCACGGCTTCGCGCAAGGCATCGAGATCTTCACTGAGCTGGAATGGACGCATGGCGAACGGTCCTGGATGGCTGGGGATTCGTGGTCAGTTGCCGCGGCGGCCCTGGAAGTTCGGTGCCGTCACGCCAAGGTGCGGCAAGCGCAACTTGCCGATCGTCGCAATGCGTTCCTCGGCCATGCGGTCCGCCGCCAGGTAGGTCGGGATCTTGTCACGCTTGGCGATCTCGAAGATGCGGCTGACGTTGTGGTAGATCGTGCGCATCATGCGCATGGCGCGTTCGCGGTTGTAGCCATCGATTTCCAGCGAGATGTTCATCACGCCACCGGCGTTGACCGCGTAGTCGGGCGCATAGAAGAGTCCGCGGCGCGAGACTTCATCGCCGATCTCGTTGCTGGCCAACTGGTTGTTGGCGGCACCGCAGATGACCTTGCACTTGAGGCGAGCGAGGGTAGCCTCGTTGATCGTGCCGCCCAGCGCGCACGGGCTGTAGACATCGGCATCGGTGTCGTAGATTTCATCGAGGCCGACCGCCGTGCAGCCGTAGTCGTCGACCGCGCGCTGCACCAGTTCCTTGTTGATGTCGGTGACATAGACCTTGGCATCGTGCTCGCGCAGCAGCTTGATGAATTCCATGCCGACATGTCCCGCGCCCTGCACGGCAAAGCTGTACTTGCCGACATCCTCGTTGCCGTAGCAGGCATTCAACGCCGCCAGCACACCCTGCAGGGTGCCGAACGCGGTGAACGGCGAGGGGTCGCCGGATCCGCCATGCACCTGGTGCACACCGGTGACGAAGGAAGTCTCGCGGAATACCCACTCCATGTCGTTGACATCGATGCCGACATCCTCGGCGGTGATGTAACGGCCATTCAGCGAATTGACGAAACGACCGAAGGAGCGGAACAGCGCTTCGGACTTGTCCTTGGCCGGGTCGCCGATGATGACCGCCTTGCCGCCACCGAGATTGAGGCCGGCCACGGCGTTCTTGTAGGTCATGCCGCGCGACAGGCGCAGGACGTCATTGATCGCCTCCTGCTCGCTCTTGTACGGCCACATGCGCAGGCCGCCAAGGGAGGGGCCGAGCACCGTGTTGTGGATCGCGATGATGGCCTTGAGGCCGGCGTCCTTGTTGTGGCAGAACACCACTTCCTCGTGACCGGTCTTGTCGATCGTTTCAAAAATCATGACGTGCTCCGCAAACGAAAGTGCGCCAGGTTGCCAGCGCGCAGCCCGTGACGGGGCTTGATCTGGCAAGACTTGCTGGCGTCGATGGATTGATGGGAAAGGGTTTTTCCGCCCGGCAAGGCCGCTGGAGATGAATGGCAGGCGGCTAGTCTAGCGGCGCAGCGAGGCGGCCACAAACCGCGCCGGGCGAATCGACGGATCCGCGCGCCCGCCAGCATGCCATGCGGGTTGCGCTTCTTGCGCGTATTGCGCACGATCGGGGATTACCGACCGATGGAGTTTTGAAGATGACTCGAATGTTCACCGGTGTTGCGCTTGCCTTGCTGGCTTGCCTGTCCACCCTCCCGGCCCTGGCTGACGGCGATGCACGCGACGCCCTGTTCAATGCCTACCAGAAGATGGTTTCCGCGCATTATGTGGCCGATACGGTGACGATCGATGGCAAGGGGCAGAAATCGAATTCCACGCTGGAGTTCGAGACCATGAACCGTTTTCGCGCAACCACCGGCGACACGGCCATGGTGATCCTGCCGGAAGGCGTCTGGATGCGCAGCGGCAACGGCGAATGGATGCAGCCGCCGATCGACATGAGCGCGATGTTCAAGGGCATGTTGCCGATGGCCATGGACGAGGTGCGCTCGGCCACCACCAACGTCAAGGATGAAGGCATGCGCACGATAGACGGCCAGCAGTTGCGGGCGATCAGTTATGACGTCAACAACAAGGTCATGGGCATTTCGGTGTCCTCGCACAACACGGTGTTCCTGGATGGCAGCGGCAAGATCGTGCGCAGCGAGAGCGACAGCACGGTCATGAAGCAGACCAGCCATACCGTGCAGACCATCCGCTACGACGATTCCATCCGCGTCACCGCCCCCAGGTGACCGCGCCGGCGTCGCGCGGATTGCCGCGCGGCGCCTCAGCCGTGGTCGAGCGTGCAGCGCGCAAGCAAGCCGCGCGCGAGCATGGCGTACTCGCCACGTCGGAACAGCAGTCGCCAATGGCTGCCGCCAACCTGTTTCCACATCACCGCCGCGCGGACGCCGGCCAGGAGCAGGGCGCGGATCTGCTCGACGCGGCGTGGATCGGCCAGCTGCGCCGGGTTGCCATGCACGATGATGCGTGGCTTCAGGCGTGACAGGGATTCGCTGTAGAGCTGCGCCAGTCGCGCCTGCACGCTGGCATGGCTGACGCCCAGATGATCGACCTGGCGCTGGATCGAGTCGATGCCTTCGCGCAGTTGCCGCAGCATCTCCGTACGCCCGGCCAGCTTGCGCTCAAGGCGGAGCACGCCAATCACCAGGCGCGAGATCGCCGGTTGGCCAAGGCTGCTGTCGAAATTGCTGATCAACTGTTCGATGCCAAGGCGCACCCCCGGCAGTCCGCCAAAGGCGTCGGCGGCGCTGTCGCTGTCGATGCGGAACAGGCTGGCAAGGCTGGATTCGATGGCGGTGGCGTCGGCGCGGCCGGTATTTGCCAGTGCATGCACGAGGCTGCAGGCCTGGAACACGCCGGCAAGGGCAATGACGCGGGATTCACGCATGCACCTTCTCCGTCAAAGCCGCTGCCGTGGCATCCCAACCGCCCAAGGGTGCATCGCTGCGCTCGATGATGGCACCACCAAGGCAGCATTCGCCGTCATAAAACACGATGGACTGCCCCGGCGTGGCTGCACGCTGCGGCTGGTCGAAGGCGACCACGCAGTCTGCGCCCTGCACGCTGACCAGGCAGTCCTGGTCGGCTTGCCGGTAGCGGATCTTTGCCGTGCAGCGGAATTCACGCGCCGGGGCGACGCCGGCGACCCAATGCAGGCCACTTGCCGACAGGCGGCGTGACTGCAGCCATTCATTGGCATTGCCCTGCACGGCGTAGAGGATGTTCTGGGCAACGTCCTTGCCGACGACATACCACGGCGCGCCCGACGAATCGCGGCGCCCGCCAATGCCAAGGCCGCCACGTTGGCCGAGGGTGTAATACCAGGCACCCTGGTGCTCGCCGACACGGGTGCCGTCCGGCGTGCGGATCTCCCCGCTGCGGGCGGGTATGTAACGGCCGAGGAATTCGCGGATGTCACGCTCGCCGATGAAACAGATGCCCGTGGAATCCTTCTTTGCATGCGTCGGCAAGCCGGCCTCGCGGGCTATCCGCCGCACTTCGGGTTTGGGCAAGTTGCCGATCGGAAACAAGGTGGACGCGAGCTGCTCCTGGCCCAGCGCGTAAAGGAAATAGCTCTGGTCCTTGTTGTCATCGAGGCCGCGCAGCAAGCGCCATTGGCCGTCGCGGCACTCGTTGCGCGCATAGTGCCCGGTGGCGATGCGCTCGGCACCAAGCTCGCGGGCGGTGTCGAGGAAGGTCTTGAACTTGATTTCGCGGTTGCACAGCACGTCCGGATTGGGCGTGCGGCCAACCCGGTATTCGGCGAGGAAATGCTCGAAGACCTGATCCCAGTACGCGCGAGCGAAGTTGCGCATGTGGAATGGAATGCCCAGCCGCGCGCAAACGGCGACGGCGTCCTTGCGGTCCTCGGCCGCCCGGCAGGGGCCAAAACGCTCGTCTTCCTCCCAGTTCTGCATGAACAGGCCGGCGACGTGCGCATTGGAGGCGGTCAGCAGGAGGGCGGCAACCGAGGAATCGACGCCGCCCGAAACGCCGACCATGATCAATCCGTCGTGCATGGCAATCAGAGCGACGGAGTGCCGGCGGGCAGTTGACGAACGAAATCCAGGGGCAGCCGCCGACCGTCCAACCAGTCGTCGATGCTGTGCAGGATCAGCGGACTGCGCAAACGCTCGCTGGCAGCGACGATGGCCTGCCGATCCAGCCAAAGCGCGCGCAGGATGCCGCTGTCGAGCGGCCGCGCCGGATCATGGTGCAGCGGCCTTGCGGCAAACGTGAAGCGCACGAACTGGCTGCCGGAAACGCTGCTGGTCCATTGCTGCACGCCGATCAGGCACTCCAGCTCGACATCCCAGCCGGTTTCCTCGCGGGTTTCGCGAATGGCTGCCGCCTGCAGGCTTTCGCCGGGTTCCAGGTGGCCGGCGGGCTGGTTGATCACGGTGCGCCCGTGCACCACTTCCTCGACCAGCAGGAAGCGGTCCTCGCGCGGCACGACCGTGGCCACGGTGACATGCGGGCACCAGACGCGTGATTCGGCGGCAAGCGCCGTGGTTTGTGGGTTGTCCATGCTCATCTGCCGCCGAGTTTAGCGCAGAAGCGCGCGGCATCCCTTGAACAGGCGTCGACGCAACCTATACTGGGAGGCGCCGCAGATTGCCCAGCCGACCCATGCCCCACGATCCACAGCACGAAAACGACCATCAGCACGGCATCGCGATCGAAGTCGCGCCGCCGCAGGTGGCGCGGCCGCCGATGTACCAGGTGGTCATCCTCAACGACGATTTCACGCCGATGGACTTCGTCGTGGTCGTGCTGGAGACTTTTTTCACGATGGACCGCGAGCGCGCCACCCAGGTGATGTTGCATGTCCACACGCGCGGAAAAGGCGTTTGTGGCGTATATACACGTGAGGTAGCGGAAACCAAGGTGACCCAGGTCAACGAGTTTTCGCGTACCCACCAACATCCTTTGTTGTGCACCATGGAAAAATCCTGAGCCACCCCACATATCCGAAGCATCAATCATCCAGCGAGGCAAGAACGGATGTTCAGCAAGGATCTAGAGCTCACCATCGGCCAGTGCTACAAGGAGGCCCGCGAGCAGCGCCATGAATTCATGACGGTCGAGCACCTGTTGCTCGCGCTGCTCGAGAACCCGTCCGCGATCCAGGTGCTGCGCGCCTGCAGCACGGACCTGCAGAAACTCGGCCGCGACTTGCGTTCGATCATTGCCGAAACCGTGCCGGTGCTGCCGCAGGCCGACGAGCGCGATACGCAGCCGACCCTGGGTTTCCAGCGCGTGCTGCAACGCGCCGTCTACCACGTGCAGTCATCCGGGCGGAAGGAAGTCACCGGCGCCAACGTGCTTGTCGCGATCTTCGGCGAGAAGGATTCGCACGCCGTCTATTTCCTCGGCCAGCAGGATGTGAACCGCCTCGATGTGGTCAATTTCCTCTCCCACGGCGTCGCCAAGCTCAGCGACGAGTCGGCGCAGGCGCCCGGATCCGAGCAGGCCAATCGCGAAGGCGAGGGCGGCGAGGAAGCACGCGGCAACCCGCTGCATGAGTTCGCCAACAACCTCAACGAATTGGCCAGCCAGGGCAAGATCGACCCGTTGATTGGCCGCGAACTGGAAATCGAGCGCACCATCCAGGTGCTGTGCCGTCGGCGCAAAAACAATCCGCTGTATGTCGGCGAAGCCGGCGTCGGCAAGACCGCGCTTGCCGAAGGACTGGCCAAACGCATTGTCGAAGGGCAGGTGCCCGATGTGCTGAAGGACGCGACCATCTACGCGCTGGATCTCGGTGCCCTGGTTGCCGGTACCAAGTATCGCGGCGATTTCGAAAAGCGCCTGAAGGGCGTGATCTCCCAGCTCAAGAAGGAGCCGGGCGCGATCCTCTTCATCGACGAGATCCACACCATCATCGGTGCCGGTTCGGCATCCGGTGGAACCATGGATGCCTCGAACCTGATCAAGCCGATGCTGGCCTCGGGCGAGATGCGCTGCATCGGCTCGACCACGTTCCAGGAATACCGCGGCGTGTTCGAGAAGGACAGGGCGCTGGCGCGGCGATTCCAGAAGATCGACGTGGTCGAACCGAGCATTGCCGACAGTGTCGAGATCCTCAAGGGCCTGAAATCACGCTTCGAGGATCATCATCATGTCGAATACACCGGCGATGCGCTGAAGGCGGCGGTTGATCTTTCCGTCAAGCACATTTCCGACCGCCTGCTGCCGGACAAGGCCATCGATGTCATCGATGAGGCCGGCGCACGCCAGCGCCTGCTGCCGGACGACCAGCGCACGGGCACGGTCGATGTGCCCGAAATCGAATACATCGTCGCGCGCATGGCACGCATCCCGCCGAAGCAGGTTTCGGCGTCGGATCGCGATGTCCTGCGCAATCTCGATCGCAACCTGAAGATGGTCGTGTTTGGCCAGGATTCGGCGATCGAGGCGCTGACCAGCGCGATCAAGATGGCGCGCTCGGGTCTTGGCGATCCGAACAAGCCGATCGGCAACTTCCTCTTCGCCGGCCCGACCGGTGTCGGCAAGACCGAAGTCACCCGCCAGCTCGCCCTGCAACTGGGCGTGGAACTGGTGCGCTTCGACATGTCCGAATACATGGAGGCGCATTCTGTTTCGCGCCTGATCGGCGCGCCGCCGGGCTATGTCGGTTTCGACCAGGGCGGCCTGCTCACCGAACAGATCGTCAAGCATCCGCACTGCGTGCTGCTGCTCGATGAAATCGAGAAGGCACATCCGGATGTCTACAACGTGCTGCTGCAGATCATGGATCGCGGTGCGCTGACCGACACCAACGGACGCGAGGCCAATTTCAAGAACGTCATCGTGGTGATGACCACCAATGCCGGCGCGCAGACCGCGGCACGGCGCACCATCGGCTTCGTCGACCAGAACCATGCCTCCGATGCGATGGAAGTCATCCGCAAGGCGTTCACCCCGGAGTTCCGCAACCGCCTGGATGCCATCGTGCAGTTCGGTGCGCTCGATTTCGACCACATCCTGCGCGTGGTCGACAAGTTCCTCATCGAACTCGAAGTGCAGCTGCAGGAAAAGCATGTCTCGCTCGATGTCGATGGCGAAGCACGCAAATGGCTGGCCGAGCACGGCTTTGATCCGCAGATGGGCGCACGGCCAATGGCCCGCGTGATCCAGGACAACGTCAAGCGCGCGCTCGCCGATGAACTGCTCTTCGGCAAGCTCGCCGAAGGCGGCAAGGTGCGCCTGAGCGTCCGCGACGACCAGCTCAAGGTCGAAACCGAAGCCGCCGAAAAGCTGCCGGTAGTCGTCGAGTAGCAAGCGCGGGGCAGCGATGGGAACATCGCTGCCCTGGCTTCGGCGGATTGGCAATCGCGAGCCGGGCCAGGATCATGACCAGCAGCGGGTGGCGCGCCAGCGCCTGCGTCACACTCGACGGCGCGAATTCTGGATGGACCCTGCCGACGGGGCGAGACTGAAGACGCCAGTCACTCGTTCACCCTGACAGCACACGTGGATCTGTGCGCTGTTGGCCTTCTGGCCTATCTGCCAAAGATTGCGCAAACAAAAAACCCCAACCGGGAACGGTTGGGGTTTCGTAGTTGGTGGAGGTGGCGGGAGTACTCAGGCCGATCCCGGCCTTCGCCCTTCGGGCCATTCGCTGCGCGAATGTTCGCTCCGGCATCCTGCCTTCGCAGTCGAACCCTGGGGGTTCGCCTCCCGCGCCATTTCCAAAGCACACAAGAAAAAAAGGCCACCTTGCGGCGGCCCTTTTTCTTGTGTGGTGGCGGACGGACGCCGGTTCAATTCCGTCGCTCTCGCTTGAATGGCAATGCAGCGGGCGTGAGCCGCAATGGGCGGATCAAAGAACCGCTTCCAGCCCCTTGCGCTCGAGGATGTCCAGCAGCTTCTGCGACGGCCCGCTGGGGCGCTTGTCACCCACCTCCCACTTGCGGACAGTGGACGTGCTGGTGTTCAGCACGCTGGCCAGCACGGCCTGACTCAGATGCAATCGCGCGCGCAGCGCCTTGACCTTTTCGGCGTCGTAGTCCTGCACCGGCTCCAGGCACAGCGCGTCGTATTTCTGCATCTTGCGCTTGTCGATGAATCCCAGGCGATGCAGATCGCTGGCCGATTCGTGAACGGCTTCGAGGATGCGGCTCTTGGTCTTGGTGGTCATTGGCAAATCTCCTGCAAAGCGCCGTCGGCAACGGCTTCATCCAGTTGCGAGCCCGTTCGAGCCAGCAGGTCGGCGGCGATGATCTGTGCGCTGTTGGCCTTCTGGTTTACCTGCCAAAGATTGCGCAAACAAAAAATCCCAACCGGGAACGGTTGGAATTTCGTAGTTGGTGGCGGAACACGGAACCGAACCCGCGTCCGCAATCCGAACCAGAGAGTAACGCCTTGGCTCTGAGGGCGTGGATTCGACGATTTGGCCACCCGCGCCTGAGACCGTGCGCAAGCGCATCTCACTCAGCTTGACTGAAGCAATCCATCCGATCCTCTACCCCGTAGGAGACAAACCTTCCGGGTTCGGTCGCTTTTGGTCGCCAGTTGGAAAATTCTGTACTATCCTGTCGTGCTTTACCAATCATCCGACTGGCCCTATTCCATGCCCAAGAACCCCAGCGAAAGCGGAATCCTGACGATCAAGGAAGTCGCCGAGTACCTGAAGGTCACGGAGCGGACGATTTACCGACTTGCGGCGGCCAAGAAAATACCGGCCTTCAAGGTCGGCGGGACATGGCGCTTCCGGGCAATGGACATCGACGGCTGGATAGCCGACCAGTCGAAGAAGGCGGAGGGAACCGATTGATCTCCGCGTACCACGCCAAGTACTACGCCCACGAGCTGACGCGGCGACACGCCGCCGATGGCGTTGATCGCCTCTCCCAATCGCTGTTCGATGCCAGCGTCGATTTAAACCCGCATCAGATCGAGGCGGCGCTGTTCGCCCTTCGGAACCCATTGCAGGAAGGTGTACTGCTGGCTGACGAGGTGGGTCTGGGCAAGACCATCGAAGCCGCGCTGGTGGTTTGCCAGTACTGGGCTGAGCGCCGCCGTCGGCTCCTGGTCATCTGCCCGGCAAGCCTGCGCAAGCAATGGGCGCAGGAGCTGCACGACAAGTTCGCCGTGCCCACCACCGTGGTGGATGCCGTTTCTCTGCGCAAGCAGTCCGCTGGCGACATGCTTGCCACCCTGCAACGGCTGGTCGGCAAGGCGGTCGTGATCATGTCCTACCAGTTTGCCGCCAAGCTGGAAGCCGAGCTGCGTGCCGTGCCCTGGGACGTGGTGGTCATCGACGAAGCGCACAAGCTGCGCAACGCGCACCGCGCCAGCAACCGCACCGGGCAGGCACTCAAGCGCGCACTGCAAGGCCGCAAGAAGCTGCTGCTCACCGCCACGCCGCTGCAGAACTCGCTGATGGAGCTGTACGGCCTGTCCACGCTGATCGACGAGCACCTGTTCGGCGACGAGACGGCCTTCCGCAAGCAGTTCATGAACAGCGGGACGGGCCTGGACGAGCTGCGTGAGCGTCTTGCCAGTTTCGCCAAACGCACACTGCGCCGCGACGTGCTGGAGTACATCAAGTACACCGAGCGCAAGGCGCTCACCCAGCCGTTCAACCCCACCGACGACGAGCAGGCGCTGTATGAGCGCATCTCGGCCTTTCTGCAAAAGGAAGACTCCTACGCTCTGCCTAAGCAGCAACGCCATCTCACGGCACTCATCTTGCGCAAGCTGCTGGCCTCCAGTTCGCACGCCGTCGCTGCCACGTTGGTCACCATCCGCGAGCGCCTGCAGGGCTTGCTCACGGAAGACAGAACGGAAGACGACGGCAGCCAACTGGTCGAACAGCTCATTGCCGAGGACGACCTGGAGCAGGACTATCTGGAAGAGGAAGCCAGCGAGGCCGACGAAGACACCGAAGCTCCTACGCCCGCGCCAGCGGAAGACGATAAGACGGGCGCTGCAAAAGATGCGCATGCCGTCCGCGCTGCCATCAGCGCCGAGATCGCGGAGCTGACCGCGTTCGTCGATGCCGCGCAAGCGCTGCAAACCGACACCAAGGCGCAGGCGCTACTGAAGGCGCTCGGCTTGGGCTTCAGCAAGATGGCCGAGCTGCGCGCGCCGCGCAAAGCCATCATCTTCACAGAGTCCAAGCGCACGCAGGAGTACCTGCACCGCTTTCTCTCCGCCAACGGCCACGCGGGCAAGCTGGTGCTGTTCAGCGGCACCAACAATCATGAAGACTCCACCGCTATCTACCAGCGCTGGCTGGAAGAGTACAAAGGCACGGATCGCGTCACCGGCTCGCCGCAAGTAGATCGCCGCACCGCGCTGATCGACCACTTCCGCAAGGACGACGGCACCGGCGCGGAAATCATGATCGCCACCGAGGCGGCTGCCGAAGGCGTCAACCTGCAGTTCTGCGCGCTGATCATCAACTACGACCTGCCGTGGAACCCGCAGCGCGTCGAGCAGCGCATTGGCCGCTGCCACCGCTACGGCCAGCGTTTCGACGTGGTGGTCATCAACTTCCTCAACACCCGCAACCAGGCCGACCAGCGCGTGCTGGAACTGCTCACTGAGAAGTTCAACCTGTTCTCCGGCGTGTTCGGTGCGAGCGATGAAGTGCTGGGTCGCATTGAAGGCGGCCTCGACTTCGAGAAACGCATCCTCCAGATCTACGACACCTGTCGCCAGCCCGAGCAGATCGAAGCCGCCTTCAACGCCCTGCAAGCCGAGCTGGAAGAAGTCATCGCCGACCGCATCAAAGACACCCAGTCCCAACTTCTTGAGAACTTCGATGAGGACGTTCACGACCGCCTCAAACTGCGTCTTCAAGACGCCGAAGCGCGACTCGACAAGCTGGGGCGCTGGTTCTGGGGTGTCACCTGCTTTGCATTGGACGGCCGCGCGCGCTTCGACGAGCAGTCCTACGCGTTTTCTCTGAGCACGCCGCCAACTGGAATCGCCACAGGCCGCTATCAGCTCATTCGTGGTGCGGCGCAGCCGGACATGCTGGCGCACGCCTACCGCCTCAGCCACCCGCTGGGGGAATGGAGCATTGATGCCAGCCTGAACGCGGCCACGCCCGTCGCCACATTGAAACTCGACTACGGCAAACACGGCGCGCGCGTCTCCGTCATCGAGAGACTGCGCGGCATGTCCGGCTGGCTGACGCTAACCCGACTGGAAGTCACCGCATTCGAGACTACCGAGGCGCTGCTGTTCTCCGGCCTCACTGACGATGGTCAGGTGCTGGATCAGCAAACCTGCGAAAAGCTGATGGCCATACCAGCAGCTGAACCGCCCCGGGTTTTGAGGAGGCTCCAACTCTTGAGAGAATGGAGCCATGAACAAATCGAATAAGTTTTCCCGGGAAGTGCGTGAACGGGCGGTTCGCCTGGT
>MKWR01000020.1 GCA_001899855.1 Lysobacterales bacterium 63-13
GAGACGGCGGGCTTCTTGCCGCTGGACGGCCGCCTCGCTGTCGGGCATCGCCGGGGATGGCTGGCCCAACGGGCGCTCCGGTTTGACTCAGGCCAGCGGGGTCGTTGGCTTCCATGCCGCCTTCAAGGTTCGATCGAAATGGTTGGGCGCAGCCGCTCCGGCAGGAGCGACTGCTCTTCAAGTGCCTCCGCGTCCAGGGCGTCTGCATCGCAGTATCGGTACCGCGCCCACAATTCCTCGAGGTCACGATTGGTCAGAAACCCGCGTTCCATGAGCTGATTCCGGGCTTTGCGCAACCGGCGCACCATGAAGTAGAAGCGCACTTGCACCTCGCGCGTCAGCTCCTCGTGCAAGACCGCCCGTGCCAGTGCTGACGGTTCATGAACATCACGAAACTTGGCGAGGAACGCGTCCGCGGCGCGGATCCAGTCGCGGTCGCGGGCTGGAGGACCCGCGGTGATTTCATCCACTTCCCGACGCGCGGCTTCGGCGGCCACCAGCCGGTGCAACCAGCGCCTGGCCAGCGGTTCCGAATCAGGCAGTCGCTCCGGGACAAGGGTCAACCCTTCAGGGAGCACCAAGGTCGCCCGGGTGGTCAGCTCGGAAGCTACTTGCTCGACACGAACCCAGCGCGGACGATCCGGAAAAGCCAGCGTGGCAGCGGTACCCACCACCCCCAGCAAACCGTTGATGTCCTCCTTGTGACGCGCGGCAAACACGATGCGCAACATGCGCATCTTCAGGCGTGTGAGGTGCTCAATGATCCGGTCGTGCAAGGCCATCCCGGCAGTATAACCATCCGCCTGGTCGACCCAGGTGCTGCAGGTACCCCATCGGGCGGATCGAGAGTCCGTGATCTGCGCGTCCATGTGTTTCGCCCTTTTAATCTCACAAATTGAGATTTTGACCATCTCTACCACGCCGGTTTATTGACGCAAGCCTTTTCGTGGAGTTTTTTTAGCTCTCAGGCAATGAGCTGGGCGATAGCGGAGGGCTTTACAGATCGGCCGATGAGGAACGATTCATTCTGGCCTGATTGCTTGTCGGAACCGATGGAGAGATCGCCGAATCCCCGTTGCTCGAGATCCGCTTCGGCCACCGAGAAGCCGTCCGCGTGTTGCACAAGGATCTGCAGCCGTTCCTTGGTTTCGTCCTTGAGTTCGTTCAGCGGCAGAAGGTCAAAATCCCCTTCCCCTCCCTCGCGGGCAAGGCGCCCTCGAATCTGGTGCAGCACGTTGGCACTGAACCGATCGGGGTGAATCACTACCACGCGACGCAAACGTGGAATGTTCACGCCTACCTCGATGATCGTGCTGCTGATGAGGATCTGGGCCTTGCCGGTAGCGACATCGCGCAATGCCAGCGCCTGGGCAACGGGATCACACTGGCTATGAATGGAGCGCACCTTGCCAGGGAACTGACTCTCCCATCGACCCAGTGATGTCCGGATCGACGTAGAGAGCTTGTTGCGTTCGTTCTCGTCGATCGATGGATAGATGACCAGGACGTTGTCCCCCTGCTGCACGGTGTCTCGCACCCCGGCATAGACCGGTCGCACATCATCCGGCTCCCAGAGCGTTGTCTTGATCGTTCGATCGGTGTGGCCTTTTTCCAGTCGTGTGATGCCCATGGCCCCGTAGCGAACCAGTGCGGTTGTGCGCGGGATGCACGTCGCGGATACATCGATGGAATGGGTCTGAGACGTGACCAAGGCCTCGCGCTGCTTGATGGAGAGCTTGTGCTGCTCATCGACGATGACCAATGCGGCCACCGGTGTGGCACGATTGAGGATCGCGGTGGTGCCCACAATCAGACGTGTGCGCGTCAAGTCCGGCTTGGTTTCTGCCGTGACCAACGCGAGCGAAATATCGGGCCACCAGGTGGCAAATTCCGTTGCGATCTGGGTGGCCAGGTTCTGGTTTGGAAGCATCACCACCACGCACCCGTCCTCACCCGTCGCCACCAGCTCGTCGACGACGGCCGCGGCAAGTACGCCGTAGCACGCAGTCTTGCCGGAGGCGACTTCACCGGAAATGGTGTGGCGAAGGATGTCGGGGCCGCGCAGGTGTTCGGCGACCTCGCTGATCGCGGTGCATTGCGAAGGGGATAGCCGGAACGGGATCTGCATTGCACGACTGCGCAGCGTCGGCAATTGAAGGAGGCGGTGAGCCGGGTCCCGATGCCGATGCGCTTCGACGCTGCGCAGCAGATCTGCGGCTGCGACCGCTTCCAGGGCGGCTTGGGCGCGAACGCCGGCAGCCAGGGAGGGTGGGAGGTGCGCCCACCGAATCAGCTCGGCCAGATCGAACGTGGGAGCGTTGATGCGCTTGAGGAGCGCCGCCGAGGATTCGTCCGGGGACAGTCGCTCCTCAATCCAACGGACCGCCGCAGGTATGGCGTCCCGAAGAAGGGGGAGGATTCGGGTTCGCACCTGGTCCGCGCTGATGCGGCCGGGCTTGCCCGGGTAGATGGGTCGCAAACGTCCGACCCAGGCGGTGGGGGCGATGCACGGCTTCCCGATCCACCAGATGCCATTGAATTGTTTGGCTTCGCCGGTGATCAGAAGTTCGTCACCCGTGCGCAACTTGCCGGTGACCTTCTCCATATCCCCGAAGAGCATCGTGCGCACCACGTCCTCGCTCGACAAGGACACCCGCAACACCGATCGCGGCGGCTTGTGCCGAAAATCCACGCTCGGCTTCTCGCAAACCAGGCCCTGCAAAGTTACCGTCGTGCCCGATTGCCAATCGGCGCAGGAACGTGAAGGGCGTAGAAAGTCCTCCCATCGATGCGGCAAGAGAAAAGCCACCTGCCAGGACTGCTGCAAGCCGAACTCGCGCAGTCGTCCCAACGCGTCATCGACCTCGGGCGCGGGAGCGGGTAGTGCCGTGGACTTCTCGGTCATCGAATTTGTTCTGCAAGCGCGTGCAGCATCGACGACATCGACGCGCGGTGCGGATCTATTGGAACCATGCGCGGCGCATCTTCCGGGGTGTTGCCGTCAGCTTCTGGAGCGGTGGCGGCCCGATAGACCAGCGTGTATCCCGATCGCGCCGATTCGGGCGGGATGACGGCCACCATGGACACATTCATGAAGCGTCCCAGCACCTCTCCAAATGCCGAGAGCAAATCCTCGTAGTCGTCGTCGGCCACGGGGTGGCCGAACGCCTCCGGCTGTGTGATCAGCGTGGCGATGACCGCCGCGAATTCGTGCGCATTGATTTGATTCATCATGCCCCTTCAGCGAGCGCCATTGCGCCCTGATGGTATCGATACCACTTGCCGGGCTCGATTGCGCCCTGCCCGACCGTTGCCGTGAATACGCCGCTCGAGCCGAGCTCTGCCTGACCGAGGCGAACAATGAACACAGCTCCTTCATCCCCCTGAAACAGCGATAACCGGGTCCCGACGGCAGCCCCCTCCCTGCCTACGGCCAGGCGGACATTGCCCTTTCCAACCACCAGGCCATACGCACCGGCGACGGCGGTCCCGCCTTCCGCGGCCACGGCGATCGCGTCATCGCCGGCGACCGCCTTACCTGCGGTTCCAGCTGCCGCGATGCCAAAGCGCCCGACGCGCGATTGCCCATGGTTGCCGGCGACGCACAAGCTCCAGTCACCGGCAACAAGCCGCGATCGGGTTCCGCCACAGAGCCTGGCCGCATCGCTGGAGCATTCAAGTTCCGAGTCCGCGCCACCCACCGCAAGCAGTCCCGTGCCACCCTGGACCCGCTTTCCGAGGTAGGGGAGGTTTCGGGCTCGACTTTGCTGGAGGAAGGCGAGGACATCATCCTTTGAGCCGTCCACCTCGATGGACGCCCGGAAAACGCGCGCACCGCCTTCCACGAGGGTGAAATCAGAGGCTGCGGCAGGCTGGAGTACAAGCCAGCGTTCCGCTGCAGGCGGCAGCGGCACGAAACTGTCCGCGCCACATCCGTAGCGCAAGCCGGGATGGCCTGCGACCGACTCAAAATTCCGTCCCGCGATCAGAACCTCGCCCGAGGGAGACCGTCCGTGTCGATCGCACGCGGAGATGAAGAACGGAATGGGTGAAGTTGCCATCCTAGTTCATTAACACGAATCACCACGTAGGCAAGCGCACCGTGGACGGCTTAATTCCGTCCGCCAATACTCAAAAGAGTGTAGTGTTTGGCAGATTTTCAGTTCGCGCGGTATGGCCTTAACCCCTGCCGTTTGGCACTGTTGGCAGTCTGCCGGAGACGTACAGTGCCTGGCTGCCGCTCGATGCGTAGATGCGAATCCGGGATTAGAAGATGAGATGGGTGACGCGAATGAAGCCGACTGACAGGGCGGGTAAGAAGACGCCGGTGATTTCCCATGCAGACCGGGTCAAAAAGAGTCGAGAACTGCGCGGTCACGTCAACATCATGTTCAGTCGTCAGCACCGTGATGCCTTACGCGCGATTGCGGTTTATGAAGGCAAGACCCTGATCTCCCTGCTGAATGAAATGAGCGAACGCTACATCGAGGCCTGGGAGGCCAAACTGATGAAATCGACGCTCAAGTCCTCCAGCGTGACCTCCCCCCGTCGACAGAGATGATCGTCGCGTTGAGAAAGTGCGCTGTGCGCGCGAACTCGATGGCGCGAACGATATCGGCGGGCGCTCCGTACGGGCCGGTCAAGGCCTGATTCTTCTGGGTTTCCTCGGAAATGGCCTTGAGGGGTCGATCCGAGTGCAAGACGGTGCCCGGGGCAATGCCGACGACCCGCACATCGGGTGCCAAGTTGTGCGCCAAGGTTTGAACGGCCGCACCGCCCGCGGCGCGGGACAGGCTATAGGCTGAGTGCTTGGGAAACACCCCATCGGCGCGGGTGTCCAGCAACCACACCACGAGCGTCGGGTGCTGACACCGTGCCGCTGTAGTGCGCAAGGCGTCTTCGAGCGCATGGGTGAGGAGCACTGGCGCGGCCACATTGGTGGCCATATGGCGAGTCAATGATTCGGCCCAGGCGGCGTCGAAGGTGTCGCCGCACGAATCGAACCGTGAGGCATTGTGGATCAACACATCGAGCCGCGGACCGACCTCTGCGGCAAGCCGGTACAACGCGCCGGCCGAATCGAGATCGGCGGTCACCAGGCGCGCACTCGCGGGTCGCCGGCGATTCAGCCCGTCAACAAACTCGGTTGCCCTGGGGTTGGGCACACGCGAGTGCACGATGAGATCATGGGTGCCGTGCAGACTCGTGCTGATACTGGCACCCACGCGGTGGGTGCCACCCGTAACCAATGCGACGGGACGATCAGCGTCGCCCATTGATGACCGCTTTGAGGGTCGTCGACTGGCGAAAGGTTGCGCGCAGTCGCGGTTCCGTCGTGATCTTTTCCCCCGTCTGGAAATTCCGGCACACACGGGGCGTGGTCGGACGAACCTGGAATCGACCGAAGCCTGTCAGATGCACGTCATGATGATTCCTCAGTTGCATCTTGACGATGTTGATGAAGGCGTCGATCGCTTGCTTGGCCTCTCTGCTGTTCAGGTTGGCGTCGGCCGCCACCATGTTGATGATCTGGGCTTTGGTAACTTCCGTAACTTCCATGATGATCCTTCGAATGAATTGGAGGTTGCGGCCGGGAAATCTCCTCCTCCCATCGCGAATCATTCGCGCCGTCGATTGACTGTAAAGCATTGTCACGGGACAGGGTGTCAGTGCTGGACCGGATTAAGGCGGATTTCTTCGCCTTGCAGCGGCAGAAATGCGCACTCCGGCAAAATCGCTTGCCGGAGTGCGCCCTGGTCAGTTTGCGCGGATGACGAGCGGCGCAAAGGCCGCACCGATCTGCACTCGGCAATGAAGCTCCGATGCGGTCGCGCCGGACTCCAGTGAAAGATGCAGCACGGTGTTGCCCCCCTGGCCGGTGGGTTGAACCACACCGTCGACACGGGCGGTGATATTGGCCGCCCGGTCGTCGCACAGCAGTTCCGGCGTTTCTCCGACCGCTGCAAATGCCGGTTGCTCGCCCTGAACCGCGACCACGCCGAGGGTCACGGTGCGCCGCTCACCGGCATCGAGATCGATACTGGCGGGGGTGATTTCCACCTTGCTGATCGGCCCGGACTGCGACGACGTGGGGATCGCGATTCCCACGCTGGCAAACCCGGTCGATTCGACGCCTGATGGCGAGATGACCCGCACGCTGATGCTTCCCACACCTTCGGTGGCGGGTGCGGTGATGGTGCCGTAGATGTAAAACGGACCGCGCGCATTTGTATCGGCAACGGTATAAGCGGCTTCACCGTTGAAGGTCACGTTTGTCGCTGTGATCGCAATCGAGGTGCCACCGGCCATCATGTTTCCATTGAGATCGGAGACCAGGATGGCAACGCCACGCGTGGCGCCGGGCGGCATCGTCAGGTTGCTGGGCTCGATCACGATGCGCGCTGAGGACGTCGAGAGCACAATCACACCCGGAGCGCGGATGGTCGCGGCGGGACGCCCGCAACCGGTCTTGCAGTCCGCGCCATCAAAGAGCGTATTGGCGATCGACCAGCGGCCGTCCAGATCATCATCCACGAACGGCTCGCCGGCGTCGAAGCGACGATTCTCGTTGTCATCGCGCCAGGCCTCCGGTAAATCCTCAAGTACCTCGCCAACGTCGTAGAGATTATTGGCATTGCTATCGGTGAAGCTCTCATCACCCAAGGAGGTCGCGAGGATGACGGCACGGCCATTCCCGGGTCGTGGCGCCTGAGAGGTCAACACGACGGCACAGCCGCCTGCAAGGGTGGTGCACGAAGGGGTGATCGCCGCGCCCGACGTAGTGAAGCGCACCGCGGTGCCATCAGGTGCCGGATTGCCGTAGCGATCGGCAAGACGCACCTGGATCTGATTGGTCACACCATCAATGTTTGCTGCTTCCATGTTGAGTGACTGGGCCGACAAGGAGAACGCGCGCTGCGTCGGTCGCCCATTGGAGATGGTAATCGGTGCCGATTGGGCTTGGGCCCCTGTCGCAACAACCGTTGCGAGGACGGAGGTGGTGCCGGTGACCTGTCCCGACTGCAAGCGCGTTGTGACCACGCCATCGAACCCGGATGTATTGGTCGTTGGAAATACCGTGGCGGTACCGACTGTTTGTGTCAGCGCAAAGCTTACGGTTGCGCCAGGCACCGGCAGACCGGAGGGATCGGTGACCTTGAAGGTAACGAGGGCGCTTTCAGGAATCGTCGGAGATCCACGACCGCGCACAACGATGGCACTGGGTTCGTTGGACTGAAAGAGAATGCCGGAGCCCACGGGCCTATCGATCAGGATGGTTGCACTGGCGGTTACAGGAACAGTCGCTCCATCGAGCAGTACGTTCGCTCGGATTTCATCCGCGCCGTAGCAGCCTGGGCCGGCAACGTAGCGGGTGAGCACTTGGCCTGCGGAGGTGAGCACCGGTGTATCGATGGTGGCGGAACCATGACTGGCGCACGCGGAGGAAAAGCTCACGGGCACGGCCGGCACGAACAACGCTCCTGTTTCATCCCTGAGCTGGGCTGTCACGATGACGCCGCCACCGGCTGCAATTGTGCTGTGGTCGGTAGCCAGAACCCCGGGTGTGAAGGGCGTACCCGAACCCAAACGCAGGTCGGGCAAGCGGATGGAATAGGGCATGCCACTGGTTACCGTGGTGTCATCGATCGAGGCCGTTGTTGCCATGACGAATCCGCCATTCAGCGTCGCGGCCTGAAATGCAACACGGGCGTGACCGCTCGCGTCAGTGAGCACCTGCCCGTTACTGGGATCGAAGGTTCCGCCGTCCGTGGCGAAAGTCACCAGGACCTCGGCGGCCGGTGAGGCCGTGCCGGTGTCGCCAGGAATCGTGATATCGGTAAGCACGCGGGTAGCAGTCGCCTCCACGGTATAGACCGAACCAGCACGCAGTTGCGTGGCCAGCGCGCCGCCCTGATCAAGGATGCGCAAGCTGACGTTCGGCTCGAGAACCCGGTCAACGGAATAACTGATCTGTGCCGTCGCGCCTGTGGTGTTGAGCGCGTTGACCGATCCGTCCAGCGAGAACGCGCCCGCGACATTGCCGGCGATCAGGGTGGCCGTGGCAATGCCGTCGTTGTCGGTGATCACGCTGCCGGATGGCGGCGAGAGCGTACCGCCCGCGGTGGCAAAGAGCACGGTTACATTGGGCGCAACGCGATTGGATGTGTAGGTTCCGTTCGGCCCTGTTTCGGTGACCTGCTGCATGACCTTGGCGATTGCCGTGACCGATTGGCCGACACTGACGTGCGTCACGCGCGTGTTCTGTGCATCGCGCAGTTCCAGCGTCAATCGCAACACGGTGGTGGCCGTCGGGCTCGATCCCACCGTCCCGCTTCCCTGCTTGCTTCCTCCGCCGCATGCAGCGAGCACGAATGCAACGCCGATGATGAAGCAGATCCCGATACTGCGAAGTAGATTTCCTGGTTTCATTTTTGCTGCTCCATCGGCGAATGTGATTGGTTCTCTGTCTGAGTCCGTTGTCGGCGAACGACATCGAGGGCTTTGCTGAGATAACGCTCTTGAAAATGAGGCGTCGATGAGTGGTACCGAGCGATGGCCATTGCGGTGCTGCTGGTTGCCTGCAACGCATCGCGGAAGATCCAGGCGGCCACAAACGCATTGACGCATTCGTCGTCCCTGACGGATTCCATCGATACGCCCACTTGGGCGAGCACCCCGGCCCAACGGCTGTTGATCTGCATCGGACCGTAGTCATACGTCCCGTTGGTGTTGGCAGAGGCCGAGCCGGCTTGACCTCCTTCCAGTTCGCGCAAGATCTGGAGTGCCACGAGATCCACGTCGAACGTGCTTGCGGCGCGTGCAAGGCATTCCTGCACATGCGCCTCATCGGCGTGCGCGATTGCCGAGGCAAGCAGCGCGCAAGCGCCGAGCACATATCCCCACAATGTTGAGCGCACTCGCATAGGCAGTCCGGAAAGCCGATGCCCGATTATTCCTTGCAGAAATGAATTGCTGGCGGCGTGCTGGACCGTGTAATTGCGTCCATCGCCAAAACACCCGGAGCGTGACAACGCCAGCCATCCGGGCAGTGCCCGGCAGCGAGGTCGATCGACGGTGGAAACGCATGGTCTGCGGTATCGAACACGAGCGCGATCAACATCGAGCGCGAAGGCCTGCGCCTTCTCGCAACAACAACCGGCCCGGAAGGGGGCGTACCAAGAGGAGCCGGGAACGTAGGCAGGGAGAGGTTTCGTGCGTCATTGACACGTCACCGCTCCACCCGACCGCGTCGGGAGGAATGAACCGCCCCGGGTTTTGAGGAGGCTCCAACTCTTGAGAGAATGGAGCCATGAACAAATCGAATAAGTTTTCCCGGGAAGTGCGT
>MKWR01000021.1 GCA_001899855.1 Lysobacterales bacterium 63-13
AGAAGCCGAGGCAAACTACTACCGGCATCTCGCCAGTCCCGTCGCAATGGCGGCGTGACTTAAACCAAACAGCCTCCACGAAACCCGGGGCGGTTCACGATTGACGCGGACGCCGAGTTTGGTCAGTTCTTCGTCGTAGCGCTCATTGCGGTGTTGGGCTTCGGCTTGACGCTTGCTGATTTCGCGCCGGCGATCGCCCGAAGCACCGAATTCACGGGTCAGTTCGATAATGATTTGATAGGGATGGCCATAACGCTTTATCAACGCATTGACCAATTGCCGCACCTGGTTCAAGCCAATATGGACAGTGGGATTTGGGATCTTTCCAAAGCGCCTTTCGTCGTCGTCCCGTGCAGTTGGCTGAGGTGAAGTGTAGCCAACCAGCAACTTTCCGTAATAGGGCAGTTGCTTGAAGATTTCGCCGGTATAGAACCGCGAATGATGCTGGTAGCCCGCGCGCCGAACTGCCTCGTCATAGTTGATCACGTCTCGTTCCAGCTCGGGAACTATTTTGGACAGCGCCTTGAGACTCAGGCTGCCGTAGTCATCCGGCAGATTGAATGACGCAATTGTGCGAGCCTGCGTGGCATCAAACTTTATCGGGAAAGTGCGCAGGGCATCGGATATGAAGTGGCGCTCAGATTCATCAAAAGTCCCCTTGAGGATTTCATCGCTCGCGTTTGATTGTCCTGGAAGGGCCAGAAGCGCTGCTTCCAAGGTTTCGGCTTGCTCCGCCTGTTCGACAAGAACGGCAATCGCATATTGCTGCTCGGGCGTTAAGGTTTGCCAGCGATCCCCGATGGCATTCGTTGCGCTGAAACGCGCGGCTACGGCATCACCTCGGAATCCTTTGCGCTTCTCATCTCGACTGAAGTTGAATTCCTTGGAGTTGCGCAAGCCGGCTGCTTTGGCCAAGGCACTGAAGGTCACCAATCCCGGATCATGCGATAGGGTGTCCAACATGGCATTTCGCTCGATGAGCGAGAGGGGTCGGTCACTTATCCCATCGCGTACGCGAAGATGGTTCAGATCCTGGAGGATTCGAAAGCGTTGTTGCAGAGGAGCGCAAAGGCGTGCCCGATATTCACTCAACTCGAACTGGCAACGGCCTGGCTCCACTGGGCGTAGACGTCGCTGAAACAATATGATGTCGCGCAATTGCTCGCGTGCGGATTCGGTGAGTTGGTCGGGATGATGTGCCTCCTGCGCTGACCATAGTCTGTCGAATTCTTCTTCGACCATTTCGCGCTGAAGATAAAGGACATATTCGCCATCATTGCGTCGACGGCCACGGATGCCGACATGCTTGGCTGCTTCGAGCGCGCGGGCCTCGTCCTTGTTGCTTGGATCTTGCCGATCTTTCCGGTATCCCCTTTGCGTGGCGAGATACTCGCCTACGGTAGCGCAGCCTACGCTGTCGATTCTTTCGCGCAATGCCGCAATTGCGGCATGTACCTTGCCGGCTTCCTTGGCGGCTTCCTCAGTGCGCCCATCCTTGCGGCTGCTGCGAAATCCGCGTTTGCGACCGAGGTGATATAGGGCGCGACCGAATTCGAACAATGTCAGAACGCCATGCAAGCCTCGCGCTCGCAAAAGATAAGGGTCCAGTTCCTGCAACTGCTTTCTGGCGACTTGGTCTTTCGGCAGGAAGCCATTGTCGACAAGCGCCATGATCAGCTTATGACGACGTTTGAGCAGTCGATCGCGGCGGCGGCGCGCCTGCCTGGCTTGCCGGCGATCGGCAGCTCGCGAGGCGAGGGTCTTCGGATCGCGGCCATCCGAGAATATTCGTGAACCCATGCGAACAATGGCATCTGGATTGTCGCTTTCGTCCAATCGATAAACACACCAACCGAGCGAGTTCGCACCGAGATCAAGCGCCACGCGATATTTGATATTTGCCACAACAGCCCCCTGTTGACGTTCTGATGTGATAAGTGTAACTTCAAGCGCACTAGCAGATCAGGAAATGCGCTCTTTCCGCTAACAAGCTGATCAGCCAAAAGCTGAAAGATGCACCAAATCAGACAAAGGCCGAGAAACCGGCCTTTGTCGTTTCTATCAACTGCGAATCTCAGGGAGTGAGATGCACGACGAGCGCATGGTCGACTTGAATCGTGTGTCCGAAGGTTTGCGGTCGGCACTCGCGGGTTTGAATGTTCATGCGCAGCCATGCTGGCCGGGCATGACCTGGCAGCTCATCACCAGCTTTCCAATGCTCGCCATCAACTTCTGCTGATGCAGGCAATTGTCTGGATTGCCTGGGTCATCTGCGGCGTTGACATGGTTGCGTTGCTGATTCCGCCCATCTTCCGCCGCACTGACTGATCGTTGCGATCTTGGTACGAGACAAATCGTGTCAGATCTGCAGTTCGTCGACGATGCGGCCCCTGCGTGCCTTGTGCGCCATGGCGGCGTAGTGGGCGCGGTAGCGGTCGAGGGTTTTTTCGTCGAGTTCCTCCAGGTCGAGCAGGGTGTTGTGGGCGAGTTCGGTGACGCGGATGAGTTCGTCGAGCTTGATCTGCAGCGCGTAGGTGTCGCGGTTTTGCGTGTTCTGGATCAGGAACACCATGAGGAAGGTGATGATCGTGGTGCCGGTGTTGATGACCAACTGCCAGGTGTCGCTGAAGTGGAAAATCGGGCCGGTGATGATCCAGGCTCCGACAACGCTGGCGGCGAGGCCGAAACACAGCGGTTGGCCGGTGAAGCGGGCGGCACGCTTGGCGAGTTTGCTGAAGGCACCTTGGCTCATTTCTGTCTCCATTGGCGGATGCTGCGGGGTTTCCCAAGTATGTGCGCAGCGCCTGCATCGCGCCCGCCCGCGAACCGGGTTCGCCGGAACTCGCCGCGGGGGCGGTGCGTCTGGCACTCTGGCATGTCCCGGATCGGATCACCGTCATGTATTTCCTCGCCTCGCAGTCACCCCGCCGTCGCCAGTTGCTGGAGCAGATCGGCATGGCATTCGATGTGCTGGATGTCGATATCCCGGAAGTGCGTGCGGCCGGTGAACCGGCGCTTGACTATGTCAGCCGGGTGGCGCGCGAGAAGGCCGGGGCCGGCTTGCTGCAAGTCGCCGGCGTGCCGGGCGCGGTCGTCATTGCCGCCGATACCGAGGTCGAGCTCGATGGCGAGGTATTCGGCAAGCCGCTGGATGCCGAGGATGCCAAACGCATGCTGGGCCGGCTGGGCGGACGCACGCATCGTGTCATCAGCGTGGTCTGGCTGCTCACGGCTGCTGCCGAAGATCATGCGGTGTCACTGTCCGAGGTGACGTTTGCGGCGTTCGAAGAGGGCCAGATCGAGACTTATGTGGCCAGTGGCGAGCCTTTCGGCAAGGCCGGGGCCTACGCCATCCAGGGCCGCGGTGCCGCGTTTGTCAGCCATCTGAGCGGGAGTTATTCCGGGGTCATGGGCCTGCCCCTGCACGAAACTTCACAGTTGCTCAGGCGATTTCCGGCGGTTTCCGCGGTCAAAGGCGATCCCCGGCGCTTGCAGGAGCGCGATTGACGTGCTTGCGGCATTCGACAACATGCGCTCGCCCCAGCTATAAAACGCTTCAACTTCTTGTGCCAACACCTTGTCGTGACCGAAGAAATCCTGATCAACGTGACCCCGCGCGAAACCCGCGTTGCGCTGGTCGAGAACGGCATGCTGCAAGAGATGCATATCGAGCGTGCAAGCCGGCGCGGTTATGTCGGCAATGTGTACAAAGGCAAGGTCAGCCGGGTCATGCCGGGCATGCAGGCGGCGTTCGTCGAAATCGGGCTGGACCGGGCCGCGTTCCTGCATGCCTCGGACATCGTCCGTCCGCAGAACGTCCTGCTTGGCGAAAATGCCGAGTCGGCCACGCCGGCGACACCACCGATCAACGATCTTCTGCGTGATGGCCAGGAGATCGTGGTGCAGGTGGTCAAGGATCCGATCGGCAGCAAGGGCGCGCGCCTGACCACGCATCTGTCGATTCCTTCGCGTTACCTGGTGCTGCTTCCGTACAGCACCGTGCTTGGCGTGTCGGTGCGCATCGAGGATGAAACCGAGCGCATGCGCCTGAAGGAGATCCTCGCCGAGACCATCGGCGAAAACCCGCTCGGCTACATCGTGCGCACGAATGCCGAAGGACAAAGCCGCGAGGCCCTGTGCGAGGACATCGACTACCTCGGCAAGCAGTGGAGTGCCTTGCAGCAACGCATTGCCACGGCCAAGGTCGGCAAGCGCGTCTACGAGGACCTGCCACTGGCCCTGCGCGCATTGCGCGACCTCATGCGCCCGACCATCGAGCGCGTGCGCATCGATTCACGCGAGACACTCGATCGCGCCCTCGAATTCACCGGCCAGTTCATGCCCGATCTGGTCGAACGCCTGGAGCACTATCCGGGCGAGCGCCCGGTGTTCGATCTTTACGGCATCGAGGACGAGATCCAGCGTGCGCTGAAGAAGGAGGTGCCGCTGAAATCCGGTGGCTACCTGGTCGTCGACCAGACCGAGGCGATGACCACGATCGACGTCAACACCGGCAGTTACCTGGGCACGCGCAATCTCGAGGAGACCGTCTATCGCACCAATCTCGAGGCGGCACAGGCGGCGGCGCGGCAACTGCGCCTGCGCAACCTTGGCGGCATCATCATCATCGATTTCATCGACATGATCGACGAGGAACACCAGCGCCAGGTCATCCGCCAACTGGAAAAATCGCTGGTCCGCGACCACGCCAAGACCACCGTCTATGAAATGTCGCCGCTGGGCCTGGTCGAGATGACGCGCAAGCGCACCACGGAAAGCCTGGAGCGGCAGCTTTGCGAACCTTGTCCGGCATGCAGCGGACGCGGCTCGATCAAGACGGCGGAAACCGTGACCTACGAGATATTCCGCGAGATCACCCGCGCGGTGCGCCAGTTCGATGCGGAAAAGCTGCTGGTGCTGGCGGCGAAGGATGTGGTCGTGCGCATCCTCGACGAGGATTCCACGGCCGTGGCGGAACTCGAGGAGTTCATCGGCAAGACCATCCGCTTCCAGCCCGAAGAACACTATTCGCAGGAGCAGTTCGATGTCGTCCTGCTTTGACGGATTGGCGGGAACGAACTTGCGTTGCCGATGAATGCCTTGATCGACAGCATTTCGCGCAACGGCCGTTGCCCATGACGCCGCTGCGCCGACGCCTGCGCAAGCTGCGCTTCTTCGTGCAGGCGATGTTCGTCACCCTGGTGATTTCCGCCGCGGTCGTCGTCGCCATCGCGCAACTGGCCTTGCCCTGGCTGGCCGACAATCCGCGCCGCGTCGAGGCCTGGCTGTCGGCACAGTTGCAGCGGCCGGTGAGCATCGGCCAGCTCAGTGGCATGTGGACGCAGGCCGGGCCAAGGCTGGTTCTCGATGACCTGCGCATTGGCGCAACCGCCGCGGGAGACGCCGAGCTGCGCTTGCCGCGTTCGGAGCTGGCAATCAACCTGTTTGCGCCCTTGCGCAAGAACCTGGCCTGGAACGAGTTTCGCGTTTTCGGGCCGGACCTGGCCTTGAGCCGGGCCGCGGATGGACAGTGGAAGCTGCGCGGCCTGGAACTCGAAGGCAGTGGCGGCGGCAGTGGGGGATCGATGGGCTCGCTGGGTGCCGTCGTCCTCGTCGACATGAAGCTGGCCGTGCGTGCGCCCAGTCACGCCATCGACCTGGATTTGCGCATCCCCGAATTGCGCGTGGTCAACCACGGGCGCATCACGCGCGTGCTCGGCCAGGTCGGCACCGGCAACAGCAAGTCATCGCCCTTGTCGCTGGTTGCCGACATTGACCTTGGCGAAGGCTCCGGGCGCGTGTATGTGGCCGGTCGCGAGGTCGACATCGGCGAGTTGAGCGGGGCGCATGCGCCGGGCGGAATCCGCGTCGTCGCGGCAAAGGGCGACCTGCAGTTCTGGGCCACCTGGCAGGGCGGCCTGCTCAAGGAGACGCAGCTCAAGCTGGATCTTGGCCAGACAATCCTGCAGGCCAGCAGCGAGGTCAAGGTCGATGACACGCTCAGCGTGCTGCCGCGCAGTGCGCTTGATCGGCTGGCCTTGAGCGCGCGCTGGCAACGCCAGCCGACGGGCTGGCGTTTCGACCTGGCCGATTATTCCGCCGGCGCTGCCGATGCGTCGGCGACCGGCGGCCGCGTGATCGCCGAGTACACCAGCGCTGGACAACCTTCCACCCATGTTCGCGCCAGCACGCTGGAACTGGGCGCGTTCGGCACGCTGGCGATGCTCGGCAACCTGGCGCCCGAGCGCCTGCGCCAATGGTTGTATCTGGCCAATCCGCACTGTGCGGTCGATGCGCTCGACCTGCGCTGGTCGAGTCTGCAGGACTTCAATGTCGACGCGAAGATCTCGCGCTGTGGCAGTCGTCCGGCGGCGGCGATCCCGGGAATCGAGCGCCTTGCAGGGCGCGTGCGCGGCGACAACCAGGCGCTGTGGCTGCAACTGCTCGATCAGCAAACCCGCATTGACTACCCGAAGGTGTTCCGCAAGCCCTTCGTGTTCACGCAATTCGGTGGCGACGTGGTGGCCTGGCCCGATGAGGAGGGCTGGCAGCTGCGCAGTCATCGCTTCGACCTGGCAGGCGATGGCTTTGCCGCAAGCCTGCACGGCGGTGCCGACATGCAGGGCGACGGCACGCGGCCGGCGCTGGATGTGTACGCGCGGATCAGCGACGGCACGGTCGATGCCGCGAAACTATTCTGGCCAGTCAACGTGATGCCGCCGGCAACCGTCGAATGGCTGGATCGCGCGCTCGCTGTCGGCCGCATCAGCGAAGGCCATGCCCTGGTCCGCGGCGATCTCGACAGTTGGCCATTCGATGACAATGCCGGCCGCTTCGATGCGCGCGCCGAGTTGCAGGGGCTGAAGCTGGATTTCCTGCGCGATTGGCCGAGTGGCGAGGATCTCGCGGTCAGCGCGCGCTTCATCAACAACGGCATGCAAGCCACCGCGCATGCGGGCAGCTCGATGGCGATCGCACTCGCCGAGGTGGACGCCACGATCGCCAGTTTCCACGAGCCGCTGCTGGAACTCTCGATCGATGGCCAGGCCAACGGCAAGGATCTGCTGTCCTATCTGCGCGCGACCCCGGTGGGTGCCGAGCATGCCGATTACCTGCGTGGCCTTGGCATCGGCGGCAAGGGCGTCGTGCATATCGATCTGGATGTGCCGCTCAAGCACAGCGAGGACATGACCCTCGATGGCTACGTGGACCTGAGCGCGGCACAACTCGACGAACGGACCTGGGGCCTGCACTTTGCCGAGGCTGCGGGTCGCGTGCGCATTGCCCGGGACGGGGTGCTGGCCGATGCCCTCGATGCGCGCCTCGACGGAATGCCGGTCCGCCTCGGCATCGCCATCGGCAGCTCGGCCACGGATCCGGACAATTCCTTTGAAGCGAATCTTCGCGGCGTGCTGCCGGCGGCGGCCGTCTTTGCCAGGGCAACCGACCTTGCCCCGTCCATGGCGAGTTTTCCCGGCCAGGCCGAATGGAACATCGATCTGGCCATCGGCTCCGATGCCGGTGCCGCCAGGGGGCGCAAGTCGTTGCGCCTGCAAAGCGATCTGCAGGGCATCGCCATCAATCTCCCGGCACCGCTCGGCAAGCCGGCCGAGGCACGGCTGCCCTTCCTGCTGCAACTGGAAATGCCGCTGGTCGGGCAGCCGTTCAGCGCCAGCCTTGGCGACATCCTGCACATTGGCGGACGCCTGCCGGGGCCGGACGGGCCGCTTGCGGCCAGGCTCGATCTCGGCCCGGCCACGGCCTCGAACGACGTGCCGGCGAGCGGCCTGCTCATCGGCGGCCATGCGAAATCCCTGGATGCGGGTGGCTGGATCGGCTTGTTCAACACGGGTGGCGGCGGTGGCGAGCTGTTGCAGGGCGTGCATGTCACTGTCGACGAGCTGCTCATGGCCGGGCGCAGCTTTGCCAACCTGAGCCTGGCGCTGGTTCCGGACGGCGAGGCGCTGAAGATCGACATCACCGGCGACTCGCTGCAAGGCAATCTCAGCGTGCCGACGGTCGATCTGCGCCGACGCGGCATCACCGCGCAGATGCAGCGCGTGCACTGGCCGGATCCCATGCCTGGCAACGAGGGTGGCGCGGCCCTGGTCGATATCGCGCCGGCCTCGATCCCGCCGCTGCACTTGTGGATCGGCCAGCTGCAACTGGGTGCCGCCTCGCTTGGCGAGTTGCGCCTGGAGAGTTTTCCGGATGGCGAGGGCATGCGCATTGATCTGCTGGAAGCGAAATCGCCGAATGTCGACCTCCATGCCAGCGGTGCGTGGAGCGGCACAGCCGGCGACAACCGCTCGCGCATGGTTGTCGAGCTGACTGCCGAAAGCCTCGGCGGCATGCTCGACAGCTTTGGTTTTGCCGGCATCATCGACGGTGGCCAGACCATGGCGCATATCGATGCCAGTTGGCCGGGATCGCCGACCGCCTTTGCTCTCGCCAACATGACCGGCTCGCTGGATGTCAGCGTGCAGGAAGGGCGCATCCTCGATGTCGAGCCCGGTGCCGGCGGTCGCCTGTTCGGCCTGCTGTCGCTGCGCGAGATCCCGCGCCGACTGTCGCTCGATTTCAGCGACTTGTTCAAATCAGGCATGAGTTTCAACTCGATCAAGGGCACGTTCACGCTTGCCGATGGCAATGCGCAGACCAGCAATCTGCATATCTCGAGTCCAGCCGCGGATATCTCGATCAGCGGGCGCACCGGATTGCGCGAGCGCGATTACGACCAGCAGATGATCGTGACGCCGCGCGCCGGAGTGGCCTTGCCGGTGGTCGGTGCACTTGCCGGCGGCCCGGTCGGTGCGGCGGCCGGGCTGGTCGTGCAGAGCTTGATCGGCAAGTCGATCAATCGTGCCGCGCGCTCGCGTTATCAGGTCAAGGGAAGCTGGGACAAGCCGCAGATCATCCTCATCGGCAAGGACAGCATCAGGCTGGATGAGACAGGCAACGCGGCGGCCGGCGGCGAGGGCAGCAGCGCGCCGGGCCATGCGGAAGACCAGCCAACGGTTGCCCAGGATCCATTGCAGGACGTGATCGAAGGCATTCCCGGAGTGCGCCCGCAACCCGGGCAGCGCAGCGAGGCATCGCCGCTCGATCCGCGCCCGGAGCCGCCGCCGGCAATCGAGGATTCACCAAAGCCCTTGCTGCCCCTGCCATGAGCGGGCGCTCAGATCCGCGAGTGGCTCCACGACAGCATGCGTCCGTCGCGATACGGCATGACGCCGTGGAATGTGCGCGGATCGGCATCGAAGACCAGCGGCAGGAAGTGGCGATCGCCTTCCCACAATGGCAGATCGAGGATGCGTTCGATGGCCACCCATTCCAGCGTGCCTTCGGCGTTTTGCGTCAGTGGCGTGCCGCTGAACTCCTCGATGAGGAAGATGAAGCCGAGCCAATCCTCGCCGAGCTTGCCGAAACCGGGCCAGCTGATCGTGCCGCGCAGGCTCATGCGCGTGCATTCGATGGCGGCTTCTTCGCGGATTTCGCGGCGCATGCAGGCGACGACGTCCTCGCCTGCATCCATCTTGCCGCCAAGGCCGTTGTACTTGCCCAGATGCTGGTCATTGGCGCGCGCGTTGCGGTGGATCAGCAGGACCTGGCGGCGATCGGCGGAAAGCACATAGCCGAGGGTGGCGACGATCGGGGTATACGGCATGGACAACGAACGGTTCGGTTGCGATCAGCCATTTTCGCAGATCCGGTCGCCTTGCCGGAAATCAGCGGCGATCGGCCTGTCCGATCATGAGGGACCTGCGCCGTTCGGCCACCTGGAGTGGCATCTTTGCCATCCTGCTGTGGTCGTCCCTGGCCTTGATGGCGGTGTTCACGGCCAGCCTGCCGCCTTTTGAGGTACTCGCCATCAGCTTTGCCATTGGCGGTCTGGCCTCGTTGCTGGCTTCCCCGGGCAGCCCGCGCGCGCGGCTTGATCGACTGCTGCAGCCGTGGCCGGCCTTTGTCCTCGCCCTGGCAGCCTTGTTCGGCTATCACGCCTTGTACTTCATCGCCTTCCGCCATGCCCCGGCCATCGAAGTCAACCTGATCAACTATCTGTGGCCGCTGCTGATCGTCGTCTTTGCCGCCTTCCTGCCCGGTGTGCGCCTGAAGCCCGGGCAATTGATCGGCACCGTGCTCGGCCTGGGCGGCGTCATCATCATGCTGGTGCAGGGGCGGGCGCTGGCAATCGATCCCGCGCATCTGCCGGGTTATGCCGCGGCATTCGCAGCGGCCTTGATCTGGTCGGGATATTCGGTGTTGAACCGTCGTCACGCCGGCGTGCCCAGCGCGGCGATTGCCGGACCCTGCCTGCTGGTTGCGCTGCTTGCCGGTGTGGTGCATCTGCTCATCGAGCAGACGGTGGTGCCGGATCGTGCGCAGACCATCGTGCTCGTGCTGATGGGACTCGGCCCGGTCGGCGTGGCGTTCCGGCTCTGGGATCGCGGCACCAAACATGGCGACCTGGCCCTGCTTGGAACCTTGTCGTATGCGGCACCGCTGCTGTCGAGCCTGCTCCTGCTCGGCAGTGGTCGCGTCGCCGCGCACTGGAGTCAGGCCGTGGCGCTGGGATTGCTCCTGCTTGGCGCGTGGATCAGCGTGCGCGCATCCCGTGCGGATGCCGCCACTTGATCAACGTTGCGCTAGGCGTGCGCCTTTTGCGAGGCGGCAAATGCGGCAAGCTGCTCGGCGCTGGCTTCGCGCTGGTGTTTGGCCTTCCACGCGGCAAACGGCTCGCCGTAGATGATTTCGCGTGCCTGTTCCTTGTCCAGCGATTGGCCGCGCTGCTCGGCGGCTTCGCGATACCAGTCGGCAAGGCAATTGCGACAGAATCCGGCGTGGGTCATCAGATCGATGTTCTGCACGTCGCTGCGCGTGTGCAGGTGCTGCAACAGGCGACGAAACGCGGCGGCTTCGAGTTCGGTGGCGATGTCGTTCATGGGAGGTCTCGATCGGCAGTGGCCTGGCGGCGGGATGCCGGAATCCCGGCATCCGAATTTGAGCGCGTTGGCATCGACATGGATAATGCACGCATTCCCATGGAGTATCGATGAGCGCACGTCTGCTGGACGGCAAGCGGATTGCCGATGAATTGCTCGACCGCCTGGCTGCGCGGGTGCAGGCGCGCGTGCGCGCCGGCAAGCCGCGACCGGGGCTGGCGGTGATCCTGGTCGGCAACGAGGCGGCCTCGGCCGTGTATGTGCGCAACAAGCGGCGCGCCTGTGAGCGGGTCGGTTTCTCGTCGCTGGCGTTCGACTTGCCGGAAACCACGCCTGAAGCCGAATTGGCGGCGCTGATCGATCGCCTGAACGCCGATCCTGCCGTGCACGGCATCCTCGTCCAGTTGCCGCTGCCCAAGCATGTCGATGCCAATGCCCTGATCAACCGCATCGATCCGCACAAGGATGTCGATGGCTTCCAGGCCGAGAACGTCGGCCGTCTGGTGCTGCGCCAACGCGGCTTGCGGCCGTGCACCTCGAAAGGCGTGATGACCCTGCTCGCCAATACCGATCGCCCGGTGCGCGGCAAGCACGCGGTGGTCGTCGGCGTGTCCAATCATGTCGGGCGCCCGCTGGTGCTCGAGTTCCTGCTGGCCGGTTGCACGACCACGGTCTGCCATCGCTTCACCGAGGACCTGCCGGGTTTCATCGCTGCCGCCGACATCCTCGTCGTTGCCGTCGGCCGCCCCGGCCTGGTTCGCGGCGAGTGGATCAAGCGCGGTGCCACGGTGATCGATGTCGGCATCAACCGTCGCGACGATGGCAGCCTGACCGGCGATGTCGAGTTTGCCGCCGCTGCCGAGCGCGCGGCCTGGATCACCCCGGTACCCGGCGGCGTCGGCCCGATGACCGTCGCCACGCTGATGGAAAACACCCTCGAAGCCGCCGAGACGTTTTTCGACTGATTCAGCGCTTGCCGGCCTGGCGCACGCGCAGGCCGCGTGCGGCGGCCTCGGCACGCTGCACGTTGATCCACGCGGCAATGTGTTCCGCATCGGCTGGAGCTTCACCGAGCCAGCGGCTTTCATCGCCATCCAGCAGGAATCCCGACACGCTGTCGTCCTCGTAGATGTCGATGCGGTTGCGATCATCGCCGCGTGCATGCACGACGATGGCCGGTGCTTGCGGATCGCTGCGCAGGAAATTCCCGCTGTAGGCGGAGCGGCAATGTTCCGCGCCAAACTGCCAGGCCAGCGAGGGCAACAGGTCGGTCTGCTGGAAGGCATCCTCGACCACCGCCGGCATCTCCACCTTGCCACTGACCACCATCGGCACCCGCGCGTAGGCGCGCTCGCCATGCGCGGCGAATTCATCCTCGTGCAGCGGCGTCATGGTGCGGTGATCGCCCATGACGATGAGCACGCCATGGTCGAGAAAGCCGCGCTGGCGCAAGGCCTCGTGGAAAACGCCGATCTGTTCGTCGACATATCGAAACGATCGCTCGGGATCGACCTTGTGGCTGCGCGGATCGAGAAAGGGCGGATGGCTGCTCACCGTCAGCAACACCGAGACAAACGGTTTGGCCGTGTCGCGATGGTCGAGCCAGTCGAGGAAGCGCTGGTAGAAGACGCTGTCCTCGACGGAGTTGAACTGCCAGCGCTCGCGCCCCGCATACCAGGGATCATCGGCACCGGAAATCGTGTCGAAGCCGATCTGCCTGAGCCAGCGGCCGAGATCGAGAAAACCGGTATCGCCGGGGGTGAAGAAGGCTGATTCATAGCCATTGGCCGTGGCCAGGCCAGGCAGGGAACCGCGGCGCTCGGCAAAGTGGTCGAAGGTGTATTCGAGCACGCCGGGTGGATAGATCGGCAACTGGCCGCTGCCAATGGCGACTTCGGCACCGCTGGTGGTGAAGCCGTTGGCGTAGAAACGCGTGAAATAGTGGTTGTCGCGGGCAATCGCGTCGAGTCGCGGCGTCCAGTCGACTGCACCGCCGAGCAGTCGGCTTTGCCAGGACGACAGGGATTCGACGAGGACGACAATGACACTGGGTCGCTGCGGTTGCGCGTTGCGCTCGCACTGCTGCGGCACGGCGGCGGCGAGCGTTCGTTGCGTGTCGAGGAATCCAGCACTGAACGGGCGCACGCTGGTTTGCGGCAGGTTGACCGTCAGGACGTTGTCGATCAACACGGCGTGGACATAGTGCACCGGGTCGCGCAAGTGGATCACCAGGGCAGCCACGGCGCTGCACAGCGCAAGCACGCCGAATATCCGCGCCATGCGTGGCCGTGGTCGTGCGGAAACACTGGCCAGCACGGGCAGGGCGAGCAGAAGCAGCGCACCCGCCAGCTTGAGCCAGCCCCAGGGCGCGTGCAGGTTTGCCTCGAGCACGCTCCAGTTGGCCGCGAATTCCCCGCCGAATCGGCCGATATCGCCGAGATGCAGGCGCTGGTTGAGCAGGTCGAAGATGACCAGGTCGGCCGCCGCGATCGCCAGCAGGGCAAATGCCAGCAGGATCAGGAGACCGCGCAGCAGGCGTCGCCGGCTCAGCGCAACCAGGGCCATCAGGCCAAGCAGGCCGGCCCACAGCCAGGCGTCGGCACCGAGGGCAGGGGCGACGAAGCAGCCGTGGCAACCGGTGTAGGTGCCGACTATCGCATCAACCAGCCAGGCGCGGCCAAGGAACAGCAGCGCCGCAGCGAGCACGATGCCGACCAGGGCAATGCCCTGGGCAAGGTCGGCCAATCGATGCCTGCGTTCGGGTCTGGAGGGGATCGGGCTGGTCTGCATTGGCGGGAGCAGGGGCGAAACCGATAGAATAGCGGACTTGCTCAGCCTGCCTGCGACCCATGCGCCTACTCGCCGAAGCCCTGACGTTTGACGACGTCTACCTTGTCCCCGGTCATTCCACCGTCCTCCCGCGCGATGTCGATACCTCCTCGCGCCTGACCCGCAACCTGCGCGTCAACGTGCCGATACTCTCCGCCGCGATGGATACCGTGACCGAGGCGCGACTCGCCATCGTCATGGCCCAATGCGGCGGCATCGGCATCATCCACAAGAACATGTCCCCCGAGCAGCAGGCTGCCGAAGTGCGCCTGGTCAAGAAATTCGAGGCCGGGGTGATCCGCGATCCACTGACGGTGCGACCCGACACGACCATCCGCGATGTCATGCGCATCACGCGCGAGCACGGCATCTCCGGCGTGCCGGTGGTCGACAACGAGGAACTGGTCGGCATCGTCACCAGTCGTGACCTGCGCTTCGAGAAGAAACACGATGATCCGGTGAGGAACATCATGACGCGCAAGGATCGCCTGATCACGGTCAAGGAAGGCGCCAGCGAGGACGAGGTGCTTGCCCTGCTGCACAAGTACCGCATCGAGAAGGTGCTGGTCGTCAACGATGCCTTCCAGCTGCGCGGATTGATCACGGTCAAGGACATCCAGAAGGCCCGCGACAACCCGCACGCGGCCAAGGACGACCACGAGCGCCTGCGTGTCGGTGCGGCCGTGGGTGTCGGAGGCGACACCGAGCGCCGCGTGGCGGCACTGGTCGAGGCCGGCGTCGACGTGCTGATCGTCGATACCGCGCACGGCCATGCGCAATCGGTCATCGATCGCGTGGCCTGGGTGAAGAAGAATTTTCCGCACACCGATGTCATCGGCGGCAATATCGTCAGCGCCGATGCGGCACTGGCCCTGCGCGATGCCGGGGCCGATGCGGTCAAGGTCGGCGTCGGCCCCGGCTCGATCTGCACCACGCGCATCGTCACCGGCGTCGGCGTGCCGCAGATCACCGCGATCGACCTGGTCGCCAATGCGCTGAAGGATGAAATCCCGCTGATCGCCGATGGCGGCATCCGTTATTCGGGTGACCTGGCCAAGGCCATCGTTGCCGGTGCCTCGACCGTCATGCTCGGCAGCATGTTCGCCGGCACCGAGGAATGTCCCGGTGAAGTCGAGCTGTTCCAGGGCCGCTCGTACAAGAGCTATCGCGGCATGGGCTCGATGGCGGCCATGGAGAAAGGCTCCAGCGACCGTTATTTCCAGGATGCGTCCGATCCAGAGAAGCTCGTTCCGGAAGGCATTGAGGGCCGCGTCCCCTATCGCGGTCCGCTGCGCAACATCATCCACCAGCTGGTCGGCGGCCTGCGTGCCTCGATGGGCTATTGCGGCTGCGCCACCATGGAAGACATGCGCACGCGCCCGCAATTCGTCCGCGTCACCAGCGCCGGCGTCCGCGAAGCCCACCCCCACGACATCCAGATCGTCAAGGAAGCACCGAACTATCAGTTGGGCTGATTGAATGCCGAGATTCGGCATTCGGGATTCGGGATTGGCAGGTGCAAAACACAGCAACGAGGCAGCAATGTCAGTGGTTTCCGAATCCCGAATCCCGAATCCCGAATCCCGGCTGCACAGCGACAAGATCCTCATCCTCGATTTCGGTGCGCAGTACACGCAGCTGATTGCGCGGCGCATCCGCGAGCTGGGCGTGTATTGCGAAATCTGGGCCTGGGATCATGATCCGGCCGAGATTGCCGCGTTCGGTGCGAAGGGCATCGTGCTTTCGGGTGGGCCGGAATCCACCACCCTCGCCGGAGCACCGCGCGCTCCGCAGCAGGTTTTCGACAGCGGCCTGCCGATCCTCGGCATCTGCTATGGCATGCAGACGCTGGCTGCCCAGCTTGGTGGCTCGACCGAAGCCGCGGATGCTCGCGAATTTGGCCATGCCGAAGTGGAAGTAGTGGCAAAAGATGAATTGCTGCATGGCCTCAACGATCATCCCGGGCTGCCGCCACGGCTGGATGTCTGGATGAGCCATGGCGATCACGTCGCCTCTGCACCTCCCGGCTTCGTCGTCACCGCACGCACCGAGCGCATCCCGGTCGCCGCGATGGCCAACGAGGACAAGCGCTGGTACGGCGTGCAGTTCCATCCGGAGGTCACCCATACGCGCCAGGGTGAAACCCTGCTGCGCCGCTTTGTCGTCGACATCTGCGGCTGCCGCACGCTGTGGACCGCAGCCAACATCATCGACGACCAGATTGCCCGCGTGCGCGAAAAGGTCGGCACGGATGAAGTCGTCCTCGGCCTCTCTGGCGGTGTCGATTCCTCGGTTGTCGCCGCCCTGCTGCATCGGGCGATCGGCGAGCAGCTGACCTGCGTCTTCGTCGACACCGGCCTGCTGCGCTGGCAGGAAGGCGATCAGGTCATGGCCATGTTCGCCGAGCACATGGGCGTCAAGGTCATCCGTGTCAACGCCGCCGAGCGCTATTTCAGCGCGCTCGCAGGCGTCAGCGACCCGGAAGCCAAGCGCAAGATCATCGGCAACCTGTTCATCGAGATCTTCGACGAGGAATCCGCGAAGCTCGCCAATGCACGCTGGCTGGCGCAGGGCACGATCTATCCCGATGTCATCGAATCGGCCGGCAGCGGTACCGGCAAGGCGCACGTGATCAAGAGCCATCACAACGTTGGCGGCCTGCCGGCGCACATGAAGCTCGGCCTCGTCGAACCCCTGCGCGAGCTGTTCAAGGATGAAGTGCGCCGACTCGGCGTGGAGCTCGGCCTGCCGCGGGCGATGGTCTACCGCCACCCGTTCCCTGGCCCGGGTCTCGGCGTGCGCATCCTCGGTGAAGTGAAGCGCGAATACGCCGAACTGCTCGCCCGCGCCGATGCGATCTTCATCGAGGAATTGCGCAAGGCCGATCTCTACGACAAGACCAGCCAGGCTTTCGCCGTGTTCCTGCCGGTGAAATCGGTCGGCGTGGTCGGCGACGCCCGTGCCTACGAATGGGTCATCGCCCTGCGCGCGGTGGAAACCATCGACTTCATGACCGCGCACTGGGCGCATCTACCCTACGACTTCCTCGGCACCGTCTCCAACCGCATCATCAACGAACTGCGCGGCATCTCCCGCGTGGTCTACGACATCAGCGGCAAGCCACCGGCGACGATCGAGTGGGAGTGAGCGTCCGTTCGCGACAGAAGTCATGGGATTCGCTCAAGGGGATTCTTCAATGTCAGTTGAGCAAGAAGTAAAGGAATCGCGTGTTGCTGTTCTGGTGGATTGCGACAACGTGCCACCAGTGATCCTGGATCATGCCCTGCGCTTTGTTGCACGCTTCGGGCGGGTGGTCGTTCGACGCGGCTACGGCAATTCGGGAACGCTCGCCAGCAATCGCTGGCAGGACGAACTGGTCCACCAGGCTTTCACCCCGTGCCTTCAATATCAGTATGCGAGCGGAAAGAACACGGCCGATATTGCCTTGGCACTGGATGCGCTGGAGCTTCTGTTCGATGACAAGGTGGATACATTCTGCTTCGTCACCAGCGACTCCGACTTTGCGTATCTCTGCCGCAAGCTCCGTGAGCGTGGTGCGACCGTTTGCATCGTAGGCGAAGGCAAGACGCCTCCGGCGCTACGCAATGCCAGCGACCACTTCTCCGAATGGAAGCCGGAAATTGCGAACGTTCTTTCCGATAGCGATGCATCAGCCGTTTCAATCGTTGTCGGAGCTGGACCCAAGACGAGCGATCAGGCCTCAAAGCCAGGAAAGCAACGTCCATTGTTCGTGGTGCGCGCGGTGGCAGCCATGGCAGCCGATTCGCCAGAAGGAAAGGTCGCATTGAGCACGCTCGGCCACTACTTGCGGCGAACTGATCCCGGCTTCTCGCCAGATAGTTACGGTTACTCAGGATTGCTCGAAATGCTAAAGACCTACGATCTGCTTCATTTGACTCAGGAGCACGGCGGGCATTGGACTGTCAAGCTGCATCAGGAGAGCATCAACCGTATGCCGTTCAACCCGGTAACCGGCAAGCCGAACGCCTGATCAAGGACCGAAAATCTTCGGAACGTAGAAGAACCCGGGCAAACCAGACTGCGTTTCCACGTCCTGGCAGAAGTCCGCTCTGGCCGTGGCCAACGAACTGCAAGTCCGGGTAGGGTGATGATCGAATGGGAATCGAAAGCGACAATCCACAATCAGATGATCGAGTTGTGCCTCCGAAATTCAGTGCTGTTGATCTGCGCTGGATGGGGCGCGCGCTGGAACTCGCCGCGCATGCGCGCGATGCGGATGCTGAGGTGCCGGTCGGTGCCGTGCTGGTTGTCGACGGGCAGGTGATTGGCGAAGGCTGGAACCGCAACATCACGCTCAATGATCCGAGTGCGCACGCCGAGATCCTTGCCTTGCGCGATGCCGGCGCCAAGCTCGGCAACTACCGTTTTCCGGGTGCGACCCTGTACGCGACACTGGAGCCGTGCGCGATGTGCGCGATGGCCCTGGTGCATGCGCGGGTCGCGCGGGTCGTGTATGCCGCAGCGGATCCGAAAACTGGTGCTGCGGGCAGCGTGTTCGATACCTTGATCTCGCCGCTGCACAACCATCGCATCGAGGTGGCGGCCGGTCTGCTCGCCGATGAAAGCGGCACGATGTTGCGCGAGTTTTTCCGCAGCCGTCGCTAGCTTGCCGGCAGCCGGATGGTGGATGCGCTGCGCCAATCCAGCCTGCGCATGGGCGCGATCGATCTGGGTGGAACGCAGGGCGGACACGCTTGGCGCATCCGCTGACCCTGCGTGGCGATCGGCATGCGCCGGCGCGTGGCCGGATCGCGCTTGAGTGAGCGCGACTGCGCAGATGCCTAGTCGAAGCCGTTGGCGAAGATCCGCACCGGTGCCTCGTAAGCGCCCACATCGCAAAGTGCGATGCCGTCGCCGTCGCCATCCTGCGGGCGTGGCATGCCACGGGCGTCGTATGTGATGCACAGTTCCTGCCCCAGCGCGGGATCGATGGCGGGCGATCCATAGGCGGGAGCCAGCGTGGCAGGGAACACCGAACGGTCCAGTGCCAGCGAACCGGTGGGACCGATGCTGCCGCCAGACGCGGAAAGCACGCCGCATGTGCTCTCGAACAGGTTGGCACTGGTCGGGCCGGTCAGGACGATGGATTCCAACGCACAACTCGTCCCCGAACCGGCGGCGGTGGGGCCGAACAGCGACCATGCCCACTCCGTCACCTCCACGCCGCTCAGCGCCAGATTCGCGCCGATGGCGGCCTGGTTGCCCGTGAAGCTCAGGTGTCGGGCACCCAGTTCACCTGGCGCCAACGCGAACAGCGCACCTCCGGCGCCGTCGTTGGCGCGATTGCCGCTGAAGCTGACATTGAGCATGGCCAGGCGCCCGCCCTGGCTGACCAGCGCTCCGCCGCCGATGGTCTCGCCGGAAACGTTGTTGTCGATGAAGCCGACATTGGTGATGTCCAGCAAACACTCGCTTTCCAGGCATGCCACCACCGCCGCGCCGCCAGCCGAGAGTGCGCCGTCGGCATCGGCATCAATCACGCGATTGGATTCAAACTCGACGTTTTTGAGCAACGCCAGCGAGGTCGTGGCCGCATATGCGGCCCCGCCCAGTCCCTGCACCACACCGCCCACACGCTCCGCCACGTTGTCGGAAAAGCGCGTGGAGGTGATATTGACGCGCTGGCCATTGAGCGCGACCGCGCCGCCGAACATGTCCCTCCGATTGCTGTTGCCGACGACGCCGATACTGTTGCCTTCGAAAATGCTGTTGTCGATGAACGTGGTGCTGCCGGCGCTGAACCAGGCGATCGCACCGCCGTAGGCATTGCCCTGGTTGGCGACGGCCTTGCAGCCTTCGAAACGCGATTCGTAAACGAGGAGATCGGTGCCGGTGGCAGGGGAGGAATACCACAGGCATCCGCCCACTCCCGTCGTTGTGCGCCCGCGCTGGAAGGTGAGGCCGCGCAAGGTGATTTCGCGCGTACCAGCTGCCACCGTGAGGATACGCACGGCGTTGCGTCCATCCAGCACCGGCGCACGGCCATTGCCTTCGATCTTCAGGATGTCGTTCGACCACGTTGGCAACGTGGTCTGCAGTTCGATGACGCCGCCAACAGGGAACGGCGCATTGAACTGGATGACGCGGGGATACGTGGTATCCGTGCCCGCATCGATCAGCGCCTGCCGCAGCGAACCCGCGCCGCTGTCGGCGGTGCTGGTGACGCTGAAGGTGGCCGCTTGCGAGAGCAGGGGCAGCGTGAAGGCGAGGACGACGGGCCATGGGCAGAAGCGACGCATGTACACACTCCGGAAATTCGACGACGAGACGGAAAAAACAGGAAACAGCGCCGAAACCGGACAGGGCTCGGACTTCGTCACGGCTGCGAAGTTGCGAGCCCGGCGTGGATGCTGCCCGGGAGCCTTCGCGGCAAGAAGCCGACCCGGCTGCAAGCACGCCAGGCGAATCCGCGATTGCGCCTCGCCACGTGCGAAATGACGCCACAAAACCCCCTACACTCCCGCGCATGACCTCCCATGACGCAACGCCCGCTGCCGCTCGCCCTGCGCTCGACGATCCCGGTCTGCGTGTGCTGGTGGATCTGTTTTATGGAGATCTGCGCCGCATTGCGCGCCGCGAGCGGTTCCGCGCCGGGGCAGGTGCCACGCTGTGCACCACGGCGCTGGTCAACGAAGCCTGGCTGAAGCTTCAACGCACTCCCGCCTGGCAGGATCAGCGGCATTTCCTGGCGACCGCCGCCCTGGCGATACGGCAGGTACTGGTGAGCGATGCGCAGGCGCGCTTTTCCTTCAAGCGCGGCCAGGGTGAAAGCCCGATGAGCCTCGGCGAGGAAGGCATGCAGGTTCCGGATGCCGCGGATGAACAGATCGTGCAGGTCAATGATGCACTGGAACGACTTGCCGCGTTGAGTCCGCGCCTGGCGCAGGTGGTGGAGTGTCGCTTCTTCGCCGGCTACAGCGAATCCGAAACCGCGCAGGCGATGGGGCTCACCGATCGCACCGTGCGTCGCGACTGGGTGAAGGCGCGGGCTTGGCTGTTTCGCGAATTGGGCGAGGGCGCAGCCGATGGGCATGTCTGAATCGGCACGCTTCGCCCGCGTCGAAGCCTTGCTCGATGCGGCGCTCGAACAACCCGAAGGCGAACGTGAAGCCTTTCTCCATCTGCAGGAATCCGATGCGGCGATTCGCACCGAAGTGCTGGAACTGCTGCGCGCCGTGACTGCGTCCGAAGGCTTCCTCGAAGCATCCGCCGTGCCAGCAGGCGAACACGAAGGTCGTCGCGTGGGCGCATGGAAGCTGGTTCGCCGCATCGGGCGCGGTGGCATGGGCGAGGTCTGGCTGGGCGAACGCGATGATGGCCGCTTCGAGCAACAGGTGGCAGTAAAGCTGCTGCGCCACGGCGTTGAGGATGCGCCGCGGTTCCTGCGCGAGGCACGCCTGCTGGCGCGGCTGCAACATCCCGACATCGCGCGCCTGATCGATGCAGGCAGCCTGCCCGATGGCGCGCCGTACATGGTGATGGAACTCGTCGAAGGCGTGCCCGTGTCGCGCCATTGCCGCGAGCGCGGGCTGGAACTTCCCGCCCGGTTGGCGCTGTTCGCGCAAATCTGCGAAACGGTGGCGTTCGCGCACCGGCATCTCATCGTCCATCGCGATTTGAAACCGGACAACATCCTGGTGCGTGCCGATGGCCAGCCCATGCTGCTGGATTTCGGCATCGCGCGTCCGATCGACGCGGCCCACGGCGATACCCGCGACTTGCACCTCACGCCGCAGTATGCCGCGCCCGAACAGCTTTCCGGTGGCGAACAAAGCACCCTCACCGACGTGTACGCGCTGGGCGTCCTGCTGCATGAACTGCTCACCGATCGTTCGCCCTGGGGCGAGCTGGCCGGCGCTGGCGTGCTGGCGCTGCTGCAACGCGCACAGGCCGGACCGCCGCCGTCGCCAAGTTCGCAAGCGGCATCGAAGACCGCGGCAAGAAAGTTGCGCGGCGATCTGGATGCCATCGTCCACAAGGCGCTGCGGCCCGAACCCGCGGCGCGCTACGAATCCGCCGAGGCCTTGGCGCAGGACGTGCGCCGACATCTTGAGCACGCGCCAGTCGCCGCACGCGGTGGCGCGTTCGGCTATCGTGCGCGGCGCTTCCTGCGGCGCTACTGGCTGGCCGCAAGCGTGCTGCTGTTCGTCTTCGTGGGCCTCGTCGGCGCGCTCGCCGCGATCTCGATGGCGCGCCAGGAAGCACTGCGCGAACGCGATATTGCGCAGGTGGAGGCTCGTCGCAGCAAGGCCGTGCGCGATTACCTGGCTCACATGTTCCGCGACGCCGGGCAGCACGCCCGCGACGGCGAACCGCTAACCGCCAAGCAGGTGCTTGACCAGGCCGCCGCGCGCGTGCAGGCCAGTTTTGCCGACGACCCCGCCACCGACGCGCAAGTCCTCAAAGCCCTTGGCGAGCTGCATTTCTATCTGGGCGATTACTCTGCCGCCGAGCCGCTGCTGCGACACTGGCTGGCCTTTGATGCCGTCATTGCCGATCCCGTCGCTGGTGCCGACGTGCGTTTCACGCTTGCCGAAACGGTGCATCGCATGGGCAATCCAGACGAGGCTCGTGCGTTGCTCGAACAAGCGCAAGCATTCTGGAACACCGATCCCGAACGCCACGCCGACGTGCTGCTGACCTCGCGAGCCCTGCAGGCCCGCTTGCAGCGCGAGGCAGGCGATACGGCGGCGGCCCTTGAAACACTGGAGGCTGCATTGCCACAACGCGTGCAACACTCCGGTCGCGAACATTTCGAGACCGCCGTACTTGCCACCAACATCGGCGCAGCCTACGTGCAGGCCGGGCGCATCGATGAAGGCATTGCCGCATCGCAGGAAGCAATGGCGCTGTGGCGCGCGTTGAAACTGGGATCCGGCAACGATGCCCTGAACACGCTCAACAACCTCGCCGCCGCGCAGTTCCGCAAGGGTGATCTGGCCGCCGCGCAAAGCGCCTTTGCCGAGGCCCTGGCCCTGCGTCGGCAATTGTTCGGCCCTTCTGCTGCGACGGCGGCATTGATCGGCAACTACGCTCGTACACTGCAAGGCCTGAAACGCTACGGCGATGCGCTGGAATATGCCGGCGAAGCGGAGGCCATGGCGCAACGGCACGCAGGTTCCGCCAGCCCGCTCACCCAGGCTGCACGCATCACCCGAGCCGAATTGCTGCTCGTCCTGCAACGCCACGAGGATGTGGGCGAGCCGCTTGCCGCCTTCATGGCCGAAGACACCAGCGCCTTGCCTGCCTCGCTGCAGCTGCGTGCCGCCTTGGCGCGTACCGAAAACCATCGTCATCGCGGCGAAGCCGATGCGGCGCGGCAGGCGCTGGCGCAGGCCGACGCCCTGTTCGCCACGCTCGGTGCCGAGGCCGAACCCTTCCGTGCCAATCTGGAAGCGCTGCGCGCACCCTGATCCTGACGACACCCTCGGCGGTGGTTGACGAACGGATGGCGTGGCCTGTTCCTGCCGGCAGCGGCGGACATCGACCACACCTGGCGCTTCGACGCGCCGGATCCGGTGATCGAGAAGAGTGAAATTCGGGTCGAACAGCCGACCTGCCGCGCCAGTACCGCTCCGATGACAACCCGCGAACCGCACGGAAGATCGCCAGGATGGGGATCCTGGCGATTCGCACTCAGCCCCCGATCTTCGGCATCTCCTTCAGCGGCAGCGCAGCAAAATCGAAGCGGCCTTCGATTTGTGGCAATGTCGTTCCCTTGAGCTTCTTCGCCAATTTCGATGCGGGTACGTTGGTTGCACTGAAGCTGCCTGAAATCGCATAGCTGCCGTCCGCATTCTTCTCGAAGCGCTCGATTGCGACTTGTGGCTGCGCATCCTTCTCGGTTTCGTGGAATTCGAACATCGCGCGCGCGTCAGGCCGATAACTCAGGCTGGCACGGGACAGTTTCAGGTTCTTGTCGTCGAAGCTCAGTGCGATTTCCAGCTTGCCGCCATCGGCTGCCTTGCCGCTTAGCGAAACCTGCAGCGACGAGATGATTGCCAGATTGCGCACATCCGAATCGTGGAAGACCTTGCCCGCCATGCCGCCCACGAAATCGCGCACGTCACCCGCGTCGATTCGCGTGCCGGTGCCCAGCTTGTCGAGCTTGCGGTTGGCGTCGTCGAGGGCCTTGCGGCCCGCGCCGGTGTCGAGCCTGGCGTCCATCTGTTGGCCGATGTCATCGGCGACCTTCGTCGCGAGTGAACGGAAGGATTGCATGCCGCGCCCGACGTCGGCCTCGATGGTGCCTTGAACGGTCTGTCCCGGCTGCAATGGCGCATCGGCTGGCGGCGATTTCGTGGCAGCGGCATCGATGACATCGCGCAATCCATCGGCAGGCGGTGCGGTGGTGGATGGTGCTTCCGGGTTGCCGCAAGCGGCCAGGGCGGCGGCGATCGCAAGAAAAATGACAAGTACACTATTGCGCATGGCTCACTCCGTGGGGGATTCGTCGGGGGGCGATTCCACGTCCGGCTTGATGGTGGCGTCCGGGACTTCGCCTTGCTCCGCGCCGCCTTCACTGGAATCCTCCTGCTCGATGATCGCGCTGCAGCCCATGTCGAAAGAACCGAACGGCCGGGCGTAATCGCTGGGCATGCTTGGAAACTGCGAGCCGTCGGGGATGCTGTAGTTTTCGCCATCGTAGCCAGGCTCGGTGAACACAAGGATGCCGCAGCCCGCCTTGCATGCGAGCGATTTGATGCCATTTCGCCACGCTTCCGGCACTTCGCGCACCCTGCTGTCCGCAGAGCCGCCCATTTGCATGCGGTTGCCGGTGTAGTTTTCCTGGTCATAGGCAACGCAGCCGTCGTTGAAATGGATTTCGGCGGTTTTCCCGGGTTCGACCACAGGCGTGGGTTCCTGCGTGATGGTTTGCAAGGCGCGATTGAGCTCGCCCGCGTCCCTTGCGGCCAGGTAGCGCCCGCCAGTGCTGCTGGCCAGGCATTGCAGCTGCTGCTGCGCCTGGCTGCCGGTTTCGATGTCGAAGCCGATCACATGTGCTGTGAAGTCGATGCCCAGCCCTTCCAGTTCCGCGCCCAGCGCACAGGGATCGGCCTGGCAGGTTTCATCGCCGTCACTGACCAGGATCACCGTGGCCTTGTGCTCGGTGAAACGCAGCTGTTCGGCGGCGCGGCGTACGGCGGCGGAAATCGGCGTCATGCCTTTCGGATTCAGTGCGCCAACCTGCCGGCGGATCGCGGCAGGGTCGAACCCGGTCGGCTCGATCAGAAGCTCGATGTCCTCGCAATCTCCCTTGCGCCGGTGGCCGTAGGCGATCAGGCCCAGATTGCCGTCGTTCCAGCCCTCCAGCATCACATCCACTGCGTCGCGTGCAATCGTGATCTTTGGCCGGCCATCGATCTGGCCCCACATCGAACCGGACGCATCGAGCACGAGGATGGATCGAGACGCGGCAGGGGCTTGCGCGCTGGCGGGTGCACAGGCCAACGCGCAGGCGGCCTGCAGGCACAGCGCTGACAAGAGGGCAGGTCGCATCGGGAAGTCTCCAGAAAGCCGCGAACGCGCGGCAGGCTTCCGGAGAAACAGGAAAGCGCGGGAAAAGCGGACATTGCCTGTCGCTGTGGAATCGCGCAGCGCATCCGCCGCCCGTCTCATGATCGAGTGAGCGATGTCTCAATCGATCGCGCGGCGGAAATCGAGGTCGAAGCGGGTGCCGGCGGTGAGTGCGTGCAGGCGCATGTTGGTGATGCGGATCGGTGCGCCGGGTTCGAGTTCGGCCGCGTTGGAATCGGCCATTTCACTGGGATCGATGATGGTCACGCCGCCCGTGCCGAATACCTCGAGCGCATTGTCCGGGCCGATCGCGACCACGGTCGAGGCATCGATGCCGAGACCGAGGGCAAACGGATTGAGGGCAAGCGCGGCGAGCAGGCGGCCGAGTCGATCGCTGGCATTGCCGCCCTGGTCGATGACCACGCGATTGGTCAGGCCAAGTCCCGGTGCAAGGGATGCGCTGCCGACACGCGGCGTCGGCCCGGCGGTTCCCGATGCCAGCATGTGTTCGCAAAGCAGGGCGGCACCGGCGCCGACGCCGCAGACCGCCATTCCGGCTGCATTGCGCCGGCGCAGCAATCGCGCCAGGCTGCTGCCGCCAATCAGGGTGCTGAGCTTGAGCGGTTGCTCGGCATTGAGGATGACCAGATCGGCCTGCTCGACCAGATCGAGCAGTTGCCGCTGTTCCGCGCCGGCGCGGTTGGTCAGGGCATGGCGATGCAACTGGGTGCAGCCGGCAGCAGTCAGCATGGCCTCCAGCTCGATGTCATCGTCATCGGACTTTTCCGGGGCGGAAACCAGGATCACGCGCGGCGAATCGCCGACCAGTCCAATGAGGCGGGCAAGCAGGACGGACGTGCGCTGATTGGAAGGCAGTTCACCGCAGGCAATGATCGAGCCGCGATTTCGTTCGGGAGCGATTTTGGCTGGCACGCGGTCGCCTCGACAGGTCGGAAATCCGATACTACACGCTGCATCGCATGCGCATGCAAGACAAGGAGGAATACGGTCGACGCATCAATCGAGGGCGCCCGTGGTTTCCTGATCGGTCTCGGAGGTGATGTCCTGCACGCAGCCAATCACGCTGCCCTGGGCGGAATCCTTCGGCAGCGCGCGAACGCGGATGCGCACCTGGCGTCGGCGGCCGATGGCGGTGGTCATGCGCACAGTGATTTCGGTGGTTTCGCTGGGCTTCGCCGCGTCCAGGGTTTGCCGCAGGCGACGCTGATCCATGCCGGCAAAGTGGTTGAGCATGCGTTCGCGTGACACCGGCGTCGACAGGGGTACATCGAAAATCGCGTGCATCTGCGCCGACCAGGACATGCGCTCGCCATCCGGGCCCAACTGCCAGGCGCCGAGATTGGTCAGCGATTGCGCATGCGCGAACAAGGACGCCTCGTGCTTGATCGCAGTGACGTCGGCAAACACCGAGACCACTTCATCGGCCTCGCCATCGGCGCTGCCGTCGCGCGGCATGGCGGTTACCGAGAGCCAGCGTGGATCGGTCATCTGTGGCGAGCGCACTCCGCAGATCACCGACTCGATGGCCTTGCCGGTGCGCAGGGCCCGCGCCCACGGCAAGTCATCATGGACAATCGTTGTTCCACCCTCGTCGATGAACTGCCAGTCGGCAATCTGGTCCGTGCGCAAGGCAAGCAGGTCGGGTTCGCTGGTCTGCAGGATCCGGCACGCTGCCGGGTTGCAGGAAACGACGTGGCCCATGCGGTTGCGCACGAGCATGCCCATGTCCATCTCGTGCAGGATGCGCCGCAGCTCTGCCTCCGAACTGCGCAATTGCAGCTCGGCAAGGGCGCGCGGGCCGAGATCGCGGGTTACCGCGATGATGCGTTTCTGGTTGCCATCGAGATAGCCGTGGGCGTTCAGTTCGAGCGTCGCTTCCTCGTCAGCGCCACGCCGGATCGTCGAGGTTGCGGTGACGGTTTCGTCGGCATCGAATGCCCGGTGCAGGCGACTGATGAACGTGTCGTCGAGTTTCGGGAATGCATCCTCGATCGCGCATCCAAGCAGTCGCTCGCGATCCAGGTCGAGCAACTGGCAGGCGCTGGCATTGGCATCGAGAATGAGGCCGGATTCGTCATGGATGGTGATCGCATCGGGCACGGCGTCGATCATCGCGCGGTAGCGGTTGGCGATTGTCGCGGTGACCCCGCGCAGGTTGCGGTGGGCAGTGATCGCCTCGCCCACGAGCAGGCGCAGGACCGGATCGGCGTCGGCGCGCGAGGCAAACTCGGCGAGTTGTGCCCAGACGTCCGCATCGGCTGTCCCGGTGTCGGTCGGATGGGTTGTCGCCCCGGAAAATTCCACTTTCTCGACCATGCGTGAATCCCATTCACGTTCGGCAGGTGCTCCCTTGCGATCCTGCGCGCAGGCAGGATAGCACCGCTCAGCCAATACTGGCGCGGGCGACCTTGCTCGCGGTTTCGTGGCCAAGCTGGCTCGACAACCAGAGGCCGGTCTCGATCAAGGCAGGTAGATCGATGCCGGTGTCGATGCCCATGCCTTCGAGCATGTAGACCACGTCCTCGCTGGCGACGTTGCCGGTGGCGCCTTTCGCATACGGGCAACCGCCGGTGCCGGAGACGGAACTGTCGACCACGGCGACCCCTTCCTCCAGGCAGGCGAGCACGTTGGCCAGGGCCTGGCCACGCGTGTCATGGAAATGCACGGCAAGGGCCTCGATCGGCACGTCGCCGGCGACCGCGCGCAACATGTCGCGTGCCTTGCCCGGCGTGCCGATGCCGATCGTGTCGCCGAGAGAGATTTCATAACAGCCCATGGCGTGCATGCGGCTGGCGACACGCACCACATCGCGCAACGGCACCTCGCCCTGGTAGGGGCAGCCGAGCACGGTTGAAACGTAGCCGCGAACCGCCACGCCATCGGCGCGGGCCTTTTCCATGACCGGCAGGAAGCGTTCGATCGATTCGTCGATCGAGGCGTTGATGTTCTTGCGGTTGAACATTTCCGACGCGGCCGAGAACACGGCGACCTCGCGCGCACCTGCGGCATGGGCACGATCGTAACCCTGCTCATTGGGTACAAGTACCGGATAGCGCACGCCAGGGCGTTTTTCGATGGCGGCGAATACTTCGGCGGCATCGGCCAGTTGCGGCACCCATTTCGGACTGACGAAACTGGTCGCCTCGATCGTGCGCAGGCCCGTGCGCGACAGGCGATTGATCAGCTCGACCTTGGTTGCCGCCGGGATGATTGCCTTTTCGTTCTGCAAGCCGTCGCGAGGACCAACCTCGACGATGCGCACGCGCCTGGGCATGCCGCTCATGACGGCTTGCCGGCGCGGCGCGCGCTGCGCTGCCGTTCGTATTCGTCGAGGCTCAACGTGCTGCGACGAACGTTGGCGGACGGTTTGTCCTCGAAGATCTTCTGCTTGCGCACGATGTCGAGAATCCTCGCGCGATCGCCGCGGATGAACACATGCAGTTCGTTGTGGCTGTCATCCACGCTGCCGTCGAGTACGCCGTCGATGACCTTGTGCGCGGTGCGTCTGGAATCGACCTGCCAGATGCGCAGGCGGTCATGATCGATCTGATAGCGGGCAATGAAGAAGGATTTCTCCGGCGCCGGTTCGATGCCGTGGACCGGATCGAGCTTGACCGTCTCGCCAAGCTGGTTGTCGGCGACCACCACATAGTGCTTGCCGCGATCATGCACGTAGTTGACCGGGATGTGGATCTGCTTTGGCGGGCCGTCCTTCTCGGGACGTTCGAGCATGAGGAAGCGGCACTCCGGGTCGACCAGGAAGGCCAACTCGTCGGGCTCGTCGCTGGAGCGTGGCTCCGATGCATCGACCCACAATCCTTTCCACGCCGGATCACAGGCAACGATTTCATCGCCAGGCGGTGATTCAAAACGCGTCTCGTTGCAGGCGCCGAGCACGAGCAGGGCGCAGACTGCCGGAATCCATCGAATCCTCATTCCCAGGCCTCCAGTCGGACAAGGACGGAATCCGCGTCGACGAAATCCCCTGCCACGGCCTGGACGGCTTCTATGCGGCCGGCGCGTGGCGCGCGCAAGGTCAGTTCCATCTTCATCGCCTCCATGATCAGCAATTCATCGCCGGCCATGACGTCATCGCCCATCATGGCCTTGACCACGACGATGCGCCCCGGCATTGGCGCCAGCACTCGATCCGCATCGGAAACTGAGGATTCGACAAAGGCGAACGCGGGCGCGTGTTCGAAGCTCCGCCGCGACGTGCCATCGTGCACGGTGATGCGTGCGCACTCCGCGAAGACGCGCTGGCGAGAGACGATGCCATCGCGGCGTGCGCTGAGCCAGCCGTCGCTGAACTTTGCATCGCTGATTTCAAAGGCGTGCGTGCCGATGGCAAGGTGATAGTTGCCTTGCGCACCCTGCGCGGAAATCTCGATGCGCTGGTCGCCATCGAGCAACGCGATGATGCGTTTGCCGGGATGACCCAGGCGCCAGCCATCGGCACGACGCCAGGGTGAATTCGGATCGGCACTGGCGGCGGCCTGGGCGAGTGCGTCGGCTTCCTCGGCGAGCAGGGAAACGATTGCCGCGGCGAGCAGGAAGGCATCGCCCTCGGCGCTGGCATTCGCCTGCTCCGTGGCACCGAGGAATTCGTCGAGACTGCGATCGAGATAACCGGTATCGATGCTGCCCTCGATCACCGAAGGATGGCGCAGCAGGCGTTCGAGAAAGGCGACATTCGATTTCGGCCCGATCACGCTGACTTCGGCCAGCGCATCACGCATGCGTTGCAGGGCGGAATGGCGGTCGCGATCCCAGGCGATCATCTTGGCAATCATTGGATCGTAGAAGACGCTGACAAGGTCGCCCTCGATCACCCCCGAATCGATGCGCATGTGGGTGGAGTCCTGCGGCAGGCGCAGGGTCTGCAAGCGGCCCGAACCAGGCAGGAAACCCTGCTCGGGATCCTCGGCATACAGGCGCACTTCGATCGCATGGCCATTGGCCGGAATCGACTTGTTGCGGATCAGCGAGGCGGGCAGGGCTTCGCCGGCGGCGACGCGCAACTGCAATTCGACCAGGTCAAGGCCGAGCACCATTTCGGTGACCGGATGCTCGACCTGCAGGCGCGTGTTGACTTCCATGAAATAGAAATCGCCAGCCTGGCCAACGATGAATTCGACGGTGCCGGCATTCACGTAATCCAGCGCGCGCGCGGCGCCGATCGCGGCTTCGCCCATCTTCGTGCGCAGCTCGGGCGTCAGGAAGGGCGAGGGGGTTTCTTCGAGCACCTTCTGGTAACGGCGCTGCGCCGAGCATTCACGCTCGTTGAGATGGACGACATGCCCGTGGCTGTCGCCGAAGACCTGGAATTCGATATGGCGCGGCTTTTCGACATAGCGCTCAAGGAGCACGCGGTCACGACCGAAGGCGTTCTTCGCCTCGCGCTGGCAGGACTCGAGATGGGCGGAAAACTCCTCGGCCTTGCGCACGATGCGCATGCCCTTGCCGCCGCCGCCATAGGCCGCCTTGATCATCAATGGAAAGCCGATGCGCCGGGCTTCGCGGGCGAGCAGGGCAGGATCCTGATCCTCGCCGGTGTAACCCGGTACGACCGGCACGCCGTGCGAGACCATCAGGTCCTTGGCCCCGGCCTTCGAGCCCATCTTGCGCATCGAGGTGCCGGAGGGGCCGATGAAACACAGGCCGGCGGCGGCGACCGCATCGGCAAAATCGGCATTTTCCGAAAGGAAACCGTAACCCGGATGGATTGCCTGCGCCCCGGATTTCCGCGCCACTTCGATGATTGCATCGCCCCGAAGATAGGAATCCGCCGGTGCTGGCCCCCCGATCGGATAGGCGAGGTCGGCCTGGCGAACGTGCTGGGCGGTGGCGTCGGCTTCCGAATATACGGCGACGCTGCGAATGCCGAGGCGACGGCACGTGCGGATCACGCGGCAGGCGATTTCGCCGCGATTGGCGACAAGGATCGTCTCGAACATCATCAATTCCCTGAAATCCAGCGCGGTGGGCGCTTGCCGAGGAAGGCTGACAACCCTTCCTGGCCCTCGTCGGAGACGCGCAGACGCGCAATCAGCGCGGCGTTTTCCTGATCCAGTTGCTCGGCGCTTTCGCGGGTGATGCCGGCTATGCGCAGGGCCAGTGCCTTGGCTTCAGCCTGGGCATGCGCACCGCATTTGCTGAGGAAGTGCAGGCTGCGGGAAACCGCGTCAGTCAGTTGCGAGGGCGCAACCAGCTGGTGCAGCAGGTTGATGCGCAAGGCCTCCTCGGCGTCGAAAACCTCGGCGCTGATGAACAGCTTGCGCGCATGGCGCGGCCCCACGGCAGCCACCACATACGGCGAGATGACGGCCGGCACGAGGCCAAGCTTGGCTTCGCTGAGCGAAAACTTCGCGCCTTCCACGCCAATTGCCACGTCGCAGCAGGCAATCAGGCCGATGCCGCCGCCATAGGCCGAACCATTGACCTTGGCAATCGTCGGTTTGGGCAGGAAGTTGAGCGTGCGCATGAGGCGGGCCAGGCGCAGCGAATCCTCGCGATTCGCCGACTCGCTCGCACCCGCCATGGCGCGCATCCAGTTGGCATCGGCGCCGGCGGAAAAGGTGCTGCCCTGGCCGGAGAGCACCAGGGCCCAGATCGAGTCATCCTCGCCGGTTTCGGCGATGGCCGATGTCAGTTCCGCGATCAGGCGGTCGTCGAATGCGTTGTGCACCGACGGGCGGTTCAAGCTGATTTCACGGATGCCGTTGTTGTCGGTGACAAGGAGGGATGCAGTCATGCGCTCGATCCGGGTGAAAGTCGGAATCATAGGGTGTTCAGCGGAAACCTGCAGGGCAGCGGCCCCTTGCGGGAGCATCGCTGCAAAGCCGTGATTGGCATATAATGCGAACCATTCTTATTTGCGGCGGTCATTAAATGCGGTTGTCCGAGCTGTCCCAAGGGGCCGATGCCGTGGTTCAGGAAGTCGAAAATGTGATGGATGGCGATCCCATCGCGCGACGCTTGCGTGACTACGGTTTCGTGCGTGGCGAACCGGTGCGCCTGGTCGGGCGTGGCCCGATTGGCGCCGATCCCTTGCTGGTGCAGATCGGCTTTACCCGTTTTGCCTTGCGCCGCGCCGAGGCCGCGCGCGTGATCGTCGAGTCGGTGCCATGATCGAATCGGTCGTCAGCCTGCGCCTGGCCCTGGTCGGCAATCCAAACTGCGGCAAGACCGCCTTGTTCAACCAGCTTACCGGCGGGCGGCAAAAAGTAGCCAATTACGCAGGGGTCACGGTCGAGCGCAAGGAAGGTCGATTCAGCGGGCCATCCGGGCGCACGTTCCAGTTGATCGACTTGCCGGGCGCGTACAGCCTGGAGGCGGCCAGCCCGGATGAGGTCATCACGCGCGATGTCTGCCTCGGTCACTTCCCGGGCGAGACTGCACCGGATGCGATTGTCTGTGTCGCCGATGCCACCAACCTGCGCCTGCACCTTCGTTTCGTGCTCGAGGTGCGCCGGCTCGGGCGGCCGATGGTGCTGGCCTTGAACATGATGGACGCGGCACGCAAGCGCGGCATCGACATCGACGTGGCGAAACTCGAGGCGGCACTCGGTATCCCGGTGGTCGAGACCGTTGCCGTGCGGCGCGGTGGCGCGGCGGCACTGGCTGCACGCCTGGATGGTGAATTGCCGCCGGCAGTCCTGGTTGATGCCAGCAGCGACCTGCATGCCGAGGTGCGCGCGATGCTTGCCGACGCGGTGAGCATGCCGCGGCGAACGGCCGAAATCGACGACGCCCTGGATCGCTTCGTCCTGCATCCGCTGCTCGGTCTCGGCGTGCTCGCGGTGATCATGTTCCTGATCTTCCAGGCTGTTTTCTCCTGGGCCGAGCCATTGATGGAAGGCATTGAAGCCGCCGTCGGCATGATCGGTACCTGGGTCGGCAGCGGCCTGGCCTCGATGCCGATGCTGCAAAGCCTGGTCGTCGATGGCATTTTCGCCGGGGTCGGTGGCGTGCTGGTGTTCCTGCCGCAGATCCTCATCCTCTTTCTCTTCATCCTTGCGCTGGAGGAATCCGGCTACCTGCCGCGTGCAGCCTTCCTGCTTGACCGGCTCATGCTCAAGGCCGGCCTGACCGGCCGTTCGTTCATTCCGCTGCTGTCGAGCTTTGCCTGCGCGATTCCGGGCATCATGGCCACGCGCAGCATCCAGGACCCGCGTGATCGCCTGACCACGATCCTGATTGCGCCCTTGATGACCTGTTCGGCGCGGCTGCCCGTCTATGCCCTGCTGATTGCCGCCTTCATCCCCAACCAGAAGGTCGCCGGCATGTTCAATCTGCAGGGCATCGTCCTGTTCACCCTGTATGTCGCCGGCATCGTCAGTGCACTCGCCGTGGCCTGGGTGATCAAGCTGATTCGGCGCGACAAGAGCGAGCATGCCTTGCTCATGGAACTGCCCTCGTATCGCATCCCGCATCCGCGCGACATCGCCATCGGCCTCTGGGAGCGCGCCAACATCTTCCTCAAGCGCGTCGGCGGCATCATCCTCTCGCTGACCATCATCCTGTGGTTCCTCTCGACATTCCCGGGCGCGCCGGAAGGTGCCACCGAGCCGGCCATCAACTACAGCTTTGCCGGCATGCTCGGGCGCTGGTTGCATGTCCTCTTCGAGCCGATCGGATTCAACTGGCAGATCTCGATCGCGCTGGTGCCTGGGCTCGCCGCACGCGAAGTGGCGGTCTCGTCACTCGCCACGGTGTATGCGCTGTCCGGTCACGAGGAAGGACTGCAGGCCATCGTCGCCGCGCAGTGGTCCATGGCGACCGCGTTCTCCCTGCTCGCCTGGTACGTGTTTGCGCCGATGTGCCTGTCGACCCTGGCCACGGTGCGCCGTGAAACCAACTCTTGGCGCCAGGTCTGGATCATGGCCGGTTACCTGTTTGCACTCGCGTACATCGCCTCGTTCCTGACCTATCAGATCACCCGGGCATTCAGCGCATGAGCACGCAATGGCTGCAGACCTTGCTGGTCGCCGTGATCGTCTCGACCAGTGCGGTGCTGGCCATGCGCCATGTCGCACCGGGGCCGTTCCGCCTGTGCCAGTCAAGTATTGCGAGGCTGCTGGGGCAATCACGACGCAGTGCCGTGCTGCGCGCGTTCGGGCGCTGGCTGCAGCCGCTGGAGGCCAGGCAGGGCGGATGCGGCAGCGGCCTCGGTTGCTCCAGTTGTGGCGGCTGCGGCACATCGAGCGCGACAAAGGCGGTCGAATCCATCCCTTTGAAGGTTCCTTCACCTCCGCTGCAGCGCCACTGAGCGCAACCTGGATCTGCAACCCGGGATACTGGAAAGCCGCGCGATGCGCGTAGACTGCGCCCATGAAAACACATGACCTGCATCGCGGCAGCGCACCCTTGCTGATCAGCCTGCCGCACGATGGCGAGGCGATTCCACCTGCCATTGCCGCGCGCCTGACGCCCTCGGCACGACAGGTGCCCGATACCGACTGGCACGTCTCGCGCCTGTACGCGTTCGCGCGCGATCTCGGCGCATCGATGCTGGTGCCGAAATACTCGCGCTATGTGGTCGACCTCAATCGCCCGCCGGATGATGCCTCCTTGTATCCGGGCCAGAACACCACCGGCCTTTGTCCGCTGGTGCAGTTTTCCGGTGAGCCGGTCTATCTGGATGGGCAGGCGCCAGACGACGACGAGATTGACGAACGCGTAAGGCACTATTGGCAGCCCTATCACGCCACGCTCGCTGCCGAAATCGAGCGCATCCATGCCGAACACGGACGCTGCGTGCTCTGGGAAGGCCATTCGATCCGCAGCTTCGTGCCCTTCCTGTTCGACGCGCGACTGCCTGATTTCAATCTCGGCACCGTCGGCGGCGCCAGTTGTCGCCCCAGCCTGCGTGCGCAACTGGTTGGCGTGCTGGAGGCCCAGGCCGATTATTCCTTTGTCGTCGATGGCCGCTTCATGGGCGGCTACATCACCCGCCACTACGGCAGGCCGGAGCAGGGCGTCGATGCCATCCAGCTTGAGCTCGCCCAGGCCAACTACATGGACGAGGCCAGTTACGCGTACGACAACGAACGCGCCGCATCCACCCAGTCCTTGATCCAGCGCCTGCTCGAAGCGGTCCTGGATGCCGAATAGGCAGGCGACTGGCCTGGAAGCGGGCTCCTGTCTTTTCCGGCTTGATCACTGTCCTTTGGCTTGATTGAAATCCTGCTTGCGTGGCAGGAACCATGCGAGCAGGCCGATCGCCGGCAACCAGGCGCAGATCCGGTAGACCGCTTCGATGCCGATATGGTCGGCAAGCTGGCCGAGCACGGCCGCACCAATGCCGCCCATGCCGAAGGCGAAACCGAAAAACAGTCCCGAGATCATGCCGGTGCGACCGGGCACGAGTTCCTGGGCAAACACCAGGATTGCCGCGAACGCCGAAGCCAGCACCAGGCCGATGATGACGGTCAGCACGGTAGTCCATGCCAGGTTGGCATGCGGCAACAACAGGGTGAACGGCAGCACGCCGAGGATGGAGGCCCAGATCACGTAGCGTCGACCAATGCGGTCGCCAACCGGTCCGCCAATGAGCGTGCCGGCGGCAACGGCGGCGAGGAATATGAACAGGTGCACCTGGGCGGATTGCGCGCTGAGGCTGAACTTGTGCATGAGGTAGAACGTGTAATAGCTCGACAGACTGGCCAGGTAGAAGTATTTGGAGAAGATCAGCATGCCGAGCACGCCAATGGCGATCGTCACCTGGCGCCGCGTGTAGGCCGCTCTGCCGGCAGCGCGCATGGCCGGGCGACGCAGGTTCGGGATCTGCAACTGATACCAGCGGCCAATGCGGCCGAGCACGATGATCGCGATCATCGCCGCCAGGGCAAACCAGGCAATGCTGGCCTGGCCGCGCGGCATGATGATGAATGCCGCAAGCAGGGGGCCGCTCGCCGAGCCGATATTGCCGCCTACCTGGAAGATCGATTGCGCCAGCCCGTGTCGGCCTCCCGAAGCAAGGCGGGCGATGCGCGAGGATTCCGGATGGAACACCGCCGAGCCGGTGCCGATCAACGCCGCCGCCATCAGCAGGACGGGAAAACTCGGTGCGCGTGACAGCAGGAGCAGGCCGATCAAGGTCGAACCCATGCCGACTGCCAGCGACCAGGGTTTCGGGTGGCGATCGGTGAACATGCCGACCATCGGCTGCAGCAACGAGGCGGTGATCTGGAAGGTCAGGGTGATCAGGCCGATCTGGCCGAAATCCAGGGCAAACTCGGATTTCAGCAAGGGATAGATCGCCGGCAGCAGCGACTGGATCATGTCGTTGAGCAGATGACAGAAGCTCAACATGACCAGGATCGGGAAGGTGGTGGCGACCGCTGCGCCAGGCGGAGCTTGCGACTGCGTGGCGACAATGACTTCAGTGGGTGTCGACATGACTTCGGGCGATCCTTGGCGGCGTGCCGGTTCGGTGAAGGCGGCTGCGGTGCTGGCGGGGAATCCACGGCCAGGGTGCACATTATCGGTGGCGACGCGCCCCGTTGCATGGGCCATCATGCATGCCGCAGATCAGGCCGGCCGGCTGGCCATTCCGGCACGAGGCGGGCCAATCACCGCCTTGCCGCCCGCATAGAGCAGATGCTCGACCTGCGGCTGCTACAAGGGTGCGCTGGATGGTTCCCTATCCGCCAGGAGTCGCTGCGTCATGCTCAGGTTCTCTCCGATTCGAGCTGCCGATCTGCGTGCCTACAGCCGCCTTGCCATAGAGGCGACAATCGCGGTCACTGATCTGCTCGAGAACATGCACCACAACATCTCGCGCCTGCCGGGCGTGTTCGGCGAGGCCACCGATGAGCCTGCGCGCGGCATCACCGGCCTCGTTTACCGCAGCATTCGCGGGGTCACGCGCAAGGTCGGCCATGGCGTCGACAGCATTCTCAGCGTGGTTGCGCCGCAGAGCCTGCCTGACGACGTGTCGACGCAACGCGAAGTGCTGGTGGCCGTGCTCAATGGCGTGGTCGGTGACTACCTCCTCGCCACCGACAATCCCCTGCAGATCCACATGCAGTTTCGCCGTGAAGGAAAAACGCTGGAACTGACCCCGGCGGCGCTCGCCGGATCGATTCCGGGAGTGAGCGGAAAGATAGTCGTGCTGGCGCATGGCCTGTGCATGTCCGACCTGCAGTGGCAGCGGCGCGGCCACAATCACGGCGAGGCTCTGGCGGCCGAGGCGGGTTTCACGCCGGTCTATCTGCATTACAACAGCGGCCTGCATATTTCGACGAATGGCCACGAGTTCTCGGAGAAGCTGGAACAACTGATCCAGGCCTGGCCGGTGCCGGTCGAGCAGTTGGTGATCATCGGCTACAGCATGGGTGGATTGCTCGCACGCAGCGCCTGCGAAGACGCGCGCCGCACCGGCAAATCCTGGATTCGCCATTTGCGCGACCTGGTGTTCATCGGCACGCCGCACGATGGCTCGCCGCTGGAACGCACCGGCAACCGCCTTGACGCGTTGCTTGGTGCCAGTCCCTACACGGTGGCTTTGTCACGCCTCGGCAAGGTGCGCAGCGCCGGCATCACCGACCTGCGCCATGCCAACCTGGATGATGCCGACTGGCACGATCACGATCGCTTCAAGTCCCGGCGCGTCCGCCGCGAGGCAGTGCCGCTTCCCGAAGGCGTGCGCTGCTACGCCATTGCCGGTTCGGTGGCACGGCGACCAAACGGCTTGAGCGAACGCCTGGCCGGCGATGGCCTGGTGCCGTTGTTCAGTGCACTTGGCTCGCATCGCAGCCCGAAGCGCAACCTGGGATTGCCCGAGTCGCGGCGCTGGATCGCCTACAAGACCAATCATCTGGATCTGCTGGCCAGTGCGGATGCCTATGCGCGCATCAGCGCGTGGCTGTCCCCGGCGCCGCAGGCAGCACGGATTGCTGCGGAAGATTGAGTTGTCGGGCCGCCTCACTCAGGGGTTCACGTTGAGCAGCGCGCCGACAAGACATGCAGTTTCATTGCTTTTCCTTCCGCGCGACTGGATCAGGCACCTGGTGATTCCAGTCCTGGCACCATGCGCTTGAAGGCGGTGCCGCTGTCCGAGGTCGCCATGCCAGCGGCATCGGATTCCCGGCAATGATGCGGCCTGCGCAAGCTTGTTGCAGCGCACCCTCGACCGGCATGGCGGAGCAACGCCAGGATCATCGTCGCGGTTTGCGCGGCCCGGGCGCGGAATGCCTCCCCTGGCGCGCATCGATCTCGTCGATCCAGCCGGCCCGCGCCTCGGGGAAAGCGTCGGCATAGGGAACATAGGGCTTGATGTCGAGAATCGGCGTGGCATCGAGCAGGTCGATGCCGCGGACCTGCAATGCGCCCGGCTCGATCGCGATCAGTTCCACGGCGGAAAGACCGAGCGCATTCGGTCGATGCGGTGAGCGTGTTGCCAGCACACTGCGCTTGCCGCCACCGCGGGGCGGGCGCACCTCGGCTTTCCAGCCCTGGCTGCGGTGGAAGGCAAAGATCAGCCAGATGCGTTCGAAGCCTTGCAGGTCGCGATACGCCTCGGCGGGAAACCCTTCGATGAACTCGATCCGCGCCAGCGATGAGGTGCCTGTCTCGGTGCCTTCGGTCACGGTCGGTTGATGCGGCGCATCGATGCGCCGCGCATACGGCGAGCGCACGAAGGCGATGGCTTCAAGGCGGAGGGCAGGGGAGTTTGGCATGGCTGCGTCAAATGGTTGCACAGTCGCCGGAACGGGGAAACGTGAGGGCAGCGCCAATCGATCAGCGTTGCCCTGGTTGGTTCGCATTTCGTCCAATCCGTCCTACCATCACGGTTTGACCCACAGGCATGCCCCCGCAATGAGCCAGATAGCCGTTCCCGTTTCCTATGGCGAACTGATCGACAAGATCACCATTCTCGAAATCAAGTCCGCGCGCATCGGCAATGCGGACAAGCTCGCCAATGTGCGAACCGAGCTTGCGCTGTTGAATGCGACCTGGTCCGCCGATCCGCTGTCGGCGACGGATATTGCCAGCGAACGCGCCAGGCTGAAGGCGGTCAACGAGGCGCTGTGGGAGATCGAGGACCGCATCCGCATCAAGGAGAAGGCCCGGGCCTTCGACACGGAATTCGTCGAACTGGCGCGTTCGGTGTATTTCCGCAATGACGACCGCGCTGCCTGCAAGCGCGAGATCAACGAGAAGCTCGGCTCGACCCTGGTCGAGGAAAAATCCTACGAGAACTACCGTTGAAATGACGGCTCGCCGCAGCGCCGGCTTGATCGTCGCAGGCTTGGCGATCGTCCTCGCCGCTGGCATTCCGACGTTGTGGGCGGCAATGGGGACATCGCTGATGGAACGTATTTCCGGCGCACAGGCGGACCGGGCGCAAATGGCCGAGGCGCGAGTGAAGCCGGCGCTGGAGCGTGACCTGCGCCAACTTGGCTTGCGTTACGGCGCGCCGGTGTTCATGCGCATCTTCAAGCGTGAAAAGGAACTGGAACTGTGGATCGAGGGCGATGCGCAGCGCTTCGTCCACTTCCGCACCTATCCGGTGTGCACGTATTCCGGTGGACTGGGCCCGAAACAGCGCGAAGGTGACAACCAGGCGCCGGAAGGCTTTTATCGCGTCGCCGCCGGGCAGCTCAATGCACAGAGTGCCTATCACCTGGCCTTCAACCTCGGCTATCCGAATGCCTACGATCGCGCGCACGCGCGCACCGGCAGCTTCCTGATGGTGCATGGCTCGTGCGTTTCCATTGGCTGTTACGCCATGGGTGATGAGGGCATCGAGGAGATCTACACGCTCGCCGCAGCCGCTCTTGCCGGTGGCCAGCGCGCGTTCGACGTGCATGCGTTTCCGTTTCGCCTGGATTCGACCAGTCTCGCGGGCGCAGGCAACTCGCCGTGGTTTGCGTTCTGGAACGAATTGAAGGCTGGATATGATAGCTTCGAGGAATCCCGCCGCCCGCCACGCATCGACGTGCGCGATCGCCACTACACGATCAGGGAGCCATGATGTCCGAAGTGATGGGAATGACGGTCGAGCAACTCGACGATCTGTGCCGGAACTGGCCCGGCGCGACGCGGGCGATGAAGTGGGATGTCGACCTGGTCTGGAGCGTTTCGGGAAAGATGTTCGTGGTCATGTGTGCACTCGGCCCGGATCGTGGCCGCATCAGCTTCAAGGTTGGCGCGGACCGCTTTCTCGAGATGACCGACCAGCCAGGCATCACCACGGCGCCATACATGGCCCGAGCCTATTGGGTCAGCATCAACGAGCCGGACGGCTTCAGCGAGGCCGAGCTGGCCAATCATGTCCGCCAGTCCTACGAGCTGGTGCGGGCCGGCTTGCCGAAGAAGGTGCAGCGCGCGCTCGGCGTGACCCTGGTCTGATTCGCGCCTTGATTTTCTCTTGCCGAGCGCATTGCTAGACTGCGCGGCCAGAACAACAAAAGCCGGTGCATCCATGGCGGGACAAGGCAATTCGATCCGCGCGATCTTCTTCGCACTCGGGGCAAATTTCGCCATTTTCGGGGCCAAGTCGATTGCCGCCGCCGTGACCGGTTCGGGGGCGATGCTGGCCGAGGCCGTGCACTCCCTGGCCGACTGCGGAAACCAGGTGCTGCTGCTTTTCGGCCTGCGCCAGGCGAAGACGCCGCCCTCGCCGGACTATCCACTCGGATACGGCAAGGCCGTCTATTTCTGGTCCTTTCTCGTTGCCCTCATGCTGTTCAGCGTGGGCGGCATGTTTTCCCTGTACGAAGGCTGGCACAAGTTGTCGGAAGGCCAGCCGCTGACCTCGCCATGGATCGCCATCGGCGTGCTCGTCTTCAGCATCATCGTCGAGGGCATTTCCATGCGTGCGTGCCTGGTCGAGGTCAACAAGGCGCGCGGCAACCAGAGTCTCTGGCAGTGGTTTCGGCAATCGCGCCAGGTCGAGCTGGTGGTGATATTCGGCGAAGACCTGGCCGCCTTGCTGGGCCTGACATTTGCCCTGATCGCCGTGGTTCTTGCCATGCTGACCGGCAATCCACTCTGGGATGCACTCGGCACCCTGGCCATCGGTGCCCTGCTGATCGTTGTCGCGGTACTGATCTCGATCGAAGTCAAGGCGATGCTGATCGGCCAGAGCATCGAGCCGCAATCACGCCGACGCCTGCTTGATTTTCTCGAACAGCGACCGGAAATCGAAAAGGTCTACAACCTGCTCACCCTGCAACTCGGCAACGACGTCATGGTCTCGGTCAAGGCGAAGATGCGCGGCGAGGAATCCGCGCTGGGCATGATCGGGCAGATCAACACGATCGAGCGCGAGCTGAGGCGGAGTTTTCCCGAAGTCCGCTTCAGCTTCTTCGAGCCGGACATCGCCGACCACGACGAGCCAGACGCCACGATCAGCGAATCATTACGCCCACACCCACATTGATGCGCGGCTTCTTGTCGAAGATGAAGCCCCAGGGCCAGACCTTGACCTCGCGGGCCTGCAGCAGCGGGTAGAGGTACTCATGTTCCTCGACCTGGCCCAGGCGCGTTCCTGAAACGCGGCCATGCACGCTCAGGTGTCGACCCGCCGGGTAATCGAAGGGCTCGACGAAACCCGGCAGGACGATGATGAAACGCCCGACCGTCGGCGCATCGGGCATGGGTTGCTGATCGCGATCCAGCGGATAGCCAATGACCTCGACTTCGCTGGTCTGCTCGCGATTGGCGACGCCGATGATGCGCCCGCCCCAGACGACATCACTGCCGAGGTGGCGTTCGGGTGACTGCTGCACGTCACTGGGCATGATCGGGGAGAGATTGCCGACATTCCTGAACACGGGAGCCGCACAGGCGCCCAGCAGCAAGGCTGTCGCAGCAAGCAGGAAGGCCAGGCGCCACGGCGCAAACCATCGCTGCTCCGGCAACCTCGATGTGCAGCGCCACCTCATCGACGCGGTTCTCCTGCTCAGTCGCGCAACAGCCATTCAATCCGGTGCTGACCATAGCGCCCCTGCGAGAGCAGGTTCTGCAGGGCAGGCAGCAGTTCCTGCAGTTGGCGTTCGAACTTCCACGGTGGATTGATGATGGCCATGCCACAGCCGTTCAGGCGCAAGGCCGAGTTGTCCGGATGCAGGAGCAGTTCGGCGACGAGGATCTTGTCGAAGCCACTCTTGCCCAGCCAGCGATGGAAGGGTTGCACCTGCTGGCGCAGCTTGATCGGATACCACACCGCGTAGATGCCCCCGGGCCAACGCTTTGCCGCGTCGGCCAGTGCCTTCTCGATGAGGCGGAACTCGCCATCCTGCGCCTCGAACGGCGGATCGATGAGGACCAGGCCGCGGCGTTGCACGGGTGGCAACAGCGCGTTCATGGCCGCATAACCGTCGCGCTCGTGGATTGCGAAGCGCGCATCCCCGCTGAGGGCGGAGCGCAGCGCCGCGCATTCCTCCGCCTGCACTTCGCAAAGGATTCCGCGATCTTCCTCGCGCATGACCAGGCTGGCAATGAGTGGCGAGCCGGGATACTCGATCAGTTCGTCGCGCCCGGCGTTGAGCGAGCGCACGAGATTGACATAGACATGCAGCAGGCTCGGCAAGCGCGTCGCAGTGAGCAGGCGCTGCACGCCATCCGCGGCTTCGGCCGTGCGCATTGCCTCGCTGTCGTTCAGCAGGTAGTGGCCACGTCCCGCATGCGTATCCATGAAGCAGAACGGCTTCTGCTTGGACTTCAATGACTCGAGCAGCCCGATCAGGATCGAGTGCTTGAACACGTCGGCAAAATTTCCGGCATGGAATGCATGGCGATAGTTCATGGGCTTCCCGGCTCGACGCTCAATGACGGTCTGGAACGAGTCGGCAACATAACCGGCGGATGGCTTGCCGGCAAGGGTGTAAAAAGCTACTCCGGCCACGGCTTTGGCGAGGACCTCGGCGCAGCAGTCGTCGCGCCGCAATTCGTTACCTATGGCCATGCCGAAACTGAATGGCGGGTGCTAGATTCCGCAGGATTTCCGTCGGGGGTGGGCAATGAGAACACTGTTGAAATGGTTGGCACGCGGGGTCTTGCTGGTGGTTGTCGTGGCGGCTGTCGCCTTCGTCCACGTCTGGTACTTCAAGCCGTACAAGATCGACTGGTTTTACGGCAAGACCTTCCTGCAGTTCGCCCTGCAAAGCCCGCAAATGCTCAGCAGCATGCGCATCCTGCCGCCGTGGGCCGATTTCTACAGTGACCGGCTCGACGATGCCTCGCCCCGGCATGCCGATGAGATGGCGGCGCTGGTCAAGGCCGATCTCGACATGCTGCATCGCTACGATCGCGCTGCGCTCGACGACGAGGGCAAGTTGTCCTACGACGCGCTCGAGTTCTTCCTCAAGGACCAGGTCGAAGGCGAGCGATTCCGCTACAACGATTTTCCGGTCAACCAGATGTTCGGCATCCAGTCGAACCTGCCGAATTTCATGGCCGACACGCATCAGGTCAACAACACGAGCGATGCCGAGAGCTACATCAAGCGCCTCGATCTCTTTCCCGTGCAGTTCGCTCAGGTCATCGAGGGCCTGAAACTGCGTGAAAGCAGCGGCGCGGTCCCGCCAAAGTTCACGGTCGACAAGGTGCTCGAGCAGATGTCCGGCTTCATCGCCATGCCGGCCCGGGAAAACATGCTCTACACCAGTTTCCAGGACAAGCTCGCCAAGCTCGGCAGCGGCAAGCTGGATCAGGCGCGCCAGGATGACTTGCTGGCGCGCGCGCAGGCAGCCATCGATGGCAAGGTCTATCCGGCCTATCGCGGGCTCATCGCCTATTTCACCGCACTGCAGCCCAAGGCGACACAGAACCTTGGCGCCTGGAGCTTGCCGGATGGCGATGCCTACTACGCCTGGTGCGTGCGCAGCCACACCACGACCGACATGAGCCCGGCGCAGGTCCATGAACTCGGCCTCTCCGAAGTCGCACGCATCAGCGCCGAGATGGATGTCATCCTGCGCGAGCAGGGCTTGAGCGAAGGCAGCGTCGGCGCGCGCGTGCAGCAACTCGCGCGCCATCCCGAGCAGATGTATGCGAATACGCCGGAAGGGAAGGCGGCAATGATCGCCGGCTACCAGGCGATCCTCGATGAGGTCAACGCCAATCTCGGCGATGCCTTCAACCGGCGGCCAAAGCTCGGCGTCGAGGTCAAGGCAGTGCCTGCCTTCTCCGAGAAGACTGCACCCGGTGCCTACTACCAGGACGGCGCCTTTGACGGCTCACGCCCCGGCGTTTTCTACGCGAACATGCGCGATCCCGGCGAAACGCCGAAATTCGCGATGCGCACGCTGGCCTATCACGAAGGCATCCCCGGCCACCATTTCCAGATCACCATCGCCCAGGAATTGCAGGACGTTCCTTTCTTCCGTCGCGTGTTGCCGTTCACCGCGTACTCGGAAGGCTGGGCCTTGTATGCCGAACGGCTGGCCTGGGAGTTGGGCTTCGAGAAGGATCCGCTCGACAACCTCGGTCGCCTGCGCGACGAGATGATGCGCGCGGTGCGCCTGGTCGTCGACAGCGGCATCCACTACAAGCGCTGGACCCGCGAGCAGGCCATTGCCTATATGCTTGAAAACACCGGCATGGGCGAGGGTGATGTCACCGCCGAAATCGAGCGCTACTTCGTCAACCCGGGGCAGGCGCTTGCCTACAAGGCCGGCATGCTGAAGATCCTCGCCCTGCGCGAGAAGGCGAAACAGGAACTCGGCGACAAGTTCATGCTCGGCGAATTCCACGACCAGATGCTGAGCCACGGTGCTTTGCCGCTATCCCTGATCGAGCGGGTCGTCGACAACTGGATTGCCGAAAGGAAAGGCGGGTGACAAAGGTCAGGCGCGATGGCTGACGCGCGCACCTGCCACGCATCGCCCGCAGGGGCGATGCTTCCAGCGCACCCTGTCGGTGCACTGGAGTCGAACATGAACCTGTCAGTTGATCAGCGCGATACCTTGAGCCGTTGGCTGCCCACCGTCCTTGTCGTCGCAGCCGTCTGGTTGCTCGCCCGTGGCCTCAAGCGGTCCTTCTGGGCGGTCTTCGGCATTGGCTGGGTGATGCACTGGAGCGGCGGGCGCTTGCCGTTCTGGTTCTGACTCCGGATTGGCCAGCGATCAGGCGGCTTGCTCGTCGCTCTTGTGCGGCACGCGGCCACGCAGGGAATTGGCCATGACCTCGGTGATGACCACGTCGACGAACTGGCCGGTCATGCGCGGGTGGCCGACGAAGTTGACCTTGCGCATGTTTTCCGTGCGCCCGGTCATCTCCTCGGGATCGCGCCGACTCGGGCCTTCGACGAGGATGCTTTGCGTGGTTCCAAGCATGGCCTCGTTGATCCTGCGGGCGTTCTCGTTGAGCGCGGCCTGCAGTTGCTGCAGGCGTTCGTGCTTGACCTCGACCGGGGTTTCGTCGGCCAGGCTGGCGGCCGGCGTGCCGGGGCGCGAGGAGAATATGAAGCTGAAACTCTGGTCAAAGCCGACTTCGTCGATCAGTTTCATGGTCCTGGCGAAATCGGCATCGCTTTCGCCGGGGAAGCCGACGATGAAATCCGTGGACACGCAGATGTCCGGGCGAACGCCGCGCAGCTTGCGGATGCGCTGCTTGTATTCAAGCGCCGTGTAGCCGCGCTTCATGGCCGCAAGGATGCGATCGGAACCGGATTGCACGGGCAGGTGAAGGTAATTGGCCAATTGCGGAACATTCGCGTAGGCCTCGATCAGCGAATCACTGAATTCCATCGGATGCGAAGTGGTAAAGCGGATACGGCCGATGCCATCGATCTGCGCCACGGCATGGATGAGCAAGCCAAGGTCGGCAGTGCCACCTTCGTGCATCGGTCCGCGGTAGGCATTGACGTTCTGGCCGAGCAGGTTGACCTCGCGCACGCCTTGTTCGGCAAGCTGGGCAATCTCGGCAAGCACGTCATCGAACGGCCGGCTGATTTCCTCGCCGCGCGTGTACGGCACGACGCAAAAGCTGCAGTATTTCGAGCAGCCTTCCATGATCGAGACAAAGGCGCTCGGGCCTTCCGCGCGCGGCTCGGGCAGGCGATCGAATTTCTCGATCTCGGGAAAGCTGATGTCGACCTGCGGCTTGCCGCTGCGGCGCCGCGCCTCGATCATTTCCGGCAAGCGGTGCAGGGTCTGCGGGCCGAAAACCAGATCGACATACGGTGCCCGCTTGACGATTGCCGCGCCTTCCTGGCTGGCCACGCAGCCGCCGACGCCGATGACCACGGATTCCTTGTGCTGCTTGAGTTCCTTCCAGCGGCCAAGCTGGCTGAACACCTTTTCCTGGGCCTTCTCGCGGATCGAGCAGGTATTGATCAGGATGACGTCGGCCTCGGCCTCATCGTCGGTCAATTGCAGACCGTGCGCGGTGCCGAGCACATCGGCCATTTTTGCCGAGTCGTACTCGTTCATCTGGCAACCGTGCGTCTTGATGTAGAGCTTTCCGGTCATGGGATCTGGAGAATTGTCAGGAAACCCAGTAGTTTACGCACTGGACTTGAGGCTCGCCAGCAACACGCCGGCGAATTCAAGGCGTTTTCCGGAGCCGCAGCGCCGTTTCCGGAACGCCGCTGGGCCAGGTTGTTGAACGGTGGTGATGAAAAAAATATCGAAAAATCAGCTATTTGGCGGATTCTTCTCGATCGGGTTGATGTTCTCGACCGGCGCGCTTGCGGATACCTTGTACAAATGCGCGGGCCCGGGCGGCAGCGTCGCCTACACCAACAAGCAGTCCTCGTTCACCGCGTGCAAGGCGATTGGCAGCTACGCGCTCAAGCCAGCCGCGGCCCGCAGCAAGCAAGCCGAGCGCAAGGTCGATTATTCGGAGCGGCCTGACGTTCGTGCGACCAGCACGGGTGTCGTTTCATCGGCGGCAATGCTGCCATCGGCGAAAGCCGAGCCCGTCGCCGCGCTGCCGGAACAGCCGGTTGCCAAGGTGATGACCAGCGCGACGACATCGAGCGCCGCTCCCAAGGTGCTGCGCGGTGCCGTCTACAAGGTCGAGCGCAGCAGCGGCATCACCGAGTACACCAATGTGCGCCCGCGCGACGGACGCTTCGCCTTGCTCTTCACCTATATTTCAACCTGCGTCGCCTGCGATCTGCATTCGACGATCAACTTTGCCCGCACCGCGCTCAATGTCGATGCCTACAAGGCCGAGGTTGACCTGGCCGCCAGCGAGTTCGGCGTCGATGCGGCCTTGCTGCGCGCGGTCATCCATGCCGAGTCGGCCTTCAATCCAATGGCGATTTCAGCCAAGGGCGCGCAAGGATTGATGCAGCTGATGCCGGGCACGGCCACCGATCTCGGCGTGGAGGATGCGTTCGATGCCGCGCAGAACATCCGCGGCGGGGCCGAATACCTCGCCCGCATGCTCAAGGATTTCGATGGCGACGAGCGCCTCGCCGCCGCGGCTTACAACGCTGGCCCGGGCGCTGTCCGCAAATATGCGAATGTGCCGCCGTATGCCGAAACCCAGGTCTATGTCGAACGCGTGGCAACCTTGCGCGATCGTTACCGCAAGGCGCTCTAGGGCAAGCCTGATCCGGCGTGATCCGGCCGGTTTCAGGTTCCGCTGGCGGTAATCTGCGGGCGCTGCATCAGGGTGATTTCCACCGAGAACGGCGTGCCACCGCGCAAGCCGGAGAGGTGCGCCGTCGTGCCCGGGGCGAGGGCAGCCTCGTGACTGCGCAGATCGGCCTGGTCGATGATTTCCTCGGCATCCAGCTTGAGCAGGAGATCGCCGCGGCGCAGGCCGGCGTTGTCCGCTGGTCCGCCCGGCAACACTTCAACGACGACGACTCCGCGCTGCAACGGCGTGGTTTCCGGCGTGCCCGCACTGAGCGCGGATACATCGGCATATTCCGCACCAAACCAGCCGCGGATGACCATGCCATGGCTGATGATCTGGTCGAGCACGGCCTTGGCCGTGCTCACCGGTATGGCAAAGCCGATTCCCTCGGCATTGTTCTGCGGTGATCCGCCGCCGCGCGTGTCGCCACCGGCGTTGCGGTAGACGGCGGTATTGATGCCGACCAGTTCGCCAAGGGCATTGACCAGGGCACCTCCGGAATTGCCGAAGTTGATCGCCGCGTCGGTCTGGATGAAGTCCTCATAAGCGGACAGGCGCAATTGCCGGCCGGTCGCGCTGACGATGCCCATGGTCACCGTCTTGCCGACGCCGAACGGATTGCCGATGGCGAGGACGACATCGCCGACGTTGACATCGCCACGATCGGCGACGGCAATCGTCGGCAGGTCGCTGGCGTCGATCTTGAGCACGGCCAGGTCGGTGTCCGCATCGGCGCCGATCACGCGCGCCTGGGCAACGCGCCCGTCTGACAGCAGCACCTGGATGTCATCGGCACCGCTGATCACGTGATTGTTGGTCAGCACGTAGCCATCGGCGCTGAAGACCACGCCCGAGCCCAGGCTGTGTTCCTGCTTCTTGTATGCCGGGCCGGCGGCAATCGCGCCAAACAAGCGCCGCGTTACCGGATCGGGAACGATGCGGAACTGGCGGACCGTGGTGATCTTGTTGGCATAGATGCTGACCACTGCAGGTGCCGCCCGACTCACCGCATCGGCATAGGAAACCGGTCCCTCGGAGTGCGCGGAGCCTGCGCTGGGAAGATTCCTGGCCGGCTCGCTCCGCGTGGCCATCGCCTTCTCTCCACGCAAGCGGTCGACAATGCCGGGAGCAAGCAGGCTCAGCACGAACGCCAGCGCCAGGCCGAGGACGCTGAAGCGCAGGATGAAGGAAAGGATTCGGGTGGTTGAGCGGCGCATGAGGGTAAACTGACGGTTGGCGCGGGTGATGGTGGACATCCTGCCACGCTGCTCTCGATTGTGCGGTGCAGACAGCTTCGTTAAACTAGCATGATATTGCGGCACCCCCGCGTTCAATCCCAGTTCCTTTTCCTTTTTCAGCAAGCTCTCGTGGAGTGCCGGATGGCAAATGACGGCGTCGACATGGGCCGCCGCAGGTTCCTCACCGCAACGACAGCCGTCGTTGGTGGTGCAGGAATCGCAATGGCGGCCATACCTTTCATCAAATCGTGGCAACCGAGTGCGCGGGCGAAGACCGCCGGTGCTCCGGTCGAAGCCGACATCAGCAAGCTCGAACTCGGGCAGATGGTGATGTTCGAGTGGCGCGGCCAGCCGATCTGGATCATCCGCCGCACCCAGGCGCAACTCGACGTGCTGTCGAGCCTGGATCCGCAGCTCAAGGACCCGAAGTCCGAGGTCACCGAGCAGCAGCCGGCGTTCGCGAAGAACGAATATCGTTCGGAGAAGCCCGAGCTGTTTGTCGTCGTCGGCATCTGCACGCACCTGGGCTGCGCGCCGAAATTGCACGCCGAGCTCAAGCCCGAGCCGTTCGATCCGGACTGGAAGGGCGGCTTCTTCTGTCCATGCCACAAGTCGCGCTTCGACATGGCAGGTCGCGTCTATGACGGTGTGCCCGCACCCACCAACCTGGTGGTGCCGCCGTACTACTTCATTGACGACAACCACATCATGATCGGCGAGATGAAGGGGGCAGCGTAATGGCCAATCGACTGACCCAGGCCGTCACCGGCATGCAGGAATGGTTCAACGAGCGGGCACCGTCGTTCCTGCCGGTCTACCGCAAGCACATGACGGAGTACTACGCTCCGAAAAACTTCAACATCTGGTACATCTTCGGCGTGCTGTCGATGGTGGTGCTGGTCAACCAGATCGTCACCGGCATCTTCCTGACGATGTTCTTCAAGCCGAGCGCAGCGGAAGCGTTCGCCTCGGTCGAATACATCATGCGTGACGTCGAGTGGGGCTGGCTGATCCGCTACATGCACTCGACCGGCGCATCGGCGTTCTTCCTGGTTGTCTACATCCACATGTTCCGTGGCGTGATGTACGGCTCCTACAAGAAGCCGCGCGAGCTGGTCTGGCTGCTCGGCATGCTCATCTACCTGGTATTGATGGCCGAAGCGTTCATGGGCTATGTGCTGCCCTGGGGCCAGATGTCGTTCTGGGGCGCCAAGGTAATCATCTCGCTGTTTGGCGCTGTTCCCTACATTGGCGGTGCCCTGACCGAATGGATCATGGGCGACTACCTGCCCTCGGATGCCACGCTCAACCGCTTCTTCGCCTTGCACGTGATCGCCTTGCCGCTGGTGCTGCTGCTGCTGGTCGTCCTGCACATCTTTGCCCTGCATGAAGTCGGCTCGAACAATCCGGACGGCGTCGAGATCAAGAAGGGGCCGAAGGGTAATCGCTGGTCGGACAAGGCACCGGCGGACGGCATCCCGTTCCATCCGTATTTCACGGTCAAGGACATCTTCTACACCGGCTGCTTCCTGTTGATCTGTGCCTTCATCATATTTTTCGAGCCGACCGTAGGCGGTCTGTTCCTTGAGCATGACAACTTCATCGAGGCCAACCGGCTGGTGACGCCCGCACATATCAAGCCGACCTGGTACTACACGCCGTTCTACGCCATGTTGCGCGTGATCCCGAACAAGCTGGCCGGCGTGCTGACCATGTTCAGCGCGATCATCGTGCTGTTTTTCCTGCCCTGGCTGGATCGCGGCAAGGTCAAATCGTGGCGTTATCGCGGAGTCGGATTCCGGGTTGGCCTGTTCGTGCTCGGCATCTGCTTCGTCTGGCTCGGCAAGATCGGTTCGGGCCCGGGAACGGATCCGGTCGAGACGATCATCGGCCGCTTCCTGACCGCCGCCTATTTCGGTTTCTTCATCTACCTCTGGGTTTACACCGCATTCGGCTTCGAGAAGACCAAGCCGGTTCCGGAGCGGGTGACCGGCCATGACTGATACGGGCATGCACACGATGCAAAGATTGTTCAGCGGTTTCCTGCTCGGTCTGGCACTGGCCGTCGCACCGGCGGCGATGGCGGCCACCGAGGGCGCATTGCCGGCCTCGAATGCAAACCTTGCGGACACGGGTTCGCTGCAGAACGGCGCGAAGATCTTCTTCAACTATTGTTCCGGCTGCCATTCCTTGAGTCTGATGCGCTATTCGCGCATCGCCGAGGATCTGCAACTGAGCCAGGATCAGGTGATGCAGAACCTGAACTTCACCGGGGCGAATTTCGGCGAGCGCATTCCCGCCTCGATGAACCCGGTGGACGGCAAAGCCTGGTTTGGCGCGCCGCCGCCGGATCTCTCCCTGATCGCGCGGGCCAAGGGCGTCGATTACGTCTACAACTACCTGAGGTCGTTCTATCTCGATTCGAGTCGACCAATCGGCTGGAACAACACGATGTTCCCGAACGCCTCGATGCCAAACGCATTGTGGGAACTGCAAGGGGTGCAGACTGCCAGGTTCAAGCCGGCCCAGGGCGACAATCCTGAGGTATTCGAAGGGTTTGACCTGCATCAGGCAGGGTCGCTGAAGCCGAAGGAATTCGATGAAGTTGCCCGGGATGTCGCCAACTTCCTCCAGTACGCGGCCGAACCGGCGGCCATGCAGCGCAAGTCCATCGGCATCTGGGTGGTCCTCTTCCTTGCCGTATTCACCCTGGTGGCTTATTTCCTCAAGCAGGAATACTGGAAAGACGTCCATTGAGCCTGGCCGGGGCTTGGCCCCGGTCCGTTCCCCTGTGCCGTACTCGCGGCCGCATCCCCGGGCTGCGGCCACAACCCCCGGTGATCTATGCGGTTTCGTTTCCGCGTAGTAGAGTGCGGACGAACGGGGACGGCCGGGATTGACACGGTCGCTTGATCTTGCGGGCGTCCAGTCCGCCAGGGGAGGTGTGCCGACATGGCCTTGAGTCAGCGTTCGCGGGCAGTACTCACTCTATTTACGGCGCGCAATTGCGTGCATTGTCATCGGATCCGGCTCGTCCTGTCGGCCAAGGGCGTCAGTTACGACCAAGTTATCGTCGATCTCGACGATCCCCCAGAGGACCTGATCGAGCTGAATCCGTACAACTCGGTGCCGACCCTGGTCGATCGCGACTTGGTGCTGTATGACACCAGCGTCATTTCCGAATATCTGGATGAGCGCTATCCGCACCCACCGTTGATGCCGGTCGACCCGCTTTCCCGGGCGCGACTGCGCCTGGCCATGGTGCGGCTGGAAAATGACTGGTTGACCCTGGTTGACCAGATCGAAGAGGGCGGCAAGGGAGCCGAGCCGGCGCGCAAGGCACTGCGGGCAGAGCTGATCAGCAATGCACCGGCATTCAAGGCGTCGAAATTCTTCCTGAGCCCCGAAATCAGCCTTGCGGATTGTGCGTTTGCGCCATTGGTCTGGCGTTTCCAGTCATTGGGGATCCAGTTGCCGAAGGAAGCCCAGTCGATCATCGACTACGGCGAGCGGATTTTTCACAGTCAGGTGTTCACGCGCAGCATGACCCCTGAAGAACGCGTCTTGCATGCATGAGGAAACAGGGTGTCGGAACCAGCAATGACCTCGAATCGGCCGTACCTCTTGCGCGCCATCCACGATTGGATCAATGACAATGGCCTCACACCCCACCTGCTGGTCGACGCCAGTGTCGCCGGTGTGCGCGTGCCGCCCAGTGCAATCAAGGATGGCCGCGTGGTCCTGAGCGTCGCACCGCGTGCGGTCGCCCGCTTCGAGATCGGCACGGACAGTGTGCGCTTCATGGCTCGATTTTCCGGTGTGAGCCAGCCGATCGAAGTGCCGATGGCTGCCGTGCTTGCCATTTATGCGCAGGAGAACGGCAAAGGCATGATGTTTCCCGCCGAACCGGCAGGCTCGCTGCCGCCACCCGAGGCGCCTGAACCTGAGCCGGCGCCGCAGCGACCAAGGCTCCATGTGGTCAAGTAGGCGCAGCTGCATGGGTCAGGCAGGTCGGGTCCGCAAGCGCGCTTTGCGGGCTGGGCCGTCGCCCGCGCAAGGGCGCCAATTCGAGTCACGGATGCAGGGTTCGCGGCGGCGGAAAGCTGCCGCCATCCGGGGTTTCCTTGAACCGGCTGGAATTCGCAGACAATTGTTCGTGATTCGTTACAATCGTGGCGCAAAATTAGGGAGCGAGCGTGACTGCGATTGACATCCCCGGGTATGTGATTCGACGCGAAGTGGGCGTTGGTGGCATGGCCAGCGTCTATCTGGCACTGCAGACCTCGCTTGATCGTGAAGTGGCGCTCAAGGTCATGGCCCCCGCACTGGCAGCGGATCCGACGTTTTCGAAACGCTTCCTGCAGGAAGCGCGGATGCTCGCCTCGCTGGCGCACCCGAATATCGTCCAGGTCTACGATGTCGGGGTCACCCAGGCCCAGCTCAATTACTTCTCGATGCAATACCTGTCGGGCGGAGACTTCGCCCAACGCGTGCGCCTCGGCATGAGCGAGAAGGATCTGCTGCGCATCCTCGAAGGCATCGGCAATGCGCTCGGCTATGCGCACCATCGTGGCTATGTCCATCGCGACGTTGCCCCGGGAAACATCCTGTTCGATGTCAGCGATACCCCGCTGCTGACCGACTTCGGCATTGCCCGCGCCTTCAGCCAGACGGCACGCATCACCAGCGCCGGCATATCGGTCGGAACCAGCCATTACATGAGTCCCGAGCAGGCCCGTGGCAGCGATGTCGACGCGCGTTCGGACTTGTATGGCCTCGGCGTGTTGACCTGGTTCGGCCTGACGGGCAAACCCCCGTATGAAGGAGCCGATGGCTTTGCGGTTTCCTATGCCCATGTATTCGAACCCATTCCGCGCTTGCCGGCGGGCAAGGAGCACTGGCAGCCCTTGATCGACAAGGCCCTGGCCAAGGATCCGGCCGAGCGCTACCAGAGTGCGGAGGAGTTCATCGCGGCGCTCGCCGGCATCGAGCCACGCGGGGTTGCCGCAACGGCGCCAGCACAGGATGCGCCAACCCGGGTCCTGCAACGCGAAACGATGGCATCGGCCCTGCGTGCCAGCGAGGCACCGACGCGCATCGGCGTTTTGCCGAGCATGGAGGCCTCGGCCGCCGCCACGGCTGCCAGCAAGGAGGTCGGCAATTCACCGCGATCCTGGCTGCCATTGGTATTCGCGGCACTCGGCATCCTCTTGATCGGCTCGGTGGGCTACGCCCTGTTTGCGGGTCGGGGAAATGAGGCGCCGACAAAAGTCGCCGACAGCAGTGAAGCCGCGCCCAGGCCAGCCAGCCAAGCCATCGCATCACCAATCGCTGCCACTGGTCAGGCCCCGGGCACGCCGGTGAGCGAGACACCGCGTGCCCAGGATGCAAGCAGCGATGAATTGTTTGGCGCTGATGAATTGGGTCCGGCCTTGCCGTTTGACCTGGCCAGCGTGCCGACCGTGGTCGATCCGGTTGCGCAACTGGTGCGCCAGGCGCGTGCTGATCTGGCAGGACAGCGATTGACCAACCCGCCGCGTTTGAACGCGTTCGAGCGATTCAGTCTGGCCTTGCGCATCGATCCTTCGTCGAAGGTGGCCAAGCAGGGCGTCGTGGACACGGCACGGGCGTACCTGGACCTGGCGGAAAAATCGATGGCAGCCGGCAACCTGGCCGAATTCGCCAGCTATCTCGACAAGGTCGAAGAAGTCGCCGGGTCAATCAGCGAAGGTGCCGATACCGTCGCCGAGGCGAAATCACGACGCAAGCGTGAAGTCGACCAGTGGCTTGCGGCTGCCCTGGCCGCCAGCAACGGCCTCGACGCACAGGGTGCAAAAGCCGCCTATGAAAAGATCCTTGCTGTGGATGCGAAAAACCCTGCCGCCCGCGATGGCCTGCGCGCGGCCGATCGCATTGGCAAGCCCGGCTATGTCTTCAGCGACCTAATCGACGGGCGCAAAGGTCCGGAATTGGTCGTCGTCAGCAATACCCTGGCATTCGCGCGGCACGAAACCACGCGTGGCGAATTTTCCGCGTGGTGGAGGGCGGCCGGACAACGCCAGTTCGCCGGAAAGGAGCCGTCCTGCCGCGATCGGGAATCGATTTTCCGATCCTCGCGCAAGCGTGACTGGAAATCCGCCGACATCAATCAGACCGATCGCCATCCGGTGGTCTGCGTGAGTTTCGCCGAGGCCCGGGCATATGCCGACTGGATCGCCAAGCAGTCCGGCAAACGCTATCGACTGCCGACACCTGCCGAATGGGAGCAGGTGGCTCGAAATGCGCCTGCGGGAACCTGCGCGAGCGCAAATCTCGCCGATGCAAGTTACCGCAAGTTGTTCGATGCGCGCACGGGTGCCGCTTGCGATGATGACAACGCGGCGACTGCACAGGTAGGCAGCTACCCTGCGGTGGCCGGGGTATTCGATATCGACGGCAACGTGCGTGAATGGGTTGCCTCCTGCGGGAAAGGTGCAGCCTTGTCCGACGGCTGTCGCGAACACGGCCTGCGTGGTCGCGGCTGGCTTTCGCTTGCCGACAAGGAGAGCGTGCTGGAGAGCGACAGCTACTCGGAAGACGTGGCCCTGAACAGTCTCGGCTTTCGCCTGGTTCGTGAACTGGAAAAATAATCTAGCGCGCAAGCGCCTTGGGGAAGATGTGATGAAGTTGATATTTCCGAATGGTGAGCACGCTGCCGTGGATCTGGTTGACGGCATCACATTGATTGGTTCCGGGAGCAACTGCCAGGTGGTGCTGATAGCACCCGGGGTTGCCGTCAATCATTGCGAGATCGAGGTCCGCGAGGGCAAGGGCAAGGTTCGCATCCGCGACCAGAGCGTGGCGACGGTCTTGAATGGACGCCAGATCACGCAGGAGAGTCCGCTCAAGGCCGGTGACCTGCTCCTGTTTGGGCGTATTGGCTGTCGCGTCGTGGCACCGGATCGAAGCACGGCGGCACCGGTAATCGCGGCCGCCCCCGTTGCCGATGACGCCGACGGGCGAACCCGCGTGCGCATGGCCTTGCCGAAATTCATGTTGCGCGGAGTTTCCGGCTCCACGTTTGGACGCAATTTCGCGCTGACCGGAACGATGACGATTGGCCGCCAGAGCGACTGCGGCATCCCGATCCAGGCCGAGGAGATCTCGCGCCACCATGCACGCCTGCAGGTCACCGCCGAAGGCGTCATGGTCGAGGATCTCGGATCGGCCAACGGTACCTGGATCAACGACAAGCGCGTGCATACCGGAATGCTGATGCCCGGTGATGAACTGCGCCTGGACACCGTGCGCTTCCTGCTGCTGGCACCGGGAGCCCCGACACCGGCGACTGTGGCGCCTGCCGCCGAAGAAGTCACCAGGCCCGCCCCGGGGAAGGGTTCCAGCTCGCCGATCGGCTGGGTGGTCAGTGGAATCGTCGTTGTCGCGATCGTGGTTGCCGGCGTTCTCAAGTTGCTCGGCAAATTCTGACTAGGCATCAACCCATGGCGATGCGCATGGACAGGTCGATGGCGCGGATGTGCTTGGTCAGGGCACCGATCGAGATATAGTCGACACCGGTTTCAGCGATGGCGCGGACGCGATCGATGCCGACACCTCCGGATACTTCCAGGGGGACGCGGCCATCGACTTCGGCGACCGCTTGCATCAGCTCGTCGAGTTCGAACTCGTCGAGCATGATGCGGTCGACGCCCGCTTCAAGTGCTTCCCGGAGCTCGCTGAAATTCTCCACTTCCACTTCGACCATCACCTGCGGGTGAAGCTGGCGTGCGCGCGCCACGGCTGCGCCCAGCGAGCCCGCGGCGGCAATGTGGTTTTCCTTGATCAGGATTGCGTCGTGCAGGCCCATGCGGTGATTCTTTCCGCCGCCCGTGCGCACCGCGTATTTCTGCGCAAAGCGCAGGCCCGGCAAGGTCTTGCGTGTATCAAGGATGCATGCGCGCGTGCCGCGAATCGCATTGACATAGGCGGCCGTCACGGTGGCGGTGGCAGACAGCGTCTGCAGGAAATTCAACGCGCTGCGTTCAGCCGTCACCAGGGCGCGGACTGGCCCGCTGACGTCGCACAACGGCTGGCCCGGGCGAACAGCCGAGCCTTCGTCGGCCAGCCAGTTGATGCGAACGCTTGCGTCGAGCGCCATGAAGCATTGGTCGAACCATGGCTGGCCACAAAGCACGGCGGCCTCGCGGGTGATCACCCGCGCCGTGGCTTGTCGTGATTGCGGCAGCAGATCGGCCGTCACGTCGCCGCTGCCAATATCCTCGGCAAGGGCGCGGCTGACATCGTTGCGGATGGATTTGGCATCCGGCCTGGCAAGTGCAATCGGATCTGAAATGCCGCCGGCTTCGGCAGTTTCGGAGTGTTCGAAATCATGCATGCGCTGGATCCTGGGTTTGGCTGTCCGCATGGCGCTGCCGTATCGACTCTGGCTGGCCACGGTAACCGCACAGGGTAATCCATCGACCGGTGCCGAGGAACCCTCAGGAAGCAGTGGGTGACGGCGATTCCGTTGCGTGCGTCTGCTTCAGGCGCTCGACGATCGCATCAAGGGCGCGGTCAAACAGCGGAACCTCTTCAAGCAGGACGGCGGAGCCACGCCGCAGTTCGATGGCCAATGCGGCGACCGATTTGTCGCAGACCTTGAGTCCGCGACGGTTGACGAACAGGTATTTCGAGCTGATCGGGCTGACCCAGGAAAGCTTGGCGCGTTCACGGTTGCCGCTTTCGTCGATGAACTCGATCCAGTTGCCAACCTTCATCTGTTGCGCAGCTTCGACAAACTCGTCGCCGCTCGCTGGCGATTCCTCGGGCTCGGCTTCGATGCTGCCCGAGGAGAGGATGATTTCCTCGACCGGGCTCTGGTTGACTGGCGGCACCGGGGGTTCGCCGGTCACGGTTGCCTTTTCCGCCTCGGCCAACTGCTCGGATGCGGCATTTTCGGCAATCACCACCTCGGCGGTCTTGACCTCGAACGCCTCGCCATTCAACAAACCCTGGTAGAAGCGCGAGAGCTCCTGCATCAGCAAGCGCACGTCGCCTTCATGGTAGGCGACGGTACCCAAGCCGTGCTTCAGCGTCTTCTCGAGCTGGGGCAGCAGGGCGCGCAATCGCGTCTTCTCGGCTTCGGTGGTCTTCGGCAGTGAGCTCCAGACAAACTCGTCGGCAAAACGCAATGCGTTCTTCCATTCCTCCGAGTCATTGCCGTGACGCAGATCGGTGAGGACCAGGTAGTTGGCCCAGGGACGCGAAAGGACATTGTGGATGACCGGTGCCAGCTCGCGATTGCCGATCCGCGCGAGGATTTCGCGAGCGGCATCGCGCCGCGCGGTATGCAGCTTTTCGCGGCCACGCGTCACTTCCGCGGCACGTTGCTCGGCCAGTTCGGCGCGACGCTTGTGCTGGTGCAGGAATTGTTCGAATCCCGCCAGCTCATGCTCGATGACGGCAAGGTCGTCATCGAAATCACTTAGGATCGTTTCGACGACCGTCCTGATGCGGTCATGCAGCTTGTTGTCGACATCCGATTCCGCCGACCAGCTCTTGCCAGCCTCGGCCATTGCGTCCAGCAGTCGCCGCGCGGGATGGGTCTTCTGCGCAAACAGGTGCTTGTCGAGAATTGCAATCTTCAGGTACGGGATCTGCAAGCGCCCGATCAACGCCTGGATCTGTGGCGGCAGGTTGCGATCCTGCAGGATGAACTCGAACAACATGCCGACCAGGTCGATGGTGTCCTCGTCGGCCGAGGACACGGAATAATTGCTGGTTGCCGTGCCGCCGAGGCGCTGTGCCTGATCGAGCAATTCCTGCTTGAGCTGCTGCACGATCTTCGCCGCATCGGCAACACTCTCGGCCTGAGCCTGGGATGCCTGCGACTGGCTCTGCAATATCGTCAATGCGCTGAGCAGGTCGGTCGGGCTCAGGTTGGGAACGATGCCGCCTGTGGCCCCATATCCTGCAAACCCGTCTCCGCCATGCTCGTGGTGCGCAGGGCGGCGGCTGGCCAGCAGATTGCGCAAGGTGGAATACAACTCGGCCTGCAGTTCCGCAGCGACCGGGTCGTAGCCGACATCGCCATAGCTGCCACCACCCTGTGCCACTTGCCCGTCGGGCGTGGGTGGCGGAGCGGCACCCGCTGCGCCGGGCAGCGGCCCCTGCGGTGCCCGATTGCGCATGGACGGCGGCAACTGGTGGCGGATCTGCGGCAACACCCCGGCACGGATCAGTTCGGTATTGACCTCCTCGTACAAGGGTTCAAGCCCGGCCATCACGTAGCGGTCATACAACTTGTAGATGATCAGCTTGACCTGGACATTGAGATCGAACTCGCGCACCGCCGAGCGGAACGCCTGGCACAACGGTGCCGGGCCGATCGGGTTGCTCGCATCCTCGACGACATTGCCGCCGCTGATGACCGAGAGGCGTTGATTGACCAGGTGCAGGGGCCGCGCAAGCCGGTTTTCCGACTTTGCCACCATGCTCGAAATGGCCAGCGAATCCTCGAGTTCCTGATCGTCGACCAGGCTCAAGCCCGCGTTTGACGGATTGGCGACTTCCGGGCGAACCGGTTTCAGCTTGCCGTCGGCAAAATCATTGAAGATCTGCGAAAGCTGTTCCTGGAAGACGCGCTCGACAAGCTGGCGCTTCTTGCGCACTTCGCGCATGCCATCGAAGAACTGGACCTGGACGGCATTGCTTTCGGCTCGCTCGGCGAGATGGAAAAGTGCGTCGTCGACGTTTTCGAAAAGGGTGCTGACGAGGCCGTTGACGCGCTTCAGCGCGATGCCACGGACCAGCTTGAGCAACTCGCCCAACCGATCCGGCGATCCGCCTGCGCCGGCCTGGCGCTGCTTGAGTTCGACGATCTTGCTGGGTTTGTCTTCAGGCGTTGCCATCGGCTTCACGGGGTCAGCGCATGCGTGCGCAATGCTGCATGCAAAGGATGCATCAAGAACGACCCGGATTCATGTGGAATTAGCCCGTCTAATGTGACGTGGTTCACAAATCCGCCGGTCCTGCTACGAAGGAAAGTCGTTCACCTGCAAGGTGCCGATCCCCTCGTCGATCAACATGACCGGAATGCCGTCTTCAACGCGGTATATGACCTTGCCATCGCGCGTTATCAAGGCTTCCTCCAGAGGTGTCTTGATCGCCACGCCTGCCACCGTGACGACGCTGCCGGCTTTGATTGCCCGGTTCAGTGCCTCAAGTTCGTCGCGACGTGATGGGCGCACCGCTACTCTTGATGCAGGGCAGCAAAGGATTTCAAGCAGGTTTTTGTCCATGGACTGTCCTGGTTCTGGCTGATGCCGGCCTTGTCCTGGTTGATTGGACAATATGCGTACAATAGCGATTTTGCCGTGATACGAACATGACAGACACTGCAGACCTGTCGCGAATCGGCGTCGTCATGGGCTCCCGATCCGACTGGGATACCCTGTGCCACGCGGTGGAAACGCTCGATCGCTTACAGATCGCCCATGAGGTTCGCGTGGTTTCGGCGCACCGCACGCCGGATCTGCTGTTCAGCTACGCGGCGGAAGCCGATTCGCGCGGACTCGCCGCCATCATTGCCGGTGCCGGTGGCGCCGCGCACCTGCCTGGCATGCTGGCGGCGAAAACCCGCATTCCCGTACTCGGCGTGCCGGTCCAGTCACAGGCCTTGAATGGCATGGACTCCCTGCTCTCGATCGTGCAGATGCCTGCCGGGATTCCCGTGGCCACATTCGCCATCGGTCGGGCTGGTGCCATCAATGCAGCCTTGTTTGCGGCGGCAATCCTGTCCCTGCGTGATCCTTCCGTCGCCGCGCGACTCGAAGCCTTCCGGCGCGAGCAGACTGAAATCGTACTCGCCCATCCGGATCCGAGGCAGGAGTAGTCGTGGCGACCATCGGCATACTTGGTGGAGGGCAACTGGCGCGCATGCTTGCGCTCGCCGGCGCACCACTTGGCCACCGCTTTCTCGTCGTCGACAGCGCGGAGGATGCCTGTGCAGGGCAGGTCGCGCCTTTGCTGCGCGCCGATTGGCGTGATTTCGAGGCCTTGCTGAAATTTGCCGGGCAGGTCGACGTGGCGACGTTTGATTTCGAGAATGTGCCGGCCGTGACCGCCGAATGGCTGACCGGGCATACATGCGTGTTCCCGAACCCGGCGGCACTGGCAGTCGCCCAGGATCGCCTGCAGGAGAAGACCCTGTTCGGCGAGGTCGGCCTTGAAACGCCGTTGTTCGCCACGGTCGACAGCATCGATGATTTGCGCGCGGGCGTGGCCAGGACCGGACTTCCGGCGGTGCTGAAGACGCGACGTCTCGGTTACGACGGCAAGGGCCAGTTCGTCCTGCGCCAGCCTGCGGATATCGAGGCTGCGTGGGCGGTGCTGGGCGGGGTGCCGCTGATCCTGGAGGCCTTCGTTGCCTTCGACAGCGAGATTTCAGTGGTTGCTGTGCGTTCGCGCAGTGGCGAATTCCGCCACTATCCATTGACCCGCAACTGGCATCGCAACGGCATCCTCTCGGCGAGCCTGGCACCCGTGGTGGTCGATGAAACTCTGCAGCAGCTTGCGGTGGCACGCGCCCATGCACTGGCCGAGCGCCTGGACTACGTGGGCGTCTTTGCCCTCGAACTGTTTTCCTTCGATGGCAAGCTGCTCGGCAACGAGATGGCCCCGCGTGTGCACAACTCCGGACATTGGACGATCGAAGGCGCGGTCTGCAGCCAGTTCGAGAACCATGTGCGTGCAGTGCTCGGCTTGCCGCTCGGCGACACCGCTGCGCGCGGATGCAGCGTCATGTTGAACTGGGTCGGCGAATTGCCCGATGCGAACCCGGTGCTCGGTGAAATGGGCGCGCATTGGCATGACTATGGCAAGCCACCGCGCGAAGGTCGCAAAGTCGGCCACACGACAATTTGCGCGGACAGCGCTGCGGGGCTGGTCGAGCCCCTGCAGCGCCTTGGCCGGTCATTGGGCCGGCAGGAGCAGATCGCGCCGGTGATTGCAGCGCTCCTCGGCAAGGAATAGGGAAGCGGGAATTTCAATTCCCGAATCCCGCCTTTCAACAGCCGAGCGGCTGGTCATCCCGGCTCTACGCCATCCGGCTCTCGACAAACTTCCAGTTGACCAGGTTCCAGAATGCTTCAAGGTATTTCGGACGCGCGTTGCGGTAGTCGATGTAGTAGGCGTGTTCCCAGACATCGCAGGTGAGCAGCGCGCGATCGCTGCCGGTCAGCGGTGTGGCCGCGTTCGAAGTGCTGACCAGGGCAAGGTCGCCATCGGCGCGCTGCACCAGCCAGCCCCAGCCTGAGCCAAATGTTCCCACCGAGATCTTGGTGAACTCTTCCTTGAACTTGGCGAAGCTGCCGAAAGACTTATTGATGGCATCTGCGAGTCTTCCGCCGGGTTCGCCGCCGCCGTTTGGCGCGAGGCAGTTCCAGTAGAACGTGTGGTTCCAGACCTGTGCGGCATTGTTGAACATGCCGCCGCTGGATTTGCGGATGATGTCTTCCAGCGCCATGTTTTCGAATTCGCTGCCGGCAATCTGGTTGTTCAGATTGGTCACGTATGCCTGATGGTGCTTGCCGTAGTGGAAATCGATGGTCTCGGCGGAAATATGCGGAGCGAGCGCGTCACGGGCCCACGGGAGCGGGGGAAGTTCGATAGCCATTGGAATCTCCTTGCTGGCGGCGTTGGAATGGTTGGAGGGAACGACGAACAGCGGATCGTTGCAGGATCCGCTTGCACGAGGCGTGAATGGAGGCACTCCGCAGCATATGAAGTTGCTTCACTGCAAATCAACCGGAACGCATGCGGGCTGCTAAAATGGGCGATTGCCCGACCTTGTCGCCAGCATCTTCAACCGAGACCAGCATGGACATCATGGAACGCATCAAATCCACCGTGGAATCCGCCCCGATCGTGTTGTTCATGAAGGGTACGCCCGAGTATCCGATGTGCGGATTCTCCGGCCGCACGGTCAAGGCCCTGAGCTCGGTCGGTGCCTCGTTTGTCTCGATCAATGTCCTCGAGGATCCCGAGATCAGGGCCAACCTCCCGCGATTCTCCAACTGGCCGACGTTTCCGCAGCTTTTCATAGGCGGTGAACTGATTGGCGGCTGCGACATCACCGTGGAGCTCCAGGAGAGCGGTGATCTTGAACGCATCGTCCGCGATCTGCAGAAGGCTTGACCGCAATGCTGCCTCTGCGTCGAAGCGAGCCCGCGGCCATCTCTGGCGACGCACTGCGCGATCGAGTCGTGCTGATCACCGGTGCCACCGGCGGGCTTGGCCGCGCCTGCGCCATCGCCTGCGCGAAGGCCGGGGCGACCGTTGTCCTGGTCGGACGCAAGGTGCGCCCACTCGAAGCGCTTTACGATGAACTGGAAGGTCTCGGCGCACCGAAGCCGGCGATCTATCCGATGGATCTCGAAGGTGCCACGGCGGACGACTACCTCGACATGGCCGAGGCGATCCGTTTCCAGTGCGGCCGCCTCGATGCGATCGTGCATGCGGCGGTCCTCTTCGATGGCCTGCGGCCACTGGATCAGTTCAAGCCGGTCGACTGGTTGCGCATCCAGCAGGTGGCGCTGAACGCGCCATTCCTGATCACCCAGGCCTGCCTGCCGCTGATGCGGGCGAACGACGACGCGGCCGTGGTGTTCGTCATGGAAGATGCCGGGCGCGTCGGCAAGGCGTTCTGGGGCAGTTATGGCGTGGCCAAGTCCGCGCTGGGCGCATTGGCCTCGATCCTCAATCAGGAAACGGAAAACAGCCCGGTCCGCATCCACGCCGTTTTGCCGCCGCCCATGCGGACCGGCTTGCGGCGAATGGCCTATTTTGGCGAGAACACGCTGGAACGCGAATTGCCCGAGGCGACGGCCGCGGCGGTGGCCTGGCTGCTCAGTGCCGCAGGTGCGCCAATGCGCGGCTGCACACTCGATCTGCGGCCGGCGCACTGAGGACACTTCGATGAGCACCTTGTCGGCCGGCATCCTCCTGTTCCTGATCATGGATCCGCTTGGCAACATCCCGTTGTTCCTGAGCCTGTTGAAAAACGTGGCGCCCGAGCGGCGGCGACTGGTCCTCATCCGCGAATTGCTGATTGCCCTGGTCGTGCTGTTCGTTTTCCTGTTCGGCGGCAAGTACCTGCTCAGTGCGCTGCAGTTGAAGCCCGAATCCGTCAGCATCGCCGGCGGCATCGTCCTCTTCCTCATCGGCATCCGCATGATCTTCCCCTCGCGCGACGGCATTTTCGGCGGCGACGTCGAGGCCGAGCCGTTCATCGTGCCCATGGCGATCCCGGCCGTGGCCGGGCCTTCGACCATGGCCGCAGTCATGTTGCTGGCCAACAGCAATCCGGGGCGTACCGTGGATTGGAGCATCGCCTTGTTCCTGGCCTGGCTGGCGACCTCGATCCTGCTGATTTCATCCACCTATCTTTATCGCTGGCTGGGCGCGAGCGTACTGGTGGCGCTGGAGCGCCTGATGGGGATGTTGCTGGTGGCGCTTTCGGTGCAGATGTTCCTGGACGGCGCCGTTGCCTATGTGAAGCTGGCAACCTGAGTTGAAGTGCATTCTCCGGAATCCACGCCAAGCCCATGATTTCATGGGTCACTCCTTTTCTTGTTCAGCTATTTTCCAGCCCTGCAACCGGCTGGCTGCCGGGGCGTCGGCGCGCGCGATCCTGGCGACCCCGGGCCTTGCCTTGCACGTTCAGATGTTTTTGTTAGAAATCTGTCACGATCCCGGGTTAAACTACGGTTAATTGCTTGCCAGCCCATGCCGACGATGGCTGGATGGCGATGCTGCAAGCCTTGCGTCAGTTCCCGGGGTAGTTGTTTCAATGAGCCCATCGCGCGATCGCGATACGGCTGGTTTTGCCAAAATCCTGTTTCAAATCATCTTGAGGAAGGTAGTAATGAACAAGCGATTGACGATGCGGCTGCTGCCGTTGATGCTTTCTTCGCTGTTTGCGATGTCCGGCGCCTATGCGCAGAGCACTTCGGCAAACCTCGGTGGCACGGTGACCGATGCACAAGGTCAGCCGGCAACGGGAGCAGAGGTCACGATCACGCACAGCACTTCCGGTACGGTCAGTCATGTGACCACCGATGCGGCTGGCCGCTATTCGGCACGCGGTTTGCGTGTCGGCGGCCCCTACACGATCACCATCACCAAGGATGGCCAGACCGAAACCCGCGAAAACGTCTATCTGCAGATCGGCGATGCGAACACGGTCAGTGCCAGCCTGGTTCCTGCGGCGAGCCTTGAAACGATCGTCGTCACCGGTACCGCCAATTCGCTGTTCAGTGCCGAGAAAATGGGCACGGGCACCAACCTGACCAACCAGCAGATCCAGGCATTGCCCTCGGCTGGACGCAACATCCAGGACTACATGCGCCTTGATCCGCGCATTGCCCAGGTCAGCAAGGCCGACGGCGCCATTTCCGCCGGTGGCCAGAACACGCGTTTCAATGCGATCCGCATCGACGGCGTCGCCACCAACGATCCGTTTGGCCTTGAGGGCAACAATTTCCCGACCGAGCGCCAGCCGGTGTCGATGGACGCGATCGAGGAAATCAATATCGGCCTGGCCAACTATGACGTCACCACCACCGGCGGATCCGGTGCGGTGGTCAACGCCGTCACCAAGTCGGGCACGAATGAGTTCCATGGCAGCGTCTATGGCGTCTACCGCAACGACAACATGGTCGGCGACGACCGCAACGGCAATGATTTCACCGGCTTCAAGGATGAAAAGACCTACGGCGCAACCTTTGGCGGCCCGTTGATCAAGGACACCCTGTTCTTCTTCGTCAATTACGAGAAGTTCAAGCGCTCGGCTCCCGGCGCGGATGTCGTCAATTCGCCCTATGGCAACGGTGACATCACGGACGCGGATATCGCCCAGATCCAGAGCATCGCCCAGAATGTCTGGGGGTTCAACGCCGGCTCGCTCGAAGGCGCCAGCGCACTGGGCACCGACATCGAGGAATACGCGGCAAAGCTGGACTGGAACATCAACGAGAACCATCGCGCCAGCTTCCGTTACAGCAAGCTCGCCCAGGATGTCGCCAAGATCCCGAATTTCAACAGCACCTCGGTCTCGCTGAACACGCACTGGTACAACCAGAACAAGACATTCGAAAGCTATGTCGGCGAGTTGTTCAGTGACTGGAGCGAGAATTTCTCGACCGAATTGAAGGCGTCCTATCGCGTGTATGACGCGGTTGCCGAACCGACATCGTTCCTGCCGCAGATCCGCATCGATTTCGGCAACGATGCGGTGTTCCTCGGCACCGAGCAGAACCGCCACGTCAACGTCATCAACACCAAGGAAAAGAGCCTGTTTGCTGCCGGCAACCTGTTCCTCGGCGATCACACGGTCAAGTTTGGCGTCGACTGGTCGAACAACGACATTTTCAACTACTACGGTCGCAACCAGAACGGCACCTATCGCTTTGGCAGCATTGCTGATTTCGAATCGGGCAATCCGCGCCAGTACGACTACCGCGCACCGACGCCCGGTGGCAGCTATGCCGATATTCCCGCGCAGTACGAGTTGACCAACACCGGCGTCTTCGTCCAGGACAGCTGGGCGGCAACCTACAACCTCAACCTGACCTTCGGCCTGCGCGTCGACACGCCCGATTTCCCGGATACGCCGCTCTACAACTCGAACATCCAGGACATTTACGGCTACGACAACACGAAGTTGCCGAACAGCTCGGTCGTGCAGCCACGCTTTGGCTTCAACTACAACATCGAGTCGGAGCGTCCGACCCAAGTGCGCGGCGGCATCGGCTTGTTCATGGGTTCGCCGCCCAACGTCTGGCTGGCCGGCGCCTACCAGAACACCGGTCGCAACTATGTCGAATACAGCTCCAGCGTAAGCGGCGGCATTGGCCCGATCTTCAATCCCGATCCGAACAACCAGCCAACCACGGGTTTCTCGGTCAGTGGCCGCCAGAACGTCGACATCGTCGAACCTGGCTTCAAGCTGCCGTCAGTGTGGAAGGCAAACCTCGCGTTTGACCACGAGCTGCCCTGGGCAGGCATCGTCGCCTCGGCCGAAGTGCTTTCGTTCTGGAACAAGGACGGCATCTTCTTCAACCGTCTCGACCTGGGTGCGCCGACCGGCGTCAGCCAGGATGGACGCTCGATGTTCTACAACCAGGCCGGCTACAACCCTGCCAACTGGGGTTCCAGTGCGCCGATTTCGGGGCGTGGCGTCACTGCACGGGCGAATCGTCCGAACTCGATCGGCGACGTGATCCTGATCCGCAACACGGACAAGGGTGGTGGCAACCAGATCACCCTGAGCCTGTCCAAGCCGATGACCGAGAGCGGCTGGTCGTGGCTTGCCGGCTACACGCATACCGAAGCCAAGGAAGTCAGCCCGGGCACAAGTTCGCAGAACACCTCCAACTGGAACAATGCCGCGATCTACAACGCCAACGAGGATGTGGCGTATGACTCGCGTTATGCGTTCAAGCATCGCTTCACCGGAATCCTGACCAAGGAATGGAAGTTCTTCGGAGACAACAAGACTTCGGCGTCCGTCGTCTATGAAGGCCGCACCGGTCGTCCGTACAGCCTGGTGTTTGCCAACGATGCCAATGGCGACAGCCGCAGCGCGAACGACCTGTTCTACGTGCCGAATGGCCCGGGTGACGTGATCTTCCCGAATGCCGAGGAGGAAGCTGCATTCTTCGCCTACCTCGACGCGCATCCGGAAATCAACAAGTACCGTGGTCGTGTCGCTCCGGCGAACTCGTTCAATGCCAAGTTCCTGCACAATTTCGACGTGCGCCTGACCCAGGAAATCCCGGGCTTCATGGATGGACACAAGGCCGAGTTCACCTTCGACATCATGAATATCGGCAACTTGATCGACAAGGACTGGGGACAGATCGACGACTACGGATTCTTCTCGACGCAGCGCATTGCCAATTTCGCCGGCATCGATCCGGCAACCGGCAAGTATGTCTACCGCTTCAACCGCGCGGACGCCACGAGCATCCAGGAAGTCAACGGAGATGGCGTCAACACCGGAGTCTCGCGCTGGTCGGTGCAGGCAACCTTCCGTTACAAGTTCTGATCCCGATCCAGCCTTGCTGGTGTGAATCGACCGGCGTCCGCAAGGACGCCGGTTTTTTTATGGCCATGGATGGCCTGTATGCCGACAACGCAGGACGACTTCACGGATGCAGGAGGTAGAGCAACGCAGGAGCAATTGCCGAGCAGTTGTCGGCGATGGCCATGGATGGCCTGTATGCCGACAACGCAGGACGACTGCACGGATGCAGGAGGTAGAGCAACGCAGGAGCAGTTGCCGAGCAGTTGCTGGCCGTGTGCGCCACGAGCCCGTGTAGCGCCACCCGCATATTGACCCGATCCACTGCATTCGCGGATCCTAGCCGACCGCCCAGGGGCGGACCCTCCACGCATTGCCGAGTGCCTTTCGCGCAGGCAGTGCAGCCGACGAGAAATCAATGAACAAACCAGATCCATCCCCGTCCCGGCCGTCGACCGTCAGCGCACGCATCGGACCTGCCTCGGGCCTCGATGTCCTTTCCCGCCAGGAAGTGGCGCGCTTGCGCGATGCCAGTGCCGGTGGACTGCATCAACTGCTGCGCAGCTGTGCGCTGGCCGTGTTGACCCAGGGCCTGGTGACCGATGATCCGCGTGCGGCAAGCGAGATGCACGCCGATTTCGAGATCCAGGTACTGCAGCAGGATCGCGGAGTGGGTCTTGAGTTGATCAATGCGCCGGCACATGCTTTCGTCGATAGCCGGATCATCCGCGGCATCAACGAACTCTTGTTTGCCGTCGTGCGCGACATCGTCTTCGTGTCTACCCAGATCGAAGCCGGCAGCTTCGACCTCGCCAATTCGGAAGGCATTACCCACGCGGTGTTCGACATCCTGCGCAATGCGCGCGTGCTGCGGGCCAACGTCGCGCCGAACCTTGTCGTGTGCTGGGGCGGGCATTCGATTTCGCGTTACGAATACGATTACACCAAGCATGTCGGCTACCAGCTTGGCCTGCGCGATCTCGACATCTGCACCGGCTGCGGCCCGGGCGCAATGAAGGGGCCGATGAAGGGAGCAACAATCGGCCATGCGAAGCAGCGCCGCACCAAGAACCGCTATATCGGCATCACCGAGCCCGGCATCATTGCCGCCGAGTCGCCGAACCCGATCGTCAACAACCTCATCATCATGCCGGATATCGAGAAGCGCCTTGAGGCGTTCGTGCGCACCGCGCACGCGATCATCGTGTTTCCCGGCGGCGTCGGCACCGCCGAGGAGATCCTCTATCTGCTCGGCATCCTCCTGCACCCGGCCAATGCCGGGATACCGTATCCGCTGATCTTCACCGGCCCCAGCGAATCGGCGGCCTATTTCGAGCAGATCGACCGCTTCCTGCGTCTTGCCCTGGGCGATGAAGTCGCCAGTCATTACCAGATCATCATCGACGATCCGGGCCTGGTTGCGCGACAGGTCGCCAAGGGCGTCGAGCGCGTGCGCAAGTACCGCCTGGAGAGTGGCGATGCGTTCTTCTTCAACTGGGCGATCAGCATCGATGAAAGCCTGCAGTATCCATTCCACCCGACGCACGAGGCGATGGCATCGCTGAATCTGCATCGTGAACAGCCGCGGCATGAATTTGCCGCCGACCTCCGGCGGGCGTTTTCGGGAATCGTTGCCGGCAACGTAAAGATCGACGGCATGCGTGCGATCGAACAGCACGGCCCGTTCCTGATCCGTGGCGACGACGAGATCATGCAGGCGCTGGATGACCTGCTGGCGAGCTTCGTTTCCCAACAGCGCATGAAGCTGCCCGGCACGGCAGCCTATGTTCCGTGCTACCGGGTCATCCACGACTGAGTGCAGGGTGCCGGTTGATGGCTGATTGCCAAGTTGCGCCCATGCGTGCCATCGCGGGCGCACCGACATGAGCGAGCCGCCGAACCCGGAATCCTCGCGCAGCTGGCGTTGGGCGTGGTGGCTGCTGGCATACGTCAGCTTGATCCTGGGCATCATCGGCATCGCCTTGCCGGTGCTGCCGACGGTTCCGTTCGTCCTGCTCTCCGCCTACGCCGCCTCGCGCGGTTCCCGTCGCCTGCACGACTGGCTGCTCGCACATCCGGTCATGGGGCCGATGATCCGCGACTGGCATGCGACCGGCGCGGTCAGCCGCAATGCGAAGTGGCTGGCGACGACGATGATGGCGGCCACCGCGGTGATCTTGTTCCTCTTTTCGCCACGCTGGTGGCTGGCCGCCGGCGTCAGCACGATGATGGCCCTGGTCGCGACGTGGTTATGGCTGCGACCCGAGCCGCCAGGTCAGGGCAACGTGGATCCGGGGCAGGGCTGAACCAGCGGTGCCAGCGTCATTTCTCCCGGTGCGGCCGGTCACGGCAAGCAGCGGCCGCTTTGCCACGCTGCACGATGGGTGGGACTTCCAGTGTCAGCGACGGAAATTCCGGCGGAGCGACTGCGTGCGCTGGCTCGGCGGAAACTGCGCCGGCGTGGGCCGCGTTTGATCGATTGGCACGATTCGATCGTTGGCCAGGTCGTGAGACCTTTCATTGGCCGCCAGGGTACCGCCTTCGCCGCCCGCCGGCAGGCACACTCCTTCGACCACCGAGCGGTTGCGGCCTTCGCGCTTGGCACGGTACATGGCGGCATCGACCCGATCGCGCCACTCGGATTCGGTTTCGCTCGCGCGCAGCAGGCTGGCACCAAACGAAGCCGTCACCGGGGTGTCCCCGCAGCGCACTTTGCGGGCAATGCCGGTGCGGATTTTTTCCGTTATCTCACGCAAGTCGGTGGTCTTGGCATCGGCAATGAGCAAGGCGAACTCCTCGCCGCCAAGGCGGAAGAACTTGTCATTCTTGCGCGTCATTCGACGTACCAGATCGGCCACTTCGACAAGGACATTGTCCCCGGCCTCATGGCCAAATCGATCATTGACCTGCTTGAAATGGTCGAGGTCGAAAATGATCAGGCCAAGTGGCTTGCCGGCTTGCCGGCTCGCCGCCATGGCGATTTCTATTTCCGCGTGCATGCCGCGACGATTGCGCGCACCGGTCAATGGATCGAGCGCGGCAAGGTCTTCCAGTTGCTGGTGTTGCAGTTCAGAGCGCCACGCGAACACGAACGAGAACAGGCAAACCACCATGCCGGAGACAACGAAGGCCGCCTTGTGCGCCAGTTCCGGCAGTGCCAGCGAACTGGCGGCGACGGCAGCGATGGCGCAGGCGGAAATCAGCATTGCGCGCCTGCGTTCAACGAGCAGGAAATTCGACAACAACACTGCATACATCCACAACGGGCCCGCCGCGCCGGCGACATAGGCAATCGCGATGCAGCCGCTCGAGTAGGTGATGGCGAGGAACAATGCCGCGCCTTGCGTGCGCCCGGTCACGTAGGCATGCACGGAGCCGAGACTGATGCAGGCAACAATCACCAGGTCGATACTGCCAGCGACGATCTGTCCGCTGAACAGCCGGTAGATCGCAAATGGCAGGATCATGACATTGGTGACGATGCCGAAGGTCAGGACCAGGGCAAGGTTCAGGTTCCGGCGAATTCTGTTCATCCACATGGCGTTGGCCTTTCACGCAAACCTCGATGGCGAGGCTGCTTGCGAGGGTTCTTGCATCATCCGGGCCATTCATGTTGGGCAAAGTGTGCGCTGCTCCACAGATCCCGCGCAGCGCTCGCGAAAGGGCGGGGAAGCCGTGCGCATGCGCCCTGGATTGCCTCGGCGGACAGTCTGGCCGCCGCATGCTGAACGCGGTGTTTGCTGGCTGGCGCAGGCATCCCTGCTGGCGGCTGCAATCCCGGGACGATGCAGCAAAAGCATGGAAGCGGGATCCGACCTCTTCATCTTGCCGACAGTCACTGTGCTTGACCAAGCAGGGGCGTGGCGTAGACTGCAGCTTGCCGAGGCCCGGCCTTTGCGGTCCGTTTCAATGCAGGTCATTGCGAGCCATTCGAGTGCGTGGTTCGGCTTGGATGGGCATTTGCCTCGTGACTGGCATGCAGGTACAGGTTTTCCTGGGTGGGTATTCCCGAACCGGAGACTGGCATGAAGATTCAGGCGGCAGTAACCCGCACCCAGGGCGCACCGTTCTCGATCGAGGAGGTGAGGCTGTCGGGGCCGGAATCAAACGAGATTCTGGTCAGGGTGGTGGCCACCGGCGTGTGCCATACCGACGCGGTGGGACGTGACCTGGCGGTTTCCCCGTATCCTGTGGTGCTTGGACACGAAGGTGCCGGTGTGGTCGAGAAGGTCGGTGCCAACGTCACCAGCGTCGCGGTCGGCGATCATGTGGTGATGTCCTTCGCCCATTGTGGCCACTGCGACAATTGCCTGACCGGGCATCCCACGGTCTGTGCGACGTTCAACGAGCTGAATTTCGGCGGGCGCATGGAGGACAGCACGGCGCGTCTGCATCAGGGCAACACCGAACTCTCCACGTTCTTCGGCCAGTCCTCGTTTGCAAGCCACGCCGTCGTCCATGAGCGCAACGTGGTCAAGGTTGACAAGGATGTGGATCTGGCCCTGCTTGGACCCCTGGGCTGCGGTATCCAGACGGGCGCCGGCACCGTGCTCAATCGCCTGAAGCCAGCATTCGGCACATCCATCGCCGTGTATGGCTGCGGTGCCGTCGGCCTGAGTGCGATCATGGCGGCGAAGATTGCCGGCTGCCCACGGATCCTTGCCGTGGATGTGCACGACAACCGCCTCGAACTGGCGCGCGAATTGGGTGCCACGCACACCTTCAACGGCAAGAAGGTGGATGTGGTCAAGGAGATCAAGGCCGTCACCCGTGGCGGCACGCATTACGCGGTGGAAACCACCGGCGCGCCACCGGTGGTGCGGCAATGCCTGAACGCGCTGCGCCCGCTGGGCACGGCGGCCATCGTCGGCGTCACGCCGAAGATGGAGCTCGACGTGCACAACGACCTCATGGCCGAAGGCAAGAGCATGATCGGCGTGATCGAGGGCGATTCGGTGCCAAGGGTGTTCATCCCGAAGTTGGTGGAGTTCTACAAGGCCGGAAAGTTTCCATTCGACCGCCTGGTGCGCTTTTACGATTTTGCCGACATCAAGCAGGCGTTCGATGATTCCGCAAGCGGAGTGACGGTCAAGCCAGTCCTGCGCGCATCCTGAGCATCCCGGCCGAAGTCGAGTGCACCTTCCTGTCATTGCAGCGGCTGCAACCAAGGAGCGAGTGATGAAGCGTCCCCGAGACAGCATGTCGTTGAAGAAGATCATGGTCACCGGCGCAAACCTGTCGCTGGCCATGCTGGTCATGCCGGCGCAGGCGGAAGGACAACCGCAGTGGCGCAGCGGCGCGGATCTGTACAACAACGTCTGCGGGTATTGCCACAAGCCCGAGGTCGGCGTCGGTACGGTGCTGCAGGGGCGCGAGCTGCCCGTCGAGTACCTCAAGATCATGGTGCGCAACGGCTTCAACGCCATGCCGGCGTTTCCGGCCTCGTATGTCGATGATGCAGCGCTCGGCGAATTGAGCAAATACCTGGCGAGCCTGCCGCCGCTGCCGCCACGGCCGACACCGCCGCCCGCGAAAGCGCAGCCTGGAGGCTCACCATGACCATTGATCGTCGTTCCCTGATCAAGGGCATGGCCTTGCTTGGCGTTGCCAGTCCGTTTCTCGGCAGCGCCTTGCCCGCGCTGGCGGCGGCAGGCCTGCCGGCTCCGGCCTTGTCCACGCCCACCCTGGTCCTGATCTCGTCGGCTGCGGCCGACTCGACGTTCGTGCATGGTGTCCGCGCTGGCATCGGCACTTCGATGGCACAGGTGCGCCAGGCCAGCCACGAGTTGCCTTTCCTTCTGGATTTCGAGCAACAACTGCGCCATCGCCAATCCGCACGGGTCATTGGCCTGCTGGATGATGCACTGGCCACGCCGTTGCTGGCCCTTGCGCGCAGCGCCGGCGCGAGCGTGCCGTGGCTCGGCCAGCACACCGCCACAGCGAGGCTGAGCCGTCATCGCCTGCTGACGGCCGGCATGGCCGATGGCTGCGCCGGGCATCTGCATCGGCACCTGCTCGCCTGTGGCGCCGGCTTCACCCTCGACGAGGAGCGTCAGGACAGTGCCGTCGTCGCGCACCAGCTTGACGGCCCGTCACGCAATGGCGAACACATCGACCAATGGGCGGCGGCGATCGGTTTTCTGTTGGCGTCTATGGGAACTGGAAACCCGGGTGCGGCGCCGCTGTTGCCCGCGGGCAAGGTGCCGCTGATCGGCAGTTTCGTGTCCTTTTCAATCTTGGCCTGAAGGAGTCGGATCCATGTCTGAGCCAACCAATGCCGTGTTGCCTCGCGGGGTCACGCAGGAAGCGTTCGGCAAAGCCCTGGAAAAGTTCCGCGCCCTGCTTGGCGATGCCAACGTGCTGGTCCGCTCCGAGCAACTGGTTCCGTACAACAAGATCATGATGCCCGTCGAGAATGCCGCGCATGCGCCATCGGCGGCACTCACGGCAACCACCGTCGAGCAGATCCAGGGCATTGTGAAGATCTGCAATGAACACCGCATTCCGATATATCCAATTTCCACCGGTCGCAACTTCGGTTACGGATCCGCCGCGCCGGTGCAGCGCGGTCAGATCATTCTTGATCTGAAGAAGATGAACAAGATCATCAAGATCGATGCGGAGATGTGCTACGCACTGGTCGAGCCTGGTGTCACCTATGGCCAGCTCTACAACCATATCCAGGAAAACAAGCTGCCGGTGATGCTGTCGTTCTCCGCCCCCTCGGCCATTGCCGGGCCGGTCGGCAACACCATGGATCGTGGCGTGGGTTACACCCCGTACGGCGAGCACTTCATGATGCAGTGCGGGATGGAGGTGGTGCTGGCCAATGGCGATGTCTACCGGACCGGCATGGGCGGCGTGCCCGGCAGCAATACCTGGCAGATCTTCAAGTGGGGTTATGGCCCAACCCTGGATGGCATGTTCACCCAGGCCAACTACGGCATCTGCACGAAGATGGGCTTCTGGCTGATGCCCAAGCCGCCGGTTTTCAAGCCCTTCGAGATCATCTTCGAAAACGAGGAGGACATCGTCGAGATCGTCGACCTGCTGCGTCCGCTGCGCATGTCCGGCACCATCCCCAACTCGGTGGTGATCGCCAGCACCCTGTGGGAGGCCGGCAGCGCACACCTGACCCGCGCGCAGTACATCAGCGAACCCGGGCACACGCCGGACAGTGTGATCAAGCAGATGCAGAAGGACACCGGCATGGGTGCCTGGAATCTCTATGCCGCGTTGTATGGAACACGTGAACAAGTCGACGTGAACTGGAAGATCGTCACCGACGCCTTCGGGAAACTCGGCAAGGGGCGCATCGTCACCGCGGAGGAAGCGGGTGACAAGCAGCCTTTCAAGTACCGCGCCGAGCTCATGTCCGGCGTGCCCAACCTGCAGGAATTCGGCTTGTACAACTGGCGCGGCGGTGGCGGCTCGATGTGGTTTGCACCGGTGAGCGAGGCGCGCGGCAGCGAGTGCCGGAAACAGGCGGCGCTGGCCAAGCGCATCCTGCACAAGCATGGCCTTGATTACGTCGCCGAGTTCATCGTCGCCCCGCGCGACATGCACCACGTGATCGATGTCCTCTACAACCGCACCGATGCGGAAGAAACCAGGCGCGCCGACACCTGCTTCAACGAATTGCTGGATGAGTTCGAGAAGGAGGGCTACGCGGTGTATCGCGTCAATACGCGCTTCCAGGAACGCGTCGCACGCAGCTACGGACCGGTCAAGCGCGACGTCGAGCACGCCATCAAGCGCGCGCTGGATCCGAACAATGTCCTGGCACCCGGACGTTGCGGCATCGACCTGGACACCTATCGCAAGGCCTGAGGCGAGTTCCTCGTTGGGCAAGCCCGCGGCGAGCTCGGCGGGCGCGCCGTGGCAAGGCAGGCGTCGCCATTCACTGCCACAACCAGACGACTGTCCCGGCTTTTGCTGCGGGGCATGTCATGTTCCTGCGCGAAACCGTGTGTTGCTTGTGTGGACACCATTCATGCCGTGTCCTTCATGCAAACCGGTAATTCAAGCAGGAGCTGGAGAAAATGCAGGTTCAAAACATGTGCTGGGCTGGCGTCATTTTGATGTTCGCCATGATCGGCAGGGCGCAAGCCATCGATGTCAACGAGCCTTACGCGGTTGATGCGACCTTCGGCAACAACGGAGTGGTGCTTGATCCGCTGGTGAACCTTGCGCCTTCGGTTCCGCCACGCGCGTCGGGACAACGCATGGCGCTCGATGAGGATGGCAGCACCATCGTCGCCGGCATGGCCACGGTGAACTTCTTCGGTGACCTCAACTACCTGGTGGTGACGCGCTACAGCGCGAGCGGCCAGCGTCTGACCTGGTCGAATCCGACCGCGGGATACACCGATGAACTGCATCAATACCTGCTCGTGCAGCCGGCAACCCAGCCGGAAAACCTGTGGATCCGCGACGTCCGCGCCGTCTCGATCGGCGCCGCAGGCCATGTCTACGTGCTCATTGATGCGCTGGAACCGGGCAGCTCGACGCGGACAGACTCGCTGCTGGTGACCTTTGCTCCCGATGGTGCCTACGAGGGCATCGTCACCAACATGGCCACGCCCAACGCGGATGACATCGGTGCCGCCATCATCCTGCTCAACAACTGGATGTACCTGGCCAGCTCGTCCGGTACCCAGGTCAGCCTGTCGCGCTACACACTGCCCGCACCTGCGCGGACGCCGGTGCTGGATACCGCCTGGGCCACCTCGGGCAGGGAAATGCGCGTGCTGCCGGGTTGCAAGCACCATGTCGGCGGTCTCGGGGAATTGCCGATCAACTGCCTCGTGCGTGCCGAGCGCGGCGTGATCAGTTACAACGCGCCCACGCCGATCTACATCGCCGGCGAGTTCATCAACGAGCAAGGCCTGTCCGGCACGCAAGGTGATCTGTTCATCATGCATTTCGATCCGTACACCGGCAGCAGTGATCCGCACTATCCGGTCAAGGACGGTTACATAGGGACCGATGACAACGTGCGTGGACTGGCCTTTCGCAGCAAGTTGCGCAATCCGCAGGGCGATGAAAACCGGCTGTATGTCCTCAACACGTTTGCGCGCCCCTGCCGCAACGGCTTCAGCGTATTCCAGTTCAATGCCGACACGGGTTCGATTGGTACACGCACGTTTGCCAAAGGTGGCGGCAGCAATGCCGACCCGGCCGCATGCTCGCAGACGACTTCCATGGAGGCCACGGACATGACCCTGGCACAGGACTACGTGTCGGCGGATCGTTACCTGGCAATTGTCGGCAGCCAGTACACCAGTGAACCGTTCACGGGTCGCAATGGCTTCCTTGCGCTGGCCGACACCACGCACATGGCGTGGAAGGTGCAGTCGCAGGAGTTCACCCACACCGGCGGCCAGTATCCCGACGATGCCGGCTTCCAGGCGATCGTCGGTGATATCGCCACGCGTCGCTATACCGTGACCGGCACACAGAGCAACTACGACGGTGATGCATCCAGCGCACTCAGCATGCGCATGCGCGCGGACCGCATCTTCGGCAATGATTTTGAAGTGCAGTGATGGTGCCATGGCGGCCACGGGAGCAGTGGCCGCCACGGCGCAATGCATCGGCGTTGCCCTGCAACCGGCCTACCAGCCGTCGAACAGCCCACCGTCGGCGAAGTCCCAGATGAAGTAGACATAGCCTCGCCAGTCGTAGCGCTCGGTGTCGTTGAGCGGTAATTCCGCACCGACGTTGAGGGCGATGTTTCCGCGCTTGTTCAAGCCGATGCGCGCCTGAGGCAGTATGGAGTATTGCACGGCATCCTTGCGCCCCGGGCCGCTGCCACGCTCGAACGGAATCTCGGCGACGATCTCCAGAGCAGGGAAGACGTTGCGTGGCCAGGTCGTGTGCGTCCAGTGCACGACACCGGCGAGCTCGGAACTGCTCTCGTTGGAATCTTCCAGATCCAGCTTGAGCCGGGCACTGCCCTGGAAAGTGAAATCGTCGTCGAGGATCTTGCCGACCGCAACATAGGGCAGGAACTCCCAATGCGCGTCATTGTTCAGCGGTACGGCAAACTGGGCCGCGCCAGTCATGATGAAACCGGCGCGGCGATCGTGTTTGAAAACGTACTTGAACCCCGGTTCGAGCTGGCCCAGGCGCGAGGTGTCGCCATCCGCCTCGTGGGTGAGTTCAAGAACGCCTTGCGCACGCTTGCCGATGCGGAATTCATATTCCAGCGTGTTCTTCCAGGCATCGTCGCCGTCCAGTCCGCTGTAGCGCAGCTTCCATACCCACTCGTCTTCCGGAAAGGACTTCTTGGTGCGCAGCGGCAGGTATAGATTGAGATCGCCATCCGGGTAGTCGTGCGCGCCGCCGATTTCCGTCTTGATGTAAGCCAGCACGGCATCGATGTCGGCCTCGCTCAGCGTGCCACCGAATGCCGGCATCATTACCGAAAAGCCCATTGCCGGCCCGCCATGGGTGACCACGGTCTTCCAGGTCGACACCGGTTCGCGACTGTTGAACAGGGTGTCGGCGAAATTGGCCGGCACGATGCCGAGACTCTTGACCAGCGGCGATTCGACATCGGGCTGCCCGCTGCTGCCGTGGCAACTGACGCAGTGGGTGGAATAGATCGTGCCGCCGCGGGTGAGCTCGTCCGTCGCCGCCGCGGTTGCCACGCCGAGCTGCAGGCAAAGACAGAATGCGAACAATTGTCGAAGCATGTTCATGGCCTGAAACCTCCCTGGTTGAGTCGAAGAGCAGTGATAGTCCAAGGTGCACGGAGATGACCTGATCCAGATCAAGCAGCGCGCAGCGCATGAAAAAGGCGCAGGTCAGGGCCTCGGGACGCCGGAAACCGTCGGCATCGTCGCCGCCATGCGCAGATCTTTTCGGGTCATCCCCTTCACCCGTGTGCAAACCCGCCGCGCTGTGTCGCGAGGCGTGGGTTCGCAGGCCGACGGCCAGCCGCCGTGTTGCCACTCAGGTCGACAAATCGACCGCCAGGCGGTTGCGGCCTTCGCGTTTGGCACGATAAAGCGCCGCATCGGCGCGGGTGAGAAGACTCTCCACTTGATCGCCCGCACGGTAATCGGTGAGGCCGATCGACACCGTCAGATGCACGGCGCGGCCCTCGATCTCGCGTCCTTCCTGCTCCACGGCGAGACGCAGTTCCTCCGCGGCGGCCATGCCGCGTTCGCGTCCTGCGCCTTCCAGCGCGAGCACGAACTCTTCGCCGCCGTAACGCACGATCAAGTCGCTGGCGCGCACATGGCGGCGCAGGATGTTGCCGACCAGGACCAGGCAGCGATCGCCAATGGCGTGGCCATGGCGATCATTGATCGCCTTGAAGTGATCGAGATCGAGGAACATGACACTGAGCTGCTGATCGTCTTCTTCGGCTTGCTGTACCAGTTCAGCGAGATCGTCGTCGAACTGGTTGCGATTGGGCAAGCGGGTCAGTGCATCGGTTGCGGCGACCCGGCGCGCCATGAGCAGCTCGCGTTCGGCATGACGCACGGCGCGCGCGGTGGCCAGCACCAGCACCAGCGCACCGAGAACCTGTGCACTGGGATGGGCGATTTCGAGCCAGTCCGGCGTGCCGCGATATTGCAGGAAATACATCGCGCGGGTCATTCCGGCAAACGTCAGGCAGCCCCAGCCGCCAAGGAAGAACCAGGCATGGACCGAGCCGGCGCGGGCGCGTCCTGCGGCCACGCCAAGCGACAACAGGGCCAGTACGACGACCGCGATGTTGACGAACTGGTTGGCGATCAGCGTACGTGGATCGAGGATCGACACCCCAATCAGCAGCACGATCACGCCGAGGATCGTGTACATCACGCGCGCCAGGCGCGGGTAGTGCTCGCGGATCGACAGGAAGCGGATGATGAAGATGTAGACGGCCACCATGCCGAGGTTGATCGACAGGGCCAGCAAGCGCATGGCATGGCGGAGCAGAGGCGAGTCGCCCAGCAATGCGACGATCTCGCCGCTCATCACCAGCACGTAGATCACCGCACTCATCACCCACGCGCCAAACAGCAGCAGGTGCCATTGCCGCAACGCCACCGAGTAGACGGCAGCCACCACGCCGAGCAAGAGCAAGGCGCTGAGGATCATGCTGGTGAAACGCACGCGGTCCAGGTCCACGGCGATGTAATCGGCCAGCGGTGCCGCGCTGACCTGCATCGGTTGCTGGCGCCCATTGAACAGTTGCAGGTAGATCGGCGCACTGGCGTCGTTTCCGGCGAGGCGCAGGCTCAGGCGATGTCGCGAGCCGATCTGCTGCCATGCCGGGTCGAAGATGGAAATTGGCTGGGCGCGATATTCCGGCGGCAGGTAAGCCACCAGTTCGGCGTCGTAGGTCTCCTTGAGCGCGACGATCCATTCCGTCGACGTGTCGGCCCCGGGCGCGATCTGCAGACGCCACCAGGTCGGTTGTTCCTGCTTGCGGATGGCGTCGGCCTCGACCCACGCTGTCGCTTCGGCGGTCCGCACCGAAGCGAGCGTGTTGTCTGCCGGGGCGCTGGTCAGGCGCATCACCTCGACATCGCGCGCAAGTGCGGACGAGGCGAACAGGCAGCAGGCCAGGCACAGGCACAACACACGTATCACGGTACTATCCGGACGCGGAAGGATGGCCGAGTGTAATCAAAGCCGCGAGCTTGTGTCGGCCACCGCGAAGGTGACGGGGGCTTGCTGGCTTGAATACTGTCGGCCAGGTCTGTGGAAGCAAGGCGTTGCCGGCTTGCGCGCAGGCCAATGCGCAAGGCGTGATGCCATCGTTGCTGTCGCCGGGACGCTCGCCCGCCGACCCTGCAATGGCGATGAAACAACAATCGGCGAGACTGTCCGTGTCCTGGAAAAGGTGTCGAGCAATGGCGTGTCGGTGGTTGTGGATCCTGCTGCTCGCTGCCGGCAGCGTGCAGGCGCAGAGTGCGCTGGTCGGCAAGAAACTGATCTCCCGCGGCGACTCGATCGAGCGCGTGCGCGAAGCCGGCGGCAAGCCGGACCGGCTTGACCGCATCGAGGGCGACGCCGGGTCACCGCCGATGGAGATCTGGACCTACCAGGGCAAGGAACGCACGACCACGCTGTGGGTCATCAATGACAGGGTCGTCCAGGTAAAGGATCAGGCCAGCGGCAAGCCTTGAGCGTTGCCCTAGACGACATCCCACGGATAGCTGCCGGCGGCGATGCGCTTGCCGGCGATCGCATCGAGCAGGTCATCCTCGTTGCGTTCCATGCCGCGCACATTGCGTGACATGCGCCGACGCGCCTGGCGGGTGAACATCTCGGCGATGTGCAAGGCGCTTTCCGCCTGCGCATCGTTTTCGCGCACGAGCATGTCCGCACGCGAGAGCACGCAGCAGCCGACAAACAGGTCGATGGCGAGATCGGCGAGACGCTTCTGCGCATGTTGCTGGTCGGCGATGCCCTTGCCGTATTTCTTCAGCAGCGCATCGGAGGCCTTGGACAGTTCGACGACGTATTTCTCGTAGGTTGCTGCCGCCTTGCGCAACACCGGATGCAGCTCGCGCAGGATCTTGTCGGTGCCGACGCCGGTGGTCTCGCGGGCGCGCCGGTTGGCATAGCCGGAAAGCACGCCAAAGCCCTTGATCGGATCATTGAAGATGTTGCCGAGCGCGGACTTGAGCTCGCCCAGCGAGGCACCGACATCCTTCAGGCCGGACAGCGCGATGTACAGGCGCAGGATCTCGTTGGTGCCCTCGAAGATGGTCAGGATGCGCGCGTCGCGCACGACCTGCTCGTACGGGAACTCGCGCATGAAGCCGTTGCCGCCGGCAATCTGCAACGCCTCGTGGGCGGCGCGCTGGATCGCCTCGCTGGCGAAAATCTTGCTCATGGCGGCTTCCACCGAATAGTCGGTGCAACCCGAATCAATGTAATGGGCAACCATCCACACCGCGCTCTCGGCGGCGAAGCAGTCGATCGTCATTTGCGCGATCTTTTCGCGAACGAGGCCGAACTCGGCGATCGGCTTGCCGAACTGCTTGCGTTCGCTGGCCTGCGCGATCGCCAGCTTGATCAGGTTCCTCATGCCGCCTACCGCGCCACCGCCCAGCCCGGTGCGGCCGTTGTTGAGGATGGCCATGGCGACCTTGAAACCGCGGCCAACCTCGCCAAGCACGTTTTCGGCGGGCACGCGCACGTCGGCGAAGGCGACGGTGGTCGTCGACGAGGCGCGGATGCCCATCTTGTCCTCGTGCGGGCCGTGGCTGACGCCGGGCCAGCCGGCCTCGACGACGAAGGCGGTCATCTTGCCTTCGGCCGTGTCGGTGCGCGCGAATACCGTGTAAAGGCCGGCGATGCCACCGTTGGTGATCCAGATCTTCTCGCCGCTCAGGGTCCAGCTGCCGTCGTCGTTGCGCGTCGCCCGCGTGCGGATCGACGCCGCATCGGAACCGGCGCCCGCTTCGGTCAGGCAGAACGCGGCGATCAGCTCGCCAGTGGCCAGCTTCGGCAGGTAGCGCGCCTTTTGTTCGGGCGTGCCGAAGAGGAGCACGCCCTTCATGCCGATCGAGCTGTGCGCGCCGATCGTCAGAGAAACCGAACTGTCGTGCGAGCTGGTCTGCGCGAGCACCCGCGCATAGGCTGCGTTGGACAGTTCAAGGCCGCCGAATTCCTCGGGAATGATGAGTCCGAACAGGCCCATGTCGCGCAGCGCCTGGATGAATTCGGGCGGTTGTTCAGCCACGCGATCCCAGTGTTTCAAGTCGGCATGTTGCGGGGCGAGGAAATCATCGATGGCATCGAGCATCGGTGCCAGCATCTCGCGGTCACGCTCGCGCATCTTCGGATAGGGAAACAGGTTCTCCTCGAAGATGTCGCCGAAGAAAAGCTGCTTGGCCGCGCTGCGGTCCCGCTGCAACGTGTCGGCATCGGCTGGCGTCGGCTTCGGGGATACTTTTGCATTCACGGCGCGGCTCCGCTCGCTGGGATGACTGCGCAGTCTCCGCCGAGCACCCGTGTCCCGCAAGTGGAGTGCCAGGTGCCGCGGATCAGCAATGTGGCGACGCCGGCCGTGCCCGACTGGAAAGCAGGGATGCGCCGCGCGCAGCGCATCCGGCCCCGGGCGCCCCGTTGACCAGGGGCGCCCGGCTGTGGCGAAACATCAGTGGAAGCGAAACAGGAAGGGCACGGCGGTTGCGGCATAGTCCTCACGTCCGCAAGCCCGGCTGCGGGCAAGCAGGCGGATTTCCGCAAGGCGTGATTCTTCCCATTGCTCGCGGCCGTAGGCAATTTCATGGGCATGCTTGCCGCGCATTGCCGCTTCCTCGGTGCGCAGGCGACGGAAACTCAGGTAGTCGTCCAGGTCCGGCTGCAGCGACGGCCAGGCCAGGTCCACCAGCAGGGCATCATCGAGGCCGCCGACAACGGGCACCGCATGCGGAATCAGGCGCTCCTCGGCGCTGGCATAGCGGTCGATGAGGGCGATGCGCTCCTGCTTTTCGACCGCCAGGCCCCAGGCCTGCTCCTGCGACATGGCCCGCAATGCCGTCAGGCAGCGCAGGCGCAACTGGATGCAGGGCGCGCGCCAAGTGCCGCCGAACTGTTGCTTCAGATGGCGGGCGGCGCTGGCGATGGCATCGATGTCGGGCACCGCGAATTGCGGATGCAGGGACTCGGCGGCAAGCTGGAAGCGGCGCATTGCGCGCGCGCCCAGGTCGAGGCCGGCGATGCGCTGGCGGCGGCGCTGGCCGCAGCGGTTGTCGCCCATGCTGGGCAGCGGCAGGGTTGCGAGATTCATGTTCATGGCGGACTCCTTGGACTGGATTGAGCGCGGCGATTCCGCGCAATTCCAGCGTCCTCCCTGGCGCCCTGAAAGACTTGAGGAAGCCCGGTGGTGAGCCCTTGGAAATCATGCGGCAATCGGGTTTTTCATGATTTTTCCGGGTCAACGGGTATATCGTTCGCCCGGGCCGATCATTGGAGTCCGCACAGTGACCTCGGAGACGGGCGTCTATCGCTTCGGCGATGTGGAGGTCGAACCCGCGGCGCACCGGATCACCCGGGATGGCGCCGAGCTTGCCGTGGAACCCAAGGCCTTTGCCGTCCTCGTCAGCCTGCTTGAGCAACCAGGCAAGGTCTTCGAGCGTGATGAATTGCTCGATCGCGTCTGGGGCCACCGGCATGTCACGCCTGGCGTGCTCAACAGGGTGGTGGCGCAGTTGCGCAAGGCGCTCGGTGACGATGCCGAGAATCCGCGCTACATCCAGACCCTGCATGGCCTGGGCTACCGCTTCATTGCCGAAGTGCACAGCAATCGCGAACGCCGCCGGGCGACGCAGCCACAGCCGACAACCCCGCGGGATGATGTGGCGCAGATCCCCGGCACACCAGCGGCAAAGAGCGCACGGCTGTCGGCACGCGGAGTCGGCCTGTTGCTGGGTGCGGTGGTGCTGGCCGCGCTCGCCTTCGCCTTGATGCGCGCGGGGCGGTTGCCGGCGCAGCCAGCGGCCTCGATTGCGATCCTGCCCTTCATGAGCCTGAGCAGCAACCCGGATGACGGTTATTTTGCCGAGGGACTGACCGAGGAAATGCATGCCGCGCTGGCGGGCGTGAATGGGCTCAAGGTGGCGGCCTTGATCGCGTCGACGGCACGCCCCGGAGCGACGGAGGTGGAGGCGCTCGGCGAGAAGCTTGGCGTTGGCAGCGTCCTCGAGGCGAGCGTGCGCCGGCAGGGGCAGCGCGTGCGCATCAATGCCCGCCTGTCCGACACTTCCAGCGGGTTCACCCTGTGGACACAATCCTACGACCGCGAACTGGCCGATGTCTTCGACACGCAAAGCGAGATCGCCAATGAGGTGGTGCAATCGCTGATCGGGGTGATCCCGGGTGAGCGCGAGGCACTGGCCCGGCGCCTCGCACCGACCCGCGACGTGGTTGCGTTTGACGACTACCTGCAGGGCTTGCACCTGCTGCGCGATGCCAACGCAGCTGCGTCGCAGGACAAGGCCATCGAACGCTTTGCCAAGGCCTTGCAGAAGGACAGCGGCTTTGCACGCGCGCAGGCAGGCATCTGCCGTGCCGAGATCTGGAAGTTCGAAGACCTGCACAGCATCAGTGCGTTCAACAACGCGCGCATTGCCTGCCAGCGCGCCTTGAACATGGACTCCTCGCTGGCCGACGTCGGCCTGGCCCTGGGCGATCTCTATCGCGTGCAGGGTGAACCCGACAATGCACTCGAACAATACCGTCGCATCGAATCGGATCCGGCGGTGCGCACGCGGGCGCAAATCGGCATGGCCAAGGTGTATGTCGCGCAAGGTCACGGGGAGCTGGCCGACGAATATTTCCGCAAGGCGCTGCAATCCAGTCCCGATGATGCGCAAGTCCATGCGGAAATCGGCTACCGGCAGTACCTGGATGGGCATGTGCCGGAGGCGATCGCTGCGTACCGCAAGGCCGTGGAGCTTGAGCCAGGCAATGGCAGTCTGTGGGTCGCGCTTGGCGGCCTGTACATGGAAGCGGGCAACAATGCCGAAGCCGCACGCGCGTTGGATCGCTCGATTGCAATCGAACCCAGCTATTCAGCACTGACCAATCTTGGCCTGCTCAAGTACCAGGCCGGCGACTACGCCGGGGCCGCCGCGTTGCAGCAACAAGCCACGCAGCTCAATCCGCTGGATTTCATGGTCTGGGCCAATCTCGGCATGGCCTTGAAGGCGGATCCCGCCAACGCGGCACAGGCACGCAGCGCCTATGAGCAAGCAGCGACGCGCGCCGAAGACTACATTGCGGCGCAGCCAAACGATGCACGCGCCATCGCTGCATTGGGCCTGTACCGCGCCGAGTTGGGTGATCCCGGCAAGGCCCGCGCGCTGCTGGATCGCGCCGAAGCCCTCGGCACCCAGCCTGGCGAGGTTGCTTTGCTGAATGCAGAAACCCTGGCCGTGCTCGGCGACCTGCCGGCGGCGCGCGCGCGCCTGGCGACGGCACGCAGGGCCGGCATCGCCGAGACCCTGATCGCCAGCAACACCGTATTCCGACGTCTTGGCCTGCTCGCGGGGGCGCAATGATCCCCGCCGCATGCATGCCAACCACGACCGCCCATCGCAATGGGCACCCACCAGGAGGATGACATGGGAAAAGACAAGAGCAAGCGTGAGGTCGAAGGCAAGTCGGGAAAACTCGGTGAACGATCCGCGGGCGGGGATGGCGGCCGGGATGATCCGCAACCAATGGTCGTCGAATTCGATGTCGACGGCCTGCGCTCGATGGGCATCATGATCAGCGGCCAAGGCGTTGTGATCCCGGTGCCGAAGCCCAGGGAGCCGATTCGGATCATGCTCAAGGTCGAAAAACTCGAAGTGAACTTCAACCGCGAACGCGAAGGTTGACGCCGCGAAACCCTGCAGCAACAGATGTTGCCGCCATGGATCGGAAGAATGGGGATTGCCAGTTGCACGCGACTGGCAATCCCTCGTTCCGGAATGCGCAAGGCCGCAGCGCGGCTTGCGCCAGCAAGGTGGGGCAGGGATCAGTTGGCCGGTTTGTCGATTCCGGCAACCGCTGTCGGTGGCTTCTTGCCGGCTGCCGAACTGCGGGAATGGAAAGCCGTCGAGGTGTTCTTGGTGCGCAGTGGCGTGTTGCCGAGTACATCAATGCGCCCACCGCGTTTCTTGAACTCGGCGATATCGCGCAGAATCACTTCGCTGGTGAGGACGCGATCCCCCGGCTTTGCCTTCTGACGGGAGAAGGTTTGCGAGGCGCTGCTGGCCCTGGCCGGGCTGGATTTCGGTTTGCTGGACATTTGATCTCCTTGGACTGGCGGATTCATGGGCGGTGGGCGCAAGGCGCGACCGCCAAGGTTCGAATGGCAGGTGGATTGCCATGACCCCTTGCGAGACAAGTTCTTCAGTGCCGGGGGCCGTGCATGGCCGCAAGCGGAATGTTCCCGGCGCGCACGCCTCAGGCGTGTGCAAGAGCCGTGCATTGTACGAAAAATGATGTGAACGATACGTTATCGTCAGCGAACTTCGGCGAAATCTTCCTGAAAAATGCGTATTCCACGCATATTTCGTTGTTTGCCGGATGGCCGGGGCCAAAATAGAGGGCGCAATCCGCGTGGCTGTTGAACGCTGCGTCACGCCGCGTGCCGGCCTGGCAGCAGCCGCAGGCAATGCGCTCGCTCCGACGCGCCTTCCTGCGGCAACCACTGCTCGCAGCCTGCTATCTTCCGATTGATGAATGCGCAGGGGCTACCATGACGGATCCGATCACGGGGCTGGTATTGACCGGCGGCGGTGCGCGCGCCGGCTATCAGGTCGGTGTGCTCAAGGGCATCGCGCAGATCCGGCGTGACGCGGGAATCGTCTCGGGCAATCCGTTTCCGGTGATTGCAGGCACGTCGGCCGGTGCGATCAATGCCGCCGCGCTGGCCACGCGCGCCGATGATTTTGATCGGGCGATCGCCGATCTTGTCGAGGTCTGGGCGAATCTCCGCGTCGGCCAGATTTATCGGGCGGATCTGCCCGGCATCATCAGGACCGGTGCCCGCTGGCTGGGAATGCTGATGTTCGGCTGGCTGATTCCGGCATTGCAGGGCAGGCGCCCGCAATCGCTGCTCGACAATTCGCCCCTGCAATCCTCGCTGCGCGAGTGGGTCGATCCGACGCGGATCCATGAACTGATGCAGCAGGGATGCCTGCGCGCACTTGCCGTCACCGCGTCGAGTTACGGCTCGGGCCTGCATGTGACTTTTTACGAGGCGGTCGATGACATCCAGCCGTGGACGCGCTCGCAGCGGTTCGCCGTGCGCGATGCGATTGCCCCGCAACACCTGCTTGCCTCGTCGGCGATTCCATTCGTGTTCCCGGCGGTTCCGCTGCGCATCGAGGGGCGCATCGAATATTTCGGCGACGGCTCGATGCGCCAGTCGGCACCCATCTCCCCGGCCATCCATCTCGGTGCGGAGCGCATCCTCGTGGTCGGCGGCGGACGCATCAAGGAGCCAGCCGGCCCGCGCGCGGGTTGCAGCGAGTATCCAAACCTGGCCCAGGTTGCCGGCCATGCGTTGTCGAACATCTTCCTCGATTCGCTGACCGCCGATGCCGAGCGCCTGCAGCGCATCAACACCACGCTGGGGCTGCTGCCAGTCGACGCGCTGGGCCGGACCACGCTGCGCCCGATCGAGGTGCTGATGATTTCTCCGAGCGAACGGCTCGACGACCTCGCCGGCAAGCACATCGACAGCCTGCCATTCGCGGTCCGCTCCCTGCTGCGCGCGGTGGGCGTTTCCGGTCGCGGCGAATCGGCGCGCGGCGCGGCACTCGTCAGCTACCTCTTGTTCGAGTCGGCGTACACGCGCGAACTGATCGATCTCGGCTGCAGCGACACGCTCGCCCGACGCGACGAGGTTTTGCGGTTCTTCAACTGGGGCGACCCATCGCAGCAAGGAGAGGCATCGAGGCTGCAAGTCGATTCAAGATTCAAGGCTTGGACTACCCCTGATTTCTCGGACACCACAAAACGGGGACAATCCCCGCAAGGAGGTGTTCGATGGAAAAGCGTCGTCGATTCACAGCAGAGTTCAAACGAGAAGCGATTCGATTGCTGAAGGCTGCGAAGAAGCCCGCAGCCACCCTTGCACGCGAGCTGGGTGTGCCGCGCAATCGGCTGTACAAGTGCAGATGGCCCTAGGAATGGGGGCAGGTCATACGAACTTGGTCTTCCTGACGCGTATGCGAAAGTCCCAACGCCACCCTCCAACCCAATCGGATCACTTTCCAAATACCGCCCCGTCCCCGGCTCATAATCCCGAAAATAGTTGTAGTGCAGCCCCGACTCACCGTCAAAGTACTGCCCCGGATAGCGCAGCTTCACATCGATCCCGCCACTGGGTGCACTCGTCGCGGCATTGGCCCCGAACGCATCGCCGAAGAAATCCCACT
>MKWR01000022.1:0-86257 GCA_001899855.1 Lysobacterales bacterium 63-13
TCCCGCCGGCAGAAGCCGAGGCAAACTACTACCGGCATCTCGCCAGTCCCGTCGCAATGGCGGCGTGACTTAAACCAAACAGCCTCCACGAAACCCGGGGCGGTTCATACCGTGATGGTCTCGGGGATGACGTCAGCGACTTTTACCTCGTCACCGATCTTGTATGTAATGCGAGCGCCGACCAGATAGCCTGTTCCTGTAGCGCCGGCCGAGTAGCTGGTCGGGATGATCAACCAATGCCGCTCGCCGGTGGTCATTGGAGCGACCGAGTCTCCTTCGATGCCGACACTGAAGTCCTCGCGATAGAAGAACTTGTAGGCGGGATCATCCAGTGTCTGATTTTCTGTGGCACCAACGATATTCCCTTGCGCGTCCTTGAACTCGAGGAAGATATTCAGATTCTCTACGGAAATCCCTTCCAATCCATTGCGCACCTTGAGCACGGCCTCGAAGGCTTGACGTTCCATGCTCACCTTTTGCGAGATCTGGATCTTGACTTCGGCGCAGATCGACTCAGCGCGCGCCGAATTCGGAAGAGACAACCAAGTTACAGCCAGCAAAAGCGTGACCGTGGCGACGCACGCGGACAAAATGTCGCGCGCAGTCGCACCGGACGCGACCGCGCCCAAGACGCCAAATTTCATGGATTTTCCCTACCCAGTGGAGCTGCGCAACACAAAATCGGCAAGCACCCCCATGCCGCCGCCTCGTACAAGATCGAAATATACTACACAAATATGTCGATTAGATCGATCCGCGCATTATTTTATCCGATACGTTCGTATTTGCCTAGGATCTGCCATTAAGCGCAAATCCATCAGCAATCGGCGCGAACCTTGTACTCACGCGAAGTATCACTTTCGACTTCTCGCAGCCCGACACCCGCACGCGAGGCCTACATCTGAAGATACAAATTGAGATCTACTCGGGTATGACACACCAAAATTCACGCGCCTGCTTGTCAGTTCCATGCCGGATCGTCTGCGCAAGTATGGGGCTTGGCATTCTTGGAGGCCTCGCCTCGACGCATCGCCTTGTATCCGCTTCGCCAAGTCAGCGTGTTGTTTGGGAGTTCGTTCGGGCGATCGGACGTCCGGCTACCCGCAACGCCTTTGCCTTCCGATACCTCGTCCCCTTGCCAGGTAAGCGTAGGACTTTCACACCCAAGTAGGTGCGTCCTGCCATCCGCACGAAAAAAGCCGCGCCTGGTTGCCCGGGCGCGGCCGCATTTTGCATGACAGGTTTGCTTACTGGATTGGCAGCTCGAATCCGTCGGCGAAGATGACATCCGTGGTCGAGCAACCCTGGACCTTGACGTCATCGATGTACCAGCCCTCGCGCCCGACCGAGGTGTCGCTGCCGAGACGGAAGCGGAACTGGGCGTTGTGTCCGGCGAACGGTGCCAAATCGACGATGACCTTGTTGAACGGCTGCGAATCGCACCATACCTGCAGGCCGCTCAGGGGATTCGCGGTGGGGCGCGTTGGGCCGTTGTAGGGTCCGACCTGGATCTGCGCGCCGGTGATCTGGGTGAAGGCACCGCCATCCATGGAGGCTTCGAGCAGTCCGCCGTCCCAGCACTCGGTCGTCGATCCACTCACATTCTCCATATTGCGCCAATGCTGGAACTGCAGGTTCAGATTGGTCAGCGTCGTCGGCACGGCGATGGTCGGCGAAACCAGGCGCTGGTCGGAAGTCGCTGCCGGATCGACCGCGAACCAGGCATGGGTCGGGCTGTTTGCCCGAGCCGTGCTGAGGGTCCAGGTGTCGGTTCCGGTGCCTGCACTGTGGGTCCATCCCGGTGCGCCGGATTCCATGTCGTCGCTGTAGACCACGTTGGTGAACGAGCCCACCGAGCAATCGCCCGGCGCGCTGATGGTGCGGAACGTGAAGGTCGCGCTTGGCGTCGCCGTGCCGCAGATGTTGTTGGCAGTGACACGCCAGTAGAGCTGCGTATTGGTTGGCAATGCTGCGGCCGGAACAAATGTGGTGCTGCTCACGGTGCCAGAGGCGATGATGGTGGTGAACCCGGCATCGGTGGCAATCTCGACCAGGTAGCTGCTGGCCTGGCTCGAGGCCGCCCAACTGAAGGTGGGTGTGGCCGAGACGTCAATGGCGTTGTTGGCGGGCATGGTCAGAACCGAGGCACCCGGCAGCGCCGTCGCCACAGTCACATTGAACGCGAGATCCTTGTCGGTGCCGCTGGAACTTCCGCGCAAGGTCAAGGTGTTGAGACCGGGCGTGGCCGCATTGGTTACCGTCAGGTTTGCCTGCGATGTCCCCGGCGGAATGACCGGCGTCACCGTGTAGGATCCCGAGAAACCGGCGGCAAGGCCGGATCCGAATCCAAGGTTGACCGGTGTCGTGTATCCGGAAATCGATCCGACCGTGATGTTCACGGGAGTCAGTGCCAGCGGTGTCGCACTTGCCGCACAGACGCTCTGTGTCAAAGGCGTGCCGGAGAACGTGAAGCTCGGGATTGCAGCGAGATTCTGCACACGACCGACATACGACTTCTGGCCGCCACCCGGACGGTTGTCCGTCCAGCTCATGACTGCCTCGGTCGGACCCGCGGCGATGCCGTTGTAGTCGCCCCATTCCTGGCCATTGGTGATGTTGACCGAGGTGGCTGCCGAGATGCGTGTTTCATCAAGCCACGTGGTTCCGCCGTCAGTCGAATAGTTGTAGTAGAAATCAACGCCGGTACGGTTCGGGGAATTGCGCGTGTCGTAAAAACCAATATGCACGGCACCGCTGGTATCGACTTCCAGCCACGGGTGGTAGCGGTCGATCGTGGCGATATCGGCTTCCGAATGCGGTGTCGTGGTCAGTGCCCAGGTGGCACCGCCATCATCCGAATAGGCGACCTGGATCCAGGCATGGTTGGTCGCGGTGGTGCCGCCACTGCTCGGGTGCAAGGCCGTGTAGGCCGCATAGATGCGCCCGTCGTGAGCACCGCCACTGCGATCCGTGTCGGCCGCGATATAGATGAAGGCACGCCGCGTTTCCATCGACGGGATCGGGAAGTCGAAGGTGTCGAACAATGGCTGGACGACGACCGGCGCGCCGAACGTGGCGCCGCCATTGGTGGACTTCACCATGTAGATGTTGGCGGTGCTCGCGCTGCTGCTCGGCCAGATGTAGTAGATGTTGCCGGCGCTGTCGGTGGTGATGTCGCTGCCGATGCCGCGAGCCGCGCTCGGGAACGAAATCGGCGTCGACCAGGTCACGCCCTTGTCGGTCGAACGCGAGAAGAACATCACGTTGCTCTGGTGCCAGGTCAGGTAGACATTCTCCAGATAAGGCGAGCTCGGCGACTTGTCGACATGGATCCATTCCTTGTCCGAGCTGCCGGTGGAGACGATGATCACCGGCCCCCACGTTTGACCGTTGTTGGTCGATCGAGAGAGGCCGGCGCGCAGGCCACCGGACGACGGCAGCGTTGCCGCATAGGCAACCGTGCCGTCAGCCGACCATTCCATTGCCGGGTCGCAGCACGTGCTGGGCAGGACACCGGCGCTGAACCAGGTTGCGCCACCGTCGTTGGAATAGTTGTGGTTCTGGCCGCCCGGACCATTGGAGCCGGCAATCACGATCATCGGATTGATCGGGTTGTACTTGATCGAGGTTTCATTGTCGCCGATGGCCATGGGCGTCTCGCCATTGACCGGCACGGCAAACGGCATGGCTTGCACAATGGGATCGGTGGTGTAGATCAGCGGCGGCGGCGGATTGGCTGGATCCGGGTGGTAATAAATGCCAAGCCCACGGCGGTGCAGTACGCCATCCTGCAGCAGGCCGCCATAACGGATGAGGAAATCCTTGTCGAGCTCGCGCGGATAGTGTTCGCCAATGGGGTAGCCCTCGGCCGCAGCTTCCTTGCGCCGCTCGATCTTGAAGAACGCGGGAACGCCGTGGCGGAACTCGTCATTCTCCGGCAACAAGGCGACGTCCGCTTCGGTCAGCGCATAATTGCGATCGTCCCAGGGACCGAATCGGCGCAATTCGGCGTAATCGACGTTCTGGTCGACGCCCATTGCCTGCTCGATGGTCGCACTGTCAATCTGATTGGCACTGCCATCCTCATCGGAATCGACAGCGCTTGCCGTCGCCATCGCGCCCAGCAACAGCAGCGACAGCAGCCAAATCCACGTTTGTTTACCTGGTTTCATCGAACGCCCCATATCTTGAGTTGACAACCCCCCTGATGAGGTTGTAACCGTGGAGACTAATCCGCCCGCGGACTTAGCGCAAATCGGTCATGGGCACGATTACGATTCCCGGGCAAAAAGCGCTTGGCGCGTCACACTTTGCACGTGGCCGGGCCAAGCGGATCCGCATGCTCCAGTGCCTGACGCCCGATCCTGTTCGGGTTGGCCGGAGCGTGGCAAAGCGAATTCTCCGCTTGCAGGAATTGCCTCGACACGGCCAGCCATCCAAGCGGCGCGCCGCATCCTGCCCTGAATGTGCGCGCGAAAACGAAGACGCCGACCAGCGGGTCGGCGTCTTCAGGACACGGCAAGATCTGCTGGCAATCCGGCTCAGAACTCCCAGGCGGCACCGACATGGAAGGTGCGACCAATGGCCGGCTCGAGGCCGCCACCGAAGACCCGCGCATAGTAGGTGCGGTCGGAGATGTTGGAGATGCCGCCGAGAACGCGGACTTCCGGGGTCACCCACCAATCGGCGGAGAGATCGCCAACGGTATAGGACGGCACTTCGGCAGGAATGTAGGTCGGTTGCGCAGGCAGCGCGTTGTCCAGATTCGAGTCCTGCCAGTACTGGCTGGCCACCGAGACCACCGACAAGGCGACCTTGAACTTCCTGTCCTCGCGGTAGGAAATGCCGACCCGGGCCAGATGATCCGGCGAGAACGCCGGCGTGTTGCCCTTGAAGCCCTTGGCCGAAGCGGTGAACTCGGAATCGAGCAGGCTCAGGTTCGCAAACACGGACAGATGGCGCGCGGTTTTCGGATCGATGGCGGCGAGGAAGTCGTAATCGATCTGCCCCTCGAAGCCGCTGTGCCGCGTGTCGCCGGTATTGACGTTGATGGTGTTGCCCGGAGGCGCGCCGTCGATCTGTTGCGACTCGATGCGATCCTTCACCTCGACGCGAAACAGGCTCACGTCATAGAACAAGCCATTCGCGGGCGTGCCGTGCACACCGGCCTCCCAGGACAGCACATGGGTCGGATCCGGATCATTGATCGGATCGGGCGAAGTGTTGCCGAAGGGCGAGCCGACATCGAAGTAGCGCACCGGGCGCCAGCCCTGCGAGACATTGAAATACGTCTCGTTGCCGCGACCGAAATCGTTGCCGAAACCGAGCCCGAACAAGGGCACGTTGTGGGTGACTTCCCGGTCGACCAGGCCGCGTGTCAGGTTCGCCGGACGAATCGACTCGTCGATCTGCACCTTCTCCCGCTCGATGCGCACGGAGGGCACGAAATGCCACCCGCCTTCGAAACGGAAGACGTTCTCGGCAAACACCGCCCCGTAATCGGTCGAGCGGCTCTGCCGCAGGCGTGCGCAATCCTTTGACGCCGGCGTCGCGCAGGCGATGCCATGGCGATCGTAACGACCCGGCGTCAGCCCGTCGGTGGTGAACTGGCGGAAGGGTGCATCCGAGTGGTACATCGTCGTGCCGACGGTCAACGCATTGCCACGTCCCCAGCGATGCAGCACGCGCGCATCGAGGCCGTAAAAGCGGAACTGGTCATCCTGCAAGGTCGCCGTCGTCGGCGTGGCACCACGATCCTGCGACCGCGAGGCATTGTCCTGGTAGCCGCCCCAGAGCTTGGTCACCAGCTCGGTGTCCTCGCTGAAGAAACGGTCATCGGTCAGCGCCAGCACATAGCGATCGGTCCACAGCTTGTTGTGCGGGGTGGTCGTCTGCCCAGGATCGGCGATGAATTGAGGGTAGCTGAGTTTGCCGGGATCGCCGGTCTCCAGCTGGGCGACATGCAGGTCCAGCGACGTGTGCGCTGTGTCACCGGATTCATAGCCCAGGTGCAGATCGGCACCGCGCAAGGTCGAGTCGCCATTGTCGCGCTCACCGTCGCTGCTTCGATAATGGGCATCGGCAAGATAGTCCCAATTTCCCGACGTACCGGAAACCTGGTTGAACGAACCGAACAGCCCATTGCTGCCGAACACGGCTTCGGCATAGCCACCCAGTTGGCGATCGGCGATCGGCTTGCGGCTGACCATGTTGACCACCGGCGGCGGCTCCGGGCCATACAGCAGCGAGCTGCCGCCACGGATCAACTGCACCTCGGAAATCTGCTGCGGCAGCGGCAGCATGTAGATCGTCGGATAGCCGATCCAGTCCGACATCAGCGGGATGCCATCGAGCATGACCGTGACGAATTCCGATTCCTGCGGATTGCCGATGCCGCGATAGCTGAGGTTGGCCTGGCCCGGGGACTGCTGCTCGGAGACAAACAACCCTGGCGTCTGCGCAAAGAGGGCGCGCAGGTTGTTGTCGACCACGGTCGGGATTGCATCGAGCCTGGTGATCGAGGTCTTCTTGGTCACCGTGATCAAGGGACCGTCAACTTCTTTCATGATGTGTTGCAGTTTTGGTCGGCTGTCATCCTGCGGGCGGCGCTCGTGGACTTCGACCTTCGGCAGTTCGGTGCGATCCTGGGCAGAATCGGAAGGGCCGGCAGCATCTTGCGCACAGGCAGGCCCAACCAGACACTGGGCAATCGCGATCGCGAACGTGCCCGTGACAATGGCTATGTTTTTCATTTGTTTTTCCCCGGGGCGGATCATGGCGAATGCCGGCACCCGCTCTGGGCGCCGGTTCGATGCGCTTTATCGCAGCAGCGGGGCCGGGCCGACACCGCCTTGGGAACTAGGTCTGCAGACTGAGCGACGGGGTCAGGCTGCCGCGGATGCAGCGGGTGACCGCGTTGGTTGCGCTGGCGTCGCGGCCAGCCAGCAATGGCGGCCAATTCCTGCCGGCAACTGCCGGGGCCACGGGCAGCCCCGTCTCAAGGCCAATGAAATCAACGACCTGGAGTCCGTGCATGGCCATTGCCGGGAGTCGCGGTTAACGGCACCGCGTGAGCGGTCGCGCCAGCAGGCCGTGCCTTGGCGCGGATTTCACGGATAAAACGCGTCTCGATGTCGACAAGCAAGGCTGCAGGGATGGCAGCGGCAACGATCCAGCTCACCGGCCAGCACGGGAATCCCGAAACACCGGATCTCCGTGCCCTGTCGTAGCTGATCCGCCCAATTACCCTACTTGAAGATCTCCTTGTTCTTCGCATAAGGAATGGCCTGCTGGCGCGTGACCAGGCCGCGCTTGACCAGATCCTGCAGGCATTGGTCGAGCGTCTGCATGCCGTGCTGGGCGCCGGTCTGGATCGACGAATACATCTGCGCGACCTTGTCCTCGCGGATCAGGTTGCGGATGGCCGGGATGCCGACCATGATTTCGTGCGCGGCAATGCGGCCACCGCCGACCTTCTTCAGCAGCGATTGCGAGATCACCGCGCGCAGCGATTCCGAGAGCATGGAACGCACCATCGGCTTTTCACCCGCCGGGAACACGTCGATGACGCGGTCGATGGTTTTCGCCGCCGAGCTGGTGTGCAGGGTGGCAAACACCAGGTGGCCGGTTTCCGCCGCGGTCAACGCCAGGCGGATGGTTTCCAGATCGCGCAACTCGCCGACCAGGATGTAGTCGGGATCCTCACGCAGCGCCGAGCGCAGTGCCTCGGTGAAGCCGTGCGTGTCGCGATGCACCTCGCGCTGGTTGATCAGGCACTTCTGCGAAGTGTGCACGAACTCGATCGGATCCTCGACGCTGAGGATGTGCGCGTACTCGTGCTTGTTGACGTGATCGATCATCGCCGCCAGCGTCGTCGACTTGCCCGAGCCGGTGGGGCCGGTGACGAGGATCAATCCCTGCGGCTGCTCGATCAGCTCGCGGAAGATCTTCGGGCAGCCGAGGTCTTCCAGCGACAGTACTTCGGACGGAATCGTGCGGAACACGGCAGCCGAGCCGCGATTCTGGTTGAAGGCGTTGACGCGAAAGCGGGCCAGGCCCGGAATCTCGAAGGAGAAGTCGACCTCGAGGAACTCTTCGTAATCGCGGCGCTGCTTGTCCGACATGATGTCGTAGATCAGCGAATGGATCTGCTTGTGCTCGAGCGCGGGGATATTGATGCGGCGCACATCGCCGTCGACGCGGATCATCGGCGGCAGGCCGGCGGACAGGTGCAGGTCGGAGGCCTTGTTCTTGACCGAAAACGCGAGCAGCTCGGCGATATCCATGTGTACTCCCCAAATGGCGCGTTTGCGCGCGTGGCTGCGGTACGGCTGAGTATAGCGTGGCCGATTCAAGGCATTGCAAGGAGCCGCGCTGGAACAAGCTGGCGGCTGGCACCAGTGCTGCGTCAGCGCCGCATGCGGCGGCTTGCCGGTGAATGCCGTCCCGGCCCGGCGTCGCCAGCGCGTGCCGGCTCCCGACTCCGGCATCCCTTGCTATGCTTGCCGATCGAATTCCCGGCCAGATCGAAGATGTCTTCCAGCCCCCACGCCCCGCTTCCCGATGCGCTTGCCTTTGTCGGCGGCGGCAACATGGCGCGCAGCCTGATTGGTGCGCTGGTCAACGGCGGCATGCCGGGCAGTCGCATCGCGGTTGCGGAACCCAACGAGGCCCTGCGCCGGCAGTTGGTGGATGATTTTGGCGTCAATGCATTCGCCGAGGGCGTCGATGCCGTGCGCATGGCCGACATTGTCCTCCTTGCGGTGAAGCCGCAGGTGATGCGCACCGTGTGTGTCGGTCTTGCCGGCGTGCTGGCCGCGCGGCGGCCGTTGATCATTTCCATCGCCGCCGGCTTGCGCATTGCGCAAATCGACCGCTGGCTCGGTGGCGGATTCCCGATCGTGCGCTGCATGCCGAACACGCCGGCCCTGATTGGTGCCGGCGCGACGGGCATGATCGCCAATGGCAAGGTCGATGCGGTCGCGCGTGCGCAGGCGCAGGCAATCCTCGGCAGCAGCGGGCTCAGCGTCTGGATCGAGCGCGAGGAACTGATGGATGCGGTTACCGGCGTGTCCGGCTCCGGACCGGCTTATTTCTTCCTGCTCATCGAGGCGCTGGAAGACGCCGGTGTTGCCCAGGGCCTGCCCCGCGGGACCGCACGCGCCCTGGCCATCCAGACCTGCCTGGGCGCGGCGCGCATGGCCAGCGAGGATGGCGAACCGCCGGCACGCCTGCGCGAACGCGTGACCTCGCCGAACGGCACGACGGCAGCGGCGCTGGATGCATTCGCCAAGGGCGGCCTGCGAGAACTGGTCGCCCGCGCCGTCGATGCAGCCACCGCGCGCGGCGCGGAAATGTCGCGCGAACTCGACTGAGGAAGCCGGCCATGCCCTATCTCGCCAATGCCGCGCAGATCCTGATCGAGTTCATCTTCGGCATCCTCGTTGGCCTGGTCGTCCTGCGCATCCTGCTGCAACTGGTACGCGCCAATTTCCACAATCCGATTTGCCAGTTCCTGTACAAGGCGAGCAATCCGCTGTTGATGCCGCTACGCAGGATCATCCCCGCCTGGCGTCGCCTGGATATTGCCGCAGTCGTGCTGGCCTGGGCCCTGCTCTTGCTCAAGCGCGTGCTGATCTTCGCCATGCTTGCCAGCGTGCCGTCGTTTGGCGGACTGGTGCTGATCGCCCTGGCCGACCTCATCGGCTTCACCCTGATGGTGATGCTGATCCTGATCTTCGTCCGCGTGATCCTGAGTTTTGTCGGCAGCGACAGCTACCACCCCGTCGTGCCGCTGGTGTTCCAGTTGACCGAGCCGGTGCTCAAGCCGGTACGCAAGCGCCTGCCGGTGCTTGGCGGATTCGACCTGTCGCCGATGATCGTCGTGCTGGGGATCTTCCTGTTGCAGGCGCTCGTCGTCGCGCCCTTGCTCGATCTTGGCCTGCGCCTGGGCAGCGGCCCTTGATCCGCTGCCACGTCATCCCGACCATCGCATCATCATTCCCGCACGAGGCCCGTCATGAACACCCTGCTTCGCAATCTGCTCGGCCTGCCCCTGATCGCCAGCGCCAGTGCCGCCGCCGATTCCAGCGGCACCGAAACCTTTGGTGATTACCTCGTCCACTACAGTGCCTTGTCCACGCAACTGCTCAATGCGGAAATGGCGCGGCAGTATGCGATCGAGCGTTCGCCCAAGCGCGGATTGCTGAACATCTCCGTGCAGCAGGTCGCCGCCGACAAGACCGCCACCGCGGTGGCGGCAAGCATCACTGGCGAGGCCAGCAACCTGACCGGGCAAAAGACCGCGATCACGATCCGCGAGATTCCCGATCTCTATGTCTCCTACATCGGCCTGTTCGATGTGGTTGCGCCCGACACCTACACCTTCACCCTCACGATCAAGCCTGAAGGTTCCAAGCAGAGCTTCAAGCTGCGCTTCAGCAAGAACTTCGTCGCCGAATGAGTCCGCGTCGCCCTCTCTGCAGGTGAGTGTCAGCCCCGGCCACACTGGCCGGCGTTGGCGACATCGGCAATGCGCCGATGCAGGGCGTCGAGACCGTCGAACAAGGCCGCCGGCCCGGGTTGCAGGATGATCGGCGCCTTGATTTCGTACAGATGTCCGTTGCGCACCGCCGGCATGTCCTGCCAGCCCGGCCGCGCGGCCATCGCTTGCGGGCGGAATTTCTTGCCGCACCACGAAGCGAGGATCAGATCCGGCTGCCGGCGCACGATTTCGCCGGGATCGGCAATGATGCGATCGCGCGCCAGGGATTTCTCCGCCAGTTCCGGAAACACGTCATCGCCGCCGGCAATGCGGATCAACTCGGCGACCCAGCGGATGCCGCTGATTGGCGGTTCGTCCCATTCCTCGAAGTAGACGCGCGGCCGGCACGGCAAGGCGGCAGCGGCTTGCCGGACTACGGCGACATGCTCTTCGGCCGCCACTGCGTAGCGTTCGGCTTTCGCGCCAGCACCGACCATGGCACCGAGGCGACGGACATAGGCGAGGATGCCGTCGACCGAGCGATGATTGCTGATCCAGACCTCGATCCCGGCACGGATCAGGTCCCGCGCGATGTCGGCCTGGATATCGGAGAAGCCGATGACCAGATCGGGTTCGAGATCGAGGATCGCGCCGATCTTCGCGCTGGTGAATGCAGAGACTTTCGGCTTCTCCTTGCGTGCGCGCGGCGGGCGCACGGTGAAACCGGAGATGCCGACAATGCGCTGTTCCTCGCCCAGCGCGTAGAGAACCTCGGTCGGCTCCTCGGTCAGACAGACGATGCGCTGCGCAAACGGATCCAGCTTCGCCATCAGGGATAGAGCAGCCGCCGGCTCCAGACACCCGCGCGCGCTTCGTAACGATGACGGTCGTGCAGGCGGAAACTGGCTCCGTACCAGAACTCGAAAAGGTCGGGGCGCAGGCGATAACCGCCCCAATGTGGCGGCCGCGGCACTTCGCCGCCGGCAAAGCGCTGCTCGAACTCGGCGACGCGTGCGTCGAACACTTCGCGCCCGGGCAGTTCCTGCGATTGCAGCGAGGCCCAGGCACCAATCTGGCTCAGCCGCGGGCGCGTGGCGAAATACGCGTCGGAAACCCCCGCATCGAGCTTCTCGACACTGCCTTCGACGCGCACCTGGACCTGCTCTCGCAGGGTTTTCCAGTGGAAGGAAACAGCCGCCTGAGCGTGCGCGGCCAACTGGCCGGCCTTGGCACTTTCGTAATTGCTGAAGAACTGCAGGCCGTCGTCATCGAGGTGCTTGAGCAGGACGATGCGCGAGGACACGCGACCATCACCGGCAACCGTGGCAAGGTTCATCGCCGTCGGTTCCGGATCCGCGGCGGCGTGCGCTTCGGCGAGCAATCCGCGCAGGGTTTGGATCGCTTCCAGATAGAGCGGGCTGTATTCGGCGGGGCTGGTATGCATGCGCCGATGCTAGCACGCGGCCTGGCTTGCGCAGTGCGAGGGCTCAGGGTCGCGGCGTCGCAGCCTGCATTGCCCGCGCCAGCACCTCGATGTTGATCGGCTTGGTCAGGTACTGGTCGGCACCGGCATTCAGGGCAACCCGGCGCGCCTCCTCGGTCGGCGTCGCCGACAAGGTGACGATATGCCCGCGATAGCCCTTGGCGCGCAAGCGAAACACCGCCGTGTTGCCCGACAAACCGGGCAACTCGACATCGACAAGGAGCACGTCCGGCGGGTCGGCGAGCGCGCTTTCCACGGCAGCGCCGGCATCGCCGACGATGCGCACGCGGAAGCCGAGATCGCTCAGCCAGGTATCGAGCAGGTAGCAGATGTCGGGATCATCATCGACCACCAGCACGCTGCGGATGCGCGACGATTCAAGGGCGGGGGTCTCCTCCGTGCCCCCCTGCGGCGCAGCGACAACGCTGGCGAGACTGGGCAGGACGATGTGGAAGCACGAGCCTTCGCCGAGGCGGGACTGCAGTTCGATGCTGCCGTGCATTTGCGTGACCAGGCGCTTGACGATGCTCAAGCCCAGCCCGGCACCGCTGCCGGCAGCCTGGCGAACGCGATTGAAGGCGACGAAAACCTGCTCGTGCAATTCCTCGGCGATGCCGATGCCGCTGTCGCGCACCTCGATCGACAACGCCCCGTCCTGCCAGCGCAGCGCCACGCCGACGCCGCCCTTCTTCGTGTAGCGCACCGCGTTGGCGATGAGGTTGACCAGGATCTGGCGCAAGCGCAGTTCGTCGAGGACCGGTGTTTTCGCATCGAGCAACTCGACGCCGATCGTGAACTCCAGCCCCTGATCCGCGGCCAGTGGCTGGAACATGCCTTCGAGATCCTCGACCAGGTACTCCAGATCCACGCGCACCGGTTCGAGCATGCTCGAGCGGGTGTCCGCACGCGCATATTCGAGCAGGTTTTCGGCCAGGGTGAACAGATAATTTGAATTGCGCCGAAGCGCGCGCAAGGCATGGCGGACGGAAGCGGATTGGGGCGCTTGCGTATCGAGCAGGTGCAGGTAGCCGAAGATCGATGTCAGCGGCGTGCGGAAATCGTGGCTCAAGGTGGCTATCAAGGCATTCTTCAACGCATTCGCCTCGGCGAGCCGCATGCGCTGGCGCTCGAGTTCGCTGCGGATCTGGCGCAATTGCGCGATCGCCTTGCTCTTCTGCCCGCTGATCAAGGCGGCTTCGTTGCCGACCTGCTGCTGGGCCTGCTGGCGATCGTGCTCGCCCTGCGCATCCAGCAGCAGCACCTGGAATCCCGGCTCGCTGCCTCCGAGCAGATGCACATGCGCACTGCGCCCGTTCGGCATGTGCACGAAGGGAAGATCGATCGTCGCATCCAGCGGCATGCCAAGGAACAAGTCGCGCAACTGGTGCGCGGCGGCATCGGCGTTGTCGGGATCAAAGCCGAAGCGTGCCGGATCACCGTGCAGGTTGACCAGTTGCCAGTTTTCATCGAACTGCAGCAAAAGCGGCTGCGCGCGCTCGAACAGGAACTGCGCGACGTGGTGCTCGACGCCGGCGGAAAAGGTCGGCATTTCGTGTCTTTCGCTCATCTGGCCAGCCTTTTCGCAAGCTCCAGAAAGGCCTGCTCGACACCGTCCCCGGACAGCGCGCTGGTTTCGATCACCGGCATGGTCTGGCGCAATCCGGCCAGCGTTGATGGCCCGACTTCCCAGCGTTCCACCAGATCGAGCTTGTTGACGATGAGCACCGCCTCGGCATCTTCCAACACGCTGCGCGATTGCAGCAACAGGTCGATTGCCGTGCGCAGGCTGGCCTCGCGCGTGCCGTCGGCAACCAGCAGCAGGCCGCTGGCACCGCGCAGATAACTCATGTTGAGCGCATCGAGCACGCTGCGCCCGGCGATATCCCAGACCACCAGTTTGAGCATGCCAAGCTCGCCGAGATCGACTTCCTTGCTGTCGACCTTGACCCCGACCGTGGTCAGGTAGGTGTCGGAAAACGTATTGCGCATGTAGCGTGCGACCAGGCTGGTCTTGCCGACGCCAAAGTCGCCGAGCATGCAGATCTTGCGTGCCGGCGCGGTCATCGGGTGACCTCCACGACCTGTACGCGCAGCATTGCCGCGCGGATCGCGGCGGTTGCATCGGCGGCAGTGACCAGCGTGGCCGCATCGAGCAGCTCGCTGGCGACTCCGGCGTTGCGCAGATTCTCGCGCAGCCAGCCTGCGCGTTCCTCGCGCAAGCGTGCATTGAGCTCCGCCGCGCCCGTCGCATCACTGCAGCCGTGGATGGCCAGGTGCACGCGTACACCCGCCACAGCCGCCAATGACTGCGCCTCGCGCAGCGACGTGGCCAGTTGCCGGAGCAGGTCGCCGCTGGCAGCCAGGGGCACGGTGTCGTGGCTGAAGTGCAAGCTTGCCTGCTCGATTTCCGCGACCAGCGCATGCAACGCGTCCCTTGCCGCTGCCTGTGCGTCGACGGGATCGCTCGCTGGCCGGGCGGCCGGCATGATCTTAGGTGAGTCGGCAGTCGCCCGCACCTGCCAATCGACCGCCCGCACGCCGGCAATCCAGGCCGCCTGCGTGCGCCGTCGATCGATCCATTCACCTGCGGCCTCGCCGCTGACGACGAGCACGCCATCGGCAACACCCAGGGATACGCTCGCCGGCGCATCGAGCAGACGTCGCGCGCGCTTGAGCACGATGGCATTGTCACTGGAAAGATAGCCGGCAACCTCGACGCTGGGCTGCACTTCGCCCAGATCAGCCCGATCGAGCAGCGGCTGCAAGGGCTCGGCATCGGCATCGAGCAAGCCGTGCACGCGCAATTGACGCCATGGCCTGGCATCAATCGCGGTGAGCAGGAATCCGGGATGTGCGCGCAGGCCCGCTTGCAGCGCCTCGACGCGCTCATTCCAGCGCGCGATGTGCAGGAAATACCAGCCCAGCGCCAGCGCGATCGCCAGTCCGATGAGCAGCAGCGGCCACAGTGAGGGACGCTTGCGCGGACCCGCATCGGCGTCGCCCAAGGCAGAGCTGGCTGCCACCAGGGCAGCCGGTTCGAGATTGGCGGAAAGGCCCAGGCGCGCGATGCTTTCATCATCCAGCGTGTCCTCGCCTGCATCGGGGAATTGCGCATGGATCTGCTCAAGGCGATCACTCAGGACCACACGCAGGGATGCCGGCGGCACGCCGCGGATGAAACAGGCCAGCGAGGCGCGAGGGCCATCGAGCACCCACAAGAGGTGTTCGCCGATGCGCACGGCCTCCAGCGACTCGGCACCTTCGCCGCCGACCGAATCGCGCACGAACTGGGCAATCGCGGTGAGCATGCCAGCAATCGCGTCGGCATCCAGATCAGGCAGGCCGGGCGAGGATTCGCGATGCAGGAGCAGTCCCGAATCGCGTTCGATGAGGAACACGTGATCGATCTGGTAGCGAAGGCTGTGCTTGAGGACGATCTGCGCAAACGGCACGCCGCTGCGCCAGGCCTCGATGCGCCAACGCATGCCGCGCCGGCTGAAGCCGTGTTCAAGCACCTGGTTGAGATCGCGCATCATGCCGCGCAACGCTTCGGCAATCGCCTTGCGGATGATCGGGCCGATCACCGGGAACAAGGCATCGACAATGCTGGCGCGATTCCTTTGCACGGCATTGCCGAGTGCCGCGGCCACCGGCGATGCCAGCGCGCGACTCATCGGCTCGGCCGGGGCAGCCCTGACCAGGCCCGGCAACTGCGCGGCCAGCTCGCGGTTGACACGTTCGAGTTCGACGATGCGCTGTTCGGCCGTGGCAAGCTTGTCGCGCTCGTCGGCGAGCAGCAGGTGCCGGAGTCGGTCGAAGTCGCTCATGCCGAAGTGGCGCTGACGAAGATCAGCGTGATGGCAGTTCGAATTCGCCCTTCAGACGCAGCGCGAGCTCGGTGAGCAGTGCCGACAGATCCTCGCGCCCGACCTTCTCCGTGCGCAGCTCGGAGCTGGCACGCGAGACGGCGCTGGCGGCCTCGCTGGCGCGCTCGTTGAGCGCCGAGGAAAGCTCGGCCAGGGCATCGCGCAGGCGTTCGTCGACGGCCTTGAGCTCGCCATCCAGTCCTTCCAGCGCATTGTTGATTTCAGCGCGCGCGGTGCGCGCCGCCTGCTGGGTGCGCGATTCAAGATCATCGACGGCCTGGTTGCGATCACCGACTTCCTGGCGCAACTGCCGCGAGAGTTTCTCGAACTGTTCGTCAAGGCGCTTGTCGAGCTGTGCCAGGCGCTTGTCCTGGCTGTCGCGCAAGCGGCTCATCTCCGCCTCGAGGCGCTGCCCCATTTCCTGGAAGCGGCGTTCGTAGTCGCGCATCTGGCCGCCGAAGAGGATGTCGCGGATCTGGTCGACATTGCCGTCGGCATCGGCAGCGGGTTTCTTGGGCTCGGACATCGTGCTTTTCCTCGCTGGCGCCGGGAGCTTCCTGGCGGCGACGGCAAGTTTATGCGAAGCCGGCCGGGATCCGGGTGTCTTGCGCTTGGATTTGCCGCTGGCAGCCATGACGATACTCCCCTTTGCCTTGTCAACAAGCCATTGAAAAAGAATTCCCTCAGGTCTGCTCGAGGCGATAGCCGTGCTGGTAGACCGCCGCCAGCCGCCAGCCGTACTCGCCATTCAGGTCGAGTTTCTTGCGCAGGCGGCTGACATGGGTATCGACCGTGCGCGTGGACACCGAGGCATTCATGTTCCAGACGTTTTCCAGCAAGGCATCACGGCTGACGATGCGCCCGCTGCGACGAAACAGGAAACTGGCCAGGTCGAACTCGCGCGGGGTCAGCTCGACCTCCTTGCCGTCGTAGGAAATCCTCCGCCGCCGCGTATCAACCCGGTACGGTGGCATGTCGTACTGGCCGCTGTCGGCCCCTTCGATACCGATCCGCCGCAGCACGGCCGCCACGCGCGCGATCAGCTCCTGCTGCTTGGCCGGTTTGACCACGTAATCATCGCCACCGGCATTCAGGCCGCGCACCATGTCGGTGTCGCTGGCGCGCGCGGTGAGGAAGATCACCGGCAGGCGCGAATTTGCCGATGAGCGGATCCAATCAATGACATCCAGGCCGCTGGCATCGGGCAGCATCCAGTCGAGCAGGAGCAGGTCGATTGCCTCGGAACCCAGCCGGCGCCGGAATTCGGCAGCCGACTGGAACAATCGGGTGCGATAGCCGGCTTTTTCGAGCCAGTGCAGGATCAGGCCGGACTGCTCCGGATCATCTTCGAGAAAGCCGATCACAAGTTCGGAATTGCCCATTCGACTCGCCCGGACTGTTCATGGATACGCGCACTGATCGCGCTGGACACGGCATGCACACGACGTCTGCGATGGAAGCGGAAGCAGGCTTCATCACCGAATGAGCGAACGACGCGTGGATTCAAGGGGCAGCCAGGAACGCCTGCAATGGATGAACGATCCGGGCTGCCGCCATGCTGCCGGATCCACCCGACAGCGATCCGCTCACGGCGATGTCACTCTACGACGAAGGTGATCCGCAGGTTGACCCGCCATTCCTGGATGTGTCCGGATTTGTCGGTGACCACCTTGGTTTCGCTGACCCAGGCGCCCTGGATGTTCTTGACCGTCTCGGCGACCTTCTTCAGCCCGCTCTGCACTGCATCCTCGACGCCCTTGGTGGATGAACTGCTGAATTCGATGACTTTGGCAACTGACATGATGCAAGTCTCCTTTTCCACGAGTGGTTTGGCGACTATAGCAAAGCGTGGTCAGCGAACAAGTTGTTCAGGTCGCCATGGCCGCAACGGGACGCGGCTTTGCCGGCACGTAGCGCAACCAGACCAGGAACACGATCAAGGCATCGAGCACGATCAGGGCCTGCCAGAGATACTCGTGGAACCACTTGAACCAGACCGGGCTCCACATGCCGAGGTAAAACAGGCTGACGATGCGCACCACGTTGAGGATCTGGATGGCGAGGAAACCGAAGAAGAGGCCGAACAGCTTGTGCTTCCACGGTGCCGGGAAGGCGAGGATCGCGGAAATCAGGATGATGACTGCCTCGACACCGTTGCAGCCCCGCTCGATCGAGACGATGAAGCTGCCGCTGGCATTCTGGATCAGCTTGCCGTTGGAAATGGTGCTGCCATCGAAGAGATGGATGACCCAGGCACAGATGTCGGCCAGCACCGAGGTGAACGGCACGATCACATGACGCTCGACCGGACCGGTCAGTTCGGCGACAAAGAGAACCACGAGCAGGACCAGGAACAACAGGATGAAGCGAAACATCGGCAGCAGCGACCCCGGGGAAACCCCAAGTGTAGTCGACTGCCGGCCAAGCTTCACCGGTTGCCGCGGGAATCACCGCAAACCGGCGTCATGCACCAGCCCGCATGTTTCATGATTTCGCGCGATGATCGCGCAGGATCGCGTTTGCACAAGGGATTTCCCGAAGCAGCGCCGTATCGGGCCATATGGTCGACTGAGGGAAATCCCATGTGCGGACAAGAGACCGGCGAGGGCGCGTGCAATTCATGAATCATGCGGGCTAGCATCGACACATGAATCCCGCCTCCAACATTTTCCTGATCGGGCCGATGGGCGCGGGCAAGACCTCGATCGGGCGGCGTCTGGCGGCACAGCTCGGCCTGCGCTTCATTGATCTCGATCTGGAGTTCGAGCAGCGCACCGGGGCGAGCATCGCGCTGACCTTTGAAATCGAGGGCGAAGCCGGCTTCCGCAAGCGCGAGAGCGAACTGCTCGGCGAGCTCGTGCGCCAACGCGGGGTAGTCCTGTCCACCGGCGGCGGCGCCGTGCTCGATGCGCGCAATCGCGAACTGCTGCGCGGCAACGGTTTCGTGGTCTGGCTCGACACCGACGTCGACGCCCAGCTCGAGCGCCTGCACGCGGACCGGCAACGCCCCCTCCTGCAAGGCGTGGATCGCCGCGAAAAACTCCTGCGCATGGCTGAATTGCGCAACCCGCTGTATGCCGAAACCGCCGACCTGCGCGTCAGCGCATCAGGCTCGGGCAGCAGCGCGGCAATGGCCCGCCTGGTTGGCGCGCAGATCGCCCGAACCTGGCAACAAGCAGAAACGGAAACCACGCATGATCGAGCTTGAAGTCGCTCTCGGCGAACGCAGCTACCCGATCCACATTGGCAGCGACAGCCTGCGCCAGGCCACGCACTGGCGCGCGGCAATGCGCGGTCGGCAGGTGCTGGTCCTGAGCAACAGCACGGTTGCGCCGCTGTACCTGGAGCGCGTGCTGGGCGGACTCGACGGCCTTGCCCACGCCAGCCTGATCATCGAGGACGGCGAGCAGCACAAGACCTTCGAAAACGCTGGCCGCGTGCTCGATGCCCTGGCGCGTCTCGGCGCCAACCGCGATGCCACCTTGATTGCCCTTGGCGGCGGCGTGATTGGCGATCTTGGCGGGTTTGCCGCCGCCTGCTGGATGCGCGGCATCGATTTCGTGCAGATGCCGACCACCTTGCTGGCCATGGTCGATTCCTCGGTCGGCGGCAAGACCGGGGTCAACCTGGCGGCCGGCAAGAACCTGGTCGGCGCCTTCCACCAGCCACGCGCGGTGGTCATCGATACCTCGACCCTGGCGACCTTGCCCGAGCGCGAATTCCTTGCCGGCCTCGCCGAAGTGGTCAAGTACGGTGCCATCGGCGACGCCGCGTTTTTCGCCTGGCTGGAAACGCATGCCGATGCCCTGCTCGTGCGCGACGCCACGGCGCTGGAAGCGGCCATCGCCAGCAGTTGCCGGCACAAGGCCGGCGTGGTTGCGCGTGACGAGCGCGAGCTGGGTGAGCGCGCCCTGCTCAATTTCGGCCACACCTTTGGCCACGCCCTGGAAGTGGAAGCCGGCTACGGCGAAATCCTGCACGGCGAGGCAGTGGCGATCGGCATGCTGCTCGCCGCCCGCCTTTCCAGCCGGCTCGGCCTCGCCGCAGCGGCAGATGCAGAGCGCCTGCAGGCCTTGCTGCAGCGCTTGAGGTTGCCGACGCGGATTCCGCCAGGCCTGCAGCCACGCCGCCTGCTCGAACGCATGCGCCTCGACAAGAAGTCGGTCAGCGGCCAGTTGCGCCTGGTCCTCTGGCGCGGCATCGGCCAGGCCGAAGTCGTCGGCGGTGTTGCCGAAAACGCGATCGAGGAAGTGCTGGCCAGCGGCTGACTGCGCCGCGACATCACGACCGCACCGCGGCGCGGCATCGATTCAGCGCAGGCGGATGCAATGCAGGCTAAAATCCTCGCATGCGCATTTACATGCAAACCCAAGCGGATCTGGCTGAATCGCCGCGCTTTTATCAGCTTTCGCTGCAGCAGGACCTGCTCGGCGGCTGGACGCTGTATCGCGAATGGGGCCAGCAAGGCTCGCGCTCGAGCCTCAAGCGCGAGGTCTATCTCGATCACGACAGCGCCATCAGCGCATTCGAGAAGGCGCGCGACCAGCAGGTCAAGCGCGGCTTCCGCATTGTCTTCAGCCAGGGCCTGGACAACAGCCATGCGTACTAGCAGGTTGTTGATGGCGATGAGCCTGGCGGGCGCGGTGCCGCTGGCGCAGGCGTTCGAACCGGGGCACGAACGCATCTGTACGCCCTCGGCCGATGGGCAAACCTTTGAATGTCGCGACAAGGCCAGCGGCCAGCCTGAAAGCGCGCCACGGAAACCCGCCGCAGCGCCTGCCACGACGGCAGCCACAGCCATGCCGCCACCGCCTGCGGCGGCAGTTCCTCTTTCCGCGGCAGCGCCGGCAGCAAGCCAACTGCCGAACTACTTGTTGCAGGATCCGTCCGCCACGGCGACAGCAGGCGATGTCGCCCCGGCAACGGAAAGCAGCAGCCAGCCAACTGCCATCGAACCGGAGGCGGCAGTCCATCAGGCTGCACCGGCTGCGGCAGCGATCGAAGCTTCGCCGGCAGCTGCGCCAGGCAAGCCTGTCGCCAGCAATCCAGCAACGGACGTTGAAGCGGCTGCCAGTGCCACGGCAGCAGCGCCAGCTGCCGCAGTGGAACCCGTCCAACAAACCTCGCCGGCGACGACAATCGAACCGGCAACGGCATCACCGCCAGCCGAAGCCCGCGGGGCCGCAACAGCACCATCGCCCGCTGAACGCCGGGAGGTGCCAGGTGCCAGCGCCTTCCGCGCCTTGCCGGGCAGCCATTACACCCTGGTGCTGGCCAGCGTGCGCGATCCCGCCGCACTCGATGAGCTGATCCAGGCCTTCGCTGCGCAGCCTGGCCAGCTTTACCTGCTCAAGCTCGGCATGCCGGACGGCGACTGGTACAGCCTGTGCTGGTCGGACTTCGCCGATCTCGATGCGGCGCGCGCCGCCCGCGCCAGCCTGCCGGCCGAAGCGCCAATCCGTTCGGGCTGGCCACGTCGCATCGACCTGCTGCAAAAAGAACTCGCCCGCTGAATCCCTGGAGTTGTCCGTGACCGAACACCGCTTCCTGCGCGCGCTCAAGCGCGAGCCTGTCGACACCACGCCTGTCTGGATCATGCGCCAGGCAGGCCGTTACCTGCCCGAGTATCGCGCCACGCGCGAGCGCGCCGGCAGTTTCCTGGCCCTGGCAAAGACCCCCGAGCTGGCCTGCGAAGTCACCTTGCAGCCACTCGCGCGTTTCGACCTCGACGCCGCCATCCTGTTCTCGGACATCCTCACCATCCCCGATGCCATGGGCCTTGGCCTGCATTTCATCGATGGCGAAGGCCCGAAGTTCCATCATCCCCTGCGCAGCCGCGAAGCGATCATGAAACTCGGCGTGCCGGATGTGGAAACCGACCTGCGCTATGTCACCGATGCCGTGCGCCTGATCCGCCGCGAGCTGGCCGGGCGCGTGCCGCTGATCGGCTTTTCCGGCAGCCCGTGGACGCTGGCCTGCTACATGATCGAAGGCGGCGGCTCATCGAGTTTTTCCACTGCCAAGGCGCTGATGTGGGAAGACCCGGCGACGCTGCACCACCTGCTCGAGGTCAATGCCCGTGCCGTCATCGCCTATCTTTCCGCGCAGGCGGCGGCGGGCGCGCAGGCGTTGATGGTGTTCGACACCTGGGGCGGCATGCTCGGGCCGGATCCATTCATCGAGTTCTCGCAGCGCTACCTCGGCATGATCGCGCAAGCGCTGAAAGCCGATCCGCTCACGCGCGAGATTCCATTGATCCTCTTTTCCAAGGGTGCCAACGGACATCTCGAAGGACTTGCCGACAGCGGTTGCGACGCGCTCGGCGTGGACTGGACGATCCGTCTCGCGGAAGCGCGCGCACGGGTGGGTTCACGCGTCGCCCTGCAGGGCAACCTCGATCCGGCCACGCTCGCCGCCAACCCGCAGGCAATCCGCGCGGCGGTCAAGGCAACCCTGGATGATTTCGGCAAGGGCAACGGGCACGTCTTCAACCTGGGCCATGGCATCACCCCGGACATCGATCCCGCGCATGTCGCCGTGCTCGTCGACGCCGTGCATGAATTCGGCCGGCGCTGAGTGATGCGCATGCTCCTTTGCGGGGTGATCGCCGCCCTGCTGTGCGCGACTTCGCCCGGCGTTGCCGACGAGGCAACTCCGCCTGCCCCGGCAAACACCATCGGCACGCTGGAGACCATCGTCGTCAGCGGCGAGCAGCCCGGTCCGGGCCTGTGGAAAGTCAGCAAGGGCGATCATGTGCTGTGGATACTCGGCACGCTGAATCCCTTGCCGGAAAAGATCACTTGGGCGGCGAAGGAGATCGAGGCCACGATCGCCGCGTCGCAACAGGTGATCATGGGCCCCAGTGCCAGCATCAACGTCAAGGGCGGCATGTTGCGCGGCCTGTTCCTGCTGCCCTCGCTGATGAGCGCACGCAACAATCCCGGCAAGGAGAAACTCGTCGAAGTCGTCCCCGCGGACCTGTATGCACGCTGGTCGCTGCTCAAGGGCAAGTACATCGGCAAGGACAATGGCATTGAAAAGCGCCGGCCGATCTTTGCCGCGCAGGAACTCTACGCCGAGGCAATCAAGCGCTCGGGCCTCACCCTCGACACCGACATCGGCAAGGTCGTGCGCAAGGCCGCCAAACGCAGCAAGGTCGAGGTGCTGGAACCACGCATCGAGTTGCGCATCGAGTCGCCAGGTGCCGCGGTCAAGGAGTTCAGGAAATCCGCACTCGATGATCTTGATTGCTTTGCCAAGACCATGAGTCGCCTTGAAACCGATGTCGAATCCATGAAGCTGCGGGCCAACGCCTGGGCGCAAGGTGACATCGAGGCACTGCAAGCCTTGCCCTACACCGACCAGATGCAGGCCTGTGCCGACGCCCTGCTCAAGGCCAGCGTCGTCGAGGAGCGCGGCCTCGGCGACCTGCAGGAGCGCCTCGCCACGCTCTGGCTCGACGCTGCGGAGAAGGCGCTGGCCAACAACTCCAGCACGTTTGCCCTGTTGCCGCTGCGCCACCTGCTCAGCGAGGACAGCATGCTTGTCCGCCTGCGCGCGCGCGGCTACCTGGTCGAAGCACCCGAGTAAGCCAGCGCGCCTTGCACCGCAGCGGCGGGCGCGATTGCCGTCGGCACGTCGAGACGGCGCGTGCCTCAGGCTGCCGGGATGGCGTCATCGCCCGGCGTGCGGCGCAGCCGTGATCGTGCCAGCCACGGCTCCAGCGTGGCTTCGAGCACCGCCGCCTTGATCGGCTTGCGCAGGAAGCCGTCCATGCCGGCCTCGCGCGCTTGCGCCTCCTCGTCACCGGTGGCGCGCGCGGTGATGGCGATGATCGGCAGGTGGCGGCCGCTTTCGTGCTCGCGCTCGCGCACGAGTCGGGTCAGTTGCAGGCCATCGATGCCGGGCAGGTCGAGATCGACCAGGGCAAGGTCGACACCGGCCTCGTTCAACATCGCCAGCGCCGCCAGGCCGTGCGCGGCATGGCTGTGCCGATGCCCGCCGGCCTCAAGCATTCCGCAGATGACGGCGGCAATGGTCGGATCGTCCTCGACGACGACAATGTGGGCGATGCCGGCCGCGCCGGGCGCAGCTGTCGGCTCGATCGCCGCTTTCGACGACGCCGCATGGCGCGGTCGCGAACGGCGCTCGATCGGCTCGCCGGCCGGTGCCTGAAGAGGCAGTTCGACGGTGAAGCGGCTGCCCTCGCCGGGTGCGCTCTCGACCGTGATGCGCCCGCCCATCAGCTCAACCAGTTCGTGGCAGATCGACAGGCCAAGGCCACTGCCGCCAAAGCGCCGCGCCAACTCGGAGGATTGCTCGAATCGGCCAAACAGGCGCTCGCGCATGTCGGCGCTCATGCCGGGACCGGTATCGCTGATGGTGAAGCGGATGCCGGCATCGCCGCAGCCGGTCAGGGCGAGGGCAATCTGCCCGCGCTCTGTGAACTTGATCGCATTGTTCACAAGATTGAACAGCACCTGCTTGATGCGCAGCGCATCGCCGACCACCCAGGCCGGTGCTGTGGCGTCGATTTCCGAACGCAGCGCCAATCCCTTCTTGCGCGCCAGCGGTTCCTCCAGTTCGATCACTTCACGCAGCAGGCTGGCTGGCTGCAGGGGTCGATGATCGAGCTGGAACTTGCCGGCCTCCATGCGGGCCAGGTCGAGGCTGTCATTGACCAGGCGCAGCATCAGGTCACCGGAACGGCTGATCGCCTCGGCGTAGCCGCGCTGCCTTTCGTCAAGCTGCGTGCCGCGCAGCAATTCGGCCATGCCAAGCACGCCGGTCATCGGCGTGCGGATCTCGTGACTCATGTGGGCGAGGAACGCGGACTTGGCTTCGGCCAGTTGCTCGGCGGTACGCCGTTGTTCCTCGGCCAGCGCCATCGAGTGGCGCTGGTCGACGCGATCGCGCCAGGCGCGAAAGGCCAGCCAGACCAGCAGCACGGCCATCATCAGGTAACCGGAAAAGGCCCATGGCGTGAGCCAGGCCGCCGCGGCGACTTCAATGGGAATCTCGACCGTGGTCGGGCTCCACACGCCGTCCGCATTCGCGGCACGAACCTGCAAGCGGTAACTGCCGGAGGGCAACTGCGAGAACACGCGCTCGCCACGCGCGCCGGTCTCCACCCAGTCGCTGTCGAATCCTTCCAGCTTGAAACGATACTGGTTGCCACCGGGATTGAGGAAGGACAACACCCGCGCCTGCACGGACAAATCCTGGTCGCCATGCTGCAAGGCAATCGGCTGACTGGCATCCAGTTCGATTCGACTGCCCTCGCGGCGGATCGACATGGCCGTCAACTGCAAGGGCGGCGCTGGCGAATCGAGCGAGATCGCGGCGGGATCGAAGGCGAATACGCCGGCACGCGAACTTGCGTAGATCGTGCCATCGCCGGCAACGGCGAAATCGCCGATCAGCTCCGCGCTCGGCAAGCCATCGCGCTCGCTGAACTGGCGAATGCGCCCATTCCGTGCATCGATCCGCCACAAGCCGCGCTGGCTGGCCGCCCAGACGCTGTGGTCGGCGGCCACATGCAAGGCGCTGACCTGCATTGCCGGCCAACCCTCGGCACCGGACAGGTGCTTGAGCAAGGACAATTGTCCATCTTTCCATGCGTACTCTTCGAGTGCACCGAGGCGGTGCACCCAGAGTGCTTGCGCACCATCGAAGGCCAGCGCGTCGATCGCCCCGACCGGCGCTCCCGGCACCGCCTCGAAGCGCGCTTGCGTGGCGTTGTAGCGCTCCAGCCCGGCGGCCGTGGAGATCCACGGCTGTGCCGTCGCATCGAAGGTGAGGTCGGAGATGTCGGCGTTGCCGAGCGTGCCCAGCGCCACCGACCAACTGCGGATCGCCGCGGTCGCCGCATCGATGCGCGCCATGCCGCCGCCACGCAGGCTCGCCCACAGGCTTCCATCCGCTGCCCGCGCCAGGCGATTGACGTAGCCGCGCGGCAGGGCCTGTGCCGAATCGGCGGCAACTGGCAACTCGAGCATGCGCGCCGCGTCGAGGTCATAGCGGCGGATGCCGCGCTGATGGCCGACCCAGAGTTGCTGGCCAATCTGCAACATGGCGCGAAGCTGGCTGCCGCCGGCCTGCAGGCGCGCGCCGTGGCGTTCGACGGCACCGGTGTCGCCATCGATGCGGTCGATGCCATCACGACCGCTGCTGACCCAGATGCCGCCATCCGCGGCGACACTGATTGCCTCGGTCTGCGTATGCAGGAGGCTGTTGGCCTGGCCCGGGCGGTGCCGCCAGACCGCAAAGTTCTTCCAGCGCGCAGGCAGGCGCGCGATGCCGGCATCGAACATCGCCACCCAGAGTCCGCCCTCGCGGTCGCGCAGCACATCCATGACCCGCGCGGAAGGCAGCTCGCCCGGCAAGGCATCGCTGCCGCCGTAGCGGTGCTGCTCGCTGCCGGTCAGGTGCAGCAGGCCGCCGGTGGTGCCGATCCAGTAGCGATCGGCGGCGGCGCTGGTCATGGCCATGGTCGGCATGCGTGAGGGCAAGTCGACGATGCCTTCGACCGCATGCAGGTCGGCGGCGACCCGGGCCACGCCGAAATCCGTGCCGACCAGCATGCTGCCATCGTCCTGCGCGCGCAGGCTGCCAATCGACAGGTTCTCGGCGCGGCCCTCGAACGGCGGCAAGGCGACATGCACGATGCGGCCATCCGTCTCGCGCACGTCGAGGCCGAGGTCGGTGCCGATCCAAAGGCGTCCCGACGCATCCGCGGCAAGGCTGATCACGGTCGTCGAACGCAGGCTGTCGGGGCGCTCCGGATCGTGCTCGATGCGCTCGAAGCTGCCGTCCTCGCGCAGGCGATTGAGGCCGCCGAGGTAGGTGCCGACCCAGATCGTCCCGGTGCTGTCTTCGGCGATCGTGAACAAGGTGTCGCTGCTCAGGCTGTGCGCATCGGCGGGGTCATGCCGGTAGCGGCGGAAGCGGCCGTCGGCCAGCAGCTCGTTGAGTCCACCGGCCTCGCCGCCGCACCAGACGCGTCCGCCGCGGTCGATCAACAGCGCCGACACGTCATTGCTGGCCAGCGAGGAAGCGTCATCCGGATCATGCCGCCAGACGCGGAAATCCACGCCGTCGTAACGCGCCAGGCCATCACGCGTACCAACCCAGATGAAACCATCGCTGCCCTGGCGCAAGGCGTAGACGCCGCTGGAGGGCAGGCCATCGGCGACGCGCAGCAATTCGAACCACGGTTCCGCCGGTGGCGGTCCGGCGCAGGCGCACATCGACAGAAAGAAGATTGCGAAGAAGATCCCGCTTCGTCCCATGCTGCGTTCCCTCCCAGGTACGCGGCGATGGTGCCACGTGCCGCGCCCGGGCGACCAGCCATGCGCGTGCTCACGCTAGAATCCGGCGCATGCCGCAATCCCGCCTGCCCCTGCGCCTGATCCTGCTTGGCTTGCTCGCCATCGCCGTGGTCGTCGTCATCTGGCTGGCCATCGGCATGATCAACGGCCTGCTCGAGTTCCACGAACGCCTGCTCGGCTTGCCCATGCTGGTGCGCGTGCCGCTGATCGTGCTGGTTGCCGCCGCCTGCGCCGGGCTCGCCTGGCTGGCCTGGAAGCTGTTGCGGCCGACGCGGCGAGGTGCGCGACCAGGCGGCAAGCCGCTCGTCGCGGATCGGCAAACCATCGAGACGCGAGTCGCCGACCTCGCCGCACGCAACGCCGATGTGGCCAGCCTCGAGGAGGAATTGATCGAGCTCGACCGCCGCCGCCTCAGCGGCGAATGCCATGTCGCCGTGTTCGGCGAGATCAGTACCGGCAAGTCGAGCCTGATCCGCAGCCTGGCCAGCGCGGCAGCACCCGAGGTCGATGTGCTCGGCGGCACCACGCGCTGGATCAGGCACTACCGCGGCAGCTTGCCCGACGGACGCGAGCTGATGCTGGCCGACATGCCCGGCACCGGCGAGGTTGCCGGCAGCCAGCGCGAGCAACTGGCGCGCGACGAGGCGTTGCGCGCGCACGCCGTGATCTATGTCGTCGCCTCGGACCTGACCCGCGCCCAGGATGCCGAATTGCGCTGGCTGGCGGATTTCGGCAAGCCGCTGATCCTCGCCCTGAACAAGCTCGACCAGTTCGACGAAGCTGCGCGCGCAACCTTGCTCGATGCCTTTGCCGAGCGCTATGCCGGCGTCTGCCGGGCCATCGTCGGCATCAGCGCGGGCGGCAGCGAACGCTTCGATCGCCGCCTGCCAGACGGTCGCATCGAACAGGTCACGCGCGAGCGCCGCGCGGAGGTCGACGACCTCCTCGATGCCCTGATGGCCGTCACCGCCGGCGGCGCGGCAACGCTGGAAGCAGGTCGCCAGGCGGCGGTGCTGGCGCATGTCGACCAGCGCAGCCAGCACCTCGCCCGCGACGTCGCCGAACGCGAGGCCGAATTGACCGTCGTCCGCTACACGCGCCGCGCCGTGATCGGGGCCATGGCCGCGGTTGCCCCGGGCAGCGACATCATCATCCAGGGCGCGCTGGGCACGGCCATGGTGCGCGAACTCGCACGCATCCACGATGTGCCGGTGCGCGAACTCGATGTCGAGAACCTGCTCGCCCGCCTTGGCCTGACCCTGCGCAACACGACGGCCATCGTGCTGGCCATTGCCGGCAATGCGCTGAAGGCCTTCCCGGGGCTGGGCACGCTGGGCGGCGGCGTCCTGCATGCCATTGCCTATGGCCTGGCGTTTGATTCACTCGGCCGGGCCATTGCCCAGACCCTCGCCGCACACGCGCGCCTCGACCAGGCCGAGGCCGAGTCAGCCATGCGCAAGCTGCTCACCGAGCCGAGTCGCGAGCGTGTCGAGCGCGTCACCCGCGTGGTCATCGACAGCCTGCGCAACCGCGACGCCCGGGCGGCAGGCGACGATTGATCGCCCTGCGCAGACAATCCGTCTCCCAAGCACGACTGGCGATGCCGCGACGGATTTGCCAAGCTCGGCACATGTCGCGCCAAACCCTGGCCTCGGTCACACTCGGTTCCCTGCTTGCACTGGCGGCGAGCGGCGCGGCGCGGGCGACCGGCGCGCAAACCTGGATCCTCGATCCGGTGCATACGCAGATCGTGTTCTTTGCCGATCACCTCGGTTTCTCGCACGCCATCGGCCGCCTCAAGGTCAAGCAGGGCTGGTTCACCTTCGACGCCGATGACTGGAGCACGGCGCGCGCCGATGTCGTCATCGACATGACCTCGCTCGACATGGGCGATGCCGAGTGGACCGCGAAGGTCGCCGATCGCGCCTTCCTCGATACCGGCAACGCGCCGACGGCACGCTTCCTCGGCAATGCGCTGGAAAGGAAAGCCGCCGACAGCGGCATCCTGCATGGAGAGCTCTGGCTGCGCGGCGTGCACCACGACGTCGACCTCGCCGTCACCTTCAATCGCCAAGGCACCGATCCGTACGCCTTCAAGAGCAAGGCCGGCTTCACCGCGACAACCACGCTGGATCGCTTCGACTTCGGCATGAGCACGTTTCGCGATGTCGTCGCCGGCCCGGTCGAGCTGCGCATCGAGGTCGAGGGAATCCGCAGCAAGCACCAGGAGATCGAAAACGATGCCGATGAAAAGCAGTGACACGCGATGGGGCAGCGTCATCAAGTGGCTGCACTGGCTGATGGCCCTGGGCATCCTCGGCAACGGCGTGCTCGGCCTGGTCATGGTCGACATGTCGCGCGGCATGGACAAGCTCAACACCTTTGCGATCCACAAATCGATCGGCCTGACCGTGCTGGCCCTGCTCATCCTGCGCGTTTGCTGGCGCCTGTACGACCGCGCCCCGCGCGACGAGCCGATGCCGCGCTGGCAGAGCCTTGCCGCGCACGCCACGCACGGCGTGCTCTACCTGTTCATGCTCGCCCTGCCGCTGAGCGGATGGATCTACAACTCGGCCAACGGCAACCCGCTGCAATGGTTCAAGCAGTTCAACCTGCCGGCGCTGATGGGCAAGAACGAGGACCTTGCCGAGATCGCCAGCGAGACACACGAGGCCTTGTTCTGGATACTCATCGTCGTGCTCGTCGCCCACGTTGGCGGCGCCCTTGTCCACCACTGGCTCGAGCGCGACAACACCTTGTTGCGCATGCTGCCGTTCGCGCGCCTGCGTGCGCGGAAAACCGGAGAAAACCCATGAAATCCATCGTTTGCCTGCTTGCCTCGTGCGTTCTCTGCAGTGCCGCGTTTGCCGCCGACTACCAGGTCGAAAAGGGCAGCACGCTCGGTTTCAGCAGCACGTTCCAGGGTGAAAGATTCAATGGCAGTTTCACCAGGTTCGAAGCGCAGATCCGCTACGACGCGGCCAACATCGAGGCCTCGAAATTCGATGTCAGCATCGATCTGGCCAGCGCAAGCACCGGCGACAAGGATCGCGACGACACCCTGCCCGGCTCGGAATTCTTCAATGTCGCAAAGTTCCCGAGTGCGCACTTCGTCACGCGCCAGTTCAAGCGCAACGGCGAGCAGGTCATTGCCGAAGGCACCTTGACGCTGAAGGGCATCGACAAGCCGGTCGACCTGCAGGTCACCTTCGTGCCGAAGGAGGGCGGCGCCACGCTGGATGTCACGACCGTGCTCAAGCGCCTCGATTTCGACGTCGGCAGCGGCGAGTACGCGGATACCTCGACCATCGGCAACGAGGTCGAGGTCAAGGCGCACCTCGAACTCGGCGCGAAACCGTAAAGGCCCAGCGGCCAGTGCATGCGGACGGCAACTGGTGGCAGCGCCTGCGCGGGCGCTTCACGCGTTCCGCAGCCGCAGTCGAAACGCGCCCGATGCCGGGCGAGGGCCATCATGGCCAGGCCGAGGAAAGCCTGCGCGCCCTGCTTGAAGATCCGCAGGTGCCGCAAGCCGTGCGCACCTCGCTGGCGGCCGACTTCGAGCGCCTGGAGGCGATGCTCGGCAAGCTCGAGCGCGATGAGCTGCATCTGGCCGTGTTTGGTCGCGTCAGCGCCGGCAAGTCGGCGCTGGCCAATGCCCTGCTTGGCGAGAACGCATTCGAAGTCGGCGTCCTGCATGGCACGACACGCGAAGCGACGCCGCGACGATGGCAGGAAGTCGCCGGCAGTGGCGTGCACCTGATCGACACGCCCGGCATAGACGAGCTCGATGGCGAGGCCCGCGAACAACTGGCCAACGAGGTTGCCGCGGTCAGCGACCTGGTCGTGTTTGTCGTCGATGGCGACATGACCACGCGTGAGCGCGAGGCACTGGTGCAGCTCGCGCAGACCGAGCGCCCGCTGCTGCTCGCCTTGAACAAGGCCGATCGCTACGACGACGAGGAACTCGCGCGCCTGCTGGCACGATTGCGCGAACACGCGACGTCACTGGTGCAGGCCGAGGATGTCGTCGCGGTCAGCGCGCAACCACCGCCGCTGCGTCGCCTGTCGATCGATGCCGAAGGCCACGAGCAGGTGGAGATGATCCCGCAAGTGGCCAACATCGATGCCCTGCGCAATCGCCTGATCGAGGTGCTGACCCGCGAGGGGCGGACCCTGGCGGCGCTCAATGCCAGCCTGTTTGCCGGGCGCCTGACCGACGCCGTGGCCAGGCGCATCGTCCTCGCCCGTCGCGAACTGGCCGCCAAGGTCATCCGCCAGTACTGCATCGCGAAAAGCATCGCCGTCGCCTTGAATCCGATCCCGGTCGCCGACCTGCTCGCCGCCGGTGCGCTCGATGCGGCGCTGGTCATGCACCTGGCGCGGGTCTACGGGCTGCCGATCACGCGCCGCGAAGCCGGTGGCCTGATCACCACGATCTGCGCGCAACTGGCTGCGCTGATGGGCGCGATCTGGGGCATCCACCTGGTTGCTTCGGCACTCAAGGGCATCAGTGCCGGCATGTCGACCGTGCTCACCGCAAGCGCCCAGGGCGCGCTCGCCTGGTACGCCACGGAAATCGTCGGCCGCGCCGCCGACCGCTATCTGGCCGCCGGAAAATCCTGGGGTGATCTCGGCGCCAAGCGCGTGGTCAGCGACATCGTCGCCAGCCTCGATCGCGACTCGATCCTGCGCGAGGCCCGCGGTGAAATCCTGCGCCGGCTGCGCAACCGCGATGCGCTGGAACCCTGACAACCCGCGAAGCGGGCACGCGCGCTCAGCGCACTGCGTCAAGAAAGCGGCGGATCGCCGCCACATCGAATGGCCAATCCAGCTCCCGCTCCGAACGCGCATCGTGCAGCACCGGGACGCGGCTGCCGTAGCGCAACTCCAGTGCCGCATCGTCATCGATCCAGACGCTGGAAAAATCCGGTGCGGCCGACGCCGCAAGCAGGGCGATGGCTTCGTCACACAATTGGCAATCGTCGCGCTGGTAGAGGATCAGGGACATCGTCGGCACCCGGCCACGGACAAGGCCCGACAGCATAGCGACCCGGAGCGCTGGCGTTGAAGGTGCAGTGCACGGCAGGTGCCGATCCGCCGCCGGGGCCGCTGCGTGCCGGCCAGCGTAGAATCGCGGTTTCCCTCCTGAAAAATCCTGCCCATGGCCGTCAGCGTATTCGACCTGTTCAAGATCGGCATTGGTCCATCGTCATCGCACACGGTCGGGCCGATGCGTGCCGCCGCTCGCTTCGTCTCGCGCTGGCTGGATGAAACCGGCATGTTGCCGCGCGTTGCCGGCATCCGCTGCGAGCTGTTCGGTTCGCTGGCGCTGACCGGTCGCGGCCATGGCACCGACAAGGCGGTGCTCTGCGGGCTCGAGGGATCCATGCCTGACAGCATCGATCCGGATTCGATCCCGGCCACGCTGTCGCGGATTCGCGAGAGCGGCCGCATCCGCCTGCACGGCAACCACGAGATCGCCTTCAACGAGAAGACCGACCTCGTTTTCAACAAGCGCCAGAAGCTGCCCTACCACACCAACGGCATGCGTTTTTCCGCCCACGATGCCGCAGGCAACGAACTCGCCACGCGCGACTACTACTCGGTTGGCGGCGGTTTCGTCGTCAATGCCGACGAGGCGGCGGACGATCGCATCGTCGCCGACACCACGCCCTTGCCGCATCCCTACCAGAGTGGCGACGAGTTGCTGGAGATCTGCGCCAGCACCGGCAAGAGCATTGCCCAGGTGGTGCTGGAAAACGAGACCTCCTGGCGCAGCGAGGCCGAGGTCCGCGCCGGCCTGCTGGCCATCTGGAAGGCGATGCAAAGCTGTGTCGCGCGCGGCATGCGCGAAGGTGGCACCTTGCCCGGCGGCCTGCACGTGCGCCGGCGCGCCCCCGAACTGCTGGCCGGATTGCACGCCCGGCCCGAGGAAGCCTTGCGCGATCCGCTGACCATCCTCGACTGGGTCAACCTGTACGCACTGGCGGTCAACGAGGAAAACGCCGCCGGTGGCCGCGTCGTCACCGCGCCCACCAATGGCGCGGCCGGGATCGTCCCCGCCGTCCTCCATTACTACGAGCGCTTCTGCCCGACCGCGACCGAGGAAGGCATCCTCGATTTCCTGCTGACCGCCGGCGCGATCGGCATCCTGTACAAGGAAAACGCCTCGATCTCCGGTGCCGAAGTGGGCTGCCAGGGCGAAGTCGGCGTGGCCTGCTCGATGGCCGCCGGCGGCCTCGTCGCCGCCCTCGGCGGCAGCGTGCTGCAAGTGGAGATGGCTGCCGAGATCGGCATGGAACACAACCTCGGCCTGACCTGCGATCCCATTGGCGGCCTCGTGCAGATTCCCTGCATCGAACGCAACGCGATGGGCTCGGTCAAGGCCATCAACGCCCAGCGCATGGCCATGAAGAGCGACGGCAAGCACCACGTCTCGCTCGACAAGGTGATCAAGACCATGCGCGAAACCGGCCGCGACATGCGCGACAAATACAAGGAAACCTCGCGCGGCGGCCTTGCCGTCAACGTCATCGAATGCTGAGGGATTCCGCTGCGGGTTCCGGCCGACAGGCCTAACCTGCCCCGCGCAGCACTGGTGCCGGCACCCGGATTCGAACTGGGGACCTACCGCTTACAAGGCGGTTGCTCTACCAACTGAGCTATGCCGGCATGACATGGGGCGCGCATTCTAGTGGAGTGCCCGTGAAATACCAATGCGCGGGACTTTGGCGTTGTTGACGCCGGGTTCGCCGGCACGGCGGATGCGCTTCGCGATCCGCGCGGCGGCGACTCAGAAACAATCGATCGTGCGTTCCTCGATGCCGTTGCTGTTGGCGACGTGGCTGCGCCAGTCAAAGCCGCTGTCGACATCGCGGGCAAAATCGATCCAGTACACCGGCAACTCCTCGGTGCGCTGGATCAATTGCGGTTCGAAGCCCATGCCGGCGATTTCCGCCTTGCGCCGCTCGGCATTGGCCTGCTCGCGGAACAAGCCCAGCGAGATCGTGTTGAGCTGCTCGCCGGCGGTGACCACGTAGTAGTCGCGCACGCCCTTTGCGGAGAGGCGGCGGGCCACGCCGAGGGCGTCCTCGCGGGTCTTCATGGCGGCGAGGAAAACCCAGAAGCCGCGCGATTGCGTGGCGCGCTCGTCGCGATACTGGATGCGCTTGACCAGGGGCGTCAGCGAATTGAGGCTGGCGCGCATGTCCGACTGGGTCTGGAACGGCCCGATCGAGGCACAGACATCCGAGCTGCTGGCTGCCGCCGCGGCAGCATCGACTGGCTTCGTCGGGTTCGCTCCTGCCCGCGCGCCATCGCGCTCGGACAGCAGGACCAGCGCCGGCACGCCGGGATCGGTGATCGCAGGCGTGGGCACGCTGGCGTCCGGTGCAAACGCGATCCAGAACGCGCCACCGATATTCAACGCCAACAACAGCAGGAACAGGACTCTCGGGAACATCCGGACTCGACGGGAAGACAGCGGGCGGGGTGCAATCCGCGGATTCTAGCCCGGATAAGCTTCCACGATCCGGGCAGCGGCCTGCTAGCGATGCCCGCGCTCGGACCACAGGGCCAGTCCGCGCAGCACCAGGTCCCGGCCACGCTCGACATCGGGAAGCAGCGCAAGCCATTCGTCGAGGCCGCCGCCATCACCGACGACGGCGACCGGCGTGCCGATGCGTTGCGCCACCTGGTGGCGGAAGCGCTCGATCAGGGCGACTGTGGAAAGCAGGCAGCCCGACCAGGCGGCGTCGGCGGTGTTGTCGGCGATCTCGACCAGTTCGCCGGCATGTTCGCCAACCCGTGCCGTGGCGGTGCCAAGCGAGCGGCGCATCAGTGTCGGCGATGGTGCGATCAGTCCGCCAAGGTGCTGGCCCTCGGCAGTCAGTGCGTCGAGGGTCAGCGCGGTGCCGCAACTGACCAGGATCTGCGCGCGCGGCGCAGCGGCATGCAGGGCCGCCATGCCGAGGAAGCGATCGACGCCAAGCCGCTGCGGTTCCGCGTAGGCATTGCGGATGCCCAGCGCCTGCGCCGGACTGCGCACGAATTCCGCGGTCTGCTCGAAATGGCTTTCGAGCAGGCGGGTCAACTCCTCTTCCAAGGTGCTCTTGACGACGCTGGCGACGAAAATGGCCGCGGGTTTCGGCAGCGCCGTCCAGTTGTTGCTCAGCGCCGCTTCGAGCGAGGTGTCGGCATGCGCGAAGACACCGCCCATCGAACGCCGGCCCTGTCCCCAAAGCGCCCACTTCAGGCGCGTGTTGCCGAGGTCGATGAGCAGGTTCATGCGCCCGCCCCGGAAACCTGCCGCACGCTGATTTCGCCACTGTCCACGAGGTACTCCCCGGTCGCGCCGCGCACCCGCAAGGCACCGCTGCGATCGACGCCGACGGCGGTTCCCGCGCGCTCGGCAGCGGCGCCGATGACGCGGATCGTCTGTCCCTGCAGGACATCGTGACGCGCGAATTCATCGACGAATGCGGCAAATGTCGCCTGCTCGAACTCATCCAGCACTTCCAGCAGGCGGCCGAGCAGGCGCGCGGCGAGAACATTGCGCCCGGGCAAGGGCACGCCGGGGATCGATGCAAGGTCGGTCCAGGCCTGGTCGATCGGCGTGCCCGCCTGCGCATCCAGGCGCAGGTTGAGGCCGATGCCGATGACCGCATGGCACGGCCCGAGCGCATCGCCGCCGAGTTCGATGAGGATTCCGGCCAGCTTGCGCCCATCCACCTGCACATCGTTTGGCCACTTCAGGCCAAGCCCGCCATAGCCGAGATCGGCGAGCGCGCGGACGATGCCGATGCCGATGGCGAGACTCAGCCCGGCCAGCGCCGACATGCTCGAACTGAAGGAGTGGACAACGGAAAATGTCAGGCCGCCGCCAAGCGGCGCATGCCAGCTGCGTCCGCGCCGGCCACGCCCGGCCGACTGCAACTCGGCAAAGCAGGCAGTCGTAGCGGACATTCCAGTCTGCGCACGTCGCAGCAATTCGCTGTTGGTCGAATCGATCTGCCAGAACACCTCGACCGGGCAGGATCGCGCGAAATCCTCGCGCAAGTGGGTGGCGATCCGCTGCTCATCCAGCAATTCGAGCGGCGCGTCGAGGCGATAGCCGTGGCCGGCCCTGGCCGTGATTGGCGCACCAAAGGCGCGCAGTGCCTTGACCTGTTTCCAGATGGCCGCGCGGGTCACGCCGAAACGGCTGGCCAGGGCGCTGCCCGAGGTGCCGGGATCCTCGGCAATCGCCTGCAGCAAGTCGCGCAGCTTGACGGTCACGGCTTGCCTCCACCGCCCAGGCGCGGCTCCTGGCCACGCCACAGGCGCAGCAGGTTGCCGCGATGGGTGAAGACGATGAGCAGGGCAATGGCAATCGAGAACACCAGCATTGCGTTCGCCCGGGCATGGCCAAACTGGCCTGCAAGCAGCACGAACGCGGGAAAGCTGAGGCCCGCAAGCACGGTCGCCAGGCCGACATAACGGGTACTGGCGACGACCAGCAGCCAGAGCACGACCATCATCCCGGCCAGAGCCGGTGCCAGCACCAGCCCGGCACCGAGCGCGGTTCCCGCACCCTTGCCGCCACGGAAGCCGAAAAACACCGGCCAGCAATGCCCGATCACGGCCGCGAATGAACACGCCGCAGCGACCGTCAGCGCAGCGAACGGCGTCGCTGCCGTGGCGCCGATCGGCGCAAGGCCGAGCAGCGCGGCCAGCGCACCCTTGCCGACATCGATCGCCACGACACCGAGGGCAAAGCGCCAGCCGACCACGCGCAATGCATTCGTGCCACCGGCGTTGCCGCTGCCGGACTGGCGGATATCGATGCCACGCAGCCGCCCGAGCAGGAGGCTGCCCGACAAGGATCCGAGCAGATACGCAACCACCAGCTTGGCCAGCAACAGCGCCATGCAACCCCCGGAAACCCCTGCGCGTCGACGCGCTCAGGGCATGATGTCATCCGCCACGGCTTTCGGCATCAACGAGATGACGATGGCCCCGGCACCTGCATGCGCGCCAATCGCGCTGCCGGCCTCAAGCAATTCGGCGCATTCGACATGCGCCAGTTGCGCGATCAGGGCGTCGCGGACGCGGGCCCCTTCCGCGGCGTTGTCGCAATGCATGACCTGGGCGCGCCAGCGCTGCCTGCGATCAATGCGACGCAGGATGCGGGCGACGAAGCGCGCGGCGAAATCGCGATGATCGCGGGCCACGCCAAACACGTGCATACGCCCGTCGCCGCCGCCAATGCGCGCCATCGGCACGAGGCCCAGCCAGCGCGTGATCGGCAGGGTCCAGGCTGGAATGCGCCCGCCACGAACCGCCGAAGTCAGGTCGCGCACATAGGCCCAGGTGCTGGTGCGCTCACGCAGCGCCTCGACCTCACGCACGATGGCGGCTGCGTCGAGTCCGGCCAGGGCGCGCTCGGCGGCATGCACGGCGAGCAGGCCCTGGCCACCGGAGACGTTTGCGGTATCGACCACGCGCACCTGCCCGCCGAGCGCGGCGCTGGCCGCTTCGGCGCACTGCAAGGTGCCGGAGACGGCGCGGGAAAGGCCGATGTAGACCACTTCCTCGTGATGGCTCAGGAGAAAACCGAACATGCGCCGGAAATCCCCGACCGGCGGCTGCGAGGTGCGCACCGCTTGCCTGCTCTCGCGCAACATCGCGTAGAAGGCATCGGAGGACAGTGAAACCTTGTCGAGGAAATCCTCGGCACCGACGTTGATGCGTACCGGCACAACGTTCAGCGGCAGGTGTTCCAGTGCATCCGCCGGCACATCGGCCGCCGAATCGGTGACGATGACCACCTTGCCACGCGTGTGTGCGGCACGCTGCTGCGACTGCATGTCATCGGCCTTGCGCGCACGCACCTCGCCGAACGCGGACAAGGTCTCGAACAACAAGGCGGGATCATCGACATGCATGTGCACGCGCAGCTTTTCGCGCGTGCCGGCAAGCACCTGGCTCGATCCGCCAAGTCGGTCAAGCGCCTGGCGCACCGCGTTGCGATCGATCGCCACGCCCGAGAGCACGCATTCGCTGCACCAGCGATGGGTTTCTCCGGCGGCCAGTTCCTCACTGGCCACGACGCCCACTTCCGCTGCGGCAGTCGACCTGGAATAAGCACCCGCCGCGCGACCGCTGCGGATGTACTCGTCGATGCCTTCGAGCAGGTGCAGGAAACCTTGCGCACCGGCATCGACGACGCCGGCCTTGCGCAATACGGCGAGCTGGTTCGGCGTATTCGCCAATGCGGCACGGCTTGCCGCAAGCGCATGCGTGAACGCCGTGCGCAAGTCATCGATGCCCTGGTCACACGCTTGCCGCAGCGAAGCCGCAAACGCGCTGATCACCGAAAGCATGGTGCCCTCGCGCGGCTCGGCGATCGCCTGGCGGGCCTGGCTGGCACCGAGATCGGCGGCATTGGCCAGCGGGCACAGGGTCAAGCGCTGATGCGTGCCGAGGACTTCGCCGAAGCCCTGCAGGAATTGCGCAAGGATCGCCCCGGAGTTGCCGCGCGCGCCATCGATGGCCTCGCTCGCCACGCGTTCGAATACCGCCCCGGCATGGTTGCCGCGCATGTCGCGCAGGGCCTCGCGGACACTGGCCAGGGTGAAGCCGAGATTGCTGCCGGTATCGCCATCCGGAACCGGAAACACGTTGATGCGGTTGAGCAGATCACGCTCGGCGATGACCCGGCCAATACCTGCAATCAGGGCTTGCTTGAGCACGCGACCATCAGTGTCCGCGTGGATTCTGGCTGTCATCGGCTGACGGAATGGCGAAAGGTGAATGGAGTTTAGCCTGAACGATTCCCGCCCCGCGCGCAGGCGAATTGCGCATCCCGGCAGGGCATGGCGGCGTCCGCGCCAGGAGCCAGCGAAGTCCGAGGACGGCAAAGTGGCCACAAGCGGACACTGGCAGCGTCCGCGAGTGTCCGCAGGTGTCCACTGGACAGGTGATGTGTCGTGCAATTGTCCCTATGTCATTGAAAATAAAGGACAGCGAAGTTCTGGCATGATAGCTGCTATGACTTTCGGGCCATCCAGCGCGCAGGACAGCGCGCGCTGCCGGAAATCCACTCTTGGTGGTTTCAGCCCGGGGATCATGGGAACATCCCGGATTCCGCGCAGATTCCGCACGTTGCAGCCTCACGGAGACGCCGCATGAATTCGCCGAAATGGATGCTTGTCCCTGCCTGCTTGGCCTTGCTGCTGGGCGTCGCTGCCGCACAGGCGGGCGAAATCTCGATGGACGTGGGCGGGCTGGCCGTGGCAATGCAAGGGCCATCCAGCGACGACGCGCCGGCACAGCCCAGCCAGTCGAGCACGGATGCCGGCAGCTACGAAATGCCGGCAAGCCAGTCCCGACGCTGGCGCATGACTTCCCCCGGCTCAAGCAACCAGGGACTCGCCGATGACGCCGGAGTGATTGCCGAAGCGCCTGCGACCTCGACCGCAGGCAGTTCCAGCAACGCATTGCCCACGGCATCGAAACCACGCAATCGCTGGCAATCACTGGTTCCCGGCGCGATCCGCTGACACGCGCCGCAAGTTCCCGCGCGGCGTAAGGCAGGGTCGGCGTTCGGCCAGTCGCACTGTCGACTTCGGCCAGCGCATTGCGCAGGCAACTTGCACCCGGTTCGGACAATTCGTCTGGCGACGCAACCGGCCAACTCTGCCCGCTCGGGTTGCACAGTCCCGACAAGCCATCTAGCCTAGCTGATTATCTTCACGACTCCCTGCCAATGTTGGTTCCCGTTGCCCTCGCGCGCCTGTGTAGGCGCCTGATCCCGCTCACCCTGCTCTCTATCCCGCTGCTGCCGCTGTCGGCCCTGGCGTGCAGCGGTGTCCTGCATATTGAAATCGAGGCTGGCGGTGTCTACGCGCTCGATCACGCGGCGATTGCCGAACGTCAGCCCGATCTCGCCGATTGCGCGAGCGACCAGCTCAGCTTGAACAATGCCGGCAAGGAAGTGCCGATACGCGTGCTGGATGGCGGCGACGGCAAGTTCTCGGCCGGCGATTCCATCGAATGGATCGGCCAGCCGCTGCACGGTCCGGAAAGCTGGTTCAATTCCTACAGTGTCAACAATGTCTACCTGCTCTCGGCCAGCAGCGGTGCGCATGCGCGCCTGCGCGACGAGGCGGCCGGCGGCAGCGGCGCGGCCAGCCTCCTGCGCAGCCTGCACCTCGAGCAGGAAAACATGATGATCCGCCTCGACCAGAATCAGCAGAAGCCGGGCGAGGAACCGGATGTCTGGCATTGGGCCAAGCTGACCCAGGCCGATCCGGCACCGTTTTCAACGCGCTTCGATCTGCCCGATCTCGCCGCGCACGGCGCCGATGCCACCTTGCGCATCAATTTCCGCGGCATATCCACCATCGTCGTGCCGATGGATCGACAGAAGGATCGCCCCAGCGACCATCTGGTCGAGGTGCGCATCAATGGGCACCTGCTCGATCGCATCGGCTGGAATGGCCGTGACGAGTTCGCGCAGGAGCTGAAGGTGCCGCTGCAGGATCTGCGCGCCACCGGGAACGAGCTCGTGCTGTCGATCCCGAAACGGACCCTGGCGTGGAATCCGGCGCAGACCGCGATTGACGTGGTCATGTTCAATTGGATCGAGTTCGACTATGCGCTGGCCGCAACACTGGCCGCCGACTCGCCGCCGCTGCAGGCCGCGGATTCTTCAAGGCGGCCGATCGAGCTGCAATGGCGCGGCGCCGGGACGGCACCGGCGCTGTACGGCGAAGACGGCGTGCGGCGCCCGCCAACAGCCCTGGGCGGCAATCGCTATCGCTACGCCGGGGCAGCGCCAGGCGTCGACTTGTATGCGGCAACGAGTCCCGCCACGCCGCTCCTGCTGCGCGCATCGGCGAAACAGGACTGGCGCTCGCCGGCGCAGGGCTATGACTACCTGATGGTCAGTCACGCCAGCCTGATCGATGCCGTGCGGCCGCTTGCCGAGTTCCACGAGAAGCGCGGCATGAAGGTGGCGTTGATCGACATTGCCGATGTCTATGACGAGTTCAACCACGGCATCACCCATCCACAAGCGGTGCGCGCCCTCGTCGACACCGCCTGGCATGACTGGCCGCAACCGCGCCCGCGCTTCCTGCTGCTGGTCGGCGATGCCAGCTTCGATATCCGCAGCAAGACCTACAACGATCTTGCCTACGCCAAGTTCGCGAACAGCCCGCAGGAACTCGTGCCCGGGCATTTTTCCGGAATCCCGGCGACCGCCTACTCGGCCGACAGCAAGAGCATGGGCAGTCGCAACCTGATCCCGACCTGGCAATTCCCTTCGATGGAAGGCCAGTCGGCCAGCGACAACTGGTTTGGCGCGGTGGATGGCGATGATTACCACCCGGTGGTCGCGGTCGGCCGTTTTCCGGTTGTCGAACCGGCTGAAGTCAGCGCGATCGTGAAGAAGACCATCGATTACCTGAGCAGTCCGCGCCCCGGCAGCTGGCGCCGCGATGTCATGTTCATCACCGACGAGTCCTCGCATTTCAAGAATGCCTCCGACCAGATTGCCGGCAGCATCAGCAAGCAGGGCTTCCTTGCCGACAAGATCTACGCCAGCCCGGACGAGGCCGACAACCTGGCCCACCAGAGCGCGATCAAGGATGGCCTCAATGACGGCCAGTTGCTGGTGCATTTCATCGGCCATGGTGGCCGTTACATCTGGCGCACCGGCCCGCCGGACCTGCGCAAGAACCACGACCTGTTCACCCTCGATGACGTCAGCGAATTGAACAACAGCGGACGCCTGCCGATGGTGCTGTCGATGACCTGCTATTCGGCGCCGTTCGACAACCCGACCGAGGATTCGATTGGCGAACGCTTCCTGCGCGAGGCCGACAAGGGCGCGATCGCCGTATTCGCCGCCTCGTGGCGCAATGCGCCGTCGACGCGCTTCAGCGAGAACCTGGTCAGCGAGCTGCTGGTGCCGGGAGCGACCATTGGCGAAGGCATCGTGCGGGCGAAGAAGAGCATCGACGACCGCACCCTGGTGGAAATGTACAACCTGCTTGGTGATCCGGCCGTGGTGCTGGAACGGCCACAGGCAAAGGCGAAGATGCAGGTCGATGGCGATCGCTGGAACCCGGCCGTGCTGATCGCCTTGCCCGACCCCGGATTTTCCGGCCAGATCAGCCTGAACTGGCTCGACGAGGAAGGCGGGCTGCTCGGCACTTCGAACTATCAGGTCAGCCAGGCAACCGTGCGCGTGCCGATCCCGCGTTTTGCCGACGGCAAGATCGCCGGTTTCGTCGGTGCCTATGCGAACGATCCGCACAGCGGCCGCGATGCCGTTGCCGGCATCAAGATCGATGTCAAGCCGAGCACGCGTGGCAGCGGCATCCGCTGGCCGCAGTGGTCCTCGGCGGGCTCCGGCGGCAAGCCGCTGAGCAGCGACACGATTTCGCGCAGCGGCTTCGAGCGCGTGGCGGAGGCCAAGGCCGGTTGAACATGGCTGCGCTTGCGGCTTTGCTTGAACTTGCGCGACCGGCGCAATGGATCAAGAACGGTTTCGTCCTGCTGCCGCTGTTCTTTGCCCACGCGCTGTTTGATCAAGCCGCGCTGAGCGGAGCGCTGTTGGCGACGCTGGCATTCTGCCTCGCCGCCTCGGCCGTGTACGCCTACAACGACACGCGCGATGCGGCGCGCGATCGCCTGCACCCAGACAAGCAGCAGCGGCCGCTGGCGCGCGGCGCCATCACGCCACGCGCCGCGCTTGCATTCTCCGCCTTGCTCTGCGTGGCTGCCCTTGCCGTCGCCGCATTGACCCATGCCGGCGTCGTCGCCGTGATCGCGATCTACCTGCTCCTGCAACTGGCTTATTCGCAGGGACTCAAGCGCATCGCCTGGCTCGATGTCGGCATTGTCGCCAGCGGCTTTGCCTTGCGCATCGTTGCCGGTGGCCTTGCCGCCAACGTGCCGCTGACACCGTGGATCCTCGCCATGGGCTTCCTGCTCGCGCTGATGCTTGCCCTCGGCAAGCGCCATGGCGACCTCATCCATGTCACCGATCCCGCCGCGCGCACGGCCGCACGCTATGACGTGAGCACGATCGAATGGGTGCTTGCCGGCCTCGCCGGCGCGGTGCTGGTGGCCTACGTGTTCTATACGATCTCGCCCGACGTGGTCGCCCGCCATGGCCACCGCGCCCTGGCCTGGTCGACACCCTGGGTCGCCCTGGGCGTGCTGCGTTATCTGTTCCTGGTGTTCAAGCGCGGTGCTGGCGGTGATCCGAGCCGCCTGGCGCTGCGCGATCCATTCCTGCTTGGCGCAACCCTGGGCTGGTTGCTCACCTTGACCTGGGTGCTCTATCGCTGAGCGCCCCATCGTCGCCGCATTCCGGCGACAATGGCCGCTCTTGATTCGGGGATTCGCGTGCCGGCATTCGCCTACCAGGCTCTGGACAACAACGGCAAGACCCAGCGCGGCGTGCTGCAGGGCGATACCGCGCGCGCGGTTCGCGGCATCCTGCGCGAACGCGGCCTGAATCCGCTGGCGGTCGATGAAGTCGCCGAGGGACGCAAGGGCGCAAGTCCGTTTGCGCGACGCGGTTTGTCGGCCACCCAGCTGGCCCTGCTCACGCGCCAGCTCTCGACCCTGGTCGCCGCCGACTTGCCAATCGACGAAGCCCTTGCCGCGCTCTCCGAGCAGGATGACAACGAGCGCCAACGCGCACTGACAGTGGCCTTGCGCGCGCGGGTCATGGAGGGTGCCAGCCTGGCCATGGCCATGGCCGACTTCCCGGACAGCTTCCCCGAGATCTTCCGCGCCACGGTCGCTGCCGGCGAGCAATCCGGCCATCTCGCCCGTGTCCTCGACCGCCTCGCCGACTATGCCGAGGCGCGCGACGCGTTGCGCCAGACCCTGCTTTCCGCGCTGACCTATCCGCTGCTGCTGACCCTCGTCGCCATCGCCGTCGTTGCCGGCCTGTTGACCTGGGTCGTGCCGCAGATCATCGGCGTGTTCGAGAACATGCAGCAAAGCCTGCCGCTGGCCACGCGCCTGCTCATGGGGCTTTCCGATTTCCTGCGCCACTGGGCCTGGCTGCTGATCGGCCTGGTCGTGCTCGACGTGATCGGCATTCGCCTTGCCCTGCGCCGCGAAGCGGTACGCTTCCGCTGGCATCGCCTCCTGCTGCGCCTGCCGTTGATTGGCCGCCTCACCCGCGCAGCGAACACGGCGCGAGCGGCGCGTACCCTGGCCTTGCTTGCCGGTGCCGCGGTGCCCCTGCTCGATGCGCTGGCCATTGCCGCGCAGGTTGTGCCGAACCTGCCCATGCGCGAGTCGCTGCGCCATGCCGCGTTCAAGGTGCGCGAGGGCAGCGGCTTCGCCCGCGCGCTTGCCGAGAGCAAACAGTTTCCACCCGTGGCCCTGCGCCTGATCGCCAGTGGTGAACGCTCCGGCGAACTGCCGCGGATGCTCGAGGAGGCGGCCGCGCAGCAGCAACGTGATCTCGATCGCTGGCTCGGCGTGCTCGCGGCGACCCTCGGCCCGGCCGTGATCCTCCTCGTCGGCGCCATGGTCCTGTTCATCGTCCTCGCCATCCTGCTGCCGATCTTCGATTTGAACCAGATGGTCAAGTAGCCGGGAATCGGGAATGGGGAATAGGGAATGGTAAAAGCGAAATGCACAAGCGAAGCAGAAACAACGCGGATTGTTGGTGCGACAGCAATCTGCTATTGCCTTGCTTGATCGATTCCCTATTCCCCATTCCCGATTCCCGGCCCGCCAATGATCCACTTCGACAATGTCAGCAAACGCTATGCCGGGGGCCATGAGGCGCTGAACGGACTCAGCTTCGAGGTGACGGCGGGCGAAATGGTCTTCGTGACCGGGCATTCCGGTGCCGGCAAGACCACCTTGCTCAAGCTGCTGGGCTTGATCGAGCGGCCGACGCGGGGCGAGATCGTGGTCAACGGCGCGGCGCTCGCCCGCGTGCGCCAGCGCGCGATCCCGCAGGTGCGCCGCGGCATCGGCATGGTCTTCCAGAATCATCGCCTGCTGATGGATCGCAGTGTCTTCGACAACGTCGCCCTGCCGCTGGCCATTGCCGGCGCGGGTGCCGAGGAGACTGCCAAGCGCGTGCGCGCGGCACTCGACAAGGTGGCCTTGCTGGACAAGGAGCGTGCCGCTCCGGCAACCCTGTCGACCGGCGAACAGCAGCGCGTCGGCATCGCCCGCGCCCTGGTCGGCAAACCGCCGTTGATCATTGCCGATGAACCCACCGGCAATCTCGATCCGCAACTTTCCATCGAGATCATGAACCTGTTTGCCGAGTTCCAGCAGGTCGGCACCACGGTGCTGATCGCCAGCCATGACCTGCACCTGATCCGGCACATGGGCAAGCGCGTGCTGGTCCTCGACCACGGTCGACTGATCGACGACTTCCGGCCACAGGCAGACTGATGGCAAAGCCCCGCAAACCAGCCAATCGCCTGCGCGAAACGCCAGCGGCAAACCAGAGCCTGCCGCGCGAGCGCCGCCCGCTGCGTTCGCGCTGGAACGCCTGGACTCGCCAGCATCAACAGAGTTTCCGCGCCAGCCTTGGCCGCCTGCTTGCGCGTCCGTGGTCGACCGCGCTGACCGTGCTGGTCATGGGCATTGCCCTGGCCCTGCCGCTGCTGTTGTTCGTCGTCCTCGACAACGCACGCGGGCTTGCCGGCGGGCTGCGCGAGGCGCGTGAATTCACGATCTTCCTCGACAGCGCGCAAGATGCACAATCGGCACGCCAGTTCGCCGAGCAGTTGGGCAAGCGTGCCGACGTCCTCGCCGTCACCCTGCGCACGCCGGAACAGGGCCTCGCCGAGTTCCGCCAGCTCTCCGGGTTTTCCGAAGCGCTCGATGTCCTTGAAGGCAATCCCCTGCCCAGCGTGCTCGTGGTCACGCCGCGGCTGCAGGCCGGCAACGGCGAACCTGCCCTGCTCGCCGAGTTGCAGGCCGATGCGCGCGTGGACATGGTCCAGTACGACGCCGAGTGGCGCAAACGGTTGTCGGCGATCCTCGGTTTTGGCGAACGCGCGATGCTGGCGCTGATGGTCCTGCTTGGCCTGGCGACCTTGCTCGTGGTCGGCAACACCGTGCGCATGGACATCCAGAGCCGGGCCGAGGAAATAGCCGTCACGCAACTGATGGGGGCCAGCGACGGCTTCGTGCGCCGCCCGTTCCTCTACGCGGGTTTCTGGTATGGAGTCCTTGGCGGTGTACTTGCCGTGCTTGCTGTTGGTATCGTCGAACTTGTCGTGCACGCCCCGCTGCTGGAACTGCTGGCCAGCTACCAGAACCGCTTCAGCCTGCATGGCTTCGGCTGGCGCGATGCGATGATGGTAGTCGCCGCCAGTGCCTTGCTGGGCTGGCTTGGCGCCTGGATTGTCAGCACCCGCCACCTTTTCGCCGGACGACCCCGACATTGAGCACGAAATCCACCCTCACCCGCCACCTTTCCTCCGACGAACCGCGTGTCCTCGTCGTCGACGGATCGCGCGTGGTGCGCCGGCTCATCGAGCAGATGCTGAAATCCAACCTGCCCGGGGTGATCGTGCTGGCCTGCGAAACCGGTGCCGAGGCGATTGCCCAACTTGCCGACGGCGTGGTCGATTTCGTCACCACCGCGCTGCGCCTGCCGGACATGGACGGCCTCGAACTGGCGCGGCGGATCCGCGAAAGCTCGCCGCAGGCCTACATGCCGATCGTCGTGGTTTCCGGTGACGTGCAGGAACGCCTGGTGACGCGCTCGCTGAGCGACGACGTGACGGATTATTTCGACAAGTCGCTAGGCTTCCTGGCCCTGGCGGAATTCATCCGCGGTTACGTGCAACCAACGGAATCGACCTCCGGCGAAGTGCTGTATGTCGAGGACAGCCGCGTGGTCGCCCTGGCAACGCGGCGCATGCTCGAGAAGCATGGCCTGACCGTGCTGCACGTGATCAGTGTCGAGGATGCCCTGGCCTTGCTGGAAACGGCGCAGTCGATGAACCGCATCGGAGCCGACATCGTCCTCACCGACGTCAACCTGAAAGGCGAGCTGACCGGCGGCGACCTGCTCGATCGGATCCGCCACCAGCTCGGCTATGGCAAGGGGCACCTGCCGGTCATCGTCATGACCGGCGACGACAACCCCGACAACCAGGCCGCCTTGTTGCGCGCAGGGGCCAACGACCTCGTCGAGAAACCGATCGAGGAACGCCTGCTGGTGACCAAGCTGCTGTTCCAGTTGCGCGTCGGTCGCCATCTGCGCGCACGGTCCAGCACCGCCGCGCAATGAGTGGCGAGCGGCTGAAACTGGAAACATCCTGGAAACAACGCCTCGGCGGTGTTTTCGCGACGCCAGAGTTGCAGCAGCTGGCGGCGTTCCTGCGCGCCGAGAAGGCGGCCGGCAAGGTCATCTACCCACCCGGATCGCAGATCTTCGCCGCCCTCGACAGCACGCCGTTTGATCGGGTCAAGGTGGTCATCCTCGGCCAGGATCCCTACCACGGCCCCGGCCAGGCACATGGCCTGTGTTTCTCTGTCGCACCCGGCGTGGCGGTGCCACCATCGCTGCAGAACATCTTCAAGGAAATAGCGCGTGACCTGGATCTGCCGCGCCCCACGCACGGTTGCCTGACCGCGTGGGTGAAACAGGGCGTGCTCCTGCTCAATGCCGTGCTCACCGTCGAACGGGGCCTTGCCGGCTCGCACCAGGGCAAGGGTTGGGAAATCCTCACCGATGCCTGCATTGAAGCCCTGAATCGCGAGCGCGAAGGAGTGGTCTTCCTGCTCTGGGGCAGCCACGCCCAGGCCAAGGGCCGCCTGATCGACAATCAGCGCCACCTGATCCTCAAGGCACCGCATCCGTCGCCGCTGTCGGCGCATCGCGGTTTCCTCGGTTGCGGGCACTTTTCCCGGGCCAATCGTTATCTGGAGCAATGCGGACGCAGCCCGATCGACTGGAGCCTGCCGGCGCTTGTCGATGCCGGCACCGCCTGATCGGGATTGTTCACGCCTGCTTGGCGGACTGCTTACGACCGATTAACGGATTCCCGGTTACAATACCGGGCAGTTCAGTTATCTTCGAGACTCCCGCCCGCATGGGGGAACTCCCGCCGCCTTTAGCACTCTCATGAGGGGAGTGCTAAAATTGCAGCACGAATGAGGAGAGGGTGCATGACCAACGCCATTGTTGCCGCCAATTTCCCGGTGCCGAGCCCGCTCGGCAGCCTCGATGCCTATATTTCCGCCGTGCATCGCGTGCCGATGCTGAGCCCGGAAGACGAGCAGGCGCTGTCGCGCGACTACCTCGAAAACGAGAACATCGAATCCGCCCGCAAGATGGTCATGTCGCACCTGCGCTTTGTCGTGCATGTGGCACGTGGCTATTCGGGTTACGGCCTGCAGATTGCCGACCTCATCCAGGAGGGCAACATTGGCCTGATGAAGGCGGTCAAGCGCTTCGATCCTGATCAGGGTGTGCGCCTGGTGTCGTTTGCCGTGCACTGGATCCGCGCCGAAATGCACGAGTTCATCCTGCGCAATTGGCGCATCGTCAAGGTCGCCACGACCAAGGCGCAGCGCAAGCTGTTCTTCAACCTGCGCAAGTCGAAGAAGCGCCTCGGCTGGATGAATCACGAAGAGGTCAACACGGTTGCCCGCGAACTCGGTGTTCCGGCTGCCACCGTGCTGGAAATGGAATCACGCCTGAGCGGTCGCGACATCGCCTTCGACGCGCCAACCGATGACGACGAGGATGCACGGCCTTCGCCGGTGATGTTCCTCGAGGATCACCAGAACGCCGATCCGTACATGTCGGTGGAAAGTGAATCCGAGGAAGAATCCGCGCTGGATACCTTGCACAGCGGTCTGGCCAAGCTCGACGAGCGTTCGCGCGACATCATCCAGCGCCGCTGGCTGGTCGACGGCGAAAAGGCGACCTTGCAGGAACTGGCCGACGAGTACGGCGTCTCCGCCGAACGCATCCGCCAGGTCGAAGCCAACGCCATGAAGAAGATGCGCGCATTGTTTGTGGCCTGAGGGCCAGGAACATGGAACAGCGAAACGGGAGTCGCGAAAGCGGCTCCCGTTTTCTTTTGCGGCGATTGATTTTCGTCGGCTGAGCGCGCGACCAGGCCGCAGGCCTGCGCCTCCCGGCATTCAACAGCCGAACGGCTGATCATCCCGATTCCCGTCGCTTCTACCCCATCTCCACCGGATCGACATCGATCGACCAGCGCACGCGACGGGCGTGCTTGAGGGCGCGCAGTGCGGCCAGCCAGTCCGGCAGGAACGCCTGCATCGTGGCGCGCTCGGCGGCTTCGATGAGCACCTGGCTGCGCTGGTAGCCGGCGCGGCGCGGCATCGGTGCCGGCAGCGGGCCGTGCACGACGATGGCCGGTTGACTTGCCCGCGCGGCATCGACGGCGGCTTGCAGGAAGGCGGCGACATCCTCCGCTGCCCGCGACTCGGCGCGCAGCAGCGAGAAGCTCGCGAATGGCGGCAGGCCGGCGGCGCGGCGCTCGCCGAGCAGGCCCGCGGCCAGTGCCGGATAGCCGCCGCTGATCAAGGCGTGCAGCAAGGGATGCTCGGGATGATGGGTCTGCAGGATCACCGCACCGGGGCGTTCGGCGCGACCGGCACGCCCGGCAACCTGCACGATCAACTGGCCGAGGCGCTCGGCGGCACGGAAATCGACGCTGTACAGTCCTTGGTCGACGCCGGTGACGACGACCAGGGTCAGGTTGGGCAGGTCATGGCCCTTGGCCAGCATCTGCGTGCCGACGAGGATGCGCGGGCCGGCGACATCGAGTTGATCGAAGATCGCATCACGACCGCCACGGCTGCGCGTGCTGTCGCGATCGACGCGCACCACGGGCACCTGCGGGAAGCGCTGCTGGAGGACTTCCTCCAAGCGTTCGGTGCCCTGCCCCTGTGGCGCCAGCGCCGTGCTGGCGCAGGCTGGGCAGGCGCTCGGCACGCGCTCCTCGGCACCACAATGATGGCAACGCAGGCGTGCCGCGCCGCGGTGCAGGGTCAGCGGCCGGTCGCAACGCGTGCAGTGCGCACTCCAGCCGCAGGCATGGCAGAACAACACCGGCGCATAACCGCGGCGATTGCGGAAAACCAGCACCTGTTCGCCGCGACCGAGACAGGCCTCGATCGCAGCCAGGGTGGAAATCGCCAGGCCCTGGTCGAGCCGCTTGCGGCGCAGGTCCATGATTTGCAGCGACGGTGGCTTGGCGACGCCGGCACGCTGGCTGAGGCGCAGCAGGCGGTAACGCCTGGCCTGCGCGTTCGCCAGGCTCTCCAGCGATGGCGTCGCCGAACCGAGGATCAGCGGCACGCCGAGGGCACGCGCGCGGACCACGGCAAGGTCGCGGGCGTGATAGCGGAATCCATCCTGCTGCTTGTAGGAGGCGTCGTGTTCTTCGTCGACGATGATCAAGCCTGCGTTGGGCAGGGGCACGAAGATGGCCGAGCGCGTACCCAGCACCACGCGCGCCTCGCCACGCGCGGCGGCCAGCCAGGCGGCGGCGCGCTCGCCCTCGCCGAGTCCCGAGTGCAGGATCGCCACATCGAAACCAAGGCGCTCGCGGAAACGGCGCGTCGTCTGCGGCGTCAGGGCAATCTCGGGCACCAGCACGAGTGCCTGGCGGCCTTGGCGAAGGGTTTCGGCAATGCTGGCCAGATAGACCTCGGTCTTGCCGCTGCCGGTGACCCCATCCAGCAGGAAGGTGGCAAACGTGCCGCTGCACGCGCCCAGCGCATCCACCGCGGCGCGTTGTTCGTCATTCAAGAGTGGCGCGGCCACTGCCGTGGCGGGGATTGGCCAGGCCTGCAAGCGGCAGTCCTGCAGCCAGCCACGATTCTTCAGGGTGCGTGCGGAACTGCGCCAGGCGGGCAGGCGCTGATCGAGATCGGCCGTCGCCAGCGCGCCGCCGCCGAGCATCTCCAGCAAGCGGCCAATGCGCGTACCGGGCGCAGGAGTCGCCGCGGCGAGTCCTTCGCGTCCTTGGGGTGTCAAGGCGACGCCGGCAATGCCGGCCGGCGGCAGCGCACCACCCCGACGCAGCAAGGCCGGCAAGGCCGCATCAAACACTTCGCCAATGGCATGCTGGTAATAGCGCGAGGCCCACTCCAGCGTCGCCACCAGTTCGCCGGTGAGCAGGGGCTGCGCGTCGAGGATCTCGCCCAGCGGCTTGAGCTGGTCATCGGCCAGGTCGCTGCGCGGGTCATGGCCGAGCACCACGCCGACGCGGTCACGCCCGGAAAACGGCACACGCACGCGCACGCCAATCGCCGGCGCGGCAACGCCGGGCTCAAGGCGGTAATCAAACAATCTGGGCAGCGGCACCGGGACCGCCACTCGAACGATGCGCGGCATTTGCCGAGTTTACCCGGCGAGCGGAAATCCGCTTCCATTGACTTGCCGCGACTTCCTCACTTGGAACCGAGAATATGTCGCCAAGTAGTTGCCTTGGCGAAGGAAAATCCCTTATCCACAGCTGCTGTGGATAAGTCTGTGGATCAGGCTCCCGCAAGTCGGTTGCGGGGGCCATCCGATGCGCCCGTTGTCATCTTGGCGAAACTTTGACCACCCACTTTTTATCCTTCTCTTTCATGCACTTGCAAATAGCGTTGGCGGGCATTCAGGGACATGGACGGCGCCGTCGGGGGTCATGACACCTCGCCACGCAACTGTGCAAAACACACTTGACAGGCTGGAAAAACGCGGGATCCCAGCGCTGCTGCGCCATTGCGCGCTTTCCGCCGGCACGCGCGTCGTGCAGCGGCGTCCGTGGACGCCCTGCCCGCGCTCAGGTCAAGGCAAGACTGATCAGCCCGGCAAAAGCCAGGGCAAAGGAAAGGATCACCGAGTAACTGATGCCGATCATGCCGTACTTGATGAAGGTCATCGTCCAGCCCTGGCGATAGACGCGCTTTTGCATGAGGAACAAATAGAGGAACAACCAGATCCAGGCCATCGCCGTCAGCCAGCCCAGCGGCTGGCTCAGCCACACTCGCGCGCCGGCAAGGTCAGCGAGCTGGCCGAGGCCGAGGATGACCAGCACCGACATGAAGATGAAGGCATGGCTGTGCAAGGCAACCAGCAGGTGCTCCATGTACAGCCGCCGCTTGAACAGGTAGAAAAACTTGAGCAGCACGGCAAACAGCGGCATCAGCACGAACAGGGTCTGCGGCAATACCGAGAAGAACCCGGCGAGCAGGCGCCCCGGATCCTTGTTCACGTTATCGAGGTTTTCCTGCATGTGCGCCAGCGTGTGGTTGAGCCGTGCATTGAGCCCGTCGGACAACCAGGTGATGTGCACCGGGTTGCTCTGTGCATCCCAGGGTTGCCCACCGAACAGGTTGATCGTCGCCGCACGCTTCTTCGCCGGGGCGGCCCCCGGCTCCGCTGCCGGCATCTTTGCCGCGCTCTCCAGTTCTGCGAGGCGATCGACGCCACGTTTGCGCGCCCTTTCGATTTTTTCCTCGAGCCTGGTCTGCGCCTTTGCCGACAAGGCCGGAACCTCCAGGGCGACATGCAATTCGGCGACGGTCGCGGCAACGGCCTTGTTCACCTCCTCGGCGGTCGCGGCCGCTTCGATGTCGTCCTGCACGGCGAATTTGAGCTCGTCCGGCTTGATCTCGGGCAAGGCCATCTGCATGGAGAAGAAAGCGATGATGGAGAGGAAGAAAAACAGGCGGAACGGTGTCACGTAGCGGGCGCGCCGCCCGGCGACATATTCCGTGGTCAGGTAGCCGGGGCGGACGTACAGGTCCCATAGCGAGCGGAAGATGCGCGAATCGACATTGAAGACGATGTCGGCAAGATCGGACATGACTTCGGACAGGTGCCGGATCATGCCTTTCTCGGACTGGCCGCAGGCGTAGCAATACGGCCCATGCGCCGGCGCGCCGCAATTCGGGCAGGTGCGCAGCGGCGAGTCCGGCAATGGTGCCGTGAATTCCGCGTCAGCCGTTGCCTGCGCCGGCAACGGCGGCGGCGGTGGCGGCAGTTCGATATTCGCGCTCATCGTGGTCCCAGCATTCCTTGGTCGCGCAGCCAGTTGCAGGCGTCGCCCACCCGCAGCTGCAGCGGCATGCTGCGGCAGCCCGGTTCAGGTTTCGCCGTGCTCGATTCGACCCGCGGATGATGACAGGTGCCGGCATTCATTCCAGCAGGTGCCCGCCGAGAAATCCGCTTGCTCCGATCAGCATCACCCGCATGCGCTCTACTCCGTTTCGTGGTGGCGCTCCAGCGATCGCTGCGCAATCGCCCGGGCGCATCGTCAACAAGCCTGTTGCCCGCCGCTATACTCCGCGCCCGCAGAAAGCATTCCCGATGACCGCCATTCTATCCAGCGACCGGCCACGGTTGGCCAGCGAACTTGATGCCACGATCCGTCTTGCCGCGCCGCTGGTGCTTGGCCAGCTCTCGGCAATCGGCATGAACCTGATCGATACCGTGCTCGCCGGTCATCTCGATGCGCACACGCTTGGCGCAGTCGCCCTCGGCAGCAATGTCTGGACGCTGGCCATCATCACCATCATCGGCATGATGATGGCGCTGCAGCCCTCGGTTGCGCAGTTGCGCGGCGCCGGCCGCGAACACGAAATCGGCGCCGTGTTCCGCCAAGCGCTGTGGCTGGCCGTGCCGCTCGGCATCGGCCTTGGCCTTGCCGCGGCATTCCTCGGCCCGCTGCTGTTCGGCCTGATCGGCGTCGATGCCAGCCTGGTCGCCGACGCCAGCGCGTTCCTGCGGGCGATTGCCTGGGGCGCACCGGCGTTGTCGGTGTTCTTCGCCTTGCGCGGCCTCAGCGAAGGCATGGGCATGACCCGGCCAACCATGTATTTCAGCCTGCTCGGATTGATTCTGCTCGGCCCCTTTGGCTATGTGCTGATGTATGGGGCCTTCGGCATCCCGCGCCTTGGTGCCTTCGGTTGCGGCATCGCCACGGCCATCGTGCTGTGGCTGCAATGCGCGGCCTTCGCCGTGTATGTCGCGCGCCGCGCGCGCTATCGCGACCTGCATCTGCTGGCGCGTTTCGATCGACCGCATCGGCGCACCCTGCTCGATCTGCTCAATATTGGCGCACCCATCGCGGTGACCCTGCTCATGGAAGCCGGCTTGTTCGTCGCCGTCGCCCTGACCATCGGCAAACTCGGTGCCGATGTCATTGCCAGTCACCAGATCGCCATCAACATCGCCTCCGTCGTGTTCATGGTGCCGCTGGGCATCGCCATGGCCACCACCGTGCGCGTCGGCTACGCGCGCGGGCGCAACGATGGCCACGGCGTGCGCCAGGCGGCGGCCGTCGGCATGCTGCTGACGCTGGGCATGCAGGTACTTTCCGCGACCTTGCTGTTCAGCGTTCCGGAAAAGATAGCGTCGATGTACACCAACGATGCCGCGGTTATTGCCCTGTCCGCGCAATTGCTTGTCCTGGCGGCGATTTTCCAGCTCTCCGACGGGATCCAGGCGGCCTCCAACGGCGCCTTGCGCGGGCTCAAGGACACGCGCCTGCCGATGCTCATCTCGGGTTTTGCCTATTGGGGCGTGGGCATGCCGGTCGGCCTCTGGCTGGCCTTCCACAACGGTCTCGGTGCCGCCGGCATGTGGATCGGGCTGATTGCCGGACTCAGTGTCGCCGCCATCCTGCTGACCTCGCGCTTCTGGTCCATTGCACTGAAACTGCCTGCCAGCGCCTGAGCGCCATGCCGATCGACGCATGCCGGCAGGCGCGCGTTGGGCTACCCTGCCGCTCAAGGCAGTGCGGAGTCGCTGCGCATCACTTGTCCGGAGTCAATGAATGTCCACCTCGCAACCGGGTTTCTTCATGCGCTTCCTGCGTGGCATCTGGAACACCCTGAATTTCACCCGGCGCCTGATCCTCAACGGCATCCTCGTCATCGTGCTCATTGCCGTGCTCGCGGCGTTGTTCCGTTCGGCGCCGATCGTGCGCGAGCAAACCGCGCTGGTGCTCGATCCGCAGGGCACCATCGTCGAGCAATACAGCACCGATCCCGGCGAGCGCATGCTGGCCAGCCTTTCCGGTGATACAACCAGGGAAGTGCAGTTGCGCGACCTGTTGCGGGTGATCGAGGTTGCCGCCGGCGATCCGCACATCTCCCGCATTGTCCTCGTCCCCGACCAGATGTCGGCGGGCATCTCGACCATGCGCGAGCTTGGCCAGGCGCTGGACCGTTTTCGCGCGGCGAACAAGGATGTGGTGGTGGTTTCCGAAGGCATGGGGCAGGGCCAGTACTACCTGGCCGCGCATGCCGACCAGATCCTGCTCGATCCGCAAGGCTCGGTCCTCCTCGAAGGCTTTGCCAATTACCGCAGCTACTACCGCGATGCGCTCGACAAGCTCGGCGTCGAGGTGCATCTGATCCGTGTCGGCCAGTACAAGTCGGCCGGCGAACCCTACATCCTCAACCAGGCATCGGATGCCGCCAAGCAAGCCGACCTGTACTGGATGGGCGGCATCTGGAAGGAATTCCTCGACGAGATCGCGGCACTGCGCGAGCTCGATCCGGCGACGTTGAACGAGGACGTGGCGCATCTCGACGTCCTCGTGCCGAAGTTCAATGGCGACCTCGCCAAACTCGCGCTCGATCGCGGCCTAGTCGACAAGCTGGCCACGCGCAGCCAGGCGCGCAAGCTGCTCAGCGATCTTGGCAAACCCGATGACAGCGGCGAGACGTTCCGCCAGGTCAGCTGGTCGAACTATCTCGGCATGCAGGTCGCCGCCAGCCTGCCGGATCCACGCGCGCAGGTGGCCGTGGTCGTTGCCCAGGGCGACATAGTCCAGGGCGAGCAGTCGCAGGCAGCGGTTGGCGCAACCAGCACCGCACGCCTGCTGCGCGAAGTGCGCGAGGATGAACGGATCAAGGCCGTTGTCCTGCGCGTCGATTCGCCGGGCGGCGATGCCTATGCCTCGGAGATCATCCGTCGCGAGATCGAGCAGATCCAGGCGGCCGGCAAGCCGGTGGTCGTGTCGATGGGCGATGTCGCGGCCAGCGGCGGCTACTGGATTTCCATGAACGCCGACGAGATCTGGGCACAGCCGACGACGATCACCGGATCGATCGGCATCTACGGCATGCTGGTGACGATTCCGCAGACACTCGAGAAAATCGGCATCCACACCGATGGCGTGGCGACGACACCCATTGCCGGCGCATTCGACATCCGCCGCCCGCTCAATCCGCAGCTCGAGACGATCCTGACCAGCGTGATGCAGAAAGGCTATCGGGATTTCATCGACAAGGTCGCCGCGGCCCGTGGCAAGACGCCGGCGCAGATTGACGAGATTGCCCAGGGCCGGGTGTGGAGCGGATCCCAGGCAAAGCAACGCGGACTCGTCGACAAGCTCGGCGGCCTGCACGATGCCATTGCCGCCGCCGCGGTACTCGGCAATCTCGGCAGCGACTACCACACGCACTATGTCGAGCGTGAACTCAGCACCTGGGAGCGTTTTGCCTTGTCGCTCGGCAACAGCGAAGCCGCCGCCGGCATCGGCCGCTGGTCGGGCCTGTCATCGCTGTCGACGCGCTGGCTTGGCCACGACGAGATCAGGCGCACCCTCTCCTTGCTCAACGAACTTGGCGGCAACCGCCTCGGCGTCGTCGCGCACTGCACCTGCGGCTTGAACTGATCCAGCGCATGGCGGCGGCAATCAGCCGCCGCTCTGCGCGTCGATTTCCTTGTCGCGCTCGGCTTGTGCCTTCTGCAGTTCCTGTTCGACGGCCTTGGCCTTTTCCAGTGCCTTGAGCTGATCATCGATCACGGTCGGCTGGCGCACCTCGGCGGCCGGTGCCTGGTCAGTCGGCGTTTGGGCCGCAGGCGCGGCATCCGGCGCCGATGAGGAACAGGCAACCAGGAGCATTGCCGCGCACAGGCCGGAAGCGCACTGCAGGGATTGTCGTAACATGTCCACCTCGATCGAATGCCGGGTCTGGCGCGGACACCCAGTCTGCCGCGCGGGCCGGCCACGGACAAGCGCAACCGATGAACACATCACGTTGGCGACTCGATGGACAACTGGCCCTGGTCACCGGCGCGAGCCGCGGCATCGGCCTGGCGACAGTCCGCGAACTGGCCGGACTCGGTGCCGACGTTGTCCTTGTCGCCCGCGACGAAGCGCATCTCGAGCAGGTGCGCGACGAACTTGCCGAGGAGTTCCCGCGCAGCACCTTGCGCATGTTTGCCGCCGATGTCGGCGAACACGAGCAACGCCTGCAGGTTTTCGATTTCATCGCCGATCTCGGCCTCGACCTGTCCCTGCTGGTCAACAACGTCGGCATGAATACACCGAAGCCGACGCTCGATTACACGGTCGACGAATATCACCGCATCATCGAGACGAACGTGTACTCGGCATTTGAAATGTGCCGCCTCGCCCACCCGCAACTCGTGCAGCATGCGAATGCCGGCATCGTCAACGTCGGCTCGGTGTCCGGGCTCACTTCGGTGCGCACCGGCTCGGCGTACGGCATGAGCAAGGCCGCGCTGCACCAGCTGACGCGCAACCTCGCCATCGAATGGGCCGAGGATGGCATCCGCGTCAATGCGGTGGCGCCGTGGTACATCCGCACGCAGCGTTCCGAGCCGGCGCTTGCCGACCCCGACTATCTCGACGAAGTGCTTGAACGCACGCCGATGAAACGCATCGGCGAACCCGAGGAAGTCGCCGCCGCGATCGCCTTCCTGTGCCTGCCGGCGGCGGCGTACATCAGCGGCGAGTGCATTGCCGTGGATGGAGGATTCCTGCGTTACGGATTTTGAATGAACGAGAATGGGGAATCGGGAATGGGGAATCGGTCGAGCAGCATCGGCCAACAATCTGAATGTGCCCATGGATTCAATCCTCTATCCCCTATTCGCTATTCCCTATTCCCGCCCAGGCCATTGATGTCCGGAAATGGCGAGTCCGAAAGCGCGATCGCTGCTAGATTGCAGCCATGCAAGACACCTCCCGCCCTGCGGCACTAGATGCGGCCACCTGCGAACAGGCGCGGCTGACCCGCGATGCGCGCTTTGACGGCCTGTTCTTCACGGCCGTGAAAACCACTGGCATCTATTGCCGCCCGGTGTGTCCCGCGCCGACTCCAAAACCGGCCAACATCACCTATTACCCGAGTGCTGCCGCCGCCACCGCTGCCGGCTTCCGTCCCTGCCTGCGCTGCCGACCCGAGGCCGCTCCCGGCTCGCCCTTGCACCATGCCAGCAGCGATCTCGTCGGTGCCGCGCTGCAGCTGATCGAGCAAGGCGCGCTTGACGGGCAATCGGTGAGCGCACTCGCTGCGCGCATAGGCGTTGGCGAGCGCCACCTGCGGCGCTTGTTCGACAACGAGCTTGGTGCCAGTCCACAGGATGTCGCGGCAACGCGCAGGTTGCTGTTTGCCAAACAGTTGCTCGGTGAAACCCGCCTGCCGATCACTGCCGTTGCCGCGGCCGCCGGCTACGCGAGCTTGCGTCGCTTCAATACGGCATTTGTCGATGCCTACGCCAAGCCGCCGCGTGAATTCCGCCGTGGCCAAGGGCGCGTGCATGACGAGCGCGCCATCGAGCTGCGCCTGCCGTATCGACCGCCTTACGATTTCAAGGGGATGCTGGAGTTTTACGCGCGCCGTTGCATTCCGCGGGTCGAGTCGATCGACGCGCATGGCTATCGGCGCAGCATCAGCATCGACGGTGAACCCGGCTGGTTCGAAGTGTCGGCGATCAAGGGCGACAGCGCCTTGCGCCTGCGCGTGCACGAGGTGCGTCCGCTGCATCTCGGCACCCTGGTCAACCGCGTGCGGCGCATGTTCGATGTCAACGCCGATCCCGCTGCGATCATGCGCACGCTGGGCCGCGAGCCGCGCTTGCGCATGCTGGCCAAGCGTTGGCCCGGGCAACGCTTGCCCGGCACCTGGGACGGTTTCGAACTAGGCGTGCGTGCCGTGCTCGGCCAGCAGATTTCGGTGGCTGCGGCGCGCACGCTCGCCACTCGCATCGTCGACCGCTATGGCACGGCGCATCCGGCCAGTGCCGACTGCGGACTCGGCGCATTGTTTCCGCAGCCCGCCGATCTTGCCGATGCGGCACTGGAGTCCATCGGCCTGACCCGCGCCCGCGCAGCAACGATCCGCGGCCTGGCGCAAGCCTGCGTCGAGGGGCGCGTTGATTTCCGCGCCGTGCAGACACTGGATGAAACCGTGACGCGCCTGTGTGCGCTGCCGGGCATTGGCATGTGGACGGCGCAGTACATGGCCATGCGCGCCCACGCGCATCCGGATGCGTTTCCGGCCGGCGATCTGGTCCTGCGCAAGATTGCCGGTGACGGCACGCCAATCAGCGAGCGCGCCATGCAAGCGATCGCCGAAGCCTGGCACCCCTGGCGCGCGTACGCGGTGATGCTGCTCTGGCGCAGCGCCGGTTGACGGGAATCCGGGGTCGGGAATAGGAAAAACAAGCAAACCGGGAAATAGATGATGCTCTACGACACAATCAAGTCGCCCATTGGAATGATCGTGCTGGCCGGAGACGGCAAGGCGCTTCAACTTGTCGGGCTGCCGGAATCACGTCATCCCGTGCCAATCACATCCGCATGGACACGCCGTGCCGACTTGTTCGTCGAGGCCAGGCGGCAGTTCGACGCGTACTTCGCCGGCGAGCTGACCGATTTCGACTTGCCGCTGGCGCCACACGGAAGCGAATTCCAGCAGCGCGTGTGGCAGGCGCTGCGCACGATCCCGTATGCGGCGACGATCAGTTACGGCGAACTCGCGCGGCGCATCGGCAATCCGCGGGCGAGTCGCGCGGTCGGCCTTGCCAACGGAGCCAATCCGCTGTCGATCATCGTGCCCTGCCATCGCGTGATTGGCGCGAACGGGTCACTTACCGGTTATGGCGGCGGCCTTGCGGCAAAGCGGCACCTGCTCGATCTGGAACGACATCACGCGTCGCGTGAGCACTTCACGTTGTCGTAAGTCGGCGCAGGCTCATCGCGGACACTGGCTGGCGCGCTGGCGCAGGGCCTCAAGTTCGTTGCGGCGGTGCGCCTGGCTGTCGCTGAACGCCAGGCGCAGGGCGCGCTCGGCCTCGTCGATGCGCATGCCGAGGAATTCACACAATTGCGACTTGTTGATTTGCACGCAGGGATCCTCGACCCAGGTCAGCAGCGCGCCGATCCGGCCGTGGCGGGAATGATCCGCAGGCGGCTCGCGCAATCCCGGAGCCGAGACGCCGATGCCGTCGCGACCGCCGTAGGCTTCCGCCAGCGAATCGCGCGGAATGCCGAGCACACCCAGCGGCACCGCGCGCTGTTCGCCATGCCCGTTGTCGCTCAGGTAGCGGCTGCCGTCCTCGCGCGTGCACAGCGTCGCCGTTACGGCGGGTTCGGGCTCGGGCACACGTTGGGGCGCGACATCGACAGTTGCTGGCGCAGGTGGCACTTTGCTTTCGTCGCTGGGTACGGCGACTGACGCAGGCGCTGGCGCATCCGGCAATTCGATGCGACGGCTGTTCTCATCGCTGCGGCAGGCCTGATCCTGGAAGCGGATGACGCCATCCGCGCCGACGCAGCGATAGATCGACGCCGCGTCCGCCAGCGCGACGAGGTGCGCGGAAAACAGCAAGACAACCAGGGCAGCACGTGGATTGCACATGGCACAAGCATAGGCCGTTGCCTTGCGCGGACGAAACAAGGGCGACCGAAGTCGCCCTTGCCGGGATCTGCCAGTGGACAGCGGACTCAGCGCTGGGTGTCCTTGGCAATGGCCTGCGCATCATCCAGTGCGCGCCGGGCGTTGGCCTTGGCAATCTCGTGGCTGGCATTCGCCTGATCCTTGCAGGCACCGGACTGGCCCGCAGGCAAGGCCTCGCATTTCTCCAGGGCCACCTTCAGATCGGCATCGGCCTTGGCGATGGCGACGTCATAGTCGGCATCGGCCTGCGACTTGATGGTGTCGGCGCGGACTTCGGCGACATCGCCCTGCGCCTCACTGGCCACATCCATGGCTTCGCTGGTGGCGGAGTTGATCTTCGCATTGGCCTTGGCGTCGGCCTCGGCGACATCGGCGCGTGCGGCTTCACGTGCCGCATCGAGTTTCTGTTGCGCCTCGGCGGATTGCTTTGCTGCATCCTGCTGTGCCTGGGCGAGCTCCTCGGCGGCCTGCTGGCGCGCCTCGTCAACCTTCTGTTGTGCCTCGACCGCGGAATCCTGCTGGTTGCATGCGCTCAGGCCAAGGATTGCTGCAAGGGTGGATACGACCAATACGGATTTCATCGTGTTGTTCTCCAATTCGTGAGCGGCTCGCCCGGGGCATGGGCAACGACCCGGGCGCCACGCTGTGTATTGGAACTTTGGCATCGTGAACGGACTCTGTGCGCGGCAAATCCGGTTCAGCGCGCGGACACCTTCAACGATCGATCGCGGTGCTCAACGCGCGCGCTCGACGGCTGCAGGAAGCGCCTCGATACGCGCATATTCGCCGCGTTCGAAATAATCGGGATCAACCAGCATCTTCTCGAACATGGGCGTGGCGTCGTTGCCCCAGAGAAGGCGATTGCCGACACGCAGGGTCGGTACGCCAAACACCCCGGCAGCGATGGCCTCCTCGGTGTTGGCGCGCAACTCCTGTTTTGTCGACGCCGAGGAAATCGCGCTGTCGAGATCGACAATGCCCAGCTCGCTGGCGACCCCGGCCAGGTCGGCGGCATCCTCGGCGGCCAGGCCCTGCATCCAGATGTGGCGGAAGATCGCCGTGATCGCGTCCCAGCTCGAACCGCAGGCGGTGGCAAGGCGCAAGGCCGCCAGTGGATTGAACGGATGTGCCGGCGGGAAACGCAAGGCGAGGCCGCTGGATTCGGCCGTCCACTGCACCATGCGATAGGTGAACTCGCGTTTGCCAGGAATCTCGGCCGGACCGAGCTGGCCGTGATGGCGCAGCACGGCGGCGAGGACGATCGGCCGCGGCGTGATCGGATAGCGTTGCGCCAGCTCGCGGATGCGCGGCAATTGCAGGTAGGCGAACGGCGAGATGAAGTCGAAATACCAGAATGTGCGTGTGTCCATCAGTGCAGGGCCTTGTAGATTTCCGGGTCGAAAGCATCCACCTGGATCACCTCGTCGCGCGCGTCGCGGGCGACATTGAGGCGGTCGTATTCCTCCTGCGTGATCACGCCTGCGGCCAGGCCGAAATCATCGAGCATGTGCCCCGGCGCGCGATCCAGTTCACCGGCACGCACCGCGTCGCGCAGCCTGGTTTCAATCGGCAGTGCCGCCACGGCCTTATCCAGTGCGGCTTCCAGCGCACCCAGGCCGGGCTGCTCGGGCGGTGGCACGAAGACATCGGCAGTCAGTGTCTTGCGCGCTTCGCGGTCTTCCAGGATGTCGCGGGCAACGCGCCCGCCAATGCGGTCATTCGGCGGCCGGAAGCGTGCGCCCAGCGGAAAGATCAGCCCGCCAAGCACGCTGGCGGCGATGCGGTTTGGCAGATTCTCGAGGACGCCAAGCATGGCCTCCTGTACCCGATGCAGGCACAGCTCGCACGACCAGCGCACCAATGCGTAGTTGGCCGTGGTCTTGGCCTCGTCGTGGTAGCGCTTGAGTGCCGCCGAGGCCAGGTACAGATAGGCGAGCGCGTCCGCCAGGCGTCCGGAAATCTTTTCGCGGCGCTTCAGCGAGCCACCCAGCGTGCCCATCGCCGTGTCGGAAAGGATGGTGAACGCCGCTGACAGGCGCGACAGGTGCTGGTAGTAGCGCGCGGTATCCTCGGTGCGCGGCACGCCAGCCAGGCGCGATCCGCTCAGGGCCAGCAACAGCGCGCGCAGTGAGCGCGTCAGCAACAGATTGACGTGGCCGAAGATGGCCAGGTCAAAGCCCTTGAGATCCCGTTGCGCAACCGCGGCGATTTCCTTGTGCACGAACGGATGGCAGCGGATCGCGCCCTGGCCGTAAATGATCATCGAACGGGTGAGGATGTTGGCACCCTCGACCGTGATGCCGATCGGCACCGCGTTCCAGGCCCGCGACAATGTATTGCGCGGACCGCGCTGGATCGCGCTGCCGGCGCGGATATCCATGGCGTCGCTGACCACCTGGCGCATCGCCTCGGTCAGGTAGGCCTTGGCGATCGAGCCGATCACCGCCGGCTTCTCGCCGGCATCCAGCGCGCCGCAGGTCAGGTTGCGCGTGGCCGTCATCAGGTAGGTCATGCCGGCAATGCGCGCGAGCGGTTCCTCGATGCCCTCGAAGCGCCCGATCGGCGTATCGAATTGTTCGCGCACGGTGGCATAGGCACCGCAGATGCGCGTGGCCATCTGCGCCGCGCCGATGCTCAGCGCCGGCAGCGAGATCGAGCGACCGGCGGCCAGCGATTCCATCAGCATGCGCCAACCATTGCCGACGCCCCCCATTTCGCCGATCACCGCGTCGAACGGGATCCAGACATCACGCCCGACCGTGGGCCCATTGTGGAACGGCACACCCATCGGATCATGGCGCAGGCCAATCTCGACGCCGGGCGTGTCGCGCGGAATCAGCGCGCAGGTGATACCGCGATCCTCGACATCGCCAATCAGGTGATCGGGATCCTTGAGGCGAAAGGCGAGGCCGATCAGGGTCGCCACCGGGGCCAGGGTGATGTAGCGCTTCATCCAGTTGCAGCGCAGGCCAAGCACTTCCTTGCCGTCGATCACGCGTTTCTCGACGATGCCTTCCGATTGCGTCGCCGCGGCATCGGATCCAGCCTCCGGCCCGGTCAGGGCGAAACAGGGAATCTCGGTGCCTTCGGCCAAGGCGCGCAGGTAGCGCTGCTTTTGCGCCTCGCTGCCGTAGTGCAGCAGCAACTCGCCCGGCCCCAGCGAGTTCGGCACCATCACGGTGACGGCAGCGGTCACCGAGCGGCTCGATATGCGCGTGACGATGCGCGATTGCGCCAGCGCGGAAAACCCGTGGCCGCCGTATTCCTTGGGAATGATCATGCCGAACAGGCGGAAGTCCCTGATCTGCTGCCAGGTTTCCGGCGACAGATCGCGGCGCTGGTAGACATCCCAATCGTCGATGCTGCGGCAGAAATCATTGACCGGCCCATCGAGGAAGGCCTGCTCCTCATCGCTCAACGGACGCGCCTGGAAATCAAGCAGCTTCTGCCACTCGGGCATGCCCGAGAAAAGATCACCATCCCACCACACCGTGCCAGCTTCAAGGGCGATGCGCTCGGTATCGCCGAGGCGCGGCAAGACCTTGGCGAACACCGGCATGACAAAACGCGAGACCAGGTTGCGCCGGACCGGTGCCAGGCCGAACACGGTGGCAACGACCATCGCCGCGCTGCTGACGATCATGAATGCGCCGGGCGAGGCGACGCCATCGATGCGCCAGCCAATGAGGACGACGGCCACGGCACCGACCCAGGCGAGAAAACCAAGACCGCGGAAGGCGAGGATCAGGAACACGACCACGGCTGCTGCGCAGGCAATCCACATGGGGCGAACTCCAGGCGATGATCGGTGGATTATGCGCCTGCGCGGATCAACCGCTCCGCGCGAATGACACGATCAACGATCCGTCGGGCCGCGCAGGAACAGACGATAGGCCGGATTCGCACTTTCATCGCAATGTGGATAACCGAGTCCATCGAGGAATTTCCGGAACTTGGCCATGTCCGCGGCAGGCACCTGGATGCCGACCAGGATGCGGCCGAAATCGGCGCCTTCGTTGCGATAGTGGAACAGCGAGATATTCCATTCCGGGCTCATGGCCGAGAGAAAGCGCAGCAAGGCCCCGGGCCGCTCGGGAAACTCGAAACGGTAGAGCAGCTCGCTTTCGGCGCTGGCCGAGCGTCCGCCGATCATGTGCCGCAGGTGCTGCTTGGCCAGTTCGTCGTTGCTGAGATCAAGCGTGGCAAAGCCTTCCTTGCGCAGCGTGCGCGTGACGCGCGCGCGATCGGCATGGTCCTTGACCTGCAAGCCGACGAACAGGTGCGCCTGCTCGATATCGGCAATGCGGTAGTTGAACTCGGTGATGTCGTGGCCTTCCAGCGCATCGCAGAAACGCCGGAACGATCCGCGCTGCTCGGGGATCGTCACCGCCAGCACGGCCTCGCGCGATTCGCCGACCTCGGCACGCTCGGCAACGAAGCGCAGGCGGTTGAAATTCATGTTGGCGCCGCAAGCCACCGCGACAAATGTCTTCTGCCGCGCCGCGTTCTTCGCCACCCACGCCTTCATGCCGGCGATGGCCAGCGCGCCGGCCGGTTCGAGGATGCTGCGCGAATCCTGGAAGACATCCTTGATCGCCGCACAGACCGCATCGGTATCCACGCAGATGATTTCATCGACCAGCTCGCGGCACAGGCGAAAGGTTTCCTTGCCGACCTGCTTGACCGCGGTGCCGTCGCAGAACAAGCCGACATCCTTGAGCACGACGCGCCGACCCGCGGCCAGCGATTGCGCCATGGCATCGGAATCGCTGGCCTGCACGCCGATGATGCGGATCTGCGGGCGCACCGCCTTCACATAGGCGGCAATTCCGGAAATCAGGCCGCCGCCGCCAATGGCGACGAAGATGGCATCGATCGGCCCGGCGTGCTGGCGCAGGATTTCCATGCCGATGGTGCCCTGCCCGGCAATCACGTCCGGATCATCGAAGGGATGCACGAAGACCAGCTTGCGCTGCGCGGCAAGCACGTCGGCCAGAGCCTTGGCATCGGAATAGGATTCGCCGCCGAGGATGATCTCCACGCGATCGCCGCCAAACGTGCGCACTGCATCGATCTTCACCTGCGGTGTCGTCACCGGCATGACGATGACCGCCTTGCAGCGCAGCCGCGCCGCCGCCAGGGCGACACCCTGCGCATGGTTGCCTGCCGAGGCCGCGATCACGCCGCGCTTGAGCTCGCGCGCATCGAGTCCGGCCATCTTGTTGTAGGCACCGCGCAACTTGAAGGAGAACACCGGCTGGGTGTCCTCGCGCTTGAGCAGGACCGTGCAGCCCGTGCGCGCCGACAAGGCCGGGGCGAACTCCAGCTCGGTTTCATGCGCGACATCGTAGACGCGGCTGGTCAGGATACGCTTGAGGTAATCGAGGGACATCGGGCCACCCGCAGGCAAGGCTGCAGAATAACCCGAACGTTCCTGACCCGGCGAAGCCTCGCGAGATTGGCAGACGCCAACCCGCGGGCATGCCTATTCCGGGAGCTTGAGATCCTTCATCGCCCAGATGAATTCCAGCGAAAGTACGCTTGCCGTGCCGTTCTCGACGCGGATCCTGCAGTTGAGGTTCTGCGTGAATTCCGTGGACAGGCCACGATCAAAGACCACTTGGGTGCTCAGGTCCCAGATGTCGCTGGCAGCATTTTCCTGCTTGGCACTGGCGGCGAGATTGCGCGCATCCAGATCGAAGGTCTTGCCGGCCAGGCGCTGGTTGACCTCGCTGATGCAGGCGTCGGCAGCGAGCTTGCCCGGCCCTGAGCCTGCACAGGCGACCAGCAGCAGAAGCAGAAAAGTCAGAAGTATCGGACGCATCGATGGTCTCCCCCGTTCACGGCTATCGTGCTCGTGCAACGTGATGCCGCTCACGGCATCACGGCTGCTGGGAGTATAGGCATTGCGCCGGAGAAACCCATGTTGCAGCGCAATGGAAATCGCGCGACTCAGTAGTGCGGTACGCTCGAGTCGATCTCGCTGGACCAGGCCTCGATGCCGCCGACGATGTTGTGCACGACGCGGAAACCCTGCTCGCGGAAATGCTCGGCGGCGCGCGCACTCGAGTTGCCGTGATGGCAGAGGAAGGCCAGCGGCGTTTCCTTCGGCAGCTTGACCAGGCGCTCATGCGAGGAGGCATCGAGGACTTCGGCACCGGCAAATGGCGCGATCTTGCGCTCGTCGGCCGGACGCACGTCGATGACCGTGATCCTGCCCTCATCGAGCAGGCGCTTGAGTGCATGCACATCCAGTCCATGCACCTTCGGCGGCGCCGCCGGCAGGTCGATCGACAGGCCTTCGCCCTGCGCGGTTTCGGTCCAGCCGATGTGCGCACCCTTGGCGCGCTTGGCGCTGGCTGGATCAAACAGCACATCGATGCCATTGGCGACGGCGCGGATCTCGTTGCCCTGGATTTCGCGCAGCTGGAATTGCGGCTGGAAACGCGCATCGATGGCGAGGAACAGGCCCATGCCTTCGGCGTCGCCCAGGGCGTTGCGGATCTGCACGGCCGCCGCATCGCTGATGGTGATTTCCGGTGGCGTGCGATCCGGTTGTGGCAGGCCGAGCAGGGTATGCAGCTCGCCGCTGGCGGCCATGCCCTGGACGATGTCGGCGCCGCCAACCAGCTCGCCATCGACATACAACTGCGGGATCGTCGGCCAGTTGCCGAAATCCTTGATGCCCTGGCGGATTTCCTCGTCGGCCAGCACATCGACCGTCACGTAGTCATCGAGAAGATCATTCAAGGCCCCCGCCGTGGCCGCCGAGAATCCACAACTCGGCGCATTGCGCGTGCCCTTCATGAAGAGGACGACACGGTGCTGGGCAAGCATCGACTCGATGCGCTGACGGACGGGTGCGGCGAGAGACATGGTGGTTCCTTGGATTCAGACGGGAAAGATCGTGATGATATGGGTTGTCACCGGCTTCGATGCAAGGGCTGCCGCCAGCGGCAGATCGAAAGCGTCAGAGTCATTTTGATCTTCGTTCCAGGTACGGGGGCTCATGTCGCAACCAGGTCGGCCAACAGGCGCAATGTCTCCAGAAGTTCCGGCAGACGTTCCTGGCTGGCGGCGTCTCCCGGCAAGTGCCCTGTCAGGGCATCGACGAACCCAGGTGTCGCCAGCAATGCGCTGAAGCGTTCAGCGAGGTAGGTTCGCAATTCCGGTGGGCCAGCGCGGCATTCGTCGACCAGGGATGCACGTCCGTCCACCACAGCCAGCAGGTCTTCCAGGTCGTGGCTGGCGAGATAGTCGCTGTTGCCGCGATTCGTGAATGCCTCCAGTTTGGTTGCCACGAATACCGGCGCAGTGATCAGCAGGATTTCGCGCCCGCTGGGTAGGCGCATCGCCTTCGCTGTTTCCAAAGCCAGCGGATACCAGCGGTTGGAGAAGCCCAGCACGCTTTCCAACGTGGGCATGACATCCAACGCGATGTCCGACTCCTTGACCCACCAGCGACACACGGGCGCGCCCTTCTCCGGTTTTTGCACGAATCCAAGTTCGCGCAGTCGCTGCTCGATTCGATAGTAGTCACTCAGCGCGAACGCACGACAAAGCGTGTCTACATCGTCCGTTGGCCGGATCGACGGCAGAGCTGCGTCCGTGATCAGCAGACCTGCCACCGTGCCGCCGATGAATACGAGTTCCTTGCGCAGCGTATCTCCCAAGTGTTCAGCCACGATCTCCAACTGCGTGATATTGGGATCGTTGGCGTTCATGACCCCAGCCGTTGGTCAAGCAACTCGATGGCGAGCGTGCGTTCGCGGGCGTTGCCGCCGCGTACGGCATCGAACAATGCCAGCAGTTCGTATAACGCCGGGTTGCGCGCGGCGGCCCCCGGCACACTGGGATAGAGCGGATACAACGCGATGCCGCGCACCGTGCCGACCTTGTAAGGCCAGACTGGCATGGGGTCGGATCCGGCGCGGATCATCTGGTTGAGCGGCGCGGCGGCATAGCCGGTCGGCATCCCGCGCGTGAGGCTGCCACGTGTCGCCGGGAAGCAATAGCGCGCACCGTATTGCAGGAACTGGCGCAAAGCCGGCAACAGCACGCGCGCCTTGCCGCCGGCTTCCTTGACCGCGAGTTGCGCGGCCACGGCGCGCTCGATGGCGGCATGAACCTCCGATGCCGTCATGCCCAGCTCGGCGGCAAGCGCCGCGTACGTCGGAATGGCCTCTCGGCCCAGCGATAAACGCATCAGCACCACCACGTCCTGGGGGCGGAGTACTGCTTGCGGATTGGCTTTGGAGCGGGCCATAGCGGTTCTCATTCGCTATTCGCGAATAGCGAATATAAGGGCCTTGCCGTTCTGCCGCAAGGCGGGGGATCGCTTCCCAGCACCCATGCCTTGTTCGTTGCCTCACGGATCGCCGTCACATCGCGATCCGGCATTCTCCCGCGAAACTAGGCGCGGTAGGCGCTTTGTCGTTCGGCTGCGGTCTTGCCCAGTCGCCGATAGTTCGGGTGTGGAGTCAGCAGGGCAATGTCTTTGCCGAGCGCATTGGCCTGGTAGCTCGACCAAGGGTACCCCGAGGCATGGCTCACCATGTCGGCGCGCAGCGGATTCAACTCGATGTAGCGGTACACCGTCAACAGGCAGTTGACTTCGAGCCCCACGCTTCCTCGTCGTTCTTCCAGTTCCTGCCGGAGATTCGCAAGGTGTTCTATACGACCAACGCGATCGAGTCATTGAACATGGTCATGCGGAAATACACGCGCAACCGGCGCATCTTCCCGAACGACGACTCCGCACTGAAGTCGCTGTTCCTGGCGATCCGGGAAGCATCGAAGAACTGGAAATCCATTCACCACTGGAAGCCCGCGCTACAGAGCTTCCAGGTGATGTTCGGCGAAGAACGCGTGCCGTTGGGGGCGCTGTGAAAACCGTGGTTACACAGTTCGATTGACAGACCCCAGCCCCCCTTTCTCCATTTTTTTGATCCGTGACCCCTTTGATCCGATCGCTGACTCCTTTGATCGATTATTTATGGTCCTGGGCGTCGATTTTTTTGGCAACCCATGACGCACCATCAGCTACTTCGATTTTATTAACAATAATAACTTTATTGCACAAATTATTATTAACACTACTACCATCTATCTCATAACTATATGAAAACCGCCCTTCTATATTCGGCGGCTGAGATGCAATATCCCCAATTACGATAGCTTGCTTCCCATCAAATTCAGTTCGTCGGTCAAAAAAATCTCTAGGCACGGCAAGCGCAACGCATTCATCACCAAAATCCAAGCTGGCCTGCCACAAGGACTCGATGGTCAATAAACCGTCGAGCTTACACGGCTCATTCTTTTGGCACTTATCTAGGATTGATGATGGCCCGGCAGAGCAGGCCGAACCAGAAACCATACTTATAGAAATTAGCACCCTGGCGAACATGCCGAACCTCCCGTTCCTTTAAAGGAATTCCAAGTCCCGATTCTCGATTCGATAGCTCTTACTTCTGCCGGGTCAGGCGGCGTTCCGGAAATAAACATTACCCTATATCCATCTGGCGTTGAATCAACACCAAACGCCGCATTCTTTGTTATGACGTAAGCCGTTTGTCCGGTTGCCGATGTTCTCGACGCGTCATCTCGCCCTGGACGCTGCTCAACGCCCTCACCATGTGTATGTCCAGGTGAATCTCCCTCCGGCAATGAAAAGCTCATTACGTGTGTTCGCTTGCCATCGCACCTCATGCACGTATGTTTCTCATCGATGCCAGCCTTGCTCCCTGATGGACTTACTGAGAAAGACTGCTCCTCTTTTGTTGACGCCGTTATTCGAGCCCCATCGCCAAGCCTTCCGGTTCGCTGAATTTTAGCTACCTGTGAATTCTTTTGTTTTTGTAGTTCCGAAATTGCTGGTTGCTTGGGGCCAGATTTTGTTGAGGGTGCCTCGAAGCAAATATGCGACCCGGTGGGACAGGTTCTGCGCCCATCCGGATCCGTAAATCTATACGGATTGTTATTGCCATACCAATACCGATTGAAATTCCCTCCCGTGCCGCCATCCACCGCCACCGGATCCAGACTCAGGAACCGTCCGGCCAGCGGATCGTAGTAGCGCTGCTGCATGTAGGTCAGCCCGGTCGCGGCGTCGGTGACATGGCCGGTGAAGCCGGGGCCGTTGACGTAGATGCCATCGGTCGGTGCGCCGTAGGGCTCGTAGCGGGTGCGTTTGAGCACACTGCCGGATTCATCGGTCTCGGCGACCGGACTGCCCAGTGCATCGGTGTGCAGGTCCACCTCGGCCAGGGTCATCTCGGGAAGTATGGCACCTCCCTGACTTGCGGATTGGATCGGCTGGATGGGCGTGGGCATGTACAGGGCACATTCCGGGCATGACGCACCGATACTTGGCAGGCCAACCTTTGGCGGGTGTCTGGTCAAGCGCCTGAAATGCGGGATAATTCGCCGTTCAGGGGAATACGCTTCGTCAGGGGAGACTCGACATGATCCGCAAGTTGCCGTTTTGCATTGCTTTTGCACTCGCCACATCGGCCAATGCACAGCCACAGCCCGAGCCGGTTTCCGGCGAGGCCACGATTCCGCTGACCTATGTCGGATCGAATGCGCGCATCTCGCTCGGCGTCAATGACGACGGCGACGTGCTCGGCGAGATACTCGCCATCCTCGGCAAGACGGATGAATCCGCATGGCTCGGCGAACTCTGGCTGGGCCAGGGCGGTGCCGGTGGCGTGCAGCTTGGCTACAACCGCCTTCGCGGTGCCGTCGACAGCGACAAGGCTGCGGTCTGGAAATTCTTCGCCGCCGGCGACCAGAACATGTTCAAGGATCGCAAGGCGACGCTGGGACTCGGCTGGGAGCGCAACGACCTCTTTTTCAGCGGCTACGTCAGCCATGCGACTTCAGGCACGCGCCTGGTCGATACGCGCCTGCTGAGCGACACCACCACCTTGAGCGGCAGCGATGCAAACGGCGCGTACACGCAGACGCAGACCATCGAAACCCTGATCCGCGCGTTCGAGCACCCTTACGAGAACGGCGTCGGCCTGCGCCTGGGTTCCTATTTCGACGAACCCCTGCTGCGCGTGCGTGGTGGCTTCGACTACGAGAAAGGCAAGTTCAGTTCCAGCCAGAGCACGCTCTCGCTGGGCATCGACAAGCTCTTTCGCAACAGTCCTTTCAGTGTCTCCGTGCAAGGCGAGCACGCGCGCAAGTCCGGCGATTTCGAGCTCGACAAGTCCGATACGCGTGGCTGGCTGCTGCTGCGCTACGATTTTGGCAAGAGCTATCGCGCACGCGAGCCATTCCAGCTGGTCGAAGTGAGGACACCGGCACCGGCGGCAGCCGCAGTCGCCGAGGCACAGGTCATGCGCAACGATGTGCGCATCGATGGCGATGCCTTCTTCCGCTTCGACCATGCCGATCTCAATGCCGATGCCATCGCCGCGCTCGACCAACTGGTCGCCAAGCTCAAGTCCGATGCGCGGGTCAGCCGCGTCACCATCGTCGGACACACCGACTCGGTCGGTCCGGAAGCCTACAACCAGAAGCTGTCCGAACGCCGCGCCGCCAGCGCCAAGGCCCACCTGGTCAGCCGCGGCATCCCCGCCGAGCAGATCGATACGCGTGGCGAAGGCGAACTCAATCCGGCATTCCCGAATGACAGCGCCGAAAACCGGCGGAAGAACCGCCGCGTCGACGTCGAGTTCCTGACCATCGAGGAGACCACCGTCGCCGCCGCCGAACCGGCGCCGCAAGCGGACACGGTGGAATGGGTGCGCGAACCGGTCAAGGCCAATCCGGCATGGATCGAGCGCGCCTTGCGCAATCCGGCCGAGCACAAGCGCACGGTGGATGTGTACAAGTTCGTCGAATCGACATCGACGACGACACTGGGGCCGCGAGAGTACCTCAATGAAGGGCCGAGCGCCGCCGATGATGCGATCACGGTTGAGTTCGAATCCTCGGCCAACCTGGTCGACGTGCTCGCCAACGACAGCGATCCGGACGGCGACACGCTGACCATCACCGCGGTTTCCGTGCCGGCGCATGGCACGGCCACGATCACCGGCGGCGGCATCATTTATGCGCCGGCCGCAGGTTATTCGGGCAGCGACAGCTTCACCTACACGGTCAGCGACGGTCGTGGTGGCACGGCGACTGCGGCGGTGGCGGTGACCGTGAACCCGGCCGCCGATCCGAACCAGTTGCCGATCGCGGTCAATGATGACGGCGGCGTGCTCAAGGGCTATGACACCGATATCGACGTGCTCGCCAACGACAGCGATCCCGACGGCGATTCCTTGACCGTGATTTCGGTCGAACATACCGGTCCGGGCATCGCCACGATCACGATCAACGACGACAACACCGTGCATTACCAGTCCATCCACGGTTACTCGGGTCCCGACACGTTTGAATACACGATATCCGATGGCCGCGGCGGCACGGCGAAAGCAACCGTCGCGATCTATGTCTACGAGATCGTGCCCGGCTGAGTGTATTGAATGGCGCCGGCACGGTTCCGCGAACGGAACGGTGCCGGCTCAATTCGCGGAATCAAGGATCGAGCGAGCCACGGGCAGGATTGCCTCAGCCCAGAGCGCGTATTGCCCGGCTGATGGATGCAGGCCGTCGTCGGCAAGCATGTCGCGCGCTTCCCCGCGTGACAGTGAAGTCACATCGACCCAGTGCGCACCGCGCGCAAGGCAGGCCTTGCGGGCGAGTGCGTTGTAATGATCGATTTCGTCGGCAACCCGCGCCGCATCGACCTCGCGCTCGGCGGCAAACCGCGTCGTGCCCCAATCCGGTATTGAAACCAGGATGAGCTTGCCGGCATCGCCAGCGGCCATGCTCACGGCAAAGTCGATCAGGCTGCCCAGTTCGTCGGCATAGTTGCCGGGATCGCGCCCGCGGTACTGGTTGTTGACGCCGATCAGCAGGCTGACCAGCGCATACGGCGGCGTGAACGTGCGTGCCGCGATCGCCTGCTGCAGCTCGTCCGTGGTCCAGCCGGTGGTGGCGACGATCTCGGCAGCATCGACATCGATGGCTTGCTCCTGCAAGCGCGCGCGCAATTGCGCGGGCCAGCCTGCTGCCCGATCCACGCCTTCGCCAATCGTGTAGGAATCGCCCAGGGCGAGAAAGCGCAGCGGTCGTTCGGCGCGGGTCGTGGCCATTGCGGGTGACGGAGCTCAGGCAACCTGGCGCGCGCGCCGTGAACCTTCGGCGGTACGCAGCAAGGCCGTCTCGATGCGCTCGAACACTTCGGCAATGACGTCTGCTTCGGGCAGCAAGGTGATGCGGAAGTGATCGCGATAGTCCACATTGAAACTGGAACCCGGCACGATCAGCACCTGCTCGGTTTCCAGCAGGTGCAGAGCGAAGGACTCGTCGTCGAATGCCTCGATCGTCCCGGCACGCACGCCGGGGAAGGCGTACAGCGCACCGGCCGGCGCACGGACCTCCAGGAATTCGCTGCGCGCCACGGCATCGAGGACGGCCTGGCGCGAACGCTGCAGACGCCCACCCGGCGCGGTCAATGCGCTGATCGTATCGACCCCTTGCAGGGCCGCCTCGATCGCCCATTGCCCCGGCACGTTGCCGCAAAGGCGCAGCGCGGCGAGCAGGTCGAAGGCGTGCAGCATGTTGCCGATGCGCGCGGCATTGCCGGAAACCGTGAACCAGCCAACGCGATAGCCACAGGCGCGATGCACCTTGCTCAAGCCGCCAAAGCTGATGCAGGGCAAATCGCCGGCAAGCTCGGCAAGCGGCTGGAACACCGCGTCGTCGTAGAGGATGCCGTCATAGATCTCATCGGCCATCAAGACCAGGCCATGCCGCTCGGCCAAGGCCACAATTTCCAAAAGCAATTCGCGCGGGTAGTTGGCACCGGTCGGGTTGTTCGGGTTGATCAGCACGATGGCGCGCGTGCGCGGCGTGATCAAGGCGGACATTTCCTCGACATCGGGCAGATGCCCGCGCGCGGCAGCACACGGGTAGTGCACGGCCTTGCCGGCATTGAGGATGGTTGCCGCCGTCCACAAGGGATAATCGGGGGCGGGGATCAGCACTTCGTCACCGGGTTCCAGCAAGGCACGCAGGCAGAGGTCGATCAGCTCGCTGACGCCGTTGCCGATGAACACCCGATCCGCCGATGCAATCGCCGATCCACGGCTGCGTTGCTGGGCGGCAATTGCTTCGCGCGCCCGCAGCAGGCCCTGCTGCTGGCAATACGCTTCGCTTTGCGGCAAGGCCTGCGTGACCGCCTCGCGGACATGCGCGGGCGTGGTGAAGCCAAAGGCACCCGGATTGCCGATGTTCAAGCGGATGATTTCGCGGCCTTCGGCTTCGAGTTCGCGGGCGCGATGGCTGAGCGCGCCGCGGATTTCGTAACGGACTTCATGGAGCCGTGAGCTGGTCTGCACAGGTCGCTGGGGCATGTCGGAAACGGGATTAACGGCGGGCTTGCCGCATCTTAACAACACCCATGCTGCACTGCACACGGACAAAACAAGGGCATCCACGCAACCAAATACGCCATTACGGCATCCAAGGAAACCAAGCGCCCGCCGATCCGCTCATACCTTTGGCAGATGCGGATGGCGCATCGCAACAGCACACTTTCCCCACCTTCCAGGATTGACAGCCTGAGTTTTGGTGTTATAGTTACCTACAACACTACTTGGTCACCCCCAGCCATGTCCCGCCTGACTGCCCTGCTCCCCCTCTCCCTTGTCCTGGCCACTGCCCTCACGGCGTGCTCGAGCACCAGCGCGCCGCCTGCCAAGGATGCCGCCAAGGTCGAAACCAAGGATGCCCGCCCAGTTGAAACCGCGCGCGTCGAGCAAGGCGAATTGACCGCGCGCTATGCCGCCACGGCCACCTTGCAGGCCGAGCACGAAGCCAAGCTCATCAGCGAGGTTCCCGGAACCGTGCTGGACCTGCTGGTCGAGGAAGGCGATGCCGTGCGCAAGGGTCAGTTGCTCGCCCGCATCGATGCGGCGCACAGCCGCCTGCAACTGCGCGAAGCCAACGCCGACCTGCAGCGACGGCAGAACGATGTCGCCCGCGGCGAAAAGCTGCTGGCGCGCAAGCTGATTGCCGCCAACGCCCAGGATCAAGCCGAATCCGAATTTGCCGTGCGCCGCGCCGAGGTCAACCTGGCCCGCGTGCGGGTTGAAAAGAGCGAGATCCGCGCACCGTTCGACGGCATCATCACGCGCCGCTGGATCAAGCAGGGACAATTGCTGGCCGCCAACGCCGCCGTCTTCGACATGGCCAATTTCACCGACCTGCGTGCCGAGTTGCGCGTTCCGGAACGTGATGCGGTGGCGATCTCCGCCGGTCAGCGGGTGGATTTCACGGTCGATGCGCTGGGCAGCCGCCGGTTCGAGGCCAAGGTCGAGCGCGTGGCGCCGGTGGTCGATCGCGACAGCGGCACGGTGAAGGTGACGGTACGCGTCGACAACCAGGATCACAGCCTGCGCCCGGGACTGTTCACGCGCATGGACATTGCCTTCCTGCACGTGGCCAACGCGGTGCTGATGCCGAAAACCGCGGTGCTTGGCAGCCGCGGCGCGGAAACCGCCTACGTCATCGAGGATGGCAAGGCCCGCCGTCAGCCGATCCGCACCGGCTACGACAGTGGTACCCGCGTGCAGGTGCTCGAAGGACTTGCGGTGGGCGCGGAAGTGGTCGTCACCGGCCAGGCCTCGCTCAACGAGGGCAGCCTGGTCGAAGTCCTGCACAACGATGCCGATGGCCGCCTCGCCCAGACCCGCATCCTCGCCAAGACGGACAACAGCGGCAGCTGATTCCTCACCGTCGCTGCGGCGGCACGCAGCAAGACCGATTGCATGGGTAGAATCGCGCCGATGAGCGATACCCTCGAATCTCCCTTGCGCCGAATCGGCTGGCGTGGCGATCTCCCGCCCGTGCCGGCTGATCCGCCGGGCCTGCGCCTTGCGCGGGTGATTGCCCAGCATCGCGCCGGTTACGAATTGCACGATGGCGAGCTCGCCTTCAATGCACAACCGGCGCCGCGCTTCATCAAACCCGGAACCAATCCGGTCGAGAGACCAGCGGTCGGCGATTTTGTCTTCGTCAGTTCGACCAGGCCGCCGTCGATCGAGCAGATCCTGCCCCGGCGCAGCGAACTGGCGCGCGCCGCAGCCGGCGAACGGCATCAGCGCCAGCTGATCGCAACCAACATCGACACGGTCATGCTCATTTGCGGACTGGATGGGGATTTCAATCCGGCACGCATCGAGCGCTACCTGATGCTGGTCGAGGGCAGCGGTGCCAGCGCAGTGATCGTGTTGACCAAGGCGGATGTTTCCGGGGATGTCGCGGCAAGCGTCGAGGAACTGCGCAAGCGCGTCCCGGACAGCATCCCGATCCATGCCGTCAACGCGAAATCCGCCGACAGCATCGCCCCGCTGCTCGCCTATCTCGGCCCCGGCAGCTCGACCGTGCTGGTTGGCTCCTCCGGTGCCGGCAAGTCGACCCTGACCAACAGCCTGCTTGGCGAATCGCGCCAGGCCACCAGCAGTGTCCGTGAAAACGACAGCCGCGGTCGCCACACGACAACCTCCAGAGCCTTGATCCAGTTGCCGGTTGGCGGTTGCCTGATCGACACGCCGGGCATGCGCGAAATCAAGCTGACCGGCGAGGAGACCCTGGATGGCGATCAGTTCGGCGATATCGAGCAGCTCGCCCAGGAATGCCGCTTCGGCGATTGCAGCCACTTGAGCGAACCCGGCTGCAGCGTGCGCGCCGCACTTGCGGACGGTCGCCTCGACGGCGCGCGCTGGCACAACTACCAGAAACTCCGCGACGAGCTGGCCAGCGCCGCCGACAGCCTGGAAACCCAGCTTCGACGCAAGTCTGAAAACCGCGTCCTGAGCAAGGCGCTCGGGCGTCGACTGGACGAAAAATACGGCCGCCATTGAGCTGCGTGGCAGGCGCACGCCGCTTCTCGCGGCTGCGCTATATTGCGGGCAGCCGTGAGCCGCGAATCCCGTCATCTCGAACGTCACGCCGATCTTGATCGGCAACTTGTCGCCGCGGTCAAGGGCATCCGCCTGCTTGGCTCGGTGAGCTGGCCGGCCTCGGTGCAGACCACTTTCCTCGAACGCTGGCGCAAGGGCATCGTCAGCATGCCGGTGGTCGATTACGTGCGGCCCGACCTGGCCAATGTGCGCGGCACGATCATGGCCATCCACGATGCCGCCGATGCGCAGCATCCGGTCGGCGACTACATCCGCCGCAGTGCGGAATCCTGGCGGGTCGCCACCGAACTGCTCGATGCACTCGGCACGCCGGAATTGACCACGCACTCGATCCGCCTGTTTGGTCGCCCGGGTTCGCGGGTGCCGGGCAGCGAGCTCAGCAATCTCGATGCGGCCAGGCATTTCATCAGCCTCGCCAACGAACTCGACAGCGAAGTGCTCAGCAGCGAAGCGGACTACTGCATCCCCGCCCACGTCCTGCGCGAGGACCTGCAGCAGCAACTGGATGCATTCTTCGGCAATGGCACGGTACGCGTTGAAGTCGATGACCAGTTGATCGCCAAGGCCGCGGCCGGTGCCACCCGCATCCGCCTGCGCTCGGCAACCTGTTTCAGCGAATACGATCGCAACCAGCTGCTCGAGCACGAGGCCTATGTGCACACGCTGACCGCGTTGAACGGTCGACGCCAGCCGCGGCTGCCCTCGTTCGGCCTCAGTTCGCCGCGTATCACGGCAACCCAGGAAGGCCTTGCCGTGTTCGCCGAACTGATGACCGGCTCCCTCGACATCGAGCGCATCAAGCGCATCAGCCTGCGCATCGTCGCCATCGACATGGCCTTGCATGGCGCCGACTTCATCGAGGTGTTCCGCTATTTCCTCGACACCGGGCAGACCGAGGCCGACAGCTTTTCCTCGGCACAACGCGTGTTCCGAGGCTCGCCGCCCGGCGGCGGCTCGGCATTCACCAAGGACACCGTCTATCTGCACGGACTGCTTTCCGTGCACACGTTTTTCCGCTGGGCACTGAAGCACCGCAAGTTGAACCTGTGCCGGAACCTCTTCGCCGGCAAGATGAGCCTGCACGATGTCGTCGCCCTCGAAGCGCAATTCGACTCCGGTTACATCGTCGGACCGAACTGGCTGCCGCGCTGGATCCGCCATGCCAACGGCCTCGCCGCCATGCTCGCCTTCTCGCTGTTTGCCAATCGCATCCGCCTCGACCGTGTCGAGGCCGAGGACCTGGTCCTCTCGCTGTAGCCGCCAGCCGCGGTGCAGGCTTGCCAGGCCACGCGGATCGCCATGCAGGCCTGCGTGATATAGTAAAAAACCCAGCAATTACGCCATCCCAGAGGCAACCAGCCGCGCCATGTCCAGCGATATCGAACTCCTCAAGCAAGCGGCCCTCGACTATCACCGGCGCGCGCCGGCCGGCAAGATCAAGGTGGTGCCGACCAAGTCCGTGGTCTCCCAGCGCGAGTTGTCACTGGCCTATTCGCCCGGCGTCGCCTTCGCCTGCGAGGAGATCGTCCGCGATCCCAACACCGCTGCCGAAATGACCTCGCGCGGCAACCTCGTCGCGGTCATCACCAATGGCACGGCCGTGCTCGGCCTCGGCAACATCGGTCCGCTGGCGGCCAAGCCGGTCATGGAAGGCAAGGGCATGCTGTTCCAGAAGTTCGCCGGCATCGATGTTTTCGACATCGAGATCAACGAGTCCGATCCGGAAAAGCTGATCGACATCATCGCCAGCCTCGAACCCAGTTTCGGCGGCATCAACCTTGAGGACATCAAGGCGCCGGAATGCTTCATCGTCGAACGCACCCTGCGCGAGCGCATGAAGATCCCGGTCTTCCACGACGACCAGCACGGCACCGCGATCATCGTCGGCGCGGCGTTCCTGAACGCGCTCGCGGTGATCGGCAAGAAGCCCGACCAGATCAAGATCGTGCACACCGGTGCCGGTGCCGCCGGCATTGCCTGCATGGACATGCTCGTCCATCTCGGCGTGCCGAAGGAAAACATCTGGGTCGCCGACCGCGTCGGCGTCGTGCACAGCGGGCGCACGGATCTCGACGAGAACAAGCGCCGCTACGCGCGCGACACGCCGGCACGCACGCTGGACGAGATCATCGACGGTGCCGACATGTTTGTCGGCCTGTCCGGCCCGGGCGCGCTGACCCAGGACATGGTCAAGCGCATGGTCGATCAGCCGATCATCTTTGCCCTCGCCAACCCGACTCCGGAAATCCTCCCCGAGCTGGTCAAGGCGGTACGCCCCGATGCCATTGTCGCCACCGGCCGTTCGGACTATCCCAACCAGGTCAACAATGCGCTGTGTTTCCCCTATCTTTTCCGCGGAGCCCTCGATGTCGGGGCGACGGTCATCAACGAGGCGATGAAGATCGCCTGCGTCAAGGCCATCGCCGACCTCGCCCGCCGCGAAATGTCGGACATCGCCGTGCGCGCCTACGGCGGGCAGACGCGCTCGTTCGGACCTGAATACCTGATCCCGCAACCGTTCGATCCGCGCCTGCTGGTCGAGCTGTCCTCGGCGGTGGCCGTGGCGGCAATGGAATCCGGCGTGGCCAAGCGTCCGCTCGAGGACATCGAGGCCTATCGCGAGCGCCTCAACACCTTCGTCTTCCGCACCGGCATGGTCATGAAGCCGGTGTTCGACCGCGCGCGCAGCGACATGAAGCGCGTCGTCTATGCCGAAGGCGAGGAAGAGACGGTCCTGCGCGCAATCCAGCATATAGCCGACGATCGCCTGGCCTGGCCGATCCTCATCGGTCGCCCGGCGGTGATCGAGTCGCGCATCGAGCGCATGCGCCTGCGCATCAAGCCCGGCGTGCACTTCGAGATCTGCAACATCGAGAGCGATCCGCGCTTCAAGGAATACTGGATGCTCTACCACAGCCTGCTCGAGCGCCGTGGCGTGACCCCGGACGGGGCCAAGGCGATCGTGCGTTCGCGCTCGACGGTGATTGCCGCGCTGATGCTCCGGCGCGGCGAGGCCGATGCCTTGCTCACCGGCCTGATTGGCCGTTACCACAAGAAACTGCGCTACATCCAGGACATCCTGCCGCTGGATGCGAACGTGCACGCGCCCTCGGCAATGACCGGCGTCATCAACAACAGCGGCGTGTTCTTCTTCCTCGATACCCACGTCAAGCTCGATCCGGATGCCGAACAGATTGCCGAGGCGACGCTGCAAGCAGCGCTGCGCCTGCGCCTGTTTGGCGTGGAGCCGAAGGTCGCCTTGCTCTCGCATTCCAATTTCGGCAGCCATGAGGATGCCTCGGCGGCAAAGATGCGCCACGCCCTGGAGATCATCCGCGCGCGCGCGCCGGGCCTCGAGGTCGAAGGCGAGATGCACGCCGACACCGCGTTCAACGAGGAAATCCGCGACCGCCTGTTTCCAAACTCGCTGCTCAAGGGCCGCGCCAACCTGTTCGTCTGCCCGAACCTCGACGCCGCCAACATCGGCTACAACATCACCCGCGTGATGACCGACGGCGTTGCCCTTGGCCCGATCCTCATGGGCGTGTCGAAACCCGCGCATATCCTGACCCCGGCCGCCACCGTGCGTCGCGTCGTCAACATGACCGCAATCGCCGCGGTCGAGGCACAGATCCGCGCCGCGCAGGAAAGTGCGGCCGGCTGAGCGCAGGCACTTGAATGGCCTCATCTCGCCGGCGGGCGCATGCACGAATCGGGCGGGGCGGCTAAACTGCAAGGTCTTCAGCGAGGGTGCGAAATCCGCACCCTCCACCCATCGAACATCTGCGCGCACGCCGAGGCAAGCCCATGAACCAGCTCCAGGACATACTCGATCAGGATCTCGACCCGGTTGAAACGCGCGAGTGGTCCGAGTCGCTGCAATCGGTCATCAACAACGACGGCACCGAGCGCGCGCACTTCCTGCTCGAACGCATGGTCGAGGAAACCCGCCGTGCCGGTGGCCACCTGCCCTTCCGCCCGACCACCGAATACATCAACACGATTCCTCCGCACATGGAGGCGAAAAGCCCCGGCGATCCGGCGATGGAATGGCGCATCCGCTCGCTGGTGCGCTGGAACGCGATGGCCATGGTCATCCGCGCCAACCGCAAGCCCGGCGACCTTGGCGGACATATCGCCAGTTTCGCCTCAAGCGCAACCCTGTATGACGTCGGCTTCAACCATTTCTGGCGCGCGCCCAGCGACAACCATCCCGGCGACCTGATCTTCCACCAGGGACATTCCAGCCCTGGCGTGTATGCGCGGTCCTTCCTCGAAGGCCGCATCAGCGCCGAACAGCTCGATTTCTTCCGCATGGAAGTGCGCGGCAAGGGCAACGGCCTGTCCTCGTACCCGCACCCGTGGCTGATGCCGGAATACTGGCAGGTGCCGACGGTGTCGATGGGCCTTGGCCCGTTGCAGGCGATCTACCAGGCACAGTTCATGAAGTACCTGGAGCATCGCGGCCTGATCGCGCCAAGCGATCGCAAGGTCTGGTGCTTCATCGGCGACGGCGAATCGGATGAACCGGAGACGCTCGGTGCCATCTCCCTGGCCGGTCGCGAAGGCCTCGACAACCTCATCTTCGTCGTCAACTGCAACCTGCAGCGCCTCGATGGCCCGGTACGCGGCAACGGCAAGATCATCCAGGAACTCGAAGGCGTCTTCCGCGGTGCCGGCTGGAACACCATCAAGCTGTGCTGGGGCGGCTACTGGGATCCGCTCCTCGCCCGCGATACCAAGGGCGTGCTGCGCAAGCTGATGATGGAAACCGTCGACGGCGAATACCAGAACTGCAAGGCGTTTGGCGGCGCCTATACGCGCGAGCATTTCTTCGGCAAGTATCCGGAAACCGCGCAAATGGTCGCCAATCTTTCCGATGAAGACATCTGGCGCCTGAATCGCGGCGGCCACGATCCGCACAAGGTCTACGCCGCCTACCACCAGGCGGTGCACACCAAGGGCATGCCGACGGTGATCCTGGCCAAGACGGTCAAGGGTTACGGCATGGGCACGGCGGGCGAATCGCAGAACATCACCCACCAGCAGAAGAAGATGAACGACGATGCGGTGCGCGCCTTCCGCGACCGCTTCAATATCCCGATTTCCGATGCCGACTTGCCCAGCGTGCCGTTCTACCACCCCGGCAAGGATTCCCCGGAAGTCGAATACATGCTCGAACGGCGCCGCGCGCTGGGTGGATTCCTGCCGCAGCGCCGGACCCGCTCGGAAACCCTGCCGACGCCGCAACTGGACGCCCTTGCGCAGTTGACCAAGGGCACCGGCGAGCGCGAAATCTCGACGACCATGGCCTTTGTGCGCGGCATGAACCTGCTGCTGCGCGACAAGGTGCTGGGTCCGCGCGTCGTGCCGATCGTCGCCGACGAGGCACGCACGTTCGGCATGGAAGGCATGTTCCGCCAGATCGGCATCTATGCGCCGTTCGGGCAGAAGTACAAGCCGATGGATGCCGACCAGTTGATGTTCTACCACGAGGACCAATCCGGCCAGGTGCTGCAGCAGGGCATCAGCGAGCCGGGAGCGTTCTCCTCATGGATGGCCGCGGCAACCAGTTACTCGATCAGCAACGTGCCGATGTTGCCGTTCTACATCTACTACTCGATGTTCGGCTTCCAGCGCATCGGCGACCTCGCCTGGGCAGCGGGCGACATGCGCGCGCGCGGCTTCCTGCTCGGCGGCACCGCCGGACGCACGACGCTGAACGGCGAAGGCCTGCAGCACGAGGATGGCCACTCGCACCTGCTGGCGGGTGCCATTCCGAATTGCCGCAGCTATGACCCGACCTACTCGTTCGAAGTCGCGGTGATCCTGCAGGACGGCGTGCGCCGCATGCTCACCGAGCAGGAGGATTGCTACTACTACATCACCCTGATGAACGAGAACTACGCGCACCCGGACATGCCCGAGGGCGTCGAGGCTGGCATCATCAAGGGCATGTATCTGTTGCGGGATCCGGAATCCGGGAATCGGGAATCGGGGAAAGCCAAAGGCAAGAGCAAGGCGCCGATGGTGCAGTTGCTCGGCAGCGGCACGATCCTGCGCGAAGTCATCGCCGCCGCCGAATTGCTGGAGCAGGAATTCGGTGTTTCCAGCACGATCTGGTCCTGCCCGAGCTTCAACGAATTGCGCCGCGACGGTTTCGATGTCGAGCGCTGGAACCGGCTGCATCCGATGGAGAAGAAGCCGCGCCAGTCGTGGGTCGCCACTTGCCTTGAAGGCCATGCCGGCCCGGTGGTCGCCGCCACCGATTACGTGCGTGCCTATTCCGATCAGATCCGCGCCTTCATTCCCGAAGGCCGCAAGTTCATCTCGCTGGGAACCGACGGCTACGGCCGCAGTGATTCACGCGATGCCTTGCGTGGATTCTTCGAGATCGACCGCTACTGGATCGCGCACGCGGCCATTGCCGCCCTCGCCGCCGAGGGCAAGATGAACCCGCAGGATGTGGCGCGGGCGATCAAGCAATGGAAGCTTGATGCGGACAAGCCGAATCCTCTTGCCGTCTGAGTTGTCGCCGCGGCGCACGCGTGGATCGGCCTCCACGCGTGCGCACCGCGGCAACACTTGAATCCTGTCATGCAAGCCGGCACTCGCGAGATCGCGCGACACTACCTGCCGCTGCGTGCGCATTACTGGTATGCGCGCATCAAGCTTGCCAGTGACCCGCTGTACGGCGGCGTTGGCGCGGTGCTGGCGAAGACGCGCGAACCCTTGCTTGATCTGGGTTGCGGCATTGGCTTGCTCGGTCACACCTTGCGCGCGCAGGGATTTTCCGGCGACTACCGCGGCGTCGATGTCGATGAGGCAAAGATCGCCTCGGCCAGTGCAGCCGCCGCACGCGCGCAGCTGACCGGCACCCGCTTCGAGGCGCTCGATCTGGCCCGTGGCTTCCCCGAGCATCGCGGCAGCGTGGCCCTGCTCGACATCGTCCAGTTCCTGCCGCCGCCCGCTCAGGAAGCCTTGCTCGAAAGCGCGATTGCGAGCCTCACCCCGGGTGCCGTCCTGGTCATGCGCAGCGGCCTGCAGCGCGAAGGCTGGCGCCTGCGTTTCACGCGCGGCGTCGACCGCCTCGCCCGCATGACGGGCTGGATGAACGTCGGCCCGCAACGCTATCCGCGTCGAGAAGAGCTCGAACAACGCTTTGCCCGGCATGGCCTCACCGCCAGCTTCGCCCCGCTGCACGGCCGCCTGCCGTTCGAGAACTGGCTGATCTGCGCCCGGCGCGAATACGCCGAGGCCGAGGACTGAAGCAAGGCCGCAAAGTGGAAGGCCCGGGATCTCCGGGCCTTCCAGCATTCCTCAGGGCACGACGAGCACCAGCCAAGGCGTGTTGTTGTCGACGCGAACGAACAGTTGCGTCAGGCGCCCCTGGTCGCTGTGGCCGCTGACCAGGAGACCCGCATCGAGTCCGTCGATGCCGAAGTAACCATCACTCGCCTGTGCCGAAGCCGACTGCCAGGCGAAATCGAGCAGGCGCTCCGTCAAGTCGAGCCTTTGCCAGCGTGATCGCTCGGCCTGGTCCAGATCATCGCGGGTGATGACGCGCAGGAAGTAGTCATCACCGAAACGTGCAAGTTGCAGCAAGAACAAGGCCCTGCCGTCCGCGCCCTGCCCCGTGGCCACGTCGACCGGCACCATGCCAAGCGCGTCGAGCAGGTTCGCGTCAACGCGCAGTCGCGCTGCCACGTAATCGGAACCCGAGCCGACCAGCTGCACGATGCCCGCGTTGCCGGGGTCGAAGCCATCGCGGAAGAGGACGACGACGTTGGTGTCGGTGGCCGAGTTGTTGCCGGGAACCGGGTCACTGGCATTGCCGACGACTGCCGAGGCCGTGTTTGCAAGCAGCTCGCTGGGGTCGACCGCTTGCACGGTCGCCGAGTACAGGTACGCCGTCTTGCCGCCAACCGGCAGGGTCGCCGTGTCGGACAAGGTGTTGCCGGTTCCGTTTGCGCTGCCACATGTCGCGCCGCCGCTGCCAGTGCAGGTCCACGACCCGCCGGCCAGCAGCACCGGCAGGATGTCGCTGACCGACGCCACTGCATTGCTCGGACCGCTCGGATTGCTGACCTCGATGAGATAATCGAGCGAGTCGCCGACCTGGATGAAGTTGCGGCTGTCGGAGATGGTCACGGCCACGTCCGCCGAGGCATTCAGCGTGTCGCTGTCCGTGGCCGAGTTGTTGGCTGGCGTCGGATCGGTGACGCCGCCCGGCGCGGCAACGACTGCGGTGTTGCTGAGCGTGCCGGTGGCGGAGGCCGCGATTGCGCAGCTTGCCGTGTAGGTGACGCTGCCGCCGCTGGGCAGGTTGACGCTGCCGTTGATGTTGCCCGAGCCGGAAGCCGTGCACGTGCCACCGCCCGCGCCGGCACAGGTCCAGGTGCAGGTCA
>MKWR01000022.1:86329-86567 GCA_001899855.1 Lysobacterales bacterium 63-13
GACAAGTCGGCCGAGGCATTCAGCGTGTCGCTGTCCGTGGCGGAGTTGTTGGCTGGCGTCGGATCGGTGACGCCGCCCGGCGCGGCAACGACTGCGGTGTTGCTGAGCGTGCCGCTGGCGGAGGCCGCGATTGCGCAGTTTGCCGTGTAGGTGACGCTGCCGCCGCTGGGCAGGTTGACGCTGCCGTTGATGTTGCCCGAGCCGGAAGCCGTGCACGTGCCACCGCCCGCGCCGGCAC
>MKWR01000023.1 GCA_001899855.1 Lysobacterales bacterium 63-13
ATGGGTTCGGCGACACCTGTCTGCGCGCGGATCTTTGTTGCGCTGCCTTGAAGGACGGCCAGTCCATCTGCGTCAGCGCGCCGCGATCTGCACGCAGACAGGTGTCGTGACGGTTGTGCCACTTGATCAGCGTTGCCCTAGGACAATGAGGAAACAAGTCCCCTGCCAAGGCGCGCGAGCCGCCGGCATCGAATCCTTCGCCGTTCCAGCAGGTTGACTCCAACATGTTGATTCAATGGATATTCGTGATGGAGAGTGCGTCGCGTCATGGGCGTGCCCTTGAAAATTAGCTGCCTAGGACATAATATCCCTGGCTGCCATGAACAGCATTGATCGCTCCTTCACCTACAGCCTGCACAACGTCACTTGCCTGTTGCGCAAGCATTTCGACCGCCGTGCAATCCGTTTTGGCCTGACCCGCGCGCAATGGCGGGCGCTGAAGTCGATCCGGCGCCGTGAAGGGCTCAGCCAGAGCGAGCTGGCCGAACTTCTTGAAATGGAGCCGATTGCCGTCGGTCGCGTGCTCGATCGCCTGGTCGCGGCGGATTTTGTCGAGCGCCGTGCCGATCCGAACGATCGGCGACGCTGGCGCCTGCACCTGACCGCCAGGGCGCACGAGGTCACCGACGACATGGAAGTGCTTGCCTCCGAGTTGCGCCAGGAAGCGCTGGTCGGTGTTGGCCAGGCGGATTTCGAAGCCTTCGAGCGTGTCCTGGAACGGATCCGCAGCAACCTCCTCGCCATTGATGGCAACACCGAATCATCCGAATCCTGATACCGAGCATGCAATGACCAGCAAACAAGGCAATGAAACCGTCGCTGCCGGCGAACCCGGCACGCCTGCGCGAAAGCGCGGCAACCGCATGCTGTGGCTTGGCGGCCCGCTCGTGGTGGGCCTGGTCGCCGGATATTTCTACGTCACCTCGGGACGCTACACTTCGACCGACAATGCCTATGTGCAAGCCGACCAGGTCACCATTGCGCCGCAGATCGCCGGTCGCGTCGTCGAAGTCGCCGTGCATGAGAACCAGCAGGTACGCAAGGGCGATCTGCTCTTCCGCCTCGATGCCGAGCCGCTGCAGCTCGCGGTGACCCAGATGGAAGCGCAGATCGAGGCCGCTGCGGATTACCTCAACGCCTCGCGCGACAACTATCGTTCGGCCAGTGCCGACCTGCGCTCCTCGGATGCAACCTTGCGCAACCACGAGGCACAGCTCAAGCGCATCCGCGAATTGCGCAGCAAGGGCCTGGTCGCGCAGAAGACCCTCGACGATGCCATCAACGATGTGACCACGGCCCGCGGCAGCCGCGACAGCGATGCCGCAAACCTGGCCAAGGCCAAGACCATGCTTGGCGGGGCGGTGGATACGCCGCTTGCGCAGTTGTCCGGCTACAAGGTGGTCATGGCGCAACTGGCCAAGGCCAGGCTTGATTTGTCGCATGCGGAAATCCGCGCACCCATCGATGGCACGATCGGCAAGATGCATCTGCAGCCTGGCGATTACCTGAATGTCGGGCAAGCGGCCATGCCGCTGGTTTCCAGCAGCATGTGGGTCGAAGGCAATTTCAAGGAAACCGACCTCACCAATGTCCACGTCGGCCAATCGGCCGAGATCGAGGTGGATACTTATCCAGGGTACAAGTGGAAGGCCACCGTGGCATCGATCAGTCCGGCCTCGGGTTCGCAGTTTTCCATCCTGCCGGCGCAGAACGCCACCGGCAACTGGGTGAAGATCGTGCAGCGCATTCCGGTGCATCTGTCGATCGATGCCAGCAGCCAGCAAGGCCTGATCCTGCGGGCGGGCATGAGCGCCGATGTCAAAATCGACACCGGCAAGGAGAACTCCGTGCTTGGTCGTTGGACCTTGGTGGCCGGGAATCGGGATTCGGGATTCGGGAGTGGGTAAAGCAAAAGCCGCAGTGCACTCCGTACTGTGATTCCCTGCTTTTGACCTTCCGAATCCCCGCTTTCAACAGCCGAATGGCTGGTCATCCCGAATCTCCAATCTCTGTCCTCTGTCGCCATGACCCCCATCGCCTCGCATCGTGAGGTTGCCAATCTGCCGCTGCTGGTCGTTTCGATCATGCTGGCGACGCTGATGCAGGTGATCGATTCGACGATCGCCAACGTCGCCTTGCCGGACATGCAGGGGTCGCTGTCGGCAACCCAGGACCAGGCGGCGTGGATCCTCACCTCGTACATCGTTGCCGCGGCAATCGCCACGCCGGCAACCGGCTGGCTGGCCGCGCGCTTTGGTCGCCGCCATCTGCTGATCGTCGCCATCAGCGGATTCACGATTGCCTCGGTGCTCTGCGGCATTGCCACCAACATCAGCGAAATGGTCGCTTTCCGCGTGCTGCAGGGCCTTTTTGGTGCTGCCCTTGTACCCATTTCACAATCTTCCCTTCTCGATGCCTTTCCGCCGGAACGACATGGCGCGGCCATGGCCTTGTGGGGCATGGGCGTGATGGTCGGGCCGATTGTCGGACCACCGCTGGGTGGCTGGTTGACCGACAACTACAGCTGGCATTGGGTGTTCCTGATCAATGTGCCGGTCGGCATCGTGGCCTTGCTCGGCGTGCTGGCCAGCGTGCCCAGGGACGAGACGCACACGAACCGTTTCGACTGGCGCGGCTTCGCCTTCCTTGCCATCGGCATCGCCGCGCTGCAGCTCATGCTCGATCGCGGCAACGAGAAGGACTGGTTCTCCGCCGTCGAGATCCAGATCTACCTGGCCCTGGCCTTGCTCGGCTTCTATCTGTACTGGGTGCACTGGCGCAGCAGCGCGCGCAGCTTCGTTGATCTCTCCCTGCTCAAGGATCGCAATTTCGGTGTCGCCACGTTGTTCATCTTCATCGTTGGCGTGCTGCTGTTCGCGACCATGGCCTTGATGCCGCCGTACCTGCAAAACCTGATGAACTATCCGGTCGTCACCACCGGCGTGCTGCTGGCTCCGCGCGGCGTCGGCACGCTGGTTGCGATGACCATCGTCGGACGCTTGCTGCAGGCGGGCATCGATCCACGCAAACCCATGGCCATCGGCATCCTGCTGATTGCGCTTTCACTCGGCATGAGCGCGCAATTCGGCCCCGATGTGCCGATGTGGCCAATCATCAATGTCGGCATCCTGCAGGGCCTTGGCCTCGGCCTGGTCTTCGTGCCGGTGTCGACCCTGGCCTACGCGACCCTGCCGGGGCCGGCACGAACCGAGGCCGCCGGCATCTTCAGCCTGGCGCGCAATATCGGATCGAGCATCGGCATTTCGATCATGTTTGCCCTGGTCGCGCGCAATACGCAGATCAATCATGCCGAAATCGCCGCGCGCCTGACGCCGTACTCGCTGAACCTGCCAGCGGGCGCATTCGACATCAATTCCGCACAGGGCCTGGCCATGTTGAATGCCGAAGTGACGCGGCAGGCGGCAGCTATTGCCTATATCAATGACTTTTGGCTGATGATGTGGATGACCCTGATTGCGTTACCCTTCCTGCTTCTGTTCCGTATTCCGCGCCGGACCGGAGCCGCGGCCCGCGCGCCGCTGCCAGTCGCCGAGCACTGAACTGGCGACCGCACAAGCTCCTGGCAGCGTGGTCATCGTGCAGGCAAGCCGCGCTGCCGATCCCTTTGCAGTCACGCAAGCGCGCCCTTATCCGATTCGATGACCACACCGACAACATGCTGAAACCTCTCGCTACCACTGTTCTCGCCACCTGCCTGCTCGGGCTGGCCGCTTGCTCGAGCAAGGAGCCGTCAGGGCAAGCGTCAGCCAATCCCGCGATCCCGGTGACCACGGCCGTCATCGAGCCGTCGACCTGGGTCGACACGATCGAGGCGGTCGGCACGACCAAGGCGCGCGAATCCATCACCCTGACCGCAAAGATCACCGAGACCGTGCGCAAGGTGAATTTCAGCGACGGCCAGCAGGTCGATGCCGGTGACGTGCTGGTCGAGATGACGTCGGGCCAGCAAGTTGCCGCGCTCGCCGAGGCGCAGGCGACATTCAAGGATGCCGAGCGCCTGATGAAGCGCAACGACGACCTGGTGCGCCAGGGCACCGTCTCGAAACAGGTCGCCGACACCGCGCGCGCGACGCATGATTCGAGCCAGGCGCGCGTGGCCTTGCTGCGTGCGCAACTGGCCGATCGCGTGGTCACGGCACCCTTTTCGGGCGTGCTCGGCCTGCGTCAGGTGAGCGATGGCGCGCTGGTCACGCCGGGCACGATCATCACCACGCTGGATGACATCGACACGATCAAGCTCGATTTCGCCCTCGCCGAACGCAATCTGGCGCGACTGCAGCCGGGCCTCGAGTTGACCGCCAGCAGCGTCGCCTATCCGGGCCGCCACTTCAGCGGGCGCATCACCTCGATCGATTCCCGCGTCGATCCGATTACCCGCGCCATTCTCGTGCGCGCCGAATTGCCGAATCCCGATCACGCCTTGCGTGCCGGGATGCTGATGACGGTTCGCGTCCTGCAACCCGGGCGCGAGGTGCTGGCGCTGCCCGAGATCGCCATCGAGCAGGTCGGTACCGGCTCGTTCGCGTACCGGGTCAAGCCGGACATGCGCGTGGAACGCGTCGCGGTCGAACTGGGCGCGCGCAAGGACGGCAAGGTCGAGGTCATCCACGGCATCGATGCCGGCACGCGCATCGTCGTCGATGGCACGGTCAAGTTGCGTGATGGCTCGTTGATCAGCGATGCGACGCCGGCAGCGGTGGCTCCGCAATGAATCTTTCCGAAATCTCGATCCGGCGCCCGGTGTTTGCGGCCGTCATCAGCCTGCTGCTGGTCGTGCTCGGCGTGATGTCGTTTTCGCGCCTGACCCTGCGCGAGTTGCCGGCGATCGATCCACCGATCGTTTCCGTCGAGGTGAATTATCCGGGGGCCTCGGCCGCAGTTGTCGAAACGCGCATCACCCAGGTGCTCGAAGATGCCCTGGCCGGCATCGAAGGCGTGGAGACGGTTGAATCGAGCAGCCGCAACGGCAGCGCCGATGTGTCGATGGAATTCAAGTTGAGCCGCGATATCGAGGCGGCCACCAATGATGTGCGTGATGCGGTCAGCCGCGTCCAGGATCGCCTGCCCGAAGAGGCCGATCCGCCGGAAATCTCCAAGGTCGAAAGTGATTCCGACGCGATTGTCTGGCTCAACATGCGTTCGGATCGCATGGATTCGCTGGAATTGAGCGACTACGCCGAACGCTATGTCTCGGATCGGCTGTCGGCAATCGAAGGTGTGGCCCGCGTCATCGTCGGTGGCGGCCAGCGCTACGCGATGCGCATCTGGCTCGATCGCGAAGCGCTCGCCGCGCGCGGGCTGGCGGTCTCGGATATCGAAGCCGCCCTGCGCCGGGAAAACGTCGAGCTTCCGGCAGGGCGCATCGAATCGGAAAACCGCGATTTCACCCTGCGCGTGCAGCGCAACTACCGCAAGGCCGAGGATTTCGCCAAGCTCGCGCTGGCCAAGGGCAGTGACGGCTATGTCGTGCGTCTGGGCGATGTCGCCAAGGTCGAGCGCGCGGCCGAGGAACGGCGTTCCTACCTGCGCAGCAACGGCCAGCCGAACGTCGGCCTCGGCATCGTCAAGACTTCCACGGCCAACAGCCTCGATGTCGCCCGCGCCGCCCGCGCCGAAGCCGAGCGCGTGCAGCAATCGCTGCCGGAAGGCACCGAGATCTTTGTTGCCTATGATTCCACCTTGTTCATCGAATCGGCGGTCGAGCGCGTCTACGCGACCTTGATCGAAGGCGGCATCCTCGTTGTCCTCGTCATCTTCCTCTTCCTCGGCAGCGCGCGTTCGGCCCTGATTCCCGCCGTGACCGTGCCGGTCTGCCTGATTGCCGCCTTCATCGGCCTCTACGCCTTCGGCTACTCGATAAACCTGCTGACCCTGCTGGCACTGGTGCTGTGCATCGGCCTGGTCGTCGATGACGCGATTGTCGTGCTCGAAAACATCCAGCGCCGCGCCGATCTCGGTGAACCGGCGCTGATTGCCGCCAAGCGCGGCACGCGCCAGGTGGCGTTCGCGGTGATTGCCACGACCGCCGTCCTCGTCGCCGTGTTCCTGCCCATCGGCTTCATGGAAGGCAATACCGGACGCCTGTTCCGCGAGCTCTCGGTGACCCTGGCCGGTGCCGTCGCGCTGTCGGCGTTCGTCGCCCTGACCCTGACCCCGATGATGGCCTCCAAGCTGGTGCGGCCGCATGTGCACAAATCGGGTTTCAACGGTTTCGTGCATGCGCGGCTCGAACGGCTGACCGCGCTGTACCGGCGTGGCGTCGTGCGCAGCAGCGGCAAGCCGGTCATCTTCATCCTCGTCCTGCTGGCGGCTTTCGGCGCCAGTGCCGTGCTCCTGCGATTCGTGCCTTCCGAACTGGCACCGACCGAGGATCGCGGCGTGCTGCATGTCTCGGTCACCGGCCCGGAAGGCGCCGGCTTCGACTACACGGTCGGGCAGATGCAGCAGGTCGAGGAGAAGTTCTTCGGCTTGATCGGTGAAGGCGGCCCGATCGAGCGCTTCAATTCGCGCGTTCCCGGCAGCTATGGTTCGAGCCAGGAGATGCATACCGGTCGCATCACGGTATTCCTCAAGGATTGGACAAAGCGCAAGGAAACGACACCGCAGGTGACCGAGCAACTGCGCAAGGACCTGGCCAGCCTGCCGGGTGTGCGCGCGGTGCCTTCGTATCGCACTGGCCTGGTTCGTGGTGGCGGCCAACCGCTGAGCATTGTCCTCGGCGGCCCCGACTACAAGGAGCTGGCAAGCTGGCGCGATCGCATCCTGGCGCGCATGGAGGAGAACCCGGGCCTGTTCGGCGCCGATTCGGATTACAAGGAAACCCAACCGCAGATGCGCGTCGAGATCGATCATGCGCGCGCCGCGGACCTTGGCGTGTCGGCGCAGGAAATCGGCCGCACGCTGGAAACGATGATGGGCGGGCGGCGGGTGACGACCTATGTCGACGGCGGCGAGGAATACGATGTGATCATGCAGGCGCAGCGCAGCGATCGCGCGGCACCGGCCGATCTCGACAATCTCTATGTGCGCTCGGCACGCAGCGGCGAACTGATTCCCCTGGCCAACCTCGTAAGCCTCAAGGAACTTGCCGAACCCGGTCGCCTGAACCGCTTCAACCGCCTGCGCGGGATCACCATCTCGGCGGGACTGGCTCCAGGCTACACGCTGGGCGAGGCGCTGAGCTGGGCGCAGAAGACGGTTGCCGAGGAACTGCCGCCCACAGCGCAACTCGATTACAAGGGCGATTCGCGCGAGTACCTCAAGGCGGGTGGCGCGGTGGTGCTGACCTTTGCCCTGGCCTTGCTCGTCGTCTACCTCGTGCTGGCCGCGCAGTTCGAGAGTTTCGTGCATCCCTTCGTCATCATGCTGACCGTGCCGCTGGCCGTGCTCGGGGCCTTGATCGGTCTCTGGCTGACCGGCAACAGCCTCAACCTGTTCAGCCAGATCGGCATCGTCATGCTGATTGGACTGGCGGCAAAGAACGGCATCCTGATTGTCGAATTCGCCAACCAGTTGCGCGACGAGGGCAGGAGCATTGCCGATGCCATCGCCGAGTCCGCATCGGTGCGCCTGCGTCCGATCCTGATGACCTCGGTGGCGACGATTGCCGGTGCCGTGCCGCTGGTCGTGGCCGGCGGCCCGGGTTCGGCCAGCCGCGCGGCAATCGGCGTGGTGGTGATCTTTGGTGTCGCCTTCTCGACATTGTTGTCGTTGTTCGTGGTGCCCTCGTTCTACACGCTGCTGGCGCCGTTCACGCGCTCGCCCGATGCGCTGGCCCGCAGGATCGACAAGCTCGATGCGGAAACGCCGGCGGTTGGCGGGCATGCCTGATGGCCGCGCTGCCGCGCATCGAGGGCGAAGGATTCGTGCTGCGCCCGTGGCAGGCTGCGGATCTCGATTCGCTGGTTCTGCACGCGAACGACGAAGCCGTTTCGCGCACGGTCTCCGATCGCTTTCCGTTTCCGTACACGAAGCAGGATGCCGAGGAGTTCCTGCACGAACCGGCGAAGCCGCCGGCAATCGTGCTTGCCATTGAAATCGATGGCGTGGCCGTCGGCGGCATCGACGTGCGACCCGGCGCCGCCGAGTTCAGGATCGGCGGCGAAATCGGCTACTGGCTGGCCCGCCGTTACTGGGGCCGCGGCATCATGAGCCGTGTCGTTGCTTGCTGGTGCCGGTATCTTTTCGCCGAGCACGGCTTCGAGCGCTTGCAGGCGGCGGTATTCGCGAACAACCCGGGTTCGGCGCGCGTGCTGGAAAAAGCCGGTTTCCAGCGCGAGGGCATCCTGCGTCGCGCCGTGATCAAGCACGGCAGGATCCTCGATCTGTGGATGTATGCGATGCTGCGATCCGCGCCGACCAACAGCAAGCAATCCGCCCGAGATGACTGAAGACAAGTGGAAAGCCAGCAAGAAGGCAAGTGACTCACCGTGGAAGAAGCGCGCCGACGCACCTGCGCGTCCGCCTGTGCGACGGCAGCGGGAGCAGATGCCGGAAGCGGACGAAGCCGAAGCGAGGCCGCAGCGTCCGAGCGGCGAGATGCGCCTGTACGGGATCAATGCCTGCCTCGCCGCATTCGCCCGGCGTCCGCAGCAATTGCGCAAGGTCTACCTGCTGGAGTCGCGCATTGCCGAGCTGAAGCCGGTATTGGCCTGGTGCGTCAAGCATCGGCTCGGCTATCGCGTGGTCGAAAGCCCGGACCTGGACAAGCTGACCGGTTCCCGCCACCACGAGGGCATCTGTTTCGAGATGCTGCGTCCGCCTGCACTGTCGCTGGATGATCTGCTGGCGGCGCAGCCAAAGGCACCAGCGCCATCCCTGCTGATCTGGCTCGATGGCGTCGGCAATCCGCACAACCTTGGCGCACTGCTGCGCAGTGCCGCGCATTTCGGAGTCTCCGGGGTGATCGTGCCGGCGACATCGTCGCTTGATCTGTCAGGTGCCGCTGCACGCGTCGCCGAAGGCGGGGCGGAAGTGGTGCCATTGGTGCGCGTCGAGGATGACATGCTTGCCCTGGCCAGCCTGCGCGCGGCTGGCTACCGGATCACCGCGACCCTGCCGCGCGGCGGCGAAGACCTCTACGCGACGCGCCTGGAACCGCGCAAGGTGCTGGTGTTCGGCGCGGAAGGCGAGGGCATGAGCAAGTCCCTGGTCGAGGCAGCCGACCACAAGGTTTCCATACCCGGAAGCGGCGTCGTCGAAAGTCTCAACATCTCGGTCAGCGCGGCGGTCGTGCTTGGCGAATACTGGCGCCAGTTGCACGCGGGTGCGATGCGTCGTTGATGCGACGAACCGGCGGGTCCACTGTGCAAGCGGACCCGCCCGTGGCGATCAGGCGTTCACCAACGCGAGTCGCCTGGCGTCATTCGATTGAAAACTGCTGCAACGAAACCGGCGTGGTTCCGGCGGTGATTTCGGTGTTCGGTGTGTTTTCGTAACAGTAGTTGTTCAGGCTTGCGGGAAACCCGTTGGGTCCGACGCTGGTCAAATTAATCCACCCATAGTACGTATTGCCGCCTTCGGTGAAGCGGAATCCGAGGTATTGGCCGGATACACCGGCCCGATATGAGCCCATGGCCGTCGGCGATGTCTGGATACCGGTCAGATAGGTGCTCGATGCTCCCACCGGCGTTCCGCCGGCCAGCGGCGTGATGACGCCGCCGCTGGATACATAGCCGGAACCAGTGGCGGCATTGAACGAAAGCAGCGTGGCAGTGTTGCTCGCATAAGGATTGAAATCCCAGCCGGCGACCGAACTGCCTGTTGTGCCCGTCGCTCCGGTGACGAGATTGATGTACATGCCGTCGATGTTCTGCGGAACGGCAATGGACGGCGAGGCGCAGACCACGGCGGCATAGGCACTCGTTGTGCCGACGGTCATGCTGCCGACCGCGGCGAGCGTGGCAAGTACGATTCGATTGGACAATTGCTTGTTGTACATGGGTTTCCCTCGTGTTGACCCTGATCATGAGTGCCGTCATCGAAGATCGAGGACGGCCCCATGTCGACAGCCTTGTCACCCGATCGAAGCGACAAGTGCAAGCTGCGCAGACTGCCCCGGCGAGTCCGGGGTGTCAATCGCATGTGCCGTGGAGGTCTCGATGTGTCACGACACCGGGGCTTGCACCATTGAGCCCCCGGCCTGCACGGCATCGATAATCCGGCAGGTTGCAGGAAAGCCGGCGATTGCGCAGACGAACAATCAGTGCTCGTCGGCGTCTTCCGCGAACGCACCCGCGGCGGAACCGAAATCACCTTCGGCGGAAGCGGCCAGGAACATGGCCACGGCATAGGCGGCGACGTTCTGGCGCAACTGCTCGGGATCGATCTTGTCGAGCGTGTCGTTGGCGGTGTGGTGCCAATCGAAGTAGCGTGCCGCGTCCTGGTGCAGGGAAAGCCCGGCCATGCCGACTGCATGCACGGCGGACAGGTCCGAGCCGCCGCTGCCGGCAGCCTTGGCGTCATATTCGATGCCGAGCGGCTTGAGGGCGCTGGCGATCTGGTCGATGGCGCCGCGCGCCTCGGGTTTTACCGTCGCGGTGACCTTGACGATGCGATCGGCACCGGCATCGGATTCCGCGCCGAGGATGGCCTTGCCGATCTGCAGGTGATGCTCGGCGGCATAGGCCTTGCCGCCATACAGGCCGGATTCCTCGTTGGCGAAGGCGACCACGCGAATGCTGCGTGCCGGACGCTCGGGCAATTGGCTGATCAGATGCGCGGCCGCGGTGGTGATGGCGATACCGGAGGCATCATCGATTGCGCCGGTGCCGAGATCCCAGGAATCAAGATGTCCGCCGCTCAGGAAATACTCGTTTGGCCGCGAGCTGCCGGTGATTTCGGCAATCACGTTGGCACCGATGTAGGTGCCTTCGGTGCCGCAATCGAGGGCGAGATGCAGTTTCACCGGCTTGCCGCGCTTGAGCATGGCGTCGAGCAGGTCGGCATCGGGATTGGAGAGCGCCGCCGCCGGGATCGCCTTGGCCGGATCCGAAAAACGCGTCATGCCGGTATGCGCGAGACGATTGGAGTCGGAACCGACCGAGCGCAGCAGGAATGCCCTTGCGCCCTTGGCGGCGGCCAGCTCCGGCCCGCGCACGCGGACCGCCGAACCGCTTCCGTAATCGTGGCCATCGCTCAGCGCATGCATGCGCGGGATGGCCAGATAGACGATCTTGCCCTTGACCAGGTAATCCGCTGCCGCCTTCATCGCCTCCAGCGATGCAAAGGCGATCACTTCGGCATCCAGCCCGCCGGTCGGCGTGCCGGCCGATCCGCCGAGAGCGGTCACCGCGAGGGACTGCGGGAAAGGCGAAACAATGGCTGCGCTCTCGCTGCGGCGTACCCATTTCGGGTAGCTGACCGGCTCGGTCCAGACCTTGTCGAAACCCAGCGCCTTGAAGCGCGCAACCATCCAGTCCCGCGCCTTCTGGTCATTCTCGCTGGCGGCCAGGCGCGGCCCGATCTCGGTGGTCAGGCCTTCGACGATGGCATAGGCGACATCATTTTTCAGCGCACGCTCGCGCAACTCGGCGGCCTTGTCGATGGCGGCCTGCGGAATCACGGTGGCACTGGTCGCATCCGCCGCCTGGGCAGCGGTCTGCATCAGCAGCAGGGCAAGGGCAAGCGAGGCGAGGCGAGGCATGATCGGATTCCACCTGGAGGCAAGCCCCCGATCATGCCAGAGCCACGCTTGGAGCAACTGTGGCGAAGGTCATCCGGTGCCTCCCGCAGCGGCTTGAGACCTCGCCGGCTTGATCACTTGCCCTGTTTCAGCAGATCGCGGATTTCCGTCAGCAGGACGACATCGGCGGGTGGCGCGGCCGGTGTTTCCTCGGCCTTCTTGCTGAGGCGGTTGATTGCCTTGACCACCATGAAGATTGCAAAGGCGACGATGGCGAACTGGATCATCGTGTTGATGAAGGCACCGTACTGGATGGCGACTTCGCCAGTGCCGTCCGCGGCGGCGGGAGTCAGCACGAATTTGTACGCCGAGAAATCGATGCCGCCGATCAGATTGCCGATGGGCGGCATGATCACGTCATTGACCAGCGAAGTGACGATCTTGCCGAATGCGGCACCGATAACGACACCGACAGCCAGATCGATGACATTGCCGCGCATGGCGAACGCCTTGAACTCCGACATCATGCTCATGTTGACTCCTTCAGGGTGGAATGATGGTGGCGACGGCGAGGGCCGCCGACGCACTCTATCCCGATAATTCCGCTGACGCAGCCCCGTTGCGAAGTTTTGCCAACATCGAAGCAATAACGGCCAAAAAGCCATCAAAGTCATGTACACCCGTTCGCGCCTTCAAATCACGAGCGGCAAACGCATCGCGGCTGAAGCGGCTTCCAGCACCGCAGCGGGAAGAACATCGGGCTCAGACGATGCGGCCTTCCAGCACCGCCACGCCTTCCAGCTCGGCGCGGAAGCGGTCGCCCTTGACCAGGGCTGCAACGCCGGCTGGGGTGCCGGTGAAGATCAAGTCGCCTGATTGCAGGTCGTAGAGTTTCGACAGCTCATGGATGATTTCGGCAACGCTGAAGATCATCTCGCCGATGTCGGTTTGCTGGCGCCGTTCGCCGTTCACATCCAGGCTGAGCTGCAGGTGTTGCGGGTGACCGATCTCGCTGACCCGACGCAGGTCGGAGACCGGTGCGGAGCAGTCGAAGCCCTTGGCGACATCCCAGGGATTGCCCTTGCTCTTTGCCACTGCCTGCAGGTCGCGTCGGGTCAGATCGAGGCCGATGCCATAGGCATACACATGTTCCAGCGCGTGGGCGACGGCTATGTCGCGACCGCCGGTGGCAAGGGCGACGACCATCTCGACCTCGTGGTGCAGCTCTCGCGTTGCCGGGGGATAGGGCACATCGCCGTTGTCGATGACGATCGCATCCGCCGGCTTGCTGAAGAATATCGGCTGCGCGCGATCGACCTCGGAGCCCATTTCCCTGGCGTGATCGGCATAGTTGCGACCGATGCAATAGATGCGATGCAGCGGAAAGCGCATGTCGGTGGCGCTGACCGGAATGGCAGCGATGGCATGGGGTGCGATGGCGAATGTCATGGAAGGAGATCCTCGGCGGGTCTGGGCAACTGGATTCTGTGCGTTTGCGCGTGTCGGTGTCGAGGATCGGACGGCGCTGACGGCGAGCATGACAGGCGTCACCACCAACTGGTGATGAAGGCCGGTTGTTCATTATCGGTCGACCCGGCAACCTGTGGCAGACTCTGCGCCCCCACGGGCGCTCAGGACAGGATGGATGGAGAACAAGGGTGAATTGCTCAACCAGTTGCGGATCGATCGGAACAAGGTCGAGCCGCCATCACGTGCGCCGTGGATCGTCGCGGTGATTGCGCTCGTGCTGGTCGCCATCGCCGCGGCATGGTGGTGGATGTCGACGCAACGCAGCTTCGAGGTGTCGGCGGTGACCGCCATTGCGCCAAGTGCCGGCGGCTCTTCGGCGGCGGTCCTGCAGGCGACCGGCTATGTCACGGCGCGCCGCCAGGCCACGGTGTCGGCGCAGATCACCGGAACCCTCTCCGAAGTGCTGATCGAGGAAGGCGAGCATGTCGAGGCCGGGCAAGTGCTCGCTCGCCTTGAAGACACCGCGCAGCAGGCGAACCTCGCCCAGGCCCAGGCCCAGGTGGCACAGGCACGCGCGCAAGTCGGCCAGTTCCAGGCGCGACTCGATCAGGCGCGCCGCGACCTGCTGCGCCAGCAGGATCTCGTTGGCCGCAAGCTGGTGTCGAAACAGGCCGTGGAGGCTGCACAGACCGAAGTGGACACGCTGGCCGCGCAGCTGACGGCGCAGCAGCGCAGCGTCGATCTTGCTTCCGCGCAGGCACGCAGCGCCCAGGTGCAGCTCGACTACACGACCGTGCGCGCGCCGTTTGCCGGGGTGATCATCGCCAAGGCTGCCCAGGTCGGCGAAATCGTCTCGCCGCTTTCGGCGGGTGGCGGCTTCACGCGCACCGGTGTCGGCACCATCGTCGACATGGACTCGCTCGAAATCGAAGTCGATGTGAACGAGTCATACATCAATCGGGTCGTGCCCGATGCGCCGGCCGAAGCCGTGCTCGATGCCTACCAGGACTGGACGATACCAGCCAGGGTCATTGCCATCATCCCGACTGCCGACCGCGGCAAGGCCACGGTCAAGGTGCGTGTCGGCCTCGAGCAGAAGGATCCGCGCATCCTCCCGGACATGGGCGCGCGCGTGTCGTTCATGGAAGAAAAGGCGGCGGCATCAGCCACGGCCGAGCCACCCAAGGGCGTGTTGCTGCCCGCATCGGCCATCGTCCAGCGCAACGGCAAGAGCGTGGTCTTCGTCATCGAGGGCGATCGCGCCGTGCTGAAGGCGGTCGTGCCCGGGCAGAACATGGGCGAGCTGCGCCTGGTCGAAGGCATTGCCGCCTCCGCGCAAATCGTTCGCGAGCCTCCTGCGGAAATGCAGGACGCTTCCCGCATCAGCGTGAAGAAATAACCATCCCGGGTCGAATCCGGAACAAATCGGAAAGCGAGGATCTGTCATGACAACTCTTGTGGAAATCCGCGAAGCCAGCAAGACCTACGAGCGCGGCAAGCAGAAGGTCGAAGTCCTGCACCATATCGACCTGGATATCGCCAAGGGCGACTTCCTTGCCCTGATGGGGCCGTCCGGTTCCGGCAAGACCACCCTGCTCAACCTGATTGGCGGGCTCGATTCGCCCAGCGGCGGTTCAATCAGCGTTGGCGGCCAGCGCATCGACAAGCTCGGCGGCGGCGCGCTGGCCAAGTGGCGTGCGGCCAATGTCGGTTTCATCTTCCAGTTCTACAACCTGCTGCCGATGCTGTCGGCGCAGAAGAATGTCGAAGTGCCGCTGCTGCTGACCCGGCTTTCGGCGGCCGAACGCAAGCGCAACGCCTCGATCGCCCTGCAACTGGTTGGCCTGTCCGATCGTGCCAGCCACAAGCCGAACGAACTGTCCGGTGGCCAGCAACAGCGTGTCGCCATTGCCCGCGCGATCGTTTCGGATCCGACCCTGCTGGTCTGCGACGAGCCGACCGGCGATCTTGATCGCCAGTCGGCCGAGGAAGTGCTCGGCCTGCTGCAGATGCTCAATCGCGAACAGGGCAAGACCATCATCATGGTCACGCATGATCCGAAAGCGGCCGAATACGCCAGGCATACCCTGCATCTGGACAAGGGCACCCTGGTCGAACCCGCGACCGCTTGAGGGGAGGCAGGGCAATGAAATATTTCCATTTGATCTGGGCGGCGCTGTTCCGGCGCAAGACCCGCACCATCCTCACCCTGATGTCGGTGCTTGCCGCATTCCTGCTGTTCGGCATGCTCGATGCCGTGCGCGTCGCCTTCAACTCGGGTGGCGATGCCGCCGGGGTCGACCGCATGGTCGTCTCGTCGAAGTACTCGATCATCCAGGGATTGCCGCAGAGCCTCGTTGCGCGCGTGCAGGCGACACCGGGCGTGAAGAACCTGACCTGGGCGAACTGGTTCGGCGGCTACTACCAGGATCGCAAGAACCAGATGGTCAACATCGCCATCGATCCGAACTACTTCGACATCTATCCCGAGTTCAGCATCCCGCCCGAACAACTGCAGAAATTCAGGGAAACCCGCACTGGCGCGCTGGTCGGCGAGAGCCTGGCCAGGCGCTGGGGCTGGAAGATCGGTGACAAGATCCCGATCAGTGGCGCGATCTATCCAAACAAGGCCAGCGGCGACACCAACTGGAGCTTTGACCTGGTCGGCATCTTCAAGGCCAGGGACGAGAAGCAGCGTGGCGCCGAACAGCAGTTGTTCTTTCGCTGGGATTATTTCGACGAGGCCAACAGCTATGGCGCTCGCGAAGTCGGCTGGTTGATCGTGCAGGTGGCCGATCCGCAAAAGTCCGACGAGGTGGCCAAGGCCATCGATGCGATTTCGGCAAACTCGGATCATGAAACCCGCACGCAGACCGAACAGGCCTTCCAGCTTTCCTTTGCCAAGCAGCTTGGCGACATCGGGCTGATCGTCAGCGCGATCATGGGCGCGGTGTTCTTCACCTTGTTGCTGCTCACCGGCAACACCATGGCCCAGGCCGTGCGCGAGCGCGTGCCCGAGCTGGCCACGTTGAAGACCATCGGCTTTTCCGATGTCAGCTTGTTGCTGCTGGTGTTTGCCGAGGCCGTGCTGCTGATCGTGATTGGCGGCAGTCTCGGTCTTGGCCTGGTCTCGCTGCTGCTGCCGGTGATCGGTGCGGCGAGTGGCGGCATGCTGCAATTGCCGCCGGTTGGCGCCGGCACCTGGCTGACTGGCCTGCTGATGATGATCGGCATCGGCCTGCTGGTCGGCGTGTTGCCGGCATTGCGGGCGATGCGCCTGAATATCGTCGATGCACTGGCTGGTCGCTGAGGATCCCGACATGCGCAAGTTCAAATCCTTTCTTTTCGGCTCCGGCCTGTTCCTCGTCATCCTTGCCTCGGTGGCCCTGTGGGTCATGTTGCCGGGCGTGGTCCTGCTGGGCCTGGCCGTGCTGCTGGCGGCGTGGATGGCGTTCACGCGAATGGGCCGCCAGGCCGCCTCGGTCACCTGGGTCGGTGTCTCGACCCTGCGCCAGCGCCTCGGTGCCTCGTCGGTGATCATTGTCGGCATCGCCGGCGTGGTCGGCGTGCTGGTCGCCCTGCTGGCCATGGGCGACGGCTTGCAGAAGACGCTGAAGAGCACCGGCGACAACGAAACCGCCATCATCCTGCGCGGTGGCGCGACGGCCGAGCTGAGCTCGGGAGTCACCCGCGAACACGCGACCCTGATCGCGCAGTCGCCCGGCATCCTGCGTGACGCCGAGGGCAAGCCGATCGTTTCCGCCGAACTCGTGGTGGTCGCCAACCTGCCAAAGAAATCGACCGGCACCGATGCCAATGTCGAGGTGCGCGGGGTCGGCCCGCAGGTCTGGGCGCTGCGTCCGAACATCCGCATCGTCGAGGGGCGCAGGTTCACCCCGGGCCTGCGCGAGATGATCGTCGGCAAGGGGGCGCGCCAGCAGTTCGTTGGCCTCGATCCGGGCTCGACGATCAATCTCAACAACCAGCAATGGACGATCGTCGGCGTCTTCGAATCCGGCGACGCGCACGAATCGGAACTGGAAGGCGATGTCGATACGGTCTCGGCGGCCTACCGGCGCCAGGGATTCCAGTCGGTCACGGTGAGGTTGACCTCGCCCGAGGCGCTGGATGCCTTGAAGGCCTCGCTGGCCAGCGATCCACGGCTCAAGGTCGAGGCCAAGACCACGCTCGATTACTACACCGCGCAATCGGAAGGATTGAGCAAGGTCATTCGTGTCGTCGGCATCACCATCGCCGTGATCATGGCGATTGGCGCGATCTTCGGCGCACTCAACTCGATGTATGCGGCAGTGGCTACGCGCGCCCGCGAAATCGCCACCTTGCGCGCGATCGGCTTCCGCTCGCCGCCGGTGATCATCTCGGTGATGCTGGAGACCATGCTGCTGGCACTGATTGGCGGTTTGCTGGGTGCCAGCATCGCCTGGCTGTTGTTCAACAACTACACGGTGTCGACGCTGGGCTCCAACTTCAGCCAGGTCGTGTTCCAGTTCTCGATTTCGCCGGCGCTGCTCTGGGCCGGCGTGAAATGGGCCCTCGCCATCGGCTTCGTCGGCGGCCTCCTGCCCGCCGTACGCGCCGCCCGCTTGCCAGTGACGACCGCCTTGCGGGAGTCCTGAAAGCCGGGATTGGGGATTCGGGATTGGGGATTCGGGAAAGCGGCATTCCGCGCGCGAATTGCTTTACGAATCCCTAATCCCGGCTCTTGCCCAACGTGATCATCGCCACGCCAGCGAGGATGACGGCCATGGCGGCGACGTCGCTGGCGTGGACGACTTCGCCGAGAATGATGGCGCCGAGCAGGACGGCGACCGGAGGATTGACGTAGGCGTAACTGGTGGCGAGCAAGGGGCGCACGTTCTTCAGCAGGAACAGGTAGGCGGTGAATGCGACCAGCGAGCCGAACACGATCAGGTAGAGCAAGGCCAGGGTGGCCTGAAGGCCGGGCAGGGCATGCATGCGCTCGCCCTGCAGGATCGAGAAGAGGCTGAGCGCCGCACCGCCACAGATCATCTGCGCGGCCGTGTTCATCGATGCCGGCGGCATGTCGCGGCGTCGGCTCCACACCGAGCCGAAGGCCCAGGCGATCGCGGCGACGACCAGGGCGATTGCGCCAAGCGGCGATCCACTCATGCCGCTGCCGAGATTGAGCAGGATGACACCGCCGAATCCGATCACCAGCCCGAGCCATTCCAGCCGACTCGGCCAATCCCGATAGAGCGTGCCGAACGCGGCGGCAAACAACGGCATGCTGGCGACCGCGATCGCCGCCAGGCCGGAGGCGACGGTTTGTTCGGCGTAGCAGACCAGGCCGTTGCCTATGCCAAGCAACAAGGTTCCGCTGATGGCGGCATTGCGCCATTGCAGTCGCGTCGGCGCTGGCATGCCACGCAGGCGCAGGAACGCGTAGAGCGCACCGCCGGCGGCGAGGAAGCGCACCGCGCCAAGCAGGAACGGAGGCCAGCTGTCCAGCGCCACGCGAATGGCCAGGTAAGTCGAGCCCCAGACCACATACACGGCGAACAAGGCCAATGGAACCAGCAGGCGCATGCTGCCAGGTGTCGGCTCAGTGGCGTCGAGGCTTTCCCCGGTCTTGCGCGAATCGGCCTTGTTCACTGCAGTGATCGCCACGCAAGGGATTCGGCAACGCACAAACTGACCATGGGATTGCCCTGATGCGCCGAGGCGCTGAATTGACGGTGTCGCTGCTTGCTGTCGCCCGATGATTGCTGGCAGCAGGTGGACCCGTGCCGGCACGGACGCTGCTTCAGTGCGGTCGGCCGCTGCCGCCGTGTTCGAGACGTGCCGGTTGCTCGTGGTTGCTGACCACGATGAACTCGCCATCGATGATGCCGCTGGCCGCCGCGGAGGCCGGGGATGACGCAACAGGTCGCCCTTTCAAGCGCAGCAGGTGGACCAGATACCAGATTGCCGCGCCCACCGTCAGGGCGAGGAAGGCCAGGAAACCAATGGCCAGCACGCCAATCACCGCGAACAGGCCGAGGATGCCGCCAAGCAGTCGCAGCAAGGGATTGCGCGGGCGCAGGTTGGACTGGAAAACAAACATCTGGCACTCCTCGGCGCGGATCATGCTGGGGGCAGCGCATCCGGACGGGTATTCTTGGGGCAGAATCCCTCTCCCACAAGTGTCCAGGGTTTGCATGAGCGAGTCCCGCGCCCTTTGCCGCGTTGAAGATATCCCGGACAACGGGGCGATTGCCGTGCATGTGGATTCGTCGACTGGCGGCTTCGACATCATCCTCATGCGCCAGGGTGAGGCGGTTTTCGGCTACCACAACGAGTGTCCGCACCAGGGCCGCCAGCTTGATTACGTGCCCGGCAAATTCCTCGTCAAGGAGGGTTGCATCATGTGCGCCGCCCACGGTGCGCTGTTCAAGGTGCATTCGGGCGAGCGGGTCGCCGGGCCGTGCAGTACCGGCCTGGTCCGCGTCCCGGTGCGCATCGAGGGTGCCGAGGTGTTCTCGGCCTGAGCGCGGCGCCCTGTGTCTACGATGGCTCTCGTTGACAGCCCGTGCGGGAATGTCTAGGCTCGTTGCGTTTCTAGGCCGCCCTTGCGGCTGCCCCGATGATTCCTCGCCGAGGTTCCAATGCGCAGCAGGATTCCGCAAACCCCGAAACCGACCGAAGCCGAACTCGGCATCCTCAACGTGCTTTGGCAGCATGGCCCGATGACCGTGCGCGAACTGCACGAGGCGCACTATCGCGATGATGGAACCGGCTACACGACTTCCCTGAAGATGCTGCAGATCATGCATGCCAAGGGCCTGGTCGAGCGCGACGATTCGCAACGCGCGCACGTTTATCGCGCCGTGATCAGCAAGGAATCCAATCAGCAGCGGTTTCTCAGCGACATGGTGCAGCGCGTCTTCGATGGCTCGCCATCCCGGCTTGTGCTGCAGGCATTGGGCGGTCAACCCAAGGCCAGCCAGCAGGAACTCGACGAGATCCGCGCCCTGCTCGACAGCATCGAATCAGGCCAGCAGCCATGATTGCGGCCATTTCCGACCTCGCCTGGATGCAGGCACTGGGCTGGACCCTGGTCCATTTCCTCTGGCAGGGCCTGATCATCGGTATCGTTCATGCACTGATTCGGCGCCTTGTTCCTGCCGAGCAGAGTTCGTTGCGCTACGCGTTTGGCCTGTTTTCCTTGCTGGCCCTGCTGCTCGCGCCGATCCTGACGCTCGCGCTGCTGTGGCCATCCGCGGCAATGGAAACCACGCATGCCCATGCCAGTGGCACTGTCAGTGCCAGCCTGGCCACCACGACAACCCTGTCGCCTGGCGCACCGGCATTCGACAGCCTGCTGGCACTGCTTGTCGCGGCCTGGTTGGCCGGTGTCCTGCTGATGATTGGCCGCGCCGCGCAGCAATGGCATTCGCTGGATCAGATTGCCCGCCGACTGGCCTGGCGCGACCTCGCCATCGAGCGCTTGCTGGCGCAGGTGGCCGAGCGTTTTGGCACGCTGCCGGGCGTGCGCGTCCTGGTCTCGGCAAACATCGATACGCCGACCCTGATTGGCTGGCTGAAGCCGGTGGTCCTGCTGCCCGTGGCAGTGGTCGCCAAGCTCCCGCGCCAGCAACTTGAACTGATCCTGGCCCATGAGCTCGGCCATCTGCGCCGCTACGACCACCTCGTCAACCTGGCCCAGGCCATTGTCGAAACCCTGCTTTTCTATCATCCGGTGGTGCACTGGATTTCGCGCGAGGTTCGCCATGAGCGCGAGGTCTGCTGCGACAACCTGGTGTTGCACCTCACCGATAGCGAACCCCGCGAATATGCACGCACCCTGGCGGCACTGGAAAACCTGCGCCAACTGACCCCGCAGCTTGCCGTTGCCGCGAGCGGCGGCATGTTGCTGGATCGCGTGCGGCGCATTGTCGGCCCGGTTCACCCGCACGCGCGCGTGCGCCGCTCGCGCCTTGCGGTGTGGCTGGTCGCGGCAGGTTGCGGCTCGATCGTGGTCACCGCTGTCGTCCTTTCGCACACCAGCGCAGACCCGCAGCCGGAGGTGTTCCTGCAGCCTCGCTCGGTGGATTTCGCCCCTGCCAAGCCAGCGCTCACGCTTGCGCACGAAATTGCGTCGCTGCAGGTCGAGCTCGCCAGTGTCTCGATGCCAAGCGAAGGCGTGCCGCTCGCCACAGCCGACGACAGCGTCGACGTGGCCAAGGCAGAGGCGTTGGCAGTCACAGCGGTCATGCCGCGCGTTGACGCGAAGCCAGTCGAGGCGCTCGCCGCCGCCCCGAGCACAGCCGCCGAATCGCTTGCCGTGGCGCCGGTCGATGCAGCGGACAGCGCCATCCGGCACGCCCCGATCGAGATGGTCGCGACGGCAGATGCCGGCCCTGCGCAGGCCACGCCGAAGATCGTGCGCATGGTGGCGCCGGAATATCCGGATCGCGGATTCAGCCGCCCGCATGCGAAAGTCAGCTTTGAATTTTCCATCGATCGCGGCGGACGCGTGCGCAACATCCGCACCATCAGCGGTGATTTGCAGAGCCCGTTCGTGGTTGCCGCGCGCAACGCCCTGCGTCAATGGCGATTCGATGCACAATCGCTGGACCCGAGCGGTGCGGAGAAATTCCACCAGGACTTCGAGTTTGTCGGCGATGCCAAGGTCGCCGGCGTCGCCGACGAGGGCTCCTGTGCGATACCGATGGGTTCCCATGTCTGTCGCGCCGGGCACCCGCTTGGCCAGGCGCGCAGGACCGACGAGCGAGCCGCGCCGATTGCGCAAGCGGTTCGCCTGGATGCCGGCAAGGCCGTGGCCATGGATTACTGCATTCCGGAAATCGGATCGCATGTCTGTCGTCCGCTTGACGTCAGTGGCCCGGCACCAAGAGAGCCCGAGCTCGGGCCGACCTTGAAGGAAACAGGTTTTCTGGCCGGCGGCACGAACTGACCGCTGCCAGTCAGTGCAGAGGGCGGCGCAGCACCGCCGCCTGCGAATCAAGTCCAAACCTGCGGGTGACATGGTTGCAGCCGATGCAGTACCGCTGCGCTTGGGCGGACAACTATCGGCGGATGCTGGCGCTCAGCCGCGATTGAAGACCAGGTTGACCGAGATCAGCGTGGTCACCAGGATCAGCACGGTCAGCGGCAGGCCGACGCGCAGGAAATCCCGGGTCTTGTAGCCGCCGGGGCCGGCGACGACAAGCAGCACCGGATTGGCACTTGGCAGCAGGAAGGTGTTGGACGTCGAAATGGCGACGATCAACGCATAGGCCGCCGGATTGCCGCCCGAAGCCAGGGCGATGTTGATCGCCATCGGCACCATCATGACCGCCGCGCCAACGTTCGAGATGACCTGCGAGAAACCGAGGGCGAGTACGGCGAGGAAAGCCTGGATCATCCATTGCGGCAGGCCATCGAGATAGACCATGGCTTCCTGGGCAATCCAGGCCGCCGTGCCGGTGGAATCCATCGCGCCGCCAAGCGGGATCAGGCAGGCAAGGATGAAGATCGTCTTCCAGTTGATCGCGTGGTAGGCCTCGTCCATGCTGAGCACGCCAGCCAGCAACATGCCGACCGCGCCAACCAGCATCGACACGGCCAGGGTGAGGTTGCTGAACAGGCCAAGGCCCATGGCCAGCGCGAAGAAGATCGCCGCATGCCAGATCTTGCTTGGCCGCTGCTCCTCCTGCGGGAAATCGGTGACGACCACGAAATCGCGTGATTCGGCGGCCAGGGTCAGGTCGCGCCACAGGCCGTGGATGATCAGGGTGTCGCCGGGGCGCAGCGAGACTTCGCGCACGTCCTCGCGGAAGACCTGCTCGCCGCGGGTCACTGCCAGCACGCTGATGCCGAAGCGCTTGCGCATGCGCAGGTCGCCGACCAGTTGCTTGACCCAGCGCGAGTTCGGGACAACCACCGCCTCGGCGATGCCGGCGCGGGTCGGATTGAACATGTCGCCAAAGTTGCGCAGTCGCGATTGCATCCGGCACAACTGGTTGTTGGCGAAGGCGCTGATGTCCTCGCGCTTGCCGAGCACGCCGAGCACGCTGCCGACCCAGATCATCTGGTCGCCCGGCGGTGCCAGGCGCGCTTCGTTGCCGGTCTTCAGGGCAAGGATCAGCGGTGCGCCATGCAGTCGCTCGGCCTCGACGATGCTCATGCCGACCATCGGACTTTCCGCGGTCACGGTCAGCTCCATGACCTCGCCATCGATGCCGTACATCTCGGCGAAATAGGTCTCGGTGCGCCCGGGCGTGACTTTCTGCTTCTCCTCCTCGCTGGGCCACAGGCGCGGGGTGAGGTAGGCGAAATAGGCAAGTCCGACCAGCAGCAGGGGAATGCCGATCGGGGTGATCGCGAACAGCGAGAACGGCTCGATGCTCTGCGCCCCCGGCGGCAGGTTGCGGTTGGCACTGGCGACCAGGTCGTTGAGCAGGATCAACGGTGAATTGGAAATCATCGTGATGTTGGTGCCGGCGAGGATGCAGAAGGCCATCGGCAGCAGCAGGCGCTTCAGGGGGATGCCGGTGCGTGAGCTGATGCGGCTGACCACGGGCATGAACAGGGCCGCCAGCGCCTGGCTCTGCATGATCCCCGACATGCTGCCGACCATGGCGTTGATCAGGTTGGAGACGCGCGTCTCGACGCCGCCGGCGATCTTCAGGATGAAGTTCGCCGCCTTGCCGAGCATGCCGGTGCGATCGAGGCCCGCGCCCATGATCATCACCGCGATCAGCGACATCACCGCGTTGCCGGCAAACCCGTCAAACAGTTGCTCCACCGGCATCAGGCGCGTCACGCCGATGACGACGAGGACGAGCAGGGCGACCAGGTCCCCGCGCACCCATTCGAGCACGAGCATGATCACGGTGAACACCAGCAGGCCGAGGACGAGGGCCATGTCGGTGGTCAGGGTCAGGCTCATTTCCATCGTGTTTCTTTGTCAATCCGTTTCTTGTCGAGTTGGCGGACAGGAGGATGCTTCAGACGCGCTCGAAAATCAGGTCCCAGACACCATGGCCAAGACGCACGCCGCGCTTTTCGAAATGGGTGTTGATGCGCCAGCCGGGTGCCTCGGAGTATGCCCCGAGTCCGGCCCGGTTGCGCCATCGGCTTGAGGCATCGACCACCGCCAGCATGTGCTCGGCATACTCGGCCCAGTCGGTGGCGAGATGCAGCAGGCCGCCGCTGCGAACGCGCCCGGCGAGGAGTTCGACGAACTCCGGCTGGATCAGGCGTCGCTTGTGATGGCGCTTCTTCGGCCACGGATCCGGGAAATAGATGCGTACTTCATCGAGCGAATCGGGCGCGAGCTGATGCTCGATGACTTCCACGGCATCGTGGTTGCTGATGCGGATGTTGTCGACATTCGCCTCGGCGAGGCCATTCATCAGGCGGCCGACGCCGGGGCGGTGGACTTCGATGCCGATGAAATTGCGCGCAGGCTCGTTGACGGCGGCGTGCAGGAGTTGTTCGCCATTGCCGAAGCCGATCTCGAGAACCACCGGTGCGGGTCGCGCGAAAAGCACTTGCAGGTCGAGGCGCTGGTCGCTGTAGTCGAGGCCGTAACGCGACCAGTGCGCATCGAAGGCCTGAGCTTGCGCCGGGGTGATGCGGCCCTGGCGCAAGACGAAACTGCGCACGCGGCGTTGCCCGCCGGGTTCTGCGGATTGGCGATCGGCGTGGCGGGGATCAGTCATCGCCTCAGCCGATCGTGCCGTCGATCGGGCTCGATGCCGAGGCATAGCGTTTGCGCGGGATGCGTCCGGCGCGGAATGCGGCACGTCCGGCCTGGATGGCCAGTTTCATCGCATGGGCCATCAGCAGCGGATCCCGCGCACCGGCAATGGCCGTGTTCATGAGCACGCCATCACAGCCCAGTTCCATGGCGATCGCCGCATCCGAAGCGGTGCCGACGCCGGCATCGACAAGCACCGGAACCTTGGCGTTCTCGACAATCTCGAGCAGGTTGTAGCGGTTCTGGATGCCCAGGCCCGAACCGATTGGCGCGGCCAGCGGCATGATCGCGACGCAGCCGATCTGTTCGAGTCGACGCGCCAGCAAGGGGTCGTCGCTGGTGTAGACCATCACCTCGAAACCGTCGGCGACCAGGCGCTCGGCCGCGGCAAGCGTCTGCACGACATCCGGGAACAGGGTGCGCGGGTCGCCCAGCACTTCCAGCTTGACCAGCTTGTGGCCATCAAGCAGCTCGCGCGCAAGCTGCAGCGTGCGCACGGCATCATCGGCCGTGTAGCAGCCGGCGGTGTTCGGCAGGATGGTGTAGCGATCGGGCGGCAGCACGTCGAGGAGATTGGGCTGTGCAGGATCCTGGCCAATGTTCGTGCGGCGGATGGCGACGGTGACGATCTCGGCTGCCGCGGCTTCGGTGGCCAGGCGCGTCTCCTCGAGATCCTTGAATTTTCCGGTACCGGTGAGCAGGCGCGAGCGGTAGTGGCGGCCGGCGATAACCAGGGTGTCGTCTGCGATCTGGGTCATTGGCTTGTTCAGTATTCCTTTTTGCAACTGGCAACGGGGCAGGGCATGGCGGCACTCGTTCGATCCGCTTCAGCCACCGCCAATGGCATGCACGATCTCGATGCGGTCGCCAGCCTTGATCTCGCGTTCGCGGTACACGCTGCGCGGGATGATCTGGCGATTGATCTCCACCGCCACGCGCTTGTCGGCAAAACCGTTCGCCGCCAGCAGGTGTTCCAGCGTCGATTGTTCGGCGATGTCATGGACTTCGCCATTGAGGGTGATTTTCATGCGTGCATTCTATCCCGAACGCCAGCCCGAACGCCGGCCCGAGCGTCTGCCACCGGCGCATCCGCGCGCGAGACTGGACCGGCGGATACATGCGAAAACGCCGCAGATGTCTGCGGCGTTTTCCGTGGCAAACCCCTCACCGGGGCAAGGTCGTTGACAGCATGGTCATTCCCGGCGCTTGCGCTGGTTGTCCTTGTTGTCATCGCTGGAGTCGTCGTTCTTCTTGCTCTTGCGCTCTTGTGACTGTGGCGCAGGCTGGTTCTGCGCCGGCTGGCGGGGTTGCACCGCCTGACGTTGCTCGGGCTGCGGCACATTGCGTGGCTGCACCTGGCGACGCTCGACTGGTGCAACCTCGCGCCTCGGCTCGGGCTGGCTGCGCTGTTGCGGCACATTGCGCGGCGACACCTCACGACGTTCCTGTTGCGGCATGTTGCGCGGTTCCGGCTGCGGGGCGACGCGACGCTCCTGCATTGGCTGCGCCTCGCGTCGCGCCGGTTGCTCGCGCTGCACCGGCTGGCGTTGCTCGATGCTGCGGGGCGCAGGCAGGGCGATGCCCTGGTCGCGCGTGGCATTGCCGCGATTGCGCTCGACCGCCTCGGGATTGGCACGAATCGTTGACGGCCTGCGTTGCTCGGGGGCGTTTATCGTGCGTGCCGGCGCATCGCGTTCGATGGTCGCGCGCGGCGTCACCTGGCGGTTCGATTGCTGGTCGCGATCAATCGCCTGCCGCGGCTGGCTGGCGGGCGGATTGCGCTCGATGCGCTCATTGCGCGGCGCGCGGATGGTTTCCGCAGGAGCGGCATCACGATTGCGCTCGATGCGCGTGTTGGCCGGTGTCCGATCGCGCGCGTTGTCTTCGCGCCTCGTTGCGTCCGGGCGGGTTTGCCGCTGGATGCGTGACTGGCCGTCGGCCGCATTGCGTGAAGGCACCGCCGTTGCCGCGGGACGCTCGCCACCGACAACCTGGATGCGGCGCGTCTGGCGTTCATCCGAGCGCGGCTGGGTTGTCGCCAGATCGCGCATCTGGCCGACCGCGAGTGGCTGGTTGTCGTTGCGCGAAATCGCACGGATGCGTTCCTGCGCATCAAGGCGACGCATCGGCGGAGCCGTGCGCGCGATGACCCCGCGGTCAAACGCGGTGGCAGCCTGGCTGTTGCGCCGAGTCTCCGGCAATGCAGTGCCGCCGGCAAAACTGCGTGCAGTCGGAGCCATGTCGATGCGACTGACCACGCGACCCTGGCTCAATTGCGACTGCGCAACCTGCACGCGCGCGCTGTTGACCGAGCGCGCATTGATGAAGGCATCGCGCGGGACCGCGGTGTAGGCGCGATGATCGTTGCGATAGGCGTAGTTGAAATTGGTGATCGGCTGACCACGCGAATAGTTGTTGTAGACATTGGTGATATAGGTATTGTTGATGATCGTCGTGTTGCGCACGTTGATGTCGTTGAAATAGCTGCGCGAGCCGCGGTACCACGGCACATAGACGTCACGCGGGCCAAGCGGGAACCAGCCGATCGGGCCACCGCTGGAAATGCTCACGCTGAAGCCGCCGCCACCGACAAAGGCGACCAGGGCCGGCGCGTAGATCGGCCGCACATGGCGCGGTCCCGGCACCCAGCCCCAACGGCTGCCGACATAAGCCCAGCGCCCGTAATGCGACGGCGCAAAACCCCATGGCGTGTTGTCGACCCACGTCCAGCCCCACGGATCGATCCACGACCAGTGGCCATCGCGGTACGGTGCCCAGCCCGCACTGACGCGAGACGGGTACCAGATCGAACCGTAGGTTGCGGCCGTGCTCCAGCTTCCGTACGCGTCGAGATCGGCATAGCCGATGACCTCTTCGGAGACATAGCGACGCGAGGGCGAACGCTCGTAGCGGTCGGCGCGTTCGTAGCACCAGCGGTCGAAATCGTCCTGGCGCGGCAGGTCGAATACTTCGTAGTCCTGCAGCTGCGAATCGTAGAAACGATAGGACTCGCCGTCACGCACGCGGAAGCTGGCATTGTCGCGGCCGTAGACATCGCCATTGCCATCGATCACCGAAACCATGGTCGAGTCGCCATCGGGGGCAACGTCAACGCGGTACTGGCCCGGGGTCTGGATGACCAGGGCCAGGGTCGGAGTATCGATCTCGTAGGTCTGGCCTTCGAAGACGTGGCGGACCGTCAGGTTCAAGGTGCCGGCGGTCAGCTCGATCTGCGCGTTGTCGTCATCGAGATTGAGCAGGCGGAACGCGGTGCGCTCGTCGAGGCGCAAGGTCGCGGCACCAACTTCCATTTCCACGCGCGAGGCACGATCGGAGTAGAGGCTGTCACCGGTGACCAACGGGCGATTGATGCGCGCTTCCGCCCATTCCTCGAAACCGGCTGGCTGCATGCTGACATCGCCGCCGACATAGCTCAGGCGGGCGACCCGGCCCGGTGGGTCTGCCAGGGCTTGTCCGGCGGCTGCGCACAGCAGCAGCACCGGCACCAGCCAGGTGGCAAGTCGGGACAATTGACGATTGAACATGGTGCTCTCCTCGAAAGGTGATTACGGCACCGCCATGCCTGCATGGAGCATGCAGGCGGGGTACGCGCACGCTTATCTGACCGGATCATGGCTGAACGTGAACCGTCCGCCCGCCAGGCCTGCAAAAATTCAACATTCGCAGCTCTTGCCTGGCCGGATCGGGTGCCGGTTTTTGCTTGCCGCCTGCCTGCAATGACGGATAATCTGTCGCTTGCGCGGGTGTAGCTCAATGGTAGAGCTGTAGCTTCCCAAGCGTGCGACGTCAGCTGCGAGTCACACGCCTTTGCTGTAGCAGTCGATTCCTCATCGTAAACAGAGGCGGCACCCGGCACCGATTGCCGGTTGGTTTGGACAGGATGTTTCTGTCTGGACGCAGCAAGGGAGAGTCGTGTCCACAAGCAGTACGTGGTCACGACGTTTCGCGGCGAAGGCCGTACAAGAAATTGTCGGATGGAGTGAGTGCATTCCAATCCGACCAGACGTTCGACCGTCTGTAGCCTAGGATCGATGCGGGGTGGGTAACTGCCCGGTATTGAGCGATCTGACAATGTAGCCACCTTACGGGGTACGCTGACTCCGCGAGGGGGCATGCGTGTATCTGGGTAAACGCACTCGGAGAGGCGCTAGGCTGGAACGAAGGGTTAGCGAAAGCAAACTACCGTCGTAATCGTCGTCAAGCAGTAGAGGCCAAAGCGTTCGGGCCTCGTACCAAAAGGTATAGGACTGGTTGTGCCCCTGCTTGGTGGGCACACGTCGACATCACGGTCCTCGGCGAAATAGGTAGAACCCTCCCGTTTCTGTTTCTTGTCCGGAAGACGGTAACCTCGTTAAGCTGTCGGCGCACCGTGCCGACTAGGTGCCCGCAAGGGTCATTGAAGGCTTAGCGGGAACAGGATCGCGGAGAAAGCGAAAGCCCGGCTGTAATGGCCGGGATAGGGGATGTAAAGATCGCCCCGACCCGAAAGGGTGCAGACTTCCGCGTGGTGGCCTGTCGCTAGACAGGTCTGACAACCAACTCCCGATGGGGTGACGAACCCCATCAGGGGAACGTCCATCCCCAAAGGGTTCATGGGCGGGTGTAGCTCAATGGTAGAGCTGCGGCTTCCCAAGCCGCTGACGAGGGTTCGATTCCCTTCACCCGCTCCAACTTTGGAGGACTGATATGGACGCCATCATTGATGGTGATATTGCCTCCACACGATGGGCTGACTGGCACACGATCCCGTGGGCCATGGCATTCCAGAGTGTTCGGAGGTTGCAGATCCGCATAGCGAAGGCAGCAAAGGACGAAGACTGGCGCAGGGTCCGTTTCCTGCAACGGTTACTCGTCCGCTCGACCACCGCAAAAGCAGTCGCGGTGCGTCGAGTTACGGAGAACCAGGGCCGTAAGACCTCGGGCGTAGACGGTGTTACTTGGTCGACGTCCACGGAGAAGGGGCGAGCAATAGCGGAGCTGGAGACGCGGCGCTATCGTCCAAAGCCCCTCCGCCGGGTGCATATCCCGAAAGCCAATGGAGGAAAGCGCCCACTTGGGATTCCGACAATGAAGGACCGGGCAATGCAGGCGCTCTATTGGCTTGCGCTCGATCCTGTCGCGGAGACTCGAGGGGATTTGAACTCCTATGGTTTTCGCTCCGGACGCTCTACTGCGGACGCAATCGCTCAGTGCCACAACGGACTGGCGAGGAAGCATTCCCCGGAATGGGTACTGGAGGCTGACATCAAGGGCTGTTTCGACAACATCAGTCACGATTGGCTGGTGCAGCACGTGCCTATGGATAAGTGCGTGTTGTTGAGATGGCTCAAGGCCGGGTATGTCGAGGGTCGTACGTTGTTCCCGACGGCCGCCGGAACGCCACAGGGAGGAATCATTTCTCCGACCTTGGCGAATTTGGTGCTAGACGGCATGGAACGATTGTTGAAAGACAGTCTTCCTCGTTGTGCCAAGATAAACTTTGTCCGTTATGCGGATGACTTCATTGTGACTGGGGCCTCGAAAGAGGTTTTGGAAACACGAGTCAAACCGTTGATCGTGGGGTTTCTTGCCGAGCGCGGGTTACAGCTATCGGTTGAGAAAACGAAGATCACCCCTGTGACGGAGGGGTTTGATTTTCTTGGGTGGCATGTGCAGAAACACCTCAAGGGAAACGCCAAGAAAAAGGACTTCCTGCGCATCGTGCCGTCGAAGCGAAATGCCAAAGCGTTCTATGCCAAACTCAGGAGTCGACTGAGTGAGCTGCGAGGTGTCAGGCAGGACGACGTGATTTTTGCCCTGAATCCGATTATCCGGGGTTGGGGCAACTATCACCGGGTCGTGCATGCATCCCGTCCGTTCGCGAAGATGGATCACCAGATATGGCGGGCACTTTGGCGCTGGTCAGTGCGTAGGCATCCGACGAAGGGCAAGCGCTGGATCAAACGGCGGTACTTCCGCTCGAATGGTTCACGCGACTGGCTCTTTCAGGCTGAGAAGTATCCTCTGGTGCGGTTGTCCAGTATTTCCGTGGGCAACTACATCAAGGTGCGATCCGACGCGAGCCCGTACGATCCCAAGGATGAAACCTACTTCGACGTGAGGATGACTCGTCGGATGGGGTCTAGCCTGCAAGGACGCAGGAAGTTGTTTTGGCTTTGGAATCAACAGGAAGGACTTTGCCCGGTTTGCGCCTCCAAGATCACGAAAGCTACGGGATGGCATGTCCATCACATGGTCTGGCGGGTCTTTGGGGGTTCGGATCGGTTGTCCAACCTGCAATTGCTCCACCCTACGTGCCACATGCAGTTGCACGCGCGTGCTGCGAAGGAATAGGCTGCCGCTCTACCGACGCGGGTGTCGGTAGAGTTCTTGGCTGCTTGAGCCGTATGAGGCGAAAGTCTCACGTACGGTTCTTAGGGGAGGGGGTGGCCGCGAGGCCGCCTCCTCACCCGACTACTGACGAGGGTTCGATTCCCTTCACCCGCTCCAACCTGATCGGCGATCCGTCCTGCGGAGCGCAGCGCAGCCCGCCATGATGCTTCGCTCGAGTCCGCATCCACCATGAAGATCGCGATCCTCTCCCGCAACTCCTCGTTGTACTCGACGAGCCGACTGGTCGAGGCCGGCCGCAGCCGCGGACACCGCGTGCGCGTGCTCGATCCGCTGCGCTGCTACATGCGCATCGCGCAGAACGGATTCGCCATGCACTACAAGGGGCGCGCGCTGAGCGGCTTCGATGCGGTGATTCCGCGCATAGGCTCATCCATCACGTTCTACGGGACGGCGGTGCTGCGCCAGTTCGAGATGATGGGCGTGTACACGCCGAACTGTTCGGACGCCGTGCTGCGCGCGCGCGACAAGTTGCGCTCGTTGCAGTTGCTGGCCCGCGAGGGCATGGATCTGCCAAGGACCGTATTTGGCGATTACCCCGATGACACCGCCGACCTGCTGCAGATGCTTGGCGATCCACCGCATGTCATCAAGCTCAACGAGGGAACCCAGGGACAGGGCGTTCTGCTCGCCGAAAAGCGTGCATCCTCGCAAGGCATGATCGAGGCGTTTCGCGGCCTGTATGCCAATTTCGTCGTGCAGGAGTTCATTGGCGAGGCGGGCGGCGGCGATCTTCGCTGTTTCGTCATCGGCAATCGGGTTGCAGCAGCGATGCACCGGCAGGCGCCAGATGGTGATTTTCGCGCCAACCTGCACCGTGGCGGCGTTGCCAGCGGCGTCAAGCTGAGCGAGCTGGAAACCGAAGTTGCGCTGCGCGCGGCGGCGACCATGGGCCTCGGCATTGCCGGCGTCGACCTGTTGCGCTCGCGGCGCGGACCACTGGTGCTTGAGGTGAACGCCTCGCCAGGTCTGGAAGGCATCGAAAAGGCCAGCGGCGAGGACATTGCCGGCGAGATCGTCGCCTATCTGGAAAACGCGGTCGAGGTGCGCAAGCCGCAGGTGCCGCCGAGGAAGAAACGCGGCCAGGCGTGAATTAACGGAAGCATCAGTGCCGCTTAACCTTGATTTAAGCCTTTGATCCCTATAGTCCCAGCCACTGTAGGTTCTGCTCGACACTCCTAAGTTTTTGGCAAGGTGACCGGCAGATTACGGTAATCGGGGCAGTAGCTTTTGGCCCAAGCGAGGTGTGTTCCCCCAAAGGCACCTCCTTGGGCCATTTTATTGCGCTGCAATCCGACCTTCCCACCCTTCGCCGAATTCCTCATCCGTGCATTCCTGATCGGGGGTTCCGCGTTAAGCTATCGCCCCATGCGCATACTCGTCATTGAAGACAACAGCGATATCGCTGCCAATATCGGCGATTTCCTCGCCGACCGTGGTCACGTGGTCGATTTTGCCGGTGACGGCGTGACTGGCCTGCACCTGGCCGTGGTCAACGAATTCGACGCCATCGTGCTCGATCTGGGCCTGCCCGGCATGGACGGGCTCGAAGTCTGTCGCAAGCTGCGCCAGGATGCGCGCCGGCAGACTCCGGTGCTGATGCTGACTGCCCGCGATGCCCTTGAACAGAAACTCTCCGGCTTCGACTCCGGTGCCGATGACTACATGGTCAAGCCGTTCGCCCTGCAGGAACTGGCCGCCCGCGTCGAAGTGCTGGGCCGTCGCGGCAAGGGCATCAAGAGCCGCATCCTGCAACTCGCCGATCTCACCTACAACCTCGATACCCTGGTCGTCATCCGCGATGGCAAGTCGATCCAGCTCAATCCGATCGGCCTGAAGCTGTTGCAGGCCTTGATGGATTCGGCGCCATCGGTGGTCACCCGGCAGGAGCTCGAGACCCGCGTCTGGGGCGAGGAATTGCCTGACAGTGATTCCCTGCGCGTGCATATCCACGGCTTGCGCGCCGCAATCGACAAGCCCTTTGACAAGCCGCTGATCCAGACGCGTCACGGCATCGGCTATCGCATGGTCGATCCGGATGCAGTACCGGCGTAGGCTGCGCAGCCGGATCATCATCTCGTTTGCGCTGTTCGGGCTGGGCCTCACGGCCCTGTTTGCGGTTGCCACGATTTACGTGCGGGCACGCCTCGAAGACCAGTTCATCAACAGCACCCTGGCTCGCGAAGTGCAGAGCTTCGCCGATTTCAAGCGCGAGAATCCTTCGCCGGATGCGCCATGGCAACTCTCCCTGTATCAGGCGCGCATTTTCAGTGCCAGGCGTTTTTCCAATGTTCCATTGGCCTGGCAGAAATTCGACAGCGGCGTCTACGACCTTGCCGACTACGATGACAAGGGCCACTTGCGTCCCTACAAGCTCGCGGTGTCGAAGTCGGACGACCTGTGGGCCTTCCTGCAGCAGGATGTCAGCGCGCAGAAACTCAGCGAACGCCAGCTGCTGATTGCCCTGATCGCCACGGTGATCCTGTTTGCGGTGTTTTCCCTGTTCATGGGCCTGTGGTTGTCCTCGCGGGTGATGAGCCCGGTCACCGAGCTGGCCCGGCGCCTGCGTGAACTGCGCAAGTCGGGAAACTACGCGCCGATGGCGCCGCGCTTTGCCAACGACGAAGTGGGCGAGCTGGCCCTTGCGCTGGACGACTATGCCGCGCGCCTGACCCATCTGGTCGAGCGTGACCGCGAGTTCAATGCCGATGTCAGCCACGAGCTGCGCACGCCGCTGGCGGTGATTGCATCGACCACCGAGCTCATGCTTGGGCAGCAGGATCTTTCCGCGAAGACGCACGAGCGCCTGCGCCGCATCGAGCGCGCGGTGCGCCAGTCGACCGAACTGACCGATGCCCTGCTGCTGCTCTCACGCAGCGAGCGCCAGGCCCCGACCGATGGCGAGACCACCGATGTCGCCAAGGTCGTCGAGCAGGTCATCGATATCAGTCGCCCGCATCTCGGCAACAAGCCGGTCGATGTTCGCCTGGAGCTCGAGCAGCCGCTGTCGACCGTCGCCCCGTCCTCGGTGGTTGCCGTGGCCCTGACCAACCTGATCAGCAATGCCTTCAAGTACACCCAGGAGGGCGAGGTCGCGGTGATCGTCGGCCATGGTCGGGTCGCGGTCGAGGACACCGGTCCCGGCTTTGCCGCCGAGGATGCCGAGCGCCTGTTCGAACGTGGCGAACGCGGCACGACCCTGGTCAAGGGCGCCGGACTTGGACTGGCGATCGTGCGTCGACTTTGCGAGCTGTACGGTTGGCAGGTGACTCTGGCACCACGTCCGCAAGGTGGCGCGGTGGCCACCCTGCAGTTTGACCGGCAATCCTGATCAGGCGACCGGGTCGAGCCAGTTCCAGCGATCCTCGGTCTTGCCGCTGAACAGGCCGAAGTACAGCTCCTGCATCTTGCGCGTGATCGGTCCGGCCTTGCCTGCGCCGACCTGCTTGGCATCAACCGTGCGGATTGGCGTGACTTCGGCAGCGGTGCCGCACATGAAGATCTCGTCGGCCAGGTAGAGGTATTCGCGTGGCATGTCGCGCTCGACCACCTCGATGCCGTTGGCGCGGGCGAGCGTCATCAGCGTGTGCCTGGTGATGCCATTGAGGATCGCGGCGCTGGCCGGCGTCGTGTGCAGCTGGCCGTTAAAGACGAGGAACAGGTTTTCGCCGGCACCTTCGCTGAGCAGGCCGTTCGAGGCCAGCGCGATGCCTTCGCCAAAACCGAGGCGACGCGCTTCGCGTGCGATCAGTTGCCCGGAAAGGTAATTGCCGCCTGCCTTGGCGCCGGTCGGGATGGTGTTGGGAGCCATGCGGTTCCAGGTGGATACGCAGGCATCGATACCGGCTTCGAGCACGCCCGGGCCAAGATAAGGGCCCATTTCCCAGGTCGCCACGGCGACATCGGTGGGTGTTTCGGCGGATAGTCCGAAACCGCCCAGGCCGCGGAAGGCGACCGGGCGCAGATAGGCCTTCGTCAGGCCGTTCTTGAGAATGACTTCGCGACAGGCCGCGGCGAGTTCGTCGATCGTGTACGGGATGGCGATGTCGTAGATCTTTGCCGACATGTACAGGCGCTTGAGGTGATCGCCGAGGCGGAAGATCGCCGGTCCCTGCGGCGTCTCGTAGCTGCGGATGCCCTCGAATACCGACGAGCCGTAATGCAGCGCATGCGCCATCACATGCACGGTGGCTTCAGCCCAGGGCTTGATCCTGCCGTTCTGCCAGATGTACTCGGGATAGGTCGCCGCCATGATGCAAATCCTCGTTGGGTAGCCTGCCATGATAACCGCGCGGCGCCGATCGGGCGATCTTGAGGAGCTTGCGCGGCAGAAGGCGACCGGCTGCAAGCGCGTCTGCGCGGTTCGCATTTCCGCCACTCCCTGGCCTGTGGAACCACTACAGGCCGGCGAATCGTCGAAACTGCGCCCTGGCGCAGCCACACGTCCGCCTCGATCACTTCTGCCGCGCAGGCTCCTAGGGCAACGCTGATCAAGTAGCGCAACCGTCACGACACCTGTCTGCGTGCAGATCGCGGCGCGCTGACGCAGATGGACTGGCCGTCCTTCAAGGCAGCGCAACAAAGATCCGCGCGCAGACAGGTGTCGCCGAACCCATTGATTCTTATCAAGAACGGTGGCGCTCGGAAGGTCCGCCACGCGCACCGCGCAGCTTGCCAAGGCAACCAGCCTTCGCTTCGCCACGCAGCACGCATGGCGAACCTTCCGAACGCCATGACGGTTGTGCTACTTGATCAGCGTTGCCCTAGGGCATCAGCAGCCACCAGCAGCCCCGCAATTCCGTCAATTCGTAGTGGCGGATCGACTCGAACGGGACGTTGCGTTCCTCTTCGCCAACCGTGCGGATGACGAGTTCGTAAAGCGCGTCGTCATCGTTGCGGGCTTCGCCGTAGCGGTAGCGATCTCGGGGCTGGGATCGGGGCGAAGACTCCAGGTCGATGGCAAGCAGTGGCTCATGGATCAGCACGGCAAGCTCGCGCAGCGGCGCAATCGCCGAACCCTGGCCAAATCCATCCCACAGGAACAGGCCGGAAAAACCGACCGCATTCGTCGCGGCAAACGTGGCGGCAACCCGCTCGCGCAGATCCTGCGGCGAAACCGCGCAGGTTTGCGTGATCGCGGCGCTGGCTGCGCCCGTGCTGCCGGGTTGTGCGGGTGCATTGGCAGCCTGTGCCGGAGCGGGGGTGGCCTTCAGTGCGGCGCATTTGCGGTCACTGAAGGTGGGCTCGCCATTTTCGCCAATGCAGCGATGCACGCGTGCGCCTTGCGCATGCGCGATGCCGCTTGTGGCCAGCAAAAGCATCAGCCCCAATGGTTTCGCATGCAAGCAAAGTCGGACGAACAAATGCTTGCCTTGGCCGATGGCTTCTGCTCTATTGATGTCCATGTACTCCGTGACCAGCAAGCCGACTTTCTTCGCCGCCGCCGCCAATTGCAACGGTCGCAATAATCCGCGCTCGACATCCGGGGCTGGCGTGCACTGACGGTTACACAACCAATTACACGCAGAAGGCCCGCCAATGAGCGGGCCTTCTGCGTTTTGGTGCCATGGATGACACGTATGCCTGAAACGCAGGAGCAGTTTCAGGCGAGGCCACGGATGGCACGTATGCATGAAATGCAGGACACGCAGGCATTGGGCTTTCGATCAACTCAGGAATCATCAACATGTGCTCGATATTCGGAATGTTTGGCCTGCAGGCTGGCGACGATCTGGTCAGCCTGCGCCGGCTCGCCCTGGAGCTGTCCCAGCGCCAGCGTCATCGCGGCCCGGACTGGAGCGGGGTGCATGTCGATGAAGCGGCGATCCTCGTCCATGAGCGGCTGGCGATCGTCGATCCTGCTGGCGGTGCCCAGCCGATCCGTTCCGCCGATGGCGAGCTGGTGCTCGCGGTCAATGGCGAGATCTACAACCATCGCGAACTCGAGCAGGGTTTGACCCAGGCCTATGATTTCCAGACCGGATCCGATTGCGAGGTGATCAATGCCCTCTATCGCGAACACGGTGCGCAGGGCGTGCGCAAGCTCAACGGCATCTTCGCGTTTGCGTTGTGGGATCGTGCCGCCAGGCGCTTTGTCATCGCCCGTGACCCGATTGGCGTCTGCCCCCTGTACTGGGGACACGATGGCCAGGGACGCATCTGTGTCGCCTCGGAAATGAAGGCCCTGGTCGGGATCTGTGCCGATGTCGCCGCGTTTCCGCCGGGGCATGTCTTCGACAGCGCGGTTGGCGAGCTGCAGCGCTACTACGAAAAACCGTGGCGCAGTTACGCTGCGACCGAAGGAGTTGAAGTGACGGCACAGGCGCTGCGCGTCGCCTTTGAAGCGGCCGTGCACCGGCAGATGATGACCGATGTTCCTTACGGCGTGCTGCTCTCCGGTGGACTTGATTCCTCCCTGGTCGCGGCCTGTGCGGCGCGCTTCGCGCGTCGGCGTGTCGAGGAGGATGATTCCGCCGAAGCCTGGTGGCCGCGCCTGCATTCGTTTGCCATTGGTCTTGAAGGCTCGCCCGATCTGGCCGCCGCGGAAGTCGCCGCCGAGGCGCTCGGCACCGTCCATCACGGCTTCCGCTACACCTTCGAGGAAGGCCTCGATGCCTTGCCCGAGGTGATCCGCCATGTGGAGACCTGCGATGTGACGACGATCCGCGCATCGACACCCATGTACCTGCTGGCGCGCCGCATCAAGGCCATGGGCGTGAAGATGGTGCTCTCCGGTGAAGGATCCGACGAGATCTTCGGCGGCTATCTCTATTTCCACAAGGCACCGGACGCGCGTGAATTCCACGCTGAAACCGTGCGCAAGATCGATGCCCTGCATCTCTACGACTGCGCCCGCGCCAACAAGTCGATGATGGCCTGGGGCGTCGAGGCGCGCGTGCCGTTCCTCGACCTGGAGTTCCTCGATGTCGCCATGGGCATGGACGCGAAATTCAAGATGGCCGGCAACGGGCGCATCGAGAAGGCGGTATTGCGCGAAGCCTTTGCCGGTGCGCTGCCGGAATCGATCCTCTGGCGGCAGAAGGAGCAGTTCAGCGATGGCGTCGGCTATGGCTGGATCGATGGCCTCAAGGCGCATGCCGAAGCCCAGGTCAGCGATCGCGAATTTGCCGCGGCGGCCAGGCGCTTTCCACTCAATCCGCCGACCACCAAGGAGGGATATTTCTATCGGCGCATCTTCGAGCAGCATTTCCCTGGCGATGCCTGCGCGCAGACCATTCCCGGCGGCAAGTCGATCGCCTGCTCCTCGGCGGCTGCCATTGCCTGGGATCCCGCTTTTGCCCTGGCCGCCGATCCCTCCGGTCGTGCCGTGGCCGGCGTGCATCAGGCCGCGAACGCCTGAGTTTTGCCTGGCATGGGACTATCATCGGCGCAAATCCCGACGGAGAAGACCATGCGCGCCTTGCTAGCTTCAGTCTTGTTTTTGCTTGCCGTGACCTCGGTCGAGGCCGCAATGGTGGTCAAGCCGATCAGTTACACGGTCGACAAGACCCGCTTCGCCGGGCACCTGGTCTATGACGACGCGAGCAAGGCCTTGCGTCCCGGTCTGGTCATGGTGCCGAACTGGATGGGCGAGACCGAATCGGCCATCGAGCGTGCGAAGGAAGTAGCCGCAAGTGATTACGTGATCCTCGTCGCCGACATGTATGGCGAAGGCGTGCGGCCGAAGGATGCCAAGGAGGCACGTGCGCAAGTCGGTGTGCTTTATGCGGATCGGGCGATCTTGCGCTCCCGCATCAGCGAAGCCGTCGCCACCTTGCGCGCACAGGTTGGCAAGGTGCCCCTGCAGGCGGACAGGATTGCCGCGATCGGATTCTGTTTCGGTGGTTCCACCGTCCTCGAACTCGCCCGCAGCGGCGCGGATCTTGCCGGCGTGGTCAGTTTCCATGGCGGCCTGTCGACATCGATGCCGGCGGCAGAGCATTCCATCAAGACGCCGATACTCGTGCTCAATGGCGCCGATGACCAGGGCACTTCGTTGGAGGACATCGGCAAGTTCAACGAGGAAATGGATGCAGCCGGAGCCGATTGGCAGTTCGTCAACTTCAGCGGTGCCGTGCATTGCTTCGCCGAAGCCGACGCAAACAGTCCGCCCGGCTGCCTCTACAACGAACGCGCCGCAAAACGCGCCTACCGCATGATGCGCGCCTTCCTCGCCGAGCGATTTGCTGCGGAGGCCGGGAATTTGGAATAGGTCTGTGCAGATAGGAGGTCGGAACCAACAGCGAAGCCATCGCGACGAGCCTCACATCAACGAGACTCCGAAATTCCCTAGGCAGCTCATGGGCGCGAATCACCACGAATTGGCACGACCATTCTCCCTACTCTCTATTGTCGAAATCCACGAGTAATTTGCTAGGGCGTCTGTTGATAAATTTAACTGGACAAAAAGTTCGCTATGAAGGAACAAGGCTCGTGGTACTCAATTGAGACTGCGCCGAAGGGAGTGAATCTTTTGCTCTATGTTGCGCCGTTGAAGCTTACGTTTGTTGGCAGTTGGCGATCGGAGTCGATTGTTTCTTGGAAGAACTACGCCTCAGCAAGAAAAGCGTGGCGGTGCAATGCGACTAGTCAAATGTATTCACCCACCCATTGGATGCCGCTTCCCGCCCCACCGGAGGGGGAGTAGTCGAAACGGTGCCCCCTTTGATGGGGAATAGGGAGATGCGTGCAGACGACGCGGGCCTCGGTAGTCTTACCAGCATCGCTGCTTCGTCGCAGGAAGCGGCTACAGCCGCGATGCCCTTGATTTGCGGAGGCGCAGGACGCGCGTCCTTCGCAAAGCGGTTTGCCGCCATTGCGACATCCGGAAGCGGGAAACAGGCTGCCTGGCCCCGGCGATGCTCCAACAGCGTCAGCCTTGCGCCGCTGTGGTCGTAATCTTGTTCCATATTCCCTGATACCAATCAATGGCTTGCAGCATTCCGCCTTGACCGGTGGGCGTCTTTGGGCGGGGCAATCTACAATGGTCGGTCCGAATCCTGGTCTTGAGGTCATCCGGTGACAAAACGACGCGGCATCATCCTCGCCGGCGGCTCCGGCACGCGCCTGTATCCGCTGACGCAATCGGTCAGCAAGCAACTGCTGCCGGTTTACGACAAGCCGATGATCTATTACCCGCTGAGCACCCTGATGCTGGCCGGAATCCGCGATGTGCTGATCATCAACACGCCGCATGAGCAGGCCTTGTTCCAGCGCCTGCTTGGCGACGGATCGCAATGGGGCCTTTCGATCCGCTACGCCGTGCAGGATTCACCGGATGGACTTGCGCAGGCCTATCTGATCGGTCGTGATTTCGTCGGCAATGATCCAAGTTGCCTGATTCTCGGCGACAACATCTTCTATGGCGATGGCCTGACGCGCTTGTTGCGCGCTGCCGATGCGCGTACGAACGGGGCCACGGTTTTCGGTTACTGGGTGCGCGATCCGGAGCGCTACGGCGTCGCCGAATTCGATGGCAACGCTCGCGTCATCGGACTTGAGGAAAAGCCTGCCCATCCACGATCGAACTGGGCGGTCACCGGGCTTTATTTCTACGATGGCCGTGCCGCCGATTTTGCCCGCGAGCTGAAACCTTCGCCGCGTGGCGAGCTGGAAATCACCGATCTCAACCGCTGTTACCTGGCCGATGATTCGCTGATGCTCGAACGCATGGGCCGGGGCTTCGCCTGGCTTGATACCGGCACGCACGAATCCCTGGTCGAGGCATCGAGCTATGTGCAGACCATCGAGAACCGCCAGGGCCTGAAGATCTGCTGCCCCGAGGAAATCGCCTTCCTGAATCGCTGGATCGATGCCGAGCAGGTGCTCCGACTTGCCGCACCCCTGGCGAAGAACGCCTACGGCCAGTACCTGCAGGAGCTGGTGCGGGAAGGGCGTCCGGCATGAAGCTGATCAAGACCGCGCTGGAGGGTTGTCTCGTCATCGAGCCAAAGGTTCATGGTGATGCGCGCGGATTTTTCTACGAGAGTTTCAATGCCAATCGGTTTGCCGAGGCAGGGCTTGATCTGCATTTCGTGCAGACCAATGTCTCGCGCTCGGAGCAGGGCGTTTTGCGCGGCCTGCATTACCAGTGGCCGAATCCGCAGGGCAAGCTGGTCAGCGTGCTCGAAGGCGAGGTTTACGATGTCGCCGTGGATATCCGGACTGGTTCGCCGACCCGTGGCCAATGGGCGGCGGCGATCCTCAGTGCCGAGAACAAACGCCATTTCTGGATTCCTGAAGGATTTGCCCATGGTTTCGCCGTGTTGACCGGGCCGGCGACGTTTGTCTACCAGTGCACGGCGCACTACGACGCCGCGGCCGATGCCGGCATCCGCTGGAATGATGCTGCGCTGGCGATCGATTGGCCGCTGGCGCGTCCATCGCTGTCGGAAAAGGACGAGAAGGCGCCTTTTCTCGCCGATGTGGCAGCGGACAAGCTGCCGGTCTACGCGTGAACATCCTGCTGCTCGGTGCCAATGGCCAGGTCGGCCACGCCTTGCGCGAACCACTCGCGGCGCTCGGCCGGCTGACGTGTGCGACGCGAATGGGTCGGCTCGAGGATGGCAGCGACTGCCTGCAAGTCGATCTCGCCGATGCCGCTGCACTGGCACGCGTGCTCGATGCGAGCGAGGCCAGGATCATCGTCAATGCGGCGGCCTATACCGCCGTCGATCGGGCCGAAGACGAGCCGGCTCTGGCCGATCGGATCAATCATCTTGCACTGGCGGAGATCGGCACCTGGGCGGCAGGTCACGATGCGCTCGTCGTCCACTATTCGACCGATTATGTGTTCGATGGGCGCAGCGATCGCCCGTGGCACGAGAACGATGAAACCGCGCCGCTGGGCGTCTACGGTCGCAGCAAGCTCGCCGGCGAGCAGGCCTTGCGCGACAGCGGCGCGCAACACCTGATCCTGCGCACGGCCTGGGTGTATGCGGCGCGCGGGCAGAACTTCCTGCGTACGATGTTGCGCCTGGCAGCCGAGCGCGAAGAGTTGCGCGTAGTCGACGACCAGATTGGCGCACCAACACCGGCAAGCTGGATCGCGCGGACGACTGGCAGTGTCTTGCAGCGCTGGTTGGCGATGGACAGGCGCGAACGCGAAACAGCTTGTGGCACGTATCACCTGACTGCGTCCCAGCGTTGCAGCTGGTTTGGATTCGCCAGCGCCATCATGCGCGAGGCGCAGCGCGCCGGCCTGCTTGCAAGGATTCCAGAACTGACGCCGATTGCCAGCATCGATTACCCGACGCGCGCGCAACGCCCGGCGTTTTCAGTGCTCGACAACACCAGGCTTGCCCTTGTATTCGGACAACACTTGCCGCCCTGGGAATCCGGGCTGCGCGAGGTGATCGGCGAACTCGCCGCCCTTCAAGACCGTGGAGTAACAGCATGATCGTTCCGGTAATCCTTTCCGGCGGAGCCGGCACCCGTCTCTGGCCGGTATCGCGCAGCGCCTATCCAAAGCCGTTCATGCGCATGGCGGATGGCCGCTCGCTGCTCTACAAGACGCTCGATCGCGCCCTCAGGCTCGCCGATGGCGGCACCGTGCTGACCGTGACCGGGCGGGACTACTACTTCCTCACCCGCGACGAGTACGCGACCCACGCCGATGCCGACCTCGATCGCCTGCCATTCCTGCTGGAGCCGGTCGGGCGCAATACCGCGCCGGCGATCCTGCTCGCCGCGCTGTACGTGCTCGACCAGTGCGCCAGTGATGCGACCTTGCTGATCCTGCCGTCGGATCACTTGATCCGCGACGTCGAGGCCTTTGCCGCCGATGTGCGCCGCGCCGCGAAGATCGCCGCCGATGGCTGGCTGGTCACTTTCGGCATCCAGCCAAGCGCACCGGAAACCGGCTTTGGCTATATCCGTATGGGCACCGAGGTCGAGGGCAGCGAAGGCCGCGAAGTCGCCGCCTTCGTCGAAAAACCCGACCAGGCCACGGCGGAAAGTTACCTGCTGTCCGGCGATTACACCTGGAACTCGGGCATGTTCTGTTTCCGCGCCGATGCCCTGATTGCCGCTGCACAGAAGGCCTGCCCGGACGTGCTTGCGGCCGCGCGCGCCTGCCATGCCAGCGAGAGCGGTCAGGCCAGCCCGGTCGAATTCTCCCGCGAGGCCTTCATTGCCCAGCCCGACATCTCGATCGACTACGCGATCATGGAACGTGCCGAGCGGGTTGCCGTCGTGCCGGCGCGCTTTGACTGGAGCGACATCGGCTCGTGGAAGGCAATCAGCGAGATTGAAGTCGAAGCCGATGCCGACGGCAATCGCGTGCAGGGCGATGCCGTCGTCGTCGAGAGCCGCAACTGCTACATCCAGTCCGATGCGCGCATGGTCGCCGCGGTCGGCGTCGAGAACCTCATCATCATCGACACCGGCGACGCCGTGCTCGTCGCCGATCGCGATCGCGCCCAGCAGGTCAAGACCGTGGTGGAGCGCCTGCGCGAGAGCAACCATCCGGCCGCCGCGCTGCACAACACCGTGCATCGGCCGTGGGGCAGCTACACGATCCTCGAGGACCGCGAGGACTGCAAGGTCAAGCGCCTCACGGTAAAGCCCGGCCATGTGCTTTCGCTGCAATTGCACAATCGCCGCAGCGAGCACTGGACTGTCGTCGATGGCACCGCCAAGGTGCGCATCGGCGAGCGCGAGTTCCTGCTCAATGCCAATGAATCCGCCTACATCCCGATGAACACCGTGCACCGGCTGGAGAATCCGACCGGGCGCGACATCCACCTGATCGAGGTGCAGTGTGGCGACTACTTCGGCGAAGACGACATTGTCCGCCTGGAAGACCGCTACGGCCGAGTGCCCACGAAAGCGCAGGTACCATCAGGGCATGAAACAATGTAGATTAGACTTTTGCCAATCACGGGAGAGTTGCAATGCGCGGGAAAGGGATGTTTCTGGCCGGGTTGATCCTGGCATGTGCCAGCGCGCAAGCCGCCGAGCCGGTACCGCTGGCGGATTTCGCCAGGCACATGAAGTTCGGCGAAGTGCAGATTTCTCCTGACGGCAAGTACCTCGCCGCGATGGCGCAGATCGATGGTCAGCGATCGCTTTCGCTGATCAACCTCGCCGACAACAAGGCGGTCAACATCCGCCCGCGGGAGAATGCGCAGGTCATCCAGTTGTGGTGGGTCGGTCCGCAACGCGTCATGTACACCGTCGGCGAGGCAGTTGGCGGGCTCGAGGCGCCGGTGGCGAACGGTGAACTGCATGTCGTCAATGCCGATGGCAGTGGCAACGACCTGTTGTTCGGCTATCGCGCTGGTGCCGGCACGACCGGTACGCGCATCCAGCGCAAGGAAGGCGAACTCGCGAGTGCGTGGTTGCTCGACAAGCTGCGCGATGACGACAATTCCGCGCTGATCACGGTGCGGCCGTGGAACGTAAGCCGTGTCGCCGTGGCCGGCAGCGACGGACTGTTCGCCGAAGCCCGGCGCATCAACCTGCGCGACGGCAAGACGCGCGTCGTCGCGACCGCGCCGATACGCATTGCCGAATTCCTCACCGACCACGATGGCGTCGTGCGTTTTGCATACGGTGACGACGTAACCCAGAAGCGCAAGGTCTATTACCGCGAAGGTGACGACAAGCCGTGGGAGCTGCTCGTCGACGAGGTCTCCAGCAGCGGGCGCGTGACGCCGATCATGTTCAATCGTGCCGGCACGGCGGTGTATTTCTCATGCGGCGGCGTGTGCCGCTGGGATGTCGCCACACGCAAGATGGAAACGGTCTGGAGCGCGAATGGCGCCGATCCGATCGAACTCGTCATGACGCTCGATGAGCGCGATGCCTTCGCCGTGCGCTCGATGCCGGGCCGCGTCGCAGTCAGCCTGCTCGACAAGGCCGCGCCTGAAGCGAAGCTGCTCGTCGAACTGATGCAGCAGTTCCCCGGTGAAGACGTGCGCATTGCGTCGCGCAGTGCAGATGGCAAGAAGATCGTCCTCGAAGTCAGCAGCGATCTCAATCCAGGCACGTTCCACCTGTACGACGTCGCGAACAGGAAGCTGACGGCCTTGCTCGCACGCGCGCCGTGGCTGAAGGCCGATGATCTGGCGACAATGGAGCCTATTTCGCTCAAGGCGCGCGACGGCACCTCGCTGCACGGCTATCTCAGCAAGCCGGTCGGCAAGGAGGAAGCGAAAAATCTGCCGCTCGTCGTGCTCGTGCATGGCGGTCCGTACGGGGTGCGCGACACCTGGGGTTATGTCCGCACGGCACAGGTCCTCACCAATCGCGGCTATGCCGTGCTGCAGGTCAACTTCCGCGGTTCGGGTGGTTATGGCTTCGCTTTCGAGAAGGCCGGATATCAGGAGTGGGGCGGCAGGATGCAGGACGACATCACCGATGCGACGAAGTGGGCGATTGCCGAAGGCATCGCCGATCCGAAGCGCATCTGCATCGCCGGCACGAGTTATGGTGGGTACGCGGCACTGCAGGGTGCAGTCCGCGAGCCGGATCTTTATCGTTGCGCGATCGGGGATTCAGGTGTTTACGACCTGCGTCTGATGAAGTCCCGCGGCGATATCCCGCAATCCGCAATGGGTAGCGGCTATCTCGACATGGTGCTCGGCAAGGACGATGCACTGCTTGCGCAACGCTCGCCGGTCAACCAGGTCGAGCACATCAAGGCCAATGTCATGCTGATTGTCGGCGGCCAGGACAAGCGCGTGCCGCCGGTGCAGGGTGAAACCATGCGCAATGCCATGCTCAAGCGCGGCAAGAACGTCGAATGGATCTACCAGCGGACCGAGGCACACGGCTTCTACGATGAGGCCAACGTGACCGACATGTACAGCAAGATGCTGGCGTTCCTTGACCGCAACATTGGCGCAGGCAGCAAGCACGATGCGGTTGCCGACGAGGCGGCCGCACCGGCGGCTGAAGACTGATTCGATCGCAGGTGCCTGCATGGGGGCGGAAGCCGCACAAAGGTTTCCGCCCGCTGCCAAGCCGTGATTGGTCAGCGTGACTGACGGCGGTGACCCGCCATCAGTGTCGCAGGCGCTTGAGCAGGCCTGCCGTGGAACCATCCAGCCCGTCAGTGTCGCCAGAATCGAACCGGGGCAGCAGGTCGTTGCACAACATCTTGCCGAGTTCGACGCCCCACTGATCGAAGCTGTTGATGTTCCACAGCGCGCCGCTGACGAAGACGCGATGCTCGTACATGGCGACCAGTGCGCCGAGCGCGGCAGGCGTCAGTCGATCGATGAGGAAGGTGCTGCTCGGGCGATTGCCGGGGAAGGTGCGATGCCGCGCCAGCACCTCGGCATCCATCAATGCCGATGCCGTCGGCACCTTGTCCTTGATTGCCTCGGCTGCACTCCTGCCAAGCATCAATGCCTGTGCCTGGGCCAGGCCATTGGCAAGCAGCTTGCGGTGCGCATCGGCATGCGCATGCGCTGGATCGCGTTCGAGGATGAACTCGACCGGGATCACGTCGCTGCCCTGGTGCAGCATCTGGAAATAGGCGTGCTGGCTATTGGTGCCGGCCTCGCCCCAGATCACCGGGCTGGTCGCGAAGGGCAGCAGCTCGCCATCCATGTCGACGCGCTTGCCGTTGCTCTCCATTTCCAGTTGTTGCAGATAGGCCGGAAGGCGGCGCAGGCCCTGGTGGTAGGGAGCGATGCTGCGGCTCGTGAAACCGTGGAAATTCCGGTACCAGACATCCAGCAGGCCGAGCTGGATCGGCAGGTTGCGCTCGATCGGCGACTCGCGGAAATGCCGGTCCATCGCCTGCGCACCGCCAAGCAGGTCGCGGAAGTTCTGCGCGCCAATGGCCAGTGCAATCGGCAAGCCAATCGCCGACCACAGCGAATAGCGTCCGCCCACCCAGTCCCAGAATCCAAACGTCGTGTCGATGCCGAATTCCGCGGCGGCCTTGATGTTCGTCGTCGCGGCGACGAAATGCCTGCGTGTATCGGTGCCACCATTGGCGACAAACCAATCCCGAGCAATCCGCGCATTGCTCATGGTTTCCTGGGTCGTGAAGGTCTTCGAGGCAATCAAGAACAGGGTTGCCGACGGCTGCAGGCCGCGTAGCGCGGAATTGATGTCATGGCCGTCGACATTGGAGACGAAATGCAGGGTGAGGTCGCGTTGGCACCAGGCTTCAAGGGCCGGAACCACCATTTGCGGACCGAGATCGGAGCCGCCGATGCCGATGTTGACGATGTGCCGGATGCCGCTGGCGCGCGTGTCGCGCACGCGCTCGGCGAAGGCGAGCATGCGCTCGAGGACTTCATGGACTTCCTCGCCATGCAGCGCCGACTCGCGCGGCGCACGCAGCGCGGTATGCAGGACGGCCCGATTTTCAGTCGCATTGATCGCCGCCCCGGCAAACATCGCATCGCGGCGCTGCTCGATGCGGCATTCGCGGGCCAGGTCGGCCAGGGCGGCCATCACCGTGCGGTCGATCAGGTTCTTGGAAAGATCGGCAAACACGCCGGCTGCCTCGAACGAGAGCGAATCGAATCGCTGCGCATCGGCCGCGAACGCCTCGCGCAGATCGAATCTCGCAGCACTCGTTTCAAACAGGGTTTTCAGGACCTTCCACGCATCAGCGCGGTCACAACGCGGGGCGGCAATCATCAGGCTCTCGGGCAGCGCACGGGCAATGGCCAAGCATAGCGATTCCAGCCCTGGAATTTCGCCTGGCGCAGGCCGCCACGCTGCACATCACCTGCCTTGGCGGGCCAGGACGCGCGCGGCCATGTACCATTCACGGTTCCAACGGATCCGCGCGGAATTCATGTCGAAGCAAACCAATGCCCTGAGCTGGCTGCTGCTGTCAGTACTCATCATCGTCGCCGACCAGGTCAGCAAATGGGTCGTGCTGCAGCATTTCCAGCTGCACGATTCGCTGCCCGTCATTGCCGGATTGCTGAACTGGACCCTGGCCTACAACGAGGGCGCGGCCTTCAGTTTCCTCTCTGACGCCGGCGGCTGGCAGCGCTGGTTCTTCACAGCGCTGGCGGTGATTGTCTCGGCCATCCTCGTGGTCTGGCTCAAGCGCACGAATCGCGCGGACTGGCGCACCGCGATGCCGTTGGCCCTGATCATTGGCGGCGCCATCGGCAACGTGATCGATCGCATCCGCCTTGGCCATGTCGTTGATTTCATCGATGTCCATTACGGCACCTGGTCGTGGCCGGCCTTCAACATTGCCGATTCGGCGATCAGTGTCGGAGCCGTCATGCTGATCGCATTTGGATTGTTCGCCAGCAAGCCCGACTCTGCGCGATAATGCCGGCCATGCAAGTGCTGCTCGCCAACCCACGTGGATTCTGTGCCGGCGTCGATCGCGCCATCGAGATCGTCGAGCGCGCGCTCGAATCGTTCGGCGCGCCGATCTACGTGCGTCACGAAGTCGTGCACAATCGCTTTGTCGTCGATTCCCTGCGCAAGCGTGGAGCCGTGTTTGTCGAGGAGCTTGACGAGGTGCCGGACGGTGCCACGGTGATCTTCAGCGCGCATGGCGTATCGCAGGAGGTCAGGATCGAAGCCGACAGGCGCGGCCTGAACGTGTTCGATGCGACCTGTCCGCTGGTGACCAAGGTGCATATCGAGGTCGCCCGCCATGGCAAGGCCGGGCGTGATGTGGTCCTGATCGGCCACGCCGGGCATCCGGAAGTGGAGGGCACGATGGGCCAGTGGAGCCCCTTGAACAAGGGCCGCATCCACCTCGTCGAAACCCCGGAATGCGTGGCCCGCCTCGAGCCCCGCAATCCTGCCAAACTCGCTTATGTCAGCCAGACCACGCTTTCCGTCGATGACACCCGCACGGTGATCGACACCCTGCGCGCACGCTTCCCGAATATTCTCGGGCCGCGCCACGACGACATCTGCTACGCCACGCAAAATCGCCAGGATGCCGTGCGCGAGCTCGGCCAGCAATGCGACATCGTGTTCGTGGTCGGTTCGCCCAACAGTTCCAACTCCAACCGCCTGCGCGAGCTTGCCGAGAAGCAGGGCGTCCCGGCCTACCTGATCGATGGCGCCGATGACATCCAGCGCGAGTGGCTGGCTGACCGCCAGCGCGTCGGCCTGACCGCCGGCGCCTCTGCTCCCGAGAGCCTGGTGATCGAGGTCATCGAACGCCTCAAGGCCTGGGGCGTGGGCGAAGTTCGAGAACTTGCTGGCCAGCGCGAAACCATGACCTTCGCCCTGCCGAAGGAACTGCGCATCAAGGTTGTCGGCTGATCCTGGCCGACCCGGCGCCCGGGCGCGCCTGGCCTCGTTCGCAGGCGGTCCGGACCGCAATCCCGGCTCCACCGCTCATCCGCCAATTCCTACCTCGCGCGCGCAGCCTGCTTGCCCGGCTTTCGGGCGTCCCGTAGTGTTGCCGCATGATAGTTGCCCGATTCCGCGCAGGGGGAGTCATGTCGGTACCGAAGTATCCGCACCGGTTCAGGGGATTCACCCGAAGTCCCGGTTTCACCTTGTTGGAATTGCTGATTGCGGTAGCGGTCGTTGGCGTACTTGTCGCGATGGCGCTGCCCAGCTTTCGTGAATTCAACATCCGCACGCAGGTCACCCAGTTGACCAATGAGCTTGTGCACGACCTGACGATGGCCCGGACCGAGGCCGTAAAACGCGGACGTGATGTCGTTGTCAAGGCCAATTCCAGTTGGAGCAATGGTTGGTCAGTCAAGTTCGGCAGCGAGGAGATCAGCACGCACGCCGCGATTGACCCCCAATACACCATTCAATCCAAATCCTCCGGCGGCGGGGCAGACGACACGATCACATTTCGGGCAACCGGAAGCCTGCTCGGTGCCACCGCGTTCGATCTCAATGTATGCCGGCCGACCGCGAGAGCCGACAGCAGCCAATCCCGGCGTATCAGCGTGCTCGGCAGCGGCGTGATTTCCAGTCGACGGGACATTACCGGTTCACCGGCAGGTGGTTGCTGATGAAAATCTTCTCCTTGATGACCGCGAAGCCGCTTGATCGGGGCTTTACGCTACTCGAAGTGTTGATTGCCTTGCTTATTTTCAGTCTCGGCCTGCTTGGCATGGCTGGGCTCATGGTGCTTTCCGTGAGAACCAACCAGAGCGCGTTCCTGCGTACACAAGCCACCTTCCTTGCGCAGTCGATGATGGATCGCATGCGGTCGAATCTCGGTCAGATTTCAACGTATGCAATCACTTATCCAGCCACTGGCAGCGATCCGTGCGCTGGCGGTGCGGTGTGCAACCCGGCGAATATCGCAGCTCACGATATAGCTCTTTGGAGTACGCAACTGGTCGATTCGCTTCCAAATGCAGCTGCCCAGATCCGATGCAATGGCGCCTTGCTTGGGTCCGGCCTCCAGGTCGGCGCGGCACCCTACAACGGGCAATGCACGATGACGATTCAATGGAGCGAATCGACTCTTGATCGAGACAGCACCGGCGCGCCTGACACCCAGACCTTTGCCTGGGTTTTTCAGCCCTGAGGAATGGCACGAATGAATGACAAAACTGCACTGCCTCAGTTGGATTCGGCGGACAGGGCTGACCTGCATTTGCCTGCGGTAGTGTTGACCAGGCGTTGCCGTGGAGCGGCTTCCCGTCGCGCGCAGGCTGGATCCGCTTTCGCGTCCGGCATCCAATCGCAGGGACAAGGCGGCTTTACCCTGCTGGAAATCATGATTGCCCTGGCCTTGGGCTTGTTGCTCAGCATCGGCATCCTGGGTTTGTTCTCTGGCACGAGTCATACCAACAGAGTGCAGGATGGTCTTGCCCGACTGCAGGAAAACGGTCGCTACGGGGTAGCGCGAATCGAATCCGATCTGCGCGTGAGCAGGGGGCAGTTCTGCAGCAATACGTCCGGAAATGCCACAACCGGCGGCAGCGTGCCGACATGGAGTGGGCGCGGGCCGATGGTATTTGCCGCGAATCTCAATCTGCCAGATGTGGGCAGCAACAATGTCAGTGTTGATGGCAGCGGCAACCTGAGCAACGCGACGCCGACTGCCGCTTATGTCTTGAGCCCACGGTATTTCATGCAGGGATACCGATGCGTTTCAGGTACTTGCACTCCAGCCTTGCCAAGCGGCGCAGGCCAGGTGCCGGCAGCGGGACTCGCGGCAGGTTCGCGCGTACCCAATAGCGATGTATTGACGATTCGCTACCAGCGCGGCAGTGGATGGCCGATGATCGTCAATGGCAACTGCAGCTCAGGCGGTTCTGTCACGGTCAGTCCACAAACCGGAGACGATCCGGTTGCGTTTGCGCCGGGTGCGGGGCTCGCATTGATATCCGATTGCCAGAATCCGAGCATCGTGCCGGTCAGCGGTTTCTCCGGAAACACAATAAACATCGGGGCCATGTTGCCTGGCTCGCCTACCTGCACGGCAACGGCATTGCGTGACGTGCGGGTATTCAATTTCTCCGAGGATTTCGTCACGGTGACTTATTATCTCGGTTTCCGCAACGACGACAATCCGGATGCGCGACGCAACAGCCCTGCTGCCAAGCGCTTGATCCCCACTCTTATCCGGCGCGAAAACGGGGTTGATCAGGAACTCGTGCAAGGCGTGGATCGGCTTGATTTCCGTTTCGGCGTCCAGGACATCACGGGCAATACCCGCTTCCTCAGTGCAGATAAAGTCGAGAATCGGAATGGCGGGACGGTCACCTGTCCCAACAAGCCTGAGGGTGTTGCGCCGAACCCGACCGTTCCGACCAGCAACGAGCCTGGATGTCTGTGGCGATCTGTTCGCGTCGTCGAGACACATCTCTTGATGAATTCGGTCAACGACGTGCCAGGGCTTGATCCCGCCAGTCGTTCCTATAGATACACCTTCAATGCGACAGGGGGTGCCGCGGGGGCTGCGGTCGACCAGACCATCTTGCCGTCGGGACTCAATCTTTCCAGCATGCTGCGCAGGGAGTTCATCGCGCAGACCGCCAATCGCAACTACATTCCCTGATTGGAAGGCAAGCCGATGATTTCGAAAGCTCCCTTTGTCTTCCGTGTTCCGCGAGATCAGCGCGGCGCGGTACTGTTTGTTGCCCTGATCTTCCTGATTCTCCTGACCTTGCTTGCGTTGACAGCAACGAGCACGTCCATCTTGCAGGAGAAGATGACTGGCGGCATGCGCAATCGCCAACTGAGCCTTTCCGGGGCCGAAAGCGTCTTGCGTGGCGCAGAAGCCTCCTTGTGGCAATTGAGTTATGTCGGTTCGCAACCGCTACCGCCTTGCATCGATGCGAGCGCTTCAGTGAATTGCGTGTACCGACCCCTGCCATCGGGTTTGCTGATGGATAATGTCCAGCGCTTTCGCAGCGAAAAGGAGTGGGAGCCGGCAACACCGCTTTCAGGCTGGTTCACCTACGCGTATGCGATGACGGGGCTTTCCGGGAGTGCCGAAACAGCGGCGCTCGGCGAGGAGCCGCGTTTGATCATTGAAGACATGGGCCCTGCCGTACCGCCAGGCGCAGGACAACAACTTGGCACTCGTGACCGCGAACTGACTTCGCTGGTCGGCAGGCATGAGTGGTATCGGATAACGGCACGTAGCGTTGGCGGCAGCGATGCCGTCGTGCGCGTCGCTGAAAGCGTCTATTCCGCCATTGATCTCACTAATACCGGCTTCAATGCGCCCCCGGGCGGGCCATGAGTCGTACCGCGAGGAGTTTCAACATGAGCGCATCTCCATTAAGGAACAGCGTGCAGCTGAGTCTGCTTTCGGCAGCTATTTCATTCCTTGCCGGCATGGGCACGTTTTCAACCGTCGTCCAGGCGTCACCGGCGGCGGGTACGGTCGACCTCCTGGCAACGCCTCCCGAGCTCACCACCACGGTGGATCCCAACGTCGTCGTTACCTTCGACGATTCGGGTTCGATGATGGCAACATCCCTGCCTGATTCATTGAGTGGAAGCTACGGAAACAAGTATTATTTTTCACCCGACACCAACTTGATTTATTTTGATCCGAGCAAAAGCTATCCGCCGCCACTCAAGGCCGATGGAAGTTCGTTCCCGAATGCCAGCTATACCGGTGCCTGGCGTGATGGTTTGTGTGCCAACGCAACTGGCAGCTATTGCTATGGCTCCGCCAACACGTTGAATCTGTCGACGAGGTTCTATCAGGATTTCAGCAAGGTCACCAGTACGGGTGACGCACCCAATGCGCTGACCGGCGTTGACATCAGCAGCACGGTCCGCGGCGGAAGCAGCGGCAAGTACAATGGTGGCTTCTACTACACTTGTCCGACACCGTTCAGCAACACGGGCTGCACCGCGACCTACATCAATGACGAAACTGCCGCGGTACAGCAGAACTTTGCCAACTGGTATTCCTATTACCGTACCCGCAACTTGCTGTCGCGTACGGCACTGACGCGGGCGTATGGAAGCATCAGTGGTGATGTTCGCGTCGCTTGGCAGACGATCAATTCGGATTTTTCAAGTCCATATTCCCTTGCCAGTCCGGCACTGTCGACCCGCGCGATCCAGAAGAACGTCGGGGCCTGGCGCAACAACTTCTACAACTGGATCTACAACACGGTCAGTACAGGCAGTACCCCCAATCGTCGCGCCATGATCGCGGTGGGAAAGTTCTTCGAGCGTTCGCTCACCACAAACAACATGAATCCGTATTGGGAATTCACGCCGGATGGGCCTGAAGTGGGCCAGAACCTGTCCTGCCGAAAGAATTTCAACATGCAGGTTACGGACGGTTACTGGAATGACAATACGACAGCACTGAGTCCCGTTGCACCGGCGGGGTATTTCGATGGACAGACGGCTCGCACGCTGCCCGATGGCAGGGCATTTGCCACGAACGATGCCGAAAGTCGAATAATCTGGGATGTGCAAGGAACCAAAGTATCCTTGTCAATGGCGAATATCGGTTTCCATTATTGGGCCAAGGATCTGCAGCCAAGCCTCAACAACAATGTAACGCCGTATATTCCCGATCGATCCACCGGCGTCACCGGTTCGGTGCCCCTGCTGGCTGGTCAGGGCCCGCTGGACAACAAGGAAATCTACTGGAATCCAGTCAACGATCCGGCAACCTGGCAGCATCTTTCCCAGTTCATGGTGACGCTGGGTGTCGCCGGTAGCCTGGATTTTCCTGGAGATCTTCTGCCTCTGCGCAAGGGCACGAATACCAGTGCATTGTCGACAGGCTGGCCGATGCCCACCAACAACGCCCCACCCGGCGTTGATGACACCTGGCATGCCGCGGTCAACGGACGCGGCGCGTATTTCAGCGCAAGCAATCCACAGCAGCTGGTGCAGACGTTGACCGATATCCTGTCGGCCATCCTCGCGCAAAGCGCGGCGTCGACACCAATCGCGATTTCCTTGCCCCTGATCACCGCCGGGACGACCGGGTACGCAGCAAGCTATCAAAGTTCGGATTGGTCGGGATCACTGACCCGACATAATCTGGACTCGAACTCTGAACCTGTTATTCCCCCGGTATGGGATGCAGCGTGCCTGTTGACGGGTGGTTCATGCAGCAGCACCGGAACCACGGTCACTCAGGCCCTGGCACCTACAGCGCGCAGGATATTCACGTCGGACGGCAAACCGGGCACCGGCAAGGCATTCCGCTGGAGTTCGCTCTCCGCATCGCAGATGAACAAACTCAATGCCGATCCCGCCAGCATCAACTTGAACGCTGTTCCACCCGCGCTTCCCTTTACCACGGATGGTCTTGGTTCGGATCGCGTCGACTATCTCCGTGGCGATCGCACAAGAGAGAGCATTGGCACGCCACGTTTCCGGACACGCGGTTCGTTGATGGGGGCGGTGATCAAGGGTGAACCCGTTTATGTCTCATCACCGACCAGCGGCTTCCGGGATATTTTTCCGGTGGGGACGCCCGAACAGGCCGCCAATGTGGCGGGCAACTCGTATGCCAAGTTCCAATTTGACAATCGTGCGCGCAGCCCCAATGTCTATGTCGGTTCGAACGATGGCATGCTGCACGCGTTCTCCGCTTCTTCCGGGCTGGAGCAATGGGCGTACGTGCCCAATGCCATCATCGAGAATTTGCGTTTGACCAAATCAACCCAGCAGTCCGCAAGCTTCGTTTCCACCGTGGATGATGCGCCGCAACAGATCGATGCGTTCATCGGTGGCCAATGGAGGACCTACCTGGTTGGTTCATTGCGGCTCGGCGGACGCGGCGTCTATGCGCTGGATGTTTCCAATCCTAACCCGGGTAGCGAGACCGCTGCCGCAAGCGCCGTGCCAAGGTGGGAGTTCACGAATGTTGCGCCGACCAGCGGTGGCGGAACGGACTGCCAGCCCGGTGCGCGCTTCTGTTCATCGCTGGGTTACACCTACGATTCGGTAAGCATTGCCCGACTTGAATACCAGAACAAATGGGCCGCAATCGTGTCGAGCGGCTATTTCCCGGAGGACACCGCTGATCCGGCAAGCAAGGATCCCGCTGCCAAGCGCACCTCGTTGCTTGTCATTGACCTTGAAACCGGGATCCTGATCAAGGAAATACGCACGCCAGCTCCCACCTCGGGCGTGAGCTATGGCCTTTCGACGGCCACGGTCTACGACTTCGGCTCCAACCAGATTGATGATATCGCCGTCGCTGGCGATCTCGCCGGCAACCTGTGGCGATTTGACTTGACTGGCGACCCGTCCACCTGGAAAGCCGACCTGATGTTCACCTCCTACGGTGGCGGGGTTGCGGTCGGTGACCAACCGCTTTCCTTCAACCCCACCGCCATGCGTGATCCCGTGGCGCGTGTACCGATGTTTGTCTTCGGCACCGGCAAGTATCTGGGCAAGCCCGATCGGACCAACAATATCCCGCAACAGTATTATTATGGGGTTCGGGATTATGGAACCTGCAGGTCGGGCAGCCCGGCTTGCTCGGTTTATCCGATTACACCGGCGAGTCTGGAGGAGCAAGTAATGTCCCAGACTTCAACCACGGGTGGCGATGGCAAGCTTTATCAGGTCCGGAGGATCACCAAGACCGCAACGCCCATGCTGGGTGCAAAGGGCTGGAAAATCCGACTAGGAAGTACTACAAATCCGAACTCCGGGATGACCGCGTCTGCGGGCGAACGCGCGCAGCGGCGAGCGTATCCATTCTATTCGGCCAATCTGGCAATGCTGTTCACGCTTGTCCCGAGGAACCAGGATCCGTGTTCGCCCGGCAATGACTATGGTTTCGTCATTGTCAACGCGGCATCGGGATCATTCAACGCGCCCAGCAGTCCATTGGCTACGTCTGCCGATGTCGGCGTCTTGCTGCCGACCCCGCGACCGATAGGTACGCCAGTGGTTCCGCCAGGTGGTGGTGCGGTGGAAATCCCCGGAATCGACAAGACTACCCTGCCGATCAATGTGGCAGAGGCTGTCGAAGAAGCGCTGACGGGTGCCGATGACGTGTGGCACAGGAATGCCTGGCGAGAGCTGTTGAATATTTTCTAAGCATGCAAGGCAGGATCCATTTGGTCCGACCAATCCGAAGTCTCCGGCTGTACGGCTCACAGCGCAGTCGGAGCATGTTTCCCAGGGGTATCTGATGAACCTGCAAACCAATGGCAAAGGGTTTACCCTGATCGAATTGCTGATTGTCGTAGCAATAGTCGCGATTATCGCGGCCGTTGCATTGCCCAGCTACGATCGATATGTGCAACGCACGCGCCGTGCGGACGGTCGCGAAGCATTGATGCGCGTTGCCGCCGCGCAAGAGCGTTTTTACACCAACAGAAACCGGTACAGTACTGATGTGACGGCGGGTCTCGGATTGGGCACAAACTCCGAGAAAGGCTACTACTCCATTGCCGCTGCATTTGTCGGGGGGAGCGATCAGACCTATGTCCTGACGGCGACGCCTCAGGGAGCGCAGGCGAATGATGCCTGCCATGAATTGACGATAAACAACACTGGCCTCAAGGCTGCACCAAGCGATACGGGAACCAATGGCGCGTGTTGGTAGAGTTGGCCCGGAGTCGAAGCGCAACAGTTGTTTGATGCAACCACTATTCGGCAACAACCGGCTTGCCGGTTCCATCACGCCACGATGGCTTGCTTGCCATATTTCGAGCAGATAGCCTGTGGGTGCCAAGCCTTGTTAGGCGTTGATCGAATCACTATAATCCGCGTCCCTTCTGTGCCGGAATAGCTCAGTTGGTAGAGCGCGTCATTCGTAATGATGAGGTCGTAGGTTCGATTCCTATTTCCGGCACCACCTTTTCAGGTCATTGGGCGGTTAGCTCAGCGGTAGAGCATTGCCTTCACACGGCAAGGGTCGCAGGTTCGAACCCTGCACCGCCCACCAGACGATCACGCACACGGCCATTGCGAGCGGTCATGTTCCGCGCCTTGGCCTGTCCAGGCTTCGGATGTACGGTCGGAGCCTTCCGACCAGCGTGCTGGTCAGGCAGCCGCGCTTGAGGCAATCTGGCCGCTCCCGTCAGGAGTGGAACGCTCATGATCAGCAAATCCTTTTCCGCCGTCAGGATCTTCTTTCTGGCATTGCTATTCCTTGCCATTTCGGGCGAGGCCCTTGCACAAGGATCGTTCAGAGGTGAATGGATCATCGTTGATGTCCACAGCCCGGATTGGGCTGGTAACCCCGCAGCCGTGAAGCCGGCACCAGGTCCGGGTTTCGAAGGTGGAACGGTGGATTTCCGATCGTCCGAGGTTGTGTCCAACGGTGCGTTGGCTTGCAGGAGTGCGGTCTACCAGATCCTCAATATCCGTCCCAATGAGATCTTCCAGGGCAGGGCAGGAACCTATGCCGAGCATGCCGCTGAATCGGCCGGTATATCCGACAATTCCAAAACGTTGCGGGTGACCTGTGGCAATGGCGAATCGGTCGACTACCACGAAGCTGGGAAATCCCTTGTCGTGTTATCCGGTGACTACCTGTACACGCTGATGCGCGAGGATCTGCGCTGATCAACTGGATGTTGGCCCAGTCCGGTTAACCACCGGCATGCCATTCGATTGACGTCGACGTCATTGTTTGCGAGTTGGTTCGCCCCTTTTCCAGCGATCGGCTTACTGCCAGGGCGCGTCCTCACCAGTCAATTCAAGCAGTCGAGCCCCTGCCTGCGTCCTTTCGGGTTGCCAAGGGTTGGGCACAGCAATGCCAGTCAACCACCGCTGACCAGAAACCATTCCTGATACAGGACGAGCAGCTGGCTGCCAAAGACGAACCAGACCCATCCCGCGGCGGCAATGAATGGTCCAAACGGAATGGGTGTGCTTCGATCCTTTCCTTTTGCCGCCAGCACGATGCTGCCGACGATCGCGCCGATCAGCGATGACAGCAGGATGATCGGCAGCAGGGCCGCCGCGCCCATCCATGCACCAAGGGCTGCGAGCAGTTTGAAATCGCCGTAGCCCATGCCCTCCTTGCCGGTCATCAGCTTGAACAGCCAGAACACCGACCACAGGCTGAGCCAGCCAATGATCGCACCGAGAATGGCTTCGGCGGGCGCAACAAACACTGGCAGCAGGGAAATCAGCAGGCCAAGCCAGAGCAGGGGCAAGGTCAGCTGATCAGGCAGCAATTGCGTGCGTGCGTCAATTCCCGATGCCGCAATGAGGATCCAGGTGAACGCCAGGGCGGCAAGCAGTTGCCAGCCAAAACCAAACTTCCAGGCAACGACTGCACTGGCTGTGGCAGTGATGAGTTCCACCATCGGGTATTGCCAGGAAATGGCCGTCCTGCAGTAGCGGCAGCGCCCGCGCAGGATGAGAAAGCTCAGCAGAGGGATGTTGTCGAGAGGCGACAGCTCATGCTTGCAGTGCGGGCAATGTGAACCCTTGAACACCAGATCTGGCGGCGCTTCCTCTGCTGCGGGTTCCGTGTGGCCGAGAAACTCGCGAGCCTGTGACATCCAGTCATGTTCAAGGCGACGTGGCAGACGCAGGATCACGACATTCAAGAAGCTGCCCACTAGCAGTCCCAGCACCCCCGCGAGTGGAATCAGCGCACTCGGTTGTTCAAGCCACGACCAATCCATCAACGAAGCTCCGCTCGATCAAGCTGTCAAAATACCAGCTTTCACTTGCCACGAGACAGGATTGAGCGAACAGGCTGTGACGCATTATTCCCGGAGCAGCAAGGGCGTTCGAGTGGCTCCCGACGTTGTCGTCTTGTCAAAGGAGTGGTTTCCGCCGTCCCAGGAGGAGCCGCCGCTGGCCTCGGGAAGGCTCCCCTGGAATACCGTTTCCTTGGGCGCGCTTAGCAGGAAGCCCAGTTACGGGCGATGGTTCTTCGCAAACTGCGATTGAGCTTCGGGCATGAATGCCCTTCCCTAGACTTCCAGCAACCATAAGCCCTGCCGATAGGAATCAACCCACCACCGCGCCAAGCTTGAAGATCGGCAGGTACATGCCTATGACCATGCCGCCGACGATTACGCCGATGATGATCATGATGAAAGGCTCCAACAGGCTGGCGAGGGCGTCGACCGCGTTGTTGACTTCCTGCTCGTAGAACTCTGCAATCTTGAACAACATGGTATCGAGCGCACCGGATTCCTCACCGATCGCGACCATCTGCACCACCATGTTCGGGAACAGGTTGGTCTGGCGAATTGCGAGCTGGAGTTGGTGGCCCACAGATACATCTTCACGAATTTGCTTGACCGCTTCGTTGTAAACCACGCTGCCAGTTGCGCCCGCCACCGAATCCAGTGCCTCGACCAGCGGCACGCCGGCCTTGAAGGTCACCCCCAAGGTGCGGGCGAAGCGTGCCATTGCCGATTGGCGAAGAATTTCGCCAATGACGGGCAGCTTGAGTACTGCACGGCCGATAAAATGCTGGAACTTGGTCGATCGCTTGTACACCGTAATGAAGGCGAAGATGCTGCCGACAAGCCAAAGCAGCAACAACCACCAATACGAAACCATGAAACGCGACATGCCCACGAGCATCAGTGTGAATGCCGGAAGGTCAGCGCCAAAGCCCTTGAATACTGATTCAAACTGGGGAATCACAAAGATCAGCAAGATGCATGAGACCAAAACAGCAACTGAAAGCACCATGGCCGGATAAAACATGGCTTTCTTGATCTTGCCTTTGATGGCTTCGATGTTCTCCTGATAATTCGCGATCGTGTCGAGGATGGTATCGAGCACACCGGCCGATTCACCGGCCTTGACCAGGTTGCGGTAAAGCTCGTCGAACTGCACTGGATACTTGCCCAGTGACTCATTCAATGCGGATCCTCCTTCGATTTCAGTCTTGATATCGACCAGCATGTCCTTGAAGCGCGGGTTGTTCTGACCTCCGGCGACAATCTCGAAACCCTGCACCATCGGGACGCCAGCCGCCATCATGGTCGCGAGCTGACGGCTGAAAACCGAAATATCCCGCGATTTTACGGACTTGCCGGTCTTGCCAAAAAGGGGCTTTGGCTTGGCCTTGACGCTTTGCGGATTGATCCCTTGGCGACGCAATTCGGCCTTGACCAGACTGGCGGACTTGGTCGTCATCTCGCCTTTCATGCGCTGGCCACGCTTGTCGAGGCCAACCCAGATGTAGGTATCCATCTGGCTCAGGGAAGCGCGCGATTTCCCGACGTTGGCCTTGACGCCGGCTTTGGCGGTTGCGGTCGTAGTTGCCATGGCTTAATCCTTGGTCACGCGGTTGATTTCTGCGAGGCTGGTGATGCCGTTCTTTGCTTTCAAAAGCGCCGATACGCGCAGGTCAGGAATCCCGTCGGCCTTGGCCTGCTCGGCAATTTGCATGGCTGATCCGCCGGAAAGGATGATCTTTGCTATCGATTCGGTGATTGGCATGACCTGGTAGATGCCGGTTCGACCCTTGTAGCCTTCGTTGCAACCCGAGCAGCCGACGGCCTCCTGCAACTGTATGCCGGAATCGATATCGGCTTGGGTAAAGCCTTCGGCAAGCAGGGCGGCCGCCGGCAATTCAAGTGGACGCTTGCAGGTGTGCAGGCGACGGGCGAGGCGCTGGGCAATGATCAGAGTGACGGATGAGGTGATGTTGTAGGGCGCGATACCCATGTTCATCAAGCGCGCCACAGTCTGCGGCGCATCGTTGGTGTGCAGGGTCGAGAGCACCATGTGACCGGTCTGTGCCGCCTTGATCGCGATTTCGGCGGTCTCCAGATCGCGGATTTCGCCGACCATCACCACATCCGGATCCTGGCGCAGAAACGAGCGCAGAGCCGCGGCAAAGGTCATGCCGCGCTTGGCGTTCTGCTGCACCTGGTTGATGCCGGGAACGCGGATTTCGACCGGATCCTCGACCGTGGAAATATTGCGTCCTTCGGTGTTGAGGATGTTCAGCGCCGTATAAAGTGAAACGGTCTTGCCCGAGCCGGTGGGGCCGGTCACCAGCACCATGCCATATGGTTTCTGGATGGCGGAGAGGAACAGGTCGCGCTGGGCATCTTCATAGCCGAGCTTATCAATACCCATCTTCGCCGCCGAAGCATCGAGGATACGCAGAACGATCTTTTCACCAAACAAGGTGGGGCAGGTACTGACGCGGAAGTCGATGGATTTGGTCTTCGACAGATTGAGCTTGATGCGTCCATCCTGGGGCACGCGGCGCTCGGCGATATCGAGGCCTGCCATGACCTTGATGCGCGAGGAAATGCGCGGGGTCAGGCGCGTGGGTGGCGAGGCGACATGCTTGAGCATGCCATCCATGCGCAGTCGCACGCGATAGGATGTCTCGTAGGGTTCGAAATGGATGTCCGAGGCGCCGCGCTTGATTGCATCCACCAGTACCTTGTTGACGAAACGCACGACCGGCGCGTCATCGGCACTGTTGGCATCGACACCGGCACCGCCTTCCTCCTCGCCGACATCACCGAGATCGAGGTTTTCCAGGCCCTCGGAATCATCCATGTCGTCGATCGTGGTGCTCGTGGCGGCATGCGCTTGTTCAATGGCGCGCTCAAGCTGCTGCTCATCGACCAGGATCGGCTCGATGATGTGGTTGGACTGGAACTTGATGTCATCCAGGGCACGCAAGTTGGTCGGATCGGATACGCCGACAAACAGGCGATTGCCGCGCTTGAACAACGGCAGCGCCTTGTGCTTGTTGATCAGTTCTTCCTTGACAAGCTTGATCGGGATCTGGCTCAGATCCAGCGCGGTGACATCAAAAACCGGAATACCAAACTCGAATGCGGATGCCAGGGCGACCTGGGCGCTTGAAACCAGGCCATTTTCGGACAACCAGGCACCAATCGGGATCTTCTGCTTGTTGGCGTCCTCGACCGCCTTGCGCGCATCGGTTTCGCCAAGCAAGCCTTCCGCGACCAGTCGCCGACTGATGCCGGACAGGCCGGCCAGCGCTGCCGGATTCATCTGTGTTGCCATAAGAAGTCCGCGTAAACCCCTGTTGATACTGCGAATCTACCGCAAATACATTGCCGAAAGAACACCTGCCGGGCAGTATAGTGGCCCAATCCACACAATTTCCGGCCGCTTCGACCCAGGGCCGCGAATTCCGGGGTATCCATGATCAGCATTGTCCTGCCGGCAAAGAATGAAGCCGCGGCACTGACTCACGTATTGCCGGCTTTGCGGAGCTCCCATCCAGAAGCCGAAATCATCGTCGTCGATGATGGCTCGACCGACGATACAGCCGAAATTTGCCACCAAAATGGCGTCAAGTCGCTGCGCCAGCCGTATTCAATGGGCAATGGCGCTGCCATCAAGCGGGGTGCCAGGGCGGCCAGCGGCGAAACGATTGTTTTCATGGATGCGGATGGCCAGCATGACCCCGCCCTCATCAGTCGATTGCTAAGCCGTATTGACGAAGGCTTCGACATGGTCGTCGGCGCCCGTGACTGGTCCGGCCAGGCTGGCGTCAGCCGGGGATTGGCCAATGCGCTCTACAACTGGCTTGCCAGCCACATGACCGGATTCGAGGTCAAGGACCTGACTTCCGGGTTTCGCGCTGTCCGCGCCGACAAGTTCCGCGAGTTCCTGCATCTGTTGCCAAACGGGTTCTCGTACCCGACGACCTGCACCATGGCCTTCTTCCGAAGTGCCTATGCCGTCGCCTATGAGCCGATTCCTGTTGCCAAGCGTGTCGGCAAAAGCCATATCAAGCCGATTCGTGATGGGTTGCGTTTTCTGCTCATCATTTTCAAGATTGCAACGTTGTACTCACCCCTGCGGCTGTTTGTGCCAATCAGTACGCTGTTCTTCGTTCTTGGACTCGCGTACTACGGCTTCACCTTCGCAACCCAGCACCGATTCACGAACATGAGTCTGCTGCTCTTCAGCGCCGCGGTGATCATATTCCTGATCGGTTTGATTTCCGAGCAGATCACCGCATTGACGTACCGGCGCGATACTTGAGGCAATTCGGGTGTGAGCGCATATCCGGCATTCAACTCATGCGGCGCAGATAGCCGCCCGGCGCGACCGTGATCTGGATCTTGGCTTCGATGTCGCGATCGACGGCAAATTCCGGATGCTCGGCAAGGAATGCCTGAACTGCGGTCTTTGGATTGTTGCCGACATCCCATGGGCGATCGGGGTACATGCCAGCAGGCAAGTCCTCGATTATCGTGTCATACACGATGCAGTAGTTGCCCGGAGTCACCAGCGGTGCATAGGAATGCAGCTCGGCCAGCACATGCGCATGGGTGTGATTCGAATCCAGACAGACCATCACGCGATCGTAGCCGCGCGCGGCATGTTGCACCTTAGCGACGATGGTCGGCTCTATCGACGATCCTTGCAGCATGTCGATGTGGCTGGCCAGTGGATGTGCGAGGATCGCCTCTCGGTTGTGTTCACGGATGTCAATGTCGATGCCGAGCACACGCCGACGAGGCTTGCGCGGATCGAGGAGCTCGCCCTTGTTGATTGCATCGGAATAGTCGAGCAGTGCAAGCAGCGAGGCGCTCAGGATCAGCGAGCCGCCATGTGCAATGCCTGTTTCGATGATTAGATCCGGGCGTGTTGCCCAGACTAGTTCCTGCATCGCAACAATGTCTTGCGGGTACTGGATGATCGGGCGCCCCTGCCACTGGAAATTGTAGGAGTACTTCGCCGCGACGGAGGATTCGGTGAATGCGCTCGCATCGTCGAGCAGGCGTTGGTTGGTGCGCGCATCGTGCAATCGCCTGCGGATTTCGTCCTGGAAGTCGTTCATGTATGGTCCACCGCAATGTAGTTGGGACCCGCGCCACCCAATGCACGAATCTCGGAAAGATAGTTGGAATTCATGACGAAGATGTCAGGTGTTGCACCCAACCTGGCAATCGCTTCCGACGGAGGCAACACAGGTAGCCCGGTGCCGGCCAGGAAGCAACCTTGCTTCGCCGGATTGATGTCGATCGCGATTGACGGCATGACGCCGCGCAACTGCAAATGATGCGAAAACATGACGCCCTTGGCGGCAGCGCCCCAGATCGCACAAGCAGTGCTTGAACGCACGGCAGCCGCGCAGCGGTCGAGTCTGGCGAAGAAATCGATCGGCAGCGTGACTGGATTGCTTATGCCATTCACGATTGCGGGATCACGCAAGGATTCGAGCTCGGCGACTGCATAAAGGTATTGGCCGCCAAACAGATGTCCCGCCTCGATCACGTTTCCGAAGATGCGCGCAAAGTCATCGATACGAAAATAATTCACATGCTCATAGAAAATGTCGAACCATGCTCTTTGTTGCATTATCCAGTCAAGGCACGGAACCTCGATGTAGATTCTGCCGACGCCACCGTTCGCCGTGCGCACCTGTTGCAGAAATTCGACAGGCGACGGGATGTGCTCAAGCACGTGACGCATGATGATTGCGTTTGCGCGAATGCCCAATCCTGGCTCAAAAGCGCGAGGAACGATATGCGGCGAATCCCCTTCATAAGCGGGATCGATGCCGCGTGCTTCATGGCCGGCGGCGAGCAGAAGATTGAGGAACGCGCCCTTGCCGCAACCGATTTCGAGAATTGACATCGCCTCGAAATGGCGTCCGACCAGTTCGATGACCTGGTCGATATGGGCGCGGAATGCACTCGAATGAACCTGCTCGTTCTGATAGCTGCTGTCATACTGGATCAAAGCAGGATTGAAGGCGGCATTGTGGACCAGGCCACTTTGCTCGTTCTGCGTCAGCACTAGGTCGCCACTGGGACATGAACGAGCTGCTTCCGCGCTGCCAAACATCTTGTTCTGGTAGACCGGTACTGCATTCATGCGCAACAACTCACGCTCGATCATGTTGACTCCAACAAAGCATTCTGACGACGTGCGTTGCCCCAGAATGCAAAAGGTTCGTAGTCAGGAACAGGATGTACGCCACGATTCAAGACGATATCCGCATTCCATTCTTGCAACCATTCGCGCACGATGTCGATGACTCGAGTCGGCTTTCCGCTGCATAGGTTAACGGTTCCCATGTCGGCATGTGTCAACGCCAGTGCCGCGATTCGCGACGCTGCCAGTTCGATCGGGAGGAAGTCACGCACTTGGTCGCCATGCGACATGTCGAAGTCGGGGCTCCCGGAGTCAATTGCGGTGCGCAATTGTGCATACAGGGAGGTCGCGGCTTGCCCATCTCCGTACAAATAGAACGGTCGAAACCAGCCGAGGCCGAATTCATGGCGCTCGCGCAAATGCAGCAAGTGACGATGCAAGGAGTGCTTTGCCTGGCCGTAGGCAGTAATTGGCTGGGCAGGCGCTGTTTCATCGAGCTCACCTGACTGAAGTCCGTATTCGAAGCAGGTGCCCACAACAACCACGCGATCTGTTCCGCCAATGATGCAGGATTCGAGAAACTCCGCATGCATTGGCATCTCGCTCTCGAGATGGTGCGCTGAGCGGTAGTTCGGCAAACCACCCCAGGCCAGGTGCAACAGGACATCGCTCTTGCCAATTCGGTCAAGCGTGGATCTGTCCATTACCTTGATATCCCTTGCACAGGGAGTCACCCCGCTGTCAAGTGGCTGATCAGGATGGCGTGACACAGCGATCACTTGTGCGCCACGCTTGCGCAATTCACGAACGACGTGTCGACCGATGAATCCACTTGCGCCGGTAACAGTCACGCGCATGATCAGTCGATTTCCATGTTTGGGATTGCAGTGGCGAAGCGTCCGCCCCATGTGCGCACATAAGAAAGCTGTGTCGTGATTTCCTCTCGCAGATTCCACGGCAAGATCAGCACGAGATCGGGTTGTTGGGCACGCAAGTGCTGCTCGGCCACGATCGGAATCCGCGAGCCAGGCAAGTACCGACCCTGCTTGTGGGGGGATGCGTCAACCACGTAGGACAGCAGGTCCGGACGCACGCCGGCATAGTTGAGCAATGTATTGCCCTTGGCCGCTGCACCGTAGCCGCCTACCTTGAGGCCATCCCGACGCGCCTGCAGCAGGAATGCCAAGAGGTCGTTCTTCACAGCATCGGCCTGCAACTGGAAGCCGCGGTAGTAGTCCATTTCGAGCATGCCGGCCGAGGCTTCGCCAGCCAGTATGGCGGCAACGGCGGGGGTTGCCCTGTGGTGACTGGCATTGTGCGCTGCCCATACCCGCAGTGAACCGCCATGAGTGGACAAGGTCTCTACGTCACAGATGCGCAGTCCGTGGGCCGCAAGGACGGCTCGCAAAACATGCAGCGAGAAGTATGAAAAATGTTCGTGGTAGACGGTATCGAATTGTCTCTGCGTGACAAGCTGTTGCAGGTGGGGAAACTCGATGGTTGCGATGCCTTGTCCATCAAGCAATTCGGCGATGCCGGCGACAAAGTCGTTTAGGTCCGGTACGTGTGCCAGCACATTGTTGGCAATGATGAGATCGGCACGCCGACGTTGTCGGGACAGGCGATGTGCTAATCCGGCACCGAAGAATTCAACGATCGTTTCGATGCCACGTGCGCGCGCGACTTCGGCGGTGCCGGCGGCAGGCTCGACACCCAGGCAAGGAATTCCACGCGCAGCCATGTATTGCAGCAGGTAGCCATCGTTGGAGGCGATCTCGACGACGAAGCTGTCGCCGTCGAGACCGAGTCGTGTCGTGGCGTCTGCCACATAACGCTCGGCATGTTCGAGCCAGGAGCGCGAGTACGACGAAAAATAAGCGTAATCGGCAGAAAACAAGGCGGTATGTGCCTGCAATTCGTCAATTTGCACCAACAAACATTGCGGACAGGTGTGCAGCTTGAGCGGAAAGTACAATTCCGGGGCCGAGAGCATCTCGCGGCTGAGGTAGGCGTTGGACGGCGGTGCGGTGCCAAGATCAAGGAATACGTTGTCGAGCTCGGGGTCATCCAGCAGCGTGTCACAGAAGCGGCATTTCATACTTCGATTCCCGTAAAGCCGGCATTGAGAAGTGGAGCCAGACGGTCCTTGTCCGAGATGCAGGCCACCGGTAGTGGCCAGTGGATCGCAAGCACCGGATCATCATGCCGGAGCGTTCCTTCGCAGCCGGATTCCCAGCGTGCCGTGTGCAGGTACAGCAATTGCACGTCGTCGGTCAGGGCCTGGAAGCCATGTGCGAAACCTTCGGGAATGAATACTTGCCGCATCACACTTGCATCAAGTTCGACTGCATGCCACTTCAGGAACGTTGGCGAGCCCTTGCGCACATCCACGGCGACATCAAATACGCGGCCACGAAGGCAGCGAATCAGTTTGGCCTCCGCTGCCGGTGCGCGCTGGTAGTGCATGCCTCGCAAGGTGCCACGTGCGAATGTAGTCGAGAGATTGATCTGGGCAATATGCAGGTCAGCCCGCAAGGTCGCGAGTTCATCCTCGCAAAACAGGCGTTCGAAGCAGCCGCGCTCGTCACCAATCGATTGAGTTTCGATGATGGTCAGACCCGCGAGCGCCGTCGCATGCAGGTGCATCATGCCGGTCGTGCCCATTGGCAACCGGCAGCGCGTGCAGCGTCGACATAGGCGTGCAGGTCGACATGGCTGCGCACTTCGCCGTGCAGGTGGAATGCGCGATACCAATCGATCGTGTGCCGGATCGTAGTCTCGGCATCCCAAACCGGGTGCCAGTCGAGTTGCAGGGCAGCCTTGCTGCAGTCAAGCGTGAGTATTGCCGCCTCGTGTGGGTGCGGCCCGGGCACTGTCTCTACCGCGATCCCGGACCAATGCCTCTGGATGGCCTTGACCATGTCACGGACCGAGAGTGTTGCCGCGTTTGTGGGGCCGAAGTTCCACGCACCTTCGACTGATTCGCCGGCGAGCAGGCGCTGACCGAGATGAAGGTAGCCCGACAGGGATTCGAGCACATGTTGCCACGGGCGTACTGCATCCGGATTGCGCAGGCGCAGTGGTGTGTCAGCCATCGCCGCACGGACGAGGTCAGGCACGAGTCGTTCGTCAGCCCAATCACCGCCTCCGATCACGTTTCCCGCTCGCGCGGTGGCGAGTAGCGGGGTGGGTCGACCGGCACCGCTGAAATAGCTCTTGCGATAGCTGTCCATGACCAGTTCGGCGCAGGCTTTCGAGGTGCTGTAAGGGTCATGTCCGCCCAGCGGATGATCTTCACCGTATCCATCGACTGGTGGTGGCTCTCGGTAGACCTTGTCGGTTGTGGCATTGACCAGCGCGCAGACCGAAGTGATTTCGCGTACCGCCTCGAGCAGATTGACCAGACCGGTGACGTTAATGGCAAAGGTCTGCGATGGTTCGTGGTAGCTGCGTCTGACCAACGATTGGGCAGCGAGATGAAAGACGATCTGTGGCTGCAGTTCTTTCAGCGTGGCGCGCACGCCGGCGGCATCACGAAGGTCGATCAGGCGTTCGCGCACGCCTTCAAGGTGCAGCAGCGGCCAGTGCGCAGCTTCCCCTTCCGGCGGCAACGCGAGCGCGCTGACCTCGGCGCCGAGTGCTTGCAGCCACAGGCACAACCATGAACCCTTGAAACCCGTATGGCCGGTCACCAGCACGCGGGTACCGGCATAGGCACCCTGGAACAAGTGCTTCAAGACCAAACCTTCCACGGCGCTGTGCCGGTTTGCCACAGTTCTTCAAGCCGGGTCTTGTCGCGCAAGGTGTCCATGGGTTGCCAGAACCCATGATGGGTATAGGCGGAAAGTTGACCGTCGCGGGCGAGCGATTCGAGCGGCGATCGCTCCCAGATCGTTCCATCGCCTTCGATATAGTCAAGCGCACCGTGTTCAAGGACAAAAAAACCGCCGTTGATCCAGCTTCCGTCACCCGAGGGCTTTTCCTCGAAACGGGTAATGCGATCTTCGTTGATATCAAGAGCACCAAACCGCCCCGGTGGCTGCACGGCGCATACCGTGGCCAGCGTCTTTTTCTGGCGATGAAATGCAATCAACGCCGAAACGTCAACATTCGATACCCCGTCACCATAGGTGAAACAGAACGTTTCGCCACCCAGGTATTTGGCAACCCGCTTTAGGCGGCCGCCGGTCTGGGTTTCGATGCCGGTATCGACAAGCGTGATTCGCCACGGTTCAGCGTGCTTCTGGTGGACATCCATGCTGTTGTTGCGCAAATCGAAGGTGACATCGGACATGTGCAGGAAATAATTGGCGAAGTACTCCTTGATCAGGTAGCCCTTGTAGCCAAGGCAGATCACGAAATCATTGATGCCGTGATGCGAATAGATCTTCAGTATGTGCCAGAGAACGGGCATGCCGCCGATCTCGATCATCGGCTTCGGACGCACCGATGTCTCCTCGCTGATGCGAGTGCCAAGCCCCCCCGCGAGGATCACCGCTTTCATTCCTGCATATCCTCTGGAGTCAAGGTTCTGGGCTGCGGCGGGATTGTGGCAAGCGTATGCACCTGGCACGCCGCCACAATGCAATCTCGATTAGAGCCGACCGTCAAAGTTCGTGTCAACGTGTACGGCAAGCGGTGGCGTAGTGCCAGCGCAGGATCAGGAAAAGGCCATAGACGAACAGGTCGGCGACCAGGACAGCCACGCGGAATCCGGCAACCAGGACCACCGCGCCACTGAAGGTCAACGCACCATGCAGAAACACGCCCGCAACCGACTCAAAGACGCCAATGCCTTGTGGAGCAAATACACTGACAAAGCCTGCCGCCCAGGACAGGAGGTAGATGCCATAGACCTGGAGACCTGAGACGGCCTCGCGCGCGGCGGGAAAGGCGGACCAGTATGAGTAGAATGCGGTCGCGGCGATGATCCAGAATGCAGCCGTCACTCCGGTGAGCTTCATGTATCGCACCGCAAGCAATGGCGGAATTGTCGGCGTTCCCAATCTCCTCAGGAACACGAAGCCGCCCGCGAAGGACGCCATGCCGGTGACAATGGCAACTGCAGCCAGCCAGTGGGCATTGCCGGCCAGATTGAGAAAGAGCCCACCGAGAATCAGCGCAACCGCAACCGGCAGGATATTTTCTGCGATCACCATTCGAGAGAGCGACTGACGACCGACGCCGAGTGCGTGCAAATCCATCACCCTTGATACGGTATGCCAGATCCCGCCAGGCAGATAGCGTGCCGGCAACCGGCCAGCATGGATGCGCAGCAACACCTGATAGGTGACTGCGGAATCAACATCGCGCAACAGTATCCAGCTGAATACCGGTGTCAACAGGTGCAGGCCGGACCAGAGCAATACGGCCAGCAGCAATGGCCAGATCTCGGCTTGCTTGACCACTGCAAGAAATATTCCTTGCGAATGCCATATGGCGAGCGCAAGAAAGACAATCGCCGCCGGCGCGTATAGCCAGCGGGACATGGCAATGACCTTCCTGGCAATACGGCTGGCGGATTCGGGATTCATCAGCTCAAGGGAAATTCTTGCGCCGACCAACCAGATAGCGCGGCAGGAACGAAGACCAGAGCGCGATCAACGTGGCGATCTTGTCCGTTGCTGGAAGCGTGGAACGCATCACCACGCCATTCAACGCAAAAGGAAGCTGCAAAAGCGGGAAAATGCGTTGAAGCCTGGATTTCGATATTGCAACGCTGGGCGAAGCATATCGATCCAGCTTTGCCTGGTATTCGGTTTCCTCGCGAAACTCGCGCCGGTACCACGACGGCTGCAAGGCGTGCACAAAATCGCCACGCAGCACCATGTCCGAAAGCAGCACGAGGTCGCTGCCGGTGATGTTCAGCAGTGGCCTGCAGGCACGCAATTGAGACATGCGCATCACGCCGAGTATGGGATGCATGTTGCCCCAAAAGATCGTGAACAGGCGCGCCACGGCAGAAAGTCCGCGGGTATCCGTCCAGCCGGATGAGCGCATGAGTGCTTCGCCTTGCGCTCCAATCCAATGCGAACTTGCAAAGGCCAGGCAAGCATTGCCATTTTCCTGCAGCTCGGCAACGCAGCTGGATACCAGGTCTGGCGACCACAGGTCGTGACCCGAAGCCCACATGAAGAACTCGCCATTCGCGAGATCCAGGGTGCGCCGGAAATTGGCGATCGCCCCGTGGTTCACTGCAAGCGTTTCGATGCGGATTCGATCGTCCTCGGCCCCATGTCGCTTGCAGATTTCAAGTGAGTTGTCTGTGGAGGCATTGTCCGAAATGATGATCTCGAGATTCGGATAGTCCTGGTTGCGCAATGAAGCCAGACTGGCTTCGATGAATCGTGCTTCGTTGTAGACGGGCAAACCGATGCTGACCAGAGGGAGCCCGGTGCGTGGGATTTTCGCGGCGCTGCTGTCTGTTGGCATGGTAGTACCTTGGAAAGTTCAGCGATCTCGGGTTTGGCGGTATCAGGGCCGACTTCGCGTAACATGTATCGAATCAGGCTGCGGCATGCAACTGCGCGTAATCGAATCCGTCCGACGTGCCACGTTGAGGTGCGCATAGCGGCTCAACCCCGACCCCGACGTTGGATTCGGCTATTCGGTTGGTAACCACGCAGCATCACTTTTCAGGTGACGGCGTGTGTAGCAAGGCCCGAAATTTTTCGTTATGTCGTGCTTGCGGCAAATCCTGCAACGTCTGTGCATAAAATGCTTCCGCTTGTTCGCGCCGACCGCTGGCCACCAGCAGCACCAACATGTTCGCGCGCACCTGCATGTCGGTGGGCTTCTCCTTGACGGCATCACGCGCGAGATCCAATGCCAAGGTGGAATCGTGCAATACATTGAAAGCGTAGCTTGCATAAATCGAAAGGATGCGCGTATCAGGTGGTGTGTGTTGCAGGGCCGACAGAAAGCTCTGCACCATTTCATTGGCCGGGAATTCGCACGCGCCTTGCAGCATGCAACTGTTGAGCTTGTTGAGCGCTTCGACGTCTTGCACGGTCAGCGGTTGCGTGGCGAGTTTGTGCTGCATGCGCGCCCACGTACCCTCCGGAGTCTCGCGATGCAGGTGCGCGGAGAGCAGCAGCAGGCCTTGATCGGGCAGGATATTCGCTCCGGGCATGGTGGCGGCGTGCTGCATTGTCTTGAATGCCTCGGAAACCAGGCGCGAATCGGCGCGATCCCGTGTCTGTACCAGGTCCATGTAGTTCCTCGCCAGCTCGTAGGCGGCGCGCGGCGAGTGAGGATTCATCTGCGCTTCGCTGAGTGCGAACAGCAACGGGTTACCCCAGTTCAGCGCACGGATCCAGGTGACGGTGGCGAAAAACAAGACGAGCGCGACGCAAGCGCCGATGCGCACCAGCATCAGTGGCGCTGCGCTTGGCGGCACGAGGACGGAAAACACTGCCAGATACAAGCCGAAGCTGGCGAAATAATTTCGGTGCTCGAAAGCGATTTCCAGTGGAATCACGGTGGCCGTGAGCAGGTGCGCAGCAAAAAACCAGCCGATGCCCAGGGCAACCAGCGGTCGAGTGCGACGCAGCCGTACGCCCGCAAAAAGTGCAATTGCCAGAGCGAGAATCGCCAGCGTCGTGGTAGGCGGGTCGAACCATCCGTGCGAAATCGCGATGCCGTCGTGGAAAAGCGACATCTGGGTGGGTAGGGGCAGCACGGCCCATTGCACGTAGTCCCACAGAACGCGCGGTTCCGTGAGCAGACGTTCGCCGAGTGTGAACGGGCGGCCCTCCCACGCTGCAGCTGGCAGGGCATGGCCTGCAACCCAGTACAGCGCCGCGCAGGCGGGCAGCACGAGCACCAGGAGATACATCGTGAGCAGGCGGCGATCAATTCGGCCATCCGCGTGCTTGAACCCGAAAATGATCCATTCGGCAATCAATGCGTACAACGGCAGCAATACTGCAGATTCCTTGGAGAGTCCGCCAATGGCCGTGCCCAGCAGGATGCTCGCCACAGCGCGCAGAATGCCGGGTTTCCCTTCGCGCATGCGCTCGCGCGCGGCGAGGTAGCCCCACAATCCTGCGAGAACAAACAGTTGGGACAGGCTTTCCATCCTCTGGACGATGTAGGCCACCGCAGTGAAGTTGATTGGTGCCAGCAACCATGCGGCCGTTACGCACAGGGCCACACTGTCGGCATGTTGGATAGCGGACGCACGTGGGCACGCTCGCAACAGCGTGCGCAGCAGACCGAGCAGCAGCAGGCCGTTGATCAAGTGAATGATCAGGTTCGTGACTTTCATGCGAAACGGATCGCCGCCGCCCAGATACCAGTCGATGGCAAAGCTGATCATGGCTAGAGGGCGGTTCGCAGCCGAAGGCTGCCCCAATGTTGCGTTGTGCAACGACTCCCAATCGAGCGATTGGACATGAACATTGGTATTCAACGCGATATTGATATGGTCGTCGAACACGTAGCCGCCACGCAGAGATGGCCAATATGCGATGACCGCGAGCGCGAATGCCATAGCCAATCCAACCCACATCCGGCGATTTGCTTTTGCGGAGTTCATGCGCCTGAACCTGGATCGGTGGTAACGGGTGTGTAAAAAGCCATGAGGACTCTCTTGGGATCGTTGCGGGGATTGCGACCTGCGAATTGGCGTGGTGCGGTTCAGTCGGTTTGGTCCGCTGCCGCCCGATCGAGAAATTGCCTCAGCTCGATGAGTCCGTTGCGGTCTTTGAAATCGTTGCGATTCACGCGCCGGGCAACTTCATCAAATGTTCGTTCGGCTTTTTCCCGCATTCCATTTCTGGCGTACGTGCGCACCAGAAAGGCGCCGACTGGTGCATCGGCGGTAGGTTGCCAGGCCAGTTCCGCCTGTGCCATCGCAAGATTCCAGTCTCCGGCCGCCGCGTAGAGCTGTGCCGCAGTATTGCGCAGCTTCCACTTTGGCAAGATGCCGTCGGGTTGGCTGTGCGCGACGGCCAACATGGCCACGATCGTATCTGCCAGCATCGCCGGACTGGCGCCGTTGCAGGCGCGCTGATCGTTGATCGAGGCCAGATCCGCGAACACGTACATTTCATCGAGGGTGACCTTCGGGCGAGCCAGCGCGATGGCTTGGTGCAGGTCGTTCGCCGTGGCGTCACCCGAGACGACGCAGTCGGAAAGTACGCGATGCAAATAGGCCAGTTCGCGAACGCGTGGATTGGGGCTTTGCAGCAAGCCATCGATGGCTGCGCGCGCGAGTATCACGTTGCCCTGGCGGATTTCGTAGTATGCCAGTGCGGTGTTCGCGCGCACGGAGCCTGGATGATGCACGGCTTCCTGAAGCAGGAAACGTCCCTCGTCGGCCCACACGAACGCCCGCGCGTGCGTGGCCACGCCCAGCGCCAACGCATAGCCACCTGCAGCCAACACCCCCAGTTTCCAGCGTGGCATTGCGCCAGGCTCGATCCGCCGCGTCAGGAATTCCGCCATGCCGGCCACAGCCAGCAGCAGGCCGAAAGCGGGCAGGTAGTTGCGATGTTCAAAATAGAGCTCGAGCGGCAAAACACTCGATTCGATCGAGTGCGCGACTAGGAAGAAAAACCACCCGGCGAAAACACTGGGCGCGCGTTTGCGCAGGGCGATCGCGAGTGCACTGATCGCGACCAGTGCAAACACCGCGATCGCGGTGGAAGGCGGCGACATCAACCCGGTGGAGACAGCGAAATCGTCATTGAACACGCCCATCGCCCGCCCGCGCGGCAGCAGCAGTGCGCCAACATAGTCCATTACCGCCCGACCTTCCGAAAGCAGGCGTTCAGGCAAGGTGAAATCGCGAACGGCGTAGCCGCCGAAAAAGCGGTTCGGACGCAGGGCAAAAACGGCTGCGGCGAGGATAGTCGGTACGAGCAGGAACCCGCCATAGAAGAAGGCAAGGATGCGCTTGGCTACGGCGGGTTGATGCTCGTTGCGGGGTTGTCGAAAGTAGGCCAGTTCGAAGACGAGGCACAATGCCGGTGCCACGGCCGCATTTTCCTTGCTCAGAAGGCCGGCTAGCAGGAACATCGGAAACAGCACGAACAGCCCGCAGGCGGCTCGGCGCGTGTGTCCTTGTTGCAGCGCCGTGCGTGACAAAAAGTAGGCCCATAGCGCCGCCAGCGTGAACAGCGCGCTCATCTGCGCCATGCGTTGCACGGCATACAACACGGTGCTCAGGTTGAGGGGGTGCAGCAACCACAAGGCTGCAAGCAACGCTGCGGCAATATCCGCGTGCCTGCGCAAATGGGGGTCGCGCGCGATCGCATGGCGCAACAATTGCCAGCCGGCGAACCCGCAAAGCAAATGCGTGAACAGGTTGCCGAGTTTGAATGCAAAAGGAGTGAAGCCAGCGACCCAGGCGCTCAGCATCAGCGTCGCCATCGACAACGAGCGCCCGAACATGCCCGCTCCGTTGCTCAGTACCACATGCTGCCAGGTGTTGTCGCCGTGCAGCCATTCGGCAATGGGCGTCAGGTTGTTGATGTCGTCCAGCACGTACGGGCCATGAAGGCCGATCCAGTAGGCGAGCACTGTCCCCAGCAGCGCCACGGCGAACACCCATCTTGCACTGCGCATTGTGTCGCTCCTCAAACCCAACATATTAGCTGTTGTGTCGAGCTCCATGTGTGAGCGCCGTTTGGCGGCATCGTTCCGCGCGGCCTGTCATTGGATCGCCGTCAAGCCAGTTGCCTGCTAGCTCGTGTCCCTACAAAAAAACCCCGCTTGCGCGGGGTTTTCCTTGGTTTCTTGGAGCTGACTCTCGTCAAAAATCAACGGCAAGTCGACGGGTAGTACTTGGGCGCGCTGCCGCTGCCCGTGCACACCCAAGATGTACCCACGGAGGCCGTGTTGATGTTGGTTGGCACGAACGTCAGGATCGTGCCCCTGGTTGCGGCCGTGCCCGTAACGGTGATTGTGCCCAAAGCGCAAGCGGTGTTTGCAACGTTGGCATCGCCGGCGATGGCACCAACCGACACACCCAAGCAAGCGGAGGCGCTGGTGACAGCACCGGTGGGCAGGCCCATCGACGCAATGTTTTCCGCAACGGTCGACTTCATGCCGTCGCCGATGACGGCCAAGCCGGAAACGCGCGAGCGGACCGTGTAATCCTGGTACGCCGGCAGTGCAATTGCGGCCAAGATGGCGATGATCGCGACAACGATCATCAATTCGATCAAGGTGAAGCCTTTGTTGTTCATGTTCATGGTGTGTTCCTCGTAAAAAAGTAATCCGGATTGCCCCTTGGCCCCCGATACCGGTCGAAGCAGGTGTAGCGATCCTGCCCGCCCGCATCAACAAACATCGGAAGGGTGGGTAGACGTAGCAGCATCCATGCCAACTGCGCGGCCCGGAACAGGTGCCGAAAATTACCTTGACGGCGGTCACGTTGCTGAACAGGGGCCCTCTTTTTGCCGGGGGGAATTGTGGCCGCTGTCACGCTCTGCGCGGCAAGGACAGCGATGCAGACTGCGGATGCGACGATCAGCCCCCTGAAAGCACCTTGCCCAATTGAGTCAGAAAGTGACATTCAATGTCAGGCAGGGCGCGGGGTGGCACAAGTGGATGCCCTGTTGCAGGAACTTGAGGGCAGTGAAGTGCCTTGCCGCGTTGCCGCGCTGGCCGGTTTTCCGTGCACATGTTTGACGGAAAATGCATCCATGTCCGATGCATATCGGGACATCGCGTCAAGAATCGCGCTGGACCGCAGGGAACTTGCTTTTTGTGCGGCTGAAGCGGCTTCCAGCAACGAAGCGGCAATGCGGGTAGCACCCGGGAAACCCGCGCCGCCACTTGACCCTGGAATTTGCTACCACGGGTTGATCGACAATGCGTCGAGCACTTCACCGCTGTGTGCATCCAGCAGCATGGTCGAACTTGCCTGCCGGGCAACGATTGGCAGCCACACGACACTGTCGCTGTCACGGTGATGTTTGTCGAGCCACGCACTGACGGCAACCTCGGCTGCGGGCGAGGAGTGCCTGAGACCATCAATCTTCTTGGCGTGAGCGAGCAGTCCGTTGGCTTCTTCTGCGTATGGCACGTAGTACTCGGGGAATTTCTCGATGTCCTTGCCAGCAAGGCCCGAGTTCATCAAGGCAAGGGATTTCTCGGGATCGGTGGGCAATCGTGCGGCAACGAGCCGAGGCCCCGTCCAGGATATGGAGCGGAACTCCGGCCTGCTGGCCTTGGCCAAATCGGCGGGCTCCAGTTCATTCGCCGCTACAACATTGAACCGGTCTATCGCCGCAACGATGAACGCCGGGCGGGCCTGGACGATGACATGCATGCCATAGACCAAGGCTGCACTTTGCACGAGGCCGATCAAGTACAGGTCAAAGAGCATGCCTTTCTTGCCGGATTTGAACAGGATCAGCGTGAGCATGGGGCCAAGCACGAGATCGACGCCGAGCAGGACGAGGATCAGATGCTGGCCGCCGGCGGCATCGAAATACGGTTGCGGGAACCAGACCAGGAAGAGCAGGGCGAAGACCAGCAGGCCGACGGCAATGCTGATCGACAGGTGGATCGAGGCGGCTTTCCAGCGGGACATGACGAGGTGCGGTTGGTTGCGATGGCGGGAATTCTAACGTGACGAAAATGATCGATGAAATGCTTTGGCCCGTGCGCAAATCCTGTCGCGGGAAGGGCATTCAGGTTTTATTCTTCCTATCCTGCGATGGCGGGGATGGCCTTGGTGCCTTCCGGTAAATTCAACCCAAGGCGTTGCTCGCGAGCGGACTTCCTGCAATGTGCAATGCCGCGCGCCTTGCATGGGGCGTGCACGAACCGGGTTTTGCCGCCGGCCAAAAAGAACGGGCCGCAATGCGGCCCGTTCTTTTTCTTTCCGATTACACGTGACGACTACTGGCAGACATCAACCTTGAAGTTGTCGATGTACATGCCGGTTGGGGCGGTACCGCCGGTATTGGAATCGGTGACGGCGCGGAAGCGCACCTGTACCGACTGTCCTGCGTAGCCACCGAGATCGACGATCGATGCCTTGCCGCCGGCGGGTACCGGGTTGGGCTTGTGGCACCAGCCGCGTTCGCCGGCGTTGGCTTCACCTGCGGAAACGACGCCGTCATACGGGTCGGTGAACAGGCTGCTGTTGTCGACGTAGGTGAACGCGCCGGCACCGACCTTGATGCCGAGGGTGCCGTTGTCCCAGCAGCCGGTCGGTCCGTCAATCTCGAAGCTGTGGTAGGTGTCGAAGGTCAGGAACGCCGCCTGGGCACCCGCCGGAATCGAGACCACAGGAGAAATGAGGCCGCGATCGCTGGTGGTGAGGTTGTTCGGAATACCGAAGACGGTGGTGCTCATGCCGGTGCCCGCATTGGGTGTCTGCTGGGTCCAGTTGGTTGCACCTGTGCCGTCCGTGGTCCAGCCCGCCGCCGGAATGGTCTGGAAATCGGTGCTGTAGACCGTTGAACGCGTGGTGCCGCCCGGGCACTGGCCGATCAGGCCGGTGGTGAAGGCAAACGTGTTCGATACCGCACCGTTGCCGCAGTAGTTCTGCGGGGTGACGCGCCAGTAGTACTGGGTCGATTCGGCAAGGATCGCGCTGACCTTGTAGCTGGTCGTCGCCACCGTGGCCGTGGCCACGATGTTGCTGAAGCCGACGTCGGTGGCGATTTCCACCTTGTACTTGAGTGCGCCAGGCATCGCGCTCCAGCTCAAGGTCGGCAAGACGCTGACCTGGGTGGCGTTGTTGGCCGGGGCGAACAGCGTCGGTGCAGACGAGGTGCTCGAGGAGACGCCGAGTTCAAGCGCGATGCTGCGGTTCAGCGCACCACTCGTGCCGAGCACGCTGAAGGCGTACTCGCCGCTGGCCAGGGCTGCGCCGCCGGAAAGCGTGAGCGTGCTGGTGCCCGGTGCGTTGATCGGGTTGGCCGAGAACATGGCCGTGGTGGCAACCGGTGTGGTGACACCAGCAAGGGTGACCGGGCCGGTGAAGCCATTGAGGACACCAGCACGCAGGCCCCAGGTCGGATCGCTGGCGGTTGCGCCGCAAAGCTCGATCCGCTTCGGCGTCTCGCTGACCAACTGGTAGTCGGGCGTTCCGCAATCAGGGAAGGTGAACGAGCAGATGCGCGTGCTGAAATTGCGTGCCGAGGAAGTGGCGTAGTACTCGGTGGTGAAATAGAACGTGCATTGATCGACCGGATCGACGCTCATCGACGAGTAGTCGCCCCAGCGTCCAGCCGAGTCGGTCTGTGCGCCATTGGCAATGCCGGCGCTGCAGGTCTGCTCGTCACGCATGACACCCGGCGGATCGGTTGCGCGTCGCGCCGTGTACTGAACTTGCGGGTTGAGTACGGCGCTGGATTTCGAGAAGCCGAGTCCGATGTTGCCGCTGCCGTCGATGGCGATGCCGCCCATCCAGCGATGGTCGCTGTCCGGGGCGTAGGTGCCTTCATCGAGCAGGGTCTTGGTCAGCACCGTCTTGGGCACGACCACCTGCAGCGGGCTGCCCTCGTAGCCATCGCCGAAGATGCGATCGGTGACGCCGACCGGCTCAACGGCGGGTTTCAGGTTGAACTGCAGCCACTTGATGCCAGCCTGCAGGTTGCTGCCCTGGACGACATGGTTGATGACCAGCGAGATGCGCGTCGGCGCATCTTTCGAGAATGCGCGCGCCGTGGCGCGGTACATGGTGTTGGAGCCGAACGAGTCGAGGTAGTTGGCACCACCGGCAGGCGTCGGCACGCTGTCGAAGAACGGGAAGAACGGCGCCGAATCGACCGTGTTCGGCGCGGAAAGGGTCGAGTTGGCCGGTGTCGTCCAGTCCAGGCACATGTCCCAGAACTGGTAATTGCTGGCGGCGAAATCGAAATGGACGAAGGTCGGGCAGCTGCCGCCGGGAGCCTCGTTCGGGCCGGTCAGGTGGATGGCCTGCAAGCCGTAGGCATCAAAGCCGCCGAAGCGAACCATGGCCGCGGTGGGATCGCCGACCAGCATCTTGTCGCGCTCCATGGCGATCATCGCTGCGCCCTGGAAAGTCTGCGGCGAACCGCCAAACTCATGCGTCGTCAGCAGGTAGGCGTTCTGCCGATGATTTTCCTCGGTCCAGATGCCCATGTGCGGGTAGTCGCCGAAATTCGGCCAGTTGAACTCGTAGCGGTAGTAGGCACCGAGCGGATCGGAAGTGACCGATACCGCCACGCATTGTGCAAACGGTGCCGAGGTCACGAACTGGCTCATCACCCAGCGCTTGGCTTGTGCATCCCAGACGGCCAGCGGATCACCGGAGTTTGTCGTCTGGCACTTGCCGCCGAAGCCGGCGAACAGCGAGTTGCCGGCCAAGGGTGCCTGCACGACGGCACCGGTGTTCTTGTTGTACACGGCCCACTTGAGATTGACCCACTGCACGAAGTGCTGGTCGCTGACGTCGCCATTGGTGTCCGGCGGAATGCAGCTACCGCAGGCGGTCGGATTGCCGATGCCGTCGAAGCTGACGCCCAGCGCCGGGGCTGGCGTACCGGTCGGCGCATTCTGCATGCGCGAATAGTCGGGCACCTGCCAGACATTCACCCGCGTGATCGGCTTGATGAAGATGTTGGGGATGTAGCCGTCCTCGCTTTCCGGAACGGTCGGTGTCTGCGGCAGGTTGCGGATGATGTCGCGCATCGGCGGCGAGACATCGAATCGCTCGGCATGCATGACCTTGGGAGCGGTGGAAGCCGCGTTGGCCCCGGACGCGAGAAGAATCGCCGTCCCCAGGGTGATCAATCGAACTCGCATACGCATGTGTCGGTTCCTCTTCAAATCGACGGTATCTGGTTGTCTGGCAACGGGAGGTTGCAACCTCCGCCCGCGGCGCGTGGTCGATCGTCCTGATCAGTTGCTGGGTGTTTCGGGTGCAGCGTTGAATCGTTCGGTGTCGTGCAGCCTGGCTTCAAGGAATTGACGCGCTGCGGGATCGGCACCTGCATCCCCCAGCACTTCCTCGTAGGCCGCCTTGGCGCGACCTCGATACATCGATTCGATCAAGCCGGACGCGCGCTCCAGATACAGCCTTTGCGGGCTGCGAAGCCAGCGCGTCAGTGATGCGAATGGAACGTGGACTCCCCGGTCACTGGCCTCGTCGAAGGCCAGAAGTACCAGTCCTGCCGGACCCCTGGTCTCGGAAGGGTATCCGTCCACAGGCGTAATTTCCAGCACCTTGTTGATGGCCTCGGCAGCCCATGGACCAAAATCATCCGGTCGATCGGCAGCGGCGGTGATCAGCAGCGAGCGCGTGGTCGGGTTGGTCTTGTCGCTCAAGGCGGCGCGCTGCAGGATGGCCCTGTCGGCGGCATCGAGCTTGCCGCTCATACTGGCATCGAGCGCGAACTGGGCTGCGGCCAGGCGTTGCAGGGCGGCATCATCCGTGGCAAATGTCTGCAGCAGGAGTCGGCGCAAGGCGCGCGATTCACGGCCGCGTTCGCTGGCGGCCCGGTCGAGAATCCGGCGCAGTTCGGGCGAATCGCGGAAAACCGCCGGGTCGAGGCCGCTGCTGGATATGACATTGGTGGCCTTGCGCGGCGGGGTGATGCCGGCCGGGTATTGGCGATCGTTCTGGAAGGTCGTGTAACCGACGATGTAGCGCTTTTGGAGCCGCGCATCCTCCAGCGCATTGCTGGTGACGGCGGCATCAACCAGTTCCGGCACGTCCTTGTGCGTGCCAAAGACTTTTTCACGCTTGAAGACGAGGCGCCCGGCCGGGTTGATTTCCACCAGGGTGCCCATGACCAGGCGCGACTCGGGGGCAAACAGCAGTTCCAGGGGCGGCACCGCCGGGCCTGCCCAGGCGGATGTGCCGAGGGCGAGAATCGTGGTGATCGCAAGAAACTTGAACAGGCGGGCGATCGCCCGGCTGGATTGGCGGTTGTGCATGGGGAATTCCGGAATCGATCAAGGGCGGCAGCTGCCGTCTGGCACCACCATGACCGCAAAGCCTAGAGCATGATCCGGCGCGAGGGAACCGGCCTCATGTCTCGGTCGATTTCCTGCATCGATCGCCACGCCTTGCAACGTGCGTCATGCAATTCGTCGTGGCGAAGGCTGATGACCGGCGCGGGATTCAGGAGGCGCTTGCCTGCGTGGTTTGCGGATCCGCCTCGGCGAGCATGCTGAGGGCATGGGCGAAATCCTCGGCGTAACGCAGCGTGGTGCCGTCGGCGACCACGCCCATGTCGGAAAGGATGCGTGCCGGTTGCGGCTGCAGGCCGGTGAAGATCAGGGCAATGCCATCGCGGCGGCAGCGCGCGACGAGGTTGCCGATGGCGGTGGCACCGGAGGCGTCGATCATCGGCACCTGGCGCAGCCGCAGGATGAACACACGCGGCGGACGGCCAAAGGCGCGCAGGACATCGTCGATGCGATTGGCCACGGCAAAGAAAAGCGGGCCGGAGACGCGGTAGGCCTCGACGCCTTCGGGCAGGGAAGGGCGCTGGTCGGTGCGTGGTGCAGTATTGAAATCGTCCACATCGCGTTCGACCAGGTCGACATGCGATTCGAGGGCGACGATCTCGCTCATGCGGTACATGAAGAGGAAGGCCGCCAGCACCACGCCGACTTCCACGGCCACGGTCAGGTCGACCGTCACGGTGAGGATGAACGTCACGATCAGCACCATGCGATCACCAACCGGCGAGCGCATCAACTGGCGGATGCGTTCGATCTCGCTCATGTTCCAGGCGACGATGAGCAGCAACGCCGCCATTGCCGGCAACGGCACCTGATTGGCCAGCGGCGCGGCGATGACGACGAAGATGAGGATGAACACCGCGTGCGCCATGCCGGCAATGGGCGAGCGTGCACCTGCGCGCACATTGGTCGCCGTGCGCACGATCGCGCCAGTGGCAGGCAATCCGCCAATCAGGGCCGAGGCGCCATTGGCCACGCCCTGGGCGACCAGTTCGCAATTGGAGCGATGGCGGCCATCGATCATGCCGTCGGAAACAACTGCCGAGAGCAGCGATTCGACACCGCCGAGGAAGGCGATGGTGAAGGCGCTCGGCAGCAGCTCGCGCATGCGGGCGAGGTCGAACGTGGGCAGGTGCGGCAGCGGGAACTCGCGCGGGATCGGGCCGAAGTGCGAAACAATGGTTTCCACCGGCAGCTTGAGCAGCAGTGTGGCGAGCGTGGCCAGCACCACGGCAATCAGGAATGCCGGCCATTTCGGCCGGTAGCGACGCAAGGCGATGAGCAAGGCGAGCGTGCAGAGGGCAAGTCCGGCGGCGGCCGGATTGATGCTGTCGAAATGGGCGAAATACGTCTCCCAGCGGGCGAAGAACTCGGCCGGCAGGGTGGCAATGTCGAGGCCGAAAAGGTCCTTGATCTGGCTGCTGAAAATGCTCACGCCAATGCCGGCGGTGAAGCCGGTGATGACCGGTTGCGGCATGTAGCGGACCATCGTGCCAAGGCGCATCAGGCCAGCCAGGATGAGCATGACGGCGGCCATCAAGGTGGCCATGACCAGGCCATCGTAACCGTAGGTGGCGATGACGCCGAAGACGACTGGAATGAAAGCGGCGGTTGGTCCGCCAATCTGCACGCGCGAACCACCGAGCAGCGAAATCAGGAACCCGGCGATGATTGCCGTATGCAAACCGACGGCCGGCGACGCGCCGGAGGCGATGGCCAGTGCCATGGACAAGGGCAGGGCGACAATCGAAACGGTCAGGCCGGCGATCAGGTCGCTGCGCAAGTCATCCAGCCCGTAACCCTGGCGCAGGGTCGTGACCAGCTTGGGCACATAGAGGTGCCACACGGGGACTTGCTTGGGCACGCCGGGGGTCCGCGACAAAAGGAGCGCAATTATGCCAGTGCCGAGGGCATGCTGGAAAATCCTTTTGCACATGCGTGCGGATTTGTCGCCTTGTTGCGGCCGCCGGCTGCGCGGCATGGGCGATCCTTGCCTCAAGAAGGACAGTAGGTCCATCTGCGTCAGCGCGCCGCGATCTGCACGCAGACAGGTATCGTGACGGTTGCGCCACTTGATCAGCGTTGCCTTAACATGGATCGAAAGAGGTGCTGCATGCGTATCGGATTGCTGGCGGATCTGCACGCCAATCGCGAAGCGGTCGAGGCCTGCGTCGAGGCACTGCAGGCGCTTGCCTGTCGGCGCTGGGTCGTCCTCGGCGACCTGGTCGGCTACGGCGCGGATCCCGCCTGGGTTGTCGACTGGGCGGGCGAGCAGGTTGCGGCTGGCGCCATCGCCGTGCTCGGCAACCATGATCAGGCGGTCATCGCCGGGGATCTGCTCTCGATGAGCCCCGCGATCGGCGCGGCCACCGCCTGGACGCGCTCGGAGCTCGACGCGGGACAACTCGAATTCCTGCGCGCGCTGCCTTTGCAGGTCGTCGACGAGGACCGCCTCTATGTGCACGCGAATGCCTGGGCGCCAGGCGAATGGGCGTATGTCTCCAATCGCCTGGCGGCGGCCCGCAGCCTGCTCGCCACGCCGGCGTGGCTGACTTTTTGTGGACATGTGCACGAACCGGCGCTGTACCACCTGCAGGCCGGAGCGGCCAGTCATTTCGCGCCGACCGGCGGTGTCGCCATCCCGCTGTCCTCGCAACGGCACTGGCTGGCGATTCCCGGTTCGTGTGGCCAGCCGCGCGACGGCAATCCGGCGGCCGCCTGCGCCTGGTTCGATACCGACAGCCGCCAGCTTGGATTCCTGCGCGTGCCCTATGACCATGAACTGAGTGCGCAGAAGATCCGCGCGGCTGGCCTGCCGCCGGTGTTCGCGCAACGCCTGGGCGAGGGACGCTGAGATGCCCGTGAAACTGCAAGCCGGCCTCAGGATCGGCGAATTCAGCCTGGTCGAGTTGCTGCATGAGGGAGGCATGTCGCGACTGTGGGGCGTCAGCCATGCGCAGATCGACGTGCCGCTGCTGATGAAACTGCCGCGCATCGACTATGGCGAAACGGTTTCGCAGGTGGTCAGTTTCGAAGTGGAACGCATGCTCATGCCGCTGCTCGGCGGCGCGCATGTGCCACGTTTCTTCGCCAGCGGCGAGTTCGAGGATCAGCCATGGCTGGTCATGCAGCGGCTGCACGGCGAGACCCTCGAGACCCTGCTCGGCAGCACGCCGCTGGCCCCGCTGCGCGTCGCCCGACTCGGTGCGCTGGCGGCGCTGGCGCTGGACGACCTGCATCGGCAACGGGTCGTCCATCTCGATGTGAAACCGGGCAACCTGCTGCTGCATGTCGATCCGCTGAACCAGCAGGAGCGCATCGTCCTGCTTGATTTCGGCCTGTCGCACCATGCCGACCTGCCCGACCTGCTTGCCGAGCAATTCAACGTGCCGATGGGCACTGCAGCCTATATCGCGCCCGAGCAGGTGCTGGGCGTGCGCAACGATCCGCGCAGCGATCTTTTCGCACTGGGCGTCACCCTCTATCAACTGGCCACCGGAAAATTGCCTTTTGGCACGCCGATCAGCAACAACGGCATGAAGCGGCGTCTCTACCAGGAGCCGGCGGCACCGCGCAGCCTCAATCCGCAGTTGCCGCGCTGGCTGCAGGAAATCATCCTGCGCTGCCTCGAGGTCGATCCGAACCTGCGCCATCCGACTGCGGCACAACTTGCCTTCGACCTGATGCACCCGGAACAGGTCGCACTGACCGCACGTGCCGATCTTCGCCAGGGCGGTCGCCTGATGGCCTTTCGCCGTTGGCTGCTCACCCTTGGCAGTCGCGTCGAAGCAGATGAGCACAAGGCGCTACCCGTCTCGCGTGCACCGCTGATCATGGTCGCGATCGACTTGAAGCAATCCAACCCGGCGCTGGACGAGGCCTTGCGCGAAATGACCCGGCGCGCCATGCAGACGGCCACCGATGCGCGGCTTGCCTGCGTCACCGTGTTGCGTGTTGCGCGCATCGGCATCGAGCCAAACCTCGATGCCGAAGGCCGCAGCCGCCACGTCAAGCGCCTCGTTGCCCTGCGTCACTGGGCGCGTTCGCTGGATCTGGCGGAGCGACGCATCACCTATCACGTGCTCGAAGGAACCGAGGCGGCCGATGCCTTGATCGACTATGCGCGCAGCAACGCGATCGACCATCTGCTGATGGGCGCGCGCGGCGTCACCGGTGTGCGGCGCATGCTGGGCAGCGTGTCCTCGCGCGTGGTTGCCGAGGCGAACTGCACGGTGACCGTGGTCAGGGCGCACGCCCTGGCACCCGCCGAACCGGATGCGGGCGAGTCGACGCCGGTGCCCTGAAGCCGGCGCAAACAAGAAGGCCGCGAAATTCGCGGCCTTCCCAGTGTTGCTGAAGTCCCGACTCAGGCCAGGCCGGCCTGCTTCATCACTTCGGCGGCGTAGTCCTCGACCACTTTCTCGATGCCTTCGCCGACCATCAGGCGGTGGAAGCGGAGCACCTCGGCGCCTTCCTTCTTCAGCACGTTGCCGACGGTCTCGTTGGTATCGAGCACGTAGGGCTGGCCGTACAGGGTGACGTCGTTGATGATCTTGTTGATCTTGCCGCTGATGATCTTCTCGAGGATTTCCGGTGGCTTGGACTTGTCCTTGTCGGACATCTTGGCCAGCTCGATTTCCTTTTCCTTGGCGATGAACTCGGCGGGCACGTCCTTTTCGGCGATATGCGGTGGATTCATCGCGGCAATGTGCATGGCCAGGCCGCGGGCCAGCTCGGCCGAGCCGCCCTTGACCTCGACCAGCACGCCGATGCGCCCGCCATGCAGGTAGCCGGCGACCTCATTCGGGCTCTCGATGTGCACCATGCGGCGGATCTGCACGTTCTCGCCGATCTTGGCGATCACCGCCGCACGCGCTTCCTCGACCGTGCCGCCACCCGGGAACGGGGCAGCCTTGAGTGCATCGATGTTCGTCGCCTCGAGCGCGGCGGTGGCGACCTGGTCGGCAAAGACGAGGAAGTTCTCGTCCTTGGCCACGAAGTCGGTTTCGCTGTTGATCTCGACGAGGGCGGCCTTGTGGCCGACCTGGGCGAGCACGATGCGGCCTTCGGCGGCAACGCGGTCGGATTTCTTGTCGGCCTTGGCCAGGCCCTGCTTGCGCAGCCACTCGATCGCGGCTTCGATGTTGCCGTCGTTCTGCGTCAACGCCTTCTTGCATTCCATCATGCCGGCACCGGAACGCTCGCGCAGCTCCTTGACCATCTGTGCGGTGATTTCCATCGCTTTGAACCTCTCAAGCTTGGCGCGACCGGGAGGCCGCGCGAAAAAGGACGGATGCAGGCGCCGCGATTCGTTTCGCCATCCCGCGCAGGCATCGATTGCCGGGGGATGCGTGTCGTCGCCAGCGTGCGGCATCTGTTGTTCCTTCGCCCGACACGAGGCGTGGGCGAAGGAACGCGGGCCACCTTGCCGGACGCGCAAGGCAGCGGTGTGACTTACTCGGCGGCAGGCGTTTCGGCGGCGGCTTGCGACTTGGGCTTGCCCGGGCCATTGCGACGCGCGCCGGACGGCGGCGCACCACGCTTGGCCGGCGGCTTGCCGCGCGGAGCCTGCTTGCGACGATCATCCTTGGCGATCGGGTTGCCTTCGGCATCCATCTCGACGAACTCGTCGTTGTTGATGGCGACGGTCGGTGCGGCGGCCTTGCCTTCGAGCACGGCATCGGCGACGGCGCTGGTGTAGAGCTGGACGGCGCGGATGGCGTCATCGTTGCCCGGAATGGCGTAGTCGACCAGGCTCGGGTCGTAGTTGGTATCGACCACGGCGATGACCGGGATGCCGAGCTTCTTGGCTTCCTGGATGGCGATGTCCTCGTGGCCGATGTCGATCACGAACAGCGCGTCGGGCAGGCGGCCCATGTCCTTGATGCCGCCGAGCGAGCGTTCCAGCTTCTCGCGCTCACGGTTGAGCTGCAGGACTTCGTGCTTGACCAGCTTCTCGAAGCGGCCGTCGGTCGACATGGCTTCGATTTCCTTGAGGCGGGCAATCGACTGCTTGACCGTGCGGAAGTTGGTCAGCATGCCGCCGAGCCAGCGTGCGGCGACGTAAGGCTGGCCGCAACGGGCGGCATCTTCCTTGATCGCATCGCGCGCCGAGCGCTTGGTGCCGACGAAAAGCAGGGTGCCGCGCTTCTGCGCAAGGCCGGACACGAAGTTCATCGCATCGTTGAACAGCGGCAGGGTCTTTTCGAGATTGATGATGTGGATGCGTCCGCGGGCACCGAAGATGTACGGTGCCATGCGGGGATTCCAGTAACGGGTCTGATGGCCGAAATGGACGCCCGCTTCGAGCATCTGGCGCATGGTGACTTGTGGCATGGTGGAACTCCAGATCTTGGGCAGCCGCACGGCTTTGTGTGGTGTGCGGTGGTTGCCCGGGGTTGAGACCTCCACGTATCCGCCGTCTGCGACCTCCGGAGAGGCACCCCGAAAACGGTGACGATACGTGTGCGGATTTGGTCAAACGCGGGCAGTTGATTACCCTTGTTCGCCAGTGTTGGCCTCGCGATTGCAGCCGCGGGGCCGATGACGCGGATGGCATGCAGCGAGCAAGCCGACCGAGTTATCCGTAGAATTGTAGCCCGCCCAAGGCGCTTGCGACAAGCGCCCCGAACCCAGAGTAGCCATGTCCGTCACCATCAAGACCCCTGAAGACATCGAGAAAATGCGCGTTGCCGGCCGTCTGGCCGCCGAAGTGCTGGAAATGATCGCGCCGCATGTCAAGGCCGGCGTGACCACCGAGGAGCTCGACAGGATCTGCCATGAGCACATTGTCGAGGTGCAGAAGGCGATCCCGGCCAATGTCGGCTACAAGGGCTTCACCAAGACCCTGTGCACTTCGGTCAACCACGTGATCTGCCACGGCATCCCGTCGCCGACCAAGGTGCTCAAGGATGGCGACATCATCAACATCGATGTCACCGTGATCAAGGATGGCTGGCATGGCGACACCAGTCGCATGTACTACGTCGGTGAACCCTCGGTGCTGGCCCGGCGCCTGGTCGAGACGACGCGCGACGCCATGCTCGCGGCAATTTCGATCGTGCGTCCCGGCGCCACCCTCGGCGATATCGGCGAAACCATCCAGAAGTTCGTCGAGGCGCGCAATTTCTCGGTGGTGCGCGAGTATTGCGGCCACGGCATCGGCCGCATCTACCACGAGGATCCGCAGGTGCTGCATTACGGCCACGCCGGCACCGGGCTGACCCTGAAGAAGGGCATGACGTTCACCATCGAGCCGATGATCAATGCCGGCAAGCCGCATACGCGCCTGCTGCCGGACGGCTGGACCGTGGTCACGCGCGATCATTCGCTGTCGGCGCAATGGGAACACACGATCGCGGTGACCGACGACGGATTCGAGATCCTCACGCCCTGGCCGAACGCGGCCTAGCCGTCTTGCATGATCGCGTCCGAGCATGCCGTGACGCGTGTACCGCCGTTGCCACGGCTGGCCAGGCCGGTGCCACGTGCTGGCGTGGTAGGCCCCGCCCGATTGGCCTTGCGCCAGTACCTCGTCGACTACGATCGAGATCTTGCCGGTGCCTTTCGTGATGGTGCCGACGCCGGGGAAATCATCGCCGCGCGCACGGCCGCGATCGAACGCGTGCTTGCCTACGCCTGGCATGCGTGGCTTGGCGACAGCACCGATGCCGTGTTGATCGCAGTGGGCGGCTTTGGCCGCGGCGAGCAGTTCCCGTACTCGGATGTCGACCTTCTCGTCCTCACCGTCGATGCCCCCGAACCTCGGGTGTTGCGCGCAATCGAGGCATTTTGCGCCTGCCTGTGGGATCTCGGCATCAAGCCTGGCCTGGCGGTGCGCGACCTGGCCGGGTGCCGCGCACTGGCGGCCACGGATGTCGGCGTCTATACCAGTCTGCTCGAAGCGCGCTTCCTGAGCGGTGCGCAGGCGCTTGCCGAACGCTTGATCGCGCGCCTGCCCGATCAATCATTGTGGATGCCCGGGCGCTTCCTGCAGGCCAAGAAAGCCGAGCAGGCGGCACGCCACCTGCGCTTTGGCGATACCGCCTACAACCTGGAGCCGCAACTCAAGGAAGGCCCCGGCGGCTTGCGTGACCTGCAAATGATCGGCTGGCTCGGCCGCGCCATCGCCGGTGCCGGCAACCTGGCGTTGATGGTCGAGAGCGGTCTGCTCGATGCCACCGAAGCCGAAGCCCTGCTTTCGGCAAGGGCGACCCTGTTCCGCATCCGCCACGCCCTGCATTTGCTGGCCGGTCGCGCCGAGGAACGCCTGTTGTTCGATTACCAGCGCGAGCTTGCGAGGAGCCTCGGTTATCGCGACGAGCACGCCGACAACCTCGGCGTCGAACAATGCATGCAGGACTACTACCGCGCCGCGCGGATCATCGCCGGCACCAACGAGGAACTGCTCGCCCGCTGCAGCGAAATGCTGGCGACTCCGGCCAGCGCCGTGGAAGACCTCGGCAACGGCTTCCTGCGCATTGGCGATCGCCTCGATGTCGATGCCAGTCATCGGCTCGGCGAGGAGCCGCAGGCCCTGATCCAGTTGTATGCGTTGATGGCGACCCAGCCCGGCATCCGTGGCTTGCGTGCCAATGCCCTGCGCCAGGTGCGCCTGGCACTGGCCAATGCGGTGCTCGATTTCGACCAGGCCGAGGTGTTTGCATCGCTGCGGGAATTGTTCGAGCACGGCGCAGCGGCGGTGGAGGCTTTGGCGGCCATGGCCCGCCACGGCGTGCTGGCCAGGCTGATCCCGGGTTTTGCCAGGGTCAGCGGGCGCATGCAATACGATCTTTTCCACGTTTATACGGTTGATGAACACACCATGCGCGTGCTGCGTTTCATTGCGCGCTTCGCCGGTGAGGACGGCGCGCGCGATTTCAAGCTTGCGCATTCCCTGTATCAGCGCATACCGCAACCGGCGCTGCTCCTGCTTGCCGGCTTGTTCCACGACATTGCCAAGGGTCGCGGCGGCGATCATTCGGTGCTTGGTGAGGAGGATGCGCGCGCGTTCTGTTCGCGCCTCGGCTTGCGGCCCGAGGCAATCAACTTGGTCGCCTGGCTGGTGCGCAACCATCTGGTCATGAGTGTCACCGCGCAACGCCAGGACATCACCGATCCGGCAGTCGTGCATCGCTTTGCCGCGCAGGTCGATGACTGGGAGCGCCTGGATTACCTGTACCTGCTGACCGTCGCCGACATCAACGGCACCAGCCCGAAACTGTGGAATACCTGGCGTGACCGCCTGCTGTCGGATCTCTATGCGGCGACGCGTTACGTGTTGCGCGAGGAATCCGGCGAGTTGCCGAAGACCGGCGAGCGCGTCGCCGAAACGCGCATGCGCGCCGCGCTGATGCTCGAAGGCAAGGGCATCGACAGCGACGCCATCACGCGAATCTGGGCGGATTTTCCCGAGGAAAGTTTCCTGCGTTACCGGCCCGAGCAGATTGCCTGGCAGACGGCCGCCATCGCCGCGCACGGTGATGCCCGCGATGCGCTGGTCCGCGTCAATCCCCTGGGCGTGCGCGGTACCAGCGAGGTTTTCGTCTATTCGGCGGATCGCGATGGCTTGTTTGCGACGATCACCGCCGTGCTTGATCGCGCCCAGCTCAATGTCGTCGAGGCGCGCGTGATTCCGGCGCATTCGGATCGCGTTCTGGATACGTTTTTCGTCCTCGATGCCACCGGCAAGCCGCTGCTCGATGCGGAACAGGTTGGTGCCCTCGAGCAGGCCCTGCGTTCGGCGCTTGCGCAGGTCGAACTGAGCGCGCAGCCGGTGCGCCGCGTGTTGCCGCGAACCTTGCGCCATTTCCATATCGTGCCGCGCATTGTCTTCAGCGTCGTCGAAGGGCGCACGCGCCTGGGGCTCGTCTGCACCGATCGCCCGGGCCTGCTCGCCTCGGTCGCGCAGACCTTCCGCTCGCTTGGCGTGCGCGTGCATGATGCGCGCATCGCCACCTTTGGCGAGCGCGTGGAAGATTTTTTCAGCATCAGCGACGACAATGACCAGTTGCTCGACGAGACTGGCCAGGATGCCCTGCGCGCTGCCTTGCTCGAGCAACTCGACCTGAGCCAACCCGAAACCCGAAAGGCCATGCATGCCAGCCCTTGAAGCAATCATCGATGCCGCGTGGGAACGTCGCGGCGAACTGCATCCCGCCGCAATCGAAGCGGAACTGCGTGGTGCCGTCGAGGCCGCGCTCGACCAGCTCGAAAGCGGCACGGCGCGCGTCGCCGAACAGCAAGGCGACGGAACCTGGAAGGTCCATCAATGGTTGAAGAAGGCGGTCTTGCTGTATTTCCGCCTCAACGACAACCGCCTCATGGATGGCGGCCCGATGCAGGCCTGGGACAAGGTGCCGCTGCGCTTCGTCGATGCCGATGCGGCGACGTTCGCGAGCGTGGGTGCGCGCGTGGTTCCGGGTGCGCTGGTGCGCCGCGGCGCGCATGTCGCCGCCGACGCCGTAGTCATGCCGAGCTACGTCAACATCGGTGCCCATGTCGGTGCGGGAACCATGGTCGACACCTGGGCCACGGTCGGTTCCTGCGCGCAGATTGGCGCACGCGTGCACCTGTCCGGCGGTGTCGGCATCGGCGGCGTGCTCGAACCGCTGCAGGCCGGGCCGACCATCATCGAGGACGACTGCTTCATCGGCGCGCGCTCGGAAGTCGTCGAAGGGGTCATCGTCGAACGCGGCAGCGTGATCGGCATGGGCGTGTTCCTTGGCCAGTCGACCAGGATCCACGACCGCGCCACGGGCGAGACCAGCTACGGACGCGTGCCGGCGGGCAGCGTCGTCGTCGCCGGTTCGCTGCCGGCAAGCGATGGCAGCCACAGCCTGTATGCGGCAATCATCGTCAAGCGCGTCGATGAAAAGACGCGCTCGAAAACCGCCATCAACGAGTTGCTGCGCGCATGAGCATCGAAGTCCACGGCTTGAACAAATGCGATACCTGCGGCAAGGCGCGCAAGTGGCTGGATCGCCACGGCGTCGACCATCGTTTCATCGACTATCGCGAGGTACCCGTGCCGCCGGCCACGCTCAAGGCCTGGGCCGAGGCGGTCGGTGGCTTCGATGCGCTGGTCAATCGCAGCAGCACAACCTGGCGCAATCTCGCGCCATCACGCAAAGCGCCCGGTTCGGCGGCAGAGTGGACGCTGCTGATCCGCGAGTATCCAGCCCTGGTCAAACGCCCCGTGCTTGTAACGGCCGACGGATCCGTGCATCTTGGATTCAACGACAAATTGTATTCTGGATTGTTTGAACTGAGGCGTGAATAGGGAATAGGGAATAGGGAATAGGGAATAGGGAATAGGGAATAGGGAATAGGGAATAGGGAATAGGGAATAGGGAATCGCAACAGCCTTTCCTTCTCCCCTTGCGGGAGAAGGTGCCCGAAGGGCGGATGAGGGGAAGCTTTTGAAGCAACTGGAATTCGCCAAAAAGCTACGCAGACAGATGACCGACGCCGAGACCCTGCTTTGGCGTCATCTGCGCAACCATCGCCTGGACGGACGGAAATTCCGTCGCCAGCAGCCGATTGGGCCGTACATCGTCGATTTCGTGCACTTCGGCGCTCGCCTGATCGTTGAAGCGGATGGCGGACAGCATCTGCAATCGGTACACGATCTTCAGCGTGATGCCTGGTTGCGCTCGCAAGGTTTCAACATATTGAGGTTCTGGAATGACGATATCCTTTTGCGCAGCGACGCGGTATTGGAAATGATCTGGCAGGCGCTGCGCGCCTCCCCCTCTCCCCCAGCCCCTCTCCCGCGAGGGGAGAGGGGAGCAGAGCCGTGAGTGCGTCGGCAGGCGGATATCGCACGTGCACCTCGCAATCCGCAATCCGCAATCCTCAATTCCCAATTCCCAATTCCCAATTCCCAATTCCCAATTCCCAATTCCCCGATCCTGGCTCGCATCCCATGTCTGACATTCTTGATCTCACTTGCGAACTGATCCGCCGTGCCTCGGTGACGCCCGTGGACGCCGGATGCCAGGCGTTGCTGGGCGAGCGACTAAAGAGGGCCGGTTTCGTCGTCGAACACCTGCGCTACGGTGAAGTCGACAACCTTTGGGCAACGCACGGAAGCGCCGCGCCGGTGCTGGTTTTTCTCGGGCATACCGATGTCGTGCCCAGTGGCCCGGTCGAGCAATGGTCGAGCCCGCCGTTCGAGCCGGCCCTGCGCGATGGCCATCTGCATGGCCGCGGTGCCGCGGACATGAAATCCGGCGTCGCCGCGATGACGCTCGCCCTGGAGGAGTTCGTGCGTCGCCATCCCGACCACCATGGAACGCTCGCCCTGTTGCTGACCAGCGACGAGGAAGGCCCGTCAATCGACGGCGTGGCTCGCGTCGCCGAGGAGTTCCGTCGTCGTGGCCAGCGCATTGATTGGTGCCTGGTTGGCGAGCCATCCTCGCAGGATCGGCTCGGCGATCTGATCCGCGTCGGCCGTCGCGGCTCGCTGCATGGCCAGTTGACGGTGCGCGGCGTGCAGGGGCATGTCGCCTATGCGGAGATGGCCTTGAACCCGATCCATGCCGCGGCCCCCGCCCTGGCCGAATTGGCGGCGACGCGCTGGGATGAAGGCAACGCCGATTTCCCGCCGACGAGTCTGCAGATTTCCAACATCCATGCCGGCACCGGCGCCAGCAACATCATCCCGGGCAGCCTCGACGTGACCTTCAACTTCCGCTTCGGCACGGCGAGCACGGCCGCTGGCCTGCGGCAACGCCTCGAAGCCTGCCTCACCCGCCATGCGCTGGATTTCAGCGTCGACTGGAATCTTTCCGGCGAAGCCTTCCTCACCCGGGAAGGACCATTGCGCGATGCCGTTACCGCGACGGTCAAGTCGATCTGCGCCGTCACGCCAACGGCAAGCACCGGCGGCGGTACCTCGGATGGCCGTTTCATCGCGCCACTTGGTGCCGAAGTGGTTGAACTCGGGCCGCGCAATGCCAGCATCCACAAGATCGATGAATGCGTGTCGCTGCAGGATCTTGAACGGCTGCCGGGGCTGTATCTCGGTGTCGCCGAACGCTTGCTGGGCGTTGCGCCAATGGCCTGAATGATGCGCCGGGCACGCCCGAGTGTGCGTTTTCGCGCAAAATCGGCACGTGCAAACGCAATGGACTGTGTCATGCGCGGCCGGTTCGTGATAAATATCTGCCGGTTCGCCGTCCGGCGTTTGTCAGTCTGCCGGAATGTTGGCATTGATGCTGCCCCCGCTCGGGTGGCGTCCTCGCCTTCCGGCATCCAATCACCCAGGGCAACCGGGTGCGCGCAAGGGATCGCACCAACATCACGCCATCGCGCGTGACTTCAGGTCGGGTGAGGTGACTGTTTTGCGATTTGATTTCGGTGCGGGGCAATTGCGATCGGGTATGTGGCTGCGTGCGGGCCTGGCGCTGGCCTTGCTGCTGGCCTGCGGGCACGTCCTTGCGCTGGATTTCACGCCGCACGGCACGCAGCCCGGCCTGCTCTTTTCGCTGGAACCTTCGGATTCCTGCAGTGGCTGTCACGGCGGCTTTGTCGGCAACGATCCCGGGATCCGCCCGCACAGCACCTGGAGTGGATCGATGATGGCCAATGCCACGCGCGATCCGCTGTTCTGGGCGGCGGTCGATGTCGCCAACAAGGATGTCCCGGGAGCCGGTGATTTTTGCCTGCGCTGCCATACGTCGGCGGGCTGGTATGGCGGACGCGTGGTCAAGTCCGGCTTCGGCGCACCGAATGATCCGGTCAAGGGTGCCAATGGCTGCCTGCTGGAAGGCGCGCAGGATGCGCCGGATTTCTCGAATGACTACAGCGGCGTCGGCTGCCATGCCTGCCATCGCATGATGCCCAGCGGGCCGTTGGGCGAGCCCGGCATGATCGGCAACGCCAACATCTGGCTGGATGACACCGAGTGCAACGGCAACGCCGGTGCCCCCTGTCGCCGTGGCCCCTACACCTATCCCGGCAGCTTTTCGCCACCCCATCCCTGGGCAAAATCGACCTACCACGAAGACAGCGCCATCTGCGGCACCTGCCACGACGTGACCACGCCGGATACCGATGGCGGGCCGCTGAAAACCCTGATCCTCGCCGATGGCACGGACACCTCCATCCCGTTCCCGATCGAGCGCACCTACAGCGAGTGGAAGCAAAGCACACATGCCGGCCCCGGCGGGCAGGCCTGCCAGGCCTGCCACATGCCCGACAGCCAGGATCCGAACGCGACTGCCTGCGCCGGCGGGCCCGTTCGCACCGGCAATCTGCCGGTGCATGATTTTGTCGGCGGCAACACCTGGGTGCCGAAGATCATCAAGGGCGAGTTCAGCGACACCAGCGCGATTGCGGGCTCGGCCGGCGGCATCGGCCGGGCAAGCGCCTTCGAGCAGACCATCCAGGCGGCGCGGGACCTGCTGCAGACGGCTGCCGATGTCGATGTCAGCTTGCTTGCCTACAGCGCACCGGGCGGTGCGACTGCGGGCTCGCTGAGTGCGCGGGTCAAGGTCACCAACAACAGCGGGCACAAGCTGCCGAGCGGCTACTCGGAAGGGCGGCGCATGTGGCTGAACGTGCAACTGCGTGACTTCAACGGTGCGCTGGTGTTCGAGAGCGGCCAATATGACAACGCCAGCGCCGTGCTCGCCAGCGATCCGCAATTGCGCGTCTACGAGGTGCTGCAGGGGATCTGGAACCGGCATGGCAACAACAGCTGCGATGTCGTCGACAGCCTCGGTCGCAAGGCCTTTCATTTTGTCCTCAGCGATTGCATCGCCAAGGACAACCGCATTCCGCCGCTCGGCTTCCACCCGGCGACAGCCGCCGACCCGAATGGCTACGAGTTGCGCCCGGTTGCCGCAAGTTATGCGGAAACCGCGCCCGGCAGCGGCATCCTGGTCAATTACGACGAGGTCGATTATGCGGTGGTCATTCCACCCGGGACGCCGGGGCCGATGACCGTCACGGCGCGGCTCTACTACCAGACATCCAGTCGCGAATATCTCGAGTTCCTGCGCAGCCAGGCCATCGAGCGCTCGATTCCGGGCGAGAACCAGATGTGTGCCGGCGAGGCCAACCGGCCGGCCGTGGTCGGTGCCAAGGATCGTTCCCGCGGCGAGTACATGTGGCAGCTGTGGAACGGTCCCGAGCCCGGCGATCGCATTTTCGCCAACAGTTTCGACAACACGGTTTTCCAGCAGGGTTATGGCAAGTCGCCACCCGAGGCCATCGCCTCCGGCAGTGCTTTCACGCCATGACCGGCAATGTTTCCAGGTCTTGCCGCATTGCGCATTCATGCGCGCGGCGGTTTGCTGCAATCCACCATCCACCATCCAACCTTCGAGGCTGAACCCATGACTCTCAAGATGTTGCCCTTCGCGCTCGCGCTTGCGTTGTGTCCGATGATCGCCGGGGCCGAACAGGCTGCAGCGACCCCTGCAAGTGAAACCTCCAGTGATTGGGCTGCCTGGGGCGGAACCGTCGCCCTGCGTCTCAACGAAAACCTGCTCGGCAGCATGGGCATGTCGATCCAGAGCCGCGCCGGGAAATTGCCCGCCGATGCAGCACGCCTGACCGATGGCCTGAATGCGCGACAGGCGCTCGGCTCGGAACTGTTCGCCCTGCGTGAAAGCGGCAGCCTGCAATTCCGCGCCGAACGCGGCTCCTTTGTCGGTTTCCTCGGTGGATCGCTGCAAGCGCGAGGCGGCTACGTGCTTGCGCTGGAAGATGGCAGCACGATCCCGCTGGTGGATTTCCGCCTGCGTCCGAATGCCAGGGATCCGCTGTACCTCGATGTGGTCAGCGGTGACGGCAAGGTCTGGTTCTACATCGACAAGCTGATGTACGAGCTGGTCCGCGACAATCGCGTGTTGGCGGTTTACACGGCGGACATGCGCGTTGCGCCCGAGTTGGCGCGACGCAGCGGCCATCCGGAAATGGTCAACGCACCGATTGGCGATATGGAAATCCTTACTCAGGTGACCCGACAGGGCGGCGGCGGTGCCAAGGATGCCCTGGGCACTCCTTCACCCTCGCACTACCATGGCGAGCAAGTGGCGGGCCAGCCGCCTGGCGTCGTCTACGAGGCCGACTTGTTCATGCAGAACATCTCGGTTTCCAGGATGCGCTCCACCGGCACGACCGGCCATGGCGGCAGCGGCAACGTCGTCTTTGCCCCGAGTTCGACCCTGAAGAACAACGTCAACGCCGGCACGGCGGCGGTGTCGGTTCCGGGCCAGGGCGCGCTGGGCACCAGCAGCGCGCTGTGGACAGCCTGGATTCCCTGGCATGGAAAATTCAGCGGAACCTTCGCTCCCTACAACAACGACCAGCATCCGTACCTGATCTGGAACATGTACCGCGTCAATGCCGATGGCAGCATCGAGCAGATCGGTCGCTCCGGGGTCAAGCATGCCTGGCTGACCACCAACGGCGGCTGTGCCAGTGGCGAGAATTTCGACAGTCACATCCTCGGCCGTTCCTGCAGCGACACCTACAGCACGGGCAACAACGACGCCAACCAGGATCTCTCGTTCCGCTCGGAGATCATTCCGGCAACCGGCCAGTGGGGGCGCTGCCATTCGCTGTTCGACCCGGGCTGCATCGGCAGCAACACCAATTCCTTCCCGTCGGATGATGGCTATGTGCGGCGCATGGTGGTCAACGAAACGCAGATCAGCAACACGGTCAATCCCGGTGCCAGCTACCTCTTTGATTCCTGGTATCTGGCGCGCCAGGACATCAACATCTACAACTCGATGGCCACGGTGACCGGCACGCCCACCTATTCAGCGGGCAACTGGGTGTTCGCCGGCGTCAGCAACTTCAAGCTGGGTTCGGTCACCGATCGCTGGGTCGAAAACCTGCCGGCGAATACCGTTGCGCAGAACTCGGAGCTGGCGGTTGCCGAAGGCCACACCAAGGTTGCCGTGCGTGCGGTCGATCTCGGCAATGGCCAGACGACCTATCACTATGCCGTGCACAATCTCGATTTCTCGCGTGCGCAGACCGCCGGTGCGGAGCCGAATCTCGATGTGTTGAGCAACAAGGGCTTCGACCGTTTCCGCATTGCCCTGCCGGCCGGGGTCAGTGTCATCTCCAGCAAATTCAGTGATGGCGACCTGACCAGCAGCAATGACTGGACCTTCAGTTCGGCGGGTGGATTCCTGACCTGGACCGCACCTGCCGGTGCATCGCTCGACTGGGGCTCGCTGTATTCGTTCTCGGTGACCACAAACGGCGCACCGGCACCGGGCAGCAGCGAGCTCAGGCCAGCCACGGCCGGGCTGCAATCGAGCTTCTCCGTGCCGATCCTGGTGCCGGGTTCCGACATCATTTTCCAGGACGGGTTTGAAACACCCTGAGGCAAGAGCGTTACAGCGGACATCTTGCTTCTGATTGGCAATGTCCCTGCACTGATCGGACTGCCACCGGGATACGCGAGCAATCGCGCATCCCGGTTGCCCCGGGCTGGGACAGGTCAGCCAGTCGCCGACTGACGCAGCCCGGCCAGGCGGACACTCACCGCGCCGCCGGTTCCAGCCGGAGTTGATGGATTGCCGGCCCGGGCAGGAATGGCGTGGGCTTGCCTTCAACCCAATCGCGGTGGCCGGCACCGTGGAACGGTGACAGCGGATGCCCGCTCTGCCCGCCCGGCAGCTCGAAATAGCCATGCTCCTCATCGCCCGGTGCCACGGCAAACCGTTCCGAGGCGCCAAAATCAGGACTCTGCACGCGCGGCATGTTGCTGTCCCCGGCCAGCGCATCGGCCGGCATGTCGAGCCAACGGGCGACAAAGCCGGGCAGGGCGCGCGACAGCGGATGAGCAATGCGCGCGGTATTGCGCTCGCCCCAGGTTCGCGCGGCGATGCCGCCAGGCTGCTTTTGCAGATTGGCCGCGACGCGATCCAGGCAGGCGAGTTGCAGCTCCTCCCAACTGGCGTAACCGGGTGGCAGCAGATGGGCCGGCTTCAGTTCGAGCAGCGACCACACGGCATGTTCGGCTTGCGACAACTTGGGCAATCTGAAATCCGCATATTTGCCGCGAACCGCGCCGGCGAAGGCATCCAGCACCGTATCCCGCACTTCGTTGCGCCAGGCGCGGACGATGCGATAGCTGACGGAATTGATCGATGCGTGGCCATCCCAGTCATCCAGGGCCTTGCGCATCGCGTCGCGCCCGGTGCCGGCCACGCCCTTGTCGAGCAAGGCAAGCAGGCGTTTGCGCCAGGGATCGAGGAACAAGGCACGGTCATCGAGCTGGATGTCGAGCATGTCGGCGGCGGTGAAATGCTCCCTCGCGCGCAGGCCATCGCGAATCTGCTTCTGGCGCGCCCCGAGTTCGTAGCCGCCGTCGCCAATCAGCTCCAGGTGGCGGCCCTCGTCGACGATGCGCGCATTCGCCGTCCACAGTCGCTGCCATGGCGGGTTGGAGATTTGCGGATAGTCGCTGGCCGCGACCCAACCCTTCCAGCCGGTATCGGGCTTGCTCCAATCCGCAGGCAGTAGCGGATCGAAACCGCCGACGCGCAGCGGCATGCGTCCGGCAATGGTCCAGGCAATGCTGCCGAAGCGGTCGGCAACGAGGAAATTCTGCGCCGGCATGCCGGCCTGGTGGGCTATGGCAATGGCCTCGTCGGCCGTTTCCGCGGTTTCCAGCTTCAGCAGTTCCAGGTTGACCGCACCGTCCTGCGTGGCGGTCCAGGCCAGGGCGAGCGGCGTGCCGTCGACGTCTTCGGCCATGATCGGCCCCCAGCGCGTTTCGCGCACGACAAGCGATTGCGCATCCGCGCCATGCACGGCGATTGATTCGACATGAGTGTCGATGGCCGCACTGCCTTCGGCGGTGAGGTAGTGGTCGGCCGCGGCCGGATCGGGCAGCACGCGCACCCAGTCGGCGAAATCGCCATAGCTGTTGGTGAATCCCCAGGCGATCGAGCGATTGCTGCCGGCGACGATGGCCGGCGTGCCGGGCAGGCTGGCGCCACTGACATCGATGCGCGCACCGGGGCGGCGTGGATCCGGATAGATCAGGCGGGCACGGAACCAGATGTCCGGCACGCGCAATTCCAGGTGCATGTCATTGGCGATCAGCGCGGGGCCACCGGTCAAGGCGCCGCTGACGGCAAAACTGTTGCTGCCGGGAGCGACATCGGCCGCAGGCTCGGCATCCTGCAGCAGGGACTTGTCGAGGTTGCGCAAATCGAGATCGGCCGGACCCGGCGGATCCGGCCAGCGCATGGCCGGGCCACTCAGCGGCGCATCCCACCAGCCGCCGCTGGCAGTGAGGAATCGATAGGCCGCGTCGGACAGGGCGGCCTTCATGCGGGCGAAGGCCAGCTCCCGCTTGTTGCCGGCATCGTTCAGCGAGAAATACATGGCATCGATGACGAGCAGCGAATCGGCGCTGGTCCACGGGCGCGGCGTGTTGCGGGTCAGCAGATAGGCAAACGGTCGCACCTGCAACGCGGCGAGTCCGGCATTGATGCCCTCGGTATAGCTGCCAATGAATTCGCGATCCGTGCTGCTGGCCTTGGCGAGGCTCGCTTCGGCGCGTGCGCGCATGCGATGCACGCGGGCGCGCCGGTCAAGCGGCAAGGCCGCTGCACCAAACAGTTCGGCCAGCTCACCGGCTGCGCTGCGGCGCATCAGGTCCATCTCGAAGAAGCGCTCCTGCGCATGCACATAGCCGAGTGCCCAGGTCACGTCACGGCGGCTGCTGCCGCTGATGGTCACGGTGCCGAGCGCATCCCGCTCGATCGTCGTGGTCGCGCCAATTGCATTCGACGGCACGGACCCGTCCAGTTGCGGCAGGCTGCCGCGCAAGGCCAGCCATGCCAGGAGCACGCTGGCGGCGAGCAGGACGAGAACGAAGAGGATGATGCGGCGCAACAAGACTCGCACGAGGAGGCTCCAGGAGAGGATGGCAAAGGGTGGTGACAGCCGAATCGGGCCCGATGGATGCGGATTTTCGGCATCGCCCGGCCAGCGCAGTCATGGCGATGATTCCATATCGGCTGGCAATCTGCGCGTGGCTGCGATGTGCGGGCGATGGTGGTCGGCCCGGGTGGCTTAGCCGGCTGCACGTATCGAATTGATCCTGAACGATTTGATTTGCCGGATTCTTGCTTTGTTTCGCCCTTGTTCGGTGATAGGGTTGGAACTTCAGATCCTGATCTGCGGTCGCGCGGGCTGTCTCCAGGACGGTCGCGGGATTTGCAGGCAGCAGGGATCTGTGTTGCCAATCCACCAAGAATCGTGCTTTTCAAGGGACTACCCTGGGGAATCAACCATGTTGAAGCTATCCCGTTTTACCGCCGTTCCGATTGTCATGGCCCTGGCCATGGGCTCGTCCGGCGCGCTCGCGCAAAACGCTCTTTCGCATGCCACCTCTGAATTGCCCAAGCCACTGCGTCCTACGGTCTTGCCGCTGGGAACTGCCTGCGGTTCGATCACGCTGACCCAATCCAGTTCACAGACGATCACCTCGGGGAATTCAGTCTCCTGCAACGCCGGCGGCCTGCATACCGACAATTCCTACTACCGGTCATTTCCGCTCAGCGCCGACATCAATGTCTGCGAGGTCCAGTTTGGCATTGAAACTGCGGCGGGTGCGGGCGGCACGCAACCGGTAACGGTCAACCTCTACACCGGAACCGGCGCATTCCCGGGAACATTCGGCTCCTATACGCAGATTGCCAGCAGCGCGATCAGCGTCCCCGATCAGGCGGCATCGATCTTCCCGGCAGCGATCAGCGGCCTGGCAACGGCTGGATCCAATCTCGTCGTGGAAGTCTTCACGCCGGACGGGCAGACCGCAGGCAACTCGTTCTTCATCGGCTCAAATGCCGCCGGCGAAACTGCTCCCAGTTATCTGGCTGCGGCGGGTTGCGGTCTCACCGCGCCGGCAACGACTGCAAGCATCGGCTTCCCGCAAATGCAGATCGTCATGAACGTGGTCGGCAATCCGGGTGGCCCGACCTTGTCGGTCGGTTCCGCTTCGGCAAGCATCGTCGACCAGTGTTCCAGCAATCCGGCCCAGGCCAATGGCGTGATCGAGCCGGGTGAATCCGTGACCGTGCAGGTGCCCGTCAGTGCCGCCGGCGGGAGCTTCACCGGTGTCGTCGCTTCGCTGGGCTTGCCAGCGCCAGCCGGTATCACCTATGTCACCTCGACCGCGAACCTGGGTTCGATTGCCGATGGCTCGAGTGCCACGGCCACCTTTGTCGTCACTGCCGACCAGGCTGCAACCTGCGTCAGCGCCTTCACCCTGCCGATCAATGTGACCAGCACCGAAGGTGCGACTGCGAGCGGCTCGGTTGCCTCGCAGATTGGCGAAAGCGGTGCGATCGCACCAAACGAGACCTTGCCGATTGCGATCACGGACAACTCCCCGGCCGGTGTTACCTCGACGATCACCGTGGGGCAGGACATCACCCTGACCGACCTCGAAGTTGCTGTGGCGATCGATCACACCTGGGTTGGCGATGTGTCGATCAGCCTGACCAGCCCGGGCGGCACCACGGTCAGCCTGCTGGATCGACCTGGTGTCCCATCCAGTACCTTCGGCTGCAGCAACGACAACATGGATGTGGTCTTCTCCGATGCCGCCAGCGTCAATCCCGAGACGTCCTGCCCCGGCACGACGCCGTGGCTGAGTGGCCCGGTGCTGCCGGCCTCCCCGCTGTCCGCGTTTGACGGCGAAAGCACGCTCGGCACCTGGACGCTCACGGTCTCCGACTCCGCGGGTGGCGATACCGGCCAGATCATCGACTGGAGCCTCGTACCGACCCCTGGCCTGCAGGGAATCTGCACGGTTTGCGTCGCTGGCGGTGGCCCTGGCCCGCTTCAGCCGGTCATTGATCTGCCGACGCTGGCAACCTGGAGCAAGCTGGCCCTCGGCTTCCTGGTCCTCGGCCTGGGTGCCTTCGGCCTGCGTCGTCGCGCACGCCGCGTGTAATTGCACAGCATGTGTTTCGCAGGAAGGGGGCCGCAAGGCCCCCTTCTTGTTTCCGGGATCGCGGTGCTGGCTGCGCTATTGGTCCGGAAGTTCTTGCCGTCGGAGTGCGCAAGGTTGCGCTTGGACTAGCCGGTGGTTTCGATGCGTTCGACGCGCTGGAAGCCGCGTGGCAGCAGCGACCCGCGCGTGGCGCGGTTGCCGCCGTACTCGACGAGATCGGCCCATTTCAGGATCAGCTTGCGCTGGCCGGCAAACAGGGTGACTTCGCCCTTGCTCTCGCTGACCACGGCGATGCCGACAACGCGCTCGCCGCCAGCCAGCCTTGCTTTCGGGATCTCGATCAGCTTGTTGCCCTTGCCGCCGTTGTCGAGTTCCGGCAATTCGGCGACCGAGAACATCAACAGATGACCGCTGCTGGTGGCGACGACAATGCGATCGCGCGCGCTGTCCTCGACCATGGCCGGATTGAGCACATGCGCCTTGGCGTCGAGATTGATCAGCTGCTTGCCGGCCTTCTTGTTGCCAAGCAAGGCCTCGAATCGGGTGACGAAGCCATAGCCGAAATCCGAGGCAAGCACGAGTCGACTGGCGGCATCGCCAATTGCCAGGGTGTCGATCTGCGCACCGGCAGGCAGGCTGAAGCGGCCGCTGACCGGCTCGCCATTGCCGCGAGCCGAAGGCAGCGAGTGCGCGGCGGTCGAATAGCTGCGGCCGCTGGAATCGATGAAAGCGACCTGCTGCGTCGTGCGTCCCCTGACCGCGGCGAGGAAACCGTCGCCTTCGCGGTAGTTCAGGGCGGCGGCATCGATGTCGTGGCCCTTGGCTGCGCGGATCCAGCCCTTGGCCGAAAGCACGATCGTGGTTGGCTCGCTGGCCACCAGCGCCGCTTCGTCGAGGGCCTGCGCGGCGGCGCGCGCAACCAGCGGTGAGCGCCGTGCGTCGCCGAATTTCTTCGCATCCTCGCGCAACTCGTCCTTGATCAGGGTTTTCAGGCGCGCCTTCGAGTTGAGCAGCACGTTGATCTTCGCGCGCTCCTCTTCGAGGGCGTCGCTCTCGGCATTGATCTTCATTTCCTCGAGGCGTGCCAGCTGCCGCAGCCGGGTCTCGAGGATGTAATCGGTCTGCTCCTCGCTGAGTCCGAAGCGCTTCATCAGCACCGGCTTCGGCTCATCCTCGCTGCGCACGATGCGGATCACCTCGTCGAGATTGAGGTAGGCGATGCGCAGGCCTTCGAGCAGGTGCAGGCGGCGTTCGACCTTCTCCAGGCGATGCTGCAGGCGACGCGTCACCGTGTCGGTGCGGAAGCGCAACCATTCGCCGAGGATGTGCTTGAGGTTCTTGACCTGCGGGCGTCCATCCAGGCCGATCATGTTGAGGTTGACCCGGTAGCTCTTTTCCAGGTCGGTGGTGGCGAACAGGTGCGGCATGATCTCGTCGGCATCGACGCGACTCGAACGCGGAATGAGGACCAGGCGGATTGGATTGGCGTGATCGGACTCGTCGCGGATGTCCTCGATCATCGGCAACTTCTTCGCGCGCATCTGCGCGGCGAGCTGCTCGACGATCTTCGATGGCGAGACCTGGTGCGGCAGCGCGGTGATGACGATATTGCCATCCTCGCGCACGTACACGGCGCGGGCGCGCAGGCTGCCGTTGCCGGTCGAGTACATGTTGAGCAGGTCACTCTTCGACGTGATGATCTCGGCTTCGGTCGGGAAATCCGGGCCAGGCACGTGCTCGCACAGCTCGGCGATGCTTGCATCCGGGTGGTCGAGCAGATGGATGCAGGCGTTGACGATCTCGCGCAGGTTGTGCGGCGGGATGTCGGTGGCCATGCCAACCGCGATGCCGGTGGTGCCATTGATCAGCACGTGCGGAATGCGGGCAGGCATCCACGCCGGTTCCTTCAGCGTGCCATCGAAATTCGGAACCCAGTCGACAGTGCCGTGGCCAAGCTCCTCCAGCAGAGCGTCGGCAATCGGGGTCAGCCTGGATTCGGTGTAGCGCATTGCCGCGAACGATTTCGGATCATCCTGCGAGCCGAAATTGCCCTGGCCGCCGACCAGCGGATAGCGATACGAGAACGGCTGCGCCATCAGCACCATCGCCTCGTAACAGGCGCTGTCGCCGTGCGGGTGGAACTTGCCGATCACGTCACCGATCGTGCGCGCGGATTTCTTCGGCTTGGCCGTGGCATCCAGGCCAAGCTCGCTCATCGAATAGATGATTCGCCGTTGCACCGGCTTGAGGCCATCGCCGATGAACGGCAAGGCGCGATCAAGCACGACGTACATGGAGTAATCGAGGTAGGCGCGCTCGGCATAGTCCTTGAGCGCGATCTGTTCACAGTTGCCTTGCAGGGTCATCGTGTTCCGGGGTATCCAGGCAGCGGCAGAAGGCCGACGCGAACCGTGAATTGTGCCGGATCGGACGCGATCCCGCACCGTCCGGGCAGGGAGTATGCTTCGCGCCTGGCGCTGTTCCTGTCTCGGGCCTGATGGTGTGCGCTGCCTGGCCCACGCTGGGCGTGGTTGCGGCAAAGGCGGTGCAGCCGTGCTTGAAAGGAAATCGAATCGATGCCGGTCAATTCGCCCGTGAGCAATCGCCAACATCAATTCGAAGCCCTGGTCCGCGGACACTCCACCGACCTGTACCGCTACGCCTATTGGCTGTGCGGGCAGGATGCGCTGGCCCAGGATCTCGTCCAGGACACGTTCCTGCGTGCCTGGCGCGCACTCGATACCTTGCGCGAGGTCGGCGCGGTGAAGGCCTGGCTGATCACCATCCTGCGTCGCGAGCACGCGCGCCTGTTCGAGCGCAAGGCGATGCCGGCCGATGACATCGATGATTTCGAACTGCCCGATCCGCAGGCAATGCCCGAGCACCGCACTGAGGAATCGGCGCTGCGGGCGGCAATCGCCCGCCTCGAGGCAAAGTACCGGGAACCGCTGGTGCTGCAGGTGATTGGCGGATTTTCCTGTACCGAAATTGCCGCGCTGCTTGGCCTCGGCGAAGCCGCCGTCATGACCCAGCTGTTCCGGGCGCGGCAGAAATTGAAGGGGCAGCTGGGCTTTGCAGACCAGGTCGCCGGAGTGAGTGAGCCATGAACTGCCTTGAGTTCCGCCGCCGACTGGGCAGTGAGCCTGCGTGCACGCTTGATGCGTATGTCGCCCATCGCGCCGAATGCATCGGCTGCGCGGCCGCGCAGTCGCGGGCGGATGAATTCGAGATGCGTCTGCGTCGTGCCGTGGGCGTTCCGCTGCCGGCCAACCTGGCCGATCGCATCCTGCTCGCGCAAACCACCACGTTGCGCCTCGATGTGCGCAATCGCCGGCGCGGGTTTTCCGCGCTGATCCTGGCGGCAGCGGCATCGATCGTCATTGCCGTTGTTGCGCTGAACCGGCCCGCAGCGGAAATGCCGGTGCTCGCCGCCATGGTCAATGATCACCTGCACGAGCACATTGTCAGCGCCGGGGAAATGCGCGTGGCCGTGCCCAGGCAGGATGTCATCGACATGTTTGCACAGCGCGGAGTGACCCTGGCCGAGGTCCCGGCCGGAGTGAACTATGTGCACAAGTGTCCAGCGGGCCCTTACAAGACCGTGCACATGGTCATGCCGCGGAACGGCAGTGCGGTGAGCGTTGTGTATGTCGTCGACGCACCGCCACAGTCGCGCGCCGATTTCCGCCACGACGGCACCTTTGGCCGTGAGGTGCCGATGGGCGGCGGCACCCTGGTCATGCTCGGCAGCAGCAGGCAGGGCTTCGATGCCATCGAGGATGCCTGGAAATCGGCGCTGGGGTCGGGTGTTGCCGAGGCCGGCGTCGCGCAAGCCCGCCTTGCCGGACCCGCGGTTCCGCAAGCAGGATTGCTGCAAGGTCGAAGCCGCGTCGCGGCACCATGAAACCCGCTACGCGGGGCGCGTCGTTGCAGCCGCAGCATCAGCCAACAGGAGTGCCGCATGAAAGCAATCGTCGCCGCGTTGATCGACTGGCCCGAACAGCTTGCAGAACACCTGGCGTGGCTGGGGCCACTGCTCGCCCGCATCACCGTCGGCTGGGTCTTCCTCTGGGCGGGTTGGGGCAAGCTTGGCGCGCTGCCGCAGGTGATCGGGAATTTCCGGGATTGGGGTGTGCCGATGCCGGAAATCCTCGCGCCCTTCGTCTCCGGCCTGGAATTCGTCGGCGGCATCATGTTGCTGCTTGGCTTGTTCACGCGCATCTTCTCCGCGCCGCTGATCGTGGTCATGATCGTGGCGATCAAATCGGCATTCTGGGATCAGGTCGATTCGCTGGAATATCTGCTCGGCTTGAGCGAGTTTGCCTATCTGGCGGTCTTCCTCTGGCTGGCAACGGCGGGTGCGGGCGCGGCCTCGCTGGATCACCTGCTGCAGCATCACTTCGGGCGCCGTCGCCAATGACGGAATCCGGAAACACCCCTGCCATTGAAAGGAGGATGTGGCCGGCGGGGTCTCTTGTCCGGCACGTTGCCACCTCTGATTCCACGGGCACGTGCCAGGACAACGCAACAGCTCAACTCAATCCAACCTCTTGGAGAACAACTACATGAATACCATCAGTGCAGGAATTTCAGGGTTCAGCCTGGCTTTGGTCGCGGCAAGCCTGGCCAGTCTTTCCGGACATGCCAACGCCTCGCCTGAGGCAGCGGCCAAGGCCGAAACGGGCCACTGCATGGGCGTGAATGCCTGCAAGGGTCACAACGGCTGCAAGACTGCCGCCAACGCCTGCAAGGGCCATGGTGGCTGCAAGGGCCAGGGCTTCGTCGCGACCAGCGCCGGCGCATGTGCGAATCTGGGCGGCAAGATGGACAGTGCCGGCGGCATGATGATGGCGAGCGAGAAGGCCGAAAACGTGAAATGTTGGGGCGTCAACGCCTGCAAGGGCCACAACGACTGCAAGACGGCTGCCAACGATTGCAAGGGCATGGGCAGTTGCAAGGGCCAGGGCTTTGTCGCGATTCCCGCTGGCACCTGTGCCGATGTCGGCGGCACGACCAAGCAGTAATGATCGAGCGCGACGGAATCGCGCGCGTGTCGACGCCCGAGGCTCGTGCTTCGGGCGTTCGACCGTGGCATGGCTATGGCCTGGGCTTGCGCACCGAGCACTTCGATGCCGTGCTGGATGAGCATCCCGCGGTCGACTGGTTCGAGATCATCTCGGAAAACTTCATGGTCGCCGGGGGCAAGCCGCGCCACTACCTCGATCAGGTGCGTTCGCGCTATCCGCTGGCCATGCATGGCGTGTCCCTGTCGATCGGCAGCACCGATCCGCTTGACCTGCACTATCTGCGCGAATTGAAGCAGCTTGCCCGGCATGTCGAGCCGATCTGGATTTCCGATCATCTGTGCTGGACGGGAAACGGCGGAATCAACAGTCACGACCTGCTGCCACTTCCCTACACCGGTGAAGCGATCGCGCATGTCGTTGCACGACTGCAGCAGGTGCAGGAATTCCTCGGCCGCGAGATCCTCGTCGAGAATGTCTCGACTTATGTCGGCTTCGCCAATGCCGAGATGGACGAAGCGGCATTCCTCGGCGAGATTGCGCGCCGCAGCGGCTGCCGCATCCTGCTTGATGTGAACAACATCTATGTCAGCTCGCGCAATCATGGCTTTGATGCCGATGCCTATGTCGCCGCACTGCCGGCGGAAAAAATCTGGCAGATCCATCTGGCCGGTCACAGTGATTACGGCGATTACGTGATCGATACGCATGATCACCCGGTGTGCGACGAGGTCTGGGCCTTGTATGCGCGCACGCTGGCGCGGATCGGCGCGGTCACGACGATGATCGAGCGCGATGACCATATCCCGCCGCTGGCCGAACTCCTTGCCGAGCTGGATCACGCGCGACGCATCGGCGATGCAGTCGCGCCATCCACGCTGGCGGTCTGCGCATGATCGCCCTGCATATCCTCGAACAACGCCTGCTTGCGCATCTGCGCAATGGCCCGGAATTTCCGCGCGAATGGTGCGCGCAAGGGCGGGTCGACAGCGATGTCGGGCTCTCCATCTACGCCAATGCCTACCACTCGCGCCTGCGCGAGGCGCTCGAATCCGACCACCCGCAACTGGCGGCGTATCTTGGCGACACGCTCTGGAGCGAGTTCTGCACCGGTTATATCGGGGCGCATCCATCGCGGGTGCGTTCGCTGCGCCATTTCGGCGTGCAGGTTCCCGCCTGGCTCACGCAGCACATGCCCTTTGCCGAACACGCGGCAATCGCCGAACTTGCCGAATTCGAGCGCTGTTTGCTGGATGTCTTCGATGCGGCGGATGGCGGGCGCATCGCCTGGTCGGCGTTGCAGGCGCTGGATCCCGATGCCTGGCCCGGCGTGCGCCTCGGCTTCCATCCGAGCGTGCGCCTGCTGCCGACGCAAACCAATGCCGTCGAGATCTGGCGCACCTTGAAAGAGGCGCAGCCACCACCGGCGGCCGGCCCCTCGGCAACGCCGGCACGCCTGCTCTGGCGAGACGCAGAGCGGGTTTCGCGGTTCCGCCCTGTCGATGCGGCGGAACACATTGCCTTGCGGGCCGTGTTTTCGCAGCAGGAAGACTTCGCCACCCTGTGCGAGCAGCTCGCACGCGTGATGCCTGCCGCGGAAGTCCCGGCGACCGCCGTGGGTTTCCTGCGGCAGTGGTTCGACGAAGGGATCATGAGCCAACTGCACGTCGCCAGCGACCGGGCTCCCGCGCCTCGGATTTCATGACAAGAGCCTGCAGCCGTCGCGCGAACGGGACGGCTGAAATCAGGACATGCGTTTGACCCGGCCCTTCAACGCTGGACGATGTAACCCCCCGGGACGCCACGCGGACTGAAGACCCATTGCCAGAGCTGGTCGCGGCGCGCGCGGAATGCCGCGGCGGAAACCGAGAGGTAGAAGCGCCACATGCGTTGGAAGCGTTCGCCGTAACGGGCCGAAAGTTGCGGCCAGGCATGGTCGAAATTGGCGATCCACGCCATCAGCGTGCGGTCGTAGTCGGGGCCGAAGCCATGCCAGTCCTCGATCACGAAGTCCTTTTCCGCGGCCTTGCTGATCTGGCTCGCCGAAGGAATCATGGAGTTCGGGAAAATGTATTTTGCGATCCACGGGTCGGTGTGGTTCGACGAGGTGTTGGCACCGATTGAATGCAACAGGGTCAGGCCATCGTCGGCCAGGCAACGCCGCAGCACCGCGAAATAGCTGGCGTGGTTCTTGACACCGACATGCTCGAACATGCCGACAGAAAAGATCCGGTCGAAGCGCTCATCGAGTTCGCGGTAATCCTGCACGCGGATCTCGATCGGCAAGCCGCGGCAGAGTTCGCGGGCGAATTCCGCCTGCTCAAGGGAAACGGTGACGCCGACGCCACTGACGCCGTAGCGTTCGGCAGCGAATTTCAGCGCTTCACCCCAGCCGCAACCGATGTCGAGCACGTGCATGCCGGCGCGCAAGCCGAGCTTGCGGCAGACCAGGTCAAGTTTGGCGACCTGCGCGGTATCCAGTGTTTGCGCCGATTTCCAATAACCACAACTGTAGACAAGGCGTTGGCCCAGCATGGCATGGAACAGGTCGTTGCCGAGATCGTAGTGGCGTTCGCCAACCTCGAAGGCACGGCGTCCGCGTTGCAGGTTGCGCAGCTCGGCCTTGAGCCAGAGGCGCGCGTCGTCGATTTTTGCGCTGCGTTCGTCGATGTGCGCATTGAGCAGGCGGAAGAGGAAGGCATCGAGTGCCACGGCATCCCATTGCCCGTCCATATAGGACTCGCCGAGGCCGAGCGAGCCGTGCGCGATCACGCGTGCATAAAAGTCTTCATCATGCACCTGGATGTCCCAGGGCGCATCGCCATTGATTTCCACCCTGCAATCGGCCAGCAGGGAGATGACGCGGTCCTTAAGGCTGGCACGAGGCATTGTGCTGTCCTCATTGGTGCACGATCGTGCGGATGGCGACGACGCCGAGCAATGCCGCCAGTATAGAACCGGCGACATGCACGAAGACCAGCGCACCCGCCCAGCCCCATTGCTGGCGCAGCAAATGGTTGAGGGTCTCGCCGCTGAATGTCGAGAACGTGGTCAATCCGCCGAGGAAGCCGGTGGTGAGCGCAAGCCGCCACTCCAGCGGCAGGGTCTGGAATTGATCGATGGAACCAATGACCAGGCCCATGAGGAAACCGCCAAGCACATTGGCGAGGAGGGTGCCGAGCGGGATGGCCGGGAACACGGCATCGAAGCCGAGGCCGAGGATCCAGCGGAGCAAGGCACCGATACCGGCACCGCCTGCAACCGCGATCGGTGAAAGCAGATTCATTGGCGCCCCCAGGATGCGCACCGCACAGGGCGCATTATGCCGAGCAATGCGCACGGGCGCTCAATCCGCATGACTTGCCGCGGCGCAGTCCGTAGCATGCGCGATCTGCTCCCGTTGACGACGCCAAGCGCTGCCGAGATGGCCGCAACCACACCCAGCATTCGACGCCTCGCCCCCTTGCTCGCTGCCCTGGCGATGTTCGGGCCGTTCGCGATCGACACCATGTTCCCGGCATTTCCGGCGATCGGCGCGCAGTTGCAGACCAGTCCGGTGGCGATGCAGCAGACCTTGAGCGTGTACATGATCGCCTACGCACTGATGTCGCTGCTGCACGGTCCGCTGTCGGATTCGCTTGGACGGCGCCGGGTGATCCTTGCCGGCGTCGCCGTCTTCACCGCCGCCTCGGTGGGCTGCGCGCTGTCAACGAGCATCACCGAGCTGCTCGCATACCGCGCCTTGCAGGGCATGTCCGCGGGTGCCGGCATGATTGTCGGGCGCGCCATCATCCGCGATTGTTTCGACGGCGCCGCGGCACAGCGGCTGATGTCCAGCGTCTCGATGATTTTCGGCATTGCCCCGGCGATCGCGCCGATCATCGGCGGCTGGATCATCGCCTTTGCCCATTGGTCGATGATCTTCTGGTTTCTCGCCGGATTCGCTGGCCTGCTCGGTATCGCCTGCCTGGCCTTGCTGCCGGAAACCCATTCACGTGAACGGCGCAATGCGCTCTCGCTGCGGGCGATGGCGAAAACCTATGCGCTGATCCTGCGCGATCCGGTATTCCTGCCACTGGTGTTTGCCGGCACGCTCGGTTTCAACGCGTTGTTCGTCTATATTTCCTCGGCACCGGCGTTCGTCATCGGCCTGCTTGGACTCGATGCGCAGCAGTTCGCCTGGTTGTTCATTCCGGCGATTGGCGGCCTCATGCTTGGCTCGTTCACCTCCGGCAGGCTCGCTGGCCGCGTCAGCGGCACGGCGACGATCCGCCTTGGCTATTCGATCATGCTTGGCGCATCGGCGCTCAACATCGCAACGGCGTTGCTGCTGGCAAGGCCGAGCGTGCCGTGGTCGGTGTTGCCGATCGGCCTGCACGCGATCGGCATCGGCATCGCCTTTCCAACCCTGACCCTGAATCTGCTCGACCGCTTTCCGCGCCATCGCGGTGGCGCTTCGTCGATGCAGGCGTTTTTCAGCCTGGTGATGAGCGCGATCCTCGCCGGCGTGGTTTCACCCCTGGTTTCGGACAGTTCGTTGAAGCTCGCCCTGAGTGCCGCCGCGATCACCGCGACGGGCTTTGTCGCCTGGCGCTTGTGCCGTGTCTTCGAGCGCCGGATCCCGCCGCAGGTCGAAGTTCAGGCCTGATCGGCGGGCGGCGCGCTGGTGCCGCCAAGGATTCCGCGCAGCAGGCTGAAGATCTCGTCCTTGGTGCCGATCACGTTGATCTGCGCTTCACGCGGGAAATCCGTGCCGAGGTTGACTGCATAAGCGAGGCCCAGCTCGGTGCCGTCTTCGTCGATCCGGTTGAAGGTTTCGATCTTGCCGACATAAGCGATGCGATTGGCATCGAGGAAGCGTCCATCGGGAATCTTTACCCAGCGTTGCATGCGGTCACCTGTGCGTTTGGGTCGGAATCGCCAGCCACCCCGGAATACGGCCGGATGGCTGGCGATGATGCCACATCAGCCTTGCCAGCCGCAGTCCTTGCCGGCGTTTTGCCGTTGCAGCCAGCTGTTGAGCGGCGCGAAGTAGTCGATGATCGCGCTCGCATCCATTTCTTCGCTGCCAGTCAGTTCCTTCAGCGTCTGCGGCCACGGCTGGCTGCCGCCCTTGCCGAGCATGGCCCAGAACTTTTCGCCGGCCTGCTTGTTGCCATAGACCGAGCACTCATGCAGAGGCCCGTTGAATCCCGCCGCCTCGCACAAGGAGCGCTGGAACTGGAATTGCAGGATGTGGGCGAGGAAGTAGCGCATGTAGGGGGTATTTGCCGGCACGTGGTACTTCGCGCCGGGATCGAAATCCTCTTCCGTGCGCGGCACCGGCGAGGAGACGCCCTGGTATTTCTGGCGCAGTTGCCACCATGCGGCGTTGTAGTCCTGCGCGGCGATCGAGCCGTCGAAGACGCCCCAGCGCCATTCGTCGATCAGCTTGCCGAAGGGCAGGAAGGCGATCTTCTCCAGCGCCAGTTGCATCTGTGCATTGATCACCGCCTTCTCGTTGTCCCTGGGTGTGCCTGCCAGGCCAATTTGATGCAGGTAAGCCGGGGTCAGGTTGAGTTGCACGGTGTCGCCGATGGCTTCGTGGAAGCCATCATGCGCGCCGGTCTGGAACAGTGGCGGCAGGTTGTTGTAGGCGAGGTAGTAATAGATGTGCCCCAGCTCGTGGTAGATCGTGCGGAAATCCTCTTCCGTCGGCGTGATGCACATCTTGATGCGCACATCGCCTTCGAGATTGGTGTCCCATGCGCTGGCGTGACAGACGACGTCGCGATCGCGCGGGCGCACGAATTGCGAGCGCTCGAAGAACGAGGCGGGCAGGGCCGGCATGCCGAGTGACCGGTAGAAATCCTCGGCACTGCGAACCATTTTTTCCGGCGTGTATTTCTGCTTCTTCAGCGCCTTGGTCACATCGACACCGCTGATGCCGGGATAGGGTTGTACCAGCGGATACAGCGCCGACCAGTCCTGCGCCCACATGTTGCCGGTGACATGTGCCGGGATCGTGCCGTCCTTGGGCATCTTGCCCGGATACTTGTCCTCGAGCTTGCCGCGCACATAGCACTGCAGTTGCGAGTACAGCGGCTTGACCTGGCCCCACAGGCGATCGGTTTCCGCGCGCAGGGCGGCGGGATCCATGTCGTAGCCGGATCGCCAGGCCTGGCCGGCATCGGCATAGCCGGTGTCGCGTGCGCCTTCGTTGAGCAATTCCGCGAAGCGCTGATAGTCCGCGCGCATCCCGCGTCCGACCGAATGCCAACCCTGCCAGGCTTCCAGATCCGCGTTCCAGTCACGGCTTTCCGCGAGAACCTCGGACAACTGGTTGAGGTTCCTGCAGGTGGCGGGATCCGCAGGGTCCTTGCAGGATTTGCCGGAGCCGTAGGCCGCACCGAGTCTGGAGGCGAGGGTGGCCATCTCGGCCAGATGCGCCGGATCCTTTGGCGTCGGCATCGCGCTCTGGCGCTTGAGCATCTCAATGCCGCGCGCGCTTTCGGCGCTGATTCCGCTCACGCCATCGAAGCGGTGCGAAGCATCGATGGCGTTTTTCAGGCGGATCAGGCTGCGTTCGCTGGACTTGGCCTCAAGCACGCCGGTATCCGCCGTGATGTACGTCGCCGCCACCCACTGCGCGGCGGCATCCTCGACATAGTGATTGCGGATTTCCTGGTTCACGCCGGCGACGAATGCGTCGGCGTCGGCTGCGTGCACCGCTTCCTTTGCTGCCGGCGCGGTCGTTTCAGTACGTGGTGGCTGGGCGCTGCAGCCCAGCAGGATCAAGCTGCCAACAACGGCTGGCACAAGCACGGCAAGTTTCATCAGGCATCTCCACGAATCGAAAGCGGAGGCTAGCCTTGGCCGTGGCGCCGACGCAACCGACCCGTGGTCGATCCCTTCGGAAATGCCAGGGCCAGCGTTGATTCCGCGATCGCCTGCCGGTATGCGCCGGCGATGCTGATCGCGTGATTGCCTAGGTGGAGTTGCAGGATAAAACCGTGATGGATTGCAGTAGATCCACGATGGACACAAAATTTCTAACTCGTCGCGGAAAGGACCCATGTCGGCGCGCCTTGGTCCGTGAAAAGCGGTTTATGGCATTGATTCGCAATGATCCGCCGACGATTCATGCACGAACAGACTGGGCCTGGATTCCGGCTTGAGCCGTGTCGAACACGCGGAATCAAGGGCCCGTGCGGCTGCCGTCGCTGGAGATTATGGCCTCGATGAAGTAGTGTTCCCGGCCGCAGCTGAGCGTTGCCCAGGCAACGTGCCAAGGTGCCGGTGCACTGATTTCATCGAGTGCCGGATCAGGCAGCCAGCAGGATGTGCCATACCAGGGGTGTGGCATCGAGACGTGAATGCTCGCCATGGCCGGAACAGGAGTTCCAGCGGTGGCCTGATAGTTGCATTTGCGTTGTGCCACAAGGGGGAAACATCATGCTTTGCCACTCGCCGTCGCGGGCGATTCATTTCGTCGCGCAAAAAATTTCTCGCATCAACTTCTTCAGCGGACGCAGGCGCATCCATCTCAATGGGGTGCCGCATCGTCGCGAAGACAATTCCGGTAATTTGTTCCATTCGGACCTGGCGATGAGCCCGGCTCCTGACCGCGTCATGCCGGACTCGTCCATGGCTGCGGGTTTGCTCGCAACGCCGTACCGTTTTCTGGCGTCAGTACTGCTGCTCACAGTGATGCTGCTGTCGCCTCTCGCGCACGCGCAGCAAGTCTGCGGGCTGCCGGGCAACGACCCCGGCTCCACCGCGAGTGGAATCGTCAACAGCTACTTCGATGGTTCCAACCAGGCGACCCTGGCAACAGCGGCGACCTCGCTGCGCCTCGGTGCCGTGCGCGCCGGCAGCGCCACCAGCACCATTGCCACGGGCGATCTGCTGATCGTCATGCAGATGCAGGATGGTGTCGTCAACGGCAGCAACAGCGCCAACTATGGCAGCGGAACCGGCAACGGCAAGGGAACAACCAGCATCGGCAACGCCGGCCTGTACGAATTCGTTCGCGCCACCAGCTCTGGTGGTGCCAATGCCATCATCAATTTCACGCCCGCGCTGACCAATAGCTACAGCCAGGCGGCAGCGACGGCGACGCTCGGCCAGCGTCGCTATCAGGTCATCCGGGTTCCCCAGTACGCAGCCGTCACCCTCAGCGGCGTCACCGCGCCGGCCTGGGACGGATTGGCGGGCGGTGTGGTCGTCATCGATTCGAGCCAGGTCCTCACGCTCGGCAGCGCCACCGTGGAAGGCCAGACCAATCGCGCGGTTTTCCTGGGTGGCAAGGGTTTCCGTGGAGCGGTGGGTTATGGCTCCGCTGGCAACAGCCCGAACACCGATTGGGTGCTTTCCGACAGCACCAGCCACGCACATGGTGGCAAGGCGGAAGGTATCGCCGGTACGCCGCGCTATGTCGCCGTCAAGAACAATGGCTGGGGATTCCAGACCACCGGCGTCGTCACCAATACCACCCTGCTGCGGATCGACAACGGCACCAATGGCTATCCGAATGGTGATCGTGCCCGTGGCGCACCCGGCAATGCGGGAGGTGGCGGTACGGATGGAGGCTCGAACAACAACCAATACAACGCCGGTGGCGGTGGTGGTAGCAATTACGCCGAAGGCGGTCTCGGCGGACGTCCGTTCAATCGACCCTTGATCGACAGCAACGGACGTGGTGGTGCGGCCTATGCGAGCGTCCTGGATTTCAAGCGTGTCTTCCTCGGCGGTGGCGGCGGTGGTGGTGGAACCAACAACGCCAAACCTGAAAATGCGGCCTACGAAAACCAGGCGATAGCCTGCAACATTCCCGACAGCGGCAATGGCGACACGATCAGCGCCAAATGTTCATCGGGTGCGGCGGGCGGTGGCATCGCGATCCTGCGGGCCCGGTCGGTCACCGGTAGCGGCATCATCGATGTCCGTGGCAGCCATGCTTACAACGTCGGAAACGATGCCGGTGGCGGTGGCGGTGCCGCAGGTGCGGCCGTCCTGCATGTCATCGATGGCGGTGCGGCCACGATCAGTGCGCGTGGCGGTGATGGCGGCAATGCCTGGGCGGGCAGGACTGATACCTCGGCTTGTGGGGATGCCGTCGGCACCGACAAGGTCTCGTGCCGGCATGGCCCGGGTGGTGGCGGCAGTGGCGGCTTCATTGCCTTCAGTCCGGCGGCCCTTGCGATCACCGCCGATCTCGCCGGCGGCACACCCGGCAGGACTACCAATGGCCCCGGCGATACCTACGAGGCCAGTGGGCTGAATGGCGGCCTCAGCACCTTCCTCACGCCCGATGTTCCCGGCGTTGTTCCTGGCGCGCTCTGCTATCCCGACTTGCGCCTTGCCAAGAGCAATGGCCTCGATGTCCTGCTCACATCGGGGACCACGACTTATTCCCTGACCGTATCCAACATGGCCGCCGTGCCGACCAGCGGCTTGATCACCGTCGTCGATGTGCTGCCTGCCCAATTGAGCGTGGCCAATGGAGCGGTTGCCCTGTCGGGCGCACAGGCGGCCAACTGGAGCTGCAGCGCCGCAAGCAACGTCATCACCTGCACGTCGAGCACCGTCATTGCCTCGAGTTCGGCGAGCACCTTCGCGTTTGCCGCAAGCATTTCCGCCGCCGATGGCTCGGCAATCGTCAATCGTGGCCGGGTCGGCGGCGGTGGCGATCCCGACAATGCGCCACCAACGCCGGCAAATACCGCGACTTGCACGGCCGACAATGTCCCTGCCGGTTGCGCGATCGATGCCGATGTCACCAATGCGCCGTTCCTGGTCCTGGCGAAGTCCAGTTCCGGGTTCGTTGCGGGCAACAGCGGCAGCTACACCTTGACGGTCGGAAACATCGGTTCGCAGCCGAGCAGCGGCACGATCCGTGTTGTCGACGTGCTGCCGGTGGGCATGACCTATGTCAGCTCCAGCTCGCCCAATGGCTTCACCTGTACATCGACTCCACCGAACGTGGTCTGTTCGAGCACCACGGCCATCCCGGTTGGCGCGACTGCCACGATCACGATCAATGTCAACGTGGCGGCTGCGGCACCGAGTTCGCTGACCAACCGTGCCCGCGTCGGTGGCGGCGGCGATCCGACCAAGCCAGGCTTGCCGGCGAATGACGGCAGCACGACGACGACTTGCCCGGCACCGGTTCCTCCTGCCACATCCGTCGCCAATGCCCTGAGCGGTTGCGCCGCCGTTACCGATCCGGTGCGCAGCGTGAATCTGTCGTTGGCCAAGACCGACGGGCAGAATTTCATGCCGGTCAATGGCCAGACAACCTACCAGTTGACTGTCAGCAACTCCGGCAATGCAGCCTCGATCGGCACCATTTCTCTGGCCGACGAATTGCCTGCCCCGATGACCTGGCCGGCTGTGCTCACGCTCGGTGGCCCGAATGCGGCGAACTGGAGTTGCGTGCTCCTCGATGCCAATAGCGTGACCTGCAGTTCTGCCGCATCGATCGCGGCTGGTGGCAGCAGCACGTTCAGTCTGATCGCCAACGTTGGCGGGATCCTGACGGATGGAACAAATTACACAAACAAGGCACGCATTGCCGGAGGCGGCGATCCGGATCTGCTGCCCGGCATGCCCACGCCTGCCCAAGTGACCGCATGCACGGGCAACAACGTCGCCCCGGGTTGCGCGCTCGACATCAACGTCGGCCAGGACGCGCCACAGATCCGCCTGGGCAAATCCCATGCGAATCCACAAGCGCGCAATCCGGGCGACGTGGTTGCCTTCAACCTCCGCGTCAGCAACAGCGGTGCATCCAACTCCTCGGCCAGCATTGTCGTCGTCGATGTTCTTCCTCCCGGAGTGACGTACTCGGGATCGGCATCCTTCACCAGCGGCGGATTCAATTGCTTGTTCACCGCCGCACCGGCACCGGGGTTCATCACCTGCACCATCGCGTCGTTGAATGCAGGCGCCAGCGCAACCATCAGTTACAGCGTCACCATCAACAATCCGGTTTCGAATCCCCTCATCAACCGCGCCGAGGTTGGCGGCGGCGGCGATCCGCAGAACGGGACAATTCCCACGGCTGCCTCGGCAGCACAATGCAACGGCAACGGCTCGCCGAGCCTTGGTTGCGCGATTGATCCGGTTCCGCTCAATGCCAATATCGGCATCGGCAAGCTGCAATGCCAGGGTGGTGCCTGCGGTGTGGCGATCGGCAACTACGCGGCATCCATTGCCCCCGTGCTTGTCGGAACCCAGGTGCGCTTCTTCTTGCGCGTCTCGAATGCCGGGCCCTCCGGCGTCGTCAATGCGACGATCAGCGATGCTGTTCCCGGCAACTTCACCGCCCTTGGCGTCGTCGCGGTAACGCCTGCGGCTGGTGCGATCTGCGGTGCCGCGAACGTGTCGCTGTCCGGCAACTTGCTGACTGGAACCATTCCATCGCTGCCAAATGGTGCGACCTGCGACATTGTCATTTCAGGCATCGCGTCGACTGCAGGCAATGCAATCCCGAATACGGCAACCGTAAACGCCCCGAGTGGGACGGTCGATACCACACCTGGAAACAACTCCTCGACGGTAACCACGACAATCGTGGATCCGCTACCTCTGTTGACGATCACCAAGACCGCGAGCACGATTCCGTGGACGGTGGGCGTAGCGGCGAGCTACACCTTGAGCGTGCAGAACACCGGCACTGCAGCGACGAATGCTGCGGCGACGATCAGCGACACGATTCCGGCGAGCCTGACCCTCGGCACCCTGCCGGCCGGTTGCAGCGCGGCCGGTCAGGTCGTGACCTGCACGATCCCGAGCGGCCTGGCGGTCTCGGCGACGGCCAGCTTCGTGATCCCGGTCACGCCGACCAATGCGGCACAGCCGAGCGTGACCAACACGGCAACGGTGAGTGGCGGCGGAGATCCGACCTGTCCCGCGGCAGGCCATTGCAGCGACAGCGAAGGTCCGACGCCGGTGAATGCACCGGTGCTGACGACCACCAAGTCCGGCGTGCTCGACAACACCATCGTTGCGCCGAACGACCAGAGCAATCCGGGCGACACGATTGCCTATACGGTGACGGTGGCCAACTCGGGCAACGGTGCAGCA
>MKWR01000024.1 GCA_001899855.1 Lysobacterales bacterium 63-13
TGGTGTGCACCTCGTCTCCCTGCCGGTCCAAAAGGTCGGCAGGTTAGGTCAGAACACCCTGGTCAATTTTCAGCGAGCAGAACCCTCGTTTTCTGGTCAATTTTCAACGGGCAGCAACAGCTGAGCGGATCGAGCGTCTTGCCCTTGCCGCGGCCCTTCTTCGGCATCTTCTTGCCGATGTGTTTCCACAGCTCACGGAACTTCGGCATCTCGCCGCCGGGGATATTGTCCGACACCGGCACGCGCGGCAGTTTGACGATGCCGCATTCGATCGCGTCCATCAGCGAGAAATCGCTCATCGTCCACGGGAACAAGGTGCCTTCGGCATAGCCGGAACCGCTGAGGAAGAACGGCGTGGCGGAAAGGTCGAGCACGCGGCTGAGGCCCAACTTGCGGTTGACCGCCTCGAGGCCCGAAATCCAGAGTCGTGCAGCCTCGTTGTTGTCTTGAGCTTCCCTCTTTTCGTCACCCTTGAGCTCTTCCTTGTCGTCCTCCGCAACTGGCTTTTCACGATAGCAGTGATGCGCTTCGTCGTTGATGACGAGGATGTTCTTCATGCCCATGAGATCTGGCATGACGCGCTGGATCATCTGGCCTTCCGTCTCCTGGGTGGCCAGTTCCTCTCCACCGCGACCCTGCAGCAACAAGCGGCCGCCCTTGGACAGCTCCATGCGCTCACGCAGCTTGAATGCGTGATAGTTGGTGATGACGATCTTGGCACGCTCCAGGTCGCCCATCATGTCGCTGGGGACAAGTTCGCGACTCGCGTAGTAGCTGTCGGGATCGTTCGGTTGCAGGACGCGCAGGCGATCGCGGATCGTGATGCCCGGCGCGACGATCAGGAAGCCGCGCGTGAAACGCTTGCTGCTTGGGTGACGCACCGCGTTGACGGTCTGCCACGCAATCAGCATGGCCATGACCGTGGTCTTGCCGGCACCCGTGGCGAGTTTGAGCGCCAGACGCATCAGTTCCGGGTTGGCATCGTTGTTCGCATTCGCAAAATGATCGAGGATGGTCTGCCCGGCCTTGCCGATCTGCGGGGCGACCTCGGTCAGCCAGATCGCCGTCTCGGCCGCCTCGACCTGACAGAAGAACGGGCGGATGTCTCCAAACGTGTGGTGGCGCCAATGCTGGAGGAGGCGCGCTGTTTCCGGCGTGACATGCCAGGCCGCCGGGTCGGGGATGCGTCGCCACTGGTCGACTTGCTGGCGCACCGCATTGATCGTTGCTGTGTGATCGTACTGTTGCGCTTCCGACGAAAGGCCCTTGCCCTCGTCGAACAGCAGCGACCCCTGATCACCTTGCCCCTTGCGCTTGCGCGGTTTCGGTATCGGCGTGATGAACTCGGCGCGACGCCTCGTCGGCAAAATCTGCTGGGTTGGCTGGCCATCCTCGTCCAGCTCCCAGTGGCTGGCGGGATACTCGTACGGCGAGTTGAGAATCGGCCGCTCGAAAAACTGGTTCTCCGTCATTTCCCCAGGAACCCCTGAAATTCCATACCGGCAAGACTACCAGTCTGGCGGAATGATTAACCGTTTATCCGCGGATCATTTTTGCCATTCCTGCCAACGATCCACTTCTCTGCGAACTGCTCGTCAGCGAAGTTGAACCCGACGCGTCGCACGCCCTGAGACCTCCATGTCCCATAACACACACTCGCCCCCAACGTGAGCGCGCCCATGTCTGCTTCTGTCGATTCGGTCGGTTCAACTTCGGGGCAGCAGGGATCTCGGGTTGCCCAGTTTTGCGGACACTCCAATCGCTGGGTCTGGCACGCTCCTCCGGCATTCCAGCTCGATCCGCCTTGTCTGCCCGAACCCGATCCCGAACAGGCCAGTCTGTTTTCGCCGGCGGGTGCGCCGATGGACGACTGGCTCGATGCGCTGGCGGTGCGCAAGCGCGTGGATGCGCTGCTGGCTGCGGCGCGGGTGCCGGGCAGTCATCGGCGTGGCTATGCGCAGCATCTGTGCGATGGCGCATTGATCGATCCGGGGCTGGTGCTCTGGCTCGGCACGCCGGGGCGGCTGCGGCGTTGGCGTGATCAGATCGACTCCCTGGGTGCGGAATCCGGTGCGTTGGTCGCAGTACGCGATCGTGCACGCGCCTTGCTGGATTACGCGATGGCGATGCGCAACTGGCCGCGGGCGGCCTTGCTGGCCCTGAAACGGCAACGGCCGTCGGGGCGTGCATTCGATGTGGCGATGTTTCCACCCTTGCCGCAGCGGCTCGGCGAATGGCGGCATGCCTTGCTGGCCGTCGCCATGCAGGCGCGCGCTCTGCTGTATGCGGCATTCGCTAATCCGACTCGCATCGAGCATGGCGTGGGTTACTGCGTCGTCGAGGTGCTCGGTGCGTTCCGCCTCAACTTCGACTGGCAACAGCGCTTCATCACCGTGTCGCAACGCCATGTTTCGGACTACGTGTGCGTGCGTTATGCGCAGGCGGATCTCCTCGCGCCGCTGCCTTCGGACGACTGGTGCCTGCCCTTCGCCTACCGCCTGCGCCAGGATCTGCGCACCGCGCTGGGATGGGCGTGGGCGCATGAGGATATCGAGAATCCTGCGTTCACCTGGCTGACCGAGGTGGTCAAGCAGATCGCGCGGCAATCGTGCCTGCTCGATCATGTGCGCGCGCATATCCGCGAGGCCTACCCGACCGATCGCCGCGTGCTGCACGATCTACGCACCTGCACGATCGGCCTGTGGCGCGGTCGGGGCGTGCGCAGTGGCCACTACATCTGGGCATGGCGACATGCCGACCTGCTGCGCCAGCGCGCCGAGGAAGCGCCACGACTGGCGCCGCTGTGGGGCCTCGCCGTGAGCCTGAAACTGATCGGAGTTCGCGATGATTTCCACATGTTGCGGCGACTGCTTGCCGAGAGCGGCGTGACCACGGCGGGATGGAAGCTGCTGTGTCGCGGCTCGCGTGCGGTGTATCGACCGTTCAACGGCATGGGCACCAATCCTGGCAATACCTGGGAAAATCTGATCGCCTACCTGCGCCTGCTGCAACGCGCACAGGCGACCGAGCCAATGCCGGCCTGCTTCGTGCGCGCCTTGTTTGCGCGGCACTGGTACGTGGAAACACTCGATGTGGCCGCATTGCCGCTTGGCCTGGTGCGCGGGGCGATTGCGCAAATTCGACGCACGCTGCCGCTCGGCGAACTGGATGCCTATCTCGAACACGAATTGACGCCGGTGCTCGGCTGGATCGCGCGCACGAAACCGGTCTTCGACAGCAATCAGCAGCGCGCGCCATGGCGCTGGTTTCATGCGCGCTACCTCGCCTGGTGCGAGAAGAAGCGCCAGACCGTGCACAAGGTCGATTGGGCGCACGGCATTGATGGCCTGCGCTGGCGCGGTTTCGATGTGGTGCCGCTGCGCGACAGCACGACGCTGTGGCAGGAGGGCGAGACCATGCGCACCTGCCTGCATACCTATGTCGAGGGCTGCGCCAGTCGCGCCTACATCATTTATTCGATACGCGCCGGCAATCGGCCGCGGCCGGTGGCGCATGTCGGCTTGCATCTGCTCGCCGATGGCACAGCCAAACTCGATCAGGTGAAAGGCTTTGCCAACTCGGCCGTGGAGCCGGCGCTGCTGGAGTTTGCCAAGCGCCTGGCGCGCTGCAGGCATGCCGAGTAAGGCATTGCTGAATCTTCGCTGCGGTTTGGCGATTCATTCAATGTTTCTTCACACAGCAGCAGGTCAGAGAGTTGCATGTGCGGCGCTCCATTGACGTCACGCAACCTGCCCTGCTTCGCAGGAGCAGGCTTCAGCCGCGATGCTTCTGGTTCTTCGGCGACGCCGGAAGATGGGGTTGCGGGGCCCGGGCAAATCGGGCGCGACGGGCTGCGCGATCATCCATTGCGGCCGTATCCGCTTCGTTCATCTGTCATCAGGGACACTCCAGCCCGGGATGATTGATGCGGAGATTGCCGATGAACGTGACAATCCTGTTTGGTGACCGCGAGAAGAAATCCTCGGTGGATCAGATTGCGCAGCGGGCGCGCGAGGCCGTGGACATGGTGCTTGCGCGCATCCGCGAAAAACATGGCACCACAGCCGCGAGCGGCCCGATCTGGCACAGCGTCGCGATGCAGATTTCCTGCCGCGAGGAAGCCGAATACCTGAGCCTGCTTTCGGCCATCGAAGGCAAATGCGCCGAGCGCCGCGTAGCCGTGATGGGCGTGCGTTGCGCGTGATGCGGCGCGATCCTCAGGGGCGATGACCGCCGCTGATGCGATCGTGATCGGCAAGATCCTGCCAGGTTTGCGTGGCCTCGAATCCGTGCTGCTCAAGCAGGTCGCGCACCGCAGCACCCTGGTCATAGCCATGTTCGAGCAGCAGCCAGCCCCCGCCGGCGAGATGGCGCGGGGCGGCGTCGATGATCTGCCGGATCGCATCGAGGCCATCGGCGCCTGAGGCGAGCGCCGCAGGCGGCTCGAAGCGCAGGTCGCCCTGCCCGAGGTGCGCATCGGCGGCGGCGATGTACGGCGGATTGGAGACAATCATGTCGAAGGTCCGCGAACCCAGCGCCGCGCACCAGTCACCCTCGGCAAACTCGACATTGTCGATGCCCAGCCGCTTTGCGTTGGCGGTGGCGACGGCCAGCGCGGCACGGCTGGCATCAGTGGCCAGCACGCGCGCATGCGGGCGATCACCGGCAATGGCCAGCGCGATGGCACCCGAGCCGGTGCCCAGGTCGGCAATACGGAATTCGACACCGAGCGGGATGCGGGCCAGCGCAAGTTCGACCAGCAGCTCGGTTTCGGCGCGCGGGATCAGCACGTCCGGCGTCACCAGCAGATCGAGTGTCCAGAAGCCGCGATGGCCGACCAGGTAAGCGATCGGCTCGCCACGCTGGCGCTCCTCCATCAGTTCATTATATTTATCAACTTCTGCTTGATCGGGAACGAAATCGGCGTGCGTGAACAGCCATGCGCGCTCGCGCTGCAGCACATGGCCGAGCAGGATCTCGGCCTCGTGCCGCGCTTCGACATCGCCACGTGCCGCCGCCGCGTGCAGCAATTCGCGAACGCTCGCCATCACTCCACCGGAGGCGGCGGTGCCGGTACATCGATCGCCACGGGCCGCTCGACCCGCCAGGGTCGCCAGTAGCCATCGCGCATCCACGCGGCAAAACCGATGCGCAACCAGCCGACCACGGCCCAGGCCAGCCACAGTGCCCAGAACAGCATGATCACGTTGTAAACCCACAGCGGCAGCGATATGACACTTGCCACCGGCAAGGCATCGCTGCTGCGATCGGCAAACCATTGCAGGTGGTTGGCCCACGAACCATTGCCGCGCACGACCATGTCCGGACTGCCAAGCAGGCCGTTGCGGATGCTCTCGAACAGGCAGACCAGGGCAATCACGGTCAACAGTGCCAGGCCAAGCTGGGTGAAGTTGAACTTCCAGTTGGCCTTGGGCGCGCTGCGTCCGCGCCAGTCGAGGGCAAACAACCAGCCCACGACCACCAGCAAGGCCAGCCACGAGAAGGTCGAGAAGCCAAGCACAAGCAACAGCCAGTGATGGAAGCGCAGCGGGCCCTTGTGCCAGCGCGACAGCAGCCAGGCCAGCACGATCGCCACCAGCAACTCGCCCCAGAAAAGCACGGCCGGGCCGACGGCCGGGCCGAATGCCGCGAGCAGCCAGCGGTCGCCGGGAAGACTGATGGCGAGACTGATGTTGGCTGCTGCCAGGCCGAGGGAAATTTCCGGCGTGGCGATGCGTGTGGTCATTTCCGCATTGTCGCGAAAGCGGATTTCATATCTCTGCGTACCCGGAACGATCGGCAGGCTCAGCTTTCCGTCGAGCGTGCGTGCGCCAATGCTCTGGCCATCACGACTGACACCGAGCAACTCGGCATCCCTGGGCAGGCTGATCATCTGCTCGCCGCCCTGGCTGGCGCGCAGGGAGAAGCCCAGCGTGTGTGTGCGCGCACGCAGGCCGAAATCGCTGGCCAGGGCGAGCGTATCGATCGCCCGCGTCGCGCCGTCCACGGCAACCGGCTTGCTCACGCGCAGGGTCAGCGTTTCGCCGGGCAAGGGATGGAATTCGAACTCGTGGTAGTCGTCGTCTGCACTTTGGTCGGTTGCCGCGCTTTCCGGCACGCCGCTGAACTCGACATGCCAGGTCGGACTGACAAGGATCTTCCAGACTTCGGCATGACTGCCGAGGTCGGGAGCGGTCAGGCTGAGCGTGTCGGCTTTTTCCAGCGTGCTGCTCCAACCCGCATGATCTTCGCCATCAGCGATGCCGAGGATCGCCTTGCCATCGCGCACCTTCAGGCCCGGCGTCGACACATGCTCGCCGGCGAGGGTTTGCAGATTGACCGTGAAGCCGCCTTCGCTCGGGGCGAGACGCTCGACATTGTTGTCGATGCCCCAGTCCAGATCGAGACTCAGCCTTCGCGTGACCCGCACATAGGGCGGGAAACGCTGCACGCTGGCGACGACACCCGAAGCATCGGCATTGGCACGTGCGCGCACCAGGGTCAGGGTTTCCGTCAGCAGGCGCTCATCGGCAATGCCGCTGGCTTGCCAGGCATCGCCGGAAAAATGCAGCTTCGCCGGCACCATCGGAAACGCCAGGGCAATGCGATCACCGCTGATCGTGTAGCTCAACACCAGCCGATGCACGCCGCGATCGACGGCGACGCGGGATTTGCCCGCACCGACGACGACGCCTTCGACAGCCGCGCCATCAAGGGTGATCGAACGTGTCGACAAGGCCTTTTCATCGACCGGTATCGGTACGGCGAGTCGGGTCAACGCATGTATTTCCAGCGCCACGACAAGATTGTCGCCAACCACGGAAATCTCCGCATTGGCAAGATTGGCACAAAGAGGCGCGCACTTCGGGGCTTCGGTGAGGCGCGCCTGCAGTTGCTGGAGCATGGAATCGGAGGGGTAGTCCGCTGCCTGCGCCGGCGTCACGCAGGACATGCTCGCAGCGAGCACGATCAGGCCAGCCAGTGCATTTGCCCTGCCCGCCTGCGCTCGCCATGGCGTGCCGCGCACGATCCACCAAAGCAGCGCGCCAAGTGCGGCGGCGAGGATCACCCGCAGCAGGCGCACCATCCATGGCGAGGCAATCACCAGGCGTACTTCCTGATCGGGCAGCACCGGTCCGCTCCAGCTCAGGTCATAGCGACTGCCGAGCTGCCAGCCGGGTTCGCCGCCACCGGTCTGCACGACGGTTGACTGGCTGTATTTGCTGATCACGTCGACCCTTCTGATGCGCGAGCCGGTGACGATGATCTTCTCCAGCCGCTCATCCCTCGATTGGGAATATGTGTCGGCTCCTGCTGTCTGCTCGGCAGGTGCCGGCGCTGGCGGCGGTGCCATCATCGGTGCGTTGGCCACCTTGATTCTTTCGTATGTCTCCCCGAACATGACGCCATCGGAAACCGGCGCGTCGAATCCAATTGTCCCGCCGCCGGACTCGAGCTGCGGATACAAGGCCAGACGCAACTGGTTTGCCGCAAACGGCACGGCGAAGACCAGCAGGAGGATGACCGCTGCCGCGCGCAACCAGCGCGCTGCCGTTGCCAGGCGACCATTCGGCAGGGCGCGTGCAACCAGGGCCAGCGCGAAGACCGCCAACAAGGTCCACAACGGTGCGCCACCTTCCTGATACCCCAGCAGCAGGAACACGAGGGTCGTTGCGCCGCCGATCCAGCCAAACAGGCGCGCGCCCAGCAGGACGATGATGGCAGCCAGGAATACATCGAGCAGGGTCCAGCGCGACATCCAGCTGCCGCTGGCCTTGTCGCTGCCGGGGGCGGCAAGCAATCGGTAACCGTAGGGCAGGTGCAAGGTGGTCGAGACCTGATCGAAGGTCTGCTGCCAGCCGCTGACCGGCAGCGAACCTCGTGCCGGTTCGATGCGCATGCCGGCGCTCAGGTTGACCAGGGGCGTACGCCATTCGACACCGCTCATGCCCGCCTCCGCCCCGCGGGTGATCAGCAAGGCACCGTCCTCGCCGTCGCTGCCGTCGGCATTGGCACGTTGCAAGGTGAACGGCGGCGCCAGATCGAAACGCCAGCCGCTCAGCATTTGCCCGTTGATGCGATCACGCGCAAACCAGCCTTCCCCGGAAAAATCCAGCCAGGCCTCGCGCTGCAGATTGAGGCGATTGCCAAGCGCATCGTCGAGGCCGCGCGTGCGCTGCTCGATGTCGAGGCTGTCGCCATCGTTCATCGCATAGGCCGGCAGGCCACTCCATTCGTTCGGCACATCGGCTTGGCGCGGATCGACCTGGATCGCGCCGCTGATGCTGGTCACGCGCAGCGCCGGCACCGACTCGTAGCTCCAGATTTCCTGTTTCGCCCAGTGTTCGGGAATGCGTGCGGTCAATTTGCTGATCGGCGCGAAAGCGCGTGCGGTCAGGGTGATGGTGTCGTCACCGGGCTGCACCTGCACATGCAGGCGACCCTCGTCGTCCAGGCGTACCGCCCAGCTTTCGCTGTCCAGGGCCAGCGGCACGAATCCTTCCGGCAAGGCCGGGCCGAACACTTCCTCGCGTGCCTGGCCGGAGGCGTAGATGCGCAGCTCGGTGGTCAATTCGCCGGGAATGTCATCGCGAAACATGCGGAACACGCGCAGCTCGACACTGTCGGCTTCAATTGCCGTGGCCGCGCCGCGACCGAGCGTGAGTTCATTGCCGGAACGCTGCAACGGTGCCACCGGTTTGCCATCGACCACCAGCGCGACCAGTGCCACCGAGGTCGGCACCTGCAAGGTCTGCGGGCGCTCGGACCAGGCCATGCGCGCGCGCAGTTCGTGCTCGCCCACGCCCAGCCAGACATTCGGTCCGCCACGATCGACCACCGGCAGCGCCTTGCCATCGACACTGACTTGCTGTGGCCAATGCTCCTGGCTGCCGGGCAAGGGCACCCAGCCCTCGACCTCGACATGCCACCGCTGGCTGATCGATGCGCCCTTTGCATCGGCGTCGATGCGCAACACGCCAGGCCAGGCGCAGATGAAGTCAGCCGGTGCCTGGCCCTGGTTGCCGGCCAGCAAGGGACAGGCGCGGAACTCCTGGTCCTTGAGCACCCAGCCCCGCCAGGCATCGAGATCAACCGGAATGGCCGGCGCGGCGGCATGGCCCAGGCCCGCAATCGTCATCGCCAGCAACAGGATCAGTCCACGCATGAGCAACTCCCTCCAGGCATGCAGCATTCTTGTGCAACGACAACGGTCGCTCGACGGGGTTGCCGGTTGTTGCGCGTGTCGCGCTCAGTGCGTGACCAGACGCCAGGCTTGTTCGAGACAGGCAAGGATGAAGCCGGTCAGGAAGAACAGATAGCTGTAGCGCAGGTAGCGGTACTTGTGATGCGAGAGGTAGGTGCCAAGCGAATAGATGTCGGCGGCCCAGGTCTTGTACGGCGTGCCGTCCGGCATCAGCACCTTGTTGATCTCGGCCAGGTAGCGCTCGCGTGGAAGCTCAGCGAAATGGCCGAAGAACAGGATGTTGAAATGCGCCGGCAGCGCGTCATCCTTGAGGCGGATCGGCCGGTATTTCGGCAACACGGCGAGGATGGCCAGGAGCAGCGCGACCAGGGTGAAACTTGCCAGGATCAGTACCGAAACGCGCAGCTCCGGATCGGTCAGGCGACCCAGCGAGAGGGTCAGCACGATCGAGGACACGGTGATGATGATGTTGGCCTTGGTATCGGCCATCGCCGACAACTGCACATGATGCTGCTGGGCCGTGCGCAGGACATTGTCGGCGGTGTTGCGTTCCGGAATCTGGGCGTAGGTCAGCGGCGGTCGCGGTTCGTCACTCATCGGGGGGAGTTCCGTGGCGGAGGCGGCAGTATCTTAACAGGCTGTTCAAATTCGCTCAGGCGAGTGCGAGACAAGGCGAAACGGGCCGAAAAAACGCAGTTCACATGCGGCAAATGAGCATTTTGAGGCTCGTTTTGCCGCCGGATCGTGCCGACCGAGTAGACTTTCAACAGCCTGTTGACCCGGACAATTGGACGTGCGGGGGTGTGGGCCGCGACGGGGAACCCAGGTTGTCCTCTGCATCCAAGCATTCGCCGTCACCTGCGGGACGAATCAACTGCAGGAAGGGCATTTTGGAATCACAAAAAAAGCGGCCTGCATTCCTCCCTGGAATGCAGGCCGTTCCCCCGCTGGATTCAGGCTGCGACGTCCACTTGTTCGCTGTCGACCGCATCCGCAGCACCCTTGGCTGCGGCGTCGGCTTGTTCGCTGGCCACCGCGACGGCGTGGATGACGGCGGCAATGCGTGCCGCGCTCTGGATCGTCAACACCGGGACCTCGTGCTTGCGCAGGGTCTTCTCGTGGGATTCAAGGCACATGCCGCAGCCGTTGATGGCCGACACGGCCAGCGAGGCCAGTTCGAAATCGACCTTCTCGCAGCCGGGATTGGCCATCACGTTCATGCGCAGGTTTGCACGCAGCTTGCCGTATTCGGCGTCGCCGACGAGGTGGTTGAAGCGGTAATAGATGTTGTTCATGCCCATGATCGCGGCGGCGGCGCGTGCCGCATTGGCCTCGGCCTCGCTCAGGGTTCCGGCAAAGTGCTGGTTCACGGCCGCGGTCAGCGGGGCGTGGCGCGAGGCGATCGCGCTGGCCAGGGCGATGATTCCAATCTGCCGGGCATTGAGGCCAGGCGCGCCGGTTTCGCTCAGCACCGAATCGAGGTTGAGGCGCAGGTCCTTGGCGTAGTCGGGCAAGCGCGTCTTCAGTTCATTGAGATTCATGCGTTTCTCCTGTGTGCATCGGCAGCCGCGATCGGCCGGCCGAGGTCGGATCAAGTCCTGGGTGTGAAAAAAGGGGGCGACGGGTTCGGGGAGGAACCCGCCGCCCGGGACGACGTCGAGGGGAGGGGAGGTACGACGCCGTCCTGACTGTCGGGTGACGGGTCGGCTTGGCCGCACCGCATCACCCTGGAGAACGTCCACCTGATGTAGGGATGGCTTTCCCGATCTCAAGTGCCGTGACAATTCGTCACGAAGGCGTTCCCGGCGATGGATCAGGCAGCCTTGAGCACGTCGTCGCCCTTGTTCCAGTTGCACGGGCAGAGTTCATCGGTCTGCAGGGCATCGAGAACGCGCAGGACTTCCTGCGGGTTGCGCCCGACGCTGCCGGCGGTGACGTAGGCAAACTGGATCACGCCTTCCGGATCCACCAGGAACGTCGCGCGCTTGGCCACGCCTTCTTCCTCATCGAGGATGCCAAGTGCCGTGGTCAGGCGCTTGGCCGTATCCGCCAGCATCGGGAACGGCAGGTCGTGGAGGTCCTTGTGATCCTTGCGCCAGGCCAGGTGCACGAACTCGCTGTCGGTGCTGGCCGCCAGCACCTGGGTGTCACGGTCGGCAAACTGGCTGTTCAGGTCGCCAAAGCCCTTGATCTCGGTCGGGCAGACAAAGGTGAAATCCTTCGGATAGAAGAACACCAGCAGCCACTTGCCGGCATAGGTCTTGTTGGTGATGTTGGCAAACGCCTTTTCCACGCTTTCGGTGGAAACGGTGGCCTTGAGATTGAATTCCGGGAACTTGTCGCCGACGGTCAGCATGGGAATCTCCTTGCGGGGTTGGGGAATCGAGGGACTGGCCAGGGCCAATCCATGACGGACATTCTGGCAGGAGGCTTTCAATCAATCCAATTGATTGTTACCATTCTTTCGATAGCCTGTGCCAATCAAAGAATGTCTCGATGAATCTTCGTGATCTCAAATATCTGGTCGCTCTCGCCGAGCACAAGCACTTTGGCCGCGCGGCCGAGGCGGCGTTTGTCAGCCAGCCGACCTTGTCGACGCAGATCATGAAGCTGGAGGACGAACTGGGCGTTGCCCTGGTCGAGCGCACGCCACGCAAGGTGCTGCTGACCGAGGTTGGCCGCGAGATCGTGCAGCGCGCGCGCGACGTGCTCAACGAGGTCGAGCAGATCCGCCTGATCGCGCGGCGCACGCTGGATCCGGAATCGGGCACGCTGCGACTGGGCATCTTCCCGACCCTGGGGCCTTACTTGCTGCCGCACGTCATCCCGCGGATCCGCGAGCGCTTTCCGCGCCTGGAACTGCTGCTGGTCGAGGAAAAGACCGAAGTCATCCTGCGCCAGCTGCGCGAGGGCCGCATCGACGCCGGCATCCTTGCCCTGCCCGTGCACGACCAGCAACTGCATGTCGAAAAGCTGTTCAATGAGCCCTTCGTGCTGGCGGTTCCGGAGGGCAATCCACTGGCCCGGCACCGCTCCATCAAGCTCGATGACCTGGCCGACCAGAATCTGCTCCTGCTCGAAGACGGCCACTGCCTGCGTGACCAGGCGCTCGAGGTGTGCCAATTGGCCGGTGCCGGCGAGAAAAGCGGGTTTCGCGCGACAAGTCTTGAGACACTAAGGCAGATGGTCGCCGCCAACGTCGGCATAACCCTGCTGCCGGTGCTGGCGGTGAAGCCGCCGGTGGCCCGCGTCGAGCAGGTGCGCCTGGTCGAATTTCTCGGGCGTCCGCCGGCCCGGCACATCGCCATGCTCTGGCGCAAGAGCTCGGCGATGCACGGTTTCCTTGGCGACTTTGCCGAATTGTTCCGACAATTGCCGGATGGCCTGCTCGATCCGGGAATCGACCCGGCCTGACCGCCTGTTCGCGCCAGCGCATGATGATTGAGCTTGCCCCCTCGATCAGCTAGCGTTGGCGCTCCATTTTTCACCAATCGCTTGACCATTCCAGGAACCAACGTGAACGACAACGCCCCCGCCATCGTGATTTCGAGTCTCGACCTCCAGCGCATCGAGGAACTCCTTGAGCAGCCGCCGCATCGAGACTCACCGGGCAGCGCATCCCTGCGCGCCGAGCTGGCGCGTGCAAATGTGCTGGATCCGGCGGAAATGCCGGGCGATGTGATCACCATGAATTCGGTGGCGACCTTTGTCGACGAGACCAGTGGCGAGTCGCGTGAAATCAGCCTGGTCTATCCGCGCGATGCCGATACGGCGGCGAACAAGATCTCGGTGCTGGCACCGGTCGGCAGCGCCATGCTCGGACTGCGCGTCGGCCAGTCGATCGACTGGAAGGTTCCGGGTGGGCGCAGCCTGCGCCTGCGCGTCACCGGCATCTCTTTCCAGCCCGAGGCCAGCGGCCAGTTCCACCGCTGAATCCGCCGAAAACCCATCGAGCGCGTCAATCGATCTGATCGAAGCAATCAATTTCCAGCAGGGTGGTCGCGGTGCTAGGGTTCCTGAATCGAGCCGCGACCACGGCCGATCCCATCTCCAGCCGCATGCCAAGAGGTGAACCACCATGAGCAATCTGAAAGGCTCGCGTACCGAAGAAAACCTGAAAGCCGCGTTTGCCGGCGAATCCCAGGCCAATCGCCGTTATCTGTATTTCGCGCAGAAGGCCGATGTCGAAGGCCACAACGATGTCGCGGCGGTGTTCCGCTCGACCGCCGAGGGCGAGACCGGCCATGCCCATGGCCATCTCGAATACCTCGAGAAGGTCGGCGATCCGGCGACCGGCCTGCCCTTCGGCGACACGGTCAGCAATCTGAAATCGGCAATTGCCGGTGAAACCCACGAGTACACGGACATGTATCCGGGCATGGCCAAGGCCGCGCGCGAGGAGGGTTTCGAGGAAATCGCCGACTGGTTCGAGACCCTGGCCAAGGCCGAGCGCTCGCACGCCAACCGCTTTACCCGGGCACTGGGTGAAGTCAACAGCTGATCGACCTGCCTGATCGCAACCCGCGGCAACGGGTTGCGATCGGCGCCATAGAGAACGCGCGTCTGGCCAACCGGCGCGCTCCCCGCAGCTTCGATGCGACTGCAAGGAATCCCATGGCCAACGAATCCGCAGGTCCGCGCGAAGGCAGCCTCGATGCACCGACGCGTCATCCGCTGGACTGGAAGAACCCCGAGTTCTACGACCAGGCCGCACTCGACAAGGAACTCGAACGCGTCTTCGACATCTGCCATGGCTGTCGTCGCTGCGTCAGCCTTTGCCACGCCTTCCCGACCCTCTTCGACCTCGTCGATGAATCGCCGACCATGGAAGTCGATGGCGTGGCCAAGGCGGATTACGCCAAGGTGGTCGATCATTGCTACCTGTGCGATCTGTGCTACCAGACAAAGTGCCCGTATGTTCCGCCGCATGAGTGGAACGTGGATTTTCCGCATCTGATGTTGCGCGCCAAGGCGGTAAGGCATCGCAATGGCGAAACCGGCATGGCGACAAAGCTGCTGTCCAGCACGACCACGGTTGGCAAGCTCGCCTCGATTCCGCTGGTGGTCAACGTGGTCAATGCGGCGAACCGGGCCAAGCCGACGCGCGTCCTGCTTGAAAAGGCCCTCGACGTCGATCGCGAGGCACGCGTACCCGAATACCACGCCGACAACGCACGCCGGCGCCTGCGTGATTTCGATGGCCGTGCCAACACGATCAGCGCCGCCGGACGCACGCGCGGCAAGGTCGCGCTGTTCGCGACGTGCTACTGCAATTACTCCTATCCACAGGCGGTCGAGGATCTTGCCGCGATCCTGCGCCACAACGGCATCGCCGTGAAACTCGTCGAGCGCGAAGTCTGCTGCGGCATGCCCAAGCTCGAGCATGGCGACCTGCAAACCGTCGCCCGCTACAAGGAGAAGAACATCCCGGTGCTCGCCGCAGCCGTGCGCGACGGTTGGGACATCACCGCGGCAATCCCCTCCTGCGTGCTGATGTTCCGCCAGGAACTGCCGCTGATGTTTCCCGATGACGAGGACGTGCAACTGGTCAAGCGCCATCTGTTCGATCCGTTCGAATACCTCTGGCAACGCCATCAGGCGGGCCTGCTCGATCTCGAATTTGCCAATCCGCTCGGCAAGATCGCCTATCACGCGCCCTGCCACCAGCGGGTGCAGAACATCGGTCCGAAAACCCGCGACGTGCTCAAGCTCGTCGCCGGCACCGAGATCGAAATTGTCGAACGCTGCTCGGGCCATGACGGCACCTATGGCGTGAAGAAAGCCAGCTATGCCATCTCGCGCAAGATCGCCAAGCCGGTCGAAACCCGGGTCAAGCAAGCGGAGGCCGCGCACTTCGCCAGTGATTGCCCGATGGCCGCCGCGCATATTGCGCACGGCATCGGCGACAACCCGCACGCGGAAAGTCCAATCTCGCTGTTGCGCCACGCCTACGGAATCTGACCATGCAGAAGCTGACCCGGGCCGACTTGTACCGCCTCGAAGACTATGCCACCGCGCGCCCCGCGTTCCGCGCGCAGGTCCTCGCCCACAAGCGCAACCGCAAGGTCGCGCTGGGTGCGCACATCAGCCTGCTGTTCGAGGATCGGCTGACCGTGCAGTACCAGATCCAGGAGATGCTGCGCATCGAGCGCATCTTCGAAGCCGCGCCGATCAACGAGGAACTCGATGCCTACAACCCGCTGATCCCGGACGGCAGCAACCTCAAGGCGACCATGCTCATCGAGTTTGACGATGTCGAGCGGCGCAAGCTCGAGCTGGAAAAGATGTTGCGCGTCGAGGACCAGCTCACGGCAACTGTCGCCGGCTATCCGCCGGTCAAGGCGATTGCCGACGAGGACATGGATCGCAGCAACGAAACCAAGACTTCAGCCGTGCATTTCCTGCGCTTCGAGTTCAGCCGCGAGATGATCGCCGCGCTGCGTGCCGGAGCCGCCTTGCACTTTGCCAGCACGCATCCGCATTGCCTCGAACAAACCGAAGTCACCGGCGAAACCCGTACCGCCCTGCTCGCCGATTTCGACTGACCACATCACGCGGCCGACGATGCGCGCCGCGGGATCGCCGCGGCAACGCGATCAAGCGCGGCCTGGATGTCGCCAAGCAGATCCGCCTGATCCTCGATGCCAACCGAAATACGCAACAGGCCATCGGCGATACCGGCGCGACGCCGTGCCTCGGCGGACATCGCGGCATGGGTCATGCCGGCCGGGTGGCAGATCAGGCTCTCCACGCCGCCGAGTGATTCGGCCAGGGTGAAATATTCGAGGTCCTCGACGAAAATCCGCGCCGCCGCTTCGCCACCTTCCAGCTCGAAACTGAGCATGGCGCCAAACCCGGATTGCTGGCGCCTGGCCAGGGCATGGCCCGGATGGCTCGGCAAGCCCGGGTAGTGCACCACGCGCGTGGCGACATGGCGATCGAGCAGATCGGCCAGGGCGCGTGCATTCGCCTCGTGCACGGTCAGGCGCGCCTTCAAGGTGCGCAGGCCGCGCAGGGTCAGGTAGCTGTCGAAGGGCGCACCGGCAACGCCCAGGCAGTTGCACCACCAGGCCAGCTTCTCGCCCAGCGCCGCATCGCGCCACAACACGGCACCGCCGACGACATCGGAATGGCCATTGATGTACTTGGTTGTCGAGTGCACGACGATGTCGGCATGGAAATCAAACGGTCGCTGCAGGATCGGCGAGAGAAAGGTGTTGTCGACCACTGCCAGCGCACCGACCGCATGCGCCGATTCGACAATGTGGCGGATATCGACAATGCGCAACAATGGATTCGACGGCGTCTCGATCCACACCAGCCTTGGCTTTTCGGCGAGCGCGGCAGCCAGTGCCAGTGGATCGTGGAAATCGACGAAGGCAACGCGATAAAGGCCACGGTTGGCCTGCGCGTCGAACAGGCGCCAGGTTCCGCCGTAGCAATCGTGCGGCGCAACCAGCAGGTCGCCGGGTTCGAGCAAGGCGGCGACGAGGGTGATCGCGGCCATGCCGGTTGCCGTGACCACGGCACCGGCAGCGCCTTCGAGATCGGCCAAGGCGCCGGCCAGCGTGTCGCGGGTCGGATTGCCCGAACGCGAGTAATCGTAGCGACGCTTCTCGCCGAAGCCGGCAAAGCTGAAATTGGTCGACAAGACCAGTGGCGGCATCACCGCGCCAAAGCTCGGATCACGATCGACGCCGGCGCGCACGGCACGGGTGGCGGGACTGGAGCTGCTCATGCGTTGATCTCCGTGGCAAGACTGGCTTCAAGGATGGCCGCAATCGCGCCCTCCTCCTTGATGAAGGCATCGTGGCCGTAGGCTGACGAGATCCTCGCCAGGCGGGCGTGGCTGCCGATGCGGCTGACGAAATCCTGCGCCAGGGAAACCGGCACGAGCAGATCCTCGTCGATGGCAACCACCGTGGTCCGTGCGCGGATCGCGGCAGGCTCGCACTGGTGATGATCGAGCGAGCGCGACAGGCAGAGGAAACTTGCCGCACTGAAGCAGGAAACAAAGCGCTCGCCATGCACGGCCAGCCAGCGCAGCACGCCGCTGGACGGATCGGACTCGCCGAAGCGGCACTCCAGTTCGGCCGGCGTGCGATAGCCGAGCACGGCCAGCTGCCGCGCCCGCGCCAGGGCACTGCGCCGATCCTGCGGCGTGCGCGCTGACTCGACCCCGGCGCGCTGCAAGGTGCGCAGCGCCAACGCCCACGGACTCGCCCGATGCGCGGCGCCAATCACGACCAGCCGCGCCAGGCGGCTGCCAAGCAGGCTGGCCAGGTGCTGGGCCACGCAACCGCCGTAGGAGGAGCCGACCACGGCATCGACCTGGGCGAGGCCAAGATGATTGAGCAGGAGCAGGATCGCATGTGCCTGATCGAGGCTGTCGACCGGCACGAATTCCTCGTCGTTGCGCGGACCGCTGGAAGCATCGGAACCGCCGATCCAGTCGATCGAGATCAGGCGCTGATGGCGCGGGTCCAGCGCCCGGCCCGGGCCACACTGCGCGGCCCACCAGCCAGCCAGGTCGCGACCGGCCGAAATGCCGCCAAGGACGATGACCACCGGCGCATGCTGCGTGCCCCAGGATTGCCAGGCCAATGCGCCATTGTCGAGTTTCAGGCCACAGGCCAGGCTGAATCCGCGCAACGGCAAGACGCCGCGCAAGGGTGAAGGACAAGCGTCCTCGACAAGCTGTTTGCTGATTGGTATCGCCGCCATGACGCCCTCTGCCGTTGCGTACAGGGAGCGGCGACGCTCCGCAGGGCGGAACGCAGCTCATCTCCCGGGATCATTCCCGCTGGAGTTGGCACCGTCAGCGCATGCTGTGGTTGCCTCGGCATCAAAGGGCCAGTCCCTCCGCCGATCTCGATGAACGACGCCGACTCTACACATCATGCAATTGGACGTCAAGACGTATGGACGTCTATTCGATTCCATCAATCGAAGACGATGACGGAATGCAGCGGCGCCGATTCGCGCCAGCGCGCGCGGCCACCTAGCGCGACAATCTCGACGAGCAGCGCGGCACCGACGATCTCCGCGCCGACCATGGAAAGCAGGCGGGTCGCGGCCTCCAGGGTCCCGCCGGTGGCCAGCACGTCATCGACGAGGAGGACGCGCTGGCCCGGACTGACGGCATCGGCATGCATCTCCAGGCGATCACTGCCGTATTCGAGTGCGTAGTCGGTGCCGATCGATTGCGCCGGCAACTTGCCCGGCTTGCGCAGCGGCACGAATCCACTGCCCAGCGCGATGGCCGCCGCCGCGCCAAAGATGAATCCGCGCGCCTCGATGCCGCAGACGCAGGAAACCTGCAGATCGCGGAACGGCCGTACCAGTTGCGTGATCGATTCGGCAAATGCCGCGCCATCACCCAGCAGCGGAGTCAGATCCTTGAAGCCGATTCCGGGCTTCGGGAAATCCGCCACGTCACGGATCCATTGACCGAGATTCATGCGCCTCCCCGACTTGCGCTTTATTGGGATGACATACCGGCTCAGGGTGTCGCCGCGCCGGGCAGGTCGAAAAACCGGCCATCGGAAGGATCCACCTCGGCGCTCAGCGCCTGGTCGATCTCCTCCACGATCGGCCGCGCGCGCTCGATGTCGATATCGGCAACCATGACGCTGACCAGGCCATTGACCGGCAATTCACCGGCCGCCCCGGTCAGGAAAGCGCCATTGACGAAGGCCATCACGCCCACGCTTTCCAGCGCCATCCTGACCAGGTTGGCATCGATGATGGAAGCGGCGCGATAGACGATGTGCATGTCGGCCAACCTTTGTACGGGACGCCCCATGGTACCCGCGAATGCGCCAGATCCTGAGCGCCACTCGAACCATTCCGCGCAAGGGCTTGAAAAATCAGCATGAAGTCGCGGTATGATCGGGCCGCTTTCGCTCGTCGGGGCGATACGGAAGCAACAAGGGGAAACACGCAGATCAGGAAGATCTGCGCATGGCGCCGAGGGACAGCCTTGTTGACAATCCGCAGGATTCCCGATTTGAATGACCAGGACATGATGGGCGATGCGTTCGCCGAGCGAATCCGCGAATGCGTGCTTGAGCTGCTGATCGCGCGCGGCCCTGGCCGCACGATTTGCGTCAGCGAAGCCGCACAGACGCTGGCAACCCGCAGCGGCTATCACTGGCACGACCTCATGCGCCCGGTCCGCACCATCTCCGCTCAACTGGCCGACTCGGGCACGATCGAAGCCCTGCAGCAGGAGGAGATCGTCGACATCCGGGTCGCCCGCGGCCCCGTGCGCCTGCGCCTGCGCGCCCTGCCCGGACAACGCAGCGCCCTGCCCGGACAACGCAGCGCCGAGGTGGGCTGAGCGCGGGATGACCAGCCGTCCGGCTGTTGAATGCCGCGATCCGGACATCGATTGCCGCAAGAGTGATTGATCCCGCGTTGGCGGAGTCCGCGCTTTTCCTGGCACCGCTCCCGGGACTATTGAGCACGTCCCGCTGCGGCGACGGCGTGGCACCTGCGATGGGGGGCATCCGGATGCGCATCAAGGTTTCGCGGAGGCTTCGAATGTGCGAGGAATGCGGGATGGCAAGGACAATGCGAATCCGGATCGAAACCGCGTGGTGACCGCTTGGCGCTTGCCCTTGCTGCGTTGGCTGCCGCTGCTGTTGCCGGCCCTGCTGGCGTTCGCCGCCCTGCTGCCGCTGTTGCAGGCCGGCTACGTCGCGGACGACTGGGCCATACTGGCGCTGGTGCGGCACGGCGCGACGCCGCTCGAGTATTACTTCGCCGATCACACCGCGACCTATTCCTATCGACCCAACGGCATGCTGGCCTGGTATCTGGTCGCCGCCGCCTTTGGCGATGCGGCGCTCCCGCAATACGTCGTGCAGATCGCCATCCACGCGCTGAACGCGGCCCTGCTTGCGCTATTGCTGCTGCGCCTCGGCTGCACGCGCTGGACGGCGCTGTTGATCGGCAGCGTGTTCGCCCTGCATCCAGCGGCGGTGGCGACGGCAGCCTGGTTGGCGGATCGCTTCGATCTGCTCGCCGTCAACGGCTGCCTGCTGCTCCTGCTCGCCGTGCACGCCTGGATTCGCCGGGGTTCGGCGTCCGCTGTGTGCGCCATTGCGCTGGCCGCGGCGTGGGCCATCGGGGCCAAGGAAACCGCCATCGTTGCGCTGCCGGTCACGCTGGCCTGGGTCCTGCTCGGACGACGTCCGCACAGGTTGATCCCCATGCTCGCGGCGACCTTGCCGTTCATTGCCGCACTCGGTCTGCGCTGGTGGACTTTCGGCGGCTCCGGTCTCGACAAGGTTGCGGGCGAACCACTGCAGCCGCTGCAACTCGTCTTCGGCATCGGCTACTGGCTGTGGCGATTGCCGGAGGCCCTGCTGCGCATGCCGCCGCTGGCGATGACGACACTGCTGGGTGAGGCAATCCTGCTGCTCCTCATCCTCGGCAACGCTCGCCAATGCCAGCGTGCCTTGGGGCATCGGCATACCAGTCGGGGTTTGAACGCCTGCCTGCTCTCGTTTGCGGGCGTGGCCCTGCTGCTGTTGCCGGCGCTGCCGCAGGCACCGGTCGCCGCACTGGTCCTGGGTGGCGGCGAACCGCTGGCGATCGCGGTCAATCACCGCTTTTACTACCTGGCCCTGATCGGCCTGGGTCTGTGCTTGGCGCCGATCCTGGACCGGCTCGCCGAGATTGGCTGGCGTCGGTCGCTTGTCGTCGCGACCGCGTTGCTGGCAATCGCGTGGCTGGTTGGTGACTGGCGTCATGCCACGCATCTGCGGCAGTCCAGCGCCGGCCCTGGCCGCATGCAACTGGTCGAAGCCATCGCCGATGCGGCGCGCGCGCACGCGACGAAGCCAGCTTGCCTGATCTACCTGGACGGCCTGCCGCCGGGGAATTCCGACGTGCAGGCCTACATCGACCTGGTGGCAAAAAGCCAACTCGATCGGGAAAGCGAGGCGATGTCCTGCATCGTGCTAGGCAATACGCGAAGCACCTTTGCCCTCGTCGCCGACACGGCGGAGTCAGCGCCCCTTGTCGCACGCATTCCCCTGCGCCAACTCGACGGTGCCCGCCTCGCGCCGCGACCGGTCATGAACGGTCGCCTGCGGGTCATCTTCCCTGACGCCATCAGCCCAGGGCAGATCGACGACTTGCCCAATTCCTGCCTGCTGCGCTGGAACGGCCACGCCTTCGACCCGAATTGCGCGCACGCGGCTCCCGCCGCGGCAACGCAGCGCCCAGGTGGACTGAACGCTGGATTCTGATCCGGAATGACCGGCCGTTCGGCTGCTGCATGCCGCGATCAAGGCATCGCTTGCCGCAAGAATGATTGATCCAGCGTCGGGGCGATTCCCTGCCTTTCGTTGACGACACTCCGGGGAATATTGACGCGCATGGACCTTACCCTATTGCACTTGGAGATAATGCTGCATTGCGGCGAAGAGCGCTGAAGGCGGATTGACGGGGGCACAGCCGTGCTGACTGACGGCAGGCCGGAGATGTCGAAGCGAGCCTGGCGTGTCATCGATGACCCTCGTTGCGGCCATCCTTCGACCTGCATCCCTGAAGTCCGGCGGCAGAGCGAGCCGGGTTCGCCGGGGCAAGAGCCAGGCAGCCCCGAATCCGGGAAACAGGAGCCGCCGACGTCACGCTGAGCCCCTTCGGGTTCGCGCTCCTCAATCCGGCGCCGGCAGGTCGAATCCGTTGCGATAGATGACGTCCCACGAGGGCACGGCAAACGGCGTGCCGAGGAAGCCGGGGCCCAGCGTGTCGCCGGAGAGCTCGCGCAACGGCGGGACATTGTAGGCGGCGTCTTCGTTGAAGACGATCACGCGATGGGTCGCCGTGGTGCTCTGTGATGTCCCGGTGCTGACCATGATGCGGCGTTCGTAGGGATCGTGGGCGATGCCGATGTAGTAGTGGCCGGCCGGTCGGTTGAGTCGCGACAGGCCGCCGGCAATCGTGTAGAGCGGCGTCGCGGCACCGCTGGCGTTGTCGGGGAAAACGGCTATGCGGCCGATGTAGCTCTGGTCGGCGAGGATTGTCGTGGCGAGCACGTAGAACAGATGCCTGCGCTGATCGTGGGCAATGCCGACTGCACCGGCGACGCCGTTGCCGGTGAGCATGCGCGTCGGCGCGACGTTGCCGTTGGATGTCCGCGCGTGGAAGACGATGCGGCGCGCGTTGGTGCCCGGCTCGGAGTCGCTGACGACATATTCGTCGGTATCGGGCAGGTAGATCAGGGAAGTGGGGTTTTTGAGTTGCGTCGTCGGATCGGCACCGCCGCCCCAGCCAATCGTGCGCAGCGCAGAGACCGTGTTGCCATTCGCGTTCAATGCATAGGTGGCGATGCAGCAATTGCTGGCGATGACGCCGAGTTCGCCGTGTGCGAACACCGGCGCATTCGCGCGCGTCTGCAACAGCGTCGGCGGGTTGATCACGCGCAGCGGAGCGACGTCGCCGGCGGCGAATGCCGGATAGACACGGATCGCCTGGCCGTTGAAGTCCGAGACGTAGAGCAGGCGCTCGTTCGGCTCGTAGGTCACCCACTGCGTGTCGGTGAGTCCGGTCGCCGGTCCGCCGACTTCAAAAGACGCGGCGCCGGTGCCGTCCACGGCTGGGCCAAAGATGCGGAACGGCACGCCGGTCTGTCCTGGACGGGAATAACCGCCGATGCCCATGTCGGCATTGGCGGGCAGGGCGAACACGAGGGTGGCGACGACGGCAGACAGCAGGCAGATGCGCATGATCGGTGAGGTTCTGGATTTGCCCGCTACTACGCGGATCGATGGCAGAAGCCTTAACAGCCTGTTGAAATGCTCCCGGACTCATTGCCCTGCTGCACTTGATTCGACGACAGCCAAATCATTTTCGTTCATCGCCGGCTTGCGACGGCCATTGGTGCCGCGCTTCTTGATCCGTATCGCCTGCGCGGGCCAAACGTGCCTGTCTCGGTAGATGGCCTTCCCACCGATTGGACAATCAAGGTTGAATGGTTTGCCGTCATCATCAGTATGAAATTCTGGTGAACGCGGCGGGATGCGCATCGGGACTTCCACGATTTCGTGTTTGCACGAATCCGGGGCCATGGACATTTTCCTTCTTGCTGCGCTGTCAGCCCGATTGTGGTGACGAAACGGTTGTCCCCACCGCTGGAATGGCAAACGTGCCAGGAACCCGCTGCGACTCCATTTCCTCCGGCGGCAGCCGCGGACTCGGATCAACTTGCCGATAGCGCGCAATCCACAAATACCGCTTGTTTCAATTGGGCTACTGCAGCAAGATCGGCGGGGTCCTTCTACAACTTCGTCAAGCCTCTCATGAAGTCCTCCGACAAGTTCCAGCGCATGGCATTGCGGCTCGCGGCAGGGAACCGCTTGCCCGCGCCAGCCAAGGTTTCCGGCGGGGGACCGGCATATCTGGTTGCGCACGCCTGCTTCGCCTGTCACAAGAGCTTCAAGCTCTTGCCCCGAGAGCAACCCGTGACATGCCCAAATTGTGGGGGCGAGTTGCATCAGATGGGTCAGTCCTTCAAGGCACCTGTCGCTCGCGATGCTGAGCAGTGGGCCAAGGTCGAGGCCTTGTACCGTGCGGGCTTTCGATTCTTCAGTTGCCGAAGTCACGAATGTCCACCGCTCCCAGCCAAGCTGTCCGAGGTTGAGCAGTTCATCCGTGAAAACCCTGGGCACCCGTTCCGGGTGCGCGGCACCTGACAATTCTTCAAGAGACTTAGACGCTCCCCCGGCTTGGCGGACACCCTGACCCGACTGTTCGTTAGCCCTCATCATGGCCAACCCCGGCTCCTGCACCCCGTATCGATGCAGCCGCGGGTTAAAGGCGACGGCCGTTCGCCTGCGTCAGCTCCCGGATGAATCGGAACACCCCCGACATTCCCGATTCCCTACTCCCCGCCCCCAGCAGTTAAACTTGCCGATTGACCCAGTACCGCCCGGTGCGGCTTTATCGGCATGACTGAAACGACCACCCCGACCAATTTCATCCGCCAGATCGTCATCGCCGATCAGGCCAGCGGCAAGCATGCCGGTATCGTGCAGACGCGTTTTCCGCCGGAGCCGAACGGCTACCTGCACCTTGGTCATGCCAAGAGCATCTGCCTGAATTTCGGCATTGCGCGTGATTTCGGCGGAACCTGCAACCTGCGTTTCGATGACACCAACCCCGCGCGCGAGGACATCGAGTATGTCGAGGCGATCCGCGAGGATGTGCGCTGGCTGGGCTTCGACTGGGCCGAGCAGCGGCATGCCTCGGATTATTTCGAGGTGTTCTATCGCTGCGCGATCAAGCTGATCGAGGACGGCAAGGCCTTCGTCTGTGATCTCAATGCCGACGAGGTGCGCGAATATCGCGGCACGCTGACCGAGCCTGGGCGCAATTCGCCGTTCCGCGAACGCTCGGTCGCCGAGAACCTCGACCTGTTCCGGCGCATGCGTGCCGGCGAGTTTGCCGATGGCGCGCGCACGCTGCGCGCGAAGATCGACATGGCCTCGGGCAACATCAACATGCGCGATCCGGCGATTTTCCGCATCCGCAAGACCAGCCACCAGAACACCGGCGATGCCTGGCCGATCTACCCGATGTACGACTACGCACACTGCATCTCCGACGCGGTCGAGGGCATCACGCATTCATTGTGCACGCTGGAATTCGAGGATCACCGACCGCTGTATGACTGGTGCCTCGACCAGATCGACCTGCCAGGCCATCCGCAGCTCGCCGAATCGATCGTCGCCGCCGGCCTGACCTACACGCCGCGCCGCCCGCAGCAGATCGAATTCGCCCGCGGCAACCTCGATTACACGGTGATGAGCAAACGCAAGCTCATGGCCCTGGTCCAGGATGGACTCGTCGATGGCTGGGACGATCCGCGCATGCCGACCCTGACCGGCGCGCGCCGGCGTGGATTCCCGGCAGCCGCCATCCGCCTGTTCTGGGAACGCGCCGGCATCAGCAAGCAGAACTCGGTCATTGAATACGGCGTGCTCGAAGGCTGCGTGCGCGAAGTGCTCGATGGCACGGCGCCGCGGCGCATGGGCGTGATCAATCCGCTGAAGCTGACCTTGATCAATCTGCCGACGGATCACGCCGAGACCCTGGATTTCCCGAACCACCCGAAGAATGACGCGTTCGGCCGCCGCAGCGTGCGTTTCTCGCCCGAGCTGTGGATCGAGCGTGATGATTTCCTCGAACAGCCGGTCAAGGGTTTCCATCGGCTGATGCCCGGCACCGAGGTGCGCCTGCGCGGCGCCGGCATCATCCGCTGCGAGGAAGTGATCAAGGACGCGGCCGGCAAGGTCATCGAGCTGCGTTGCTCGATCGATGCCGAGAGCCGTCCCGGCTGCGCCGGTGCCGAGCGCAAGGTCAAGGGCACGATCCACTGGGTCGATGCACGCACGGCCATTGCCGCCGAGGTGCGCTTGTACGACCGCCTGTTCAATGTCGCCGATCCGGATGACGACAGCGACGGCAAGACCTACCGCGATCACCTGAACCAGGAATCGCGCCGCGTCATCCAGGCCTGGCTTGAAGCCGACCTGGCCGAGGCCGGTGCCGAATCGACATGGCAGTTCGAGCGTCTCGGCTATTTCGTGGCCGACCGCCATGACCACTCATCGGCGCAGCCGGTGTTCAATCGTGTCGTCACCCTGCGCGACAACTGGACCAAGGCAGCCGGCCAGTGAGCAGGCTCGCTGCCATCGAACTGAGCTTGCCGGAGTGGATCGACGCCGAGATCGATTTCACGGCGCGCTACGCGGATGACGATGCACGCATGGCGCTCGCCATTGGCCTGGCCCGGCGCAATGTCGAGCTGGGCACGGGCGGCCCGTTTGGCGCAGCGATCCTGCGCAGCGATGGCGAACTGATCGCGGTGGGCGTCAATCGCGTCGTGCCACAGCAATGCTCGGTTGCGCATGCCGAGATGATGGCTTTCATGGGCGCGCAGAAGCGGCTCGGACGATTCCGCCTGAACGAGGATGGCGCACGCTACCTGCTTGCCACCAGCGCCCAGCCCTGCGCGATGTGCTACGGCGCGAGCTTCTGGGCGGGCATCGACGAACTCGTGATTGGCGCACGCGCCGAAGATGTGATGGAGCTCAGCGAGTTCGACGAAGGCCCCCTGCCCGCCGACTGGATCGGTGAACTCGAGCAACGCGGCATTGCCGTCCGTCGCGATGTGCAGCGCCAGCCGGCGCGGGCGATCTTCGAACTGTACCGTTCGCTGGCCGGGACAAGCTATTGAGCCACGGCGTCGCATCCACGCGGACAAACGAACCGGCATGAGCGCTTCCGGGCGCAGTGTCCTGGCCTACTGCCGGCCCGGCTTCGAAAGCGAATGCGCGCAGGAACTCGCCGCCAGGGATGCCGCGCTGGCGAGCGGAGGGTTTGCCCGAAGCACCCGTGACAGCGGCTTTGTCGAATTCGTCTTTCCCGATCCTGCCGCGCGCCAGCGCTTCACTGCGTCTGTGACCTTGCCCGAGCTGACCTTTGCCCGCCAATTGCTGTGCGTCCATGCACGCATCGATGGCTTGCCGCGTGAGGATCGCCTGGGCGTGCTGATGCCGGCGATCCGTGCAACGGGCCGACGCCATCGCGATGCCTGGATCGAGTCGCCGGACAACGATGCCGCGCGCGAACTCGCCGGACTGTGCCGATCGCTGAACAATGCGCTGATCGCGGCGATGAAACGCGAGTCGCTGCTCGACGCACACTCGCCCTCACGCCTGCATGTCTGCCTGATCGACGCGCAAACCGCCCTGATCGCCGAAGCCGACATTGCCACGGCATCGAGCTGGCCGGGCGGCATCCCGCGCCTGCGTTTTCCGTCCGCCGCGCCAAGCCGCTCGACCCTCAAACTCGAAGAAGCCTTGTTGACCCTGCTGGCTGCCGATGAACGCGAGCGCTGGCTGAAACCCGGCATGAGCGCAGTCGATCTCGGCGCGGCACCGGGTGGCTGGACCTGGCAACTGGTGCGTCGCTCGATCAGCGTCATCGCCGTCGACAACGGGCCGATGGATCAAGGCCTGCTCGATTCCGGCCTGGTCACCCATCTGCGTGCCGACGGATTCCGCTTCCAGCCGCAGAATCCGGTCGACTGGATGGTCTGCGACATGGTCGAGCAGCCGCGCAAGGTGGCCGCACGCATGGCCGAATGGCTGGCCGGCGGCTGGTGCCGCTTTGCCATCTTCAACCTCAAGTTGCCGATGAAGAAGCGCTACGACGAAGTCTGCCTGTGTCGCGCGCTCGTTCAGGAAACCGTGGCCGCGGCCGGCAAACGGATCGAATGGCGCGCCCGCCAGCTTTACCATGATCGCGAGGAGATCACCGTCTTTGCCCGGATCCTGTGATCGGCATGGATTCGGCTTCAGCGAGTTGCCGAAGCGCAAGTCGTGCAATACCAGCGTCAAGATGCATCACTAAAATTTCTGATTGGTTTCACCAAGAGCAGGGGAAAGTCATGTTTCGATTCACCAACATCCTGATTGCGGGCCTGTTGCTCGCAGCAGGCGCGACGAGCGCGCATGCCGGAGTCGTCATCAGCCAGGTCTACGGCGGCGGTGGCAACAGCGGCGCGACATACACCCACGATTTCATGGAATTGTTCAATGCCGGCAGCACGCCACAAAGCCTGAACGGTTGGGCGCTGCAGTATGCGTCGGCAAGCGGGTCGACCTGGCAAGTGACCAACTTGAGCAACGTCACCCTGCAACCTGGCCAGTATTACCTGGTACAGCAAGCGGCAGGAACCGGCGGCACAACGCCCTTGCCGACACCTGATGCGAGCGCAAGCGTTGCGATGCAAGGATCCAACGTCAAGGTTGCGCTGACCAGTTCGACTACGGCGCTGGCTACCGCCTGCCCAACGGGTCCCGCGGTCGTTGATTTTGTCGGCACCGGCACGGCGAATTGCCTGAATCCTGCGGGCGCCATGTCCAGCGTGAATGCCGCAATCCGCAAGACCGGCGGCTGCACCAACACTGGGGTGAACTCCGCCGATTTCGATATCGCCCCGGCGGCACCGCGGAATACTTCGAGCCCGACCGCGCAATGCGCCGGCGGCGGCACGCCGGCCATCAGCGTTGCCGATATCTCCCTGGCTGAAGGCGATGGCGCGACCACGCCATTCCAGTTCACCGTGCAATTGAGCGCGGCCGCACCGAGTGGCGGCATCACTTTCAACTACGCGACGGCCGATGGCACGGCACTGGCCGGCACCGACTACACCGCCGCCAGCGGCAGCGGTTCGATCGCCGAAGCGGGCACTTCCACCACCATCACCATCGACGTGCTTGGCAATACCACGCCGCAGTCCGATCGCAGCTTCAGCCTGAACCTGACCGCTGTCAGCGGCGCGCTGCCGGCCAGCCTGAGCGCAACCGCGACGATCGAGGACGACGATGTCGGCACCTTTGCCATCCACGACATCCAGGGCACGGGCGACAGCTCGCCGATTGTCGGTCAGCGCATCAACACGCTCGGCAATATCGTCACCGCGGTCGGCCCGGCCGGTTTCTTCATGCAGACGCCGGATGCCGCGGTCGATGCCTCGGCAATGACTTCGCAGGGCATCTATGTCTACACCGCCTCGGCACCGACGGTTTTCGTTGGCGACCGGGTCAGCCTGACCGCGAATGTCATTGAATACTTCGGCTTGACCGAGCTCAACGGCGTCAGCAACCTGGTCGTGCAGGACAGCGGCAATCCATTGCCGAGCGCGGTCACCTTCGATGCCGCGACACCCTCGCAGGATGTCCTCGCGCTGAGCTGCGGGACGACCAACTTCGAGTGCTTCGAGGGCATGCGCGTGCAGATCGACAACGGCATCGTCGCCCGCGCCAATCCCTACTTCGGCTCGGATCCGTATGCGCAGATTTTCGCTTCGGCATCCGGCACGCGCTCGCTGCGCACGCCGGGCCTGCTCTATCCGCTGGTACCAGGCGTCGACAACGCCGATGCCGGGCAGTTCAACGGCAATCCGCACATCTTCGAGATCGACACCGACGCCCTCGGTGCGGTGGCCCCGAACACGGCCATCACCGGCGGCAGCCGCTTCAGCGCAAGCGGCGTGGTGACCTACAATTTCGGCGACTACGAAGTCTGGCCGACCAGCTTCACGCTGACCGAAGCCAAGCCGATCCCGCGCCCGGTCAAGGCCGGCCAGCTCGGTGCCGAACTGCGCATCGGCAGCTTCAACATGCTGCGTTACTGCGACACGCTGGCCAACACCACGTTTGCCTGCGGCAATGGCGGCGAACCCGATCAGGCAGCCTTTGATCTCAAGGTCGCAAGGCTGTCGGACTATGTCGTCAACGTGCTGGAAACTCCCGACGTGCTCGGCGTGGTCGAAGTCGAGAATCTTGGCGTGCTGCAGATCCTCGCAAACCGCATCGCGGGCGATTCCAATGTCACCTATGCCGCCTACCTCGAGGAAGGCAACGACGGCGGCGGCATCGATGTCGGTTATCTGGTGCGCAGCGACCGCATCAGCAATGTGGTCGTCACCCAACTCGACGCGACGGAAACGTGGTTCGACCCGGACGACGGCCAACTCGACACCCTGCACGACCGGCCTTCGCTCAAGCTGGAAGGCACGTTCGATGGACAGGCGTTCGCGACCATCGTCGTGCATCCGAAATCGCGCAGTTGCGTCGACGCGCCTTCCGGGAGCAATTGCACACAGGCCGATGTCGACCGCAATCGCCTGAAGCGCTTCACCCAGGCCAAGTCGATTGCAGCCCGCGTGCAGGCCGAGCAGCTTGCCCAGCCGAATCGTCCGCTGCTGGTCATCGGTGATTTCAACGACTACCAGTTCAGCGACGGCTTCGTGAACATCACCGGACTGATCCAGGGCACCTACGACAACAACAAGAATGTGCTCGACCTGCCAGCAGGCAACATCGTCACGCCACCGCTGTGGAACGCGGTGACTTCGCTGCCGGCCAACGAACAGTATTCGTTCCTCTTCACCGAGCAGTTCGGCGCGATCCTCGGTTACACGCAAGCCAGTTCGTTCGACAAGGGGCGCGATGTGCCGATCATGCAGGTGCTCGACCACGCCCTGCTGAATGACGCGGCACGCACCTGGTTCGTCGATTTCGAATACGGTCGCGCCGACCTGGATGCGGCCAATGCCGACAGCAACGCCAGTACCACCGCAGTTGGCGTGTCCGACCACGACGGCCTGGTGGTGCGCCTGGCGACGGATCGCATCTTTGCCGACAGCTTCGGCGGCGATCAATGACCGCGTGACGCCTGTCCTGCGCACTTGGCAGGGCAGGCAAACACCAGCTTGCCGGAAAGCCGCGCCCTTGCGCGGCTTTTCTATGGCCATGGATGGACTGTATGCCTGCAACGCAGGACGACTGCACGGATGCAGGAGGTACGCATCCATGGATGGATGCGGCAGAACGGCGTCGGGAACGGCCGTCGAGAGCAACGCAGGAGCAGTTGCCGAGCAGTTGCAGGCGATGTGCTCAGTCGCCGGTCGCTTCGTAGAGTCGTTTGCGCGGTGCGCCGGTGATCGCGGCGGCCATGCGCGCGGCGCGGGCGGGGGCCATCTCCGCGCAAAGCAGGGCGAACACGCGACGCCCCTCGGCAAGGGTGGCGTCGGCTTCCTCGCCACTGGCTCCGGCGACAAGGATGACAAACTCGCCGCGTTGCTGATTGGGATCGGCGTCGATGCGCTCCACCAGTTCAATCAGTGATCCAGACAGGATGGTTTCAAACACCTTGGTCAGCTCGCGGGCGACCACGGCATGACGCTGCTCGCCGAACACCATCGCCATGTCGCGTACGGCTTCGAGGATGCGATGGCTCGATTCGTAGAAGATCAGCGTGCGCGATTCGGCCGCCAGTTGCTGCAGACGCTCACGCCGTGCCGACGCCTTTGCGGCGAGAAAGCCCTCGAAGACAAAGCGATCGCTGGGCAGGCCGGCCACCGACAGCGCCGCGATCGCCGCGCACGGTCCGGGCACCGGTGAAACGGTGATGCCGGCTTCACGAGCCGCGCGCACCAGGCGGAATCCGGGATCGCTGATCAACGGCGTGCCGGCATCCGAAACCAGGGCGACATCGCCACCCTGGCGCAAGCCCTCGATCAGCCGCGCAACCTGTTCGCGTTCGTTGTGCTCGTGCAAGGCGACGGTGGGCGCACGGCTGCCGATGCGCGCCAGCAGGGCACCGCTGTGCCGGGTATCCTCTGCGGCAATCAGGCCAACCGTGCCGAGGATCTCCGCGGCCCGCTTCGACAGATCGTCGAGATTGCCGATCGGTGTGGCGACGACCCAGAGTCGTCCCGGCTGCTCGTTCATGATGGTTTCCGCAAGGCTGTGGTGATCGAGAATAGCCGAGCGTGCCGGATCACGCGTCGATCCTCGCCGCAGGCCGGCGGACGGCTTCCCGGGCTATCATTCGGGGGTCGCCGCTGAAAATACCGCCCATGCCCTTTTCCGCACGCCTGTCCAACTGCCTGAAACTCCTGATCGTGTTGACCGCGCTGTCGCTCGGCGCCTGCATGAGCAGCGGCCCGATGACCCGCGCCGACACGCCGCAGGCCCGCCAGGCCGAACAACTGGCCAGCGAAGGCGATCTCGATGCCGCGGCAAGGCAGTTCCTGGCCCTGGCCGAAGACAGCAGCGGCGGTGCCAGTGCGCACTATCGCCTGCGCGCCGCGGAAGTGCTGCGCGAGAATGGCGATCTCGATGGTGCCGCGCGCGCGATCAAGGAAATCCGCCGCAATCGCCTGAGCGCGGATGAATCATTTCGCCTCGACCTGATCGATGCCGAGGTTTCGCTGGAGCGCGGCGATGCCGAGCGCGCTTCGCTGCTGCTGGCCACGAACGAGGATTCGATACCGGATCGACTTCGCCTGCGCTACAGCGAGCTGCGCGCACGCACGGCAAGCGCGCGCGGCGACCGTTTTGCCGCCGCCCGCATCCGCGCCACGCTCGATGCCGAACTGGACGGGCACGACCGCGACATCAACCGCGAGCAAATCATCGAATTGCTCGGCGCGCTCGACGATGCAACGCTGAAAGGCCGCGCCTATTCCCTGCGTCCGGATGATGCCTTGCTGCCGTGGATCGAGCAGTCCCTGAAGCTGCGCGGGCAGACCCTGCCGCGCGATGTGCCGCGACCGCAACGACCGGTCGGCACGCTGATCCCGAATGCGGACAACGACCTGCGCCGCGAGGGATTCCATGCGCCGCGCCAGGTGGCCCTGATCCTGCCCCTGAACGGACCGGTCGCCGGCGTTTCGCAATCGATACTCGACGGCTTCTTCGCCGCCTATTTTTCCGACGACAGCCGCGAGCGGCCGCAGTTGCGCACCTACGATGCCGGGAAATCGCCGGAAGATGCACTGGCCGCTTATGCACAGGCGGTCGGCGACGGTGCCGATTTCGTCGTTGGCCCGCTCTTGCGCGAAGCCGTCGGCGCCTTGTTCCGCCAGGCGTTGCCGGTGCGCGTGCTTGCCCTCAATCACCCGGATACCGGGGAAGTGCCTCCACATGGCAGTGCCGAATTCGGATTGTTGCCGGATGCGGAAGGTGCCCAGGCTGCCGAACGCATGCTCGGCCTCGGCATCACGCGCGCGGCCTTGATCGGCGCGCAGACCGATTGGGCGGAACGTGCCGGTCGCGCGTTTCGCGCGCAGTTTGAATCGCGTGGTGGATCGATCGTGGGCGAATCGCGCTTGCCGGAAAGTGCATTCAACTACAAATCGGAAATCCTGCAGGCGGCAAGCGCAATTGCCGACACCAGTAGCGGCGAGGGCAGCGCCCGCAGCGCCCCAGCCGATGCCGGGATCTTCATCAGCATGCGCCCGCAACAGGCGCGCCTGCTCGTCCCGCAGCTCAAGCTGGCCGGAATCAATGCGCCGGTGTTCGCCACCTCGCATGTCAATGCCGGTGAACTCAATGCGGCACTCGATCGCGATCTCAACGGCGTCGAGTTCTGCGATGCGACCTGGTTGTTTTCGCCAGTGCCGGCGCGCCCGGATCGCAATGCCATCGCCCGCGAGCTGGCCAGTGCCAACGGCGTCGGCGGCCGCCTGTTCGCCTTCGGCATGGATGCCTATGCCCTGCTGCCCTACATGGACTGGTTGCTTGCGCATCCGGAAACCTACCTGGATGGCGCCAGCGGACAACTCGCCGCCGACAGCTTTGGACGCATCCATCGCGTTCTGACCTGGGCGCGCTTTGTCGACGGCGTCACCCAGCCCGTGCAGGGCGCGCTTGATCCGCTGCCGATCCAGCAAGGCGGCGATTGATGCGCAGCACGGGTTCGCAGTTCGAGGATCTCGCCCTGGCCCATGTCCAGCGCGAGGGGCTGGTCCTGCTGGTGCGCAACTTCAACAGTCGCTTTGGCGAACTCGACCTGGTCCTGCGCGATCGCGACACGGTCGTCTTCCTGGAAGTGCGCTATCGGCGCTCGCAGGCCTTCGGCGGCGCGCTTGATTCGGTGGGCGCAAGCAAGCGTGATCGCCTCGGCAAGGCGGCCAGCCTGTTCCTGCAAGCCAACCCTGCGCTCGCCAACCATCCATGCCGGTTCGATGTCATGGCCATCAGCGGCAGCGCTGCCGCGCCGACATTCGACTGGCAACGCAATGCCTTCGATATCCAGTGAGGAAATCCTGATGCGCTTCCGCCTGCACCCCGTGCTGTTGATGCTCCTGCTGCTGCCCTTGCTGAATGGCTGCATCGCAGTCGTCGCCACAGGCGCGGTGGCAACCGGATCCTCCGTCCACGATCGCCGCGGCTTCGGCACCGTCGTCGACGACAAGCGCATCCAGATGGGTGCCTACGACACGATCAACAAGGACAAGGAACTCGTCCTCAAGAACCGCGTCATGATCGCGGTCTACAACGGAACCATGCTGTTGATGGGCGAAGTGCGCACGCCCGAACTCAAGCAACGCGCGCAAACCACGGTCACCGGCTTCGAAGGCGTGCAGCGCATCGTCAATGAAATCGAGATCATGGAACCGGAAGGATTCTGGACGCGGCGCAATGACAACAAGATCACCGCGCGCGTCAAGCTGGCCCTCGCCGATGCGACCAGCGTGCCCGGCTTCGATGCAACCCGGGTCAAGGTCAGCACGGCGCATCGGGTGGTCTATCTGATGGGCATCATCAGCCACGCCGAGGATGAAATCGTCACCGAGATCGCGCGCAACGTTCCCGGCGTCGAGCGCGTGGTCAAGGTGTTCGAGTATCGAGGGGAATGAGCATCGTGCCCTGCATCGACGCCCTTGCCGGCAGCACCGTCACGGAGCGGTGCCCGGCATGACGATCCGCCGCTGCGGGAATCCGCCACGTCTGGCAAAGCGGAAGATGCCAGACGCTGTCGATGCAGGCTCATGAACATGGCAGCCGCCATGCTCGATTCGCTGCAGGCGATATTCGCCGCCGACGCAGTGAGCGTGGAGGCCGCCGAGTGCGCGGTGTATGCCTATGACAACTCGCGGCGCGAGGCGATTCCGGACGCGGTGGTGTTTCCGACCACGCATGAGCAGGTCGTGGCCTTGGTTGCCTTGTGTCGCGGGCAAGGCATCGCCCTGACCGCACGCGGTCGCGGCACCAATACGACCGGCGCCAGCGTTCCAGTGAGCGGTGGCATCGTTGCCAGTTTCGAGCGCATGCAGCGCATCCTCGCCATCGATGTGGCCAATCGCCTGGCCGTGGTCGAACCCGGCGTGCTCAATGCCGATCTGCAGATCGCCTTGAAGCCGCACGGGTTTTTCTGGGCCCCCGATCCAACCTCGGCACCGTTCTGCTCGATCGCCGGCAACATCGCCTGCAATGCCGGCGGCCCGCGCGCGGTGAAATACGGAGCCACCCGCGACAATGTCCTCGCCCTGCGCGCGGTCAACGGCCGCGGCGAGGAATTCCGCTGCGGCAAGCCGACCAGCAAGGGCGCCACCGGCTATGACCTGACGCGCCTGCTGATCGGCTCCGAAGGCACCCTCGCCATCATCACCGAAGCGACCCTGAAGCTGACTCCGCTGGCATCGGACAAGCGCACACTGCGCGCGACCTATGTCGACATGGCCGCTGCCGCCGCCGCAGTCGCCCGCATCATGGCGCAACCGGTGACGCCTTGTGCACTCGAATACATGGACGACGAAGCCCTGCGCCTCGCCCGCAACCACGCCGGCGAATCCATCCCCGTCGCCGGTGCCATGCTGATCATCGAAGTCGATGGCGAAACCGATGCCCTGCCCTCGGCTGTCGCGGCGATCAGCCAGGCGGCCAGCGGCCCTGGCCTGATCGAACTGCACGCCGCCAACGATGCCGGCGAAGTCGCCAGGCTGTGGGCGGCACGCAAGGCGCTTTCGCCTGCCCTGCGCACGCTGGCCCCGAACAAGATCAACGAGGATGTCGTCGTCCCGGTCAGTTGCGTTCCCGATCTCATTGCCGGACTGAAGCGGATTTCCGCCAAGCATGGCATCCCTATCGTCACCTTCGGCCACGCCGGCAACGGCAACATCCACGTCAACCTGCTCTACCGTCCCGAGGATCCGCAGCAGGCGCGCAATGCGCCCGCCTGCCTGTCGGACGTGTTCGACCTGGTCTTCACCATGGATGGCACGCTCTCCGGCGAACACGGCATCGGCCTGGCCAAACGCGAATTCATGCCCCGCGCCATTGATCCGGTTTCCCTCGAATTGATGCGCCGCATAAAGACACAGTTCGATCCCGAAGGCATCCTGAATCCGGGCAAGCTGTTGCCGGATTGAGCGGTGTCCGGCGGCAAGCATGCCGGGGTTTTAGCACGTGCATGTGCAAGAGCAGGTTCCAGCCGCCCCGGAGACTCGTTCGGTCGAGGTGCATTCGATGCAACGTGACGGAAGGCATCGGGCCTGGAGGCATCTCGTGGGAAAAACCGTGCGCGCAGCCCCATGCAGGAAGCGGCTTCAGCCGTGTTGCTTCTTCCGGCGCCCTTACCTCAAACCGGAAAAAGCCAGCAGCAAGGCGAGCACGAGTGCCGCGTAGGCACCGGCCATCGCATCATCCAGCATGACCCCGAAGCCGCCCTTGACGCGGCGGTCCGCCCACGAGCAAGGCCAGGGTTTCCACACGTCGAACAGTCGAAAAAGGAAGAATCCGGCAATCATCCAGGGCCAAGGCGCCGGCCACAGCAGCAGCGGCAGCAAGGTGATCCACTGGCCGACGAATTCATCCCAGACAATCACGCCGGGATCACTGATGCGCAGGCGATCGATGACGATGGCGGATGCCCAGACGCCAATCAGGAAGGCCACGATGATGACGCCAAGCAGCCACGGCATCGGCAGTTCACGCAGAAACAGCCACGGCACCAAAGCTGCCGCCGATCCCGCCGTGCCGGGAGCGAACGGACTCAGGCCCGAGCCGAAACCGCTGGCGATCCAGCCGGCCGGGTGGCCGAGCACGGCGCGGCGCTGTCGTGCATCAAGTCTCATGCGAAGTGCTCCCAGCCCTTGCCTTGGATGTGCTTGCGATCACCATTCCGATCGAGCACATGCACGCCCGCTCCGGCAATCACGCGACCGATGCGGGAAACCCGGCAACCGGCCTTGGACATTGCTGCCTGCATCGCCGCGATCTGCGCCTCGGCGACAGTGAAGGCCAGTTCGTAATCATCGCCACCGTGCAATTGCAGGGCACGCGCGGTGTCGACATCGAAGCACTCGAACAAGGCAGTCGAACCCGGCAGGCCATCCTCCTCGATCTCGATGCCGACACCGCTGGCGCGAGCGACATGGCCGAGATCGGCAAGCAGGCCATCGGAGACATCGATGCAGGCATGGGCCAGGTCAAGCAAGGCAAGCCCGGCAGCGACGCGCGGCGAGGGGCGGTTGAGGCGCGCCATCAGCGTGGCGCAGGCCGCGTCCATTGCCGAATCCTTCGCCAATTGCGCCTGCAGGCAACGCAGGCCGCCTGCGGCATCGCCCAATATGCCGCTGACAAAGACGCCATCACCGATGCCAGCCGCATCGCGGCGCAAGGCGCGTCCGCTCGGCACGAAGCCATGCACGGCAACCGTGATCGACAGTGGCCCGCGCGTGGTGTCGCCGCCAATCAGGTCGAGCTGGTGAAGCGCGGCCAGTTCGGCAAATCCATCGACGAAGCGGCTGACGAAATCGGCATCTGCCGTGGGCAGGGTCAGGCTCAGCAAGGCCCATGCCGGCGTCGCGCCCATGGCGGCGAGGTCACTCAGGTTGACCGCGAGTGATTTCCAGCCAAGGTCGGCGGCATCGGTATCGAGCGGAAAATGCACGCCCGCAACCAGCGTGTCGACACAGCACACCAACTCGTGGCCGGCAGGAACCGCAACCACGGCCGCGTCGTCGCCAATGCCGAGGCGCACGTCGGCACGCGCCTTCGGGCAACGTCGCTTGATCAATTCAATCAGGTCGAATTCGGCCATTGCGGCAATCGCAGCGAGCGCAAGCGCCTTGCCTCAGCGACCCTTGCTGCGGTATTCGACTTGCCGCCACTCGCCGGCCAGCTTGTCGAGCACGCCGTTGACATAGGTGTGGCCCTGGTCGGCACCGAAACGCTTGGTCACTTCCAGCGCTTCGTTGATGACCACCCGATACGGCACATCCGCGCGGTAACGCAATTCGTAGGCGGCAATGCGCATCACCGCGCGTTCGATGGGATCGACTTCGGCAATCTCGCGATCGATGTATTGACGGATGCCGGCATCGAGTTCAGCGAGATGCTTTTCGACGCCACGCAGCAGATCCTCGAAATACTCGAGGTCGGCGATTTCCATGTCCTGCTCGTGGCGGAACTGCTCGATCACCTGGATCATGCGGTTGCCGCCGACCTGCCAGGCATAGATTGCCTGCAGGGCGCGCCGGCGCGAGCGCGAGCGCGCGGCAAGGTCGACGCCTTCGGGGCGCTGCGGATGATTCACAGGTTTCTCCATAGATCGATCATTTCCAGCGCCGCCAGCGCGATTTCCTCACCCTTGTTGCCATGCTTGCCGCCTGCCCGTGCTTCGGCATCGGCATGATTCTCCACCGCCAGCACGCCGTTCAAAACGGGAATCCGCTGTTCGACGGCTACACGCATCAAGCCCTCCGCGCAGCCATCGGCGACATGTTCATAGTGCCGCGTATCGCCGCGCACCACGCAACCCAGCGCCAGGATCGCCGCATGCCGACCTGCCGCGGCCAGCTTCGCGGCAACGGCCGGAATCTCCCAGGCCCCCGGCACGCGCACCAGATCGATCGCCTCCGCGGCAACGCCGTGATCGAGCAAGGCTCGATGCGCACCGGCGATCAGCGCATCGATGATGCGCGGATTCCAGCGACTCGCGATGATCGCAAGGCGGGTGTCGGCGTGGGCACGCACGGTACCGTTGATGACGGCCATCGGATCCTGCTTCTTCACGGGTCGGCCTTGGAAGGCAAGGCGCGGGCGCGCAGTCTAGCGGACAGTCGTCGCTGGCCCAAGCGATCAGGGAAAGTTGCCAGTCAAGGCAACGCTGCCCCATGGTGCAACCGCCATGCTGTCCAGCAGCTTCGCCACGCGTGCCGCGTGGCGAAGCGAAGTCGGATTGCCTTGGCACGCCGTGCGATGTGCATGGCGAACCTGGGCGGCGCAGTTCCTGCGAATCCGATCAGGGATTCTCGAAGCCGTGCTTGAAGATCAGGTCGGGCAAGGCCGGAACCGTCACGTTGTAGCTGCAACTCGTGTTGTAGGCCGAGGCCAGCGCATTGATCTGCGTGGCCGAGTAGCCCGATGCGGCGGCGGCGTTGATGATCGCCTGCGCCGCGACCTTCTGCGACGCGCTGCCGCTGGTCATGGCCAGCCCCAGCAACATGGCCTTGTCCATGGCATCGCGACCGATCGCAACCCAGGCGACCATGTTGCACGAAGCCCAGTATTGGCCTTGGTCGTGGATGCCACTGCCGATATTTCCCGGGTAGCTGTGTCCGATGTTCCAGTTGGTCACGCGACCACCCCAGTACTGGTTGTGGCCATCCCAGTGGAACATCCAGAACCATTGCGGATCGGCGGGTGTCCAGTGTCCGGTCGAACGGTTGTAGGAACTGGCGAAATAATCGCCGACGCCTTCGGACAGGCCTTCGTTCTGCGACAGGCCGCCATTGGTGATCCAGTCATGCAGGCCGTGGCCAAGCTCGTGCAGGATCACATCGGCATCTTCCGCATCGTCGACGCCACCTTCACCAAACTGCAACTGGTCGCTGCCGGACGAGAACGATGAATTGTCATCGCCATTGAACCCGTGTGGATCGAAGCGCACGCCGCCGGCCACCGTGTTCGGCACCACGGTCACGCCCAGGGTCTGGTTGAGATAGCGCATTTGCTTGTCGATCAGGTGGTAGACATTCGGGCCTTCGAACTTCTGGTTGGCGCGGGTGACGCTGAAATCGGGCGTGGCCGGGGTCGGGCAATCGTTGACGCCACCGCTGGGTGCGGCCCAGTCCTGGCAGCGTGCCCATGGGCCTTCGAGCCTGTAGACGCCTGCGCTCTGGGTGATGTCACGCAAGGTCACGCTGATCAGTTGTCCGGTCAGCCCGGCTGAATCGGCATCGCTGGCATCGGTCAATCCGCCGCTGCCGTAGGTGGCCCTGGCCGTGGTCAGCGGATCGGGATCGAAAACCGTGGCGGTGCCATCGACGTAGTACTCGGTGTTGCGGAAATCGATTAACTCGCCCGTACCCGCATCGGCGACGAGCTCCCACTCACCGGCCTTTTGCGCATCGCGGATCACATAGACCCAGGCCAGTCGCGTCGGCTGCGCATCGGCATAGACCATCAACTTCGGCGCCAGCACATCACTTGCGGCCGGCATGCCGAACGCCTGCACGACCTGCTTGCGCACATCGTCGGCGGTGCGCGCGGGTTGAACCGGAATGGCGTCGATCGACGGCCTTGCCTCGCTGCTGACGAAGATCACCTCGCCATCGGGTTTCACCGATACCGCGATATCGCTGCCATATACGGGCACGCCATCCAGCGCCTGCTGGAAACGCACGACGGAAAATCCGCCATCGTTGCGTTGGTGGGCGGTGGTCAGTGTCGCCGGACTGCTGGCGATGCCAAGCTGGGCGGCGCGCTCCGCCATGAATTCCCTGGCCATTGCTTCGGCGCTGCCACGCACGCGCGCGCGAAAGCCAGGTTGGTACAACGTGGTCGCGCGACCGTCGGCGGCAAATCGCCCTTCGGCGGTTTCGAGTGCGGCGGTGGCATTGAAAGCCGGCTTGTTCTGCAATGATTGCGCAACGGGTTGCAGGGCCAGTGCCGAGCCGCAGAGTCCGCCCAGGGCGATGGTGATTGCAGCAAGCAGGATGATGGATGGTTTGCTCATGGAATCCTCGTTGATCAGTCGGCACAGCCCGATGCGCGATGGCGGAGTTCAAGCGCTGCCCGGGATCGGGATTGCTCCGCAGTGCGTGGATTCTGCCACCGGATGGCCGTGATCCGCTCATTCCCGAGGCGGAATCATGGTCGATCGACCTGCATGTTGTCGTGCGCAATACTTGCCCGGGCCAGCTTTGCTACCCTGCAAAACCCCGCGCAGGCGTGTATCATGCGCGCCCCATTCATCCATCCATCCGCATTGAAGGATATATGACGAAATGAGCAGCACCCTGTTCACCTCCGAATCGGTTTCCGAAGGCCATCCCGACAAGGTCGCCGACCAGATTTCCGATGCCGTGCTTGACGCGATCCTGCTGCAGGACAAACGCGCACGCGTCGCTTGCGAAACCATGGTCAAGACCGGCGTCGCGATTGTCGCCGGCGAGGTGACCACGAGTGCCTGGATCGATCTGGAAACGCTGACGCGCAAGGTCATCCTCGACATCGGCTACAACAGCTCGCACGTCGGTTTCGATGGCGAGACCTGCGGCGTGCTCAATCTGATCGGCAAGCAGTCGCCCGACATCAACCAGGGCGTCGACCGCAAGAAGCCGGAAGAACAGGGTGCCGGCGACCAGGGCCTGATGTTCGGCTATGCGACCAACGAGACCAAGGATTTCATGCCGGCGGCGATCTACTACTCGCATCGCCTCGTCGAGCAGCAGGCCAAGGTGCGCAAGAAGAAGAACTCGCCCTTGCCCTGGCTGCGCCCGGATGCGAAATCGCAGGTGACCTTGCGCTACGAGGACGGCAAGGCGGTCGCCATCGATGCCGTTGTGCTTTCCACCCAGCACGATCCTTCGGTCAAGCAGAAGGATCTGATCGAAGCCGTGCGCGAGCACATCCTCAAGCCCGTGCTGCCGGCCAAGTGGCTGCACAAGGGCACCAAGTACCACATCAACCCGACCGGCAAGTTCGTCATCGGCGGCCCGGTCGGCGATTGCGGCCTGACCGGTCGCAAGATCATCGTCGACACCTACGGCGGCTGGGCCCGCCACGGCGGCGGCGCGTTCTCGGGCAAGGATCCGTCCAAGGTCGATCGCTCGGCCGCCTACGCGGCGCGCTACGTGGCCAAGAACATCGTCGCCGCCGGCATTGCCGACCGCTGCGAGGTGCAGGTCAGCTACGCGATCGGCGTGGCCGAGCCGACTTCCATCTCGGTGACCACCTTCGGTACCGGCCGCATCAGCGACGAGAAGATCGAGAAGCTGATCCGCAAGCATTTCGACCTGCGCCCGTACGGCATCATCAAGATGCTCGACCTGGTCCACCCGATGTACCAGCGCACCGCCAGCTATGGCCACTTCGGGCGCACCCCGGAACTGGTCACCCTCGCCGATGGCTCGTCGTTCACCACCTTCTCGTGGGAAAAGACCGACAAGGCCGACGCATTGCGCAGCGATGCCAAGCTGAAATAAGCGTTGCACGCGTGCCCGTCACTGCATGGTGACGGGCATTGCGGTACTTCGCCGCAGCCGGCGAAGCCGATTGCCTGGCGTGCATGCGCCTCGCACAATGCCTGTCCGATCCGTTGCTTGCAGGCCTGCCAACCGTGACCTCCCCTCTCGCCGAGCTGCGCGCCGGAATCGACCAGGCCGATGACGAGCTGGTGGCCGTGCTGGCGCGGCGGATCCGCCTCACCGCCGAAGTCGGTGCCTTGAAATCGCGCCACGGCCTGCCCCTGTATGTCCCCGAGCGCGAAGCGCAGTTGCTTGCCGCCCGCCGTGAAAAAGCCGCAGCGGCCGGTGTCGATGCGGATTTGATCGAGGACATTCTGCGCCGGGTCATGCGCGAGAGTTACAGCGCACAGGGAACCGACTTCCCTGCGGCGGGTGATTGCAGCCGCGCCGTGGTCGTGGTCGGCGGCGGCGGTGCCCTCGGCCGCTGCCTGGCTTCATTCTTCATGCGCTCCGGCTACACCGTGCGCATCCTCGAGAAAGACGACTGGGAGCAGGCCCCGACCCTGCTCGCCGACGCCGGCCTGGTGCTCGTTGCCGTGCCAATCGAACATACTCTCGCGGTGATCGCGAAGCTGCCGCAACTGCCGGATGACTGCATCCTCGCCGACATCACCAGCATCAAGCAGGCCCCGCTGAAAGCCATGCTGGATGTGCACAGAGGCCCGGTGCTGGGCCTGCATCCGATGTTCGGCCCCGACATCAAGAGTCTCGCCAAGCAGGTGGTCGTGGCCTGTGCAGGCCGCGACGCGCAGCGCTGCCAATGGCTGGTCGACCAGTTCGGCATCTGGGGCGCGGTCGTGCGCGAGGAATTGCCCGAGCGCCACGATCGGGCCATGGAGTTGATCCAGGCCATGCGCCACTTCACCAGCATGGTCTACGGCATTTTCCTGCAGCGCGAGAACGCCGATCTCGATGAACTGATGCGCCTGAGTTCACCGATCTATCGCCTGGAACTGGCCATGGTCGGGCGCCTCTTTGCGCAATCACCGGAACTCTATGCCGACATCATCATGGCCGCGGACGGTCTGCCCGCCCTGCTCGATCAATACCGCGGCGTCCTCGATGATCTCCTCAAGCGCGTGCGCAACCACCAGCGCGCTGAATTGATCGAGGACTTCAACCAGGCCCGCGACTACTTCGGCGATCTCGCCCCGGCCCTGCTGCGCGAAAGCAGCGAGCTGCTGCGCAAGGCCCATGATGCGCGCAGTCCGCTCAGGGCGATTGATCGGGGTCCGAAATAGTCGCTGCTGCATGCCACGCCGGTACCCGTCACACCCGCTTGGCTTCCTTCGAGATCGCCGCTATCTGCGCTTCGCTGAATTTCGACAGGCGCACAAGGGTGGATCCTCTGTTTGCCCCCTGCCCAGTAACCGGTGCCAGCCAAAACCAGAGGGTTTCGGCGAAACTGACCCAAAAAGAAGCGGTATTTCCGCCATGAAAAAGTCGAAGTTTACTGAGCCATTCTCCGGGAGATCACCGAGGACAGGGCCAATAGCCGCAACTCGTCGCCCCAGTCGGGGCTGACAGGTTCCACGACAAGCCAAATTCATCGTGCTCCGTATTGCTCTCCACTCTTCATGTCTAGCTCTTGCTTTTGAGGTCGTTGACAAGATGCCCAGTTGCAAGGAGCACAAGTCCTGCAAGCAATGATAACGATCCAGAAATTACAGCCAGGAAAACAATGGGCTTTGCCGCACTGATCCCTGAAAACGCTGCTGCTGTGCTGCACACTGCAAGCAACAGACTAGCAATGAGCCATTTGAACAAATAACTGGCCTTCATATTAATCTCACATGCAGATTCGAGTTGTGTGGCACCCCAGTATTCCCGCCCCTCCCATCACACCTTCTGGACTTCCTCCCACACCAAGAAAACCTCTTGAGACCGATGTACCACTGGTACTTTGCATCACCTGTCCCTGGCCTGCTATTCCCGCGCCGCCGATCCAATACGCACCCACGCTCGACTCCCCTCCTGAACAGATTTCCCCGGTTCCAAAGCTACCGGTAAATCCAAGCTCACCCTGCAATGGAATTCCAAGTCCGCCACCATTACATACCGTGCCATAAATACAGATATTTCCTTTAGTATCTACAGCAATGCCAGAGTCGGCCGATCCTGCCATCACGAACGCTTGGCCAAAGCCACCGGCACCGAACGAGAAGTTGTAGGTCACTTCTCCTCGCTGGTGGGCGTAGAATGATTCGCGCATTGGACCAGCTGGATACGTCCAAGGCCCTACGCCTTCTAAACCAAATGGGTCCACGATCGAAATCGGATTCCCTGCAACATAGGCATACGTATTCAACCCACCCGCCAATCCAATTGGATCGCTCTGCAGATAGCGCCCGGTGACCGGATCATAGTCCCGGAATCCGTTGTACCAGGTCCCCGTCTCGGCATCACGGATCTGCCCGGGGAAACCGAGGTTCAGGCCGCCGAATCCATCCAGGGTCACCGTGCTGTCGAACGCTTGATTGGAGGCGCGCCAGACGACAGCCTTTGATTGATTGGTCACAACCTCGGGCCTGCCAAAGTGATCGCCGTGGATGAAATAAGGGACATTTGCCTTCATTACCGCGATGGGTTCGCCACCAAGCCATGCAAACTGGCTCAATCCATTCACTGTATCGTAGTCCACCACGGTGGCACCCGATGGATCGTAGGCGAACACGCTCTGCACGACGCTCCCGCCCGCCGTGACCCGCTTGTACATTCGCTGCCCCATTGCATTGATGCGGTAGTCCACCGTAGTTGCGCCGATCGTTGCCGTGCGCAGTCGATTGAACACGTCATACGTGAATGTCTTTCCCGCCATGCTCGTGACATTGCCGTTGTTGTCATGGCCATAACTGCGCGCCGTGGCGCCAGTGAGGTTGGCAAGCCGATTGCTTCCGGGGGGAGTGACATAATTGGTTGTTGATCCGCCCAGGCTATGCGTCATTCGGTTGCCGTTTTCATCGTAAGTGTAGCCCCGATTGCCGGATGCGGAAGTCCGCCAAGCAATCGGAGACACGACAACAACCAAAAGTCAGGGCAAGTCTGGAGTACATACCTTTACTTTACTCCTGTACGCATCCAACTGATCCCGAGCCATCACGCTCCCCAGTTTTGTTGACGACTCCAGCCATGCCAGCGCTTCCCCCATTTCAGCGCAGTGATGACTCTCTCTCAATAAAAACCACATGTTGTACTGCGCTATTGAATCGCCGCCCAAAGCAGCAATAAGCAACCAATACCTGTACTTTAGAAAATCTTTTTTTGCGTCGAAGTGCCTTGATAATCGAAAAGCCGCATCGCTATCCCCGTTCTCGGCACGGCCAGCAAGCTCCTTCACTTGCCTGTCTTGAAGAATTGCTCCCTTCGATATGGCCACAGCATCTGACACAAAAATTATCGGTGCTGGTTCCGATGCTGGGAGGTTCGGCAGTACTTCCTGGGCCCTTAGCGCACATGGAAAGCACACCAGAGCACAAGCAAGCATCAAAGTCTTTTCCACTATTGACCCCCAGCATGGAAATCAACCCACCGACCTGGATCGTTCAAGTTTTTGTTGCCGCTACCATCGTAGCCATAAATTCCCTGAAATGGCGCAAAAGGTGAGAATGCTATCCAAACCGCCTTATCAGGCGCACGGACACTCATCTGAAGAATGCTTGACAAGGTTTGCGCGGGAATTTCCCCTGCACGATTTTTCGACCCAACCTCACAGGAATATACCTGAACTACTCTATAGGAAGATAAATTTGGCGTGTCTTTCCTAATCTGCTCTGCCAGTTGCATCGGAGCAACGCGAACACCGCAACTTCGACGACGCGCAGCGCGCCGGCGCGGCGTGGCTGCAACAGCACGGCGGCGACGGCATCGACCAGTGGATGGCGCAAGCGGCGCAGGCTTTGCGGCGCATGGGCTGGGATCACGACTACCGCAACGCGATCAGCAAGCGCGGGTTCTGACGGCAACAACAAACAGCGGCTAAGAAGAAGCCCCGCGATGTGCGGGGCTTCGATGGATCCAATTCGGATTACAAGTTGCCGCAATACGAAGAATAATTTCCCCAGCTAGCTTCCAAGTAGTAGCTGCGGCGATCACCCGACAGCAAAGTTGGACCAACCACTTTAAGAACCATTGGACTTTTACAAAACACCGCAGTTCGGATAAGTCGCGTATCAGTTTTCTTCCAGCCAAGTTGCGTCACGTTATTAGCGATGTCTGTTCCCGCATCTTTCCCAGAAGAAATGACTGTTGTGCTCGCAGCCGCGTAAATCGTCTTATCCAGGAAATCCACTTTGCCACTTTCATATGCGTGCGGTATCGCAGATAACAAGGACGTTTTAATCTGCTCGTTGCTCGGCCTTGGCTGCTTCGTGTTGTTCGAAATACTTCTGAACACTAGGAAGCCGATTCCAGCAATCGCCAACGCACCTATGACATTGATCCAAATTTTCATTCACCAGCCCCAGCCAGTCTGAATAATGGGACCGCTCCCGACGGTGCCAGGCGAAACCTCTACCCCAGTGCCAAAGCCGAACAACACGGCCCCGCCTGTTCCAGGGGAGTATTCATATCCTCCGCCAATCAACGCATGTGCGGTTGCGGAATATGAAAGTCCCGTGATTTGTTTGTCGGCTGCAGCCGCTTGTTGATCCCGAGTGGGGCATTGCTTCAACAAATTTGCGCTATTGACCGACACGCCCAGCCCTCTAACAGGGTTTGGATACCCCCGGGAAATTCCCGCCGATCCGTAAAGATTACCGCTACGGCTCAGCGTGAGGCTGCCAGAGAACACATAGAGCGACACCGATAGTTGGATGTAGTCCGCTCTTTGATTCCATGGGACATTCCCGGGCGTCTGCCCGAGCGAATACTGTGGCGACTCCAACCCCAACGGGTCGGTCAAGCTAACCGGATTCCCACCCACATACCCATACGTATTCAACCCACCCGCCAATCCAATCGGATCGCTTTGCAGATAGCGCCCGGTGACCGGATGATAGTCGCGGAATCCGTTGTACCAGGTCCCCGTCTCGGCATCACGGATCTGCCCGGGGAAACCGAGGTTCAGGCCGCCGAATCCATCCAGGGTCACCGTGCTGTCAAACGCTTGATTGGAGGCGCGCCAGACGACAGCCTTTGATTGATTGGTCACAGCCTCGGGCCTTCCCAGGTGATCGCCGTGGATGAAATAGGGGACATTTGCCTTCATTACCGCGATGGGTTCGCCACCGAGCCATGCAAACTGGCTCAGTCCATTCACCGTATCGTAGTCCACCACGATGGCACCCGATGGATCATAGGCGAACACGCTCTGCACGACGCTCCCGCCCGCCGTGGCCCGCTTGTACATTCGCTGCCCCACTGCATTGATGCGGTAGTCCACCGTAGTTGCGCCGATCGTTGCCGTGCGCAGCCGATTGAACACGTCATACGTGAATGTCTTTCCCGCCATGCTCGTGACATTGCCGTTGTTGTCATAGACATAACTGCGCGCCGTTGCGCCAGTGAGGTTGGCAAGCCGATTGCTTCCGGCGGGAGTGACATAATTGGTCGTTGATCCGCCCAGGCTATGCGTCATTCGGTTGCCGTTTTCATCGTAAGTGTAGCCCCAGTTTCCGGATGCGGAGGTGACGCTGTTCAATCGCGAGAGTTCGTCATATCCAAAGGTCTGTGACAGGCTGGAATTGACGCCATTGATCAGCGTTGTCATGCGGTTATTGGTGTCGTAGCCATGGGTCAGGTTCTGGATACCGGTAGCACCTATAACCTTGGTACTGGTGCGCCGACCATTTGTGTCGTACCCAATGTCGCGAACCAGTCCATTGCCATACGTGAAACCGGTCATGGGACCCATTGGAGCGTAAGTGATGTTTGTGGCGAGATTCTTCTCCGTCGAGCCATCCCACCATTTGACGCTGCTGACCTTTCCGCGACTGTATTCGTATTTGGTGCTTGGGCTGTTCGGCACCAGGCAGTGTATGAACTGCTGGTGATGACGCCACGCCTGCGCCGGCTCGTCGTGCCCGGCGCCGATGCGGAAGCCCTGCATGCGGCGGCGATCGTCGAAGGCATGGTGCCGATCACCCAGGCGGCCCTTGCCCTCGCCCGCAGTGGCGTGATTTCGCTGGCCGAGGCCTGGCGAGTCCGCAGCGACTAAGGATCCTGCGGTGGCAATACGCCTGGCTGGCTGCCGCCGGTGCGTGCGTCGAGGCCATTCATCCCTTCATCGCGAATAAGCGATATACTGCGCGACCTTTTTGCTGCCGAGGGGCGCTGCAGGTCGAATCGCCAAGGCGATTCCGAACTCAGGCTCGGCCTGCAATTCCCGTACAACGGCGCCCGCCCCAATGCAACGGAGCGAACCGCATGAATGCCGTAGTAAAAAACCCCACGAACGCTGATTACAAGATTGCCGATATTTCCCTGGCCGACTTCGGGCGCAAGGAAATCGACATTGCCGAGCACGAGATGCCGGGCCTGATGTCGATCCGCAAGAAGCACGCCGCCACGCTTCCGCTGAAGGGCGTGCGCGTCACCGGATCGCTGCACATGACGATCCAGACCGCGGTGCTGATCGAGACACTCAAGGACGTCGGTGCCGACGTGCGCTGGGCTTCCTGCAACATCTTCTCGACCCAGGACCATGCCGCCGCCGCGATCGCCGCGACGGGCACGCCGGTGTTCGCGTGGAAAGGCGAAACCCTCGAGGAATACTGGGACTGCACGCTCGATGCGCTGACTTTCCCCGGTGGCAAGGGCCCGCAGCTGGTGGTCGATGATGGTGGCGATGTCACCTTGCTGATCCACAAGGGCTTCGAGCTGGAAAACGGTTCGAAGTGGGTCGACGAAGCCGCTTCCTCGCACGAGGAGCAGGTCATCAAGAACCTGCTCAAGCGCGTCGCCAAGGAGCGCCCGGGCTTCTGGCACGAGGTGGTCAAGGACTGGAAGGGTGTTTCCGAGGAAACCACCACCGGCGTGCATCGCCTCTACCAGATGCTGGAGGCCGGCAAGCTGCTGGTGCCGGCGATCAATGTCAACGATTCGGTGACCAAGTCGAAGTTCGACAACCTCTATGGCTGCCGCGAGTCACTGGCCGATGGCCTCAAGCGCGCCATGGACGTGATGCTGGCCGGCAAGCTGGCGGTGGTCTGCGGCTATGGCGATGTCGGCAAGGGCTGCGCGCACAGCCTGCGCGCCTACGGCTCGCGCGTCGTCGTCACGGAAATCGATCCGATCAACGCGCTGCAGGCGTCGATGGAGGGTTTCGAGGTCAACACCGTCGAATCGACCCTCGGTCGCGCCGACATCTACGTGACCACGACCGGCAACAAGGATGTGCTGACCATCGAGCACCTGAAGGCGATGAAGGATCAGGCCATCGTCTGCAACATCGGCCACTTCGACAACGAGATCCAGGTCGATGCGCTGAACAAGCTGGCCGGCGTGAAGAAGGTCAACATCAAGCCGCAGGTCGACAAGTACGTCTTCGCCGATGGCCATGCCCTGTTCCTGCTGGCCGAGGGCCGCCTGGTCAATCTCGGTTGTGCCACCGGCCACCCGAGCTTCGTCATGTCGAACTCGTTCTCCAACCAGACCCTCGCCCAGATCGACCTGTGGGCAAACAAGGACAGCTACGAGAACAAGGTCTACATCCTGCCGAAGAAGCTCGACGAGGAAGTCGCCCGCCTGCATCTGGAAAAGATCGGCGTCAAGCTGACCACGCTGAGCCAGGAACAGGCCGACTATCTCGGCGTGCCGGTCGAAGGCCCGTACAAGCCCGAGCACTACCGCTACTGAGCAAGCACGATTCCGGCGGGCAGCACGCCCGCCGGACCCGATCCGCTGCTGCCGGCGGTTTCACCAGCGCATGCGCCAGGGCAGGCCACGATCGCCGGCCGGAAACCGGCCCCGCACAATACATATACATCCATCGCGATGAAGCGATAGACTGGGTGCCTTGCCGCCGTGGACTGCCCAACGATGTCGATCAGCTTTGAATTCTTTCCGCCGAAGACCGACGAGCAGCGCCAGGGCCTGGAAAACGCCGTCCGCCAATTGAAAAGCGTGGCGCCGGACTATGTCTCGGTGACCTTTGGCGCAGGCGGCTCGACACTGAATTACACGGTCGAGGCGGTCAGGAACCTGCGCCAGCAGCACGGTCTCGATGCCGCACCGCACCTTTCCTGCATGGGCGGCTCGCGCGCAGAGATCCGCGCCCTGATCGCCGAATACCGGGCACTCGGTATCCGTCGCATCGTCGCCCTGCGCGGTGACCTGCCCTCGGGCATGGCCAGCATCGGCGACCTGCGCTATGCCAGCGAACTGGTCGAGTTCATCCGCGCCGAGAGCGGCGAGCATTTCCATATCGAAGTCGCCTGCTATCCGGAAGTCCATCCGCAGGCCAGCGACGCACTCGCCGACCTGAGCCACTTCAAGCGCAAGATCGATGCCGGCGCGAATGGCGCGATCACCCAGTATTTCTACAATGCCGACGGCTATTTCCGCTTTGTCGACGCGGTGCGCGCGCTGGGTGTCGAAGTGCCGATCGTGCCGGGCATCATGCCGATCGCCAACTTCAGCCAGTTGCGCCGCTTCTCCGAGATGTGTGGCGCCGAAATTCCGCGCTGGCTGGCCAAACGCCTCGGCGCATTCGGCGACGATGCCGCGGCGATCCGCGAGTTCAGCAGCGATGTCGTTGCCGAATTGTGCCGCAAGCTGCTTGCCGGCGGCGCGCCAGGTCTGCATTTCTACACATTGAACCGGGCCAAACCGACCCTGTCCATTCTCGAACGCATCGAACGCTGACGGAGTTGTCGCAAAAGAACCCGCGGCCTTATGGCTTCGTCCGGTAATGAGCAGGACTTTGCTCTATCTCCTGCCCTTGGTGGGTCCGATCTTTGATCGAACATTGCTGCCCGGCTGGAGGAGAAGTGTCAGCGCACAGCGCTGACCCACAAATCCCGGCTGGTGCTGGCTGCCCGTGCCCTTGGTGGCTTCTCAATAACGACTATTTCCGGGCCTAATCAACAGGCGATGCCGAGACCTTCGATCTGCCCGATCAAGCCGGCATCGAATCCGGCCAGCTCCGCAAATGCGCGCCCGCGTGCGGCGTAATCGTGGAACTGGTCGAAGCTTGGCGCGCCGGGTGAAAGCAGGATCGTTCCGCCGATCGGCGTCTGCTTGCGCGCCAGGGCCACGGCTTCGGCGAGGTTAGCCACGCAATCATGCTGTCCACCATAGGCGTCGTCGAGCAAGGCATGGATGCGCTTGCCATTGGCACCGTTGGCGATGATCGCGTGCGGCGGATGATGGCGCACATGCTCGGCAAACACGCTCCAGTCGAGGCCGCGATCATGGCCACCGACAATCACGCTGACCTGGCTCCCATGCAGGCTGCGCAGCGCTTCGATGGTCGCCTGCGGGGTGGTGGCGATGCTGTCATCGATCCAGGTCACGCCATCGCGCACGCCAAGTGTCTGCAAGCGATGCGGCAAGGGCTGGAACGTCACCAGGCTTGCGGCTGCGGCGAGTGCATCTTCGCCAACGGCCTCGAGCGCGGCGAGTGCGGCGCAGGCATTCAGGGCGTTGTGCGATCCAGGCAAGTGCAGCCGTGACCGCTCAAGGACGCGCTGCGTGCCACGCATGATGAATTCGCCATCGACATGCCAGCCTTCGGCCGTCGCGAAAAACAGGCGCTGCGGATGCCCTGCGGTATGCGTGCGCAATGTTGCTTGCGTGGCGTTGAGCAGGACCCGTTCGGCTGCCGCAGCCAGGGCCAGCTTGTCGCGCACGTAGCGCTCGCGACTGCCATGCCAGTCGAGGTGCTCCTCCTCGATGTTGGTGATCACGGCCAGTTGCAGTCGGCTCGCCTCGCGCGTCTGGAAACTCGACAGCTCGATCACCCACCAATCGGGTTCCTGCGGCGGATCGAGCAACTCCAGCACCGGCAAGCCGATGTTCCCGGCCAGCGCCGTGCGCCGGCCAAGGCTGCGCAGCAGGTGTGCGATCAGTGCACTGGTGGTGCTCTTGCCCTTGGTGCCGGTGACTGCAATCACGCGGGAATGCGCATGTTCGGCAAACCACAGCGCCGTCGCCGAGGTGAAGCGCGTGCCTTTGCGCTGCGCTTCAAGCAACTCCTCCCGATAGGCACTGATGCCCGGCGACTTGATGACGATGTCGAATGCCGAAAGATCCGCCGCCGTCGGTGCCTCGGTGACATGACGATCCTGCGCCTGATTGCTGGCCAGGGTTTGCGCCTCGGCAGCGCTGCAGAATACGGTCAGCGGCAACTCCGGCAAGCGCCGGCGCAAGGCCGCATGCGCCGCATGGCCCTCGCGCCCGAGCCCCCAGATGGCGACGCGAAGCCTGGCGAGATCGGCAATGCGCATCACTCACTCCTGCCCGATCAAGGCCAGCAGCCGGGGCGGAATGCGCTGCTCGCCGGCGACCACCAGCAAGGGCGCGATCGCCAGTTCGGCGGCATCGAGCTGGGGCAGGATTTCATGCGCGAAGCGCTCGATGATGGCATCCTCGCGCCACTCGGCCCGACTCGCCAGTTCAGCCATCGCCGCGCGCGACTCGCGTCCTTCGCCGACGCACTCGAACGGCTTGTGATCGCGGTATTCGATCAAGGCATCGAAACCGCCCACCTGCGCCGGATCATCGAGCAGGTTGCGCCCGAAGATGCCGAGCAGGCGTGGCTTGGGCATGAACGGCGCCAGGGCGAGGAAGACGAAATGGCATTTGGGACACTGCCCGCACCAGCGATCCGAAGGCTTCGGCCCGAGGATGCGGAAATTGCGGTTGCAACTCGAGAACACGTCATCGTAGCGGTTGCTGCGCGCGAAGCGTGAGGCCACCGCCAGCTCGGACAGCGGTCGCAGCAGCGAGTAGTAATGCAGATCGGCGGCAACGCGCGTGCGCACGAGGTCGGCAAAGCTGCGCTCGAACTCCCAGCCCTTGCTCCACTGGTGGTTGATCGGCACGCCGTCGTATTCGAGGGTAGCGCTCGATGCCGAACGCTCGTTGGAGAAGGCGATCGCGTCGTGGCCGTAGAGGATGGCGGCAACGACGAGGATCGCCGAGTTGATCGCCGTCACCGGGATGTGCCCGTTGAAGGCACCGGCACGGTTGTAGTCAAACAGCACCGGCGAGATCGCGCGGGTGATGTTGAGCATCGGCAAGCCGGTGCGCCGGGCGCAGGATTCGATCAGGCCCGAACTGCCGATCCACACCGCCGTGGCGTTTTCACCGGCATGCTTGAGAAGTTCGACGCTGACCAGCGAATCCTTGCCGCCGCCAATCGGCACCAGGGTGCTGCGCGGCAAGGCCAGCGCAGGCACTGGGTCTGGCGAGGCCACGGCAGCTGCGGGGAAGCGGATGCGCGAGCGCAGGTCAATCTTGTTGTGGTAACCGAACTCGCCGAGTCCGTGCACGTACAAGGCATCGAGAAACGCCGCCGATGCGGCATCCAGCTCGGCGCTTTCAACGCGGATCTGCGCGGGCACGCCGGCCTTGTAGTAACTGACTCCGGCAATCCAGTGCAGCAGGTCGAGTGCCGCATCGAACGCCGCCTGGCGCTCGCGCGGCAGGTCCGGCGCATGCGGAAATCCTATGCGCTCGATCAGCTCGGGGCCATCGTCGAAGGCATAGGCGAGCGAAGCCACACCGTCGGCATAATCGCGACGGATGAAACGAAAAGTCTGTGCCTGGCGTGGATCAGGTATCGACATCGGCCAGTTCCCTGCGACGCAACACTGCAATCCAATGTGCCATCAGTGCGGTTACCGGAAAGGTGATCGCGCCAAGTGCGAACAGGGACATCGCGACGAAAAACAACACCTGTATGACGGCGCTGGTTACGCCGCCACTGCCAATCGCCTCGTGCCAACCGCCGGCGGCGGCGATCAGCCACACGTCGCCCAGCACACCGAACAGCACGTGGGTGATCGCCGCCATGCCGAAGCCGACCACCCACGCGTCGCGGCCTTCGCGCGCACGCCGATCAAGTCCGCGCCAGCCCAACAGCGCGGCAATCTGCGCACTGAGCACGCCAATGCCGCCAAACAACAGGAATTGCGTCGAGGGGAACCCGCCATATATGCCAAACATCAAGGCACCCCACAGGCCAGCCGCAGCCAGTGGTGCCAGCAATGCGGCGAGATGCAGGTACAGGCGCGCACGACTCACAGCATATCCTCCATCGCCGGTTCACGCAGGTTGTAGCGCGACGCCATCACCGCGCCATAGGCACCGGCTTCGGCAATCAGGATCACGTCGCCTTCCCGGCACATCGGCAGGCGCCGGTTGTTGCCGAGCACGTCACCGCTTTCGCAGATCGGGCCGACGATCTGCACCAGCTCGTCGGCCGGCGCGTCGAGACGGCTCAGGTTGACGATCTCGTGCCAGGCTTCGTACAGGGCCGGACGAATCAGCGAATTCATGCCGGCGTCGACGCCGACATAGTGCACATCGCCCTTGCGCTTGGTCTGCGTCACGCGCGCCAGCAGCACTCCGGCCTCGGCGACCAGATAGCGACCCGGTTCCATCCACAACTGGAATTGCGGATAGGCCTGCTTGACCTCCGCCAATGCCTCGCCGAGTGCGGCAAGGTCCAGCGGCACATCGTCTGGCCGCGACGGCACGCCCAGCCCGCCACCCAGATCAAGCACTTCGATGCGATTGAAGCGTTCGGCCAGGCTGGCTAGCTGCACGTGCACGCTGCGCCAGTGCTGCGCATCGAGGATGCCCGAGCCGAGGTGCGCATGCAGGCCGACGATGCGCGCGCCATGCCGGCGCGCGTGGCTGCGGAAGGTTTCGACTTCATCCAGCGCCACGCCGAATTTCGATTGCGCGCCGCCGGTCCTGACCTTGTCATGATGGCCGCGACCGATGCCGAGATCGACGCGCAGGAAAATATCGTGGCCGGCGAAATCAGTTCCCCATTCGACGATCGGATGCAGGCCATCGAGGGTCACGCGCACACCGGCGGCGAGTGCCGCCCGGTATTCCTCGCGCGGCGCGAAGTTCGGCGTGAACAGGATGCGCTCGGGCGGCAAGTCCGGCAGCGTCGCGCGCAGCGCGGCGACTTCGTTCCATGAAACACACTCGAAGGCGAAGCCTTCGGCATGCAGGCAACGCAGGATCTGCGCATGAGGATTCGCCTTCAGCGCGTAATGCCAGCGATCGACCATGCCCAGGCCGAGCAAGCCGCGTGCCTGTTCGCGCACCTGGTCGAGGCTGTAGACATAGCGCGGCGTGGTTGCCGCGGCGAGTTCAAGCAGGCGCGCACGTTCGCGCTGCCACCACGGCGGCTGGCGAATCGAAGTCGCCTCCTCGGCCATTTCGCGCCAGCTTGGGCCAAACACGGCTGCATCACTGACACGCATGACCTCGGCGCGGATCAGCAAGGCATGCAAGCGGGGGATCAATTCCTCGACCACGGCCTCGTCGATGACGAAGGTCAGGTTGAGATTGTTCGAGGACTGCGAGATCAGGTGCACATCGAGCGCACCAAACTCCGCAAGCACGGTGGAAAGCCGGTGCAGCATCGCGCGCATGCCGCGGCCAACCAGGGTGATCGCGGCACACGGCGCAATCACCTTGACCCGGCAGAACGCTTCGAGATCCACGCACAAGCGCGCCAGCACGTCGGTGTTGAGCAGGTTTTCGGAGGGGTCGAGCGAGACGGTGACATTGGTTTCCGCCGAGCCGATGAGGTCGACCGACAAGCCATGGCGCTTGAAGGCCTCGAACACATCGGCAAGGAAACCGACCTGCTGCCACATGCTGATCGATTCCATCGACACCAGGGTGATGCCCTTGCGCGAACTGATCGCCTTGATGCTGGGTGCCGTCGATTGCGTGTTCCAGAGGATCTCGGTGCCCGGCAGTTGCGGCCGGTTGGTGTCCTTGATGCGGATCGGCACGCGCGCGTCACGCACCGGATGGATGCAGCGCGGATGCAGCACTTTCGCACCCGTCGTGGCGATTTCCTGGGCCTCGGCGTAATCCAGCCGGGCCAACAGGCGCGCATCCGGAACTTGCCGAGGATTGGCGCTGAACATGCCCGGCACATCGGTCCAGATCTCGACCGCTTCGGCTTTCAGCAGGGTGCCGAAATACGCGGCCGAGGTATCCGAACCGCCACGGCCGAGCACCGCTGTCGCGCCATTGCCGCTGCGCGCGATGAAGCCCTGGGCGATGAAGACATCGCCGCGCGCCGCCAGCTCCGCGGCAATCTCCGGATCATGGCGAACGCGCACCGAAGCCGACAACCAGCGTCCCCACGGGCTCTGGTTCGGCAAGGCTTCGGCCTGCAGGTACTCGCGCGAATCGAGCCAGTGCGTGGTCAAGCCCAGCGCGTTCAGATACATCGAACCGAGCGTGCTCGAGGAGAGTTCGCCAATCGCCAGGACTTCGGCCTGCCAGTCGAAATCACCGCTGCAACGGCGTGGATCGGCGAGCAGGTGCTCAAGTCGCGCCATCCATGCATCGATGGCATTGCGCCTTTGCAGGCCCAACTCGCCAAACAGCGTGCGATGGCGCGCGACGATGGTCTCGCGCAATTCCATGCAGCGCGGCAGGTCGGCGCAGCCATCGCCGATGCCCTTCAGCAGATCGGTGATGCCCGACAGCGCCGAGACCACGATCAGGACGCGTTTGCCGGCCTCGCGATGCGTCGCCGCAATGCTCGCGATATTGTCCCAGCGCGGACGCGTGGAGACGCTGGTACCACCAAACTTGACGACAACCCAGGGGGCGTCGGCGGCGAGGGAGGTATTGGGCTGGTTCACGACTTGAGGATGTTGGCGGGCTCGGGCAGCGAGTCAGGCATTCTTCGATGCATTGCAGCAAAAGGCAATCGCCACAACGCACCGACGCGCCCGCACCTGCCCTGGATCCACCATGACGCCCGGATTCACTGCCGCGCTGGTGTGACCATCAAGCCGGCCTGGCACCGCTCAATGATGGTGTTCGTGCCCGTCGTTGTCGCCCGCGTCAGCGGCCTGCACATCGAAAATCGCCGGCACCCGCGTGCCATCCGAAATCAGCAAGGTGATCTCGATGCGATCTCCGGGATTCACGTCCTTGCGCGGCTGCATCAACATCAGGTGCATGCCGCCCGGGGCGAACTTCACCTCCTGGCCCGGCGCGATTTCGAGGCTGTTGAGCTCACGCATCCGCGCCACGCCATTCTCGATGACGGTCTGGTGCACGGAGACAGTACGGAAACGGTCGCTTTGCGCCGCAAGGATGCTGACCGGCGCATCGCCGGTGTTCTTGATCGTCAGGTAACCGGCAAGCATGGCCGCACCCGGCGGCGCCTGCGGTATCCACGCGTTCGATACGCCAAGCTGCGCGGCAGCCAGCGCCAATGGTGCCAGGCAGAACAAGGCAAGGATGATGAGCAGACGGTGCAGGGATTTCATCGGCATCTCCAGAATGAAGGCCCATGATAGCGGCAGCCGGCCCCGCAGGCCTGCCACCGGTTGCCGCAGCCGCCAACGCATCGCGACCGAACCCGGTCTCCTTCACTGGATGACTGAATCCGGGCCGGACGCGTGCAGGAAATTGCCTTGGCTTTGCTGCGCACGCAAGGGCATGGATGCCCGAGGTACGAGCCCATGAATGGGCATTGCAGAAGACATCCCGCTCCGCCTGCCCTTGTCTGTTTCGCCGGATCCGTACCATGATGGTCGAAGGCCAACAGCCGACATCCACCGCCGGAAAATCCCATGACCCTTCTTGAAACCATCACCCACGACTCCGTCCACGAGCTGCGCCTGGCGCGACCGCCGGTCAATGCCTTGAATCCCGAACTGGTCGGCAAGCTGCGCGATGCGGTGTTGTCGGCCCCCGGCAAGGGCGCGCGCGGCATCGTGCTTTCCGGCCACGCCGGCATGTTTTCGGCTGGGCTCGACGTGCCGAGCCTGCTGCAACTGGATCGCCCGGCCATGGGCGCGTTCTGGAAGGTATTCATTGGTCTCTGCGAAGCGCTGGCACGCTCGCCGATCCCGATTGTCGCGGCGATCACCGGCCACAGTCCTGCCGGTGGTGCCGTGCTCACGCTGTATTGCGACTATCGCATCATGGCGCGTGGCGATTTCCGCATCGGACTCAACGAGGTGCAGGTCGGACTCGTGGTTCCGGGGATCATCCAGGCCGCCATGCGACGCCTGCTTGGCGCGCATCGCGCCGAACGACTGATGGTCGCCGGTGCCATGATCGACGCCGAGGAAGCGCACCGCATCGGCCTCGTCGACGAGCTGGTGGAAACCGAACTGGTCGTCGGCCGCGCCATTGGCTGGCTGCAGGACCTGCTCAGGCATCCGCCTGAAGCCATGAGCGAAACCCGGCGCATTGCCCGCGCCGACCTGCACGCCGAATTCGACCGCGTCGACCAGGCCAGCGACGACGAATTCGCCAAGCGCTGGTTCAGTGCCGAAGCGCAACACGTGCTGGGCGACCTGGTCGCGAAACTCAAGGCCAAGCGCGGCTGAACGAAACAACTCCGCCTGCGGCGAATTCCGCGGATGCATTCGCGCGCGAGCCAGCGCGGTCAGCGGCGATACGGCGCGAGCAGCTCGGGTTCGGCGAGCACGCCAGCCGGGACCAGATAGCGCGGCTCGCGGCCTGCGGCGAGTTCGTGGCGGATCTGCGTGGCGGAGATTTCCAGGGCGGAAACACGAATCTCGATCACCGCACCGTTTGCGCTTTGTCGCAGTTGCGCCGGGGAATTCGTGCGGCGCGTGCCGATTTGTCCGCTCAACTCAGGCGATTCGATGATTTCGTGGCCGGCGCGCGTGAGCACGCCGATATGGGCGAGGTCGAACAATTCGCGCCAGCGATGCCAACTCGGCAGGCCGGAAAACGCATCCGCGCCGACCAGCAAGACAACCGGCCGCGTCGCGCCGATTTCCTTGCGCAAGGCGACCAGCGTGTCGACCGTGTAGGAGGGGCCCTCGCGGCGCAGTTCGCGCTGGTCGAGGATCAAGCGCTCCTGGCCCTGCAGTGCGGCACGCAGGATGGCCACGCGCTGTGCCGCGCTGGCGACGGGTTGCGCACGATGCGGCGGCACGTTGGCGGGCATCAGGTGGACATCGGCACCGAGAAACTCTGCAGCCTCCCAAGCCACGCGCAAATGACCGAGGTGCACCGGATCGAAGGTGCCGCCAAGAATGGCCAGCGGTCGGTCGGTCACGGTGCTCATCGGCGTATCGTGCGTGCCGCTCAGGGGCCGGCGACAAGCAGCCCGGCACCACGGCGCGGCATCGCGATTGCCGTGACCAGGCGTTCGATCTCGCGCCAGACATCGCCCGAGTCGCGACCCTTGGCAATGCGGTCGATGCGACCGAGATGGATGATGCAGCGCTCCCAGTGCGCGGCATCGCCGGCTTTCAGCGCGCGCTTGAAAGCGGCCTGCCTGGCATCCCAGATGCGCTCGGTCTTGAACGCTTGGGCGAGATTGCCGCCGGCGTTGGCCAGGCGATAAAGCACGCGCAACTGGTTGAGCAGCCAGCCGAGCAGCGGGATCGCCTCGGCTCCCTCGGCGCGCAAGCCCTCGACCATGCGCAAGGCGCGTGCCGCATCGCCGGCAATCGCCGCATCGGTCAGGCGAAAGGCATCGAAGCGCGCATCGTCGGCAACACTGCGTTCGAGCAAGTCGATATCGAGCAGGCTGTCGCCAACCAGCAGGGCGAGCTTGTCGATTTCCTGTGCTGCCGCGAGCAGGTTGCCCTCGATGCGTTCGGCCAGCAATTCGATGGCATCCGCCGTTGCCCTGAGGCCTCGCGATTGCATGCGCGCGGAAATCCACGCCGGCATTTCCTCGCGCTTGAGCGGCCACACCGGCATGGCCACGCCAAGGCGCTCGACGGCGCCGTACCAGACCCCCTCGTGCCCCTTGCTCCATTCCTGCGCGGTGATCAGCAGCAAGGTATCCGGCGGCGGATCGGCGCACCAGGCGCTGATCGCGGCGGAACCCTCCTTGCCGGGCTTGCCGGTCGGCATGCGCAGCTCGATCAGGCGACGCGTGGAAAACAGCGACATCGCAGCGCCCGACATGGCCAGTTCGTTCCAGTCGAAGCGATGGTCGACATCGTGTATCTCGCGCTCGGCAAAGCCCAGTTCGCGGGCACGCGCGCGCAAGCGGTCGGCGGCTTCCATGACCAGCAGATGCTCGGCCCCGGCAATCAGCCAGACCGGTTTGAGCGGAGAGGCGCCGAGCAATCGCGGCAGATCGGTGATTCGTGCAGGCATTGGCTGATTGTACGGGAGTCGACCACGGCGTGACCCCTCGGCGAATCCGCAGGTTTGCGCGGAGCGCGACGAGGCGCGGGAGTCGTGCTTGTGGCCGCGATCAACCCGGCGCGCGCGTGGTCTCGATGAAGACATCCACGCGCAGGCCCACCGGCAAGTCGGGATGGCCTTCGAGCAGGATCAGCGCTTCGAGGATCTTGGCATCCTGCTTCTCGGCCGGATCACCCGAACTGAGATTGCGCCGGCCCATGCGCTGGCTGACATGGATCACTTTGCCGGGGAAACTCCGCCCGGCAAAGGCATCGCTGCGCACGTCGACCGTCTGGCCGACGCGGACGCGGGCGATATCCAGCTCGTCGATGTCCGCACGCACGCGCAACTGGCTCGTGTCGCCAATGCGCGCCAGCGGCACAGGTGACAGCGCCACCGCCGTTTCACCTTCACGCAGGTCGCGCTTGAGGATGACACCGTCGATTGGCGAACGGATCTGCGACTTGCCGAATTGCGCGCTGGCACGCTCGCGACTGGCGACCGCCGCGGCCAGGCGCGCTTCGCCGGCATGGATATCCTCGATGCGTGCCCCAGCCTGCAACAGGCGCAGTGCCGCGGCGGCGCGCTGGCGTTCAGCCGTGGCCATTTCCAGTTCGGCGCGGCTCTGGTCCCAGCGTGACTGGCTGATCAGCTTGCGCTGCAACAGCGGCTGATCGCGCCTCTGCGCCGCCTCGGCCAGGTGTTCCGCAGATTCAGCCGCGGCAAGTCCGGCAGTGGCCTCGGCGATTTCCTCGGCACGCGCGCCGTGGCGCAGGCGATCCAGTTCGGCCTGGCGCAGATCCACTTCGGCAGCCGCCGCGGCCATGTCCGCGCGCAGGTCGGCATTCTCGATTTCGGCAATCAACTGGCCGGCGCTGACCACATCGCCTTCCGCGATGGACACCCTGGCCAGGCGTCCGGAAATCTGCGGGATGATCACGCGCTCCTCGCTGACCGGCTCGACCAGGCCACCAGCGGCCACCCGCGAGGAGTCCATGCCGGGGCGATCCGGGGCTGCCGGATCGGCACTCCCCGCACGGCAAGCAGCAAGCACGAACATGGCCACGCCGAGCGTGGCAACGTGCAGGACAGGCGTGTGACGGCGGCACGCGGCAAGGGCAGGAATCATGCGCGCCATCATGCCTGATTGCCGTGCCGGCGACGGTCATCGACGAGGCGACCGTCTTCCAGGTGCAGGACCCGATCGGCATACGGCTCGACGCGCGGATCATGGCTGACGATGACCACGGCGCAGTTTTCCCGGTGCGCCAGCGCCTGCAGCGTGGCGACGACATCCTGGCCACTCTTGCCATCGAGCGCGGCGGTCGGCTCATCGGCAAGGATCAGGCCGGGCTTGCCCGCCAGTGCCCGCGCAATGGCCACGCGCTGTTTCTGGCCACCCGACAGTTCGGCGGGAAAATGATTGGCGCGATTGCCCATGTCGAGGCGCTCGAGCAGTTGCAGCGCCGCCGCCTGCTGCTGGCGTGGCGGAAACTGCTTGAGATCGAGCGCGACGGCGACGTTTTCCCAGGCGCGCAAGGTCGGAAACAGGTTGTAATGCTGGAAGACGAAGCCGACATGGGCAAGGCGCAAGGCCGACAGGGCTTCGGCATCGAGCGCATGCAGCGCCTGTCCGTGCAGGGAGACACGCCCCTGGCTTGGCCGCAGCAGGCAGCCCATCACCTGCAGCAAGGTGGTCTTGCCCGAGCCGCTCGGACCGAGCAGCAAGGTCACCTCGCCGGAGCGCACGTCGAGCGAGATGTCGCGCAGCGCCGACAAGGCAGTCGCGCCCTTGCCATAGGTGACGCCGACATCCTCGATGCGCAGCAAGGGTTCGCTCATGCAAACACGCTGCTTGGATCAATGCGCACGAGGCGGCGGATCGAGATCAGCGCACCAAACGCGCACATCAGCACGGTGAGCGCGGCAAGCACGACGAGCAGCCACCACGGCACGATCACGGCGACATTGCCGTAGGCGCTGATCGCCACGATCACATACGCGGCCAGCGTGCCGAGGCTGAAGCCGAACGCGGCGCTGATCGCCGCCTGCTTGAGGATGACCCGGTTCAGATACGACGCCGGCGCACCCATCGCGCGCAGCGTTGCATACTCTGGCAGGCGATCCACCGTGGTCGCGTACAGGGTCTGGCCAACGATGACGATGCCGACCACCAGGCCCAGCAAGGCCGAAAGCAGCAAGGCGGAACCGGCACCGGTGGTGATCAGCCAGTATTTCTGCGCCTGGCGGGCAAAATCGGCGCGCTTCCAGACATCCACCCGACCGAGGCGCTCGCCCAGCGCGTGGCGCACGACCTCGACATCCGCGCCCGGCTCGAGGCCGACCAGCAGGTAGGTGGTCTGCTCGGGCTGGTATCGCGAATAGGCCAGCGCATTGCGATGGGTCATCCAGACATACGGACTTTGCGTGAAGGTGCGCAAGCCGCGGGTGAAGCCGACCACGCGCGCGCGCTGCGAATTGATCTCGATGGTGTCGCCGATGGCCTTGACGCCGAGCTTGTCCGCATACAGGCGATCGATGATGACCGCATCCTGCTGCTGCAGGTCGGCAATGCGGCCCTCGACCAGGTTCCACGGCTGCAGCGCATCCGATTCAATCTCGAAACCGACCAGGGCGACGCTTTCATTGCCGCCATCGGGCTTTTTCCAGAAGCCGAACTGCAGCATCAGTTTGCCGACCGAAGCGACGCCCGGCACGGCCAGCGCCTGGAAGCGACGGCGTTCGTCCAGGCGTCCGGCAATGTCGACATTGGTGGTGCCGGCCGGGGTGATCCACAGGGCGGCACGGGAATGATCGACCAGGCCCGACGTGGTGCGCGCGAAACCGACCAGCAAGCCCAGTTCGACGCCCATCAGCAGCACGGCAAAGCCGACGCCGATCAGGGTGACGATGAAGCGCGCGCGATCATGGCTGAGGTTGCGCCAGGCCAGCAGGCTGGTGCCGATGAGAGCGGGCGAAGGCGGCACCGGCACGCTCAGGGCGTGGCGTCACGCCCGATCACTTCAAGCCTGCGCAGGATTGCCTGGACCATCTCGCGCTGCAATTCGTCGGTGAGCAGATCCTGCTCGGCGGCAATGCCGAGTGCCTGCGTTGCATCGAAGGTGAAATCGCGGGTCAGCTCGATGGTCTGCATCGCCAGCAAGGGCGCGCCGCTGGCGCCGAGCACATCGAAATCGACGTGGTAGCGGATCGTGTATTCGTTGGCGCGGGCGTTGCCACCCACGGAAAGCACATCGGTGCGAATCGTGTTGCTGGCGATGCGCAGCACCGCGCTGCGCCCAGCGGAACCTTCGACAACCTCGGCACCAGCGCGGGTCAGCGCCTTGCGCAGATCGCGGCCAAGCGGATTGAGCGAATCAACCCCTTCGACGGCAATCCGCTGCATGCCGCTCGCCAGGCGCACCTCTTCGCGCAGGTGGAAGCCGCAGGCGGAAACAGCCAGGGTGAAAATCGCGATGATCAGAAGACGATGGAGTTTCATGGGAACCTGATGCCGGGGCAGATGCGAAGCATAACGGATGTTGTTGTGGGGGCATGTCGGGGACGAATCCCCTGGAATCAGGCATGGCATTCCCTTCTCCCCTCGGGAGAAGGGAGAGCTACACAACGATATTGACGATCTTGCCGGGCACGACGACGACTTTCCGGACCGTCTGGCCTTCGACATACGGCAACACCGACGGCTCGGCCAGCGCCGCGCGCTCGCACTCCTCCTTCGTCGCCGCAACCGGCATCTCGATCGTGCCGCGCAGCTTGCCGTTGACCTGAACCGCCAACTTCACTGCATCGCGAACCAGCGCGGCGGGATCAACCTTTGGCCACGGCTGGTCCTCGATCAGGGTTTCCTTGTGGCCAAGTGCCTGCCACAGCGCGTGGCAGGCATGCGGGGTGATCGGATTGAGCAGCAGGACGATCGTCTCGAAGGCCTCGTGGCGCACCGCCCTGCCCTGGTCGCTCATGTCGTCGAACTTCGCCAGCGCATTGAGCAGTTCCATCAGCGAGGCAATCGCCGTGTTGAAGGCATGCCGACGACCGAAATCATCGGAAACCTTGTTGATCGTCTCGTGCACCTGGCGGCGCAGGTTTCGTTGCGCGGCATCAAGCCGGCTGGCATCAACCTGTGGATGATCGGGCTGCGCCACATGCGCATGCAGATCGCGCCACAAGCGCTTGAGGAAGCGCGACATGCCCTCGACGCCGGCCTCGTTCCATTCCAGCGATTGATCCGGCGGCGCGGCGAACATCGAGAACAGGCGGACAGTGTCGGCACCAAACCTGCGCACCATCAGCTCCGGATCGACGCCGTTGTTCTTCGACTTGGCCATCTTCTCGGTGCCGCCGATCCTTACCGGCTGGCCGTCGCTTTTCAGGACGGCACCGACGATGCGCCCCTTGTCGTCACGCTGGACATCCACTTCGGCAGGATTGAACCATTCCCGATTGCCCATTGCCGATTCGCGATAGAAGGTTTCGGCGATGACCATGCCCTGGCAGAGCAGGTTGACCGCCGGTTCGTCGCTGTCGACGAAACCGCAGTCGCGCAACAGCCTGTGATAGAAACGGAAATACAGCAGATGCAGGATGGCGTGCTCGATGCCGCCGATGTACTGGTCGACCGGTGCCCAGTAGTTGGCGCGCGCATCGACCATGTCGCCGGCACCCGGCGAGGTGTAGCGCGCGTAGTACCAGCTCGATTCCATGAAGGTATCGAAGGTGTCGGTCTCGCGCTCGGCGGGGCCGCCACACTTCGGGCAAACGGTCTGGCGCCACTGCGGATCGGCCTTGATCGGCGACTTGACGCCGGTGAACTCGACATCTTCGGGCAGGACGACCGGCAATTGGTCGTCGGGCACCGGCACCGCTTCGCAATTCGCGCAGTAGATGACCGGGATCGGGCAACCCCAATAGCGCTGCCGCGAGACGCCCCAGTCGCGCAGGCGGAAATTGACCCGCCGCGTTCCCTTGCCCAGCTTTTCCAGGTGCGCGGCAATCGCATCGAATGCCTGGCGGAAATCAAGGCCGTCGAACTCGCCGGAATTGACCAGGAAACCGTAGTCGGTGAACGCGCCTTCGCTGATGGTGGCGTTCCGGAAATCATCCAGCACATCGATTTCGCCAGCCGGCTCGACCACGTCGATCGCGCGGCTCTCGCCCAGCGCGGCCGACATCGCATCCTTGTTGCTGGCGGCATCGCGATCGAGCTCGCGCACCGCGTCGCGCACGCCGACGCTGACGATGACCATGCGGATCAGCAGATCGTACTTCGTGGCGAATTCCCAATCACGCTGGTCATGCCCGGGCACCGCCATGACCGCGCCGGTGCCGTAGTTCATCAGCACGAAATTGGCCACCCACACCGGCACGCTTTCGCCGGTGATCGGATGGATCGCCTTGAAATGCGTCTCGACGCCCTTTTTCTCCTGCGTCTCGATATCCGCCTCGGCGGTGCCGCCGTGGCGGCATTCCTCGATGAACGCGGCGACTTCCGGCTGCGTCAAGGCGGCCTTTTGCGCCAGCGGATGCTCGGCGGCCACGGACAGGAAGCTCACTCCCATCAGCGTGTCCGGGCGCGTCGTGAACACCGTCAGCGGAGTCGCTTCGCCTTCGATCGCGAACTGGATCTCGAGGCCTTCCGAACGCCCGATCCAGTTGCGCTGCATGGTCTTCACCGAATCCGGCCAGCCGCTCAGCGTGTCGAGGCCATCGAGCAGTTCCTGCGCGTAGTCGGTGATCTTCAGGAACCACTGCGGAATCTCGCGCTTCTCGACCACCGCGCCGGAGCGCCAGCCACGGCCATCGATGACCTGTTCGTTGGCGAGCACGGTCTGGTCGACCGGATCCCAGTTGACGATGGAATTCTTGCGATAGACCAGGCCCTTCTGCATGAGTCGCGTGAACATGCGTTGCTCGTGCACGTAGTACTCGGGCTTGCAGGTGGCGAACTCGCGCGACCAGTCGATCGCGTAACCCATCGCCTGCAACTGCGCGCGCATGTGCTCGATGTTGGCGTAGGTCCATTTCGCCGGCGCGGTCTTGCGCGCGATCGCCGCATTCTCGGCGGGCAGGCCGAACGCATCCCAGCCCATCGGCTGCAGCACGTTCTTGCCCTGCATGCGCTGGTAACGGCTGATCACGTCGCCAATCGTGTAGTTGCGCACGTGGCCCATGTGCAGCGCACCGGAGGGATACGGCAGCATCGACAGGCAGTAATACTTGGTTCGGCTGGGATCCTCGACCACCTCGAAGGCGCGCGTCGTCGTCCAGAAGTGCTGTGCGGCGGCTTCCACCACCTGCGGATCGTAGATGTTCTCGGTCATGTTCAGGTTGCTGCCGGATTCCGGCAATGTGTCAAAAAATGTGCACCAGACTAGCGCAGCGGGCGCATTCGCGCCATGCAGGAGCCGCCGGGCCGTGCCGGAAGTCGGATTTACCGGGCGTGTTCGCCGCGCTATAACGCAGCGTGGCGTATCGATGCCATCAAGCCATTGCTTGCCGCTAGACAGGGGAAACCGATGAAACTCCGATTGCTCACCGCCGGCATGCTTGGCCTGCTCGGCGCGAACGCGATGGCGGACACGGCGCCATCCGGCCCCGTTGTCGTGCATTGCGCGCATCTCTTCGATGCCAACAGCGGCACGATGCGCGGCGAAACAACGATCCTGATCGAGAACGATCGCATCTCCGCGTTGCTCGATGGCCACGTCGTTCCGGAAAAGCTGCAGGCGGAATCAGACATTCCAGGCATGACCTGCCTGCCCGGGCTCATCGACAGCCACGTCCATCTGACCGGCGAGACCAGTCCGACCGGCTACACCGACCAGTTCCGCTGGAACGTCGCCGACTACGCGATCCGTTCCACCGTCTACGCACGCCGCACGCTCGATGCCGGATTCACCACGGTACGCAATCTCGGCGACGGCGCAAATGCATCGATCGCCCTGCGCAACGCCATCAACAAGGGCATCGTGCCGGGGCCGCGCATCTTCACTGCCGCTGGCGCGATCGGCACGACCGGCGGCCACGCCGACGATACCGACGGCTACCGCGCCGACCTGCAGGGCGATCCGCATGCGAAGGACGGCATCATCAACGGCACCGACGACGCGTGGAAGGCAGTGCGCCAGCATTACAAGGACGGTGCCGATCTCATCAAGATCATGCCTTCCGGGGGCGTGCTCGACGAAAGCAGCAGCGTCGACAACGCGCAGATGACGCTGGAAGAGATCAAGGCCGTGGTCGCCGCCGCACACGATTATGGTTTCTCCGTTGCCGCCCATGCGCATGGCGCGGAAGCCATCCGGCGCGCCGTCATCGGCGGCGTTGATTCGATCGAGCACGGCACCTTCATGAGCGATGCCGACATGAAACTGATGAAGGAACACGGCACCTGGTACGTGCCGACCATCATTGCCGGTCGCTACGTCGCCGAGAAAGCCGCCGTGCCCGGTTACTACCCGGAACAGATCGCCGCCAAGGCCCTGCAGGTCGGCCCGCTGATCCAGCAGACCGCGGCGCGCGCCTACAAGGCCGGCGTCAAGATCGCCTTCGGCACCGATGCCGCGGTCTATCCGCACGGGGAGAACGCGAAGGAACTCCAGTACATGGTCGAGGCCGGCATGCCAAACGCCTTTGTCCTGCAGACCGCAACCACGCATGCGGCCGAACTGCTCCGCCGCTCGCGGGATCTCGGCTCGCTCGAAGTCGGCAAGTTCGCCGACATCATTGGCGTGAAGGGCGATCCGCTGAGCGACATCAAGGTCATGCAACACGTCATGTTCGTCATGAAGGGGGGCGTCATCCATCCCACCCCGCCTGCATACTGATCCGGGCAATCACCCCGAATTCCCGGGCGGCTGGTGAGATCGTCGGCCGCCTGTGCCATGCTTGCGCAGTGTTCCTGAAATCCTCGACAGGAGACTGCGATGAACGTGAATTCCAAGACGCCAATGGCCTTGTACAAGGCCAATCTCGAACTGGTCCTGCGCATCGGCACCTTGCTCCAGGAAAATCGCCAACGCTGGATGCAGGCCGGCGCCGCGGGAACCAGCGAGGCGGTGCAACGCACCCTGGCTGAAACCGAGCGCATGCTGACCACCAACGACTGGAACGCACTGGCGAAAATTCCCGGCGCTGAATTCTGGAATTCATTGGGTACCGGCACCGCGCCCTTGCAGGGCACGGTCGAAACAGCGGTGCGCAGCCAGACCGAATTTGCCGAAGGCCTGAAGCAAGCCTTCGCCGAATGGCAACAGCAGTCAGCCGAGGCGCTTGGCGGCCAGGGCGCGTACGCCCTGCCATGGACATTCAGCGAAGTGCTGCAGGCGTTCAATGCCCCTGGCCGTGGCAGCGCTGGCGAGACCGCAGCCAAGGCAAAAACGCAAAAGCCGGCAAGCGCATCGAAGTCAGGCAAAGCCGGTGCATCCGCCAAGGCCGCTCCGGCGAAGAAGCCGGCGGCAAAGCCGAAGGCGCGCAAGCCCGCGAAGCAATAGCCCCGTTCCGCAGGCAAACCGATGCCTGCCGGCTGACGTATCATCGTGCCGGGGACAGGGGGGCACATGCGCGGATTTCTGCTCGCACTGCTGTTGGCGCCATGTTGCGCAAACTCGGCCGGACTCGAAGGCAAGGTCAGCCTGATGGTCGACGGCAAGTCCTTGCGCGCCGAAGAAGCCGCCGAAGCGGTGGTTTATTTCCGCCCCGCGTCGCCGGCCCGGCTGGAGCCATCGGTCAGCGAATATTCGATGAGCACCGAACGCAAGCAGTTCGTGCCGCATATCCTGCCGATCGTGGTCGGCAGCGTGGTGCGTTTTCCGAATCAGGACGCGATCCTGCACAACGCCTTCTCGACGTCACGCAACAATGCCTTCGATGTCGGCCTCTATGCCCAGGGCGAAGGCCACACGGTGACCTTCAGCCATGCTGGCTATGTGCGTGTCTACTGCAACGTCCATCACTCGATGATCGGACACATCCTCGTTCTCGACACGCCCTACTTCACCCACCCCGATGCACAAGGCCGGTTCAGCCTGGCCAATCTGCCAAACGAGCGCGGCGACCTGGTGGTCTGGCATGACCGCGCCAAACCCTGGCATGTCAAGGCAACGCCCGGCGAGACTGCCGCAGCGGAGGTCGTCCTTGACCTCAACCTGCGGCGCATCCCGCAGCACATGAACAAATTCGGCAAGCCCTATGGAACGAGCGACAAAGCAGCCTATTGAACGACACCGGCAGGCGGGGCGGATCAGCGTTCCCCTGGCCGTGCGCCTGTTTCTCGGCATGGCTTTCCTGATTGCCCTTGCCGTCGGCAGCGCCGTCGTCGTGACCTGGGTGCAGGGCCGCGAGATAGCACGCCAGGCCGTCGACAAGGCCGTCGACACCAGCGCTGCGGTACAGCGCGAATTCGAGCAACGACGCCTCGACCAGCTGCAATTGGCGGTGCGCCTGATCGCCGCCGACGCCGGATTCATCAAGTACATCGCCGATGCCTCGGGAAGTGGCAGCCTGCCGGGCCTTGGCGGCGAGGAAAGCGACGACAGCGGCACGCGCGACACGCGGTCGATGCGCGACCTGCTGCTGGAGCGGCAGCGTGATTTCGGCATGGATCTGGCAATCCTGCTCGACTCCTCCGGCGAAGTGTTGGCACGCACCGATGAAAATGATGCCTTTGCCGCCTCGCTGGCCGAGGATCCAATGGTGGCGCCGGCGATCAGCGCGGCAACACCGTTCAGTGGCTACTGGCGCGAGGGTGATCGTCTTTATCAAGCGGCCATCATGCCGCTGGCGCGTGACCAGGACCTGCTCGGATTCCTGCTCGTCGCCCTGCAAGTCAACGATGCGCTGTCGCAGGCCGTGGCCAAGGTGAGCGGCGCGGAACTGGCATTCTGGTTGCCGACTGACAACGACGCCGTGCTGGTCGCCAGCTCGCTCGATGCAGCGGCCGCAGCGGAACTTCGCGCCGCGTTCGCCAGGCACAAGGCGCAATGGCTGCCGACCATGCAAGCCGGCGGCTCGATCGATCACGTGCCCTTGCGTTTGTCCGCGCAGGAATGGAGCGCGCGCATCGTTCCGGCCGCTGCCACGGGCCAAGGCCAGCTCGGCAGCGTGGCGATCATGAGCCCGACCGACCAGATCACCGGCAGCTATGGCGCCATCCTCAATCGGGTCGTGCTGGCCGGCCTGGTCTCGATGCTGATCGCAATCCTGCTGGCAATCTTTTTCGCCCGGCGCATCCTGCGCCCGATCGCGCACATGGCAAAGGCAGCCGAGGCCGCGGCAGCGGGTGATTACCGCACCCATATCGGCATTGAAAGCAGCGACGTGCTCGGACGCCTTGCCAGCGCCTTCGATTCGCTGCTTTCGGACCTGCGCGAGAAAAACGACATCGAAGGTTATATCGGGCAGATGGCCCGATTCCTGCCGGAACCCGGCAACGAATCCGGCTTCCCCGCGGAAAAGATCCAGGCCGCATCGTCGGCGCCGCAGCATGACTCAGCGGCCTTGCTGGAAATCGAGTTCCGCCATCTGCTGGGCCCGGTCACGGCGCAGACCGACATCGGCCAGCGCGCCCTCGCCTACGGCGGCACCGAGGAGCTGCTTGCCGCATTGGCCGCCAGTGAGGGCGTGGAACTGCTGGGCATGGACGGCGCACGCTGGCGCATCCTGCTCCGCGGCCAGCAGCGCCTGCCTGAAGCCGCACGCTTCTGGGCCACGCTGTTGCGGGATTGTGCACAACTGAACATTCCTTTGCCTGCCGGGGCACTGGTCGATGGCGAGATCGTTCGCACCGATCGCAACATCACCCTTGGCACGCCGGTCGCGCATGCCGATTACCTGCTGTGCGACGCCCCCGCCGGGCAGTTGCTGTTCACGCGCAGCACGGGTGAAGCACTCAAGGCGGAGTTGCCAGTCGCTGCATTGACCGTCCTCGACGGGATTTTCAGCGGCCGGAAATACTATGCCCTCGTCGCCGCGGCGCTGCCCGAGCCTGGCGAGCGCAGCGCCCTTACCCGCAGCAAGCGCACCATTGCCGCGAAAGCCGTGGCAACCCCGGCACCATCACGCGGCAACGCAATCGCCGCCGGAAGCGTCCTCGGTGGCCGCTACCGGATCATCTCCGCCCTCGGCGAAGGCGGTATGGGCATCGTCTACAAGGCGCACGACATCGAACTCGACGACATCGTCGCCTTGAAGATGCTGCGCCCCGGCCTGCTCGTCGACGTCGAGCAGCTTGATCGCCTGAAGAGCGAAATCAAGCTCGCGCGCCGCATCACCCATCCCAATGTGCTGCGCACGTTTGATTTCGGCGAGGTCGACGGCCGCCCGTTCATCTCGATGGAATACGTGCGTGGGCTGACCCTGCGTTACCTGCTCAGCGAAGCCAAACGCGTGCCGTATTCGGCGGCCCTGCGCATCGCCCGCCAGCTCGCTGCGGGCCTCGCCGCCGCGCACGAGGTGGGCGTACTGCATCGCGACATCAAGCCGGAGAACCTGATCCTTGAAGCCAACGGCAACGCCAAGCTGATGGATTTCGGCATTGCCCGACCACTGCGGCGCAGCACGCCGGGCCATACCGAAGCCGGGACCTTCGTCGGCACTCCCGACTATTGCTCGCCCGAACAACTTTCCGCAGGCGAAGTCGACGAGCGCTCCGACATCTACGCATGTGGCGTGCTCATGAGCGAAATGTTCTGCGGCGGCAAGCCTTTTGCCGGCGGCAACACGATGGAGATCTACCAGGCCCAGGTCAGCGATGCGCCCGTTCGCCCTTCGAGCTTGTGGGCCGGGATCCCGCCGGAGCTTGAAACGGTGATCCTGCGCTGCGTCCGTTGTGCGCCCGACGCGCGTTTCGCCAGCGCCGCGGAACTGGGCCTGGCCCTTTCGCGGCTGCGCAGCTGAACCTGACATCGGCAACGCTCTGCAAACCCCGGGGACAACAGCATGAAGACTGCACATCGGCAACTGGCACGCGAGGCAACGGGATTCGTCCTGATCGTGTTCGCCTTCATCGCCAGTACCTGTGTCGCGCAACCGCCCGGTGATGATGCGTTGCTGCTTTCCCAGGATCAGGATGAGGCTGCATCGGGCACGCGCTTCATCGCCGATCTGTGGCTGAACCAGGATCATGTTTCGGGGCTGCCGAACAACCGTGACAACCTTGATCGAACGCGCGGACGCTTGCGCTTCGGCATCAGCGGGCTGCTGGGGTCAAGCTGGGATTTCACCACGACCGCACGCATCGCCCAGGGCAGCGACCGCAATCGCGACAACCGGCGCAACAACGACAACGAGCGCAGCGACGCGATCGGCATCGATCAGGTCCTGCTGCGCTGGCATGCCAGCGAAATGGCCACCCTGCAGTTTGGCAAGGCACCCTTGCCGCTGGATCTCTCGCCCATGCTCTGGGATCCGGATCTCCGCCCGGCGGGAATCGCCTACGCGCACTCGTTTGCAGTCGGCGAAATCGATCGCCTGCATCTGCTTGCCGGCTACTTCGCCGGCCAGCACCTGTACGGGGACGATTCGCGCATCCTCGCCACGCAGTTGGCGTGGCGGTGGCGTGATGGCGCACCCACGCGCGCCAGCGCAACGCTGTCGTGGCTTGGTTTCAGCGGACTCGGGGAACTTCCCCGGCAAGGACTTGGCCGCACCAACGCAGTGGCCAGCGAGGCCTTTGTCAGCGACTACCGCCTGCTCGACCTGCAACTGGCCGCGCACACCGATGTGGGCAACTGGCCAATCGACCTGCAGCTGGATCTGGTGCGCAATCTCGGTGCCGATTTCGCCCGGGATGGTGCCCGCCTGAGCCTCAGCGCCGGCGATCACCGGCAGCCCGGAGGCATCCAGTTTGGCGTGGCCATCGAACGCATCCAGCGTGAAGCGGTCCTTGCAGCCTTCAATTCGGACGACTGGTGGTTTCACAGCAACATGCACGGCCAGCTCGCCTGGATCGCCTACGCGATCGACCGCACCTGGAACCTGCGCCTCTCGGCATTTCGCGAGTTGCGCGACGGCCTCGATGAACCCACGCATCGCCTGATGCTGGATGTCGCCGCCGACTGGTGAGCGGGTGCGGCTCGACCGCCCCACGCGACCCGCCATGCGTGCCCGCAGCGCCTGGGGGGCGTCAGCCGGCCGTGGTTGTCGATGTCGCGTGCCGGTTCAGCGAACGCCGTGCATCAGGCGCTTGAACAAAGGCGTCAGCAACAGCACGAGGATGCCGCTGCCGATGCCGATCTTTGCCGAGAAGGCGAACAGTTCGTCGTACCTGGACAGGGCCTCGGCGACATCCAGCACCGCGCCTTCGGGAATCTCGATCGAGGACAGCTTGCCGAGTTCGGCAGCAAGGATCTCCGAATACGAGGTACCGAGGAACCAGCCGCCCATCATCAGGCCGACGACACGCGGCACGGACAACTGGGTGACCGCCGAAAGCCCAATGGGCGACAGCATCATCTCGCCCACTTCAAGGACGAAATAGGCAAGCACGAACCACCAGATGTTGGTCAGGCCGTTGGCTTGCGGATTGCGCGCGCTCCACACCAGCACCAGGAACGACACGCCGGCGAGGATCAGCCCGTACGCTGATTTCGCCGGCTTGCTTGGATTCCAGCCGCGCTGCTCAAGACGCGGCCACAGCCATGCAAAGATCGGCGCGAGCACGAGGATGAAGAAGGCGCCAAGGAAGGTCAGCTGGCTGGCCGTCCATTCGATGCCGAGCGCCTGGTGGTTCATCGCGCGATCCGAAAACAGCACCCACGAGCCGTAGGTCTGTTCGTAGAGCGTGAAGAAGATGAGGCAGAAGCCGATGAAGGCAAGCACGGCGAACATCTGCTCGCGCTCCACCTTGCTGCAATGCTTGAACATGAACCAGAGGATGCCGCCAAACAGGCAGACCGATACCAGGTGCATCGACAAGACGACGGGCGTCGGCTCGAAGAAACCCGGAATGAGGACAAGGATCAGCGAATGTGCCTGGATCAGGATCCAGATCACGAACAGACCGGCGATGGCGCCGAGATAGATCAGGTGCTCGCGCGTCAGCGGCCCGAGCAGGCGCTGGCGCAATTTCCCCGGTTCGCGTGGTTCGGCGTGTCCGAGCAGATGCTTCTGGCCGTACAGGAAGTTGGCCAGACCGGCGATCATGCCGATGCCCGCTGCACCGAAGCCCCAACCCCAGCCCCAGGTCTCGCCAAGCCAGCCGCACAGCAAGGCCGACACGGTCGCGCCGATATTGATGCCGGCATAGAAGATGCTGAAACCCGAATCGCGGCGCGGATCGTTTTCCGCATAGAGCTTGCCGACGATGGTCGAGATGTTCGGCTTGAGGAAGCCGACGCCCATGATGATCAGCGCCAGCGAAAAGTAGAACACCTGCAGGGCGCCTTCATCGCGCCTGACCACGCCATCGACCAGCGTCGCCTGATCACCCTCGATGGCCATGCCGAGATGACCGAGCACGAGCAGGATGCCGCCAAAGACGACCGCCTTGCGCATGCCGAGCCAGCGATCGGCGACCAGGCCGCCAATGACCGGCATCGCATAGACGAGGCCGCCGTAGGCACCAATCAGGTTGTAGCCGAAATCATCCGTGAACAGGTGGTACTTGATCAGGTAGAGCAGCAGCAAGGCCTTCATTCCATAGAATGAAAAACGCTCCCACATCTCGGTGAAAAAGCAGATGTAAAGGCCTTTGGGATGACCGAGGAACTCGGCGGATCGCGGGCTCGCGGACTCGACAGGCATCTCGGCTGGCATGCGTGCTCACGACTCGGGAAGGCGGGTGATTATAGCGATCAGCGATCCCCCGCGACTGCCACCAGCGCTTGCCCGGCACCTTCAATGCCGGCGCACGGCCCGCCTGCCGCCACCGCCCGCAGCGTCAGCTCAGGCGCATGGTGTCGATGCCGTTGCCTCGAATTTCCCGAGATAGCGGGCGCGCTTCTTCGCCTTGAGCATGTCCAGGTCGACCAGGATCAAGCCGTCGATGGCATTGCCGAATGTCGGGTCGATGCCGAAACCGAGGAAACACGCGCCGCCGGGTTCGCAGAGTTCGGTGTACTGCTTGTACAGGGTTGGAATGCGCGCGCCGAGCGCATCGAGGCGGTTGCGCAGGAGCGGCATCGCGGCCTCGGCATCGAGGCCCTCGAAATCCTGCGGCAAGTCGACAAACTGGAATGGATGTGGCGCCCGCGCCAGCGTCTCGTCGTGGCCGAAATAACGGGAGTAGTAGGCGACCAGCCATTCACGCGCCTCGCGCGGCAAGTTGGCGCTGATCGATACCGGCCCGAACAGATAGCGGATTTCCGGATGCTTGCCGAGCCAGGCACCGATGCCGAACCACAGGTAGTCAAGGCTGCGCGAACCCCAGTACCTTGGCTGCACGAAACTGCGACCCAGCTCGACGCCGCGTTCGATGCTCGGCAGCAGTCGCCCATCAAACTCGAACAAGCTGTCCGTGTACAGGCCATCCTGGCCAACGCTTTCGAGCACGCGCTTGCACGGCACGGCGCGATAGGCACCGGCGATCTCGCTGGCCTCGGCATCCCAGAGCAGGATGTGGTCGTAGTTGCTGTCGTAACGATCCGTGTCCATGCGCTTGCCGGTGCCTTCGCCGACGCGGCGAAAGGTCAGCTCGCGCAGGCGTGCAATCTCGCGCAGCAGCGCCGAGTCACTGTCCAGGCGTCCGCTGTAGATGCGTTTGCCATCGGCGGTTTCACCGAGCAGTTCAAGTTGTTCAAGACCCGCGCGGATCGCGCTGATCGATGGCCGATGCACGAGCGGTTGCATGGCCGATGCCCAGCGATCGTTGCGTCGCCCGATCGAGTAGACCGCGCGACGCACGTCGCGACTGGCCCGCTGCCGATCACCGATCCCGTCCATCAACTCGCTGACGGCGCGTGGCGCGCCGACACGGATGACGAGGCGCTTCTCCCTGGCAAACATTTCCCGCGCCAGCAGGCTCGTGCCCAAGGGCTTGAAGAACGCCGAAACACCGTAGAACAAGGCCGAATTGCGCCCCTCGATGCGCACCGGGACAACCGGTGCGCCGGCATTCCCGGCAAAGCGCAGGAATCCGTGCCGCCACGGTGCATCACGAATTCCCATGGCCGTCATGCGCGAGACTTCACCGGCCGGGAACACGATCACGGCTTCTTCGCGATCGAGCGCCGCACCGATCTGGCGCAGGCTGTCCGCACCGGGCTTTCCGCCGAGTATGCGCAGCGGAATGAACAGCTCGGAAAGACCCTTGAAGGCGAGCAGGAAGTCGTTGGCGACAATGCGCACATCGCGGCGCACGCTGCCGACCAGGGCCAGCAGCACCAGCGCATCCAGCGCGCCGAGTGGATGGTTGGCGACGATGACGACGCGACCACTCTCGGGGATGCGCTCACGCTCGACCTGGTCGACGAGGAAGCGGCAGTTGCGCCATTCCAGCGCCGCTTCAATCAATGCAAAACCACGCAGATGCGCATTGTCGCGGAGGAATCCATCGATAGCTTCGATGCGCGAGAGTCTCGTCAGCGAACGTACCAGGGGGCGCGCAATCGTGCCGCGACGGCCAGCGAACCAATGCGGAAAGCGCGCCTCGATCTTCGATTCGAGATTGAGCATGCCGGTGCATTCTCGGTACAGGGTGGCGCCCATCCTCGCCAGGCCAGATTGCAGCGTAATGACGATTTCCATCACACGCCTGTCACACCGCAGCGGCAGGATGGCGCCTCGAACGCCCCGCTTCGGATTGCCGCGATGCCTCTCGCCCTAGTTGCCACCCGGCCGAGTCTGCGCGATCACATCGATCGCCGGATATTCAATGCGATCTGGTCGCGCAGCCTGGTCTACAACACCTGCTGGGAAGATCCGGCCGTCGATCGGCAGGCGCTTGCACTGGGCCATGATGATGTGGTCCTGGTCATCACCAGTGCCGGCTGCAACGCGCTCGACTATGCCTTGCGCGCACCGAAACGCATTCATTGCGTCGACGCGAATCCACGCCAGAACGCCTTGCTCGAGCTGAAGATCGCGGCGATCCGCACACTCGCTTTCGAGGACTTCTTCAGGATTTTCGGCGAGGGCTATCACGAACGCTTTGAATGCCTGTACCTGGAACGCCTGCGCAGCGAGCTGTCGCCGTTCGCCCGGCAATGGTGGGATCGGCACACGCACTGGTTCACCAGTCGCCGCGGCAGCTTCTATTTCCATGGGCTCTCCGGCATCGTCGCGCGCTGCGTGCGCGGCTGGTTCAGCGCACAACCGAAGTTGCGCGCAGCCACCATCGACCTGCTCGACGCGCGCAGCCTCGACGAGCAGCGGCGCATCTACGACGAACGCGTTGCGCCGGTGCTGTGGAATCGCGCGGTCAACTGGATCATCTCGCGCCAGTTCGTCATGAACCTGCTCGGCGTGCCGCATCCGCAGCGACGCCTGGTCGAAGCGCAACACGCCGACGGTGTGGCCGGCTTCATCCGTGAATCGGTGCAGTACGTTTTTCGCCAGTTGCCGCTGGGCAACAACTATTTCTGGCGCGTCTACCTGACCGGCCGCTATGGCGAGGATTGCTGTCCCGAATACCTCAAGCGCGGGAACTTCGAGCGGCTCAAGGCCGGTCTCGTCGACACCATCACGGTGCACACGAACACGGTGACCGGCTTCCTGCAGCAGACCGACGAGCGCATCAGCCGCTACGTCCTCCTCGACCACATGGACTGGATGAGTTCTTACCATCCGGAAGCGCTGCGCGAGGAGTGGGAGGCGATCCTGGATCGCGCCGCGCCGGCCGCGCGCATCCTCCTGCGCAGCGCACAGGCGCGGCCGGCCTGGCTTGACAGTCAACGAGTCGGTGCCGGGGATCGCCCGCTGCGCGAGATACTGCGCTTTCATGACGACATCGCCGACGCCCTGCAAGCGAGCGATCGCGTGCATACCTACGCCGGCTTCGTGATCGCCGATGCGCCGGCTTGACACGCTGCGCGCGGATCTCTCGGTGCTGCGCGCAATGGCACGCGGCATGCCGAAGACACACTCGCACGCCGACGACCTGGCGGCGTTCTACGCGCCGCAGATCGAGCACTACGACCGCTTCCGCGAGCGCCTGCTGCAGGGCCGCGAACAGCTGATCTCCAAGCTGCCCCTGCCGATGCACGCGCATGTCGTCGATCTCGGCGGCGGCACGGGTCGCAACATCGAGTATTTCGGCGAGCGCGCATCACACATCGCGCGCTACGACGTGGTCGATCTTTGCGCGCCGATGCTCGCGCACGCGCGACAGCGCAAGCGCCGCTTCCCGCAACTGCACGCGATTCACGGCGATGCCACAATCTGGACTCCGCATGAACCGGTCGACGTGGTGATCATGTCGTATGCACTGACCATGATTCCAAACTGGCGCGCGGCCATCGTCAATGCACTGAGGATGCTCAAGCCCGGCGGTACTCTGGGCGTGGTCGATTTCTATGTCGCCGCCGAGTCGCCGCTGCCCGGCTGCAGCCGGCATTCATGGCTGACCAGGAAGTTCTGGCCAGCCTGGTTCAAGCACGATGGGGTACGCCTGGACAGCGCGCAGCTGCCAACGCTCTGCAATGTGTTGAAGACCTGCGAGTTGACCGAGGCAAGTGCCCCGGTCCCGTATCTGCCGCTCGTGCACGTGCCCTGGTATGCGTGTATCGGGCGCAAGCCATGACGCCCCCTGCACGCGTGCGCTCGGTGTTCATTTCCGACGTCCATCTCGGTACGCGTGCTTGCCAGGCCGACAGCCTGCTCGAGTTCCTGCGCGCGTACTCCGCGGAGAACCTGTTCATGGTCGGCGATATCGTCGACTTCTGGGCGATGAAACACAAAGTGTGCTGGACGCTCGCGCAAAGCACCGTGGTGCAGAAGATCCTGCGTCGCTCACGCAACGGCGAGCGCGTGTTGTTCATCCCCGGCAACCACGACGAAGCCCTGCGCGAGCATGTCGGCATCAGCTTTGGCGATATCGCCGTGGTTCGCGAGCATGTCCATGTGCTGGCAGATGGCAAACGTTTCCTGATCATCCACGGCGACGAGTTCGATCAGGTCACCCGCTACCACCGCTGGATCACCGTGCTTGGCGATGGGGTGTACAACGGCCTGGTTCGCGTCAACATCTGGCTGTCCTGGTTGCGGCGACGCCTTGGCATTGCCGGCTACTGGTCGCTGGCCGGCTACGCCAAGCGCAAGGTGAAGCTGGCGGCGAGTTTTGTCGGCGATTTCGAAAGCTCGGTCGCTCGCGCGGTTCGCGAGCGTGGCCTTGATGGCGTCATCTGCGGCCATATCCATGTGGCCGCGATGCGTGAAGTCGACGGCATCGACTACCTCAATTGCGGCGACTGGGTCGACAGCTGCGCGGCCATCGTCGAGCATCATGATGGCCGGCTCGAGTTGATCGAGTGGGGCAAGGATCGCATGCGGCCAATCGATGCCGAACTGGTTTCCACATTGCGCGGACTGGCAGGCGAAGCCCACGCTGCCAGGCTTGGCGAGGCCATTGAATCGTGAGTCCTGCGTTCTCAGAACGCGGTAAGAGTGCCCAGGAATTCCTCGCCATAACGGGCCAACTTCATCTCGCCGACGCCGCTGATCGTGGCCAGTTCGGACAATGACTGCGGTTGCTCGCGCAACATCTGCAACAGGGTGGCATCGGCAAAAATCCGATAGGCTGGAACACCCTGCTCCTTGGCCAATCGGGCGCGTGTGTTGCGCAGGGATTCCCACAGCCGCGATTCATGCGGCGCAATTTCCAGCGCCTGGGTCTTGCGTTCGCTGCGCACGGTTTTTTTCTTCGCCCTGCGCTCGACCTTGTCGGCGACGTGGCGCATGCGTACCTCGACTTCGCCGCGCAGGACGGGACGACTGGCGTCAACCAGGCGCAGGGTTCCAAATCCTTCATCATCCGGAGCCAGGAAGCCTCCCGCTACAAGCTGGCGAAAGATCGCACCCCATTGTCGATCATCGAACTCGGCACCAATGCCGAACGTGCTCAGTCGATCGTGATCGAACTTGGACACCTTTTCACCATCGATGCCCCGCAAGACATCGATCAGATGCCGGGTGCCGAAACGCTGGCCAGTGCGGTAGACGCAGGAAAGTGCCTTTTGCGCCGCCACCGTCGCATCCCAGGTCTGCGGTGGATCGAGGCAGTTGTCGCAATTTCCGCATGCGCCGGCAGGCGTCTCGCCAAAGTAGCTCAACAGCTGGCGGCGTCGGCAGCCAATGCTTTCCGCGTAGCCGATCAACGCATCAAGCTTGCTGCGCTCGACCCGCTTGCGCTCTTCCGCTGCATCGGATTTCGCGATGAACTGCGACAAGGTGACGACATCGGCGAGGCCGTAGGTCATCCAGGCCTCGGACGGCAGGCCATCGCGGCCGGCACGCCCGGTTTCCTGGTAATAGCCTTCGAGACTCTTTGGCAGATCGAGGTGGGCGACAAAGCGCACGTCCGGCTTGTCGATGCCCATGCCAAACGCAATCGTCGCGACCATGATGATGGCGTCCTCGCTGAGGAAGCGCCGCTGGTTTTTCGCACGCGCATCGGCGCTCATGCCGGCGTGATAGGGCAAGGCAAGGAAGCCGTCTTCGGTCAGTGCGGCGGCGGTAGCATCGACCTTCGCCCGTGACAGGCAGTAGACGATGCCTGATTCATCGTGGTGGCGTGCCAGGAAATCCTTCAGCTGGCGGCGCGGATTGTCCTTCTCGACGACGCTGTAGCGGATGTTCGGCCGGTCGAAACTGGCAACGAAGCTGCGCGCCGTCTGCAGGCCCAGGCGTTCGATGATCTCCTGCCGCGTCGGCGCATCGGCCGTCGCCGTGAGCGCGATCCGTGGCACCTGCGGAAAGCGTTCGTGCAAGATCGTCAGCTGCCGGTATTCCGGGCGGAAATCATGTCCCCATTGTGAAACGCAGTGCGCCTCGTCAATCGCGAACAGACTCACCTCGACCTGCCCCAGCAGATCGAGAAAACGTCCCGTCAGCAGACGCTCGGGCGCAACATAAAGCAGCTTCAGGTCACCGGCATGAAGCCGATGTTCAACCTTGCGCTGGGCAACGGCATCCAGACTGGAATTGAGAAAGGCGGCCTCGATACCGAGCTGATGCAGGGACTCCACCTGATCCTGCATCAAGGCAATCAGCGGCGACACGACGATCGCAGTACCCGTGCGGATCAAGGCCGGTATCTGATAGCAAAGCGATTTGCCGCCACCGGTCGGCATCAGGACAAGTGCATCGGACCCGCTGGCGACATGCTCGATGATGGTCTGTTGATCGCCACGGAACGCGGCATAGCCGAATACGGAATTGAGTATCTGCAAAGGAGTTTCAGCCATGGCGTGATGCTACCAGCTGGGGCCAGGTCTCATGGACTCCGATTGGCCGGGCGGAGCGCTTCGACGATGCCCGCGTTGCCGCTTGCTTGCAGGAAGCATCAACGCGGGCACAGCAAAAAGCCCCGCCCGATTTCTCGGGCAGGGCTTGGGGTAAAGCGCTCAGCGGTGACCTACTCTTGCATGGCTTGAGCCACACTACCATCGGCGCAGCTGCGTTTCACTTCCGAGTTCGGGATGGGATCGGGTGGGTCCACAGCGCTATGTTCGCTGAGCAAGCGGTGGAGACAGCGCACGGGTGCGCCAGTCTCGCGTATGGTCTTGGGACGTAATAAGTCGTTTTGGCTCGAGAGTGTTCGTGAAGCTGAGGCATTGCGAAGCAACTTGGAGTTATATGGTCAAGCCGCACGGATCATTAGTAGTGGTTAGCTCGGCATTGCTGCGATACACACCCACCCTATCAACCACGTAGTCTTCATGGTTCCTTCAGGAGCCTTGTGGCTCGGGAGGTCTCATCTTGAGGCGCGCTTCCCGCTTAGATGCTTTCAGCGGTTATCGCTTCCGAATGTAGCTACCCGGCAGTGCCACTGGCGTGACAACCGGAACACCAGGGATTCGTCCACTCCGGTCCTCTCGTACTAGGAGCAGCCCCTCTCAAACCTCCAACGCCCACGACAGATAGGGACCGAACTGTCTCACGACGTTCTGAACCCAGCTCGCGTACCACTTTAAATGGCGAACAGCCATACCCTTGGGACCGGCTACAGCCCCAG
>MKWR01000025.1 GCA_001899855.1 Lysobacterales bacterium 63-13
AATTTATCGACGCACAGCGCGACACGTTCGGGGTCGAGCCGATTTGCAGGGTTCTGCAGATCGCCCCGTCGGGCTATGGACACAGCGCCATGAGCCGTTCATTGTCTGTGGACACTAGATGGACACGCTATTGTGCAAAATAGGTTTCTCGACACGCTTTTTAGCTCGCCTGCGACCGAATGCTCGGCATCGCAAGTCATTGATTTTTAAAAACAGATGTCGTCCATTTTAAACGCGGATGGCCATACTCCGCTCATGCGCCAGTTCTTTGCCGCCAAGAGCGCGCATCCGGATGTGCTGATGTTCTTCCGCATGGGCGATTTCTACGAACTGTTCTACGACGATGCGCGCAAGGCGGCGCGCCTGCTCGATATCACCCTGACCCAGCGCGGCACCTCGGCCGGCGCGCCGATTCCCATGGCCGGCGTGCCCTATCACGCTGCCGAAGGCTATCTGGCCAAGCTGGTCCGGCTTGGCGAATCGGTCGCCATCTGCGAGCAGATCGGTGACCCGGCCCTGGCCAAGGGCCTGGTCGAGCGCAAGGTCGTGCGCATCGTCACGCCGGGCACGGTTACCGATGAAGCCTTGCTGGAGGAGCGTCGCGACAACCTGCTGCTGGCGATTGCCGCCGGCAAGTCAGGATTCGGGCTGGCCTGGGTCGATCTGACCACGGGCCGCTTCCTGATCAGCGAAGTCGCCAGTGCCGAAGCGCTTGCCGCCGAACTGGCGCGCCTGCAGCCGGTCGAGACCTTGATCGCCGAAGACGGTGCCTGGCCAAAGTTCGTCAGCACCCTGCCCGGCCTGCGCAAGCGCGCGCCGTGGCATTTCGATGCGCAAAGCGGACAACGCGAGCTGTGCCGGTTTTTCGGCACGCGCGATCTTTCCGGTTTCGGTGCCGACGGCCATGCGCTCGCCATTGGCGCGGCCGGCTGCCTGCTCGGCTATGTCGAGGAAACCCAGAAATCCGCCTTGCCGCATCTGAGCGGACTTGCCGTCGAGAATGCCAGCGAGACGATTGCGCTGGATGCAGCGACGCGGCGCAATCTCGAACTCGACAGCCATGCCTCGGGCAGTCGCGAATTCACCCTGCTTGGCGTGCTCGATGCCACGGTCACGCCGATGGGCGCACGCAGCCTGCATCGCTGGGTCAACCGGCCGTTGCGCGATCACGACATCCTCAACCGCCGCCTGCAGGCAATCGAAAGCCTGATCGAAAGCGGCTGCAACGAAGGCTTGCGCGATGAGTTGCACGGCATCGGTGATCTCGAACGCATCCTTGCCCGCGTCGCCTTGCGCTCGGCGCGACCGCGCGATCTGTCAACCCTGCGCGATGGCCTGGCGCGCACGCCGGCATTGCGCGAGCGCCTGCGCGCGAGCGACAGCCCCTTGCTCGCCGATCTGCTGGACCGGCTCGGCGAGCACGCCGCTACCGCCGCACACCTGATCGCAGCGACGGTCGAGCAACCGCCAGCCCTGCAACGCGATGGCGGCGTGATCCGCGATGGTTTCGATGCCGAACTCGACGAACTGCGCGCGCTGGCGACCAATGCCGATCAATTCCTGATCGATTTCGAGGAGCGCGAAAAAGCCGCCAGCGGCATCGCCACGCTCAAGGTCGGCTACAACCGCGTGCATGGCTACTACATCGAGATCAGCAAGGGCCAGGCCGACAAGGCACCAACCCATTACACGCGCCGGCAGACCATCAAGGGTGCCGAGCGTTACATCACCGAGGAACTGAAGAACTTCGAGGACAAGGTGCTCTCGGCGCGCGAGCGCTCGCTGATGCGCGAACGCGCGCTGTACGAGGCACTGCTCGATTTCCTCGGCGAGCGCCTGGCTGAACTGAAATCCGCGGCAAGTGCAATCGCCGAACTGGATACCCTGGCCAGCCTTGCCGATCGCGCCCATGCGCTGGACTGGAATCGCCCGCAACTGGGCGACGTCACCGGCATCCGCATCGAGCGCGGCCGTCATCCGGTGGTCGAACAGGTTCGCGAGGAACCCTTCGAGCCGAACGATCTCGATTTCAACGACGACCGCCGCATGCTCATCGTCACCGGCCCGAACATGGGCGGCAAATCGACCTACATGCGGCAGAACGCGCTGATCGTCCTGCTCGCGCATATCGGCAGCTTCGTGCCGGCGGCAAGTGCGGTGATCGGGCCGATCGATCGCATCTTCACCCGCATTGGCGCGGGCGATGATCTCTCGCGCGGTCAATCCACCTTCATGGTCGAAATGAGCGAAACCGCGAACATCCTGCACAATGCCACCGCGCACAGTCTCGTGCTGATGGATGAAATCGGACGCGGCACCAGCACCTACGACGGCCTTTCCCTGGCCCAGGCCTGTGCCACCTGGCTGGCGACGAAAAATCGCGCGTTCACCCTTTTCGCCACCCACTATTTCGAGCTGACGAGGCTTGCCAACGAACACGCCGATATCGCCAACGTGCATCTCGATGCAGTCGAATACGGCGAGCAACTGGTCTTCATGCATGCGGTCAAGGAAGGCCCGGCCAACCGCAGCTTCGGCTTGCAGGTGGCGGCATTGGCCGGATTGCCGAAGGCCGTGATCAACGACGCCAAGGCTACCCTTGCCGGCCTCGAGGCCAGCGCCGCGGAAAATCGCGGCACCACGACACCCGTGCAAGGCAGCTCGCCCCAACTGGGCTTGTTCGCACCACCCGCGCCCTCGCCCATCGAGGAAGCCGTGCGCGCGCTCGATCCGGATGCGCTGAGCCCGCGCGAAGCACTCGATGCGCTGTATCGCCTGCGCAGGATGCTCTGAGCAAACCCGGCCGCCGATCCCGACAATCCAGACACCCACGCATCCGCCAACCCTTGAATGATCTGAAGACAACGCCAGGCCCGCGAGCCGGCACCTGGTTGCCCCATGTCGATGGCTTGCGCGCGCTCGCCGTCGTTGCCGTGATGATCTATCACTTGCGCGAAAGCTGGCTGCCGGGCGGCTTCAGCGGCGTCGATGTCTTCTTCGTCATCTCGGGCTTCGTCGTCAGCCTTTCCGTCAGTCACTGGAACGGTGGCAGCCTCGGCAATTTCCTCGGCCGCTTCTATGCGCGGCGCCTGCAGCGCATCGTGCCGGCCCTGCTCGCTTGCCTGTTGCTGACCAGCCTGGTCTCGGTATTGCTCGTCCCGCGCGCGTGGCTGAGTTCCTCAAACGAACTGACCGGGCTGTACGCGTTTTTCGGCCTGAGCAACTACTATCTCGCTTTCCACAATGAAACCTACTTCTCGCCGATTGCCGCGTTCAATCCGTACATGCACACGTGGTCACTGGGCGTCGAGGAGCAGTTCTACCTGCTGTTTCCCCTGTTGTTCTTTGCCTGGACACGCGGCGAACGCGGGCGGGCACTGTCGATCAGCCTGATCGCGCTCGCTTGCCTCGCCTCGCTGGCCGATGCCTGGCTGCGCCCGGCGAGCAACCCGACGGCCGCTTTCTACCTCATCACCACGCGTTTCTGGGAACTCGGTGCCGGCGTGCTGCTGTTCCAGGGCATGCATCGATTTGCCGACCGCCAGGCCGGGCCGAACGCGCGCAGGCTTGGCGAGGTGTCTGCCTGGGTGTCCCTCGGCTTGCTGGGCTGGGCATTGTTCGTTTCGGCAGTCGCCGAGTTTCCCTTCCCCGGAGCGATCCTGCCCATCGTCGGCACACTCGGCGTGCTGGCCGGGCTGCATGTGGCCGGCGCCAGGTCGATCCTCGCGCGTGCGCTCGGCAGTGCGCTTCCGGTCTATCTCGGCCGCCGTTCGTACTCGCTGTACCTGTGGCATTGGCCGGTCTACGTGATCATGCGCTGGACCTGCGGACTTGATTCGCCGACGACAATGATCGCGGCGGTTGCCCTGACCCTGCTGCTGGCCGAAGCCTCCTTCCGATTCGTCGAACAGCCCTTGCGCTATTCCGCGCGCCTGCGCCTCTGGCCGCGTTCCGGCGTGGTCGCGGCAGGTCTCGCCCTGATCGTGACGAGTTCCGGATTGTCCGGGTTGATGACACTGATGGGCAGCCACCTTTCGCTCAGCACGGTGACCCGCAACACCAGCCACTGGCAGGCGCAAACCCTGCTGCGGATTGACGAGGTGCCGGAATGCTACCTGCTGTCCAGGAGCCAGCAAGCAGGTGCCAACCCCGCCTGGGTCTATGAACGTGGAGGATGCAGCAGCCGACCGCAATCAGCACCCGATCTGTTTGCACTCGGCGATTCGCACACGATCGGCTATTCGACGATGCTGACCGAATACGTGCTGCGGACCGGTGCCCGGGTCATCCTCTATCCGAACTTCGGCTGCACGTTTGCCAGCCTGCAGCCTGCTCGCGAAAGTGGACAATGTACGGCGCAGAACCAGGCCGAACTCGACGACATCCACAAGCGCTCGAAACCCGGCGACATCCTCCTGCTCGCCGCCCTGCGCCTGGATCGGTTGAGCGAACAGGATGCGATGGTTGCTTCCTCGGAACACTGGACCTCGATGGACACGGCCCAGGCCAGGCAAGAGCGCGATGTGGCATCCACGCAATTGCTCACCCAGCTTGCGCCCTTGTCCAAGGCGGGCCTGCGCATTGTTTTCGAGGCACCAAAACCGCTGTTTCGTTCGCCACCCTTCCGCTGCTCGGACTGGTTCAATCGCGGCAATCCCATCTGTGCGGCGGGATTGAGCGAATCGCGCGCGGCCATCGAAGCCTATCGGCAACCGGTTCTCGAAAGCCTGGGTCGATTGGCGAGCGGATTGGGCGCGTCGGTCTGGGATCCGTTGCCGGTCCTGTGCCCGACGGAGCATTGCGAATCCGTGCGCAAGCAGGGTCCGCTGTATTTCGATGGCGATCACCTCAGCGCCTATGGCAACCGCCTGCTGCTGCCTTCGTTTGCCTCATTCATCGCCGCGCTGCCCGAAGCCAGGGTTCATGCGCACGACGCGGGCATTCCAGCCATGCCCTGAGCCTGGGCATCCCGAAACGTTCCTGGCACGCATGCAAGGAGAACGGCATTCATGCCTGATGCTCTCTGCAGGACATCGCTGCGCCCGCTCAGCCACCGCCTTCCTTGAATCCACGCAGCAAGCGCCGCGAGTGCTTGTCGGGACGCTTGTGCGGATGATCGAAACCCGCTCCGGTCAGCCGTCGCATCTCGCGTTCGCCTTCACGCGCAGCGGCGCTTTCGGCCGATTCCTCGTACAGGGTTTGCGCAATGCTCGCCGGACCGCGCGTGGCGCTGGTCGCGACGACGCGGATGGCAAAGCGTTCGATGCCTCGCGTGATACGCAGTCGATCATCGACGTGGACCAGTCGCGCCGGTTTTGTGGCGGCATCGTTGACCTCGATCTTGCCGCCCTCGATGGCCTGCTTGGCGAGGCTGCGCGTCTTATAGAAACGCGCGGCCCAAAGCCATACATCCAGGCGCACGCCGGAATCCACGCGCGCGTGCGCGGCCTCAGTGCATGATCCGGTCATGTCGCATGTTCCAGTGTTCGTCAGTCACAACTTGATCCATGGGCAAGGCCGGCTTCCGGCCACAATGCAAGCAAGCAGGCGCGCACACGCCGCGATGGATGGCCTGGATCACGAAATCCTCAGCGTTCGGGCAATGGGATGAATTCAGTTTCGCCAGGAACCTCCTCGAATCGTCCGCGTTTCCAGTCCTCGCCTGCCCGATCGATGCGTTCACGCGAACTGGCGACGAAGTTCCACCAGATGAAGCGCGGGCCATCCAGCGGATCGCCGCCAAAGACGACGATCCGGGCCGGTTCACGCGCACGGATCCGCGCCAGCGCACCCGCCTGCAGCACGCACATCTGGTGCATTGAAAAGACCGCGCCATCGACCTCGATTTCCCCATCAACGACCTGGATCGCGCGCTCTGGGTAATCGACGGGCACCTGCAATTCGGCATCGGCGGCCAGGTTCGCATCGACGCAGAAAAGGCGCGAATGCACGGGAACCGGCGATTGCTGCCCGAACGCCGCGCCCGCGACGAGACGGCCATGCACACGGCCATCGTCAGTCGACCATTCCGGCAGCGCCTCAAGCGCATGATGCGAAAACGACGGCTCGATCTCGGCATCGGCCTGCGGCAAGCCGACCCAGAACTGGATGCCATGCATGCGATGTCCAGCCGAGCGTTCCGGCTCCGGAGTGCGCTCGGAATGCACCACGCCACGACCCGCCGTCATCCAGTTGACCGCACCCGGGCGAATGGCCTGGACCACGCCAAGGCTGTCGCGATGCATGAACACGCCATCGAAGAGATAAGTCATCGTCGACAATCCGATATGCGGATGCGGCCGCACATCGACGCCACGCCCCGGAGCCAAATCGACCGGGCCGATGTGATCGAAGAAGACAAACGGCCCGACCGTTCGCTGCCGTGCCGAAGGCAACATGCGCCGAACCATGAAGCCGTCACCAAGGTCGTGCAGCTTTCCCTCGATCAGCAAATGCGTCGAATCCGTCATGGCCACCTCGCGCAATCGATGTGAAATCCGATTCTATCGCGACAAGCCCATGCGCCCGCAGATCAAGGCCACTGCAACGCTGAAACCCCGCCATGGCGAATGGTGTGAACCGAAGCAGACGACAGTTCGGTGTCCGGTTCCGGCCAGACATGGAGGTACGAGGCAAGTCTTCGCTTGTAATCGAAATCCAGCCCTGCTCCTGTCGTCCTTCGCGCGCAGCATCCTTGCCGATCAGCCGCCCCATCGAATGTGGCAGCCGAACAGCAATTCAAGGACCGAGGTTGTCCGTCGTGCCCTTCCGATCAATAGATGCGTGTCGGCGGATACAACTGCCGGCACAGGGCTTCCAGGGCGTCGCCACGCGGGGTCAGTCGTTGCACCGGATACTGACCACCCGGAATCGATGGATCGTCAGGTGCGTAGGTGATCGTCACGCCATCCATGCACCAGTCGACCGTGCTCGCCGCCGGCAGACGGAGCGTGCCCCAGCGGCTGACCACGACCGTGTCGGGATTGGAAGGCGAATTGATACTGCCGCCATGCGCCGAAGCCATGACGATATCCTGCCCGAGCTCGCCGCTGCCGATCAACCAAAGTGGACGACCCGTGCCAGGCTCATAGGTGTAGAAATAAACAACAGTCAGCGCGGCATCACTGCCCGGGCGATGAAAAACCTCGATGTTGAAGCCTTCGCCGGACCGCGCCGGATTGTAAAAACTGCCCGTGAGTGAACCGGCAGATCCAGTCTGCATGAATACCAGTCGACCGATTTGCGTACCACCGCGTGAAAAATCCGCATTCGCCCGATCGTAGTGGCGCACACCCGTGATACCACCCATGTCGACACTGGTTCCACCGAGGATGCGAACGGGTGTTGCGTCGGGGTTGCGCACAGAGCCGTTGAAACCCGCATGACGACGTACCACGCCGTTCTCGGCCTGGCAGGGCTGGGCCGTCATATCCGTAACGTCGAGGAACTGCAAGCTCGCCTCGTTGTTTACGCAGATTCCCGCGTCCATCACCTCGCTACCGCCGAATTCGACAACAACCGGCAGCTCGGGATTGCCGCCAAGATCGAACAGGCGGATGCGGTAGCCATCCTCGTTGCCGAGGAAAGCATCGTTGCTGGGGCGCAAGGCGATGTACGCCGTCGCATAACGATGCTGTGTAGGGTTCAGTGACGCCGTCACCGCGCTGCTCAGTTCACCCCAAGTACCGCCAAACGGGCTCGGCTCATGCGGGGCAGTCATCACCGCAATCTTCACCCCGGGGATCAGTGACTCAAGCCCATCGAACTGGTGCTTTGCCAGCCTGGTCAGCAATGACGATGGCGCACTGCCGGTGTCGTACAGATCGAATGAGCCGTCGTGGAAGAACAACACCACCGCGTCGACAATCAAACCATCTTCCGGCTGCAGATTGACCCAATGAACTGTCAGGTTGCGCTCGGGATTTTCTGCCGAAGCCACGGAAATTCCGCAAGCAAACAGGATGCATGCAAACGCGGCACGCCAAATACAACGGAGATATTTATTGCTCATTTCAACTCTTGTCAGAGACATCCGGATGTGAAGCTTTCTTGCATGCAACATTCATGTGAACTGCGATTCCACAGCAATCATTGCACGCGTCCGCGCATAAAGGCCATCGCAGCACTGAAACATCGCCATGGCGAATGGCGCGATTAGATGGCGACGTGTACTCAGTGACCGCTTTCGGCCAGAAGCGGGCCTTCAAAATGCCGAAGTCTCCGCTGTCGACAGGCGCTAGGACGGGTTAGCGGTCACTATTCGTTCCATCCCCTATACGTCTCCACCGGAATGCTCATTATTCGTGGAGTGCCTTGATACTCTACTGCGCGAATCACCGATGGCATCGCAGTCATGAGCTGGTCAATTTCGTCATTGGATGCAATGCAGCCAATGCCGCTAATCAGAAGTCCGTTCGATTCAGCCACCCTCAATTTAAATTTTTTGACAGATATTTGATTCTCCAGCAGCCAGTGTCGTGCTTCTTCCAATGTCTCAGTCGCCAGTAGCCATTTGGTTCCACGTTCCTGCTGCGCGATGAGTTGGTTGAGCTCCGCATTTACGGCAGGCTCAGCTCGAAAGGGATCTCTGTGAGCAATGGAGATCGAATTGACTGTCTCGCCAACTGAAATCTGCAAGTCCTCAATCTCGATTCCGATACCTGCCATTTTGGAAATAACGTCATTTGCAGGAACCAGATCCCTAAAGGAGAGAAGGATCCTGCTTGTCGACTGGTCCCCGGTTGACCTTGACTTCGAAAGATTGGATTGAAACTGCGCCATTGCTTCATTCGCTCGCCTGTCCAAGGCTCGTGTATACCTTTCATGGTAGGTTTCTTGCGCTGTTGCGCCAGTGAAGAGAAGCAGTCCCGCCAGGAACAAGGAAGCACAAGCATTCAGTCTAGACATTGGCTTCCCCCGCATGAGCATGGCGCTTCCTCTTGTTCTGGAAGAGTGGATTCGGAGAATCTGAATGGCGTGGCCCGCTCCGATAATTGCCCCGATGCTGACGTCTCCAGCGGGCATCACGCGGTGTCAGATGTGTCGATTTCCGGGCAGGTGGAGGATGGACACCAAAAAACGTGCATGGATCTCTTGGCGGCTGCTTTCGTGATCTGAGCCTCTTGCTTCCACAAGCGTACTGCTTCTTGAAACTTGAATTTCCGTCGTGTCCAGCAATTGTCTCCCAGCTTCCGCGATGGGTCGATGTGTCCCGTTCCTAGCCGCAATGCCGCATCGTTACAGCACCCTTCTTCGAAGCGCTAGATGGACTCGCTCTAGGCGGCGTAAGCAGCTTCGTACCACCGCTGAATCAGCAATGCAGCTCCATGAATTGGCGCAAGCGAGAGTCGGGCGCTGATCCAAGGCGCCTGTCCTCAATCCAGCAACTCCACATAGAAGTCACTGGCCAGAAAAAACAGACAGAAAAATCACGTCATTCATCATCGTATGGACCAGGTGTTCGGTGTCCCCAAATCGCGACCCCACGTACACGATATCTGGTCTCCCATTGCCATCAATATCGGCGATGCCTCGTCAATCAATTGACCAGGCAATCACACATCGCTCGTCACCAAGCCCGCGCGTACTGCTTTGGCACTTCGATCTGGACGCCGAGTTCCTTTGCGGCGCGGCGGGGCCAGTAGGGATCGCGGAGGAGTTCGCGGGCGAGCAGGACCATGTCGGCTTCGCCGTTTGCGATGATCGCCTGGGCTTGTTGGGGTTCGGTGATGAGGCCGACTGCGCCGGTGGCGATGGCCGCTTCGCGCCGGATGCGTGCGGCGAATGGCACCTGATAGCCCGGGCCGAGCGTGATCGACTGATCGCGCGAAAGGCCGCCGCTGGATACATCGATCAGGTCGACGCCTTCGTTCCTGAGCAATCGGCACAGCTCGATGCTCTGTTCGATGTCCCAGCCACCGTCGACCCAGTCCGTGGCCGAAATGCGCACCAGCAAGGGCAGGCCTTCCGGCATCGCCGTGCGCGCGGCGGCAACCACGGCGCGGGTCAGGCGAATGCGGTTCTCGAAACTTCCACCCCATTTGTCATCGCGCTGATTGCTCAGCGGTGAGAGGAATTGATGCAGCAGGTAACCGTGCGCCGCATGGATTTCGATCACGCGAAAGCCGCAGTCGACCGAACGCCGCGTGGCCAGGCGGAATGCCTCGATGACGGCGGCGATTCCCGCCGCATCGAGCGCAACGGGCTGCGGATAATCTTCCGCATAGGCAAGCGCTGACGGTGCCACCGTCAGCCAACCGCCATCGCCGACCTCGACCTTCGTCGCGCTTGACCATGGCGGCGCGGTGCTCGCCTTGCGCCCGGCGTGGGCAAGCTGGATGCCGGGTGCTGCGCCTTGCGCCTCAAGGAACGCGGCGATCGGTGCCCACGCCTCGGCCTGTTCGTCATTCCAGATTCCGGTATCCGCCGGTGAAATGCGTCCGCGCGCTTCGACTGCGGTGGCTTCCGCCAGCACGAGGCCCGCGCCGCCGACCGCGCGACTGCCGAGATGGACCATGTGCCACGGCTGCGGCACGCCGTCGATGGCCGAGTATTCGCACATTGGCGAGACCGCGATGCGATTGCGCAGGGTCACATCGCGCAGGGAAAGGGCGTCAAACAGGTTCATGCAAACTCCGAAGTTGCTTGTGCGGGATGCGCTGGCCGATTGCCTCGCGCTGCTGGATCAATCGAACCTGCGCAGCCATTCTGCCATGCGCTCGGCAACCGGTTGCGGGTCCTTCAGCCAAGAGAAATGTTTGGCGAGGCCCGAGGAGAAATCGCCCGGGGCAAGCAGCTCGCGCGCCAGCGGCGCACTCTGGAATTTGCCGAGCAGCCATTCGAATGATGCTTCCGGGCAAAACGTGTCCTCGCTCAGTCGAATGCCGAGTACCGGCTGTGCATAGCCGGCCAGTGCCTGCTCGGAATCACGGCCATCCGCCGTGTCCTGATAGCGCCCCGTGCGTGCGGTGCGCGCCCAATCGCGCATCAGCGTCCGCGCTTCGCGACCGGCGAAGCCGAGGCGCTTGCCCGGGTAGTAGCCGCAAATCGCCGTGACCAGGGCCATCATCAACGGCACGATGCGCAGGATCCTGCGCATGCGACCGTGAAATGCTCGCCAGTACGGCGAGCCGCTGGCAACAAAGGCGAATCCTGCGATCGATTGCGGATTCAAGGCCGCAAACAGCGCCGCGAGTTGTCCACCGAGGCTGTGCCCGGCGATGATCCAGCGCAAATCCGGGTGCGCTTCGCCGGCAGCGGCCAGGCTGGCGGGAATGTCTTCGGAAAGGAGTTCGTCATAGCCCCAGTCGCACGCGCGCGATGCGCGCCGATCGCTGGATCCGGCACCGCGCCATTCGTGCACCGCGATCGCCACGCCTTGCTCGGCAAGTGCAGTCGCGAACGCCTCGTAATGACGCGCGCCGACGCCGAGTGCCGGCAACCAGAGCACGCCGATGCGCGCCGTCGACGGCACTGCCATGAGCAGATCCGCTGCGGCGCCGTCGGCCGAGTGCACGCGCAGGGATTTCAATTCAGGTCGGGCGTTTTCCTGCGCGGGCATCGATGTGCCGCTGCTTCAGGGCGCGGCCAGGCCACGCCAGGCGCAGCCCTTGAATGACTGGCCGTTGGCATCGACCACGATCGACCAGCCAAACACGGTGCCGGTCATCGCCTCGCTGCAGGCTTCGGCGCGCAGGCGGACAGTGAATGCCGCATCCTTGTCGGCAAGGCGCAGGCTCAGTCCATCCGCGTCATCTGCAAGGCCGGCATAGGCATGGACTTCAGGCGCAGCGTTTGGCCCGGCAATGAAGGTTGCCGCGGCTGGAGTCACTTCGAGATTCCACAGGACGTCGGTGCCGCGCGCGCCGAGGATGATGTCGCCAAGGCGCGATTCGCAATTCCAGGCATCGCCCGAAATCAGGTTGAAGCGGCCGATCTCGACTGCATCGCGGCCGCGCAAATTGCCCTCGGCCATGAGGAAGCGAGGCCGATCCTGCTTCGCGTTCTCCTGCGCAAGAGCGTCGGCGGTTGCCGGATCGATCGATGCCAGGGTGCGCCGCGAGGTTTCGCCACAGGCGGTGAACAAGCCGCCATCGCGTGATTCGTGGTAGCCGCGCAGGAACAGCGCGGGCTGGCTGCTTGATGGCACGACATCATCGGCTGCCGGCGCGCTCTCCACGAGCGGGCTCTCAGGCGGCGGCGCGGAATCCGGCGTGCAGGCCGCAAGCAGCAGCGCGCCCGCCACGGCAACGCTGCATGAAGACAGGGGACTCATCGAGTGCTGGCCGTTGCAAGCAGGCTCGAATCAGCGACGTCCGCCGCGCGCGGGACGCGCACTGGCAAGGCCGACGCGCAAGGTGCCACCTTCCTGGAAGCTGCCGTCAAGACCGGCAATCGCGGCACGCGCTTCATGCCCTTCCATGGCCAGCTCGGCAAATCCCTTGCACTCGTTCTTGAACGGGTCCATTGCCATCTTCAGCTTGTGCACGCGGCCGAACTTCCCGAACATCTCGTTGAGGGAACTCTCGGTCGTGTCGCGCGGCAATCCACGCACGTTCAGTGTGATCATCTTGGCACCTCATCTTTGAGCGAATTCCGTATCTTGTAGCGGAATCCGGAAAAACAACGGGGCCGCGACGCGAACGTCGCGGCCCCGACGACTGGATCCGGCAACTCAGACGGGCGTTACATTTTCAGCCTGCAAGCCCTTCTCGCCCTGCACGACCTTGAAGCTCACCTTCTGGCCTTCCTGCAGGGTCTTGAAACCGCTCCCGTTGATGGCGCGAAAATGGACGAATACATCGGGACCATTTTCACGACTGATGAAACCAAATCCCTTGCTTTCGTTGAACCACTTGACGGTCCCGACTTCTTGATCCGACATGCTTGTCTCCACTGATCGATAGTGCTCAACGGCCCTGGTGACAGCGGCCCCACGACTGTAAAAGCGGGTGGCGAGCAACGGGCAATGGAGCAGCGGAAACTTCGCGGCATCGGCCCACGGCTTCGCAACCGTGCAATACAGCGGATTCGAGTCTAACCGAGAATTCTGAACGATGCGAACACGCGCGCGGGCGGCAAAATCCCAGCGCGATCAGGCCTTTGCGTCGACCGTGAAGCTCTCGCCGCAGCCGCATTCGCCGGTGACGTTCGGGTTGTGGAACACGAACGCGGCGTTCAGGCCCTGGCGCCGGTAGTCGATTTCAGTGCCCTCGACAAACGGCAGCGCCTTGCCATCGACGAGAACGCGGATGCCATCGAGATCGAACACGCTGTCGTTCTCGGCGACGTCCCGGGCCAGATCGACGGTGTAGGCATATCCCGAGCAGCCGGTGCGCTTGATGCCGAAGCGCACGCCGATCGCCGAAGGATCGTTGGCAAGAAAGCGTTGCATGCGCTCAAGCGCGGCGGAGGTGAGCTGGATCGGCATGGTCATGGTCGTTTGGCGGAAGGCACTGCGCGGCAAAGTCTAGCACCGCGTGTCCCCGACAGATCTTGGCGCTCACCTGCAATTCAAGTCCCGAGCCGGATTCAGATGCCTCCGCCCGACGCGCCCACGCGCCTCCGCAATACCCCGCTATCCGCTATGATGCGCGGTTTCCAGCGATCCGCATGGCGGATCAACAGCCTCGAATCACGGAGCAAGCAGCGCATGTCCGTCGTCAGCGTCAAACAAGCCTTGAGCGGTGCCCTGCCCGCAGGTTCCAGAATCAGCGTGCGTGGTTGGGTACGCACGCGCCGGGATTCCAAGGCTGGCCTTTCCTTCATCAATCTGAGCGACGGTTCCTGCTTCGATCCCATCCAGGTGGTTGCGCCGGATTCGCTGGCCAACTATGCCGATGAAGTGCAACGCCTGAGCGCCGGCTGCGCGGTGATCGCCAGCGGCGAACTGGTTGCCTCGCAGGGCAAGGGACAGGGTTTCGAGCTGCAGGCCAGCTCGGTTGAAGTGTTGGGTTGGGTCGAGGATCCGGAAACCTATCCGATCCAGCCAAAGGCGCATTCGCTGGAATTCCTCCGCGAAGTTGCACACCTGCGCCCCCGCACCAACCTGTTCGGTGCCGTCAGCCGCGTGCGCCACACGCTGGCCATGGCAATCCACCGCTATTTCGACCAGAACGGCTACTGCTGGATCAACACGCCGATCATCACCACCTCGGATGCCGAAGGTGCCGGGCAGATGTTCCGCGTATCGACGCTGGATCTGATGAACCTGCCGCGCACCGACAAGGGTGCGATCGACACGCGCAAGGATTTCTTCGGCAAGGATGCGTTCCTGACCGTCTCCGGGCAGCTCAACGTCGAGGGTTATTGCCTTGCCCTGAGCAAGGTCTACACCTTCGGCCCGACCTTCCGCGCGGAGAACTCGAACACGGCGCGGCATCTCGCCGAGTTCTGGATGATCGAGCCCGAGATCGCCTTTGCCGACCTCGCCGAAAATGCCCGCGTTGCCGAGGATCTGCTCAAGTTCGTGTTCCGGACCGTGCTCGACGAGCGCCCCGACGACATGGCGTTCTTCGCCGATCGCGTCGAGAAGAGCGCCATCTCGCGCCTCGAAGCCTTCATCAACGCTCCGTTCGAGCGCATCGACTACACCGACGCCGTCGCCATCCTGAAGAAATCCGGCAAGAAATTCGAATTCCCGGTCGAATGGGGCATCGACCTGCAGACCGAGCACGAGCGCTACCTGGTCGAGGAGCACGTCGGCCGACCGGTCGTGGTCACCAACTATCCGGAAAAGATCAAGGCCTTCTACATGCGCCTGAACGATGACGGGCGCACGGTTGCGGCAATGGACGTGCTCGCGCCGGGCATCGGCGAGATCATCGGTGGTGCACAGCGCGAGGAACGCCTCGACGTGCTCGATGCGCGCATGCAGCAGTTTGGCCTCGATCCGGCCCACTACCAGTGGTATCGGGATTTCCGCCGCTACGGCAGCGTGCCGCATGCCGGATTCGGCCTCGGCTTCGAGCGCCTGGTCGTCTATGTCTGCGGACTCGCCAATATCCGTGACGCGATCCCGTATCCGCGCGTCCCCGGCCATGCGGAGTTCTGATGCACGCCGCCCGTGAGTTCATGTTGCTGGCCGGCCTCGGTTTCTTCGTCGCCGGCCTCACCACCTACCTGATGACGTGGATCCTGGTTGTCGTGCACCTGCGTGACCATCACCCGCAGGAACGCGCCCGCATTGGCGGCTTCATGTTCACGCCGCGCGCGTTCGGCTGGTTCCTCATGCGTCGCTACGTTGCCCTGGGCGACCGATCGTTGAGTGGACTGGCCCGACTCGGCGCCATCGGCGCTTGGTCGATCGTGCTCGGCATCCTCGCCGTCATCGCATCGAAGGCACTGGGATGAACGAGCCGCCCGACATGAATGATGATTTCGAAACCGACCTGGATTCCAGCCCGCCCAGCGAATGGTGGGTTGCCATCATCGGCGATACCCTGGTCTGGGCACGGCTCGATGTCCTGCCCTCGGGGATTGCCGAAATCTTCGATTCGAGCGGCGAACGCCCCCGCTATGACGACGAACAGCATGCGCGCATGGCCCTGCTCGATGCCGAATTCCGCGCCTTTGACGGGCTCGACGAGGAAGACGCCGCGATCATGGGTTTCGACCTTGAATCGGTCGCGCCGCCGCACTCGAACGATGACGAGGAATTGCTCGCCCTGATGGTGCAGAAGCTCGCCCGCATCCAGTAGGGTTTATCCTTCTCCCCGTCGGGAGACGGTGGCACGCAGCGCCGGATGAGGTTTCGACAACGCATGGCACCCGCAGCCTGACCGCTGTTGCAGCGCGACCCGGAGCTTCCATTCGACGCAAGTCTTCCCGGACACCAAACGAGGCACTCCATGAATCTCGAACTGCTCGGCAAGCACGCGCTGGTCTGCGGCGCCTCCCAGGGCATCGGTCGCGCCACCGCCCATGAACTCGCCGCGCTTGGCGCGGATGTCACCGTGCTGGCACGTTCGGCCGAGGCGCTGGAAAAGGTCGTTGCCGAATTGCCACGCATCAACAGCGCACAAAAGCATGGCTACGTCGCCGTGGACATGAGCCGGCATGCCGAACTGCGTGCACGCATCGAAGCGGTTGCCAACGCCGATGCCGTCAACATCTTCATCAACAACACCGGCGGCCCGCCGGGCGGCCCGGCCAGCACCGCTTCGACCGACGAATTCCTCAGCGCCTTCAACCAGCATCTGGTTGCCGCGCAGACCATCCTGCAGGCGATTCTTCCCGGCATGCAAGGCAGCGGCTACGGTCGCATCGTCAATGTCATCTCGACCTCGGTTAAGGAACCGATCCGCAACCTCGGCGTCTCCAACACCATCCGCGGCGCGGTCGCCAGTTGGTCAAAGACCCTTGCCGGCGAACTCGGCCCGTTCGGCATCACCGTCAACAACGTGCTGCCTGGCTACACGCGCACGCAACGCCTCGACCAGATCCTCGGTGACCGCGCCAGAGCCACCGGCAGCAGCGAGGAAAAGATCGCCGAAGGCATGCTCGCCGGCGTGCCGTTGCGACGCTTCGCCGAAGCCCAGGAAATCGCCAGCGTCATCGCCTTCCTCGCCTCCCCGGCCGCCGCCTACGTCAACGGCATCAATGTCCCGGTCGATGGCGGGCGCACGCTGTCGCTGTAAGGCGTCACTCGCCGATGACGCAATCAGTTCCTTGACCCGACCCGCGCGGAAACGAGTGCCAATGTGGTGAATGCTTGCAAATACACCGCTGCGGCGTTCCAATGCGGACGCTGCCGGATGACCCCGGCCGCCAGGTGATCCGTAACGATGCCGCCAGACAGGGAGTTCGACCATGCCTGCATTGCTCGTCATCTTTGTCCACGGCTGGAGCGTCACCAATACCGACACCTACGGCGAATTGCCGGCGCGGCTGATCGCCGAATCGGCAAGGTCGGGCGGCCCCGCACTCGACGTCCAGCACATTTACCTCGGCCAATACGTGAGCTTCCGTGATGAAGTGCGCCTCGCCGACATCTCCCGCGCCTTCGATGCCGCACTGGGTGGCGTATTGAAGGATGCCGGGGCCAACCGGCGCTTCGTCTGCATCACGCATTCGACGGGTGGGCCGGTGGTCCGCGACTGGTTCGATCGCATCTACGTGCAGGGCAAGCGCATCGCCGAGTGTCCGATGAGCCACCTGATCATGCTCGCCCCGGCCAACTTCGGCTCGGCACTCGCGCAACTCGGCAAGACGCGCCTGGCCGCGATCAAGGCCTGGTTTGACGGCGTCGAACCGGGCCAGGGCGTGCTTGACTGGCTGGAACTCGGCAGTCCGGAGGCCTGTGCGCTCAACCTGCGCTGGATCGATGACTATCCGAAGCTGAAACTCACCGAGGGCGCGAATCCACTGTTCCAGTTTGTCCTCAGTGGCGACACCATCGACCGCAAGCTCTACGATTTCGTCAATCCCTACACCGGCGAAATCGGTTCGGATGGCGTGGTGCGCCTGGCCGCGGCCAATCTCAATGCCACCCATATCGTCTTTGAGCAGCCGGCGGTGCAAGCCGGCGAGGCCCTGCCCTCGGCACGCAAACGCCTGCGCAGCCTGCTCAAGGTCTCATCCCGGCGCGCCGCGACTACCGCGTTCAAGATCATCGCCGGCGCATCCCATTCCGGCGAATCGAAAGGAATCATGCGCAGCGTGCACAACGATGGCATCGCCCACGTCACCGTCGATGCCATCCTGCGCTGCCTGCAGACCAGGGATGCGACCGCCTATGCTGCCCTCTGCGCCGCATTTGCCATGGAAAACGCGGCGCGCCAGGATGTCGGCAGCCGCCTGGAAGTGGAAAAAGTGCCCGTCCTGCCCGACCGCACCTACATCCACGATCCGCGTTCGATGGTGATCTTCCGTCTGCTCGATGCGCAGCAATTGGGCACGCCCGACGTGAAAGTCCTGCTCACCGCCGGGCCGAACAACGATCCGAACCAGCTGCCGGAAAACTTCCTCGCCGATCGCCAGTTCAACAAGCGCTCGGGCAACCTGACCTTTTTCCTCAACCACGCGGCGCTGGCCGGATGTCCGCCCATTCCGGACCTGAAGGCAGACAGCATCGCGCGCCCTGCCCTGATTCCACGCCAACCCTATGGTTTGCGCATCCAGCCGCGTGATGGCGATGCCTTTGTCGAGTACTGGGCCGCCGAGTTGCATGCCAACGTGCAGGACCTGCTGCCGCTGATCCCGCCCAACGAGACAACCATAATCGACATCCGCCTGACCCGCGTCGTCCGCGAAGGCGTGTTCCGCCTGACCCGCCAGCTTGCTCCGCGCAGCTTCAGGAATCCCGAGCCAGGCGGTGCGCTGTAACCCGGCTTCGCCGGAATCCCGGCCTCTCGACCGTGCGCGTCGTCAGCCGCCTGCCTGGCCGACGACCGCGATGCACTCCACCTCGACGCGCGCGCCCAGGGCCAGGCCACTGCCGGCAAATGCGCTGCGCGCCGGATAGCGCTTGTCGAAGAAGCCGCGATAGACCTCGTTGAACGCCGGCCATTCCTTGATATCGGCCAACATCACCGTGCATTTGACGATGTCGCTCATCGAGTGCCCGTGTTCGGCAAGCAGGTCCTTGATGTTCTGCATGGCCTGTTGCGACTCCCTGGCGATGCCGCCTTCGACCAGCTTGCCGGTCTGCGGATCGGTGCCGATCTGGCCGGACAGGTACAGGGTGTGATCGACCTGCACCGCCTGCGAGAACGGATAGTTGGCGGCCTTGGCCTTTTCCGAATTGATGAATGTCACTTTCGGCTGTTGCCCTGCCTCGGCCAGCGCGGAAAGCAGGATCACACCGGCAAGCAGGGCAACTTTCAGCAAGATGTTCATGCGCGTTTCCTCTGATGGAAGCAGTGGTGAAGCTTGTTGCCCGACTGGCTGCAGCCTCAGCATGTTGTCGGCGGCGGATCCGGGGGTGACTGTGATTCTCCTGCGTGGTCCTGCTGCAGTGGGCCGATGCCAACCGCCCCCTGCACGTGCACATCGCGCCGCGGAAACGGGATCTCGATGCCGGCCTTGTCGAACGCATCGAGCACGGCGACATGGAGATCGTGCAAGGTGGACATGCGCTGCTCGATGCGACCGACAAACACGCGCAGCTCCAGATCCAGCGAACTGTCGCCAAAACCGAGGAACAGCACGACTGGCGCTGGCGATTCGAGCACGTGTTCGTTGGCCCTGGCGACATCGAGCATGGTCTTCTGCGCCAGCGCCACATCACTGCCGTAACCAATGCCGACCTTGACCACGAGGCGCGTGACCGAGCTGGTCAACGACCAGTTCTTCACCGAGCGCGTGATGAAGGCCTTGTTCGGCACCAGCACCTCGAAATTGTCCGCATCCGTGATCGTGATGGCGCGGATCTGGATGCGTGATACGGTGCCGACCGTGTCATCGATGGTGATCAAATCACCGACGCGCACCGGGCGCTCGAACAGGATGATGATGCCGGAAACGAAGTTGGCGACGATCTCCTGCAAGCCGAAACCCAGGCCTACGCCGAGCGCGGCAACGATCCACTGCAGCTTCGACCAGTCCGCGCCAATGTGGCTGAAGACGAAGACGAGGCCAACGGCAAGGATCAGGTAGCGCGTGATCGTCGTGTAGGCATAGCGCGATCCCGAATCGATCTCGAAACGATGCAACACGACCACCTCGAGGAATCCGGGCAGGTTGCGCGCGGCGATCACGGTCAATCCAAGCAGGATCACGCCAAGCAGTACATTGCCGAGCGTCACCGCGGTCACCACCTGGCCGGCCGGCGTGGTGGCCACGCTCGACCACAACACGACATCATTGAAAATGCCGAACGCCGGAATCAGTCCACTCCAGATTTTCCACAACAGCATGGCAACCAGAACGAGCGCGGTCGCCCGCAAGATGCCCCGTGTTTGCTGGCTGACGGTCACGACATCGATTTCCGGCTCCTCGTGGACTACCGGCGAACCCTCGCCGGCACTGTCGGCAGCGGCAGCGGCGCGATCGAACTCGCGCTGGCGCGCATGGCGCAACTCGGACTGCCGGTAAGCCGCACGGCGCCCGGCAACCAGCACGCCGCGCAATGCAATCTCGAAAGCAATCAGGATGAAGAGGATGCCCAGGGCCGAACTGATCAGGCGCCCCTGCAACTCGACGGCACTGACCGTATAACCCACCAGGGCAACCCCTGCCAGCGCCAGCGGCGTCATCACCAGCACGCCGAACCAGACGAAGCGGGTGCGCCAGAGCAGTCCGTGTCGTTCGAGGATTTCCATCATTGCCCCGCCATGCGGACGGAACACCTGGTAGGCGAAGACCGCCAGCGCGATCGAACTCATCAACAGGCCCAGGCGGCCGATGCCATCGCTGAGCATCGGATCGACACTGGCCTGGGCAACGCTGCCCAGCCAAACCGCAGGAACCAGGACGAGACTCAATCGCCAGAGGGCGAAACCGAGTCGCCGCACCGCGCCACGGCGCCAGAGGAAGTGGCTCGAGAACAACCCGCAATGCCGACACATGTTGCGGAACAAGGCAAGCACGAACAGCACGATGCCGCTGTTGAACAAGCCGCTGCCGACTGCGACCGGCAAGGATCCCGGATTTGCCGGATCGGTGAGCAATTGCGCGGGAACGATCAAGGCAAGTGGCATCGGCAAGGCCAGCAACACGGTCACCAGCAGCGCATGCAGGGTCAAGGCGAAGCGATCACTTCGCGTGCCGACGGCTTTGGCCAGGTGTTCAAGCCTGGCCAGCAGTCGCTTGCGCAAGCCGAACAGGATCAGGACCACGCTGCCCGCAGCCACATACCACCAAGGCCGCGCGTTCCACGAAGTGCGCACCGCGGAATACATCGCCGTCCGATTCTCCTGCCCGAGGGTCTTCGCCAGGCCATCGGCAATCTGCCGGCCCCAATCGTGGTTGATCGGCAATGCACTCGGCAGCCAGAGCAGCCGTTGATCGAGCATCAGGCGCAGTTGCAGCGTGCGTTCGCGCAATTCCGTTTCTAGCTGGTTGAGTTCGGCGAGGGCCTCGACCTGCTTGCCCTGGATCAGGTTCAGATCCTGCAAGGCGTCGCGCCGATCCTTCAGCAGCGACCCTGCGATGGTGCGCGCATCCGCTGCGCTGGCATCGGCGACCTGATCCAGCAGTTGATCGACCGCCGCGGGACCGGTTGCCGCGGATGCCAGCTTCTGCTCGCTGCGGAAGCGCTCGACGCGAACGTCAACAATGCTGCTCTGGCGTTGCGAAATGCGCCGGTCCAGGCCGGTTTCGGTCGGCAGCTTCTTGCCGACATCGCGAAGCAGGCGCCCGTATTCCTCGCCAATCCGTCCGAAGGCGAGGATCTGTTCCGCATTCTTGCGCAGTCCCGCCACGGCTTCGAGTTGGGCGTAAAGGCGATCCTTGGTCGACCACAATTTGCGCAGTTCATTGGCAATGCCGAACATTGCCTGGCGCAGCGATTCGTTTTCGCGTGCCATCGCCTGCAGCGGCTCGGCCTTGCCTTCGAGCTCGATGACGACCCGCCGGGCGCGATCCAGCTTGTCGTGCACGTCGGCCTGCTCCCGCGCATCCATGCGCCGGCCAAGGCTGGATATCTCGGCCTGGGTCCTGTCGACTTCGCGACCCAGCATGGTCAGTTGCGCGGTCGCGATCGCCTCGCGTGTCGGCAGGCTGAGGATTTCCTGTTCGTTTCGCTCGATGCGCGCCGACAGGTCCTGGCGCACGGCGTCGTCCTTGATCTGGCTGGAATCGATCAACAATTGCGAAGGCTCCAGCGGCAGCGAATCCGGCCCCTTCTCGAGTTGCGATCGCAGATCCGCCAGTTCAGAGCGCGCGTCGATCCGGCGGGTCGACATTGCGCGCAGCAACTCGTCCAGCTCGCGACGCTGCGCACGCAGGCTGACCAGGCGAATCTGCAATGCCGCCATGCGCAGTTGCGCTTCGGCCGGATCGATATCAAGCGGCGCGGCTTGTGCATTTTCCGCATGTGGCTCGTGCGGCTCGGCAAGCCGGGCCTGCAATTGCGCGATGCGTTCGGGTGCCAGCTTCAGCGATTCGGCAAACTCCGCCGCCTGCTTGCGGGCCGCTTCCGCACTCTGCAGACGGGCCAGGGCCAGTTGCAGATTCTCCAGGGTGAGCTGCTTGTCCGCGGCGACGACATCCGTTCGCGTCTGCAGTGCCTCGATGCGGCCGCGAATCTCTTCCGCGCTGATGCGCATGGGGCTGTCGGCAGTCGCGGCCGGTGCTGCAAATGCAGCCGCGCCGATCATCACCAGGGCAAGGCCGAGGCAGAGGCGCAACGGGCGACCGGTCAAGGAAACTGACGCATTCAAGAAGACACTCCGAAGCCGATCATCGAATGGCGATTATGGCTGCTGCACCGAGGCAAGGCCATGTCATCCGGCGCACACGCGGCGCACGGCGACCGCCGGAATGATTCATGTCGCCTTGTCAGATTCGGCCACTTCAATGACATGGATCGCGCGTCGGTGACAGGGGAAAACCCACGCCATCTTGCAGGTATCGGATTGTTCGGGTTGGCCCTGATCTTGCTATCGTTTATCGGCAGTTGCACCACGAGCCATGACTGCCAAACAAAAGCCCGTGCTCGGGTTCCACTCCGGGTTCACCGTCGCAGCGGCGGCTACCGCTGCAATATCCCTTGAGGTTTTTCATGTCCAGCAAGTTTCAACTCCGCGTCGCCCTCGTCACTGCCGCCCTGGCCTTTGCCGCCGCACAAGTCCAGGCCGCAGACGAGTGGCACTTCGTCGTCAGCAACCTGACCAGTTCCAAGATCGTCAAACTGCAGGTTTCCGAAGACAAGTCTGAATGGGGTGATTTCGATGTCGGCAGCGGTATCGGTCCCGGCAAGACCGAGACGATGATCTGGGATCACAGCACGGACAACGAAGGCTGCGAGCAATGGATCCGCGCCAAGTTCGCCGATGGCAGCACCAGCGAAGCCAGCAAGCAGGACTTCTGCCAGAATCTCGACGATCCGATCGAATTCGGCGAATAAGCCAAACCATGAGGGTCTCCGGCCGTTGCGTACCCGCGCCCGGTCGGAGGCTCGATTGATCCGTCCGCCTTCCACATTCGAACACGCGAATCAGCATTGCCCGATGGTGCCTCGCGCCCGAGTCTGCGACCATGCCGGCACTTGATCGAGGCAAGCCATGGACACCAGCAAACTCGACCGCATCGTTGCCGAAGCGCGGCGCAATGCCGCCCAGCGCGAAGCCGGCTATCGCGAACGCGCCCTGAAGATGTATCCATGGGTCTGCGGTCGGTGCGCGCGTGAATTCACGCGGGCCAACCTGCAGGAATTGACCGTGCACCATCGCAACCATGACCACGATTTCAATCCGGCCGACGGCAGCAACTGGGAACTGCTCTGCGTCTACTGTCACGACAACGAGCATTCGCGCTACATCGATCACACCGGCGTCAGCGCATCCTCGGCCGAAGACAAGGCTGCGCCGGCAACCAGCAACCCGTTTGCCGGCCTGAAAGACCTGCTCAAGCGTTGATTCCCGCTGATCGATGCTTCCCCCGCGCCACCCATTCGGCTTCCGTGGAAGAGGCCTTCAGGCCCGATGCCGTTCGGCACCCTGCGACACGAGCATCGCGACCAAAGGGAGTCCCCGTCCTGGGACACCAGTCCCCTTCATGGGACAACAGTCCCCTTCCTGGGACCGCTGCAGCCGCTTCCCGCGAATCACCAATCGCCAATCCCGAATCGGGTATCCTGCTCACTCGATCGTGATCGACACCGGGCAGTGATCGGAGGGATGTTGATCCTCAGCTACGCCGTAGGTGAATTCCGCGAATGATCCGGGCACGCGGCGCGCGGCGGCGGCGGGATCAAGCACGATGTGATCGATGAAATCCGGGTAGCGCTGCACGCAGGTCGCAGCCTTGCCTTCGGCGGCGTCAAGCAGCGTCACGCCTTCATTCAGGCGCTTCCACACCACGTCGTCCGCCAGCGCCAGGCGCCGGTTCCAGTCACCGAGGATGGCAAACGGCACGCCTTCGGCATGGCGTTCTGAAATCCACTTCTGCAGCACGGGCACCTGCTCGAACAGGATCGGGCAAGGTTCCCTGTCGTCTCCTGCCGAGCAGCCGCTTTTCAGGTGCACGGCGAGCAGGCGCAACGGCGTGCCCGACTTGAGCGTGATGTCGACGCCCCAGCGCAGATCGGGATCGCCAATGGCGAGCGCACTCAGATCCGCGTTGCGCGTGAACTCGATGCCATTGCGAATCGCGAAACCGACTTTCTGGTCGCGGATGGTCGGGCCAGCGGCCGCATCGCGACCACAAAACCCATGCCGTCCGCTAGCGGGTCGCTGCGACATGACGATGCGGTATTGATGCGGCGGAAACACGCGTGCCGCCGCGGCTGCGTTTTCGACTTCCTCGAAGGCGATGACGTCGGCATCGAGTTGTTCGGCGTAATGGCGCAAGCTCGCGTAGTCCGCCTCGCTGCGCGGCCGGCAACCCAGGCCATCGGCTTCAGCCAGATGCTCGAGGTTCCAGCTGGCGATCTTCAGCGGCTGCCCTGGCACCTCGACGCGGGTCGCCCGCGGTGCGCAACCGGCCAGCGCCACGGCAAGGGCGGCGGCAACCACGACGAGCAGGCCATTGCTGCGTGCTCGGCGAAACCCGGCAACCCGCTGCAATTGCGGATTGGTGTCGCTCATGGCGAATCCGCAAGTGCGGCGTTGTGGTAGATATCCTGCACGTCGTCGAGCTCCTCCAGCCAGTCGAGCAGATCGTGCAGGGTTTCGGCGACTTCCCCGGCAACCGCGACGCGATTGGCCGGACGCATGACGACATCGTCGCTGAGCGGCACGAAGCCCGCCCCGAGCAGCGCCGCCTTGATCGCTTCGAAGTTCTCCGGCGCGCACAACACCGTGCCTCGCTTGCCTTCGACGACGATGTCGTCGGCACCGGCCTCCAGCGCCGCTTCCAGGAGTTTCTCTTCGGCCTCGGCGGTCGGTGTGTCGATGACGATTTCGCCCACCCGGGCAAACTGGAAGGCGACCGAGCCACTGGTGCCGAGGTTGCCGCCATGCTTGGACAAGGCATGGCGCACATCGGCCACGGTGCGCACGGAGTTGTCGGTCATGGCGTCGATGATCAGGGCGACGCCACCCGGGCCGTAGCCTTCGTAGCGCAACTCCTCCATGTTGTCGGCACCATCGGCACCCGAGCCGCGCTTGACCGCGCGTTCGATCGTGTCCTTGGTCATGTTGGCAGCCAGGGCCTTGTCGATGCCCATGCGCAGGCGCGCATTGCTTGCCGGATCGCCGCCATTGCGCGCGGCAATGGTGATCTCGCGGATCAGCTTGGTGAAGATCTTGCCGCGCTTCGCGTCTTCCGCGTTCTTGCGACCTTCGATACTCGGGCCTCTGCCCATGGGATTACCTGCAACGTCGGAGAGTGGATCGGATACCGACGGAACCGTCTCGGCCCTTGTCGGGGCGCGAATTCTAGCAGGGCGCGGTGCTCATGCTCGACTGTCGGCAGCGGCCCCACTGCAGGCAACGGGGCGGGCAAGCGAGGCCGGCGGCCAGGTCTGCAGCGGCTGCGACACTCTGGCAGCCTCTAAGGCGCGCTCAACCAGCCGCGATGCGGGCGTCCTTGATCGCCCAGCGCGCGTTGAGCCAGGCCTGGAAGCGGATGCGGAAATCCTTGTCGTTCTCGTAGTCGCCACCCAGCAATGACGCCGGGATCGGAATCACATCGATGTGCACCTTGACCTTGCGTGCGCGCCCGGACAACAGGTCAAACATGCCTGGACTGCCATTCGGATAGATCAAGGTCACATCGACAATGGCATTGAGCATGCTGCCCATCGCGTCCAGCACCAGGGCGATGCCGCCTGATCGGGGCACCAGCAAGTGCTGGTAAGGCGAGCCGCGCCGGTCATGTTTTTCCTGGGTAAAGCGCGTGCCTTCGACAAAATTCATTACCGATACCGGCAGGTGTCGATATTTCTCGCAGGCCTTGCGCGTGGCTTCGGTGTCCTTGCCGCGCAACTCCGGATGCTTTTTCAGCAACTCCTTGGAGTAGCGGTTCATGAACGGGAAATCGAGCGCCCACCAGGCCAGGCCAAGCACCGGCACCCAGATCAGCTCGCGCTTGAGGAAGAACTTGAGAAAGGGAATGCGCCGGTTGAAGACCTTTTGCAGTACCGGGATGTCGGCCCAGCTCTGGTGGTTGCAGATCACCAGATACCAGCCCTCGCGCTTGAGCCCCTCAAGTCCTTCAACCTGCAGGCTGAGGCCGGCGACAAGGGTGACCAGGGTGCTGTTGACCCAGATCCAGCTCTCGGCGATCCGCACCAGCACCCGGGACATCCAGTTGCGGAATGCGCGGATCGGAACCAGCAGCTTGACCACGGCCAGCAGCAACAAGGGGATCGCGTGAACGAGCGTGTTGACGACGATGATCAGCAGGTTGAGCGCGAGTCGCAGGTTGGCGAGCATGAAATCCCGTTCGGTATTGGCAGTGGCGTCGCGCACACTACCAGCGTTTGTCGGTTGCGCGCATCCGCGCGGGCCGTTTGCCGGCCATCTGCGCCAACGGCAAACGCTCAGATCAATTCCAGCGGCTGCGACTCCCAGGCAACCTTGAGCATGCGCAGCACGTCGTCATCCGCAGCAAGGGCATGCGCGTCGATGGATTCGATCATCGGACCGACCGAACCCGCGTTGAGCATGAAGGCACTGCGGAACCCGCCCAGCTGGTCGAGGCGCAGCGGAGCACTCACCGACTCGATGCCTTGCTCGCGCAGGCCGCGCTCGATCAGTTGCAGGGTGGTTCCGCGCAAGGCCGGCGCATTCGGCCAAGTCACCCGCCGGCCGTCCCAGAAGCCGATGTTCCAGGTCGAACCCTCGGCAATCCCGCCAGCGGAAGTGGTCAACAGCACGTCGTCGAAGCCCTCGATCCGTGCCTGCCGGGACAACTGCAACACATCGAACATGCCGACGTGCTTGAGATGCGGCAGCACGCGCGCACAGGTCATCGATTTCAGCCGCAGCGACCCGCTGCGTGGTGCCCGCGCGGGACGCGTCGCGATCAGCACATCGGCAGCAACCGGGCGTTCCGGATGTGCGCGATCGAATGCCAGCGAAAACACGCTGATGCGCAGGGACAGCGGTGCATCGCCAATCACCCGGGAAAGCTGCGCGCGCAGCCGGTCGGTGTCGAGTTCGCTGCCGAACAACTCGCGGGTCGCCGTGACCAGTCGCTGCAGATGCAGGCTGAATCCGCGCGCGCGACGCTCGATGACCTGCAGGGTGGTGAAATGCCCGTAGTTGACCTGGGCGAACACGGCCAGCTCCTCGATCGCCGGCGCACGGCCATTCAGCAGGATGCGCGGGATCAACGGCGGCGGCATGCCGGCGGCAACGGCTTCGCTGGTTTGCTGCATGGCGGCGTGCTCAGAAGAGTCCGGCCAGCACCATGAGCAGGCCGAGCAGGGACACCGCCCAGACCAGGGAGCGCAAATAGGCGATGCCCGCCGCGTACAGCGGCAGATAGGCCAGCCGTGCCCAGAAATAAACCTGCGCGCCAAGCGCGGTCTGCGCATCGGCCTTTTGCGTCAGCAGCACGGCGAGCACGGCAACGGCAAAGAAGACAAAGGTCTCGAGGAAATTGCGGCTGGCCCGATCGAGGCGTCCGGCAAGCGGGTTCAGGGGCGGCGCCACGTCATCGCGGGGCCCGACATTCCATTTGAGACCACGCTGCAGGGTCACGAAGGTCGCGGCGAGCGCAATCTGCAGCAGGCCAAGCAACATGGACCAGACCAGCATCTTCATTTCAATCGACATGGCATCCTCCCGGGTTGGAATCCGATAGTGCCCACTTTTCGGCATCCCTGCATGCGCGCAGGCCATCAGCATGACGGGCGCTGTGGCATGCTTGCGCACCGCGCGGCTTGCCAGGGCAACCAGCCTTCGCTGTGCCACGCTGGACGCGTGGCGCACCTTCCGAATGCCATGTCGGCTGCGCCACTTGATCCGCGTTGCCCCAGGTAGATTCCGATGGCTCCCAGACCTTCCGAGACGATGACGTGAGCACGCTTTCCGCGGCCGCAAAGGCCCAGTTGCAGATCCATTTCTGCGTCTTGCTGTGGGGCTTCACGGCCATCCTCGGCAAGATGATCAGCCTGGCCGCCCTGCCCCTGGTCTGGTGGCGCATGCTGGTCGTCGTTGGCGTGATCGCGTTGCTGCCGCGCGCCTGGCGCGGACTGCGCAGGATGTCGCCGAAGCTGGTTCTTGCCTATGCCGGCATTGGCGTCCTGGTCGCCCTGCACTGGCTGACCTTCTATGGTGCGATCAAGTTGGCCAACGCCTCGGTCGCAGCCACTTGCATCGCGCTGGCAACCGCCTTTACCGCCCTGGTCGAACCGAAGCTTGCGCATCGCGCGTTTTCCAGGCGCGAACTGGCACTGGGACTGGCCGTGTTGCCGGGCGTCGCCCTCGTCGTTGGCGGCGTGCCTGACGACTTTCGCATCGGCATCATCGTCGGCGCCATCTCGGCATTCTTCGTCGCCTTGTTCGGCTCGCTCAACAAGCGCCTCGTGGAACACGGCGATCCGCTGACCGTGACCGGCATCGAACTCGGTGCCGGCACGCTGGCGCTGACCGCACTGTCGCCCTTGATGCCTTGGATATTCCCGGCGTTCTCCGGCGACCTCTTCAGCATCCCGGGTGGCCGCGACATGGCCCTGATCCTGATCCTGTCGATCTTCTGCACGCTGCTGCCGTTTGCCTTGTCACTGGTCGCACTGCGGCACATGACTGCGTTCGGCGCGCAACTCGCGGTCAACCTCGAACCCATCTATGCCATCGTGCTTGCCGCGATCCTGTTTGGCGAACAGCATGAGCTGACGCCCCTGTTCTATGTCGGCGTCGTCATCATCCTTGCAGCCGTGTTCATCCATCCGCTGCTCGGCATACCCAAGCAACAGGTGCAACCGGAGATCCTTGCCGTGGCCGAGGCGAAGAACATCCTCGAATGACCGGCAGCCGACCGGCACGTGGCACCCTCCCACGCTTGGCGGGACCGTGGACAAGGCACGTGCACGCTCAGTTTTTCGGTTCGATCAAATCCCAGAGATTGCCGTAGAGATCCTCGAAAACGACGACCGTGCCGTAGTCCTCGTGACGCGGTTCTTCACGGAAATGCACGCCTTGCGCTTGCATGCGCGCATGGTCGCGCTTGAAATCGTCGGTATGGAGGAAGAGGAAAACCCGCCCTCCGGCCTGATTGCCGATGCGGCTGGCCTGTTCGTCATTGACTGCCCGCGCCAGCAGCAGACAGGCACCCTGCGAGCCACGCGGAGCAATCCTGACCCAGCGCTTGGCCGCATCCATGGGCGTGTCTTCCAGCAATTGGAAATCCAGCGCCCGCGTGTACCAGTCAATGGCTTCGTCGTAGTCGCGAACGACGAGGGCAAAGGCATGGAATTGCTGTGACATGTTCGACTCCATCGGTGGGTGCCGCGCGTTTCGGAATGCGGCATGCATGCCGATACCGATCGGCAACGACCTGGACCGGATAGTGACGTGGTCGGGAGTGGATGGCGATCGTCGCCTTGGCCGGAGACGCAATCAGACCATTTGGTTGTCATTATTCGTCACATTTGACGATTATTACTTGAAATATCCGATTGTTCGCCGTATGTTGCGAATACGAATATCGAATAGGATTGAGCATTACTCGCAGATAAAGTCGACTTGATCGGCTATAGCGAGTATTTCTCGTCATGTGAGGCGAATAATGCATGGCAAAAGCTCGGCCAGCGATGCCCGCCTGCTGCAGATTTTGGGCGAGCGCATCAGCCAGCGCCGTCTCCAGCGCAACCGCAGCCAGGCCCACCTGGCCACCGAAGCCGGTGTCTCCAAGCGCACGGTCGAGCGCGTCGAGGCGGGCGGATCCATCCAGCTCTCCAATTTCATCCGCATCCTGCGCGCGCTCGATCTGCTCGACGGACTCGATGCACTGCTTCCCGAGCCCCTGCCAAGCCCGCTGCAGCAACTCAAGCTGCAGGGCCGTAAACGCCAACGCGCCTCCTCGGTGCGCGAACCCGAAGCGGCAAGCAAGGCCTGGACCTGGAACGACGAATCGTGACCACGCTGGCCGAAGTCCGCCTCTGGGGTCGCGCCATCGGTGCCGTCTCGGTCGAGGATGCGGCCGGTACCGCGGCGTTCCAGTACACGCCGGAATTCGCCCGCAGCGGCATCGAGGTGGCACCGCTGATGATGCCGCTCGATGAGCGCATTTACGCCTTCCCGACGCTCGCCCGCGAAACCTTCCATGGCTTGCCCGGCCTGCTCGCCGATTCCCTGCCCGATCGCTTCGGCAATGCCCTGATCGATGCCTGGCTGGCCACGCAGGGACGCACGCCGGAGAGTTTCAATGCCGTCGAACGCCTCTGCTACATCGGCGCACGCGGCATGGGTGCGCTGGAATTCGCGCCTGCCACCGGCCCCAGGGCCCGCGAGGCGCAGAAAGTCGAAGTCGATGCGCTGGTGCGACTGGCTTCCGAGGTCCTCACCCAGCGGCATCAGCTCAATCACTCGTTCGCCGGAGAACACTCGGCGGAAACCCTGCGCGACATCCTGCGCGTCGGCACCTCGGCCGGTGGCGCGCGGGCCAAGGCAATCATTGCCTGGAACCGCGAAACCAACGAGGTACGTTCGGGGCAGGTCGCCGCCGGAGCCGGTTTCGACTACTGGATCCTCAAGTTCGACGGCGTCAGCGGCAACCGGGACAAGGAGCTTGAGGATCCGAAGGGCTACGGCGCCATCGAGTACGCCTATGCACTGATGGCCCGCGCTGCCGGCATCGACATCAGCGAATGCCGCTTGCTCGAGGAAAACGGTCGCCGGCATTTCATGACGCGCCGCTTCGACCGCCTCGAGGGTGGCGGGAAACTGCATATGCAGTCGCTGGGGGCGCTTGCCCACTACGATTACAACCTGGCCGGTGCCTGCAGCTACGAGCAGGCCATGCAGGTGATCCGCCGCCTTGGTCTCGGCATGGCCGCGATCGAGGAGCAATTCCGGCGCATGGCCTTCAACATCATCGCGCGCAACCAGGATGACCACGTCAAGAACATCGCCTTCCTCATGGACAAGACCGGGCGCTGGTCCCTGTCACCGGCCTTCGATGTCACCTACAGCTTCAACCCGGACGGGCTGTGGACCGCGATGCAGCAAATGACGATGAACGGCAAGCGCGATGGTTTCACGCTGGAGGACTTCCGCGCGTGCGCCCAGGCAGCCTCGATGAAGCGCGGTCGCGCCGAGTCGATCATTGCCGAGGTGACCGAGGCGGTGCGCGGCTGGCACGGGTTTGCCCAGCGCGCCGAGGTCATGCCCGGCAGGACGCAAACCATCGGCGAGAACCTGCGCCTCGGCATCGCTTGAACAGTCCGCCAGGCGACCCGCCTGCGGCGGCGCGGACTGCCCGCAGTTCGCGCAAGCACGTATGCTGCATGGCGCACGTCAGCCACCGCCGAGGAAAGCCATGTCGCTTGTCAACCTGCTTGTCGCAATTGCCTTGTTCCAGTATGTATTCTTTGCATCGCGGGTCGGCTGGGCCCGAGGAAAATATGGCGTGCATGCACCCGCCACCACCGGCAACGAGATTTTCGAGCGCTACTATCGGGTGCAGGGCAACACGCTGGAGTTGCTGATCCTGCTCATTCCGGCGGTATGGATTTGCGCTGCGTACTGGAACCCGCTGTTCATTGCGGCAATGCTGGCGATCTACATCATCGGCCGGCATGTCTATTACCTCAGCTACATCGACAATCCGAAAAAGCGCTCGATGGGTTTCGGCCTGTCACTGCTGCCTATCCTCGCCCTGCTGGCAGCGGCATTGGCCGGCGCTGCCTGGAGCCTGTTTCGCAACGGCATCTGATCCGAGAGGGAGCGAGGCCAAGTCTGATCTGTTCGGCCAGCGCAAGGCCGTTGCGCGGCGAACGCCTGCCCGGAACTCAGGGCTGCGCCGGAATGACAAGCCCGCGTTGCACCGCGGGTCGCGCCATGGCGCGGCCCAGCCAGGCTCCCACGTTTGCGAAACGGTCGAACTCGACCAGCTCGCGCGCCTCATAGAAGGTGATCAGGTTGTTCACCCAGCCGATGGTGGCGATATCCGCAATCGAGTAGTCATTGCCCATGATCCACTCGCGTCCGTCCAGGCGGCCGTCAAGCACGCCAAGCAGACGTTTCGATTCGGCGACATAACGCTGCAAGGGACGCTTGTCCTCGTACTCCCTGCCGGCGAACTTGTTGAAGAATCCAAGCTGGCCAAACATCGGGCCGATCGAGGCCATCTGGAAATGCAGCCACTGGATGGTCTGCCAGTACTGCGCCGGTTCGGTGGAAATGAATTGTCCCGACTTGTCCGCCAGGTACTGCAGGATCGCCCCCGACTCGAACAAGGGCATGGCGACGCCGCCGGGCCCATGCGGATCGATGATTGCCGGAATCTTGCCGTTCGGGTTGAGCGAGAGGAACTCGGCTGTATGACTCTCGTCCTTCATGATGTCGACCCGATGCACCTCGTAGGGCAGACCGGTCTCCTCCAGCATGATCGAGACCTTGACCCCGTTTGGCGTGGCCAGCGAATAAAGCTGGATACGTTCGGGGAATCGCGCGGGCCAGCGTTTGCTGATCGGGAACTCGGCAAGGGTCGACATGTATGCTCCTCGGTGATGCAATCCAGAACCCCCATATTGGGATATCCGCGTCGCGCACAAGCGCACCCTTGCGTTCCAGGAGACAAGGCGTGAACCCTTTGCAATTCTTGCGAAGCATTGCCGGCGCAGCCCTTGCGCTGCTGCTCGGTGGCTGCACGGCGGGTGGCGACGTGCGCAAGCCGATCCCGACGGCAACCTACGCCGCGGCGCAACCCGCACAACGACTGGTCGTGGTACTTCCCGGGCGCGGCGATGACCTGGCTTCGCTCCAGCGCAAGCAGGTGGCGCAGACGGTCCAGCGCGCCTGGCCCGATGCCGACGTGATCCTGACCGGACTGAGCATGCCGTTCTATCGCCAGGGCCAGGCGATCGCTCGCCTGCATGATGAAATCATCGAACCCGGACAACGCCAGGGCAAGCGCGAACTGTGGATCATCGGCATCTCGCTCGGCGGCATGGGCGCGATGCTCCATGAGCGCGAATATCCAGGACAGGCAGACGGCTTCCTGTTGTTGTCACCCTACCTGGGTGACAAGGCGATCCACGAGGAGATTCGCGCGGCCGGCGGCCTCGCCGGCTGGGATCCCGGCCCGTTGCAGGCAGTGGAGGCAAGCACGTTCCAGCACGAGTTGTGGCGCACCGCAAAAAGCTGGCAGCAGACATCCGCGCGCGCAGCGGCGGTGTGGCTTGCCTATGGCAGCGATGAGGGCTTCCGCAAGCCGATCGAACTGTTCAGCCCCGCCCTGCCCGCCGACCATGTCCTCATGCTGCCGGGCGGGCACGACTGGAGCTTGTGGCAGGCCGCCCTGCAGGAAATGCTCGAGCGCATTCGCCGGTCCCGACCGCAAACGCTACAACATCGGCAAATTCAGTCCCTGCTCCCGGGCACAGGCCTTGGCAATCCCGTACCCGGCGTCGGCGTGACGCATGACGCCGCTCGCCGGATCATTCCAGAGCACGCGGGCAATGCGCTTGTCGGCGGCAGTGCTGCCGTCGCAGACGATGACCACGCCGGAATGCTGCGAATAACCCATGCCGACGCCGCCACCATGGTGCAATGAGACCCAGGTCGCGCCACCGGCAACATTGAGCATGGCGTTGAGCAGCGGCCAATCGCTGACGGCGTCGCTGCCATCCTGCATGGCTTCGGTTTCGCGATTCGGACTGGCGACGCTGCCGGAATCCAGATGATCGCGACCGATGACGATCGGCGCTTTCAGCTCACCGTTGCGCACCATCTCGTTGAAGGCGAGTCCCAGCTTGTCGCGCAGGCCGAGTCCGACCCAGCAGATGCGTGCCGGCAGGCCCTGGAAGCTGATCCGCTTGCGCGCCATGTCCAGCCAGTTGTGCAGGTGCTTGTCGTCGGGGATCAGCTCCTTGACCTTGGCGTCGGTCCTGTAGATGTCTTCCGGATCACCGCTCAACGCCACCCAGCGGAACGGACCGACACCGCGGCAGAACAGCGGCCGCACATAGGCTGGCACGAAGCCCGGGAAGTCGAACGCGTTGACGCAACCCTCGTCCTTGGCCATCTGCCGGATGTTGTTGCCGTAGTCGAAAGTCGGAATGCCCTGTTCTGCAAAAGCGAGCATCGCCTCGACATGCACGCGCATCGACTTTTTCGCGGCGTCGCGGACGCGCTCCGGATTGGCCTTCTGCTCGGCCAGCCATTGCTCGACACTCCAGCCAATCGGCAGATAGCCGTGCACCGGATCGTGGGCGCTGGTCTGGTCGGTCACGGCATCCGGACGAACCCCACGCCGCACGAGTTCGGGCAGGATTTCCGCGGCGTTGCCGAGCAAGGCGATTGACTTGGCGACGCCGGATCTCGTGTATTTGTCTATGCGTGCCAGCGCGTCATCGAGATCGCTCGCCTGTTCATCGACATAGCGCGTGCGCAGGCGGAAATCGATGCAGCGTTGCTGGCATTCGATATTCAGCGAGCTGGCGCCGGCAAGGCTGGCCGCCAGCGGTTGCGCGCCGCCCATGCCACCAAGGCCGGCAGTCAGGATCCACTTGCCGGCAAGATTGCCGCTGTAATGCTGGCGACCCATCTCGACAAAGGTCTCGTAAGTGCCCTGGACGATGCCCTGCGAACCGATGTAGATCCACGAACCGGCCGTCATCTGGCCGTACATCATCAGGCCCTTGCGATCGAGCTCGTTGAAATGCTCCCAGGTGGCCCAGTGCGGCACGAGGTTGGAATTGGCGATCAGCACGCGCGGCGCATCGGCATGGGTTGGAAACACGCCGACCGGCTTGCCCGACTGCACCAGCAGGGTTTCATCGTCGCCCAGTTCGCGCAAGGCTTTCAGGATCGCGTCATAGCATTCCCAGTTGCGCGCGGCGCGGCCAATGCCGCCGTAGACGACCAGTTCGGCCGGATTCTCGGCCACTTCCGCATCGAGGTTGTTCTGCAACATGCGATACGGCGCCTCGGTCAACCAGCTGCGGCAGTTCAGTTGCGTGCCGCGCGGGGCGCGAATGTGGCGCTGCGGATCGCGGCGCGTCGATGTGTCGGACATGATGCTTTCCTGCGAGAACGAAACAGCGGATTTTGCCTCATCTGCGACGGCGGCAGCAGACCCGTGCGCGGGGGCGTGGCGGATTGCCGGCTGCTCCGGCGCGATGGCGTCACGATCACGCCAGTTTGCCGCCGCATCCTCCTGGCTGACATGCGTGCGTTCCTGGCGATGCTTCGTTTTTCCACCGTCCATGAACTTGCGCCCGAGCCAATAGCCCAGCCACAGGCAAACCAGGACGGTCAGGATCTCGCTCGGGTTCATGCAGGTTCTTCCTCCCTTGCAGGACGTGGATGGCCAATGCGGATCAGTTCCCGCCAGGCACGGGTGTGGGCAAACTCCGGCGTGTCGTCATCCATCATCAGCAAGCGTGCATCGGTGCGCTCGCCGATGAGCGCGAAGGCAACCGCAGCGCGATCTGCGGGCATGTCGGCAAGGAGACCGACCAGATCGATGCCCATGCGCTGGCGCAAGGACAGCTTGCGCAACAGGTTGACCGCGCAGGGCGGACAGGCCAGGCATTCAAAGGCAATCAGCGCAGACTCGCCCCAGCCCAGCTGCAATTCGCGGCGCAAAGAGAAAAAACGCAGCAGCAAGACGATCACGATCAGCCAGCAGATTGCCGCGCCCAGCAGGAAACCAAGCGCTCCCCACATGAGCATGGCGATTGGCAGGATGATCAACACCGCCCATGCGCAGGCATGGATGGGCGCCTTGAGCCTGGCCAGCAGGGCGACATGCCTGGCGCAACGTGCCAATGCCTCTTCATCGGCGTGCGCCAGGTGCTCGCTCACATTCCAATGCGTCCGATAGGTCGCTGCCAGCGGGGTGAACGGATTGAGCAGGTGGATGCGCTTGCCGGCAACCCAGGGTTGCCGGGAACCAAACTCGACCTGCCAACCTGATGCATGTGGCTTGACGATGGCCTCATTGGCGTAGAGGACAACGATGCAATCGAGCAGGTAGATCAGGAGGATCGCGATCAGCAGCAGCAGGTAGGGCGGGATGCCGATGCTCAACGCTCGCTCTTCCGGCCCAGCAGCTTCTTGCCCAAACCGGCCAGACCCGCCACCCCGAGCACGATCAGCTTCCAGAACTTGGCGAGCAGGCCGGATTTCGCCGCAATCGCCGCACCACCGCCAACCACCAGTGCCGCCAGGCCATATTCGGCAACGCGATCGCCCTCGCGGAACTCGGCATAGCGCTCACCGGGATTGAACTCGAATCCGGCCAGTGCGGCCTTGAAAGATTGCACATCGGCTTGCAGGGTTTGCGGATCGGCAACCAGGGTCGCATTCATCACGCCGGTGCGGCCGAGCAGGCGAACCGTGTAATTGACCACTGGCTGGCCCTCGCTGAGCAAGCGCACGCCCCACTCCAGGCGCTTTGACTCGCTGTCGTAATGCGGCGGGACGGCCCAGCCGTCGGTGTACAGGGCGGCAATGCCCAGGCGCTCACGCTCCGCGTTCGAGGCTTCGTCGCCGCTCTTGATCGAGGCCAGCAATTCATCGGCGTCAATCTCTTCGTCGTCCTTCACATAGCCCATCGGGTTGAACGAAAAGGTCGCCCACCAGTCGCTGCTGGTCGAGGCCAGCACATACAAGTCGTCTTCGGGGATGTTGCCGGTCAACTCGAGGAACTTCCGGCTGCTGGCCTCATCAAGAAAGGCAAGATTGGCGTCGGTCCTGAAGGTCGCCTGCGTGCCGATGCGTTCGTTGCCAGGCCCCTCGTGCCAGGGCAGGCTGGCTATCGGATTGTCGTTGGCCGCGGCTTCCCCGGCACGCGCATCCGGCGCACCGAGAACGGCGCAAGCCAGCATGAGAACGCAAACAAGATGCTTCATGTGAACAACTCCTTTTGATCCTGGATGACGGATTAGTGACAGGAAAACCCATGGCCGGATCGCGAATCCGGACTCCTCGGCCAGCGGATTGTCCCCGTGGTCGAGCATAGCAATTGCCTCCGCCGACTGTCCCGCATCGGCTCCAGCGAATCCGCTTGCCGGCAGCCGACGACCTTGACAGCAAGTGCCATCGGGGCACCCCGGTTTCGCATTGCCGGGACAGCGCCTGCCACGGCGATGAAAAAAATTGCAGGCGCTTGGGATTTCCCGCTTGTTCGCGCGTAATGTAGGAAAACTCCACTTCCGGTCCCGCCCCATGCGCATCCAGCACCTGTTCGGCATTGCCTTGATCCTTTCCAGTATTTCCGGCGCAGCTCATGCGGAGCTGATGGTCGGCGGCTCAATGCCAACGTTGCCTGGCGGCCACCCGATCAGCCAATTCGCCGCCAATGCGCAGGGGGCGGCAGCACCGATCCGCCAGATTGTCGGTGCCGCGACGCAGTTGGATGGCCCGTCCAACATCAGCTATGAGCCAAGCGAGGGACTGCTCTATGTCTCCGATTACTGGGGCCAGGCCATCCGCGTGTTCCCGGCGTTTGCCAGCGGCAATATCGCGCCGCTGCGCGTCCTCAATCCGGCAATTCTCGGACAACCGCGTGGCAACGTGCCGATCGCGGCACTTGACGAATTGATCGTTATCGCCGGCAATTGCTGCATCTACACCTACCCGTTGCACGCCAGCGGCAGCAGCGTCAACCGCATCCGCAGCATCAGCTGGGGGGGCGGCAGCAGCGGCGTCACCCAGCTCAACAATCCCGACTCGTTGATCTGGATCCCGCAAACGGACGAACTCGCCGTGGTCGACTACGATTTCGGCAACTTTGCGGCGAAGATCGTCTTCCATTCCCGCCTGTCCGATGGCAACGCAATGCCCACGCGCGTGCTGAAGAGCGCGCACACGGCCAATGCGTCCGGTGTCGCGCATGATCCGCTGCAACACAAACTGTACGTGCTGACTTTCACCACCGAGGACAATCTTGCCTTCAATGCCCAGGTTCGCGTTTTCGCCGACAGCGCCAGCGGATCCGATGCGCCGTTGTATTCGATTGAAGGCCCAGCCACCGGGCTTGCCTACACCTTCCAGCAATACCCCACCGGCATTGGCCTCGACCTGAGGCTGCAGCGCTTGATGGTTTCCATTGGCGCCAATGGCGATCCGACCACCAATCGCGTGGTCAGCTTCGACCTGGCCGCCAGCGGCAATGCGACACCCGTGCAGGTGCTGACCGGTACTTCCCTGAGTTCAGGAACGGTTGGCGCGCCGTTTGCCGTGCCGATTGACACCATCTTCGCCAACGGATTCGACAACTGAGCACGCGCGGGCATCCGCACAGCCGCGATTTCGGTCTGCCACGGGGGGGTATGGTGCCGCGCCGCGTGCGTCGGCGACAATGAGCCATTGAGCCTGTTCCCAGTCCACTGATGATCCCCAGACTTCTTGCGCTGGTTTGCACACTATTGTTGCTGGCTGCCTGCACGGTGCTGCCGCCGCGCCAGGTGGAGCCTCCGCGTGCGCCTGTCCTGCTGATCTCGATCGACGGCTTTCGCGCCGACTACCTGGATCGTGGCCTGACGCCAACGCTGAAGGCGCTCGCCGAGGCAGGCGTGCGCGCCGAATTCATGCGCCCATCGTTTCCATCACTGACCTTCCCCAACCACTACGCGCTGATCACCGGCCTGCGCCCCGATCGCAACGGCATCGTCTCCAACACCATGGAAGACGATCGCATCCCCGACCAGAAATTCACGTTGTGGAACCGTGAAGCAATCCAGAATCCGAAATGGTGGAATCAGGGCGTGCCGCTGTGGACGACCGCGCAACGCCAGGGTCTGCATTCCGGGATCATGTTCTGGCCCGGGTCCGAGGCCGCCGTGCATGGTTCGCATCCCGAGTTCTGGTCGAGCTACGACAAGAAGCTGGCAGGCGTATCACGCGTCGACCGGGTTCTCGACTGGCTGACCCTGCCTGAACCAACACGGCCAAGCCTGCTGACGCTTTACCTCGACACCATCGATACCATTGGCCATCGCTTCGGCCCGGATTCCGACGAGCTGAATGCCGAGCTCAAGGTGGTCGATGCGACCATCCGACGCCTGCTCGATGGCCTGGCCGAACATGGCCTTGACCAGGCCGTCAACATCGTCGTCGTTTCCGATCACGGCATGAGCACGACTTCACCCGAGCGCGTGATCTTCCTCGACGACCTGTTGCCCGAGGATTTCGCGCACATCGTCAGCTATGGCGTGCTGACCGGAATCAAGCCGACCCGTGGCCACGGCCGCGACACCGAGGCGATCCTCTTCCGCAAGCATGAGCACATGCGCTGCTGGCGCAAAGGTGAGCTGCCGCCACGCTTCCACTACGGCCACAATCGCCGCGTACCCCCATTGCTCTGTCTGGCCAATCCCGGATGGGTCATATCCAGTCACGCCTGGCTGGAATCGAAGGCGCATTTTTCCTATGGCGAGCACGGCTACGACAACATCCACCCGGACATGCGCGCATTGTTCATCGCGCACGGCCCTGCGTTCCGCACGAATGTCGTCGTGCCGGCATTCGACAATGTCGATGTCTATCCGTTGCTCGCCCACCTGCTCGGCATCCAGGCCGAGCCCAATGATGGCAATCTTGAGGACGTGCAGGATGTCCTCCTCGATTCAGCCGTGCCGCTCAGGCATGCAATCGCGCAATGACCGCACGATAGCGGGCGGCGATGCGTGCCTCGTCGCGATGGCGGAAATCCCGCACTACCCAGTCGCCATTGACCATCACGTCACGCACGAGATTCGAGTTGCCGGCGAATATCCAGGTATCGATCAAGTTTGAGGCGTCGCGTCCTGCGAGCAACGGCGAGGTCTCGTCAAGCACGAGCAGATCGGCACGGTTGCCGACCGAGGGCAGCTCGGCATCGCCGCCAATGAAAGAGCCGATCGGCATGCCCGAGGCATTGCTGCCGCCATGCAGGGCGCTGCCGTAAAGCACCGTGCCGGTACTCGGCTCGGCCTCGCTGGCGCTGACATTGCGATGGCGCGTGAGCAGTCGCTGTGCGTATTCGAGCCAGCGCAATTCCTCGACCGGCGACACCGAGATATGGCTGTCTGAACCGATGCCGAGGCTGCCACCGGCATCCAGCCAGTTCTTCAGCGGAAACACGCCATCGCCAAGATTGGCTTCCGTCGTCGGACACAGGCCGACCGTCGCCCGGCTGGCGGCAAGTCGACCCAGTTCGCTGTCGTTGAGGTGCGTCGCATGCACAAGGCACCAGCGCGCATCCACGGGCGCATGGTCAAGCAACCATTCGACCGGGCGCGCATTGCGCACAGCCATGCAATCCTGCACTTCGCCAATCTGCTCGGCGATGTGGATATGGATCGGCATCATCGAGCCCGGCGCGCTGCTGCGTGATGGCGGCATGCCGTTGATACCCGCGAGCACGGCATGCATCGCGTCCTCGGGAACGGCACGCAGCGAATGCAGGGCGACGCCAATGCGCAGATGGGCATTCTCCAGCAGGCGCAGGCGTTCAAGCAGACGCAGGTAGCCGTCCACATCGTGGGCAAAGCGGCGCTGGCGTTCGCCGAGCGGGCGACCGTCGAAGCCACCGGTCATATACAGGGTCGGCAACAGGGTCAGGCCAATGCCCGCCTCCTGCGCCGCCTCGATGAGCGCCAGCGACATGGCCGCCGGATCGGCATAAGCCTTGCCGTCCGCTTGCTGGTGCAGGTAGTGGAACTCGCAGACCTGGGTGTAACCGGCCTTGAGCATTTCGACATAGAGCTGGGTGGCGATCGCGCGCAGGTCATCCGGACCGAGCTTGCCGGCAAACGCATACATGACTTCGCGCCAGGTCCAGAAGCTGTCCGCAGGATCGCCGCGGCGCTCGGCAAGTCCGGCCATGGCGCGCTGGAAAGCATGCGAGTGCAGGTTCGGCATGCCTGGCACGATCCACCGCCCGAGCGCTTCCGCGCCTTCCGCCTGCACCTTGGGCTGCACCTCGAGCAAGGCGCCGGGGTAGTAGCGACCGCTGTCGACCTCGAAGCGCACGCCACGCCGCCAGCCATCGGCAAACCAGGCATTCTCGGCGTGAAACTGTCGACTGCTCATGCATGCGCTCCATGGATCCGATCGGTGATTATCGACGCTGGCGCAGCGGCACGATAGCCGCCAGCGTCGAACTGGCCGCTGCCGGCCATCCCGCTGCAGTCTGGTCGCGCAGGTCTGCGATAATCACCGCATGCAAGAGAACCCATCAAATTCCCGCTGGGATGGCCTGTTGGTCGATTGTCATCTGGCGACGATGAACGAGACCGGCACACCCTTTGGCGCAATCCGCGATGCGGCGCTGGGCTGGAAGGATGGTCGCATCGCCTTTGCCGATGCCATGAGCGCCCTGCCCGGCAAGCCCGCCGAGCTTTCCGCGCATGTGCAATCCGCAGCCGGCGCCTGCATCACCCCGGGTCTGGTTGATTGCCATACCCATCTCGTTTTCGGCGGCAATCGTGCGGATGAGTTCGATCAGCGTTTGAACGGCGCGAGTTACCAGGACATTGCCCGCGCCGGTGGCGGCATTGCCTCGACGCTGAAGGCCACCCGCGCGCTTGATGAGGCGGCCTTGCTTGCCGAGTCACTGCCGCGCGCACGCGCCTTGCTGGCGGATGGCGTCACCACCATCGAGATCAAGTCCGGCTATGGACTGGATCTGCACAGCGAAATGAAGATGTTGCGCGTCGCCCGCACGCTCGCCAGCACACTCGGCATTGGCGTGCGCACGACCTTCCTCGGCGCGCATGCGCTGCCGCCGGAGTTTGCCGGTCGCCAGGACGATTATGTCGCGCACATCTGCGATGTTCTCTTGCCGGAAATCGCCCGCAGCGGGCTTGCCGACGCGGTCGATGCATTCTGCGAAACGATTGCCTTCACGCCGGCGCAGACACGCGAGGTCTTCCGCCAGGCGCGCGCGCTGGGCTTGCCGGTCAAACTGCACGCCGACCAGTTGTCCGATCTCGGTGGCGCGGCGCTCAGTGCCGAGTTTGGCGGGCTTTCGGCCGACCACATCGAACACACCAGCGCTGCCGGCGTGCGTGCCATGGCCAAGGCCGGCACCGTCGCCGTGCTGCTGCCGGGCGCGTTCTATGCTCTGCGCGACACGACCCTGCCGCCGATTGCCACCTTGCGCGAGCACGGCGTCACCATGGCTGTGGCGACCGACCTGAATCCCGGCACCTCGCCGTTGCTGTCGCTGCGCCTGGCGATGAACATGGCCTGCACGCTGTTCCGCCTGACTCCGGAGGAAGCCCTGCGCGGCACCACGATCAACGCCGCGCGCGCACTCGGCCTGCACGATCGCGGGCGACTGGCACGCGGCATGCGCGCCGATTTCACGATCTGGGAAACCGCCGCAGCCGCCGACCTCTGCTACTGGATCGGTGGCTCGCTGGCGCGCTCGGTGATCAGTGCCGGTGTCGTCGTCGCCGGACAGGCGTTCGAGCAATGAGCGCACCCGGACCGCGCATCAACCTCGCCCTGCAAGGCGGCGGTGCCCACGGCGCCTTCACCTGGGGCGTGCTCGATCGCCTGCTGGAAGACCCGCGCATCAGTTTCGACGCAATCAGCGCCACCAGCAGCGGTGCACTGAATGCGCTGGCGATGGCGCAAGGCTGGATCAGCGGCGGTCGCGAGGGCGCGCGCACCTGCCTTGATGTGCTCTGGCAACGCATTGCCGGGCACCCGCAGGCCGGTGCATGGATCTTCGGATCGCGCCAGCACGCCGCCGAGCCTGCCGCAAAGAACCTGCATCGCTATTTCAGCTCGCGCCAGATCAAGCCCGGCATGGCCAATCCGGTCAGCCAGATCGCCGAGGTGATGTTTGATTTCGAGCAACTGCGTGCGGAATCGCCGTTTGCGCTCCATCTTGCCGCGACCCGCGTGCGTGATGGCGGCCTGGTCATCTTCGGGCCGCAACGCCTCGGCCTCGACGCCCTGCTGGCCTCAACCTGCCTGCCGCAGATCTTTGCCCCCATCTGCATCGATGGCGAGCATTACTGGGATGGTGGCTGGGCCGGCAATCCCGCACTGGAGCCGCTGCTTGCGGTCGAGCGCGCCGGCACGATCCTCTGCGTGCTGGTGCAGACCCTCAGGCATCTCGACGTGCCGACGTCGCCGGCGCATATCGCCACGCGCATGGGTGAACTCGGCTTCACCAGTTCCTTCCTGCGTGAATTGCGCTCGCTGGTGCAGTTGCGCGAGGCGCTTGGCGAGTCCACCGACCGGAGTCCCTGGCAGGTGCATATGAGGGATCTGGAAATCGCCCTGATCGAACCCGGCGAACCGCTGCAGAATTTCAAGAACGACATCGCCGCGGGCAACGCGATCGGATTCATCTCGACCTTGCGCGACCATGGCCGCCATTGCGCCGCCGCCTGGCTGGCCGATCCACAACGCCACCTGATCGGCGCTGACGCGTCAATTCATGCTGGCTGAGCCACAAACGACAAACCCCCGCATCGCGGGGGTTTGTCGGGAAACCGTCGAACCTGCGGCTTTCAGGCAGACTTCTTGGCTGCAGCCTTCTTTGCCGGAGCGGCCTTCTTTGCCGCTGGCTTGGCAGCAGGCTTGCTTGCAGCGGAGGCTGCCTTCGGCTTGGCGGCGACGGCATTGCTGTCAGCGTGCGGGCGCACGTTGCCGTAACTGCGGATAGCGATTTTGCCCTTGCGGGTCTTGCGGTCACCACGGCCCATCGGAAATCCTCTAGATCGATTCTGCAAACAAAGGGCGGGAAGGATAGCAGCGCGGCGGCAAAGCGCAAGTCGAATCAGGATTTCGACGCATGCCGGGCACCGGCACAGGCCCCTGCCGCGCAGTCATCACCATCGATCTGCACCGTCGCATGGCTGACCGCAAAACGCGATTCCAGCAACTCCTGGATCGCGTGAATGGCTTGATCGGGGGGCAGGCCTTCATGCAGGCGCGCGTGCAAGGTCGCCATGCGCCGGCCGCCGCTCAACTGCCAGACGTGCACGTGGTGGATCTCGCGCACGCCGTCGATGCCTTCCTCGACCTGGCGTCTCAGCTCATCGACATCGACACCCTCGGGAACGCCTTCAAGCAGGATGTGTGCGCTGCGCCTGAGCAGGCGCCAGGCACTGTTGAGGATCAGCAGCGACACGAAAATGGAGAACAACGGATCCGCCCACAAGGCGTCGAAGTAACGCACGATCAAGGCCGCCGCCACCGCACCGACGGATCCGAGCAAATCGCCGATCACATGCAGGCGCGCCGCCGCGGTGTTGAGGTCATCGTGATCGTGACCGCCAAGCACGCGCAGCACGAAAATGTTGACCAGCAGGCCGGCCACGGCGACGACAAGCATGGTGCCGGAGAGGATCGGCGTCGGCTGCAGGAAGCGAAACACCGCCTCGCAGACAATCCAGGCGACCAGCGCGATCTGCGTCAGCGAATTGGTGTAGCCGACCAGCACCTCAAGCCTGGCGTAGCCGAAACTGCGCAGCGAATCGGCCGGACGCGTCGCAAACCAGGCGCCGAGCCAGGCAAACAGCAAGGCGCTGGCATCGACCAGCATGTGCCCGGCATCCGCGAGCAGGGCCAGCGAACCGGAAATCCAGCCACCAACGGCCTCGATCACCAAGGTGACCGCGGTCAGTCCGAATGCAAACAGCAGGCGCTGCTCGCGACGGCGACCGCTCGCGTCGGCAGCCGGCGCGTGGGCGTGGTCGTGGTCGTGGTGCTCGTGGGAATGATGATGCGAATGCATGCTGGCCTGCCGCGCTGGACTCGCCTGCATGCTAGGCAGCGAGGCTGCGGTTACACAATCACGCTGGCCAGTACGCGCCGGTCAATGGCGACAGGCAGGACTGTGGACGTGGACCAGACGCAGGTTGATCAGATGTGACAGCGCGATCATGGTGCCGCCGATGCTGACCACGCTCGCATGCCAGGGATTGCTGTGTTCCGCTCCGCCCAGCATGCCGACGACCAGCAGGAGGATCCCCGGAACGAGAAACAGGATGGCCCGATAGCTGCCATGCCGGCGCAGGCCGAACAGCAGGCTGATCGAGGCGAGCAGGATGGCGAAACTGACGAATACCTGTTCGAACGCATGCCCGGCGAGGAAGCCGAGGCCAAGCGCCGGCAGGACGCCGAAAATCAAGGGCAGCAATGCACAATGGATCGCGCAGAGCATCGAGGCGAGTGCGCCAAAGCGATCCACCCTGCCTTGCAGGGCCTTGCGTGAAGCGGAATCGCTGGGGACATCATCCATGGCGGGAAGAATCGGATTCATCGGGATCGGAGAGCACGGCAACGCCAGCAACTGAGTGTTACCTTATAACATACTAAATCCATTCCTGCTGCCAGTACGGCCACGCTCCGAGCCAGCTACTGCGGATCCGTTCAGCTGACCGGCTGATCGCTGCAGCGAGCGCAAATGCCGTGGACTTCGAGGGTCTGGCTGGCCGGCTTGAAGCCGCGTTCCCGGGCCTGGTCGGTGAGCAGCACGGCGACACGCTCATCGCAGATCTCGAAGGCGCTTGAGCAATGGTCGCAAATCAGGAACGGAACCTGGTGTGCTTCGCCAGGATGGTGGCAACCGACAAACGCGTTGATCGATTCGAGCTTGTGGATGAAGCCGTGCTCGAGCAGGAAATCGAGGGCGCGATAGACCGTCGGCGGCGCGGCCACGCCAGGGCCATCCTTGAGTCGATCAAGCAGGTCGTAGGCCTTGACCGGAATCGTCGCTTCGGCAACGAGCTCAAGCACACGCAGGCGGATGGCGGTGAGGCGCAGGCCACGCTCGTCGCAAACCCTCGCCACATCGCGCACAAAGGCACCGGCATCATGGCCATGTGCGTGCGCATCCCGGTTTTTTTGCGTGGCGAGGCTCATGGCGAATGCAGATGGGGCCGGATCGCTGAAATCATAGCATCGCCGCCACGAGCGCCCGCCCGCTCAAGGCGGTGCGCTGCTGTCGCCAGCCTTCAGCCGTGAACGCGCCGTGCGCTGCAGCGACTGCTGGAGGTTGACCCCGCAGTGACGGCACACGCTGGCATCGGGCTGGTTCGGCGTCGCGCATTCGGCACAGGCCACGCGCCTGGAACGGCTGAGGCCAATGACGATCCAGCCAATCGGGCCCAGCACGGCGGCCCAGACGATGCCCGCCATCATGCGCCCCTTCAAGCGCCCGATCAGCGCACCACCGGCAATGCTGACGACGGTGAATGCCGTCGCCCAGGCCCACAAGGCGGGATCGAGGAGTCTCTGCAAACACGCCTGGTTCATGCGCATCAGTGCATCGACATCCGAGCCGTCGAGCTTCGACAGCGCCGTCAGGCTGCACTCAAGCGCATCCATTGCCTCAGCCGCCGGCCAACTTGATCGCCGCTTCGACGCGACGCAAGGCTTCATCGCGTCCGGCGAGGAAGACGGTGTGATCGATCGACGGCGACACCTGGGTTCCGGTGATGGCGACGCGCAAGGGCTGCGCCACCTTGCCCATGCCCTCGCTGATTGCCGTCGCCGCCGCCGCGATCGCCGCATGCACGTTCTCGACCGTCCATTCCGCCGTCGTGACCAGTTGCGCATGCACCGCCTGCAGCGCCGGCAGTGCGGTTGCGGACTGCAAGTGCTTGCTCACCGCGGCATCGTCATAGGCTTCCAGCGGCGCGTACCAGACCCGCGCCTTTGCGGCCATTTCCTTGAGCGTCTGCGCACGCTCGCGCAAGGCGATGATGACATCGAGCGGATCCGGCCCCTGCTCCGGATCGATGCCGGCCGCACGCAATTGCCAGGTGAAATGCGGCAGCAGTTCGAGCGGATCGTCGGTCTTGATGTAGTGCTGGTTGAGCCAGGACAGTTTCTCGACGTCAAAACGCGACGCTGCCCGATTGGCATCGCCGATATCGAACAACTCGATCATCTGCTCGCGCGAGAAGATTTCCTGGTCGCCATGCGACCAGCCGAGGCGGACCAGGTAATTCAGCACGGCGTGTGGCAGGAAACCGTCATCGCGGTACTGCATGACGCTGACCGCGCCGTGGCGCTTGCTGAGCTTCTGTCCGTCCGGGCCGAGGATCATCGGCAGGTGCGCGAAGGTCGGCACATCGGCACCCAACGCGTGATAGACATTGATCTGGCGTGGCGTGTTGTTGACGTGATCATCGCCACGCACGACATCGGTGATGCGCATGTCGATGTCGTCGACGACGACGGCAAAGTTGTAGGTGGGAAAGCCATCGGAACGGAACAGGACCAGATCGTCGAGTTCCTCGTTGTTCCATTCGATGCGGCCCTTGACCTTGTCATCGAAGACCACGCCGCCGGAAGCCGGGTTCTTGAAACGGATGACCCGGTTCGGATCCTCGCGGAAGCCTTCGTTGCGATCGCGGTAGTAGCCGTTGTAACGCGGCTTCAGGCCCTTCTCCATGGCCTCGGCGCGCATGGCGTCGATTTCTTCCTTCGACTCGTAGGCGTAGTACGCCTTGCCGGCCTTGAGCAGGTCCTCGGCCACCTGCCGGTAGCGATCCATGCGCAGGGTCTGGTAGAACGGCCCCTCGTCGTAGTCCAGTCCAAGCCAGCTCATGCCATCGAGGATGGCCTGCACGGCCGCCTGGGTCGAACGCTCGCGGTCGGTATCCTCGATGCGCAGGATGAATTCACCACCACGATGGCGCGCCTCCAGCCAGCAATAGAGCGCGGTGCGCGCACCGCCGATATGCAGGAATCCGGTTGGACTGGGGGCGAAACGGGTACGTACGGTCATCGCAAAGGCAACTCGTTGAGCGGTCGGTCAGTTTACCGGAGCGCCCGCCTGGCCTGGCAAATCCGCATCGGCAAACGTCCGGCAGATGACTTCGCCCGGCGATGCTGGCATGTTCCGATGTCCGTTCCGGTGCCCCGTCATGAATCCGATTCCACGCCACTGCCTGATTTTCGTCCTCAGCCTCGCCTTGCTGGCGTGTTCGGCCAATCCGCCGAAAGCACCGGCCGCCGCAGAGGGAACGCGGGCTACCCTGGCCATCCTGGAAACCACCGATATCCACTCGAATGTCCTCAGTTATGACTACTACAAGCTCGCCGAGGACACGTCGCTGGGATTCGAGCGCATGGCAACCCTGATTGCCGAAGCGCGCAGGCAATATCCGAACTCGCTGCTGTTCGATGCCGGCGACACCATCCAGGGCACGGCGCTGGCCGATTGGCAGGCGCGCGGCAAGGAGCTGGCCTGCGACCAGGAACTGGCCATGTACAAGGCCATGGATGTGCTTGGCTACGACGGCGGTACCATCGGCAACCACGAATTCAACTACGGCCTGCCCTTCCTCAGCCAGGTCACGGATCAGCCGATGGCGATCGATGGCGTTGCCAGACGCCGTTGCAAGGGACCGGATTTCCCGCTGGTGCTGGCCAACGTGTTCAATGCCGCGGATGGCCAGCCGTTGTACCCGCCGACAGCCCTGCTCGAGCGCACGCTGACGGCGCTTGATCCGACCGGCAAGCACATCGAGGTGCCGATCCGCATCGGCATCATCGGCTTCACGCCGCCGCCGATCCTGCTCTGGGATCACAACAACCTCGAAGGCAAGGTGACCACGATGGGCGTGGTCGAAGCCGCCCGCCGCCATGCGCCCGCGCTGCGCGCCGAAGGTGCCGACATCATCGTGGCCTTGTCGCACGGCGGCATCGATACGCGTCCCTACTCCGAGGACATGGAAAACGCCGGCTGGCACCTGGCCCGCGAGCCCGATATCGACGTGCTGCTGCTCGGCCATTCGCATCAGGCTTTCCCTGATCCCGGCAATGCGAAGTCACGCTACAACGACCTGCCGGAAGTCGACAACACGCGCGGCTTCATCCACGGCAAACCGGCGGTGATGGGCAACATGTGGGGCAAGAGTCTTGGCCTGGTCGAACTCGGGCTGATGCGCAGCGACGGCCACTGGCGGATCGATGCCGAGCGCAGCCATGCCGAGGTCAGGAACATCCGGGACAAGGATGGAACCACGGTCGCGGCGGATCCGGCCATCGCCGCTGCGGTCAAGGCCGAGCACGAAGCCACCATTGCCTATGTCTCGGCAGCGATCGGCGCCAGCGATTTCCCGATGACCACGTACTTCACCGCCATTGGCGATGTCAGCGCGATCCAGCCGCTGAACACCGCGCAGCGCGCCTACGTGCAACGCTACATCGCCGAAAACATGCCCGAGCTGAAGGATGTCCCGGTGCTTTCGGCAGCGGCGCCGTTCAAGGCCGGTTTCGGTGGTGCCACCGATTTCACCGATATTGCCGCTGGCCCGCTGGCCATCCGCAACGCCGCCGATCTTTACCTGTATCCGAACACGCTGTCGGCAGTGAAACTCAACGGCACCGAGCTGAAGGCCTGGCTGGAAAAATCCGCAGCCTATTTCAACCGCATCGACCCGCAACAAACCGACGCCCAGGAACTGGTCAACCGCAAGACGCCAAGCTACAACTTCGATGTCATCCAGGGCGGAATCCGTTATGCCATCGACCTCGGCAAGCCGGTCGGCGAGCGCATTGTCGACCTGCGCCACGACGGCCAATTGGTCCAGCCACAACAGGTCTTCATCGTCGCCACCAACAACTACCGCGCCAGTGGCGGCGGCGACTTTCCGGGCACCGGCAGCGCGCATGTGCTCTTCAACTCACCCGACATGAACCGCCAGATCCTGATCGACTGGGTCCGCCAGCAGCGCAGGCTGCGCCTGGAAGCAGATGCCAGCGACCAACCCTGGCGCTTCGTGCCGCTGCACACCCGCGGGCCGATCGTGTTCCGCTCCGCCAGCGGCAAGCTCGACCTGGCCCGCGCGCTGGGCATCACGGGTGTCCTTGAAACCCGTGTTGATGGCGATGGCATGTCAACGTATACAATCGATCTTTCGCCATCCCGCTGAGCTTGCCGGCTGCCTTCGTCGACGCGAGAACCCATGCAAAAGCGCGCTTCGATCGACCCTTCGCATCGCCATCTGGCGCGCCGCGTGCTTGCATTGAGCCTGTTGGCGGCGCTCGTCGATGCGTACGCGGCGGCAAATCCCCTGCCCGCCGATATTCCCCTGCAATGGCCGCTGGCGCACGAGCGCGCTGCGCAAACCACGCCCTTGCGCGCGCGTCTCGATGCCCTGCGCATTTCGCGGCCGGCACCCGCCGGCAGCCAGCCGCGCGTGCTCACGGTCAGCAATTGCGCGGATGATGATTCCAGCGGCAGCCTGCGCAACGCGGTTGAACTCGCCCTCAGCGGCGACACCATCGATCTGTCGCATCTGGTCTGCAGCACGATCAGCCTGAGCCAGGGCGCGCTCAAGGTGGAACTCGACGACCTCACCCTGCTCGGTCCCGGTGCCGACCAGCTCACCCTTGATGCCGGTGGCCGCGACCGCATCCTGCTGCACCCGGGTTCGGGCACCTTGACCATTGCCGGCCTGACCCTGGCCAACGGCCGTTTTGACGCGGTCGACAACGATATCGGCTTCGGCGGCTGCATCGCCAGCGGCGCCATGCTGGTCCTGCGCGACAGCGTGGTCCGCGATTGCCTTGCCGTCGGCGTGGGTTCGTATGGCGGTGCCGTGCTCTCCGGTCACCTGACCATGAGGAACAGCACGATCTCGGGCAGCAGCGCCTTTGGCGATCATCCGACCAATGGCACGGCAGCCTATGGCGGTGGTGCGTTTGCCTATGGCGTCAACATCCTCGACAGCACGATCAGCGGCAACTCGGCGATCGGCACCGACAACGCGCCGCTGTCGCATTGGGAAATCGGTGGCGGCCTGTTCATCGCACGCAATGGCGGCAGCATCGAACGCTCGACCATCAGCAACAATTTCGCCATCCGCTTTGCCGGAGGTCTCACCCAGGAAGGCAACCTCGAACTGCGCAACTCGACGGTCAGCGGCAACGTGACGGCGCAGGACGACGGTGGCGGCCTGCGCGTACGCCAGGTCACATCCATTCGCGTGGTCAACTCGACCATTGCCGGCAACCATGCCGGCTCGCACGGCGGCGGCATCTCATTCATCGACAATGCCTTGCCCTCGACCCTGGTCAGCAGCCTGGTCTCGGGCAACAGCTCGGCTAGCGGTGCCGATGATGTCTACAGCAGCATGTCGCTGCAGGTTTCCGGATCTCACAACCTGGTCATGCAGGCTGGCGGCAACGTGCACTTGCCCGCGGACACACTCACTGCCGATCCGCTGCTGCTGCCACTGGCCGACAACGGTGGCGCCACACTCACCCACGCCCTGCCCCTCGACAGCCCGGCAATCGACCAGGGCGAAAACCCCGATGTCCGCGCCACCGACCAGCGCGGTACCGGTTACCTGCGGGAATACAACGGACGTGCCGACATCGGCGCGTACGAGTACCAGGGCAACAGCGCGCGCGCCTTGCCGCTGGATGCATGGAGCCAGGCGGCAACATGGCTCCTCGCCGGACTCCTCGCCCTGGCCGCGGGCCTGCGCCGACTAACGCGGCGCCCTGTCCGCGACTGAGTCACGGTCAGGCTTGCCCATTCCGCGCTCGCCGCGCCGAGTCGCGCAGCGACGGGATCGATTCCTCCGCCACTGCCCGACTCGGCGCGTCCAGCGCAATGATCACTTGACGGTGACGGTGATCTTTTCCGAGACGATGGGTGGATCGAACTGCATGTGCAGCGCATCGGCCAGATCAAGCTGCAAGGTGTGCTTGCCTGGGGCGAGCTTGATGGTCGTCTCGGTCTGCCCGCCACCGAAATGCACATGGTGTTCATCGGCAGGAATCGGCTTGTCCAGCGCCGGCAGGTCTTCGACATCGATCAACAGATGGTGATGGCCGGTGCCCTTGGCCATGTTCCCGGCCGGGGATACGCCCATGCCGCGCAAACCGAAGCGCACGGTGACCTCGGACGAGACCGTTTCGCCGTCCTTCGGTGAAATGAAATAAAGCTCGACACCCGCGGGCGCAGCCGTGCGCGGCGGACTCATCGGCTTGGCCTCGTCGGCCGCAAGCGGAAGCATGTACAGGCCAGCGGCAAGCGCGAACGCGGACAGAAGCAGTGTGCGATGAAGCATTGGATTTCTCCTGCAGTGACGGAACAACGGCGCATCATGCCATCGACAACAAGAATGGGTGCGCTGCCTCAAGGCGCAAGGCAGGCGGACAGCCGATGGAAATCCGCTGCAGGTGCGCTGCCGGGATGACGATATCAAGGCGATTTCACACGCAATGCAGAATAAGTGTTGACGATACCGCCCGCACTCCTTATTCTCTCGCGCCTCCCGGGGCCATAGCTCAGCTGGGAGAGCGCTACAATGGCATTGTAGAGGTCGGCGGTTCGATCCCGCCTGGCTCCACCAGATTCAAAGTTGGTTTTCCACGGTTTCTCTATGCGTCCCCATCGTCTAGAGGCCCAGGACACCGCCCTTTCACGGCAGTAACAGGGGTTCGAATCCCCTTGGGGACGCCAGTGACGATCAGGCTCGCGAAATCGCGTCGGATCGGTGAGAATAGCGGATTGCGCAGGATGCGCTGAAAAACGTGGAGCGGTAGTTCAGCTGGTTAGAATGCTGGCCTGTCACGCCGGAGGTCGCGGGTTCGAGTCCCGTCCGCTCCGCCACTTTTCACAAGAAAACCCGCATGAAAGCGGGTTTTTTTGTGGGCGATTCTTGCCGTCTGTTCCTGCAGATCAGGCCAGAGCCTTGCGCGCGGGAACGGCGCCGGCATCCATCGCCTCGAGGGTTCCCGGCGAATGGCCCTGCTCGGCCAGGTATTCAAGCCAGCGATTGAGGAACGAACTCTGCCGCACGCGGCGTTCGAAGACCGTGCGCGCCGGCGGCAGCGGCCCGATTGCCCGCTCAAGGCGCAGATCCGAGTGATAGTGCCGCACCTCGGCCATGCGCGCATCACGATACATGCGGATGTTCGCCGATGGCACCAGGCCGCCGGTTTCATTGTCGCGCAGGCAATAAGTCAGGATCAGGTCGACGGTGTAGCGATGGTGTTCGGTGACGTCGAGGAGGACATCGAGGCGATCATCCACCGAGGACAAATAGCGCCCGGCGACCAGGCGCTGCGGCGCGAACAAGCGTGCCAGTCGATGATAGTTCTCGGCATACATCCCCATCAACCACGAGAAGCGGCTGGGCAGCGCGGATACACGGTTGGCGATCAAGGTCGACATGGATCGATCATAGCATCGGGGTTTCCATCGACCAGTCTGTTGCACAAACGCCTTTCCGGCGTACCATCAGGATCTCGCCCGCGCTTTCCCGATCGCCTCGCCGATCGCCCCACGCACACTCAGAACATGTGTTTCTCGATGCCGAGCTGGGACAGGATCTTGCTCGCGATTTCCTCGATCGAGGTATTCGTCGTGCTCTGCATGGGAATGCCCTCGCGGCGGTAGAGCTTCTCGGCGATTTCCAGTTCGCGCCGGCATTGCGCCAGCGTGGCGTAGGCGCTGCCCGGACGTCGCGCCTCGCGCACTTGGGCAAGACGCTCGGCATCGATGCTCAAGGCATACAGCCGCGACTTGTACGGCTTCAATCGCGCCGGCAGCTCGAAGCGCTGCAGATCCTCCTCGGTCAAGGGATAGTTGGCCGCCTTCACGCCATAGTGCAGGGCCATGTACAGGCAGGTCGGCGTCTTGCCGACTCGCGACACGCCAACCAGGATCACTTCGGCATCGTCATAGCGCACATCGATGCCATCGTCGTGCGACAGCGCGTAATTGGTCGCGTTGATGCGTGCCTCGTACTCGGCGAAGTTGGTCAGTCCATGCGCCTTGCCGACATGCGAACTGCGCTGCAAGCCAAGCTCCTCTTCCAGCGGTGCAATGAACGGCGCAAAGACATCGAGCATGAGGCCGCCGCCGGTAGCCACCGTGTTGCTCAGCGACTCATCCATGATCGTGTTGACGACGATCGGTCGCATGCCGGTCTTCATGTGCGAGGTCTTGATGCGCAGTGCCGCATGTTCGGCCTTGGCTTCCGTATCGACAAACGGCAAGCGGAACGTTTCGAAATCAACTCCCTCGAACTGGGTCAACACGCTGTGGCCGATAGTCTCGGCCGTGATTCCGGTACCGTCGGAAACGAAAAACACCGTGCGACGCATGCGAACTCCAGCAATCTAATGGATATCCAGTCTATGCAATACGGAGAAACACCGCTAACCACCTTGCCCTTGGCTGCACCGAGGGCAGGCCAGAGCCGGTGATACCATCGCCCGTCATCTTCCACCTCCCGATCCACAATGAGCGACGACGATCATCCAGCCGGTACGTTGCTGCCGAGGCACACCACGCCGACCTGGGAAATGGAACTGCTGCTTTCCGGCGTCACCGTGTTTGCCCTGCTGCAGTTGGCCGGCATGATGGATGAGGCCTTTCTGGCCTTGCTTCCAAGGCTCGACAGGGATTGGGCGGCGCTGAGCCGATTGCTGTTTGCCTACAGCAAGATGAGCGTGCTGACCCTGGCCATCGCCTTCGTGCTGCACCTGGTTCTGCGCGGCTACTGGGTTGCCCTCGTCGGCATGAACTCGATCTATCCCGGAGGCGTGCGCTGGGATCGCCTGAAGACCGGCCCGATCCAGCGACGAGTCATCGAGCATCGCGGCATCCGCATCGCTGATCGCATCGAAACCGCCGACAATCGGGCCAGCATCGTCTTTGCGCTTGGGGTCACCTTTGCACTCATCCTCTTCGGATTGGTGCTGGTGGTGGTCGTGGGCTTCACGATATCCAGCCTGCTCGCCTGGCTGTTCGGCTGGCCGTGGCTGCTGCCCAACGGCGTTTTCCTCCTGCTGGCATTGATCGCCCTGCCTTATGCAATCGCCTACGGCTTCGATCGCCGCTTCGGTGCCCGTGTTGCGCCCGCTGGCCGGACCTCACGCGGGGTCGCAGCCATCTACCTCTTTTATGCACGCCTGGGCTATGGCAGCGACAGCAATCCGATCATGACGCTGCTGAAAAGCCATGTCGGCGAGCGCAAGGTTTTCGCGGCGACCTTTGTTTCCATCCTGTTTGTCGCTGCCATCGTCATGGGGCAATTGGCCCTGCAAATGAATCCGGTCGCGATCGGTGACTACACGCTGTGGCCGGATGCCGAAGCGGGCGCGACCGATTCCGTGGTTCATCAGCATTACCGCGACCAAGCTGGCCCGATCAACGCCTTGGTGCCGACCATCGACAGCATGTTTCCCGCCGGCGATTACCTGAGCCTGTTTGTGCCATTCGATCCGAAGCTGCATCCGGCGCTGCTGGCCGATAGCTGTCCGGACATCTGGAATGTGGCGGCCACGCAATCACAGCGCGCGCCCCTGCTCGAATGCCTGGCGCAGTGGCAGCAACTCACCCTTGACGGACAACCGCTGGAAACGCCGGCGCTGCGGTACTATTCGGACCCGCGCACCGCGCAGCAGGGCGCGATCGCCATCGTGCCGATCCGCAATCTTGCCCCAGGCGAGCATCTGTTGAGCCTCAGGCGGGCGCAGCGCAAGGCCCCGGAGGACCACGACAAGGCAGCGGATCGATACCGGATCGCCTTCTGGAAGTAACACCCGTAGCCTGCATGCACGTCCCCCTGCGGCTGCCGCCGCCGAACAGTGTTGTCCTGCGGACATAGCCGGTAGAATGATGCACTGCATTATTTTTCCGGAGATGAGTCTTGAGCGACCTGGTTCTTTGGCTGGATGCGTTGCGCATGTCCGATCTTGGCAAGGTCGGTGGCAAGAACTCCTCGCTCGGCGAGATGATCGGCAACCTGGGCAAGCTTGGCGTATCCGTGCCGGGCGGCTATGCGACCACCGCGGCCGCGTTCCAGCAGTTCATCGCGCAGAGCGGGCTCGCCAAGCGCATCCAGGATCGACTGGCCACGCTGGACGTCGACAACGTCGCCGAACTGACCACCGCCGGTGCCGAAATCCGCCGCTGGATCATTGAAACCCCGCTGATCCCCGAATTCGACAAGGCCGTGCGCGAAGCCTATGCGCAGCTTTGCGAGCGCGCCGGCGACCCGGATATCGCTGTCGCCGTGCGTTCCTCGGCCACCGCCGAGGACCTGCCCGATGCCTCGTTTGCCGGCCAGCAGGAAACCTTCCTCAATGTCAGCGGTGCCGACGACGTCATCCACACGCTCAAGGAAGTCTTCGCCTCGCTGTACAACGATCGCGCGATCGCCTACCGCGTGCACCACGGTTTCAAGCACGAGGATGTATCGCTGTCGGCTGGCGTGCAGCTCATGGTGCGCTCGGATGTCGGTGCCTCGGGCGTCTTGTTCACCCTCGATACCGAATCCGGTTTCCGCGATGCGGTGTTCGTTACCGGCAGCTACGGCCTTGGCGAAATGGTCGTCCAGGGCGCGGTCAATCCGGATGAGTTCTACGTCTACAAGCCGACGCTCAGGGCCGGCAAGCCGGCCATCCTGCGCCGCCAGATCGGTTCCAAGCAGCAGCGCATGGTCTATTCGGATGCGCCCGGCGAACGCGTGCGCATCGAGGAAACCCCGATCGCCGATCGCGCCCGCTTCTGCCTCAGCGATGAGGAAGTGCATGAGCTGTCGCGCCAGGCGCTCATCATCGAGGATCACTACGGCCGGCCGATGGATATCGAGTGGGGCAAGGATGGCCACACCGGCAAGCTGTACATCCTCCAGGCGCGCCCGGAAACCGTGAAATCACGCGCGCGCGCCACGCAGGTCGAACGCTTCCACTTGCAGGCACGCGGCCCGGTGCTCGCTGAAGGCCGTTCGGTTGGGCAGAAGATCGGCAGCGGCACGGCGCGCGTCGTGCGCTCGATCAAGGACATGGATCGGGTCAAGGCCGGCGATGTGCTCGTCGCCGACATGACCGATCCCGATTGGGAACCGGTGATGAAGCGCGCCTCGGCCATCGTCACCAATCGCGGCGGCCGCACCTGCCACGCCGCGATCATCGCGCGCGAGCTTGGCGTGCCGGCCATTGTCGGCACCGGCAACGGCCTCGACAGGATTCCGGATGGTGCTGAAGTCACGATTTCCTGCGCCGAAGGCGACACCGGTTTCATCTATGAAGGCCGTTTGCCGTTTGAACGCATCACCGCCGATCTCGGGCAGATGCCGCCTGCCCCGTTGAAGATCATGATGAACGTGGCCAACCCCGAGCGCGCCTTCGATTTCGCCATGCTGCCGAATGCCGGCGTCGGCCTCGCCCGGCTCGAGATGATCATCGCCAGCCATATCGGCGTGCATCCGAGGGCCCTGCTCGAGTACGACAGCCAGGACGCCGAGATCAAGCGCAAGATCGACGAGCGCATGGCCGGCTATTCGAGCCCGGTCGATTTCTACGTCGATCGCCTCGCCGAAGGCATCGCCACGATCACCGCCGCCTTCGCACCGCAACCCGTCATCGTGCGTCTCTCCGATTTCAAGTCGAACGAATACGCGAACCTGATCGGCGGCACCAAATACGAGCCGCACGAGGAAAATCCGATGATCGGCTTCCGTGGCGCCAGCCGCTATGTCGATCCAAGTTTCGCCGCGGCATTCGCCCTTGAATGCCGCGCCATGAAGAAGGTCCGCGAGGAAATGGGCCTGACCAACGCCTGGGTCATGATCCCGTTCGTGCGCACACTCGACGAAGGCCGCAAGGTCGTTGAAGTGCTCGCCGAAAACGGACTCAAGCAAGGCCAGGACGGCCTCAAGGTCATCATGATGTGCGAAGTGCCCTCCAACGCCCTGCTCGCCGATGAGTTCCTCGAAATCTTCGACGGCTTCTCGATCGGGTCGAATGATCTGACCCAGCTCACCCTCGGCCTCGACCGCGACTCCAGCATCGTCGCCCACCTCTTTGACGAACGCGATGCGGCCGTCAAGAAACTGCTGTCAATGGCAATCCAGACAGCAAGGCGCAAAGGCAAGTACATCGGCATCTGCGGCCAGGGCCCGAGCGATCACCCGGATCTGGCGGAGTGGCTGATGGATGAGGGGATTGAGTCGGTTTCTTTGAATCCGGATACGGTTGTGGATACTTGGCTCAAGCTGGCCAAGAAAAAGGCTCGGTAAAGAAGCGCCCCCTTCCCAGTTTCAACTTAAGAATCACGCTGGCAACACTGACGCTGGTTCTGCGTTGCTCTGGCGGACACTGTTTTCTTCAGAGCAGCACTTTCTCGAATGGCACGCGTTCAATGCGCCCAACCGCATCCAGAGCCTTGCGCACATCCTTGCGTGCGAGGATCTCGCGCCAGCGCTGCATGTGCAGAGTGTCGCGAGGTGCCTCGGCAACTTCGATATACGTCTGCACCTCGGACAATGCGCCGTTGCGCCAGTCCTCGCTGCGCAGACGCTCGACAAGCAGCGAGGCGGCGGCATCGATCCGTCCAGCTTGTACGAGTGCGGCCTGATAGGCAGCCATCGATTCGATTCGTTCGGCGCGCATGATTTCAAGCTGAGCCTCGACCACCGTCTGATCGCCCTTGACCGTGGCGGCGATGACCCGGTTCAGGGCCAATTGCATGCGACCGAACGGACTCATGAGCCCCAGCTCGTCCATTGCCTCCTCAACTTCATCAGCGCGTCCCAGGCGGGCCAGCAGACGGGCAAGATTCAACGACTGGCTGACGTTCAAACCACCGTTTTCAGGTCGGCGGGCGGCCTTGCGTTGTTGTGTGACCGCATCCTCCCATCGGCCGAGGCGCTGCAAGGCACGGCTGCGAGCGTCCAGAATCCATATGTAGAAATCATCGGTATCGGAATACACCGAAGTTCCCTCCGCAGCCACGCGCGCAATCACCTTGTCGGCCTGTTCTAGCGCACGCTCGGCATGCCCATCTCGGATGTCGAGTTCCAGTTCATCGCCGAGGTAGGAGAGGCGCTCGGGATGCCGCTTGCGCAATTCATCGATATGGTCACGCTGACGCTTCATCGTGCGTCGGATGTCGAAGCCGCCGACGCGCGCGCGCGTCAGGCCATCAAAACGCTTGTCGACGCGAAACGTCAGCACAATCGACGGCGAATCGATGCGCGCCGCCACTTCCGTCGCGCGCGGCATGCTTTCGTTGTCGATCAGGAATCGCACGAGGTCGAACCACAGTTCGTTCGGTTCGACGCCTTCGTTCGTCCAGTTGGCATCGAACAAGGCGATCAGCATGGCGATCCGCTCGTCGCGGTTCGCCCGCGACAGGTCGAGCCTGCGTGAAATGTTGAATATCGCTTGCTCGCGGATCTGATCGAGCGAATTCGGCCAGCGTTGCGCGATCATGCGCACGCTGCCGGCACTGTCAACGTAGTCATTGAGCGCATAGGCCGCGCGCAGGCGCAGGTGCCATGCAATGCCGTCAGATTGATCGAAAGCACAAGCGCTCACGAGCAGACCGTGCGCCTTGTGCGCCTGGCCACTATCTAGGGCGGCGATGCCCGCACGCAACAAACCCAAGTATTGCTCGGCGGGTTCAAGTGCACTGAAGCCAGGCGAGGCGATCACCTTGTCGAACCTGTGATCGGCGGCGGCGATTTCGTTGTCGGCGAGATGCTGTTCAGCCGCCGCAAGATCGGCGCGCGCCGCCGCGACGACGGCTTTGTCGAGCGGTGCCGGGAGCGGACGCTGCGCATGGGAAGATCCAGCCCATGCAAAAACAATGCAGATTAGGGAAACTAAGGACAAACGCACGCTATTGCCTCTTTTGGGGGCGCCTCCAAGTGCGCTGAATTGGATCATGCCATCACTTCCGCTGGCAGGGAATCGCTGCAGCGGGACAAAACCGCAGCGCGATCCGGCGCGGTCCGGGACCGCGATCCGGGACGCGATCCGGGACACCCGCTTTTGGACGCGATCCGGGACACCCACTTTTTGCTTGCCCCGGCGCGATCCGGGACACCCACTTTTTGCTTGCCCCACGGCACGACCCGGCACGACCCGGGACACCCAATTTTTGCGGCACGACCCGGGACACTCACTTTTTGCTTGGCCCGGGCTTCTCAGAACAAGCGGCCCCTTCCCCAGCCTTGAGCCACTGATCGGCGCCGAGCAACAGCAAGTTCGCTGCTCTAGCCATGTGCGACCCGGGACACCCACTTTTCACGACCTGGGACACCCACCTTTTTGCTGCTCCCGGTTTTGCTGACCAAACCTTCCTCTCCGCATCGCTATGCAACTAGTTGGCCACAGGATTCGTCGCGAGGCGATCGAGGACGGCACGACCCGACCCGGGACACCCACTTTTTGCTTGGCCCGGGCTTCTCAGCCCACAGCGGCCTCTTCCCCAACTTTGTGCCACTGATCGGCGCCGAGCAACAGCACGTTCGCTGCTCTCATCCCCAAGTAGCCACGATTTCTACGTCGAATGCCTATTCGCGGGCAGCACGAAAACCGGCAAGCGCCGATCCAGGTGGCCTTTCAATCGAATCCCGAATCAGGTCGGCCGAAGCCGCATCAACGATCGGGCGCCGCTGACTCCCTTCATCCAGCACTGTCCCATGGACCGCGCTTTCTCGATCAGGGTCTGGGCACAGCCAATGGCACGCGCGTAGCGGGTTTCCGTGCCAAGCGTCTGCGTGCTCCATTGCCGCTCGCTCAGTCCGAGCTTTCGCAAGATGGGCGGCTCGGTCGCGGAGATTGCACGGCGTTTGTCAGCCCGTGTCAGTCGAGCGGTCCAGTCGATGACATCGAGGTAGTCAGCAACGCTGAGCGGCAGGCTCGCGTTCGAAGAAATTGATCGAATGCCCGATAGCGGTATTGATGCGACACGTGCATCGTTCTCGATCGCCCTGATCCGTTGCAGAGCGCTGGTGTGGACGGAAGTTTCGAGGTTCTCGGCGACTCTGGCCCGAATCGGATTGAGATCGACGTAGCTCATGCACGTGAGCACGGCGGCATCGTCGAGCAACGCCTGACACTTGTAGCGTCCTTCCCAGAAGCGCCCGGTGCAGGCATCTTCGCGATTGGCCCGTCGCGCAATGGGTTCGTTGAGGCTGTGCATGAACCAGGCCAGGCTGCCCAGGCGCTGGCGGCAGATCTCCAGACGCTCAGGATTGCCAAGCAGGTTTTGTTCCTTGACCTCGCAGGCGGCGAAATCGACTTCACCTTCGACAGTCGCCGGGAACAACCGAACCCAGCGCTGTGCAACCTCTTCATTCGACCAGGCGAAAGTCGCATGCGGGTCGATCCGCACCACGACGTGGACGTGATTGCTCATTACCGCGTAGGCATACAGGCCGACGGCGAAAATCTCGGCCAGCTCCAGCAACCTCCCCTCGACCCACTCGCGCCGGTGTTCGTAGGACTTCCCGTTATAGGGATCCGTGCCGCACAACCATGCCCGTCGCACACAGCGCGAGATGCAGTGGTAGTAGCCCGGTGACTCGGGATCGACAAGGAGACTGCGAGCGGTCGTCATTCCACCAGAGTGGCGAACGACGGCGGCCTTGTCTGTAGGAAATTGCTGACAGCGGAGGTAGGACGGGATTGGCTTTGTGGATGTCCCGGACTGCCGCGTTGTGGATGCTCCGGACTGCGTCCATCTCTCCGCGATCTCTCTTTGGTAAAACGATTGTGGGACAGTTGTTCGCCCTGCTGCCGCGACGATCGGTGTTCGCATGAGATTCGCAAAGAAGCGCCAAGCAATTGGCAGATATCGCCACTGTTCCGATAAAATCGATCGGTCATGCACGGCCCGTGCAGAATATTACCTTGGGGAATAGCGATGCATGGTTTGCAGCGGTCCACATTTCTGGCAGCGGCCTCTTGTCTACTCCTGTCGGCGATGGCGGTACCGATCCAGGCGGCCACACTGACCGTCACCGGCACCGGCGAGCCGGCGACGGTAACGACGATCGATTGCGTCGGCCTGCAATGTGCAACGCTGCGCGGCGCAATCAATGCGGCAACATCGGGTGACACGATCCATTTCGACCCTTTAGCTCTCGATGGCCAGACAATTTATCTGACGCTATCGACGAACAACCTCAGCACCGGTAGTACGGCGTTCGGCCCGTCGGCATTCTTCATAACCGGCGGCAAGACACTGACAATCGACGCATCCGCCAATGGCCTGAGCCGAGGTGTTGTCATTGCACGATCCGGGGCCGCTGGCATTGCAAATTTTCGACTTTTTGATATCGATAGCTCCGCAACGCTGAACTTGCGCGGGCTGACGCTGCGCAATGGATTCGCGCTGGGCGGAGATTCCAGATTCGGCGGCGGTGCGCTGGGTGCCGGCGGGGCAATCTTCAATCGCGGTGCGTTGAACATCACGCGATGCGCGCTTGTGCTCAATGCCGCCCAAGGTGGCAGTACGTCAGGGGGATCCGGGTCGAGCGGAGGGGGAGTCGGTGAGACGCCGTTGGCCGGCGGCGGAAACGGGGGCGGACCAAACGGTGGGCTCTTGGGCGGTGGAGCGTTTGGCGCCGGTGGCCCTGGCGGAATCGGCGGTGGCGGGGCCCGAGGTCTGGACAGTGGCGAGGGATTATATGTCGGTAAAGGCGGTCTTGGCGGCTTCGGCGGAGGCGGTGGCCGAGGCGGCAATGGTTCTGTAGCAGTTGGCGACGGTGGCGGCGGTGGGTTTGGCGGCGGCGGCGGCGGCCACGGATATGGCACGGCCACGGGCAATAGCGGCCAGCCAGGTTTTGGTGGCGCCAGCGGCACATATTTACTTGGCGGCGCGGGCGCTGGAATGGGTGGTGCCATATTCAATGACGCCGGGACGGTCACGCTGACCAACGTGACTCTCGCTGAAAATCGTGCGAGTGGTGGCAGTTCAAGTAGCGAGACAAGCAACGGTTCGGGTTACGGCGGCGCCATCTTCAACTACGCGGGCAATCTCACACTGTCGTTTGTTACCGCTGCCAATAACCGGGTAAACGCTGGCGGTAGCGGCGGCAGCGCGGAAGGTGGCGCGCTTTTCAACCTCAGCGATACGCCGGCCAATTGCAGCGCCGGTGGCAACCTTTGTGCGAGTGGCGGCACGGCAACGCTGACCATCTCCCATTCCATCGGTGCGAACAGCACCGGGACGACGACGGATATTGTTTCGCGCGCGTCGTATGGCGACCCCAGCGTTTTCGCACCCAACGCAAGCACACGGATTGGCAGTGTGGCGCTGGCGGCCTTGCCTGCACCGCTGCGCGGCGGATTGGTCGACGTGATGGTTCCGCTAGCGGGCAGTTCGGCTATTGATGCAGGTGGACCAGGACCTTGTGCGGTGGCAAGCGACCAGCGTGGCGTTCCGCGTCCACAGGGTGCCGAATGCGACATTGGCGCGGTGGAAAGTGAGACTCTTTTTGCCAATGGCTTCGAAGACATGTCGGTTGTAATGCCGCTGGTCAATTGCACCGGCATGCTGCATCACACCGATGTCCTCGCTGAAACTTTTTCAGGTTCGGCGTTGACGCCGGATTGGACGGTTGACGTCAATGCAGGTGCGGTCAACGTCGCAGACGGCGTCAGCGCTTCTTCCAGCGCGACGACGTTCCCATTCGTCCGGTCCGCAGCGTCGATCATTCCGACCATTGGTGATTTCTCGGTGCGCTGGAGCGCCCGTTACACCAACCTTGCGCCCCAGGGCACGGGTTCGCTGGTGGTTTCCAATGGGTTACCGGCCAACGGCACAGCCGACAGTTACGCCCTGCGCAGTGTCGACGCCTGGCAGGATGGAAGCGGTTTCAACGTGCGCGCACGCACCAATGCGACGACCTACAAAAGCGTGTTCGTGGAGAGCCCCGCGCAGAACATTGCGCACGATGTGGAGTACTGCTGGATCGACAGCCAGAGCATGGTTGAGGTCTGGGTTGATGGCGTGCGCACACTGCAATCGCCGACGACCGGTCTGACGCGCCCGACGTCGCTTTGGTTCGGCAACCCGGTCGTTGCGGGCACCGCATGGAGCAGCTTCAAGCTCGACCAGGTGTATGTGCGCAGCGTGAGTCCATAAACGAAAGCGAGCCCGGTCGCTGCCAACCCCCGTCTCAGGTCACCATTCGCCTTCCGAGACAGTGCTTGCTGCCTACGAAACCTCCGGGACACCCACTTTTCGAGTCTGTAAATTGAACTGGGTAACTGCCCTTTGAGAGACTGCGGCGCGTCGCGCCTTCAGGGCTGGATAGGAAGCGCATCCGGGTCGTCGTCGGGGAAGCCGGGCAGATCGCGCCATGGATCCGGCGGGAATTGGACTGATGCGTCGACGTTGTAGCTGTGGCCGGCGGCGTCGTAGTCGCAGAGTCCACCGATGTTCACGCACAGATCCTCGAGTTGCTGCATGCGCGCGGCACTGATGACACCCGGGTTGCGTGCATGCCATGTGATTCCGCGCGCATGCCATCTTCGTCCGCTCTGCGCGGGCTCGATCGACGCACCGAACGAGACCGGCGCGTCGGCCAGCAGGTAAACGGTGGGATCCTCGATATGCACGTTGTCCGTGGTCGATCCGGAAATCTGCGCGAACGAGTCGTTGAGCAGCGCGCCGCCACTGGTCTGCGTTGCTTCGCGCATCCAGATGCCGCCCTTGATGTAGACGTAGTCGACCGGGTCATCGTTCATGCGCACGAGTTTGTGAAATGACACGCGCACGCTGTTGTCGACTATCAGCACGTTTTCGCCACCGCTGATCCGGAAGCCCCACGAATTGCGGTTGCCGGCGGTGACGATGTTGTTGTTGGCGAAGAACACATTGCGTGCACGACCACTCAGGTGGGCCGAACCGTCGAGTTCGCTGCCATTGGCGACCGCAACCATCCGGATGAATGAGTTGACCACCGCGAAGCGATCGAGCACATCGGTCGGTGCAGGCCCTGCCGGCAGGTAGACCCCCGTCGCCGAACGGCTCGCCGACGGCACGACGCCATTGTTGATCGCGACGCCATCGAAAACGATATCGCTCGAAGGCCCGTATGCCAGCACGCTGCCGATCTGCCCGCCACGAAGGCGGATGCGATGACTCGGCGCGTGGGTGGGGCCTGGCAGACTGCCGATCACGAGGAAGTCGATCACGACTGCGCTGCCGAGGGTGATGTCGCAGTCCTCGACATGACCGAGATTGATCACGCCGATACGCCCGGCGGCCGATGGCACCTGTACCGCCGTACCCGCCGTCGCACATGCATTCTGCAACTGCACACCCGCCGCAGTTCCACTCGCCGACACTGAAACGTTGCGCACCGTGCACGGCAGATGCGGCGGTTGGTACGCTCCGCTCGCAGCGCCACCTGCGCCGGGCAGCGTCGAAAGATCGAGTCCCGGGTAAAGCGGGTGCGGCATCAGGTTGGCGTCGAATCCATTGGCGAAAATACCGTCATCCGCGCAGACGGCACCTCGCGCTATCGGGGCCGCCGCATCGGAATCTCGTTGCAGCGTCGAAGCTCTGGCATCCCTGATCATCTCCGCGATACCGATTGTCGCGAGTACTGTCGCGATCCCGGCAACGAGCGTTGCCTTGACATCGGTCCGTCGCGGATTCTGGTACCTGCTCGCGTCGATTGCCGTCCGGACCGAGCGATTGAGGTGTTCGACGAGGGACTGCAGGATCATGGCTTGCTCATACGTGTCGGGACCTGTCGGGAGGGGGTGAACGTCTGGGGAACAATGGGTTCAGGTCGAGCAATGTAGCTTGGAATCGACGCATCAGCCGGGACTCTCCCTATCCGCCTTCAGGTCGGTTCAACCACTGCGGCTCCACCACCCGAAAACGAGAACATCCGGGACAGCCTCTATTTGTCCTTCGGTCGATTCCGCAAGCGGAACACCCCCATCAATGATGCTGGCGGTCGCATTCCAGCACGATCGGTCTGTGTAATCGCTTCCCTGCCTCGCCGAATTGTCCTCCGAAGGCCGCATTGTGCGACGCGCGTGCTCGATCGACGCTGGCTCACCAATGCCGCCGTAACGGCGTTCCTTCAACCGGCTGCTTCACCGCGAATCGCCGTGAGCCGAGCATCGATCACGCTGCGCGGCAAGCCGAACGCATCGGTCAGTGTTTCGAGCGCGACGCGCTCGCGATTGAAGACGCGGCCGTCGGCAGCGACGAGGCGCAGCAGCGTGTCGTAGAGGCGGCTGATCTCGGGGCTGCCTTTGGGATGCTGCGCGAGAAAGCGCGTGACCTCGTCGGCAACATCGAGCTTGCCATGCTGGCCACGCAGGAAGGCGGCCTGTGCGATTGCCTTGCCTTTGGCTGGCAGATTGAGCTCCTCAACCAGGCGGTTTGCAAACTCGGCCTCGTGGCTGGTGACAATGCTGTCGGCCTTGGCGAGCCAGCCAATCAGGCCAAAGGTCACTTCGACCGTAACGCGCTGCGTCTCATCCAATGTTCCGCCCGAGAACAGCCCGCCCATTGCCGAGCGCAGGTCGCGCAGCGCACCTCCGAAACCTTCGTCACCCATGATTCTTCTCCGTGCCCCTGTCCACGCCCATGATGCGACGAACGGCCGTGCGGCGGAAGAGGACGCGCGATATCGAGGATACCCACGTCTTGAAGACCATGAAGATCTGAAATCTGTCTGTGGAGTCCACAACGAGGCTAACTACCGGGACGCCCACTATCCCCTTGTAACTGCGGGTGTCCTGAAAACGCTCCATGGATCAATTGATTTCGGGCCTTGCCCGGCCCAGGGCGCTGGGTCAATCGATAGTGAAACTTTGCAGCTCCACGGAGATGAATGTCGATACGAACAGATTGAAGTCGCCTTCCAGCGCTGCCGAATTGCGCGAATCGATGTAGAGATAGTATCGGTGACCCGGAATCAGCTGCTCCTCGACATGGAGCAACTCCGCAGCGCCGGCACCAAATGTATCGATGGCTGCCACGCAGGTTGCGCCATCATCGAGTTCGCTGAGCGCATACACTACGGGATCGAATCCGGGCTGCGGTGTCACAACAAAATCCAGGTGCAACGGAAACGACGGATTGTCCGTCCGCGCAACCCAGGTGTAGACCAGGTCTGGCCCCTGCACCGGACCGAATCCGCTGCAGGCGGCTGAAGCAAGTGTCCAGACAAAGCTGGACTCTCCCGCGGTGCTCGCGTCGATGGATTGAAAGAGCTTCGTAAGCTCGGGTATTCCGGCACCGTCGGGTGATCGGGGCGTGTCCGCGGCCAGGCTTGTCGCCATGGGAAAAACCGCGAAAGCCGCAAGGGTCGATAGCCAAAGACGTGACATGCTTTTCCCCCACGGCAGAATGGATTGAGACTGCACTTGTTGGCGCTCGTTGAAAACTGACCATCTCTGCTCGTTGAAAATTGACCAGGGATGGAAGCCGAGGGAAGGCTCCTTCGGCTTGGTCGGAGTGTAACTCCGAGCGTT
>MKWR01000026.1 GCA_001899855.1 Lysobacterales bacterium 63-13
TCACGCACTTCCCGGGAAAACTTATTCGATTTGTTCATGGCTCCATTCTCTCAAGAGTTGGAGCCTCCTCAAAACCCGGGGCGGTTCACAAAGCTTACGAAGATCTAGATGGTTAATTTCACCAAGGATTTTGAAAGCGCACTCTTCCATTTGACCGTCCGCCGCATGTCGAAGACGGTCCTTGTTAAGTCGCCACAGCCTGATTGCACTGCTGGCGATTCGATTCATTGGTTCTGTGATGATAAAGGGTCGAGAAATCTGTCTCGCTGAATCGTAGTAGCAAACCTATCTGGCATGCCCATGCTTGGGCGGAATAGCGATGGCTCATCAGCGGGTTCGCGACCACGATCTGAGTAGATCGGACGTATCCGAGAATCGGCGGTAACCGTGTCCATGGTCTGTACTAATTGCTCTGAGCGTCCATACCCCATAACTAATCGGTGGCCGGGCAACCCATGTTGATGTCGATCAACTGCGCGCCGAGGTCGACGTTGTAGCGCGCCGCTTCGGCCAGCATGCGCGGATCATGGCCGGCAATCTGCACGCTGATCGGATCGGGCTCGCCGCTGTGGTCGGCGCGCCGCTGCGACTTGGTCGTATGCCACAGGCGCGGATCGGCCGTGGTCATTTCCGAGACGGCCAGACCCGCGCCCAGTCGCTTGCACAACTGGCGGAATGGCTTGTCGGTGACCCCGGCCATCGGCGCAAGCACGACGGGAGGATCGATGAGGAAGTTGCCGATACGCATCGGCGGCATTGTAGCCTGCGCGCCGGCCCGGCCGGAGCGATCGATGTGCGGCGCACAGTGGCCAGCTTGCGTCGGCTTGACGGCTCGCCTGCTAGAATCCGCGGCGTTCCCCCTTTCCGCATGATGCCCGCTTGAATCTTCTTTCCTGCCGCAGCCAAGGATCGTGTCGTCGACGCCTGCGTCGACTGGCCGCTTGATCGTCATGCTCGATTTTCTGGTCAGCCTGTTCACCCAGAATGGTTATGTCGCCGTATTCATCGTCCTGATGGTCTGCGGTTTCGGCCTGCCAATCCCCGAGGACATCACCCTTGTCGCCGGCGGCGTGATTGCCGGCCTCGGCTATGCCAACGTGCACCTCATGGTCGCCATCGGCATCGTCGGCATTCTTGCCGGGGATGTGTTGATGTTCGTGCTCGGCCGTCACTACGGCGAGCGTGCCCTGCGCTTGCGCTGGGTTGCCTACCTGTTGACGCCGCGGCGTTACGCGATGGTGCAGGCCAAGTTCAGTCGTTTCGGCAATCGCCTGATGTTTGTCGCGCGCTTCCTGCCGGGCTTGCGCTCGCCGATCTACCTGACTGCCGGCATGACGCGACGCGTCTCGTTCATGCAGTTCTTCCTGCTCGATGCATTTGCCGCGCTGATCAGTGCGCCAATCTGGGTCTATCTGGGTTACTACGGTGCGCAGAACCACGAATGGCTGCTGAAGTGGCTGGATCGCGGCAAGGTCATCGTGCTGGTGGTCGCGGCGATCATCCTCGCCGTGGTCGTGCGCTATTTCTGGCGACGCTCGGCGCGGCGGCGGACGTTGCTGCGCCTGCGCCAATCGCGGCGTCGGATGCGCCACTGAGCGAGTGCGGTCAGTCGCCGAAGCGGGCGATGACGGCATCGCGTGAAGGCACGGCACTGGCCGCTCCCGCGTGCTCGGTACTCATTGCCGCGACGCGGTTCGCGTAACGCACGGCATCGGCAAACGCCGGCGGCGTTGCTTGCGCGAGCATTGCCACGAGGGCGCCATTGAACGAATCGCCGGCACCGGTGGTATCGACCACCACGGTGCGTTCGGCGGCCATCCGGTAGTGATCGCGCGCATCGCCGCGCAGCATGCCGTTGGCGTGCGAGACAAAGCAGCCCGCCGCGCCGAGGGTCACCACGATGCTGGGTACGCCGAGCTCGCGGCACAAGGCATGCAATTCGGCATCGGCGAGTTTCGCCACCTCCTCGGCAGGCAGCGGTTTGGCGCAGAAGCGCTCGACCAATTGCGCGAATTCGGTTTCGTTTGGCGTGATCAGATCGCAGAGGGCGAGCATTCCGGCATCCATCCCGGCATGCATCGGCGCTGGATTGAGCACCCGCAGCAAGCCATGGCGGCTGGCAAGCGTGAGCGCCGTGCGCACGGCATCCAGATTGTTCTCCAGCTGGACGAGGAGCACGCGGGCCTCGGCAAAGCGCGCGTCATGCGCGCTGATGAAATCAGTCGATAGGTGTTCGTTGGCGGCCAGGCTGACCATGATCTGGTTGGCGCCATTGGCATCGACAATGATGCCGGCGGCGGCGGTCGGTACCTGATCGAGGATCAGCCAGGCGCAGGCAAGATCTTCGCTGCGCGCAAAGTCTTGCGCCGCCAGCGCCAGCGCATCGTTGCCCAGCGCGCCGATGAACAACGCACGGGCCTGCTGGCGCACGCAGGCGACCGCCTGGTTGAAGCCCTTGCCGCCCGGGCCGGTGCTGAAACCCATGGCGCGTCGGGTCTCGCCAGGCTGCGGGAACCGATCCGTCTGCCAGACGTGATCGTGCACATAGCTGCCGACGATGATGACGGAAGGCAAGTCGTTGGCAGGGCGTGCAGACATGGCTTGAACCTGTTCCTGAAATCGACATGGTAGCCGAACAGCGCGCGCATCCTGGCGGGAGACGCGTCGTGCCAAGTCGCCCGCCGCCATCATCGGGGTCATGCAAGCCCGTGCGTGCCGTTGGCGATTCTGCGAGCATGGCGCGCGATCCACTCGGGAATGCAGTCATCGATGACGGTCTTTGCCACCTTTGCGATCATCCTCGTCTTGCTGGCGATCGGCTACGCGCTCAACCGCTTTCGTGTCGTCCCGGAAAACGCCTCGGCGACGCTCAACCTGGTCGTGCTCAATGTCTGCCTGCCGGCGGCGATCCTCCTCTATGCGCCGCGCCTGCAGTTCGAGCGTGAGCTGATCGCACTGGTCGCCATCCCGTGGATCATCTTGATCGTGTCCACCGCGCTGGTTTTCACGCTGGGCCGCGCGCTGCACTTCGATCGGCCGAGCACGGCCAACCTGCTGTTGCAGATTCCGCTCGGCAACACCTCCTACATTGGCTACTCGTTGATTCCGCTGCTGGTCGGCGTCGGCGCAATGCGCTATGCGGTGGTCTACGACCAGCTCGGCAGCTTTCTCATCCTGACCACCTGGGGCTTGTTCGTCATCAGCGTCTACGGTGGCGGTGAACGCCTGCGCCTGGGCACGATCCTCCACCGCGTGCTCCGTTTCCCGCCCTTCATCGCCCTGGTGCTGGCCTTGACCGTGGTTCCCGCGGAGCTTCCCCCGGTGTTCGACAAGGGCCTGCACCTGCTCGCCGATGCGCTGTTGCCGATCGTCGTGCTCGCCCTCGGCATGCAATTGAAATTTCGCCTGTCGCGCCAGCATGCCCTGCCGCTGGCCGTGGGTTTGCTGGCCAAGCTGGTGCTGATGCCGATGCTTGCCTTTGGCCTCGCCCACCTGTTTGGCCTGTCGCGGGAAATGCTGCTGGTGGCCGTCTATCTGACCGCAATGCCGCCGATGGTCACCTCCGGTGCATTGCTGGCGCTGGCGGGACTGGCCCCCGAGCTGGCCGCTGCCTTGATCGGCTACGGCATCCTGCTGTCGATGCTGACCTTGCCGCTCTGGCACTGGTTCCTGAGCCAGTGAGTGCCCCGCGAGCGGCCTGATTCCCGGGATTGCCTGCATGCCTCGAGGACAATGCCAGGCGCAGGCGTTGCCGGGCCGAGGCTCCATCCTTGCACGCTGAAAGTGCTTCAGGAAAATTCAATTGACGGTCCTGGGGGCGAGGATCATGCTCCGCAACGCGCCGCTTCCTTGCGACTTCGGAACGAGTATCCGGTCATTCCACGGATGGAGTGGAATCGCGCGCTGTGCGTCGGCATCAAGACGTTCCATTCTTCAGGGGGATTCATGAAAACGATCATCATGGTGGCAGCGCTCATGCTGTCGGGATTGCTGGTGGGCGGCGCAAATGCCCAGGGCCCGATCGAGCAGGAAGGCGCATCGACGAACACGCTGGCGCCCGCGCCGGCGGTTGAACTTCGCTTGACCCGCGGCCGCAGCGCGGTCTTTGACCTGCGCAACCTGCCGCAGACGCCGCCGCTGCGCCGCGAGCGCCCGGAACGCGAGGCACCGGAGATCGACCGCGTTGCCCTGCCGGGTGCCCAACCCGCGCCAACCCCGCTTGCTCCGCTGGCGATGGCGCCCGCTCCCGCGCCGCTGGCGAATTTCGCCGGACTCGACTTCTCCACCTGGGGTGCCGGACATCCACCCGATACGAACGGCGATGTCGGTCCGGTCTACTACATCCAGTCGATCAACTCGTCGATTGGCATCTACCGCAAGTCCGATGGCGCACAGATTGCCGCGTTCACGCTCGACACATTCATGAGCCAGGGCAACTTCGGCAACCTCTGCGACACCGACAACTTCGGCGATCCGGTGATCCTCTACGACACCTTCGAGGATCGCTGGGTGATCACGGATTTCGCCTTCCAGGTCGATGGCGGCGGCAATGTCGTCAACCCGCCCGGGGCATTCGAGTGCATCGCCGTGTCCAAGAGCGGGGACCCGGTCAGCGGCGGCTGGAATTTCTACTCGATCAACACCGCCGGCGGACTTGGCGATTATCCGAAGTTCGGCATCTGGACCGACGGCATCTACATGTCGGCAAACATGTTCGGCTATGCCTCGGGTGCCGGTTTCCTCGGGCCGCGCGTATATGCCTTCAACAAGGCCCAGATGTACGCCGGCGCGCCCAGCGTGCAGGTGGTCACCTTCGACGCCCCCGGCGATGATTTCACCCTGCTGCCATCCAACGCACGCCTGCAGACCGGCACGCCGCCTGCCGGCACGCCGAACTATTTCATCTCGACTTGGCAGTACCTCAATGCGGTAACCGTGTACAAGTTCCACGTTGACTGGAACCATATCTCGGCCTCCACATTCACCGGCCCGGATGTCCCACTGGCCAGCACCTCATGGCCGAATGCAAACCCCGCCAACGCGCCGTCGCAGGGCGGCAATGCGCTCGACGTGCTGGCGATCCGCGCCATGATGCAGAACCAGTACAGCAATATCGGCGGCGTCGAATCGCTGTGGACCGCGCACACCGTGGCGCGCGCCAACACGACGGGCTTCGCCGCGCCACGCTGGTACCAGGTCGGCGTGACCGGCGGCGTGGTCGCGGCGAACATTGCGCAGGCGGCAACCTGGGATCCCGATGGTGCGAATGTCATGCATCGCTTCATGCCGAGCGTCGCCGTCAACCGTGTCGGCGACCTTGCCCTCGGCTACAGCACGTCGAGTTCGACGACCAAGCCGGCCATCAAGTACGCCGGCCGCCTCGCCAGCGATCCGGTCAACACGTTCAGCCAGACCGAACAGGTGTTGATCCAGGGTGCCGGCACGCAGACCGGATCGTGCGGCGGCACTTGCGCGCGCTGGGGCGACTACAGCGCAATGACGCTGGATCCCGACGGCTGCACGTTCTGGTACACAAATGAATATTACGCGGCGAACGGGCTCAACTATCAAACCCGCATCGGTTCCTTTGCCTATCCGACCTGCTCGGCGGCTGGCACCGGGACCCTGCAGGGCACGGTGACAGCAAGCGTTGGTGGCGCGCCCATCGACGGCGTCACGATCATGCTCGGCAGCCGCACGACGACGACCAATGCAAGTGGCGCGTATGCCTTCGCCGGCCTGACATCGGGAACCTATCCGGCGATCTCGGCGAGCAAGGCCGGCCATGTGACGGCGGCGGCGGCAAACATCGTCGTCAATGACGGTGCAACCACGATCCAGGACTTCGCCTTGTCCGCGGCACCTGCCAGTGCCTGCCTCGTCGACACGACGCAGTCCGATTTCCAGGCCGGCGTCTTTGCCAATCTCGACCTGACGACCACGCCCGGCAACGTCACCCTCGACAACAGCGCGGCGCTTGACCAGCAGAACACATCGCTCGGAACAAGTGGCGTCGGGATCACCACCACGACCTGGGCTGGCCAGACATTCACGCCCACGCTCAGTGGCCAACTGGTGCGTGCCGAGATCAACCTGTTCTGTTCCGGCTGCACCGGCACGACACCCAATCTCACGCTGTCCCTGCGCGCCACCTCGGCCGGCTTGCCCAGCGGCGCTGATCTGGCCAGTGCCACGATCAACGGCTTCAACAGCGGAGCCTCCGGGTACTTCACGGCCACGTTCGCGGTTCCGCCGGTCCTCGTCGCCGGAACGACGTATGCACTGGTCATCCGGCCCACGGCAAATCCGTCGCCGGGCACCTATGCCTTGACCCGAAGCGGTACGTCAACCGCGGGTGCGAATACGTATGCGGGCGGCACGCGGGTCACCGGCGCGACCAGCGGTACCGTCTGGTCCATCCCGTTGACCGGAGGCGTCAGCACCGACGCCGGCTTCAAGACCTACATGAATACCGGTTACGCGGCGAACGGAAACCTCGTTTCCTCGAACAAGGACAGCAACCTGGCCGTCGGACAGACTCCGCTCTGGTCGACCCTGGGCTGGACCGCGACGACGCCGGCAAGCACCGGTCTGCAGTTCCAGGTTGCCGCCAGCAACGCATCGACCGGCCCGTTCAACTTTGTCGGCCCCGATGGAACGGCCGGCACCTTCTATTCGAGCAGCGGCGGATCACTGGCGCAGTTCAATGGCAAGCGCTACATCAAGTACCGCGCCGATCTTTCCACGGGCAACAACGCCGTGACTCCGACGCTCAATGACGTGACGGTCTGCTACAGCACACTGGCAGCCGATGTCGCCATCACCAAGACCGATGGCGTCGCGACAGCCGTACCCGGTGCGTCAGTCACCTACACGATCACGGCATCCAACGGCAGTGCCGCAGCGGCGACAGGCGTCACCGTGGCCGACACCTTCCCGGCGGCCCTGACCTGCACCTGGACCTGTGCCGGCGCGGGCGGTGGCACGTGCACGGCTTCCGGCTCGGGCAACATCAACGATGTGATCAACCTGCCCTCCGGAGCAAGTTCGGTCTACACCGCAACTTGCGCGATCTCGGCAGCCGCCAGCGGCACGCTCGCCAACACGGCGACGATCACATCGAGCGGCGATCCGAACACAGCCAACAACTCCGCCACCGACAGCGACACGCTGAATGCCTCGGCCGACCTGTCGATCAGCAAGACCGACGGCGTGACGACGGCAACCCCGGGTGGCTCGGTGACCTACACGATCAGCGCCAACAATGCCGGCCC